>CAWHUY010000025.1:0-108312 GCA_963832675.1 uncultured Spirochaetota bacterium | reverse complement strand
TGTTATGTCTGCTTCGTTAAACTATCGTATTGCTCAATTCTGCGCCGTCTCGGTCCGGACACCGGCTTCGACTCGATTGCCGATCAGCCGATTGCCGCACCCCTGGCCCGTTTTCTGGACATGTTGGACGCGACGAACGAGCTGCCCCGGACAATTATCTATATACTGAATCCAGCGGACAATGATATTATAGCGACCATGATAGGGAACTTCCAGGACGGAACGGTACCCGGAAAGGTACAGTTCGGTTCCGGCTGGTGGTTCAATGACCAGAAAGACGGTATGGAGCGGCAGATGACTGCGCTGGCGAATTTGGGACTGCTGAGTCGGTTTGTTGGAATGCTTACCGACTCTCGGAGTTTCATGTCGTTTCCGCGCCACGAGTATTTCCGCAGGGTTCTCTGTAACCTGGTAGGCGGATGGGTGGAGCGAGGCGAAGCGCCACGGGATATGGGGATTCTTTCCCGAATGGTTCGGGATATCTGTTTCGACAATGCCGTTCAATACTTCGGTATCGAGGTGGAGTCATGAGAGAAATAGTTGCGATCGTCAAGAACAGTCGTCTCATGGATATGGGACTCGACCAGCTGGAGACCCTGAAGAACGGGCGGGACAGAATCCTTCGTACCGGCAACGCGGCAGTCTATGTGCGGTCGGTGTACAAAGTCGACGGTGTGCTGTACTGCATCGGTCGCGACCCGAAGGGCAAGCACTTCTACCAGATGTCTCCAATCCGTATCCGCAGCCGCTTTTCCGGGGAGGCAAAGTACCTTCAGGGGCTATACTGCCTCGAAGTGCCGATGACCCAGCGCAACATGCGCGCCCTTTGGAAAGTATTTCCCTTCACGCAGCCGGTATCACTCCGCGACCGCCGCACGACAATAGGAATGGGAGATCAGGCTGGGGCTCGCCACCGCCGGCCAACTTCGCGCTGCGACGGAAGTACAACCTGTCGCCGGTGCTCGCCCAGCAGAGCATCCGGGAGCTTGATCTGACAGGACGGACGTTCGAGGACGTCATCGCCGATGCTTCCTTCCTGGTGTTCCAGGAGGGGTACGAAGCCGGGTACGGGGCCGATGGTGATCACCTGAAGAACCTTGCCGGAATAAAGCGTGCCCTGAGTGCGGGGATGCCTATGATAACCCTCGATCTCGACCGAGGTCATGAAACCGGAAGTTGCGGGCTGGGATCAACGACAGGTGCACGAGGCGTTCAAGAAGATCCGGCGCGACGACCAGGTGAGAATCCGAAGAGACTACGCTTCGAAAACGTTCCGCATCGGACGGAACAGCGTTACGGTTTCGCTCGAAGAGGCGGAAAAGTGCGCGGTGATGTATGGGCCGGCGCTCGACTTTGCGCAGAAGGTGGACAAGTTCCTGAAGATCAAACGAGGACCCGACTACGATCTCGAGATCAGTATCGATGAAACCACCACTCCCACGCTCCCTGCACATCACCTGTTCATCGCCCGCGAGCTGCAAATCCGCGGAGTATCGGTGAACTCCATTGCGCCGCGTTTCGTCGGAGAGTTCCAGAAAGCGATAGACTATATCGGAAACATTCGAGATTTCGACCGTCAGTTCGCCGTACATTGCGACATAGCTCGCGCGCACGGCGACTACAAGATGTCCATCCATTCGGGAAGCGACAAGTTTGCCGTCTACCCGGCGATCGGAAAACAGACTGAAAAACACGTGCATCTGAAGACTTCCGGAACCAGCTGGCTGGTAGCGCTCGAGGTAGTTGCCCGGAACAATCCCGCGCTATATCGAAAGTTGCACCAGAAGGCGATCGAATTCTTTCCCGAAGCTTCGAAGCTCTACCATGTGAATGTGGACATCGAGAAGTTGAAGCCGCTCGAGAAGGCTCGTGATCGCGAACTACTCGACTATCCTGACGATCCGAATGGACGTCAGCTCATGCACATCGCGTACGGCGGAATTCTCATGGACGCGGATCTTCGCGCCGAGCTGTTCGCTGCGATCCATCAGAACGAGGAAGCGTACGCGCTGGCCCTCGAGAAACATTTTGACAAACACATTCAACTGCTCGGAATCGAGCGTGTCTAACTGAAACTGAACGGAGGCGGAACCGTCGCTGCTGCGAACCGTTGTCGCCGCGGGACTGCCTCGCGTTCATCTTCCCATGGCCGGCCGAGACGTTTTTCTTCATTACCAATACCAATCGAATGCCCGGTCTGCGGGGCCGCCGTTGACCGGAACCGTTGCAGTCTCCGGGCTAGAGATCTTCTGCATCATCGGTATTCGTCCCGACGAACGACTGACGCCCCAGACGGTCGTTGTCGATTTCGAAATCGACTACGATATCGGTCCCGCTTCGGAGTCCGGCGACATCACTCTGGCGGTAGACTACGCGGCGGCGGCGCGCGCGGCAGCACTCTTCATCGAGCAATCACAATTTGCGCTGCTTGAGACGCTTGTAACAAAGACGATTGACCACCTGAAATCGCAGGTCGACGCGGGGGAAAACGCGAACGGGAATGTGCGCGTCACCCGAATACGCCTGACGGCGAGCAAACCGAATGCACTCGGCGGCAACGGTCTGCCATCGGTGACAGTCGAGACTCGGTATCCGATCTGAAACAGGGTCCGGTGGCGACGGCAAAGGAGTATGGCATGATTCTTTCCGGCAGAGAGATCGAACGGCAGCTTGGCAAACGCATTCATATTGATCCGTTCAGCAGCGACCAGCTCAATCCAAACAGTTACAATCTCCGTCTGCACGACAAACTGTTGGTCTATCGGAATCGGGAACTGGACATGCGGCAGGAAGATTTTTCCGAGAACGTCACCATTCCGTCCGACGGGCTTCTGCTCGAGCCTAATCGGCTCTACCTTGGGCGTACGATAGAGTACACGGCGACCGACGGCTATGTCCCCATGCTCGAAGGGCGATCATCAATTGGGCGGCTGGGACTCTTCGTCCACATTACGGCCGGTTTCGGTGACGTTGGATTTCGCGGCTTCTGGACTCTGGAAATCTTCTGTATTCAGCCGATCCGGATCTACGCAGGCGTGCAGATATGTCAGGTCTACTACCACACCATTGAGGGTGACTACGACAACTACAGCAGGAAGGGTAAGTACCAGAACAACACCGGAATTCAGCACAGCATGCTTTTCAAGGAATTTGCGGGGTCCCCGAATTCCGATCCGTCAGACGGGGATCCGGATCAGTCGCGGCCGCCGAGAGGGGAGCCTGCGTAGTCGAAGCGGGTTCTCAGACAAAAGGATAGACGGTTCGATAGAAGCAACTCCGATTTCCCGTATGACAGGCGCTTCCCTCCACCTGATTGACCAGGAGCAGAAGTGAATCGTCATCACAATCGATCATGATTTCCCGGATCTCTTGAAGATGGCCGGAGGTCTCCCCCTTCTTCCAGATCGCATTTCTCGTTCGACTGAAGAAGTGTGCGTAACCCGTCGCTAATGTGCGCTCCCAGGCCTCCTGGTTCATGAAGGCTACCATGAGAACTTCGTGGGTCCGATACTCCTGAACCACGGCGGGAACAAGGCCATTCATCTTTCCAAAGTTCGGCGTAAGGCGCGCGCCTTTGGCCTCCCCGGATGGGGAGTCTGCTCCGGAGGCGGATGCCTCGAACGACCCGGCGTCATCCCATCTGGTCGACCGCGTATCACGTTTCATACTCTTGCCCCTTCTCGAGCACTTCGAGCGGAATCGGCTTCCAGCGACCTGCGCTCAGCCGCATTCCGTACACTTTTTCCAGCCGGTCGACCAGCCCGGCGTGGAGCTTCACAGCCGTGCCGTGGATATCGTCGGCTGCCGAGTCGGATCGAGGATAGCGCGGGCTATCGATTTTCACTCCGCTCGTCATCAGCGTTTCCATAAGGAGTTTCGCGGCGAGAAACCGATTCCATTTCTCCACCCCGAACACCAGAAAATTGTCCAACATTCCAATGATCTCCCAGGTCACCTGCTCCGCCTGTGAGTATCTCCCTGCATCCTTGTTCTGGTCGCTGAATCGGGTGGGAATCTCGTCGACGATACGATCGATATTGGCCACCAGGTACTGAAGGTCGAAAAGTCCTGTTGCGCAGTTGAAGAGGATGCCGCTTCCTGAGGCCTCCGCGCTGAGCATCTCTTCGGTACTTATCGCCGGGCCGATGTCTGCACAGGTGAGCCCGGAGTGGCGGTCTTTGACGAGGATACCCCCCTTGACATCGACAGGAGTTCGGAAAGCGAAGTCGAACCCCGCCTGCCGCCCCGTGAGTGCAAGATAGGCAAGTTCCACCGGGTCCACGGTAAAGCCGAGATTATCGACGTTGCCTAGGTAGAGATAGCGTTTTCCCATGCTGAGCAGACGCCGGTAGACATCTTTCAACACGGAGAAGTTCTGGCCGTGACCGCCGGGAAGCGGCAAAGTCGAGCCGACACCTCCGTTGGCGCGGTCGAATATTCTTTTAGGTCTGCCATCACTCGAATGTGTGTAGGCGGCGATGAGCGGCTGAACTCCGGTTTCTGCTCGTGTCGGGTCGAATCCGGTCGCTCGAATCAGTGGCGCGAGAAGCGGACTTTCCACAAATGCGTCAAAAGCGTCTGCTACCTCGCGGTTATTGGAGACGCTGGTCATCTGAAAAAGCGGCAGGCCGGCGGCGAAAGCAGTCCGGGAGTCCGCGGAGACGTCCGTCGCCCGGAGAGTGCCGACCGGCTGTGCCGCCTTCCGGAGAGATTCCGACAGACTCCTTGAGGTCAGAGATTGGATCAGTAGCGCACGCATCTTGAGCTCGATAAAACTCGGACCCGGCGAGCCGTCAGGGTTGATAAAACCGGGAGTGAGACCTTTGGCGCGGCCCGATGAGAGCTCCGCCATTCTTTCGAACTCAGGTTCGAGGAGAGAATAGAGCTCACCGTTGAATGAACGATTCTTCGTACGGTCGGCATAGCTCGTGGCGGAGCCGCCGTTGAGTATTCCATAGGACAGAAACGGCAATAGCGCTTTTCCCACAAGCCGCAGGGACCTCTGGTCAAGCGTTGTCGAATCTCCATCGGAACGGCCGAAGATCTCCGGCGCTCGGGAGAGGAGCCACGAGATCCCGAGCGTCTCCAGTCGGCCCTCGAGGGCGCGTCGGTCGATTCGAAGCAAAACCGGCTTTGTCATGTCGATGATCGTCTTCCCGTCGACCGCGGGAATCGATTCCACTTCCACCGGCTTGATGTGATCGTAGCGGCCCTGGTTGTAATTATCGAGGATACGAAGCGTCATTTCGACGTCTATCTGTTTTCCGCGCATGTCGTTGACCAGGGTGTTCGGCAGGTTGAAGTTCACGTCGTTTCCTCCCGCGAAGCTGTCCGGGATATGAAGGCATTTGCCGCGCCGAGAAGGGAAATCGAATACTCTTTGATGATGTAGACCGGGACTGTATCGAGTACCGGTCGCACGAGGTCTTTGTAGTTTGAGACAAAGTGGTTCATGAATAGATTGTCCCGGAGAAACCACCGTTCGTTCTTCGCCGCGATTCCACCGGCGAGAAAGAATCCTCCACCGGGGAGGAAGATCAGCGCCAGATTGCTTGCATACTTTCCGTACATGCGGACGAACAGACGCATGATGTCGGCACACTTTTCGTCGGCATCGGCGAACTTCGAAATGAGGGAGGGGCGGTCCGCCGGGTCCGCGGCGTCGATCTCGGTCAAACAGACATTCGCCGAAACATCGGCGTCGGCAATGTGTCCGGTCCTTCGGTAAAATTGCCATATGTTCGAAATGCCCTGCCCCGAAACGAAAAGCTCGGTACCTGGCGCTACCCCCGTACGCCGCTGCAGGAACTCGTGAAATGCGTCGGTCTCATCGTCGAAGGGCGCGAAATCCGCGTGCCCTCCCTCCGAAGGCAGTCCGAAGTACCGGCCGTTGTCTTCAACGAGATAGCCGACGCCCAAACCGGTACCGGCTCCGAGCACCGCACGCACCATGAGCCCGGTCGGGTCTTTCACGGAATGAGGCAGACTGCCGTCGGGGTGCGGAAGCGGTGTGAGCTGAGCACGGTCGAACTCGTCGAGCAGAGGAAGGCTGTATCCGACAGCGATGAAATCGTTCACCAGCATCGTCGTCAGTCCCGTCTTCTTTTCGACCTCCCGTCCATCGATGTCCCAGCTCGCGTTCGACAGTGCGCACCGGTTGTCTCGAACCGGTCCGGCGCAGCTTATGCAGCAGCCTTCAATGCGTGCACCGCCGAGATGATCCCGCATCTGTTCAAGCGCGGTCTCCAGCGCCTCCTCGATCCCGTCCATTTCCGCAGTCTCGAACGGTTCCTTTGCGACAATGGTAAAACGTCCCCTTTCCAGGGAGACCAGTCCCACGGTGGTGTTGGTGCCGCCGACGTCTGCGGTGAGGATAAACCGAGTATTACCGTTTTTGTTGCTCATGCCTGTTCCTGTTAGGGTAGCCAACCGCGCCGGGAAGATCAAGGTGACGGATTTCGCTTGATGAGCGTTCCATTATCGGGTAGCATGAGCCGGCAGGAGGAGTCCACAGTGGAGAGCACCGGCGAATACCGACTGGTCACCAGGAGCGATTTCGATGGTCTTGTCTGCGCGGTGCTCCTGGAAGACCTTGGTCTTATCAACGAGGTCAAGTTCGTACACCCCAAGGACATGCAGGACGGACTCATCGAAATCGATGCGCACGACATTACCACAAATCTCCCTTATGTCGAGGGGGTCTACCTCGCTTTCGACCACCATTTCAGCGAAACCGTCCGTGTCGGGCAACGGGACAATCACATAATCGATCCGCAGGCTCCTTCAGCGGCGCGCGTCGTCTACAACCATTATGGAGGTAAGAAGAGGTTCCGGGGCGTTTCGGAAGACCTTCTCGCTGCAGTGGACAAAGGGGATTCGGCGCAGTTCAGCAAGGAAGAGGTCCTTCACCCGGACGGCTGGAACCTTCTGAACTTCATCATGGACGCGCGCACCGGTCTCGGCCGATTCAAGAGCTTTCGGATTTCGAACTATCAGCTCATGATGGACACGATCGACGCGATGCGGGAGCTCACCATCGCCGAGATTCTGGAACTTCCGGATGTGAAAGAGCGGGTCGATCTCTATTTCGAGCACAGCGAGCTCTTCGAGGACCAGATGAAGCGCTGTGCTGTGGTGAATGGCAACGTACTCGTGACCGATCTGCGTCGGGAGAAGACGGTTTTCGCCGGAAACCGGTTTGTGAAATATGCGCTTTTCCCGGAAACAAACGTTTCCATACAGGTGATATGGGGTTTCAAGAACCAGAACACGGTCCTGACCGTGGGTAAATCGATATTCAACCGAAGTTGCACGACGAATATCGGCGAATTGATGATGCGCTACGGCGGAGGCGGCCATCCACAGGCCGGCACCTGCCAGATAGCCAATGAAGACGCCGACAAGGCGCTGGAGCATCTGATCAATGATCTGCGGGACAAGGAAGACTGACTCGTGAGCTCAAGAGAAATTCACCATGTCTCTGACGGGGTGGCAGGAAGACTGAACGTGCCCGATGCGAAAAGTCGGCTCGCTGCATTGGGGGAGCTCGCCGAAGGCGCGCGCCCGCCATGGGCGGGCAGTTCGCTCTCGGACGAGGTGAACAACCATGTTCACACGATATACTCGTTCAGCCCCTACTCGCCGACACTTGCGGCGGCGATGGCTCGTACCGCCGGTCTTCAGGCGGTCGGCAGTGTCGATCATGATTCTATTTCGGCCGCGCGCGAAATGGTGGAGGCTTGTCGAATAATCGGTATTGGCTCCACGGTAGGGTGCGAGCTTCGCGTCAACTTTACCGGTACGGCGATGGCGGGCCGAAAGTTGAACAATCCTGACTCGGTCAACATTGCCTATATGGTGATCCACGGGGTACCCCAAAGCCGGATTGCCGAAGTCGAGGCTCTCCTCGAGCCCATCCACGTTCAAAGGAATCGTCGAAACCGGAAACAGGTGGAGCGGCTGAACGAGCTGATTCGGGACTTCGGTATAGCTCCGATCGATTTCGAGGATGATGTTTTTGCGGCATCCCAGGCAGGCGAGGGAGGGAGTATCACGGAGCGGCACATACTCGCCGCGCTATCGAGGAGGATTCTCCAGTTGCAGCCGGCTGGACCCGAATTGACTGGCTTCCTGCGGGTCAGATTGGGTCTCACGGTTCCGGATTCCATTGACCGATTCCTGTGCGACCGGGAAAATCCCCACCTGCTTTACGACCTGCTCGGGGTTCTCAAAAGCTCTTTCCTGGACCGGATTTTCATACAACCGGACGAGACGGAGTGCATCGCGGTCGGCGATGTAGTTGAGTTCGCCAACCGGATCGGTGCCATCCCGGCCTATGCCTACCTCGGTGACGTCGGCGCGTCGCCGACCGGGGACAAGAAGCCGGAAAAGTTCGAGGACGGTTTCCTCGACGAGCTCTTCCCCGAGCTTGCGCGTATCGGTTTCAAATCGGTAACCTACATGCCGCCGCGCAACAGCGCCGAACAGCTCTTGCGGGTCCAACAGCTTTGTGCCCGGTACGGATTTCTGGAGATAAGCGGTGTGGATATCAACAGTTCCCGACAGTCGTTCCGATGCCCGGAGGTGATGCTGCCACAGTTCGCGCACCTGAACGACACTACCTGGGCCTTGATCGCGCACGAGAAGGCCTCCACCTGTGATCCCCGCTTCGGCCTGTTCGCGGCCGACAATCCTATCGCCGGACTGTCGTTACCCGATCGTATCAGGCGCTATGCGACGATGGGGCGAAAGATGGACCCGCGGTCGCCGGAGAGCATCTGCCGCGAACTCGACAAACTGAGGCAGGGGTAGGCAATGAGTCCCGATCTACGCACACAGCTCGCACCATTCGTGCGCGGTTTGACTTTTGACGGTCACGTGGGAGCAACTGTAACGCGAACGGACTCCGCGCTCGAATCCGCCGGCCGCGATCTATTTGTGGTGGACCGGCTTTCGCCGGCGGAATTCCAGGCCGGAGCGACGGCGACGCTGCCGATTGGTCCTGCGTTCGCTCAGCGGATCAGGGACGCCTATGCCGGTTTTCGGGGGAGAGAGGGCCGTCGTCCGCGGGGTTGCATGTTTCGGTTCGACGACGGGAAGGAAGTTGCCTTCCACATCGGAGGCGGGGACGAAAATGCGCCTCTCGAGACCGCCGCACCAAACCAGCGTGCCGGCGGGGGTGACGCCGGGCCGCACTCCCGGGAACGGCTTTTTTCCCGTCGATCTTCGGTCGTCGCCGGAAAGGTCGCCCTGGTTACCGGTGGGGCACAGGGTTTTGGCGAAGGCATCGTTCGGTCGCTCGCCGCGGGCGGCAGCATTGTCTGCATTGTGGACCTCAACATTGCCGGGGCCCGCAGCCTCGCCGAGGAGCTGAACCGCGAAAGCGGTCGATCGGTCGCCTACGCATTCGGCGCCAACGTCACCGACGAAGAATCTGTCCGCGCGATGGTGGCCGAGGTCGTTGACAGAGTTGGCGGCGTCGACATTGTCGTGAGCAACGCCGGTGTGCTCAAAGCTGGCAGCGTCACCGAAATTTCCTTAAAGGACTTCAATTTCGTCACCTCCGTCAACTACATCGGGTTCTTTCTTTGCACCAAATTGCTCGCGCCGGTAATGTCTCTCCAGAATGCAGGCAGCGGAGGGCGCTATTTTTCGGACATCATCCAGATCAATTCCAAAAGCGGTCTGGAGGGGTCAAACCGAAATGGCGCCTACGCAGGCAGCAAGTTCGGAGCCATCGGGCTGGTCCAGAGCTTCGCGCTGGAGCTCGTGACCCAGAACATTAAAGTAAATGCGATCTGCCCGGGCAATTTTTTTGAAGGACCGCTGTGGGCTGATCCGGACCGGGGGCTGTTTGTGCAGTATCTTCGCGCGGGAAAGGTGCCCGGCGCAACGAGCATCGCCGACGTCAAACGCTTCTACGAAGAAAAGGTTCCCATGGCACGCGGCTGCCGACCCGACGATGTGGTTCGGGCGATCTGTTACCTTGTGGAGCAGGAATACGAAACCGGACAGGCAGTCCCTGTCACCGGCGGTCAGGTTATGCTCAACTGAGGCGGTCCCGCTGTTCGTTAACCGGGACTATCCGCCAGAGAACGCGAAAACTGTTGCAAGGCGCTGATTCGGGGCGTATATTGTCAGATAAAAGTGCTCAGGGGGGTGACTGTGCACACGTCCGAAGAAAAAAACGTTCTGCTTCAAAATCTGTTGAATTCCTCCGAATCTCTCGACTCGCTGATGCGAAAGCAGTCGCAAACCGATTCAGTCGGAGCCTGGAGCTCTGCGCTTTTTGATGTACTGTTCGATCTGCAGATCCCGGAAAATGAATCGGCTGCTCTTCTGGACACTATTCTGGAGCATCAGAAGTTCTTGACCGGCCGCATTGGGTCAGATACTGATTTTCGCGTGGCGGCTCTGGACTTTCTACTCAAACGCGGCGGCGTGCTCGAAAATCCGAAAATCATGGAGCTGCGTGGTTATGAGGGGAAACTTCGACTCGCAGTGGTCGATGAGCTGACAGGGCTCTACAATCGCCGGTACCTCGCCGACGCTCTGCGTCGGGAGCTGAATCGGTCCAAGCGATATGAGATTCCGCTCTCCGTACTTTTTCTCGATCTTGACAACTTCAAAAAGGTAAACGACTCCTACGGACATCAGACTGGAGACGACGTGTTGTGTGGCTTTGCCGCATTTCTCCGGCACTATCTGCGGTCCGAAGACATTGCCGGCAGATACGGCGGCGAAGAATTTCTGGTTATCATGCCGCAGACCGATCTTTCCGGGGCAACCCGGCTTGGCAGCCGGCTTCTCGGAGCAATAGAAGCCGATCCGGTCCATCCGGAAATTCACGTCACGTTCTCCGGCGGAATCGCGGCCTATCCGGATCACGCCGACAGCGTCGATACGCTCATCGAACTCGCGGACGTCGGCCTCTATTCGGCAAAAATGGCGGGAAGGAATCGCATCCACCTGTCCGGGGTCGAGAAACGGCACGAGCGCCGGTTTCCCGCTCAACGCCTCGCCGACGTCGAGCTGCACTGCTGCAAGGTCGCAGGCGCCACATACCCGGGCACTATCCGGAACGTGAGCCGAAGCGGTATCTCTTTCGAGGGCACACGGCCTATCGGAACCGGGGACTCCATCGTGCTGGTGGTGCACTCGAATACTGACGATCGCGACTATGAAGTTCTCAGCCGGGTTGTGTGGTCACGGGAAGTGGAGGGCGCCGCCCGCTACAGAGTCGGCGCCCGATACGCAGAGCCGGTTGCAGAAGAGCTGAACCGGCTCATAGCGGTCTCTTCGTTCTAGACCCCGAGCCTGTTCCGGCGCGACATCTCACCGGTTGTTTGCACCGTCGATGTGGTGTGTTCGGCAATCGGCAGAATCCGTTCGTGGACCGCGTCGACGATCCATTCGGCCTGCGGAAAGAACTCATCCTCCATCTCAGCGGCCGGCGTTATCCAGTTTCTCGATCCGACGACGGCCGGAGGCGCGTCAAGGTAATCAAAGGCGAGCTCGCTCACCGTATTCGCCACCGTATGGAGGAAACTCCCGCGTTCGCACGCGTCGGAAGCCATGACGATGCGTCCGGTCTTTTTCACGCTTTCCACGATAGTGTCGTAGTTGAGCGGATTGATGAAGCGACCGTCGATGACTTCGGCCTCGATACCGTATTTGGCAGATAGAATTTCCGCTGCTTCCATTGCGCGGTAGAGCGTTGCGCCGATCGTGAAGATGGTCACGTCGTTACCCGTCCGCCGCACCGCCGGTTCACCTTCCGGAATCTCGTAGTACCCCTCGGGCACACCGCCCTTTTCGAAGTACTCTCCGATGTCATATAGCCGCTGGCTCTCGAAAAAGATTACCGGATCCGTCCCGCGGAGGGCCAGGTTCAACATGCCCTTGGCGTCGTAGGGAGTTGCCGGGAACATGACTTTCAGGCCGGGAATGTGAGCGACGAGGCTCGTCCAGTCCTGGGAATGCTGGGCGCCATACTTGCTGCCCACCGAAACCCGGACAACAAGCGGCATCTTCAGTACGCCTGCCGACATGCTCTGCCATTTGGCTGCCTGATTGAAGATTTCATCGCCCGCTCGACCCATGAAGTCGCAGTACATGAGCTCGACTAAGGCCCGTCCTCCCGCGAGCGCGTATCCGACTCCCGAACCGACGATTGCACCCTCGGAGATCGAGGAGTTGAAAAGCCTATGATAGGGGAGTGCTTCGGTGAGACCGCGGTAAACGGCAAAGGCGCCACCCCAGTCGCGGTTCTCCTCTCCGTAGGCAACCATGGTGGGGTCTTCGTAGAACCGGTGGATTACCGCCTCGAAAAGTGCATCGCGATATGCAAAAATCTTCATCTTCGAAAGCTCTTTACCGTTTTCGTCCAGGCCGAACCGACTCCGCCTGGCCAGCTGCTCTACGCGCGGATTCTTCTCCCTCGGAAGAAGTACTTCCGGTTTCCCCTCTCCCATGCGGTCCTGAGGAGAATTGGAGAACATCACCGTCCCGATGAACTCGCCGTTCACGCGGGGGGAAATCTCGTCGTTGATCGCAAGGGTAACTGTACGGGTAATCTTTTCAATCACCTTTTGCTGCAGTGAGCCAATTTCTGAGCGCGAGATTACCCCGTTTGTCTCCAGGTAATCGCCGAAAGACTTGACCGAATCCGCCTCCTCCCAGAGTGACACTTCCTCTTTTGTACGGTAGCTCGACGCATCCGAGGGTGAGTGACCGGAGATCCTGTAGGTGATGGTGTCCAGCAGCACCGGGCCGCGGCCTTCGGTAAGGATCTTCTTCTTTCGTTCGATCGCATCGGCCACGGCAAGCGGATTGTAGCCGTCGACTCGTTCGGCGTGCATGTTGTCCGGGTTCACCCCGGCTCCAACGCGTGCGAGTACCTGATACCCCATGGTCTCCCCGGAAGTCTGACCACCCATACCGTAGAAATTATTGATGAAGTTGAAAAGAATCGGAGGGGCACCCCCGACGTCCTTGTCCCAGAGTGTGCGGTACTGGTCCATGGCGGCGAGCATCATCGCTTCCCACACCGGACCGCACCCCATGGAAGCGTCGCCGATGTTGGCGATGACAATTCCGGGCTTCCGGTTGACACGCTTGAAGATGGCCGCGCCGGTTGCGATATCGGCCGAACCGCCGACGATTGCGTTGTTCGGCATGCTGCCGAAGGGGGCAAAGAAGGCGTGCATCGAGCCGCCGAGCCCCCGGTTGAAACCCGCCTTCCGCGCGAAGATTTCCGCGAGCGTGCCATAAAGAACGAAGTTCTCGGCGAGATCACTCATGTCAGCGTAGGGATGGGCCTCGACAACGCGGAGCGCGTCGCCGCCGAGATATCCTTTCATCACTTCTTCGAGCTTGTTCGGTTCAAGTCGTGCGATTGCCGAGTAGCACTTTGCAAGAATTTCACCGTGACTTCGGTGCGAGCCGAAAATGAAGTCTTCGATTTCGAGATTCGCGCAAATTCCCACGGCGGTCGATTCCTGTCCGATGGAAAGATGGGCCGGCCCTTTGTGATTGTACTCTATGCCCCGATAGGAACCTTGAGTCTTGATATCGTTGAGCATCGTTTCGAACTCGCGAATCGTGAGCATATCGTAGTACATGCGTACGAGACGTTCTTTTCCGTATTTCGCGATCTCTTTTTTCGGATCGGGTTTGTACTGATTCACCGGAATGTTTGCGATCGCAACGGTTTCCGGTTTGCGAACGACTTTTGGATCCACTACAATTGACTTTGGCATCTGTTTCTCCTTTTACGGCGGCAAGATCCGCCCTTTGCGATCTCCGTTCGGGTTCCCGTTACTCCACTTCCCAAATTGCGTCACGAAGCACTTCCGACACGGTCGGGTGCGGGAATACGATATCGCGGACATCCTGGACGCGCAGTTCGGTCTCGATCATGAGCGAAGCGCCAAAAATCAGCTCGGAGCATCCGGAACCGATCATGTGGACCCCGAGTAGCGTGGCGTTCTCTTCAGCGCATACAACTTTGCAGATCCCCCTTTCGCCGGGATGCTCCGCCAGGTACCTGCCGCTTGCGGCCATCGGGATCGAGGCCACCGTGACACGCCGGCCTTGGGCAGCCGCCTGCTCCTCGGTCAGGCCGCATCCAGCAACCTCAGGGGAGGTGAATACCACCCAGGGAATCGCGTCATATCGCATCGGGCCGACCGCCAGCGTGTCTCCGCCCGCCGTTCGCTTTTCACCGTGATACGATTCCCGGAACATGTGACGTACGGCAACTTCACCCATGCGACTCGCCGAGTGCGCGAGGAGCGACTTTCCGGTGACATCTCCGATCGCGTAAACTCCCGGCAGATTCGTTTGCAGGTACTCATTCACCCGGACGCCGACACGGTCGACGTCGAGGCCCGTATCCTTCAGACCGAGGTCGTCGATGTTGGGCCTGCGGCCAACCGATATAAGGACCAAATCGCCCTCGGCGCGGCCCTTCTCACCGCCGCGGCTGAAGGTGACAACACCTCCATCGATCCGTTCCACACGGGCGCCGAGCTCGTATTTGACTCCCTTCACCGACTTGCGAAGGATTGCGGCGAACTCCCGGTCCATGATCGGAACGATCTCGTCCATCATTTCCACAACCGTGACTTCGGTCCCCAGCGTGCCGAAAAAAGATGCGAACTCCATTCCGATGTAGCCGCCGCCGACTATGACCAGCCGTTTGGGCATCTGGGCGATCTCGAGAAGTTCGGTGCTCGTGAGAACCTGACCGCGTTCCACTCCCTCCTGGAGACCGGGGATAGGTGGCATCGCGGGTGAGGACCCGGTGGCAATGATCAGGTTTCGGGCCCTATAGATCTGACTTCCAACCTGGACGCGGTTTCCGCCCGAGGAGCCGATGAACCGGGCATCGCCTTCGAGGAGAGTCACCCCGAATCGCTTCATCTGACTTGCGATTCCGCGCCGCAGCGTTTCCACCGTCTTGCGCTTGTGCTCCATGGCCGTGCCGAGGTCGAAGCGCAGGTTGTCGGCGGACACACCGAATCGAGCCCCTTCCTTGACGTGAGCATAGAGTTTGGAGGCGTGCAGAAGCGACTTCGTCGGGATACAACCCCGATTGAGGCATACCCCGCCAAGCTTGTCCTTTTCTACGAGCAGGACCCTCTTGCCAAGGCTTCCGGCCCTCTCGGCCGCAATATATCCGCCTGGCCCCGCTCCGATGATTATCAGGTCATACTGCTGTTCACTCATGCTGAACTCCGTTTGTCCTCGCGGCATCCTGAAAGTGCTAGAGCGCGAGCGTGAGATCTATGTCTCGAATAGCTGCGGCCACATCCTGCAGGAATCGGGCACCCGGTGCCCCGTCCACCGCGCGGTGGTCGATGGTAATCGACAGCCCGATACTGGGGACGAACTGAACCTCGTCGCCGTTCATGACCGGTTTTGGTTGAATGGCGCAGACCCCGAGAATGGCAACCTGAGGCGGATTCAGCACGGGAGTAAAACTCTCGACGCCGAGGTTTCCAAGATTCGAAACCGTACAGGTGGCACCCGAAAGATCGTCGGGACTGATGTTTCCCGCAAGGCAGGCCTGGCCGAGAAGCTTCGCTTTCACCGAAAGCTGCACAAGAGTCAGGAGGTGCGCATCCCGGATGACCGGTACCATCAAACCGCGCGGTGTATCGACCGCGAAGCCGAGGTGCACCTGACGAAACTCGCGGATCATGTCGGCTGACATGTGCGCGTTTATCTCAGGGTGGCGTGCGAGCATTCTCGCCGTAGCGAAAAGCACCAGATCGTTAATTGTCACCGCAGAGAGCGTTTCATCTGCGGAGGCTTTCAAGCGCTTTCGGTAGGAGAGAAGCGCGCGAGCATCAGCGCTTGCCGACATGGTAAGCTGGGCGGTATCCCGGAGCGAGGCGTGCATGCGCTCGGCGATGAGCTTGCGGATACCCTTGACCGGCCGTTCCGTTACCTGCTCTTCGGGCCGAGGGGTCGTTTCGGACCTGGAAGGCGTTCCTGAGGCGGTTCCGGCTTGCAGATCCTTCGCGCCGATCCTGTCGCCCGGGCCGGTTCCCGCGCCGGGACTCGCCGTCTGCGTCGCGCCAAGGAAGTCGCTGATCGCGGCCGGTGTCATCGGCTCACGGCTACCCAGGACCTTTTCAATATCGCGCTCGATAATCCGTCCTCCCGGCCCGCTTCCGTGGGCCTCCTCGAGCCGAACTCCCTTTGCCCGCGCCAGCTTTCGCGCCCGTGGAGAGACAGAGCCGGAGACATCAGTCGCGCTCCCCGGTTCCGTCGCAGCCGTCGGTGTAGCCCTTGACGTTCGAGCGGCGGGTTGTGAAGGTGATTCATCGGGCGCGGGTTCCGCTGCTTTCGTATCCTTCCCGCTCGCAGCCGGTGCTGGCGCGTTCGGGGCCGACGTAGCTGCTGCGCCGGCACTTGAAGGGATCTTTTCGCCGGTCTCTCCGATATAGGCGATCGGAGTAAGAACGGGCACATCGTCTCCCTCTTTGAACAGCTGGGCAAGCAACACACCGGCGGTGCCGGCTTCGATTTCGAACGTTGCTTTGTCCGTCTCGACCTCACAGAGTGTGTCACCCTTGGCGACGCGCTCTCCGACGTTTTTTTTCCACGCAAGGATCAAACAGCTTTCAACCGACTGTCCCTGCCTCGGCATCAGAACCTCTGTTGCCATAACTTGCTCCTTTCGTGTCCGGCCGTTACCGGGTCATGCTTTGGCGATTTCAATATCGAGTCCCTCACCGCGAAGCTCGTCCTGTATCGAGATGTCGAGTCCTTCGTCGGTGATAATTCTGTTCATTCGTTCGAGCGGAAGTACCCGTACAAAGCCCGATTTTCCATACTTTGAGCTATCAGCAGTCAGTACAACCTGCTCGGCCTGGGCCGCCATTTTTTTGACGATTTCCGCGCCCTCGACCAGATGCGTGGTCAACCCGTTTTCACGCGAAAAGCCGTCGGTGCCGACGAAAGCGAGCCGCACGTGGAACCGCTCGAGCTGCTCGAGCGCCACCGGCCCCACGGTGCTTTCCGACGACGGACGAAACTCCCCTCCGACGAGCGTAAGCCGCAGCGCCGGGTTGGCCCGAGTGTAGGGCACGACGAGATTTGAATTGGAAACGATGAACACGTCACGTTTGCCGAACAGATAGCGAGCAATGAGCGCCGTGGTGGTGCCGGCTTCGATCATGATGGTATCTCCGTCGCGGACGAGCGCCGCCGCCGCCCGCGCAATGCGGGCCTTGGCCTCCGTCATCAGCCGCTGCCGAGCCATTATTTCGGGATGGAATGCAGGGGCAGCCCCTCCCCACGTTCGCACGACCACCCCCTTGTCGGCGAGGCTGTTCAGGTTGTTGCGAATCGTGACCGAGGAAACGTCGAGCATCTTGCTGATCTCGGCGACCGAGTTCGCACGGTTATCCATGAGGATTTCGAGAATTTCGCGCTCTCTTTCGGTTAGGTTTTGAATAACCACAATTTACCTTTCGTTATGGTTTCAATTATATCGCATATGTATAATGAGCGCAAGAAGTCATTCGACAGAATTTTCGAAAAAAGCGGATCCGGTGCTGGCCCAGGGAAATTTCTGCAAAAAAAAGCTGCCGGAATTGTCTCCGGCAGCCGTACGATCAGATCGCGGGATCACTTTGACTTGATCACTCCCTTCTTTAAGATGATGTTTGCGTACAGTGCACTCTCCCCGGTTGCGACGATGCAGTAGGCACTTTTTGCCTGCTCGTAGAAGGCGAACCGTTCCACCGAAGCGAAGTCGGAGAACGCGGTCTCGTGCTTCTTTATTATCTTTCGGTACTCTTCCCAGATCGTCGGTTTGGTCGGGTCGCCGGGAACGACCTGCATGAGAAAAGCCGGGCGTTCGACGAACGAATCCAGCGGGAGGAGTTGCATGATAGCGTCGAGCACCGCCGGAACTCCATGTCCGTCGCACCGGATGAGCCGTTTCGCGTAGGCCGCGGCCGGAAAGTTGCCGTCTCCAATGCAGATTTCGTCGCCATGGCCCATCTCCATCAGGACTTTGAGCAGATCGGGCGGTAGAATCGTCGGAATATTTTTCAACATGTCATCGCTCCTTAGCGGTACAGCGGACCGAAGTTGCTGCAGGCGCGGTAGTCTGATCCTTCCAGGTCCATACCGAACATGCCCCACGCACTCGGCCGATAGATCTTTTCATCCGCAATGTTGTGCATATTTACCGGGATCCGCAGCATTGACGAGAGGGTAATGAGGTCGGCCCCTATGTGCCCATAACTGATCGCCCCGTGATTGGCGCCCCAGGCCGCCATGACCGAGTAGACATCTTTGAACGGACCGGTCCCGGTAAGTTTTGGTGCGAACCAGGTGGTGGGCCAGGTCGGGTTTGTCCGCTGGTCGAGCGTCGCGTGCACCTTTTCATCCAGCTCGACGGTGAATCCTTCGGCTATCTGCAGTACCGGACCTTGTCCGGCAACCAGGTTCAAGCGGAACATAGTCACCGGCATTCCACCGCGCGTAAGGAAGTCGGTCGAGAAGCCGCCGCCTCGGAAGTACCCCAGATCCCCCGGGCGAAAGAGCGTAGCATCAAGCATTTTCCCCGCCTCCTCCGGGGTCAACTCCCAGAAGGGCTTGATTGCGGGTTTGCCTTCCCGCGACGCTTCACCCGATCCATCGAGGCAGGTGGACCCGGAGTTGATGAGATGAATGAGCCCGCCGGATGCCTGTCCGCTCAGGGTCTTTCCGGTGACCCGTTTGACCGCTTCAGGGCTCCAGAAGGTACGCACGTCGGAGAATATCTGCGCGGTGCCCGTGAGAAGATGGCCAAAGAGCATCGAGACGCCGTTCAGGCTGTCATTTTCCGTTGCAAAAATGAAAGGAGCGCGAATGCCGTTCCAGTCGAACGACGTGTTGAGAATGGTCTCCATGAAATCGCCGTTGGGAAAATGATCCGTCCATTGTCGTTGCCCCTGGAACCCGGCAACCAGTGCGTTATGTCCAAGCGCCTCTTCCCCGAATCCCAGTTCGGCGAGGCGCGAATTGCCGATCATGAGGTCCCGAGCGATAATGGCCATCTTCACGCTGTATTCCCACTCGCGGTCCTTGTGCTTGCGGTCGTGCTGCTTTCCGGCCGCGTTATCGTCCGGGCCCTCTTTGCAGTTCTTGCGCGTCCAGCTAAGCGCCTTTTCGAACTCCTCCCTGTCGAAGATTCCCTCTTCAACGCGGCGGGCGAATTCAGACATGTCCACCGATTCGTTACGCATTCCGAGGTACCGCTGAAAGAACTCGTCTTTTACGATCGATCCGGCGATCCCCATCGACACCGATCCCATCGAGAGGTAGCTCTTGCCCTTCATCCACGCGACGGACAGTGCTGCGCGGGTGAACTGGAGGATCTTCTCTACTACGTCAGCAGTAATGGTTCGGTCGTCCGCCTCCTGAACGTCACGGCCGTAGATGCCGAAGGCCGGCAAGCCCTTCTGGTTGTGTGCGGCGAGAACGGCGGCGAGATAGACCGCGCCGGGACGTTCGGTGGCGTTGAATCCCCATATCGCCTTGGGCGTCGCCGGATCCATATCCATCGTCTCCGACCCATAGCACCAACAGGGCGTCACGGTGAGTGATACCCCGACGTTTTCTCGCCGGAATTTGTCGGCGCATGCCGCGGCTTCCGCCACGCCGCCTATTGTCCGGTCAGCGATTACGCACTCCACGGCCATGCCGTTTGGATGCCGGATGTTCTCGCTAATGAGCTTTGCGGCGGCGCGCGCCATGTCCATTGTCTGGGTTTCGAGTGATTCGCGTACTCCGCCGAGACGTCCGTCTATCGTCGGTCTGATTCCGACTTTTGGGAGCTCTCCCTGAAAACGGTTTTCCGGCGGCAACACTTTCATGCCCGTCACATCAGCCATAATTCTCCTCCCGCATTTGTGCAATCGATTGCACGATTATACACTGCATTCCCGGCGACGTCAAAAATATTCTCGACGACGCGCTCCCATTCAATTGTCGACCGCGAGCGGAGAGGCACGTCCCGCCGTGCCGCGATGGACCACGAGCCTGGTCGGCAGGCGTACCACCCGCGGAAAGGGAGTATCCTCTTCATCGAGTCGGGATAGGAGCAGCTCCGCCGCGCGCGCCCCGATCTCACGTATCGGCTGGGAAACGGTGAGAATCGCGTATCCAGCGAGTGAGCTCAGCGTCATATCGTCGAAACTGGCAATATAGGGGCAACCCGGAAGTTCGCCACGGTGGGTCACCAGGTAGTGGGACGCGCCAATGTGCATATAATAGTTGGAAATGAATACCACTTCGGGTGGAGCGTCCCCGGAGGCGATTCGGCCGAACAGCTCATAGCCGCTCGCCTCATGGAAGTCTCCGAAAAGCAGATGCTCGGCGGCAGGCTTCGCTCCGTGCCGGGCGAGCGCTGCCAGAAAACCGTCATACCGTTCACGCGCGGGGGTCAGCGTGAGGTCACCGCCGATAAAACCGAACTTCCGGAGCCCTTCCATCCAGAGATGCTCGATGGCGTTGTAGGATCCCGCCGCATTGTCCACAAGAACCGCGTCGGTATCGAACCCGCGGACGAGTCTGTCGATGAGTACCACCGGTACCCGCAGGTCTCGCAACACGCCGAAATGCGCCCCCTCTGCCGTCGAGGGAATAATGATAATTCCGTCGACGCACTTTTCCATGAGAAGCTCGATTCGTTCCCGTTCCTGCTCGGGGTCCTCATTCGCGTTGCAGATGATCATATCGTATCCGCGTGATCGCAGCTCGTTCTCTACGCCCTGGGCGACGGTCATAAAAAAGTCGTTGGCGATTTCGGGAGTCAGGAATCCGACGGTGTAGGTGCGATTGATTTTGAGACTACGGGCGATTGTGTTGACCTTATAGTGCAGCCGGTCGACGATTGCGAGCACCCGCTGCCTGGTTTCCGCCGATATTCGCGGATCGTCGTTGATGACCCGTGAAACAGTTGCGGTCGAGACGCCGGCAAGCTGTGCGACATCTCGTATCGTTGCTGCCATACCCGGTAATCCCTCCTGTGCCCCGCGCGGTGGATTTGTTTGCCCACGAGCTTTCACAACACTCGGTCGCCGCAGTATCATTATACGAGAGAAGCGAAGGAATCGCGAGGAGGAAGAAGATGAGTGACAAAATCCGGAAGCTGCTGGGGAACGAAGCAGATTCTCTGCTGCAATACAAGGCGAAGTTTCCTAAAGACCAGCTCCACCTTCCCGGGCCCGATTTTGTAGAACGTGTCTGGATTGCTTCCGACCGGACCCCGGTGGTGCTGCGCAATCTCCAGTCGATTTTCGATCACGGCCGGCTTGGAGGTACCGGATACCTGTCGATTCTCCCGGTCGATCAGGGGATCGAGCATTCTGCAGGCGCGAGTTTCGCTCCCAATCCGACCTACTTCGATCCTGAAGGAATAGTCAAGCTCGCTATCGAGGGCGGATGCAACGCGGTCGCTTCGACACTTGGCGTGCTTGGCGCGGTGGCGAGAAAGTACGCGCACCGCATCCCGTTCATTGTGAAGCTCAACCACAACGAACTCCTGACTTTTCCGAACAAATACAGCCAAATAATGTTCGCCGGCGTCGATCAGGCGTGGAACATGGGTGCGGCCGCTGTCGGCGCGACAATCTACTTTGGCTCCGATGACGCGGATCGGGAGATCATCGAGGTATCCGAGGCTTTCGCCTATGCCCACGAGCGCGGGCTCGCGACAATTCTCTGGTGTTATCTGCGCAATTCGGCGTTCAAGACCAAGGAGGCCGACTACCATCTCGCGGCCGATCTTACCGGGCAGGCCAACCATCTCGGCGTCACCATCGAAGCGGACATTATCAAACAGAAACTTCCAACAGTAAATCGCGGCTACGAAGCGATGAACATGGGCGAATCCAGCTACGGAAAGATCGACAAGCGCGTCTACAGCGAGATGACCACCGACCATCCGATCGATCTCACCCGCTATCAGGTCATCAACTGTTACATGGGAAGGGCTGGTTTGATCAATTCGGGCGGCGCCTCCTCAGGTGCAGGTGACATGGCCGAAGCGGTCAAGACGGCAGTCGTCAACAAACGGGCCGGAGGTACCGGGCTGATCTCCGGGCGGAAGGCCTTTCAGCGGCCGATGAAGGAGGGGGTGGAACTTCTCAACGCGATTCAGGATGTATATCTCGACAAAGAGATCACCGTCGCATAGTTTTCCACGTTTCCCGATCGGGCTCCCAATGCGGCGCCGCCCGGGGGGGGCGGCCGGCCGGTTGGGCGGCCTGACCGCCGCGATTCGGCTGTCAGCTTGACATCATCCACCTCTTTGGATAATAATTTTCTCCATTCAATTGCTGATACGTTTCTGCGTGATCAAGGTGCCAACGACCCAGCCGCTATAACGGAAGCCGTTTGCGTAGAGATCAGGTGTTTGCGCCCGGATCGGCGTCAGGCCGGGCGCGACGGCTTGGCGGCTATAACCTGGGTTCCTGATGCGGCCCCCAGGGAACAGGTCGGTTGATCGAGCGCGGTGAGCGATGAGCCGAGCCAGGCGCATGAAAGTTGTGCTTGCGTTTTCGAGGAGGGCTTCATGACGGTTGCGATCATCTTCGGCTCTACGACCGGAAATACCGAATACGTTGCGCACAAAGTACTTCGGGCGTTCGGGGAAGAGAATGCCGGACTTTACAACATCCGTGATCCCGAGACTCTGGAAGTCCTGCGTGCATCACCTCACGTGGTCTGCTGTCTTTCTACCTGGGGTGCTGGGGATATGCAGGACGACTGGGATGTCCTGACCGGCGAACTGAAGAGGATTGACTACTCGGGCAAGAAGGTCGCGATACTTGGTCTGGCGGACCAGCAGAACTATCCCGAAACATTCGCCGATGGCGTCGCGGTGCTCGCGCGGATCGTTCAATCACGCGGAGGAACCGTTGTCGGGCTCACTTCGAGCGATGGTTACAGCTTCTCCGCCTCGCGGGCGGAGCACGATGGTAAGTTCTTCGGCCTTGTTATCGACGAAGATAACCAGTCCGATCAGACCGACTCCCGTATCCGGGAGTGGGTTGGCGGACTCAAGAAGTTGTTTCGCTGACCGTTGGTGGAAACTTAGGACCGTTGGTGGAACCAGGACCGCTGCCCGGACCCGGACAAAAATGCCCAAAGGTTGACAAAAGCGGGGCCGTCTGGTATCTTCCTTCCACCTGTCTACGCCCTTGTAGCTCAGTCGGTAGAGCACCACCATGGTAAGGTGGGGGTCATCGGTTCGAATCCGATCGAGGGCTTGTTCTCAGATCTACTATGTCCCTTTTTTGCGGTCTTGGCACGGAACGTGCTTCGTGCCGTTGACACGGAGGGGCCAAAACTCTATATTGAATGTTCGAGTCGTTGACAGGGGAGATGCGGCATGGCTAAAGCGAAGGGGAAGAGTGTTGAGCTCATTGCCCTGCAGTGTACTGAATGTAACCGTCGTAACTATACAACGCAGAAAAACCGCAAGAACACGCAGGGAAAACTCGAATTGAAGAAGTATTGTCCCCACGATAGGAAGCATACTCTTCACAAAGAAACCAAAGTCAAGTAGTTGGTGGAAGCGGAATCGCGTTCAACAGTCGAAAGGATCATCCGGTCTCACATCGCGGCCGGTCAAGCGAAAGACCCTAGGCCAGTAGCTCCAACGGCTAGAGCGCCGGTCTCCAAAACCGGATGTTGTAGGTTCGAATCCTACCTGGCCTGTTTTTGTCCTCCTGTCCGACACGGCATTAACGGTCGGACTCATCCATTTTGAGGTGCTGTGAATGAAGAAAATCATTGCGTTTTTCCAGGACAGCTATGCGGAGCTCAGAAAAGTTGTATGGCCATCTCGAGAGGAGGTGGCGTCTTCTACAAAAGTCGTGCTGGTCTCGGTTGCGTTATTTTCCGCCTTTCTCGGCATCGTTGACTTCCTTCTGGTGCGGGGGATCGACTATCTTTTCTAGCGAACAACTCACCTCGCGTTCCGACCCGTCCAACGGTGGTCGCGTGGAAGCCCGTGTCCGGGCGGTCGGTTGGTTCGCGGTTTACGCGCAATTCCTGCGAAGCTTGAAGGGGTGACATGGCAAAGGGCTGGTACGTACTGCATACATATTCCGGATACGAGAACAAGATCGAAAGAACCATCCGAAAGATGATGGAGGACGGTCTTCTGGAAGATGCTGTCCTCGATATCAAGGTGCCCTCCGAGCAGGTAGTCGAGATCAAAGAGGGAAAGAAGAAGATTTCCACGAAGAAATTCCTTCCCGGCTACATCTTGCTGGAGATGGACCTTCCCGATCTGGGATGGAAAACCATCTGTTCTCACATACGGAAAATCCAGGGCGTTACCGGTTTCGTCGGGTCTGCCGCGGCGGTCAAGCCGCAGCCCATCAGTCAGGAAGAGGCGCGGACGATTCTGCAGAAGGCCGGCGAGATAAAAGGGGACAAGGTCCTCAAGCCGAAGCAGAGCTTCTCGGTCGGCGAACAGGTGCGGATCATCGAGGGTCCGTTCGAATCGTTCACCGGCAATGTGGAAGAGGTGAATGCAGAAAAGGGAAAGCTCCGGGTGATGGTCGGCATATTTGGCCGGTCGACACCTGTCGAGGTCGATTTTCTGCAGGTGGAAAAGATTTAGTGTTGTGCAAACGGGCTGCTCGTTGAGCGGTCCAGATGGGAGTCCGGGCAGATCTCGACGGGTGAAGAGCCTGTACGGGACGCTATCGGACGCTAAGACCACAAAAGGAGATGGCGAATGGCCAAAAAGAAAATTGCAGCCATCGTGAAACTGCAGGTTCCCGCCGGAAAGGCTACGCCTGCACCGCCGGTCGGCCCCGCACTTGGACCTCATGGTGTGAGTGCGCCGCAGTTCGTGCAGCAGTTCAACGATGTTACGAAGAGCATGGAGCCGGGTCTCATCATACCGGTGGTGATCACTGTCTATGCGGATCGGTCGTTTTCCTTCATTACGAAGACGCCCCCTGCATCGGTACTGATCAAACGAGCAATCAGCCTCGAGAAGGGATCGCCGGAGTCGCACCGAACGAAAGTCGGGAAGATCTCGCAGACGAAAATTCGGGAAATTGCAGAACTGAAACTTCCCGATCTCAACGCGAATGACGTTGAGGCCGGCATGCGAATCATCGCAGGAACCGCCCGGAGCATGGGCGTTGAGGTGGAGGGGTAGCCATGGTACACGGAAAGAAGTATCGCGCGGCTGCCGCGCAGTTTGACCCCCAGAAAATCTATCTGCCCGACGAGGCGATAACGCTCGTGAAGAAGCTGGCATTTGCCAAGTTTGACGAGACGGTGGAACTTTCTCTGAACCTGAATCTCAAAAAGAGCGGTACGGTGCGGGATACGGTTGTGCTTCCTCACCAGTTCACGAAGGAAAAGAAGATTCTGGTTTTCGCCAAGGGCGACAAGGCGCGTGAGGCCGAGGAGGCCGGCGCGACCTACGTCGGTGACGACGACTTGATCGAAAAGATCAAGGGCGGCTGGCTTGATTTCGATGTTTGCGTTGCGACCCCCGATATGATGAAGGACGTCGGCAAGCTCGGACCGGTACTCGGTCGCCGCGGCCTGATGCCGAACCCGAAGACCCAGACGGTTACTTTTGACATCAAGGGCGCACTTGCCGAGCTTCGTAAGGGCCGAGTTGAGTTCCGCGCGGATAAGACCGGCGTGATTCATCTCCCGGTCGGGAAAGTCTCAATGGATATCACGCTCATCAAGGAGAATATGGAGTCGTGGTTTCCGAAGTTGATCGTCGCCGGCCTCCGGAGACGAAGGGCGAGTTCATCAAGACGGTCGCACTGAGCTCAACTATGGGTCCTGGAGTCCGTGTTCAACGCGTGACCGAAAAGGCCGTGTGAGAAAGGGGAGACCAATGGCGGAACAAGTTGTAGAAAACAAAGAGATCCATGAGACCCGTATCAACGATAGGAAACGAGAAGCGGTCGGAATACTCAAGACCAGTTCGGCGAGGTGAAGGATTTCATCTTTACCGATTACCGCGGACTCACCGTCGAACAGATTACCGACCTTCGCCGCAAGCTGCGTGAGCAGAATGCTGAGTATCGAGGTGATAAAAAACAATTTCGCGCGAATCGCATTTCAACAGATGCAATTGCCCGAATGTTGCGAGCTACCTTATTGGCCCCACCGCTATCGCGATGGCTAAAGGCGAGTCCAGCCCGGTCGTTAAGTCACTGATCGATTTCGCCCGCGAATGGTCGGTACAGGTGAAAGGCGGACTCATAGCCGGCAGGGTATTCGATGCAAAACAGGTTGAGGAGTTCTGCAAGCTGCCGACGCGCCCCGAGCTGCTCGCCATTTTGATGGGGACCATGAATGCACCGCTGCAAAATCTTGTCTACACGATGAACGGCGTAACGAAGAAGCTCGTGCGGACACTGCAGGCGGTGGCGGACAAGAAGGCCGCGGCATAATAGAGGGAATGAACCGGATGTTAGTCTTCGCGTTGTGTTGCATGCTATCGTCCGGAACAAAACTAAATTAAAGGAGAAGATAATATGGCAACGCTTGGCAAAGAGGAAGTTCTGGAAGCCATCGCAAACATGACCGTGCTCGAAGTTTCCGAGCTCGTGAAGGCGATGGAGGAAAAGTTCGGCGTGACTGCTGCCGCTCCGATTGCGGTTGCAGCCGTGGGCGGTGGAGCTGCGTCGGGTGATGGCGGAGCTGCGGCTGAGGAACAGACGGAATTCAACGTCATTCTGAAGAGCATAAACGAAGGCGCGAAAATTCCTGTCATCAAGGAAGTGCGTGCGCTTACCGGGCTTGGACTGAAAGAGGCAAAAGATCTTGTCGAAGCTGGAGGGAAGGCTGTCAAAGAGGGCGTTTCCAAGGACGAGGCGAGTCAAATCAAGCAAAAGTTGGAAGCAGCTGGCGGGGTTGTTGAGGTTCAATAGCACCAGCCTCTCGCGTATGCAGATGCAGCTTACTCGTGGCACCACCGGAACGGACAGTTCTGGTGGTGTCTCTTTCTCTTCTCCCATTTCCGCCTCGTTCCGGCCGCATTTACTGAGCATGCTAATGGAGCGATCTGTTCCGCAGCATGATAGGGAGGCATAGATGTTTGATAGAACGAAACCAATTCACCGGATACAGGTCGGGCAGGCAGCCGATCGCGTGATGGAACTTCCGGACTTGGTTGACATACAACTTTCGTCCTACGAAAGGTTCTTGCAGCGAGAGCGAATGCTGGAAGGCAATCCTCCGTTGAACCAGGGGCTGGAAGAGGTCTTCCAGACTGTTTTCCCGATCGAAAGTCAGGCCGGCGACATGCGGCTCGAGTACGACCACTACACTCTCGATGAGGACAACATAAAGTTCATCGAGCCGGAGTGCAAGCAGAAGGGACACACCTTCGCGGTTCCTATCAAGGCACGAATCAATCTGGTCTTTCTCGAGACGGGTGAAATCACGGCAGAAAGACATTTACATGGGTGATATCCCGCTCATGACTGACCGTGGAACCTTTGTGGTCAATGGCGCCGAACGAGTCGTTGTCAGCCAGATCCATCGATCACCGGGCGTTATTTTTTCGCACGAGAAGGGCATCTACTCGTCGCGTATCATCCCATACCGCGGTCGCTGGCTCGAGTTCGAAATTGATCAGAAGAAAGAGCTGTTTACGCGAAAATTGATCGCAAGAAGAGCATCCTGGGTACGCTCTTTCTTGCGCGCGCTCGGCTACGACACGCGAGAGAAGATTATCGACGTTTTCTACAAGATCCACCTCGATGAAGGTGTCCGGAGGAACGGGAGCTCCGGGAGAATCTGGTCAGACAAGGTCTTCGCCCGTGCGGTGTTCACTGCACGGAAGAGGGGGCGAGAGAAGAAACTCTATCGCGCCGGCGAGAAGATTCATCCGCACGATGTCGATGAGCTTGATTCACTCGGGAGTGGAGGTAGGTTCAGGTCATCGACTTCGAGCATAAAGCAGCTCCCTTCATTCGGAGATTATTCTCAACTGCTTCGAGCGGGAGGAGATCAAGTACACGAGGGACGAGGCCCGGCGGGACGAACCTACGAAAGAAGACGCGCTTGTCTGCGGTCTATGCGATCATCATGCCCGGCGAACCTATCACCGTGGAAAGCGCAGAGAAAGATTTCAACTCGATGTTCTTCACTTCCCGCCGATATGATCTGGGACGCGTCGGCCGGTACAAGCTGAACAAGAAATTCGACTACGATGCCGGTCGCAGACGCACACTCTGACAAGAGAAGACATTGTCAACACGATGCGCTATCTGATCCAGGTGTATATCGGCGAAGACAAACGTCGATGATATCGATCATCTCGGCAACCGGCGCGTACGTCAGCGTAGGCGAGCTGCTCGCGAATCAGCTGAAGACCGCCTTCACGCGAATGGAACGGATCGCCAAGGAACGGATGTCGCTGAAGGAAACCGATACGATCAAGCCGCAGGATCTCGATTTCCATCAAGCCGATAGTCGCGGCGATCAAGGAGTTTTTCGGTTCCAGCCAGCTTTCTCAGTTCATGGACCAGGTCAATCCCCTTTCCGAGCTCACGCACAAGAGACGGCTGAACGCGCTCGGACCCGGAGGTCTTTCTCGCGATCGTGCCGGATTCGAGGTCCGGGACGTTCACTATACGCACTACGGCCGGATGTGCCCGATCGAAACCCCCGAAGGTCCGAATATCGGGCTGATTGTGTCTCTTGCAATCTATACCCGCGTGAATGAGTACGGTTTTCTCGAGACCCCCTACCGCAGGGTGAAGCACGGCAAAGTGAGCCGCGATATCGAGTACCTCTCGGCCATGGACGAGGAGAAGCACTTCATCGCGCAGGCGAACGCGCCGATCGATAAGGGCGGCAAGTTCCTCGCAAATCAGATATCGGTTCGCAAGTCCGGTGACTACACTGTGCGACGCTCCGGAGGACATCGCCTTACATGGATGTCTCTCCGAAACAGATCATCTCGGTTTCAGCAAGCCTCATTCCGTTTCTCGAGCACGACGACGCGAACCGCGCGCTCATGGGAAGCAACATGCAGCGGCAGGCTGTTCCGCTGGTTTTCCCGGAACCCCCGCGAGTCGGGACCGGCATGGAAGGGAAGACCGCCTACGATTCGGGAGTCCTCGTCAAAGCGCGGCGCGGCGGAACTGTGGAATATGTCTCATCGGTGCGAGTTGTCATCAAACCGGAAAGTGCCAAGAATCGCGACGATCGTGACGAATACCCGATGATCAAGTACCAGCGGACCAACCAGGACACCTGCTACACCCAGAAGCCGATAGTCAAGCTGGGCCAGAAACTGCAGAAGGGTGACGTGATTGCCGACGGGCCGGCCACCTACATGGGCGAGCTTGCACTCGGACGTAATATCCTCGTCGGATTTGTGCCGTGGAACGGATACAACTTCGAAGACGCGATTCTCATTTCCGAGAACGTCGTGAAGGACGATATTTTCACC
The DNA here is from genome assembly GCA_963832675.1 of uncultured Spirochaetota bacterium. Taxonomy (GTDB): domain Bacteria; phylum Spirochaetota; class Spirochaetia; order DSM-27196; family DATKUC01; genus DATKUC01. Next base: position 78,839 of record CAWHUY010000025.1, on the reverse strand, counting down.
TCGATTCACATCAAGGAGTTTACGATCGATGTCCGGGAAACCAAACTGGGACCGGAAAAGATCACTCGCGACATTCCGAACACCGCCGAGAAGGCGCTCGACCAGCTCGACGAAGAGGGGATCAGTCCGCGTCGGCGCGAAGGTCAAATCCGGTTATATCCTCGTGGGAAAGGTCACCCCCAAGAGCGAGACTGAAACTACGCCTGAGTTCAAGCTGTTGAACTCGATTTTCGGGGAAAAGGCAAAAGAGGTTCGAGACACCTCACTCCGTGTGCCGCACGGGGTGGAAGGCACCGTAATCGACGTACAGCGACTGCGCCGGAGCGAAGGCGATGATCTGGCCCCGGGGGTCGACGAGGTAGTCAAGGTCCTTATCGCCACCAAGCGAAAGCTCCAGGAGGGCGACAAAATGGCCGGGCGGCACGGGAACAAGGGTGTCATCGCCCGCGTGCTTCCGGAGAAGACATGCCCTACATGGCAGACGGGACACCTCTGGACCTTTGTCTTAATCCGCTGGGCGTCCCGTCGCGCATGAACCTTGGGCAGATTCTCGAGACCGAGCTCGGATGGGCCGCGGCCGCGCTTGATGAATGGTATGCGACGCCGGTTTTCGAGTCGGCGACGAACGAACAGATCGAGGAGCGGCTCGCCAAGGCAGGTCTTCCCTCGAGTTCGAAGATCAAGCTGTATGACGGACGTTCCGGGGAAGCAGTTCGAGAACGAGTCATGGTCGGGCGAAATGTACATGCTGAAGTTGCACCATCTTGTGGATGACAAGATGCATGCGAGATCGACGGGACCCTACTCGCTCGTGACGCAGCAGCCGCTTGGAGGCAAAGCGCAGTTCGGCGGCCAGCGACTCGGAGAGATGGAGGTGTGGGCACTCGAAGCGTACGGCGCGGCCAACACGCTTCAGGAACTGCTCACCATCAAGTCGGACGACATGACGGGAAGAGCGAAGATTTACGAGAGCATTGTGAAAGGCGAGCCGTCGACTGCCGCGGGTGTTCCCGAGTCGTTCAACGTGCTCGTGCAGGAACTCCGAGGGCTTGCGCTTGACATTTCAATCTACGATTCCAAGGGCAAGCAGATTCCGCTCACCGAACGGGATGAAGAGCTCATCAACCGACAGGGGAGCAATTTCTAGGGAGCTAGCGCACATGCGAGATATTCAGGATTTTGACAGCATAATGATCCGGCTAGCCTCGCCCGACCAGATCCGGGCGTGGAGCTACGGTGAAGTGAAAAAGCCGGAAACTATCAATTACCGAACGCTGCGGCCCGAAAAAGACGGACTCTTTTGTGAGCGAATATTCGGCACAACCAAAGAGTGGGAGTGCTACTGCGGAAAATTCAAATCGATCCGATACAAGGGCGTCATCTGCGATCGCTGCGGCGTGGAGGTCACCCACTTCAAGGTACGTCGAGAGCGCATGGGGCACATCGAGCTTGCCTCGCCGGTGTCCCACATCTGGTACTATCGGTCGGTTCCGTCCCGGATGGGGCTTCTTCTCGACCTGACGATTGCGGCTCTTCGATCGATTCTCTACTACGAAAAGTACATCGTCATCGATCCGGGTGACACCGATCTGAAGAAGATGGAGCTCCTCACGGAAGAGGAGTACATGGAGGCCAAGGAACGCTACGGCATGAGCTTCTCTGCCGGTATCGGTGCTGAAGCCATCCGGACTCTGCTCGAAGGGCTCGAACTGGATGAGCTCTCTGCCGACCCTTCGCGCCACAATGATCGAGAAGGGCGCGAAGGCCGACAAGCGCCTGCTGAAGCGGATCGAAATTGTCGAAAATTTCCGCGACTCGGGAAACAAACCGGAATGGATGATTCTCGATGTGATTCCGGTTATCCCGCCCGAACTGCGACCGATGGTCCAGCTTGACGGTGGTCGTTTCGCCACGTCAGCGATCTGAACGACCTTTATCGGCGCGTGATCAACCGTAACAACCGTCTCAAACGACTCATGGCGCTCAATGCCCCCGACATCATCATCCGCAACGAGAAGCGAATGCTGCAGGAGGCGGTAGACGCACTGTTCGACAACTCCAAGAAAAAGCGGGTCGTAAAAGGTGCTTCGAATCGTCCGTTGAAATCTCTCTCGGACATGCTGAAGGGCAAGCAGGGCCGGTTCCGGCAGAACCTTCTCGGTAAGCGCGTCGACTACTCGGGTCGCTCGGTTATCGTCGTCGGGCCGGACCTCCAGCTGCACCAGTGCGGCCTTCCGACCAAGATGGCGCTCGAGCTCTACAAGCCCTTCATTATGAAGAAGCTTGTCGAGAAGGATGTCGTCTACAACATCAAGAAAGCGAAAACCCTCGTGGAGCAGGAAACCCCCGAAGTCTGGGCGGTTCTCGATGAGGTGGTCAGAGAGCATCCGGTGCTGCTGAACCGCGCGCCGACCCTCCACCGCCTCGGAATCCAGGCGTTCGAGCCGATTCTTGTCGGCGGCAAGGCGATCAAACTGCATCCACTGGTTTGCCACGCATTCAATGCGGACTTTGACGGTGACCAGATGGCCGTTCACGTGCCGCTCACTCAGGCGGCGCAGATCGAGTGCTGGACCCTGATGCTTTCCAGTCGAAACCTGCTCAACCCTGCAAACGGAAAACCGGTGGTCTTCCCGAGTCAGGACATGGTGCTCGGCATCAACTACCTCACGCGCGAACGAGTTGGAGCAAAAGGTGAAGGGAAGCATTTTCCCAGCACCGATTACGTGCATCCTCGCACTCGAGGCCAAGGCTATCGCCTACGAAGCGCTTATCCACGTCGCCGATCAACGGTGAGGTCACGGAGACGACCGCCGGGCGCATAATTCTGAACGAGGCCCTTCCGAAAGAGGTGGGGTATGTGAACTACGCAATGGGAGATAAAGAGCTTCGCGCGCTGATCGCCCACGTACACGCTGTTCAAGGTTCGCACGTCACGGTCAAACTGCTCGACGCAATCAAGAACATGGGATTTCGCTACGCGACCGTATTCGGCGCAACAATTGGAATGGACGACATCATCATTCCTGAAGCGAAAAAGGATATGATCGACAGCGCCAACACCGAAGTCGAGTCAATCCAGAACCAGTACCTGCAGGGGCATATCACCAATGAAGAGCGCTACAACCGCGTAGTCGAGGTCTGGAGCAAAACCAACGAAGATCTGACCAATGAGATGATGAAACGGCTGAAGGAAGACGAGGGCGGGTTCAATCCGGTCTACATGATGGCGAACTCCGGCGCGCGCGGAAGCCGCAGCCAGATTCGTCAGCTTGCCGGTATGCGCGGACTTATGGCGAAGCCGAGCGGCGATATTATCGAACTGCCTATTCGTTCGAACTTCAAAGAGGGGCTCTCCGTCATCGAGTTTTTCATTTCGACAAACGGTGCGCGAAAAGGCCTTGCGGACACCGCGCTCAAGACCGCCGATGCGGGATACCTTACGCGACGCCTCGTCGATATCGCCCAGGACGTCGTGGTAAACGACGAGGACTGCGGCACGATCAACGGGCTCGAGATGCGCGCGTTGAAGGACGGAGAGGAGATCGTCGAGACGCTGTCGGACCGCATCGCGGGACGCTTCACGCTTGAGCGAGTCAAGCACCCGATCACGGGCGAGATCCTCGTAGATGTAAACGAGGAAATTGGCGACGAGCTTGCCACCCAGATCGAGGAATCGGGGATCGAATCGGTACGTATCCGGACCGTGCTCACTTGCGAGGCGAAGTACGGCGTGTGCCGCAAGTGCTACGGAAGAAACCTTGCGACAAACCGCACGGTCGACATCGGAGAGGCTGTGGGAATCATCGCGGCTCAGTCTATCGGGCAGCCGGGGACGCAGCTTACCATGCGTACATTCCACATAGGCGGTGCGGCTACCAAGAGCAGTGAAGAGAACCGGACCTACCTTCGATACCCGGTCGTTGTACGGTCCATAAAGGGCAACATCGTTCAACTCTCAAATGGGGACCAGCTCTTCACGCGAAAAGGATTCGTCATCGTAAGCCGCGTGCTGAAGGTGATGGAACTCGAACAAAAGGACAAACTCCAGATTGCCGACAACGAGAAGGTCGTCAAGGGCCAGTCGATAATCAAACGCGGGCGGGAAGAGATTCAAGCCACGGAAAATGCATACGCCGTGATCAAGGGACGAACGCTCTATCTCGTCGCTCAGGAACAGAAAGTCGAAATCCGCAACGGGGCTGAGCTGCTCGTGAAGGTCGGCGACATCGTGCCCGCGGAGGAATCAATAGCAACTTTTGACCCGTTCAGCGAGCCAATCATTTCCGAGTTCGACGGCACACTCCACTTCGAAGACATCGTGCTCGGCACGACGCTGAAAGAGGAGCTGAACGAGGACACCGGAAATATCGAAAAAAAGATTACCGAGTTCACCCTGGAAACGCTGCAGCCACGGGTCATCGTGAAGAGCTCCAGCGGCGAAGAGCTGGCGACATACTACCTTCCGGGCGGCGCCTACCTGAACATATCGGACGGGAACAAGATCAGGGCCGGCCGCCCGATCGCGAAGATTCTGAAAGAGAGCGTAAAGACCAGAGACATCACCGGTGGCCTCCCGCGTGTCGGGGAGCTCTTCGAAGCTCGCCGGCCGAAAAGTGCCGCCGTGCTCGCCCAGATAGCAGGTACGGTACACTTCAAGGGGATCGCAAAGGGCAAGCGGGTCATCGTAGTCCAGGACCCGTACGAGAAGGAGTTCAAGCACATGGTGCCCATGGGCAAGCACCTCCTTGTGCGTGAAGGTGATACGGTCGAATCCGGCGACATGCTGAGCGACGGAAACGTCGACCCGCACGACTTCCTTTTCATCAAGGGTGAAAACTCACTTCAGGCGTTTCTCATGAACGAAATACAGGAAGTGTACCGGCTGCAGGGTGTAAACATCAACGACAAGCACATAGGTGTCATCGTTCGGCAGATGATGCGAAAGGTGGAAATCGTCCAGGTCGGGGACACCAACTTCATTTTCGGTCAGCAGGTGGACAAACACCGCTTCCACGAGGAAAACCGGAAAGTCGAACACGAAGGCGGTCAGCCGGCAGTAGGGCGGCCGTTGCTCCTCGGAATTACCCGGGCCAGCCTGAACATCGAAAGTTTCATCTCCGCGGCCAGTTTTCAGGAGACAACGCGCGTGCTCACAAATGCTGCAATCGCGGGTTCGACAGACTATCTGCGCGGTCTGAAAGAGAACGTGATTATCGGACATCTCATCCCGGCAGGAACCGGAATGCGACAGTACCGCAATATGCGACTCTTCGGCGAGAATCAGGAGGATCTGGATGCGCACATGCAGCAGATTCTCGAAGAACGCGAGAAGGAAGAAAAGACCTCCGCGACCGCCGAACGTGCCCGGGCCGAAATAGAGGCGTATCAGGAGTAGAGTGAATCGTCGGCCTTAGTCGGACGCGAATGCGCGTCCGATTGCGGTTGCCACCCTCGCCGGGTCATCCGTCCGGGTCCGCCCGAACGGCACCCTTGACATTTTTGGGAACCGCTGGTAGAGTGCATTCTCTACAGCGTCACCTGTCTGTGAAAAGCACTATGCCGTTTTCGACCAGAGTGATAAGTGCCAGGTTTGCGCCTTGCGAGCTTCGGCCGTGCGCAACCGGTAGTCGCGGGGAAGATACATATAGGGAACCGAACGTGATTACTTCGGTAATCACATAGACATTGTGAGGAGAGGCCACGGTAGATGCCTACGATAAACCAGCTGATTCGAACTGGGCGGAAAGTGATCAAGAAGGGAACAAAGTCCCGCGCACTTCAGTCATGCCCGCAGAAGCGCGGTGTCTGTACCCGCGTCATGACCGTAACACCGAAGAAACCGAACTCGGCATTGCGCAAGGTTGCGCGTGTGCGGTTGTCAAATGGGATTGAAGTTACGGCGTACATTCCGGGTATCGGACACAATCTGCAGGAGCACTCAGTGGTGCTGCTGCGCGGTGGCCGCGTGAAGGACCTCCCGGGTGTCCGGTATCACATCATCCGCGGCGCAAAGGACACGCTTGGAGTCGAAGACCGGCGCAAGGCGCGGTCGAAGTACGGCACGAAGCGGCCGAAAGCGTAGCGAGCGAGGTTCACATGCCAAGACGTAAAGTAAATCCGCCGACAATTTCCGGCCCTGATCCCAAGTACCAGAGTGTATCGGTGACGAAGTTCGTGCGCCGCATGATGCGTGACGGGAAGAAATCGATCACGACTGCGGTGATGTACGACGCAATGGAAGCGCTGGGCAAGAATGCCGGCAAAGACCCGGTCGAAGTCTTCAACAAGGCGCTCGACAACGTAAAACCTGCAGTCGAGGTCAAGTCGCGTCGTGTCGGTGGCTCGACCTACCAGGTTCCCGTTGAAATTCGCGAATCGCGCAGAGAAGCACTGGCGATGCGCTGGCTCATTTCGGCCGCACGGGCCCGATCGGGCAAATCCATGGCGCAGAAGCTGAGCGCGGAACTTCTCGACGCTTTCAACGCGACAGGTACCGCATTCAAGAAGAAAGAGGATACACACCGCATGGCGGAGGCCAATAAGGCGTTCGCGCACTACCGGTGGTAGAGAAGGTAACACGCACGAAAATCGCGGACAGCAGCCGGGGACCTTCCCGGCAGGGCCTGTGCTCCGGTACGGGGTTGGCAGACCGCGGCAATCGTGCTAATTTCAAATAGGAAGCAGCCCGGTGGAGAGCGGGCGCCTGGGAGAAATATCCCGGGCGTTCGATTCAACAGATCGCTCTCCAAACAGGTTGCGCCGGACCAAACCAATCATCCGGTGGTCAGCATGTGTCCGTTGTCGCTCCGCGTTCGACTTGTTCGCGCGGCGATGAGGGGTTGCACAAGGTGATGGTAAGGTGGTTCCAGGTTCCCTCGTTGAAACGAGCTGTTTCGGCGTACGGAAGCAGCCCCGTTGGGGCGCCTGCTAGTTCCGCCTCCAGAACCGGCCAAAAAATGGCCGGGAGTTCTGCTTTTACGGCACGTATCTTGCCTTGACAAAGCGAAGCGAACTTCCTAAAATGCAACTCTTCAATATCAGGCGACATTCATATGCAGGATGATTGCGTTGGTACAGATGCTCGCCCGAGGTGGTGAGCCGGCAGGCGCGAGTGCCGCCGGAAGCTGCGTTGGATCGAGGGTATCTCTGCTGCGCCTAGTCGTTGTGGAATAGAGCCGGTAAGCTCGGCGCGTGGTCGCAGGGGTGTATACGGTAATGAACCTGTTTACGAAATCGCAAGGAGGACGTAATGGCAAAGGAAAAGTTTGAGAGAACGAAGCCTCATATCAACGTCGGAACCATCGGTCACGTCGACCACGGTAAGACCACGCTGACCGCAGCGATCACCATGGTTTGCGCTGCGAAGAACGGCAGCAAGATCATGAAGTATGAGGATATTGACAACGCACCCGAAGAAAAGGCGCGCGGAATTACCATCAACACGCGGCACGTCGAATATCAGACTGCGAACCGGCATTATGCGCACGTAGACTGCCCGGGACACGCTGACTACATCAAGAACATGATTACTGGTGCTGCTCAGATGGACGGTGCGGTCCTCGTGGTATCCGCGGCTGACGGCGCGATGGCGCAGACCAAAGAGCACGTACTTCTGGCCCGGCAGGTAGGCGTGCCCTCTATCATCGTGTACCTGAACAAGATAGACCAGGTCGACGATCCTGATTTGATTGACCTCGTGGAGGAAGAGGTACGTGACCTTCTGAAGGCCAACCAATTCCCCGGCGATGAGATTCCCTTTGTCCGCGGCAGCGCCTTCGATGCGATGGAAAATCCTGCCGACGAAGTAAAGACGAAGAGCATTAATGAGCTTCTCGACGCGATGGACTCCTACTTCCCATTGCCCGTCCGCGCGATCGAAAAAGACTTCCTGATGCCGATTGAAGACGTGTTCTCGATTCAGGGCCGCGGTACTGTGGTGACCGGCCGTATCGAGGCGGGGATCATCAAGGTAAACGATAAGGTCGAGATCGTCGGGATCAAGGAGACAAAGGATACGGTTGTTACCGGCGTTGAAATGTTCAACAAGCTGCTCGATCAAGGGCAGGCGGGAGACAACGTAGGCTGTCTGCTTCGCGGTGTCGACAAGAAAGAGGTCGAGCGCGGCCAGGTACTGGCGAAACCCGGTTCCATTCATCCACACAAGAAGTTCAAGGGAACGGTCTACGTATTGGGCAAGGAAGAGGGCGGGCGTCATTCGCCGTTCTTCAGCGGTTATCGGCCCCAGTTCTACTTCCGGACAACTGATATCACCGGTAGCGTCACCCTCCCTGAAGGCAAGGAGATGGTGATGCCAGGCGATAACACCGAGATCAATGTTGAATTGATTCACCCGATTGCCATGGACAAAGGTCTCCGGTTTGCTATCCGCGAAGGCGGACGCACGGTTGCCAGCGGCCAGGTCATCGAGATAGTAGAGTAACAGGTTTTTTGCAGGGAGCCTTATCATTCCGCACCACGTGGAGGATAAGGCCGTTTTCAGGGCGACGGCGCCCGAGGTTCCGGTTTGCCCGCCCGGGTTCGTGCGGGAGACGGTGCGCGCCGATGGCAACTGCCGCAGGTGGAGGCCGGAGGCCGCGGCAGGGCCGGGCCTATTCTGGAGGATAAATGGTGAAGGAAAGGATTCGGGTCAGGCTGCGCGGCTTCGATGTCGAACTCATCGACCAGAGCGCGAAGGCAATAGTGCAGACCGTTCAGAAATCCGGCGCGAAAGTGTCTGGGCCGATCCCGCTCCCGACCCGGATCAACAAGTTTACGGTTTTGCGTTCACCGCACGTAAACAAGAAGGCACGAGAGCAGTTTGAAATGCGAACGCACAAACGGCTCATCGACATTATCGAGCCCACTTCCGCAGTTATGGACGCTCTCATGAAGCTTGAGCTTCCTGCGGGTGTGGACGTCGAGATCAAGCAGTAACACGGCAGGAAAACAATGGTAGGACTGATTGGAAAAAAGGTCGGAATGACCCAGGTGTTCGACGAAGCCGGAGCTCTTACGCCTGTGACCGTGATAAAGGCTGAGTCGAACGTTGTTGTGGGAATCCGAACGGCAGAGAAAGACGGGTATAGCGCCGTTGTTCTTGGGGCCGACGACATTCTGCCTCAACGTGCTACCAAGCCCTACCTCGGACAGTTCGCGGAAGGCATGACGCCGAAGCGAAATCTGATTGAAATGCGTGATTTCGAACTTTCGTGCAATATCGGAGACACCGTCGGAGTCGATATTTTTGCCGACTACGGCTTCGTGGATATCATCGGCACGACCAAAGGCAAGGGCTTTCAGGGCGTCATCAAGCGGCACGGTTTTCACGGCGGACGCAAAACCCACGGTTCGAAGTTTCACCGCTCTGCTGGATCGACCGGTCAGAATACCTATCCCGGAAAGACGCTCAAGGGCCGCAAGATGGCCGGGCATATGGGTTTCGAACGGGCAACCATTCAGAACCTCCGGGTAGTGAAGGTCGACGCCGAGAATCAACTGATTCTGGTAAATGGCTCAGTGCCCGGCTCGAGAGATTCGGTTGTGGTGATCCGCGACTCGAAGAAGAAGCAATAGGCTGCGGAAAGAGGTTGCTATGGACAAGAAGGTCCTTTCGATACAAGGAAAAGAGCTGCGCAGCATTACGCTCGATGACGCGGTTTTCGGTATCGATGTGAGCGAGGGTTCAATCTACCACGCGATTCGAAATGAACTTGCGAACTTGCGTATCGGCACGGCGGCCACCAAGACCCGAAGCGAGGTTCTGGGAACGCACAAGAAGCCCTGGAAGCAAAAGGGTACCGGCCGCGCCCGCTCCGGTTCGAAACAGTCACCCGTGTGGGTAGGCGGTGGTGTGGCTTTCGGGCCGCGCCCACGAGATTACAACTACAAGCTGCCGAAGAAGGTGAAACGCCTGGCGTTCCGTTCCTTGCTCAGCATGAAGACGAAGGACGACAGCCTGAAGATCGTCGAGGATTTCAGCGTGGAGACCGGCAAGACGAAAGATCTTGTTTCCATTCTGAAAAGTCTCGCCAACGGTGAACGAACCGTCATGATTCTGAAAGACAATGATGTGGCTATCAAGCGCGCGGGTGGAAACATCCCGTGGCTTTCGTTTCTCTCGTGGGACAGACTTCGGGCACATGACCTGTTTTACGGGCACAATATTCTGGTGCTGGAGACTGCAGCGAAGCATTTGAACGAGTTCTATGCACCGGGCGGGCACGGCGGCGCCCCGGTCGCCGCTTCGTCGGCAGCCGGATCAGACGATTAACCGGAAGGTGTGAATTATGGACGCTGACAAGATCATCATTCATCCGTTGCTTACCGAAAAAAGCAACGTGGAGCGGGAACAGGGGAAGTACGCTTTTCGCGTTCACCCGGGCGCCAGCAAGATCGATATCATGAGCGCGATCCACGAGCTTTTTTCGGTTCACCCCAGCTCCTGCAATGTCATGCGGGTGAAAGGGAAACCCAAGCGCGTCCGGTATCAGCGCGGATATACCGCCTCGTGGAAGAAAGCGATCGTTACGCTTGCGCCGGGCGAGAAGATTCAGATTTTTGAAGGCGCGTAACGTAGTAGCGTAAGGCAGAAGAGGAGAATTGCTGTGGCTCTGAAGAACTACAATCCGAAAACGCCCGGTCTCCGGTTCACTACGACGCTGTCACGAAGTGATCTGGACAAGGTCAAAGCCGAAAAGGGCCTCACGTCGGGAAAGTCCGGACGCGGTGGCCGCGACGACAACGGCCGGATCAGCGTCCGAAGACGAGGCGGCGGGCACAAGCGACGTTACCGCGAAATTGATTTCAAACGGGACAAGCACGGCATTCCCGGTACGGTGAAGACCCTCGAATACGATCCGAATCGCAGCGCGAATATTGCGCTGGTGATATACCCCGACGGAGACAAGCGCTACATAGTCGCTCCGAAGGATCTGCAGCGTGGTGACACGATTGTGAGCGGTCCCGGCGTTGAGCCGAAACTCGGCAACGCGCTTCCGCTCGAAGAGGTTCCTCTGGGTGTTGCGGTCCACAACGTGGAGCTGCAGCGCGGACGGGGCGGTCAGCTGGCGCGTTCGGCAGGAACGGGAGCGCTGGTCGCGGCGAAAGAGGGCGACTACGTCACGCTTCGTCTTCCGTCAGGTGAAATGCGCATGGTATTCAAAAAGTGCTACGCGACTATCGGGGCGGTGGGCAACGAAGATCACATGAATACATCGCTGGGCAAGGCAGGGCGTGCCCGTTGGCTCGGCCATCGCCCGAAGGTCCGCGGCGTTGCAATGAACCCGATTGATCATCCGCATGGCGGCGGTGAAGGCAAGACTGCTGCCGGAAGGCACCCGGTGACTCCGTGGGGCCAGCCGACGAAGGGATACAAGACCCGCAAGAAGCGGAAGGTGTCCGGCCGTTTCATCGTGAAACGAAGAAAGTAGGAGTTACCAGTGTCCAGATCTATCAAAAAGGGGCCGTTCATTGAGAAAAGCCTCTACGGAAAGGTTGTTAACATGAACCGGGCGGGCGACCGGAAAATGATAAAGACGTTTTCCCGCTGCTCGACGATCATACCGGAAATGGTGGGTTTGACGATTTCCGTGTACAACGGAAAAACCTGGGTGCCGGTGTACGTAACGGAGAACCTGGTCGGTCACAAGCTTGGCGAATTTTCGCCTACGCGGCTCTTTCGCGGCCACGCCGGATCTGACAAGAAGGCTGGGAAGAAATAGGTGGATCTATGGCTGAAATGAGTGGGTACAGGGCAATCGCGCGGTTTCTTCTGGTCTCGCCGACCAAGGTGCGGCGCGTGGCGGACAATATTCGACACAAGCCCTACACCGATGCTGTCGCGATCCTGGAGAGTCTGCCTCACAAGGGTGCGAAGCTTCTCCGCAAGGTGGTTCAGTCTGCCGCGGCAAACGCGCTGGTTGCAAACAAGAATCTCGACGAGGACATGCTGTTTGTGAAGGAGCTCCGTGTTGACGAAGGCCCACGGCTCAAGCGGATGTGGCTTCGGGGGCGCGGACGCGCGGACATGCTTCAGAAACGAATGAGCCACATAACGGTGGTTGTCGACGAAATTACCCGCGGAAAGGCCGCGGCCGGCGCGAAAGCCGCGAAGTAAGAGCGGGGGAAAACGTGGGACAGAAAGTACACCCCTATGGGTTGCGAATTGGAATTAACAAGAGTTGGAAGTCCAAGTGGTACGTCGATCCCCGGGAATACGCGGATACGCTTCACGAAGACCTGAAACTTCGGAAGATGATCGAAAATCTTCCCGAGACGCGGAGCGCGGACATCGCCGACGTCGAAATTGTCCGGCACCCGCAGCGCATTACGCTGGTGGTTCATACCTCGCGCCCTGGTGTGATTATTGGGACCAAGGGAGCGAATATCGAGAAGATAGGAATTGCGCTCCAGAAGGCGGCCGGGAAAAAGATTCAGATAAAGATCAAAGAAATAAAACGGCCGGAGATAAACGGACAATTGATCGCGCTGAATGTCGCGAGACAGCTTAAGTCACGATCCTCGTTCCGGCGCACTTTGAAAATGGCCATCAACGGCGCGATGAAAGCCGGTGTTCAGGGGGTCAAGATAACTATCGCCGGACGTCTCGGTGGAGCGGAAATGTCACGGACCGAGTCCCAGAAGTGGGGGCGGGTACCGCTGCACACGCTGCGCGCTAACATCGATTACGGATTTGCCGAAGCACTCACGACCTTCGGAACCATAGGCGTGAAAGTGTGGGTATTTCACGGCGAAATCCTTGGCAACGAGAAGAAAGAAGATGCTGGGCTTCTGCTAAACAAAAAACGGCGGGAACGCGCGCCGGCGAGGAGTTAAACGATGCTCAGTCCGAAGAGAACCAAGTACCGAAAGCGACAGAGGCGATACAATCGCAGTGTCAGCGGCAGGGCGACCCGATGCAACACGGTTGCGTTTGGGGACTTCGGTCTCGTTTCGACCGAGTCGATGTGGGTAACCAACCGTCAGATCGAGGCGGCACGTATCGCTTTGACGCGGCACATCAAGCGCGGCGGAAAAGTTTGGATTCGTATTTTCCCGGACATGCCGTACACAAAAAAGCCTGCTGAAACCCGCATGGGTAAGGGAAAGGGCAATCCCGAGTACTGGGTTGCCGCGGTAAAAACCGGCACGGTGATGTTCGAGATCGGCGGCATCGACCGGACGCTTGCCCAGAGTGCGCTTGAGCTGGCGGCGAGCAAACTTCCCGTGAGGAGCAAGTTTGTTTCGCGAAGGGACGTGGAGTAGACAATGAAGGACTCGTTCAAAGATCTGACGTTTGAAGAACTGCTTACCAAACGCGAAGAGTTGAAGAAAAAACTTCGGGACCTGCGGTTCAATATAGTGGTGGGCCACGTGGACAATCCGGTTGAAAAGCGGAATCTGCGTCGCAAGATCACCCGGCTCAATACGATGATCTATAATCACCCCGAGGTCCTTCGCCATCCGACTGCAGCGGCAGCTCCGGCCGCCGCGCAGGCACAGGAGTAGAACGTGGAATCGACAAATCCTGAGAAATCGGCAACCCAGGGCGCCGCGCCCCAGCCGGCACGGAAGACGAAAAAAGTCTTTACCGGGCAGGTTGTCAGCGACAAGATGAACAAAACCATCGTCGTTGCGATCAGTGAACGAAAGCTCCACCCGCTGTACAAGAAGTACGTGGCCGCTACCAAGAAGGTGAAGGCCCACGACGAAAAAAATGAGGCCCACGAGGGCGACACGGTGCGGGTGGTTGAAGCACGGCCGGTGAGCAAGGATAAGCACTGGCGTCTTCTGGAAATTGTCGAACGGGCGAAATGATCGGGACGAAGAGGTAGTGGCATGATCCAGATGCAGACATTCCTTAATGTTGCAGATAACAGTGGCGCGAAAATCGTGCAGTGCATAAAAGTACTGGGCGGCAGCAAGCGCAAGTACGCGGGAATTGGCGATATCATCGTCGTTGCCGTGAAAAACGCGCTGCCGAATGCTCCTGTGAAAAAGGGTAACGTTGAGAAGGCGGTGGTAGTTCGCACCCGCAAAGAGTACAAGCGAATCGATGGGACCTATATACGCTTTGATGACAACGCGTGTGTCATCATCGACAGCCAGAATAATCCGAAAGGGAAACGCATTTTTGGTCCGGTTGCCCGCGAGCTCCGGGAGAGCGATTTCATGAAAATCGTTTCTTTGGCGCCAGAGGTACTTTGACCGCGGAATGCGGGCGAGTCGGAGGATGTCGAGATGAAAGAAAAGAAAGAACAGACAGACTATAAGTTGAAGAAGAACGATCAGGTCAAAGTCATCTCGGGCAGAGAAAAAGGGAAGACTGGTCGCGTGTTGAAGATTGACCGCGTCAAGGGCCGCGTACTTATCGAGGGTGTCAATCTGGTGAAGAAGGCAAAGAAAAAAAAGAGCCAGACAGACCAGGGCGGCATCATCGAGATTGAAGCGCCGCTTCACATTTCGAATGTGATGATCGTCGCAAAAAATGGAATGCCTTCGCGAATCGGATACAAATTCGAGAATGGTGAAAAGGTCCGGATAGCCAAGAAAACGGGAGACGTACTGTAATGGCTGCCAAGACAACTGCTGCCAGACCGCGGCTTCGTGAGCTTTACGACGCAAAGATCCGAAAGGATTTGATGGAAGAGTTTCACTATTCGACACCTATGCAGATCCCGAAACTCGAGAAGATCATTGTGAGCATGGGTGTCGGCGAGGCAACGCAGAACAAAAAGCTGCTCGACGCGGCGGTTACCGAGCTTACGACCATCACCGGACAAAAGGCGGTAAAGACCAAAGCCCGCAAGTCCATTGCGAATTTCAAGGTTCGTGCGGGCCAGGAAATTGGAGCGAAGGTTACCCTTCGCGGTGCGTACATGTACGAATTTCTGGACCGTCTCGTAAGCGTGGCGCTGCCGCGAGTCAAAGACTTTCGCGGCATAAACCCTAACGCCTTTGACGGGCACGGGAACTTTGCCATGGGGGTTGTCGAACAGATAATTTTTCCTGAGATCGATTACGACAAGATCGAGAGAATCACCGGATTGAATATCGCCATCGTAACCACGGCGCCGACCGACGAACAGGCGAAAAGCTTGCTTGAAAAATTCGGCATGCCGTTCCGACACTAGTTTAACCCCGGAAGTAGTCGGAGCGAAGGTAGACGAATGCATGCCAGGTCGGGCAGTCAAGGATTTGGGAGAGGTTGAATGGCAAGAAAAGCGATGATCCAGAAGGCTTTGCGCAAGCCGAAGTACATGTCACGAAAGGTGCGACGTTGCAGGATTTGCGGACGCCCGCGCGGCTATCTGCGAAAGTTCCAGATGTGCAGGATCTGCTTTCGCAAGCTCGCTAGCGAAGGTCTGATTCCTGGAGTGACGAAATCTAGCTGGTAGGGAGAGGTATATGAGCGTTTCTGACCCCGTAGCTGATATGCTTACGAAGATCCGCAATGCGAGCAGCGCGAAGTTCGATAAGGTGGACATCCCGACCTCGAAACTGAAGCTTGAAATAGTGAAGATCCTGAAGAACGAAGGATACATCAAGAATTTCAAGAAGGTAACGCAGGACGATTTCTCCTATATTCGGATTTTTCTGAAGTACGATGACCGGATGAATCCGATTATCCATGGTGTGCAGAAAATCTCTACGCCAGGTCGCCGGGTCTATTCCGGGTACAAGAAGATGCCGCGCGTGTACAACGGGTATGGCACCATTATCGTATCGACGTCGGCCGGTGTGACTACCGGCAAGAAGGCCCTCGAGAAGAAGGTCGGCGGCGAGCTCATCTGTTCGGTGTGGTGAGAGATCGGTTGGAGAGGATAGGCAGATGTCAAGAATTGGAAAATTGCCGGTACCGATTCCTGCCGGTGTGAAGGTGACTGTTGGTCCGGCTCAGTTCACGGTCGAAGGACCGAAGGGAAAGCTCAGCCAAGACTACATCTCGCTGGTAGAAATCAAAACCGACGGAAGCAGCGCGGTTGTGACTCGAAAGAACGAGTCCAAGAAAGCGAAATCGCTGCACGGTCTTTACCGAAACCTGTTGAACAATATGGTGATCGGCGTAAGCACCGGGTACACGAGAAACCTGGTGATAAACGGCGTCGGATATCGAGCCGAGGTGAAGGGAAAATCGCTGGTGATGAGTCTCGGCTATTCGAATCCCATCGAGTATGCCATCCCGACCGGGATGACTGTTGAGACAGACGGGCCGAACAAGATCTCGTTGAAAGGGATCGACAAGGCCCAGGTGGGACAGGTCGCCTCGGAGCTGCGATCGCTCCGACCGCCGGAGCCCTACAAGGGCAAGGGCGTGAAGTACGAAGAAGAAACCCTGCGGCGTAAAGTCGGCAAGTCGGGTGTGAAGTAGAGGCTGTCATGACCAGAGTCCATACAAGAAGACAGGAAGAAAAGAAACAGCGACTGCAGCGGCGTCGTACGCGGATACGCGGACGCATTCACGGTTCGGCCGAATGTCCTCGGATCAGCGTTTACAAGAGCAACAGGTACATCTATGTCCAGGTGATCGACGACGCTGCCGGCACCACCCTCGCTTCGGTGAGCAACGCATACGGTGATCTGAAGGCGCTGAAGAGTACCGTTGCCGACGCAGGCAAACTTGGCGAAGCTCTTGGCCAGAAGATTGTATCGCTGAATCTAAAGAAAGCCGTATTCGACCGGAACGGTAGGCTCTATCACGGCGTTATCAAGGCAGTAGCCGACGGCATACGGAAAGCGGGCGTGGAGTTCTAGGGGGAACATGTGAGCGATATACGCGACAAAGAGATAACCGAACGGCTTATCAAGCTGAACCGGGTAGCGAAAGTCGTAAAAGGCGGCCGACGTTTCTCCTTCTCCGCACTGGTCGTGGTCGGTGACAAGAAGGGTTCGGTTGGCTACGGTTTTGGCAAAGCGAATGATGTGGCCGAAGCGATACGAAAAGGCGTCGAGAAGGCCAAACGCGCGATGATACTTGTCCCGGTCAAGCGAAGCACGCTGCCTCACGGGATTCAGGGTGAGTTCAAAAGCGCGAAGGTTTTGCTGAAACCCGCGGCGCCCGGTACGGGAATCATTGCGGGCGGGCCCGTAAGAGCGATAATGGAAGTCGGCGGCATCAACGATATTCTGAGCAAGTCTCTGGGAAGTCAGAATGCCGTAAATATCGTCAAGGCTGTCTTCACTGGGCTCGAGGGCCTTATGGACGCCAGGACGATTGCAAAGAACCGCGGCAAATCTTTGAAAGAAATGTGGGGCTGAGTATGGCACGAGCGCTTCGAATAACTCTTGTGCACAGTCCGATAGGCTGTATCCCAAAACACCGGAAAACGGTACGGGCTCTCGGCCTGCGGAAGATGCATCATGCGGTCGAACAGAAGGATACCCCGGTCATTCGAGGAATGGTCCGTGCGGTGTCACACCTCGTGCAGGTTGAGGAGATTAAGTAGCCATGTCCGAGCTGCATGTGCCTGCGGGCGCGATAAAGAAACAAAAGAAACTCGGCCGGGGCCAGGGAAGTGGCCGCGGCGGGACGGCGGGAAAGGGAAACAAGGGGCAGAACTCGCGCTCCGGCGGCGGTGTCCGTCCCGGGTTCGAGGGCGGTCAGATGCCGCTGTATCGACGAATTGCGCGACGCGGCTTCTCGAACTATCCGTTCAAAGTCACTGCGGTAATCGTGAATGTTTCCGAGCTTGACGGCCGGTACGAAGACGGGGACTCGGTGACCCTTGAGACGCTCAAGGTAAAGGGTCTTGTGAAGAAGTCTGTCGAGGTTGCAAAGATCCTCGGTGACGGCGAGATTTCGAAGAAGCTCTCGGTCTCCGGGGTCCGCGTGTCGGCGTCCGCGCGGGAAAAGATCAAGAAGGCGGGCGGCAGCGTCGAAAGCGTGTCCGACGACGACGGACAGGAATAGGTCATGGCAAGAACACCACTCATAGATATCTTTCGCATCAAGGATTTGCGCGACAGAATTCTTTTCACGCTTGGCGTGCTGCTGGTATTTCGAATTGGCGCTGCAATACCGATTCCGGGAATCAACGTCAATGCTCTGAAGGTCTATTTCCTCGCGCAGCAGAACAGTGGTGCTATTTCTATCACCGATTATCTTGACTTCTTTTCGGGCGGAGCATTCAGCCAGTTCTCCGTATTCATGCTTGGCATCATGCCCTATATCTCGATGTCGATCATCATGCAGCTCTTGCTGCTGGTATTTCCGAAGCTGAAGAAGATTTCAGAAGAAGAGGGCGGAAAGAAGCGGATTCAGCGGTACACCCGCTGGGGAACGGTCGCGGTTTGTATCGTTCAGTCCTTTGCGGTCACCGTCTACGCCGACAGCATTCCCGATGCGATCACGCTTCAGCGTACCGCCTACGCGCTCATTTCCATGCTTACCGTTACATCGGGTACTGTCTTCCTGATGTGGCTTGGTGAGCAGATCAACCAGCGCGGTGTTGGAAACGGAATCTCGCTCCTCATCTTCGCCGGTATCGTTGCGCGTGTCCCACATGCACTCTGGCTCGTAATTCAGGGCATTCGGCAGCAGCAGCTCAATCCGGTGCTCGTCATAGTCGTTCTGGGCATGTTTGTCGGGGTCATAGCGCTGGTCATCTACGAGCAGCGGGGAATGCGGAAGATCCCGGTCCACTACGCGAAGCGAGTCGTGGGACGGAAGATGTACGGTGCTCAGAATACCTACGTGCCGTTCAAGATCAACCCATCCGGGGTTATCCCCGTGATTTTTGCGTCGTCGGTCCTGGTATTTCCGCTGCAAATTGCCCAGAGTGTAGGCGGGCGCGTGCGATGGCTGGCCGATTTCGCGCAATGGCTGAATCCGCGAGGCGTACCATACTTGATTGTATATACGCTGCTCATTATATTCTTTGCCTATTTTTACACTCAGGTCACGCTGAATCCGGTAGAAATTTCCAAGAATATTCGGGAAAACGGCGGTTCCATTCCGGGAATTCGTTCCGAAAAGATGGAAGAGTACTTCAGTCGAATACTGAACAGGATCATCCTTCCGGGCGCCATTTTCCTGTCTTTGATTGCGGTCATTCCCACGCTTGTACAGGAGTGGTTCAACATGCCGCAGCAGATGGCGCGGCTCATGGGTGGTACCTCTCTGCTGATTATTGTGGGTGTCGATCTCGACCTGATGTCGCAGATCGAAGGCCACTTGCGGATGCATCATCACGAAGGTTTGACAAAGAAGGGAAGGATCCGACCGCGGAACTTGTAGCCGTGCGCCGACAGCAGGAGACGAAACATGAAGGTAAGAGTGAGCGTGAAACCTATTTGCGACAAATGCAAAATCATCAAGCGGCGCGGCGTGGTGCGAATCATCTGCGACAACCCGAAACACAAGCAGCGGCAGAGATAGGAGGGATTTAAGTGGCACGTATTGCTGGCATCGACCTGCCGAACAAGCACGTCGACATTGCCCTCACCTACATCTTCGGAATTGGAAGGTCGTCGGCCGCAGACATCTGCGCGAAGACCGGCGTCAGTCCGGAAAAACGAATGAATGATCTTTCCGCAGAAGAGGTCAATGAACTGCGGAACGTAATTGAAAATGAATACAAGGTGGAAGGCCGGCTTCGCACCGAAGTGTCGTTGAATATCAAGCGGCTCATGGACATCGGATGCAACCGGGGTCTGCGCCACCGCAAGGGCCTGCCCGTGCGTGGACAGCGGACGCGGACCAATGCCAGGACCAGGAAAGGTAGAAAGAAGACGGTCGCGGGCAAGAAGAAGGCCGCAAAGTAAGAATCAGTGTCGCGGCACTGACGGAGGAAGGTTTCCTTGGCCAAAACAAAGAAGAAAAAAGAGAAGAAATCAGTTTTTGAAGGCAAGGTGTTTATTCAAGCTACCTTCAACAACACCATCGTAACGGTGACGGATCTCAACGGGAATGCGCTTTCGTGGGCGAGTGCCGGGGGGTTGGGATTTCGCGGCGCGAAGAAATCCACTCCCTATGCTGCACAAACAACCGCCGAGACGGCGGCACAGAAAGCCATGGACTTCGGTTTGCGCGAAGTTCACGTACTGGTGAAAGGTCCGGGGGTCGGCCGTGAGTCGGCGATCCGGTCACTCGGCGCACTGGGGCTCAAGGTTCGCAGCATCAAGGATATAACGCCGATACCCCACAACGGTTGCCGGCCCAGAAAAAGCCGTCGTGTATAGTCCGCGCGCAGTCGCGGCGACGATGCGGGGATGGCGGCGCCGACATTTCGTTATGAGCGATAACGCGTTCGTACGGGATCCAGCCCTGCCAGGCGATCAGTGTATTCGGAAATTCGGTCCGACGAGGGAGTATCAATGGCAAGAAAGAACCTTCTAAAAGGATTCAAGAAGCCAAAAGGCATAATCTTCGAACACAGCGAGGTATCGCGGGACTATGGCAAGTTCATCGCATACCCGTTCGAACGAGGCTATGGGACGACGATAGGGAACACCCTGCGGCGGATTCTTTTGTCCTCGATTCAGGGGTACGCGGTTACTGCGGTTCGTATTACTTCGTACGATGCAGACGGCACACCTCACGTGCTTTCAAGCGAATACGAATCGATACCTCACGTGGTCGAGGACACTCCGGACGTAATCAACAACCTCAAGCAGGTGAAGCTGAACCTGAGCGGTGACATCGAGCAAAAGACACTCCTTGTCGAACTCAAAGGCAAAGGCGAGGTCAAAGCCGCGGCGATCGAGGTGGATGAGGCAGTATCGGTAATAAACAGGGATCAGCACCTTCTGACGCTGATGGATGCAGGAAATGTTGAGGTCGAGATCCAGATAGATCTCGGTCGCGGATACATGCCGGCAGAACTGAATGAGAAGTACGTTGAGGTCATCGGTACCATTCCGGTAGACGCAGCTTTCTCGCCGATTCGACGGGTGAAGTACAGTGTGGAAGATACACGCGTGGGACAGCGAACCGACTATGACAAGCTCGTCTTCGAGCTCTGGACCGACGGCTCGATTGCCCCGGAGGACGCGCTCGCCGAGGCGGCAAAAATAGCGAAAGACCATTTTACTATCTTCATCAATTTCGATGAGGATGAAGTTTCCGGGGATGAGGATATCGATGAGGAGGAGGAGCGAATTCGCAAGCTTCTCGAGACTCCCGTCGAGGAGTTGGAACTTTCGGTCAGATCGAGCAACTGTCTGAAGAATGCGAACATTCGAAGCATCGGGGATCTAACCGGCAGGACCGAGGATGATATCGCAAAGACTCGCAACTTCGGCAAGAAGTCGCTGCAGGAAATCAAGGAAAAGCTCAAAGAATGGAATTTGAGTCTTGGAATGACCGACTACAGCGTTTTGAAAAACAACATCAAGTGGCCGCCGAAGAAAACTGGTCAGGAAGGGGACCAGCTGGTTGCGGGAGACGAAGAAGAGGACGCGGACGATGAAGCATAAGATTGGTTTCAATCGACTGAGCAGGACGCCAAGCCACCGGAAGTCGATGCACCGGAATATGGTGACCTCGCTATTCCGTCATGAACGGATCAAAACGACAAAAGCGAAGGCGCAGGCCATCCGTCGGACCGCAGAAAAGCTCATCACCCGTGCCAAGGAAGATAGTATTCACAATCGCCGTCTCGTCGGGCGTCTTATCACCGACAGGGCGGTTCTCGCGAAGCTTTTCAACGAACTTGGTCCTCGGTACACGGCGAGGCCGGGTGGATACACCAGAATACTCAAACTCGGCCAGCGCGAAGGGGATGCGGCCGAGGTGGTGCTCCTTGAGCTTGTCGAGCGGGTAGAAACAAAGAAGGAACAGAAGCCGAAGAAGGCGAAAGAGAAAGCAGAGGTACCCGACAAGGAAGAGGCAGCGGCCAACGCCTGATTGTGACCTCGGGAATTTCGGGATGACGGATGCCGTTATGCTGCCTGCGGACCAAGAGAAGATCTCGGTCCGGGAACGCATGCCAGGCATCCGTTTTTTTTCCAACGTGACTGCGGCTCGAACCGGGTGGATCGGGTTCGACGTCGGCGGCGTGAATCCGGCGTGATTGAGCCTTTACCCCGACTTCGTAAAGACCGATACTTGTAAAGATGGTATAATATTGGACGAAAACGGGGCGGAGGCAGATTTTTCGGAATGAAGTCATCTCAAAAAGTAGCCCTGAGCCTTCTCATCGCCGTTGTTGTGTTCAGCGCGTTCGCCGTTGTCTCGTTCTCGGGGCTGTTCAACTACATCGACGCGACATTCTACAACGCGCGGGTCAGAGAGAGCGCGTACAGAAGGCTCGGCGACGCGGTCGATACGGTGACCAACTATCAGGAAAAGAACCTCCGTCGGTTCCAGCAGATCCTGGACCAGCCGTCGATCAGGAACATCTACCAGGTAAATCAGAGTCGGGAAGACATCCAGAATCAGGACGCTATATTCGGCGCTCTGAAGTCCGATATGTCCGGTTTCATGTTTGTCCGTTTTATCGATAATCAGGGCCAGCGACTTCACTACAGCAGTCTACCGTCGGATGTCCTTCAGAGCGATGCGAACCAGATGGCTTACAAGCCACCCGGGGAAATATCCGATCCGGTACCGTTGGCGACTCTGGCCCTTCCTCAGTCGACGGCCTTCAGTCTCACGCTCGTGCCGAAAGCCGACCTCTATATTTACCGCTTTCTTGTCAAGGACCAGTTCAACATCGTTCAGGGAACGGCCCTTTTCTACGTGTCTGCACGCGGTCTTACAAACCAACTGGTTTCCAGCAGCATTATCGAGATCGGAACGGCCGCGAGAATCGTAACGGACAATGCAGTGCTGTTGAATTTGCCGGAGAAGTTCGGTGATTCGCTCGCGCAGGCGATCCTGTCCGCCTGGTCTTCAGCGCAAGTAAACTCGACGCCACTTCTGAAGAGTGCGAGCAGTGGGAGCTACTTCGTCTTTTCGAAGGCGACAAAACCGACCGGCTACGGCCTGCTCCTCGTTCCGGAAGCCGACTTCCACATGCAGCCTATAATGCAATGGGTGCTGCTTGCCGGCACATTTCTCACGACCTTTCTTCTTGTGTTCCTCCTGCTGAACATACGTCAGGATGCCGTGCTGGTATTAAGCGACCGGATCAAGCGTTTCCAGATTCATCTCCTGCAGGAGTATCTGGAAGACAAAGAGCAGATAGATTGGAAAAGGTGGCAATCTCAGCTTGAGTCTCGAAGGGATGAGGTTACCCGCGAAATCAAAAAGGGGCTGGGTCCGTTTCACGGAAAGAAGGGAGAGCAGATTGACCGCCTGATCAACCAGAGCTGGGACGAAATCCTTACGGTGCTTGGAACAAAACAGGTCGAGGCGCGCACATCGTCGCTCGACGTCGATCGTCTCGAAGATATCATCCAGCGGGCCGTAACGAATTTCTCCCGGTTGGGATTTGGGACGGATTCAGATACTTCGACTGAGGGAGTTCAGCGGCGTGCGCTACCGGTTGGTGCGGGCGCGAGGACCGGAGGGACGGACCGTGGCTCACGGGAAGGCGGCGGATTCGACGCGGGCAATCGCACGGCGGGAGACCGCGGGAGCCCGGGAGACGACAGATCTGGTGAGGATCTTGACGAACCGGAGGAGATAGAAGAGGCGGAAGCAGTCGAGGAGCTGGAAGAGGTCGAGGCTGTAGAGGATGTCGACGACGTAGAGGCTATTGACGATGTAGAGGAAGTAGAAGAGGCAGAGGAAGTAGAAGAGGCAGAGGAGTTTGCCGAAGGCGGAGAGGCCGACGCAGCTCCGAAAGTGAGGGCGACGACAGACGCCGAACTGATCGATAAGAGTGCGACGGCGGCAGATGTGGAAGCAGTCGGAGATCTTGAGGACGTCGAAGATCTTGAAGAAGTCGAGCAGCTTGAGGAATCAGAGGAACTCGAAGATATTGCAGAGGCTGAAGCCGTTGACGATGCCGGACCGACTCGCTCGCCCGACGGGGGCGCGACGCCTGAGCTTGAAGAGATAACGGAAGTCGACGAAGCGGCGCCGCTCGAAGACTCTTCCGAAGCCGAATTGTCGGAACCCATAGAAGAAATCGACGATGAGAACGCTCAACTAGAAATCGGAAGAACCGAAGCGGTCGCAGAACTCGAAGAGGCGAAAGAATCCGACGTCACCGGAGAGTCAGAAGAGAGCGAAGAACCCGGGGAGCTCGAAGAGCTCGAGATTCCGGGCGAATCCGAAGATCTTGAAGAGCTTCCGGAAGTAGAGGATCTGAATTTTCCGGATTTCGCAGCAATCCCGAGCGAAGAGGAATTGCGAGTCGCGGACCATGTGCTTGAAGAGCCGGCCGAGCGCGCTGCGGTGCAGCGTGAGTCTACTCTCCCCGCCGGAGAGTCTTCGGAAATGGCGGAGCTCGAAGAGATACCGGAAGAATACGAGGAGATAGCGGAACTCGAACCGGTTAATGATGTGGAGGCGGATGCCGTCGAAACCGTCCCGGTCGCACCTGGGAATGAGAAGCGGGACCGGTCCACTCCGGATCGCGCCGGCCATGTGCAACCCTGGATAACCGTGGATACGGAGCTCCTCGACGAACTCGAGCCCGAGGATGAAGAGGTAGGTTTTCCGAGTGAGGCGTTGCCGATTTCCGGTTCCGGACTCTATATGGCGAGTAAGCTATCTTTCGGCGGGAGATATGAGGCAATCGTCGGTGGAGATCTCCCCGAGCTTGTGTCCGTTGAAAGTGATGATGCCGAAGAGGTGGAACTCCTGCCGGAAACGGCGGTTTCGGCGGTGACGAGCTCACAGTCAGCGACTCCGGCCGAAGGTCGTCAACCCTCGCGGGAAGCTGTTTTGGCGACGGGCCAGTTGGTCGAATCGACAGGAGAGGTCGTGAGACTCGAGGGCCTCACGGCAAACGACTTTCAGATCGTGCCGCTCGAACATATCCTTTCGCTTGTCGAGAGCACGCAGGATGTTATCACCGAACGCGACGGGGTTCCGCAGATTCGACAGGCGGTTTTCCGTATCGTTGCCGACCGTGATGAGGAGCCCAAACGGCGCGAGTTTCGCGGATTGGCCGAAAGCATCATGCGCCCGGATTACGAACCATCGCAAGCGCAACGAAGCGGGATCGACGAACTGCTCTCAATTCACGCGATTGACCTGTTCCCGGCTGAGTACACGGAGAAGTCGAGTACCCCGGAGAGTTCGACCGGGTCGTTGAGCGACAGCGGGGCTCAGCGTCTCAGATTCAGAAGCGACGGCCTGGACTATGACTGGTTCATGCAAAGATATCGGCAGACCGAGAGCGGCATCATCAAGTCTCTCGTTGAGGTGACCAGGTTTTTTCGTTCGCGTGCCGGCAGTCTCTTTCTGGAGACCGAAAAGGGGTTGCGAGCGACCTACTCGCTCGGTCTCGACGAAGCATGTATGAATCGGATGATCGCGAAGAGGGATACCCGTCTTTTTCAGGATGTCTTTCAGAAACGGAACGCCCTTTTCCTGCGGGTTCCACTTAATGAGGTTGCCAATTTCCGATCAGTGTGCGAGGAAAGCCAGTTTGCACATCTGCAGAAAAGTCTGTTCCTCCCGATCAGATTCCAGCACAAACCTGCCTACCTGCTTGTTTCTGTCCACGGGAAAGTTGACACATTCGATGCACTGTTTGCTCAGACCCTGTCCGCCGTTGGTGCGGAGTTCGTTTCAGAGTAGTTCCGGCGACGCCGCCAACCGCCTCGTTTGAGTCACTCGTCATCATCGTCGTCGGTCGCGTCTAAAGGCTCTTTGTCGACAAGCAGTCCCCGCAGCATGGCCCGCACGCTTTCATCCGGTCGCAGCTTGTAGAATTCCAGCGAAATGTGCTTCTGTAGTTCCGCGATAAGCTCGTCGAGATGCGCAAAACTGTCGGGAATCGCGACGAGCTGGTCCCGATCCTCATTATACAGAAATGCAGTCCTGTGACGGTTGGAAGCGGTGCAGACTCCCGAATGAGTAATGTTGTCCCAGGTGAAATCGATTGTTTCGCCGGTTGAAGTGACGCAATGTGCTCCGCTCTCATCGACAGCAACGTGACTGGCGAGTTGTAACCGAAGAAACTTCCAGAGCTGAAAATCAAGATAGGCAGCGACAACTACGCCGGCAAGCCCGGCAAGGACGCCGAAGACGAAAAAGAGTGTGGCGGCCGTTCCGACCAGCAGAACGAGGATTGCGACAATAATCAACAGCCGCGGGCTCGATTTCAGAGTGATTCGATAGGTCATAAATTCTCCGGCGGTTTCGACGGTTCCGCGCGGTGTCATTCCGCAACGAAACAGATGTTCAAATCTTGAGATAACTCTTTCGAAGCTCTTCGGCCTGCTGCACCAGCTCCTCACGTTTTTGGTAGAGCTTCTCCTCTTTCCCGAAAAGAGTCTTGGTCTCTTTTTTCACCGCCGCCGTCAGGCTCGGGATCATGGTCTTCGAGAAGGCCTTTTTTGAAATGATAGGGATCGTCTTGCCGTGCGTCAGCCGCGTAAGAATCCCTCTGCCATGCTCGGACTTTATGAACATGGTAAAGGCGGTCGCGCGATCCTGCTTCTCCTCGCGAAAACGGATAATCAGCATATTGCTGGTCGGTATCCACTTTCCTGCGAGGTCACCGGGAACGATGGATATTTTTCCAATCGTTCCAACTATGGTCAGCAGCACGTCGTAGGGTTCGAGATGATACTTCTCCGCCTTGGCGGCGTTGGCGCGGATGCGGATCTCTTTTCTTGGCGTGGAAAGATAACCGTAGTCTTCCATGTCAGAAATGGAGGCGACCCGAAAGAGCTCGCCGCCACGAGTATTCTCGTTCTTGAGAAGAGGGGCACGAAGAATACGGGCTTCATCCACGAGTACGACCCCGGGCACGCCGGGTACCACTTCCTGCTTCCGTTCACTTCTTTGAGTTTTTTCTGTCTTTTTCTTCGCCATGGTACGTTCCTATCGGGGACCGCGGTAGATTTTTTAATAGAATAGGTATAAAATGCGCAAATGTCAAGGTTTGATTTGCAATAGAGAAATACATTCAGTCTGGTCTATTTGATTATTCCGGATACAGAGGCGACGGAATTCAAAATAACATGTCAACAATACAAATCTACACCGACGGTGGCTGCATCGGCAATCCCGGACCGGGTGGCTGGGCTTTCGTTGCGATCCAAAGGGAGACCACGGAGACGCGAAACGGGGCAGTGAAGGAAACCACCAATAACCGCATGGAGCTCACCGCCGTAATCGAAGCGCTCGAATTCGTCCGGGGCCGAAGTGACATGGAACGGAAATTGCAAATCCGCATTGTAACCGATTCGGAGTACGTGCGCCGCGGCATTTCCGAGTGGATTCACAACTGGATTCGAAACGGCTGGCAGACAAGCAACAAAAAACCGGTGAAGAACAAAGACCTTTGGATGAGACTCAACGGGCTTCAGGAGCCGTATTCGGTCGAATGGAGCTGGGTAAAGGGTCACAGCGGCAATACGTACAACGAGCTGTGCGACCGGCTCGTGCAGGAGGCGATTCGAAGTCTTCCTGCACCGGACAGTTAAGCAGCAATAACCCTGATTAGATCTGTCAGATAATCTCTCCGGGAACGTTTCGGACCGATCGAATCGGTAGTGCGGCGATCGAGTAATACGGGTCTGTGGCGGCGTACCAATAATGAGGGTATTCGGGTTTGCTTCGGGTGGATTTGATGGCGATCTGGTCACTGTCGAGGTAGACATTCGACGTGGTTTGCCGGGGACCGAGATCGTGGGGTTGGCGGGCGGAGCCGTGCGCGAGGCGCGGGAGCGAGTGCGCGTCGCGGTAAAGAACAGCGGTTTCATCTATCCGGCCGACCGTGTGCTCGTGAGTCTGGCCCCGGCGGGAATTCGGAAAATCGGTGCATCTTTCGACCTCCCAATCGCGGCGGGAATCCTTCGCGCCACCGGTCAAATCGTCGACACAGGGCTTGATTCGGTCATGTTCCTGGGCGAGCTGCAGCTCGACGGCTGCGTACGTGCCGTCCCGGGAGTTCTCGCGGCTGTGGCGGCAGGGGTTGCCGGCGGCCTGGGAGGATTCATCGTCCCGCGACTGAACGTTGCGGAGGCCCGGGCCGTTGAAGGGGCAAATGTAACAGGTATCGATCGGCTCGACGACCTTTTGGGAATATGGCGCGGTCCCGCGGAGCCGGGCATCGACGTCCAAAGACCGGCGACGGACGGGAATGGATCGGGCGTCGAAGCCCGTCCGGGGAATGGACATGGCGAGTACGCTGACCTGCGCGGTCAGCCGGTGGTGAAACGATGCATGGAAATAGCAGCGGCCGGTGCTCACCACGTGCTGCTGTTTGGTCCCCCGGGAAGCGGAAAAACCATGGCGCTCCGAAGGCTTCCCGGCATACTCCCGGAACTCTCACGGGAGGAAGCGCTGGAAGTCACCCGCATACATTCGATCGCCGGCCTACTCCCGGCGGACCGTGGCCTGATACGCGAGCGGCCCTTCCGGGCGCCACACCACTCCGCTTCTCTGGAGGGCATCATCGGCGGCGGGAGGATGGTGCGACCGGGGGAAATCTCGCTCGCGCACAGAGGTGTCCTCTTCCTGGATGAGGTGGGGGAATTCCGCGGACATATCCTTCAGAGCCTGCGCGAGCCGCTGGAAGACGGCATCGTGACCATCGCTCGCGCCGAACGCACTTTCTGGTTTCCGGCATGTTTTCAGCTCGTGATGGCGGCGAATCCCTGTCCGTGCGGAAATCTGGGCCGCGAAAATGCGGTCTGTCTTTGCGGACCGGCAGAGATCTACCGGTATTGGCGGCGCATGGGCGGAGCGCTTCTTGACAGGGTCGATATGCGCCTCCCGGTGAGTCCCGTGCTCGCCGCACGTCGTTCTGTCGCCCGACAGTGAGACGAGTGGCCGTCATGGGCGCCCGAGTCCGCAGCGCGTCGGTTACGCAGGAGCAGCGATACGCCGCTGAATCTTTCAGCCGCAATGGACGTCTACCTCTCCGGGAAAATCGACAAGTACTGCCCGATTGACCGACCGGTGCACGTTCGATGTTCGAGCGTCTTGTGAGCAAAGATGGGCCTGTCAACTCGGGCGATTGTCTCGATACTGCGGACTTTCTCGAACGATTGCGGACCTGGAGAAAGCCGATACTATCGGCCGCGATCACGTTCTGGAAGCGTGCCAGTACCGTCGATATGGCGATGGTGACTATTTCTGGACTGGCGAAAACCGTTTCGGCCGCGGTTCGGGTTGAGTTGGCGCGACAGAGTCGGACACGCACCCGCTTGCATCGGCCAGACCGCCCCGATATAGTTGTTCAGCGGAACACGGTCATGAGACTTTATAGTCGTCGGCAAGTTGTATTTTTCTCGGCAGTTAGCGTGGCGCTTTGTGTCTCGTTGCTTTTTGGCCGTTCTCATCTACCGGGGTAATTCCGCATTCGCCCCAGGCCGGATTCGGTGCCCGAATCTCCGCGCGAATGACCGCGTCGCCTCAGAAAACGACAGCGTCGAACCAGTCCGATTTCCAGCTGGAGACCAACGCCGGACCGCTGGACAATGCAATTTCTGTGGATACTCGGCAGGATTTCACCGCGGACGAGTTGGACAACATACGGGTCTACGAACAGCGGAATCAGGGTGTCGTCAACATTACGACCGAAACCGTCAGCTACAACTGGTTTCTCGAACCGGTTCCTCGCGACGGGGGATCCGGCTCCGGGTCGATCATCGACAGCCGCGGATACGTCCTTACGAACAAGCATGTCATCAACGACGCGACCAAGGTCTATGTGACCCTCTCCGACGGAACGCAAGTCGAGGGACACGTCGTTGGAATAGACAGTGAGAACGATCTGGCGATCCTCAGATTCACGCCGCCGGACGGTCGGACGCTGGTAACGATTCCCATGGGCAGGTCGACCGAGCTCAAGATAGGCCAGAAGGTGCTCGCAATCGGCAATCCTTTTGGTCTGGACCGGACGCTTACCACAGGCATCGTCTCAGGCCTCGGGAGACCGCTACAGACGCAGAACGATCTGGTTATCCGCGATATGATCCAGACCGACGCGGCAATAAACCCGGGAAACTCCGGCGGTCCTCTGCTCGATTCCCGCGGAGACATGATCGGAATCAATACGATGATCTATTCTCCCTCCGGTGGCTCCATCGGCATCGGATTTGCCGTTCCGGTGGACACGGCGCGTCGGATCGTGCCTGATTTGATCAAGTACGGCGTGGTAAAAAGGGGTTGGATCGACATCGTTCCACGCCAGCTCTTTCCGCCGCTCGTCAGGTACGCGAACCTTCCGGTAAATGAGGGTGTGCTGGTCTCGGAAGTCATTGCGGGGGGAAACGCCGACAAAGCGGGTATCCGCGGCGGTGACCGTACCCGAGCAATTCGTTACGGAAATACGATAATCTATCTCGGCGGCGACATCATCGTGGCCGTAAACGGCCTCGCCGTCCGCACCCTTGGAAACCTATACGAAGCGCTTGAATCGTCAAAACCGGGGGACATGGCCACGGTTACCCTCCTTCGGGGACGACAGAAGCTGGAAGTCCGCGTTGTCTTGTCGGAGCGTCCCGAACAATTTCAGTGGAGATAGCGCACTTTATGAAACAGTTTCGTGTTTCTTCCGCGTTCGAACCGGCGGGGGATCAGGGCCAGGCTATCGAAAAGCTCAGCCGTGGCCTCCTCGACAACCTGAAGTATCAGACTCTGAAGGGCGTAACCGGCTCGGGAAAGACGTTCACGATGGCGAAGATCATCGAGGATGTCCAGCTTCCGAGTCTGATCGTGTCCCACAACAAGACCCTTGCCGCGCAACTCTACCGGGAATTCAAGGAATTCTTTCCCGACAATGCGGTGGAGTATTTCGTATCCTACTACGACTACTATCAACCGGAGGCCTATGTCGCGTCCCGGGACCTCTACATCGAGAAGGACTCATCGATCAACGAGGAGATCGACCGGATGCGACTGTCGGCAACGACGAGTCTGATGGAACGCCGCGACGTCATCGTAGTTGCAACCGTATCGTGCATCTACGGCCTTGGAAGTCCGCGGGATTACCGCGAGATGAGACTTCGCATCGATCGCGGCGAGAAACTGATCTCAACGCAGTGCGGGCGAAGCTTGTTTCCCTTCAATACGATCGAAACGACGCGGTTCTCGGGCGGGGAACGTTCCGAATAAAAGGGGACGTCCTGGAAATCTACCCCGCATATCAGGAAGAAGCATACCGGATCGAACTTGAGTGGGACGAAGTCTCGCGGATCAGGCGGATTCAGCCGTTAACCGGAAATGTCGTGGAAGATCAGGAGGTGCTTTTTGTCTATCCGGCAAAACACTTTGTCATGCCGGAAGACCAGATGCGTCCCGCCATTGAC
Source organism: uncultured Spirochaetota bacterium (assembly GCA_963832675.1). GTDB lineage: Bacteria > Spirochaetota > Spirochaetia > DSM-27196 > DATKUC01 > DATKUC01. The sequence goes on along the minus strand of CAWHUY010000025.1, from coordinate 47,510 downwards.
AAGATTCGCGAGGAGCTCGGGGTGCGGTACCAGGAGCTCGCGAAACAGAGCAAGCTTGTCGAGGCGCAGAGACTCAAGAGCCGCACAGAATATGACCTCGAGATGCTTCAGGAGATGGGATATTGCTCCGGAATAGAGAACTATTCCCGCCACTTGAGCGGCCGTGAAGAGGGGGAACGACCGGCGGTGCTGCTCGACTACTTCCCGGAACAATTTCTCACCTTTGTCGATGAGTCACATGTGACCATGCCGCAGCTTCGCGGGATGTACGCCGGGGATCGCTCGCGGAAGCTTTCGCTTGTCGAGTTTGGGTTTCGCCTCCCGTCGGCCCTCGACAATCGACCACTTTTTGTCGGTGAGTTCGAAGGACTGATCGACCGCGCAATTTTCGTATCGGCGACTCCAGAAACCGAAGAGATCGAACGATCGTCGCAGCTTGTCGAACAGGTCATCCGCCCGACGGGACTTCTTGACCCCGAGATTACGGTTCGACCGACTGAAGGACAAATTGAGGACCTTTATGGGGAGATTCGCGAGAGGATCCGTGCCGGGGAGCGAACGCTTGTCACTACGCTCACCAAAAAGATGTCAGAAGACCTGACCGATTATCTGAGCAATCTCGGGCTTAAGGTGCGTTATCTGCACTCGGAAATCGAAACGATCGAGCGGGTCGAAATTCTCACGGAGCTTCGTCAGGGAAAGTTCGACGTACTCGTTGGCATCAACCTTCTGCGCGAAGGACTCGATCTGCCGGAAGTTTCGCTGATTGCGATCCTCGACGCCGACAAGATCGGTTTCCTGCGGTCCGCGACCTCGCTCATCCAGACAATCGGGCGTGCTGCGCGAAACGTGAATGGCAAAGTAATCATGTACGCGGACAGGATATCCGATGCGATGCTCGCGGCGATGAACGAGACCGACCGGCGCCGCGCGATCCAGACCTCTTACAACGCCGAACATGGCATCACGCCTCAGACTATTCGCAAGTCGATCCACGATATCCTGACTCGCAGAAAAGAGGACCGGAAGAGGAATGAGCAGCTCACGGTCGAGATACTGGAGAACAGTTACAATGTCATGATTCCGCAACAGCGATCTGCCCTGATCCGCGAGCTCGAAAAACTCATGCTGGGACACGCCAAGAACCTCGAATTCGAAGAGGCGGCAGTTGTGCGGGACGAGATTGACAGAATCAAGAACGACAGCAGCAGATAGTCAGCTTTCTTCCGTCAGAACCCGACAAACGACAACCCCGCCGACAATGAAATCGTGGTCCAGGTTGCTCCGTTGAGTGTTCCCGTCGCAACGGATCCGTTTGCGTAGTAGAGCTGGTCGGTTCCTGGCGCTGTCGTAAGAAAACCCACGCCTGCCCGGAAGATCCATTGGAGGTGGTTCTTCGGGGCCGTCGCCGCTTCCAGGTGCATCATGAGTCCCCCTCCGGTGGCCAACTGTCGAAAGCTCACAGGATGCGCGAACTCTGTACGCCGAATCCAGTTCGCGGTCCCCGAGTAGAGCGTGAACAGGGTTTCCAATGTCCCGGAAAACGAAGACCCGGAGGGCGTCTCGTAGCCTGCCGTCAGTCCAATCCAGGATCCCCACCAAAGGGCGTTGTAGGTTGAGCTGATTCCGGTGAGGGGAATGGCGCCCGGATACTGTGTACCGTCGGTGATGAGGAGGTTCTGTGCAGACACGAAGGGTCCGCCGAGGAGCGCGAAATGCGCGCGACCACGGCCGACCGGGTCGTACTCATCGTAGCCGAATCCGAGTTTGACGTCCGCTGTCATCCCGCCGTTGCTCGAGTTTTCGGAGTATGCAAGCACCGAGGTACGATCATCGGCGAGATAGTCGTAGTCGGTATTGCGCCCGGTGAACGTATTGAAGATTCCGCCTTCACACGTGAAAGCAAGAGATCCGGCGGCGTAACGGCCGCGGATTGTCGCGCCGGCGGACACCAGTCCCCACCAGGTCAGCTCGGAGAGTATGTTCGGATAACCTCCCGACCCCGGGATGCTCCACTGCAAAGAGTCAATGCGTGCCGCTACCGCGAGTTCCACACCGACATTCCGGGCAGATCCGGCTGCCCCTGTCGAGAGGGGTTGGGCGGACGCGGCTTGCTCAGCGGCAATGAACGTGAGGATGAGGGCGATACAAGAACTCGCCGTTCGGCTGCGTCGCAGTTGAACCTTCATGGGAATTCCGTTATCCTAAGCGCCACGGAGCGGCGGCGCACTGCCAACCCTGACCGGCGCGCCCTCGGGGAACGATTGAGTATACCGAACACCATAAGGCGCGGCTACACCCGCGGTCCGGGAGCCGCAGATGCAGATGAGTCGAAGGCTGGCAATCCGATTCGCCGTAATCTCAGTTGTAGCGATAGTTGCAGCCGGATGCCGCGGCGGTGAGGCAGAAAAACCGATCACGCTGCCGCCTACGCCCGCACTTTCGGTTCGTGCGCACTGGGGCGTCGCGCAGGCACCCTATCTTCGCGCCTTCGAAAACCCATCGACAGGAAGCCACATTGTGTTTCTTTTGCGAGCCGGGGACATCCTGGAAATTACCGCGAAAAGCAGCTACACCGACCAGGTTCGTGCCAAGAGAGACTACTGGTATCACGTGATTTTCGAAAAGCGGGAAGGGTGGGTCTTTGGTACCGGGCTCGATCTTTACGAATCCCGGGAACGGGCCGAGAATGCCTCCAGGTTGCTGACAAATGGTTGAGGTTCTTCGAATCGCGCTGCCCTACGCGCTGCCACCGGTCCTCGGCGCGGTCATCGGGTACGTAACCAACGCGATCGCGATCCGAATGCTTTTTCGTCCTCTCACAGAAAAGCGGTTTCTCGGCGTGAAAGTTCCGTTCACGCCAGGGATTATCCCGCGACAGCGGCGCCAGCTCGCGGAAAGCATGGCAAAGATGGTCTCCACGCAGCTTCTGAACGCGGACAGCGTGCGACAACACGTCAATTCCACCTCATTTCAGGGTGGGATACGGGCTCAGGTTGCGGCGTTTACCGGTCATCTGCTCGATGCCTCACCGATTTCGGATGGAAACGAGTCGGACGTGCAGCTTATTGGTGCGGGGGTGTCGGAGTTCCTCACCGGACTTTTTTCCAGATTCGTACAATCGGAAAGCTTTGAACGTGTCTCGAACGAGTTTGTGCACAGAGGGTTTGAGTTTCTGTCCGGCCTTTCTGTAAGCGAGCTTTTCCCGTCGATCTATCGCCGAAGCGAAAATGAAGTAGTGGAATACCTCGAACCGATCTTCGCGCGTATCCTGGGCGAACGAGTTCAGAGTGCGATCAAAAACGCGATGCTCGACTGGGTGCGGGAAATCGTTACCGAGAATCGCAGGCTGGATCGTTTTATCAGCGAAGAGACGGTGAATCGGGTGACCCTTTTCGCCGGCAAACTCTACATGCCGGCAGTGAGAAGCGGGTTGCATTGGCTCAACGAAGAGGAAGTCAAGGCAGATCTCAGCACGAAAGCGAAGGTGCTGCTACGAAAGATTCTCGAACGGCTCAATTTTTTTCAGCGTTTTCTGGTTTCCGCGGCACAATATGACCGGACGCTCGAAGAGCGAATGCCCAGAATAATCGACGACCTTATTGAATCGGTGCGGGAAGGAGCGCAGAATCCCGAGACGAAGGCGCGGGTGCTTCGGGCGGTCTCGCGTCGACTCGATGACCTTCGGCGTGAGGGTATTGCAGACGCGTTCAATTCGGTCGGAATCGACATCGAAACTATCGCCGAGCGGCTGCTCGGGTCGGCCGTCGCCGTGCTCGGTAGCGAAGAAACTGTTTCCCGTGTTTCCCGGACCCTCTACCGTGCGCTTGAGGGGCAGCGCAACGTGCCGGTAATCGATCTGCTGCGCGATTCGTTTGGCGTGACGCAGCAGTCGGTACAGGAATGGCTTGCCGAAAAAGTGCGGGACCTGCGGGTCAAACCGGAGGCAGTGAGCGACGCTGCGTCGCTCGTTTCAACGCTGCTTGGGGGGCTTCTCGAGGAAGCGCGGACTCGTCCGCTTGCCGATATCCTCGGACTTTCGGCGGAACAGAAGGCCTCAGTCGATGACTTTATTTCGAGAAGAATCCTGAGTATCATAGACCAGCGCCTCCCGGACATCGTTCAGGCTTTCGATATTCGGGGACTGGTGGAAAACAAAATCAATAGTCTCGACGTCGGTGACGTCGAGAAGCTGCTCCTGATGGTGATCGCGAAGCAGCTGAAGTGGATCAACCTGTTCGGTGGAATTCTCGGTGCGCTCATCGGAGGTACGCAGGTGCTCATCGGACTGCTGAGGTGACGAAAGGATTTCTGCGCGACGGAGAAGGCGCGCGGCCGGAAGGACAACGATGAGCGACCAGGTTGTCGGCTGCCTGATTGCCGAATCGAACGAACTGGACCGACAATTCGTTCGCGGCGTAGTCACGAGTATGAACGGAGTTCGCGTTTTCGAGGCCCGATCGTCCGAAGAGGCACTACGAACCGCAGAAAGTGAAGAGCTGGGGATAATCTTTCTCGGAATCGAAGACTCGGCGGACGACGCATTCGGTCTCTGTCGTGCCTTTCGCCGTATCTACTATCAGCGTCCGCTCCAGATCGCGCTGCTCACCGACACGTGGGAGGCGGAGCATCTTTCGCGGGCTGTCGATGCCGGCTGTGACGACATTATCAGGAAACCGGTGGAGGCGCTCGATATGGGGATCCGCGTGAAGTCCGCTCTGACTCACTACTTCGCGCAAGCGCAGATATACGGCGACCGCGAGTTCTATCGCAACGCGGTCAAGCAGGAGGAGGAGCTTTCGTCGCGAGTTCTCGATCAGAACATGAACCTTAAGCGTGCATATCAGAACATCGAAATCATAAATTTGGAACTGGAACGAAACAACAGGGAGCTTCAAAGGATTGCGCGTTATGACGTTCTGTCGGGACTTATGAACCGAATGAGCCTGTTTACGATGATCGATGTCGAAATAGAGCGCGCCCTTCGCACCGGTTCCACGCTTTGCGGAATCATGTTGGACATCGATTTTTTCAAGAATATCAATGACGGATTCGGCCACCAATGCGGCGACATGGTTATTCGGATGATTGGCGACGTGCTCAAGGAAGAGCTGCGCAAGTACGACCACGCAGGTCGCTACGGAGGCGAAGAGTTCTTCATTCTGCTTCCCAACACATCGATCCAGCAGGCACGTCGATTCGGCGAGCGATTCCGCATTGCGCTCGAAGAAAAACAGGTCGAGTGCGACGGGACGGCAGTACCGGTAACGGCCTCACTCGGCATCGCACTATTTCGAAGCGGGGAATCCCGTGAGATGTGGATATCTCGCGCGGATCGCACGATGTATGCGGCAAAGCAGAACGGACGCAATCGAGTTGAGATTGAAGGTGTCCAGAACTACTGATTTTCGTGTTGCGCCTGGGGAAGCCTGAGAGTGAACGTGCTGCCCTTTCCGAGGCGGCTTTTCACTTCAACTTCGCCGCCGTGAGCAATAGCTATATGTTTTACGATTGCCAGCCCGAGGCCAGTGCCGCCTATGTCGCGCGTTCTGGCCCTGTCGACGCGGTAGAATCTCTCGAAGATCCGGGAGAGGTCCCGATCGGGAATACCGGGACCTTGATCGATGACCGAAACGGACGCCTGCGCCGGGAGGACCACCACCTCCACAATCACCTCGGTGCCCGACGGTGAGTACTTGATTGCATTGTCGATAAGGTTCGTGACGGCCTGCTCGACAAGATTAGCGTTGCAGATAATCTTGCGCCCCCCGGAAAAGGTTTGTCGGATTTTGATTGCTTTGTCCTGCGCGCTGATGCGACAGACGTCCAGGCTTGCGTCTACGATCTGGGAAACATCGCACCGATTTGTCCGAATAGGGGCTTCGTTCTGTTCCAGACGAGCGAGGCTCAGCAGGTCTTCGATGATGTCGTGGATTCTGTCGGTCTGTTTCAGGATTATCCGGAGGAAGTGCCGCGCACGTTCGCGGTCTTCGATTGCACCATCTATAAGAGTCTCCACGAAACCTTTGATCGACGTGACAGGCGTCTTCAATTCATGGGAAACATTGGAGACGAAGTCTTTACGTACCTGTTCGAGCTGTTTCAATCTGCTTATGTCATTGAGCACGAGCAGGACCCCCCCGGGACCTGCCGACTGAAGCGCAAGCGAGATGCCGTGAACCTGAAGATACCTTACGCTTTCCCGGTACAGCGTGATGTTTTCCTCCAAAGCTGAGGGCGCTGCGCGCACTCGCTCGGCGAAGTCGGAAAGATCGGTGGTTCGCAGCGCCTGAAGGAGGGTCTTCCCCGACGGGTCAGCAGCGGGACTCCCGAACATTGCCGCCGCGGACCGGTTTATCGAGCGGATACGGAGCTGGTTGTCGAGAACAATGACGCCCTCGACCATGCTTTGCAGGATCGCCGCAAGCTCATCGCGCTCCGTTTCAATGGTCGCAAGATGCTCGTGGTGCCGCGCGGTCGAATCGGCGATCGCGCCCGCCAGGGACCGGAGACGGGTAGTCTCCGGAAGAGGGGAACCTCGCTCGGTGCCTGCTGCCGGAATCGTTCTTATGGTCTCCAGTATCTGCCGGTAGGGAACAACGTAGTTGCGGAGGAAGAGGCGAGAACCCGCGACCGCGGCTGCGCCGCAGAAAACTATGACCAGCGCAACCGCTATCGCCGACTCGGCGACCGAAAGAGCTCCGAATCTGGAGGTGAGGACCACGGAAAAACTTGCCGCTGCGGCGAACGCGAGCGCCGTGCAGGCGATCGCGGCAACGCCGCGCGTGCGCAGCGAGTCCGGCATCTACGCTTCGGCCTGGATGCGGTAGCCCACGCCGCGAATTGTCTCGATATAGTCTCCTGCAGCTCCGAGTTTTTTCCGCAGCCCGAGAATCTGGACGTCGACCGATCGCTCGGTCACCGGGTAGTCCTTCCCCTTTACGGCATCAATAATTCGATTTCGGGAGAACACCCATCCGGGACTCCGGGCGAAGTACTCGAGAATTGCAAATTCGGTGGCGGAGAGACTCACCATTCTGCCGTCCACGGTAACCTCGTGCCGGTCAACGTCGATCGTGATGTTATGGATCCGCAGGAATGTCGAATCCGCACGGTTTGCCGAGTCCCGGGATCGCCGGAGCACCGCACGAAGGTGAGCGACGAGCACTTTTGGACTGAACGGTTTGGTAACGTAATCGTCGGCTCCCAGTTCGAGCCCTGCAACAATATCGGTGTCCTCTGACTTCGCTGTCAGCATGAGAATGGGGATTGTTCGCGTGTGCCCCTGCATCTTCAGGCGTCGGCACACTTCCAGTCCGTCGACACCGGGGAGCATGAGATCCAGAATTACCACGTCCGGAGCGGCCCGCGAGATGGAGTCCAACGCTTCTTCGCCGGTTTTGACCGCTGCGACGAGATACCCTTCCTTTTCGAGATTGTACCCAATAAGCTCGCGGATATCCTCCTCGTCGTCAACAACGAGGATTCGCTCTTTTCCCATCGGCGCACGCTCCTCGAGACTATGAATTGAGCTCGATGTGCTTTCCCTGTTTCGCAAATACAATCCACTCGCAGATGTTCGTAACGTGATCACCAAGTCGTTCCATAAAACGTGCGAGGAGGGTCATCGTGATTCCCTCTTCCACCAGGCTCTGGTCGCGTGTCATTATCTCAACTATTTCGCGGTAGAGTTCCGCGTGCATGTCGTCAATCAGATCGTCACGGTTTGCGACCTCTCGTGCACGGTCGGCGTCCTGTTCGACGAAGGCGGTCACGGCGTCGTGAATCATGCCAATGCCGAGTTCCGCGAGTTTCTTGAATTTTGGCACCGTGGCCAGCAGTGCGGGGCTCTTCAGCTTGTCGACTGCGCGCGCAATGTGTCTCGCGTGATCGCCGATGCGTTCGATATTTGATACGATTTTGACAGCCGTGATGATCTCGCGGAGATCCGATGCGACAGGCGACTCGGTGGCGATGAGCAACGCGCACTCGTCTTCTATTTTCGCCTGCATCTCGTCGATGCGGATATCCTCGTCTATCACCTGCCGGGCAAGGCCCAGGTCCTGGTCGGAAATCGCCACGAGCGCCTTCTTCAGAGCCTCTTCCACCATGGTTCCCATGCGAAGAATATTCTGGTAGAGTCGACCCATATTCGCAGAAAAATGCTGTCTCAGTTCCATTCTATGTATCCTGTTTCCCGGCGTTTCGCCGTCGTTGACGCATCACGAACAGATAGGGCTGCGCGGCATTCAACCGAAACGACCCGAGATGTAGGCCTCCGTACGTGAATCCCTCGGATTGAAGAATATCTCTTTGGTGTCGCCATACTCAACAAGGTAGCCCGCGCGGTCCTCGTTTACCATGAAAAAAGCGGTCCGGTCGGAGACGCGCCCCGCCTGTTGCATATTATGAGTCACAATCACAATTGTGTAATTCACTTTTAATTCATCAATGAGATCCTCGATTTTCGCCGTGGAAATCGGATCGAGGGCCGATGCCGGTTCATCCATCAGAAGGATTTCCGGTTCGATCGCGATTGCGCGCGCGATGCACAAACGCTGTTGCTGGCCACCGGAAAGCCGGAGCGCGCTCTGTTTCAATTTGTCCTTGACCTCGTCCCAGAGCGCCGTTTTCTTCAGACAGTTTTTCACAAGCTCGCCGACATCTCCCTGATATCCATTTATCTTCGCTCCCCATGCAATGTTGTCGTGGATGCTCCGCGGAAAGGGATTCGGACGCTGGAACACCATGCCTATCCGTCGACGGATGTCGACCGGATCAACATCCCGTTCGTAGATATTTCGGCCGTGAAACAGTACTTCGCCGTCGGTGCGGGTATCGGGGATGAGCTCGTTCATGCGGTTGAGCGTTCGAAGCACGGTGCTTTTGCCGCAGCCTGAGGGTCCTATGAGCGCGGTAACCTGATTTGTATGAAATGAGATAGTGACGTCTTTCACGGCCTGGAAGCTCCCGTAGTGGAAGTTGAGATCTCGTATCTCGATTGCCGGTCTCGCCCCTGCCTGAACGTCGGTTGCCGCGTGGCCGCCTTCAACGCCCGCCATCTGTCCTCTCCATTTCTCGTCCATCGGGTATATCACTATTCGCTTACGGTGAATTGTGCGTCATGTTTGTGTTAGGAATGCGTGAGTTCCTGCGCCTTTGCCTTCATCTGAGCCACGAACCAGTCCGAAACGGCCGCCAGCCGGTTCGCAAAGCTCTGATTTATGTGGTCTTTGAGAAATCCTATGGTGAAGGTGTCCACGCCGGAATTTCCGTAGATGTAGAGGGCGTCCTCGCGCAGTATGATCGCCAGATTCATATGAAAATTCTTCGGATCGATGATCGGAATTACCGAATAGTACATCTTCGTCAGGTTGTGGAGCGACATCAGGACATAGTCGGGGCTGAAAAGGTTCGGTCCTGCGTTGTAGTCCACCTGCATGACATAGCTTCCGAAGCTTGAGTCCTCCTGGAACGCATAAACGGTGCTATTGGCGGGCACCGTCGCAACGAGCGGATCCGGCTCCGCTTTCCGCGATTCGGGATCGGATATTGCGTAGGATTTGAGGTAGAAGACTCTCATCCGTTTCCGGCTCGCCGAATAATACTCGATTCCCTTTAAAGTACTGATCGACCGCGCGAGGTTGTAGAGGATCTGGAATTGGTCGGCCCTTGAACTGATACCGGCGGGAATCGGGACCCGGTAGAGTGCTTCTATTCCGTAGACGAGATGAATCTGGGACAGATCGCTTCGCACCGTATCCACTCCACCGAAATCGGGTGCGAGCCGGGTTTGAACGCTCTTCTCATAGATGTTTTCGATCTTTCCGGTCTCCGCGAGCTGACGGGCCTCAGCCGCTGTCAGCCCGGGGACAAAAGATCTGATGTGCTGAATTGGCTGCATGGGGTCGTTCTGTTGGCCGTACACAGCGACCGAAACGACTGCGAATATGAGAAAAGCGACCAACGTTGCACAAGAAGTTTTCATCATGGTAGTATTCAGTATACGGGTCGAGCCGTTTCATCACAAGGGTAGGTATGTCGCAGTCAATAGTCTTTACCGGAGGAGGCACCGGCGGCCACGTCTTTCCCGGACTTGCGGTTCTCGAACAGTTGCGGACGCGGTGGAACGGTGATCAGCACTGGATCGGATCCGGGAAAGGGATGGAACGGCAGATAGTTGAAGAGTGGGGAATCCCGTTCCATAGCATCCCCGCAGGCAAGCTTCGGCGTGAATTTTCCCTCAAAAACGCGATTGATCTGTTCAAAGTGCTCGGCGGCGTAATCGCCTCACATGCAATTCTGCGGAAAATACGCCCGGCGGCGCTCTTTTCCAAAGGCGGATATGTGTCTGTCCCGCCGGTGATAGCCGCGCGGATGCTCAAGATTCCGGTTCTGACACACGAATCCGATTCCGACCCCGGCCTTGCAACCCGGATCAACGCACGGTTTTCTGAAACGATTTTCGTTGCGTATCCGGAGACCAAAGCCTGTTTCGCCGGCGAAGTTCAACAACGCGTTGTTGTCTCCGGAAACCCGGTACGGTCCGATGTTTTCCGCGGTAATCCCGACGAAGGTCGGCGCTACGTCGACGCCCCGGGCGGCCGGCCGATCCTTCTCGTGCTCGGCGGAAGCCAGGGTGCCCGTCGGATAAACCGGACGGTTGGTGGGGCGCTTTCCGCGCTCTGCGAGCACTTCTACGTGGTGCACCAAACCGGCCCGGCCAACGATTCCCCGGTTTCCGGACAGGCGGGACGTTACTTCCCGACACCCTTTCTCCGGAAGGAATACGGTGATGTTCTCGCCGCCGCGGACCTCGTGGTTTCCCGCGCAGGAGCCGGCACGCTCTGGGAGATCGCCGTTGCCGGCAAACCTTCCATTCTGATTCCGCTGTCCGGCGGTGGTACCCGCGGGGACCAGGTACGCAATGCTGCGCTTTTTGCAGGAAGGGGCGCCTCGCTCGTTCTGGATGACGAGGCGGCGGGTCCCGCAGTCGCGGACGGAGGCCGAATGCGCTCGGGCGGATTCGCCTCGAAACTCGATCTGCAATCCAACGCAAACGGAAATAATTCGCGGGAAAGCCGCGTGCTCGCGGATGCCGTGGCCGCGCTTGCCGGCGATCCGAATCGTATGAATTCCATGGCTGCAGCCGCTTCCGCCATAGGAAACCGCGATGCGGCGGAACGAATAGTCGACGGGATCCTGAAACTCGCCGAGCGTGGACCGGCGGAAACTCGAGGCGAAAAAACGTGACTCTCACCCCGATAGATATTGTCTTCGTCATCCTCCTCATCCTTGTCGTTCTTCGATCGATGTTCCGCGGCTTTGTCCATGAGTTCATGTCGATGGCGGCCATCATACTCGGGATCCTCGCCGCCGTGCTTTTGTCCGGGATAGTGGCAGTGAAAATCTCACCCTACGTCGGGAATAGCTACTGGACCCAGATAATTGCTTTTCTTGGACTGTTCCTGCTGGTCTACGTCATGGTGAAACTTTTCGAGGGCGGATTGAATCGGGTAGTCGAACGGATAAATTTCGAACAGCCTGGACCGAGCCCTCGGTTTTTTCCTTGGTCTGGCCGAGGGACTCGTTCTGATCTTTATCGTGATTCTGGTAATGAGGGCGCAGCCGTTTTTCGATCTTCATGCCGTAATCAATCAGAGCCTGTTCGCGAAGGCGCTTCTTCCGTTGATGCCCTACGCGAGTCATGTGCTTCAGTTGGGCTCGTAATGTTCGAGAACATCATTGGACAGTCCCAGGTTGTCGAACAGCTCCAGCACGATACGCAACAGGCCGAATTGCCCAGCGCGATTCTGCTGCATGGCCCTCAGTATTCGGGAAAGCTCTCGATTGCTCTCGAACTGGCAAGGGTGCTCACCTGCGAGAAGGGGTCAGCAGAATGGAACTGCACGTGCAAGACCTGCGCCGCGCAACGGCAACTCGTTCACCCCGAAACGCTGCTGCTCGGCGGACGCTATTTTCTGCAGGACATTCTTGCGTGCGGCGAGGCGCTGCGGCAAAACCGACGACCTGCAGCCCAGTACCTCTATGTGCGCTCGCTGCGGAAACTGCTGCGCAGATTCGATTCCGTTCTCTGGGAAGGCGACGAAACCCGTCTGGCCAAATCTTCCGACCCCCTCACGCTGCTCGCGGAAACGGCCGAAGAGCTCACTCCGGTCCGCGATGACGCGCCAATTCCCGGGCCGACAACTCTGCCTCGGGCGCTGCCGTCGGAGACGCGGCTCGAAAAGCTGCTCAGCAAAGCACTCGCTGCTGCGGAGAAGGTTTGTACCCAACTTGTGACCGACAACGTACCGGTCGGCATGATCAGGCGTGCGACATTTTGGGCACACATGACGACGCAGAGCAGGCGGAAAGTCATCATCATCGAGAACGCGGACGGGATGCAGGCGGGATCCCGAAATGCACTCCTAAAAGTACTCGAAGAGCCCCCTGCGGGAGTATATTTTGTCCTGACCACGACACGCAGGGGGGCTATCATTCCGACAATTCTTTCACGGACTCGAAGTTACGCGACGCGCGATCGAGGACTTGACGACACGCAGCAGGTGCTCGACAGGATCTTCCGGCTTCCTTCCGAGGGATGTGCGACCATGAGGGATTTTTTTCTCCGCATGGAATTCGCCGGAACCGCGGATATCCGCCTGCAGGCTCACGCGTTTCTTGAAGCCGTTCTTGCCGCAGCGCCCGACCCTTCGGTGGTCGTCGCCGTCCAGGCCGCGATGAAAGCGGCGTCTACCCGTTCGGCTTTCCGATACTTTGCCGACGAGCTTCTCCGTCGTTCTCAGGCCGAACTCCGGACGCTTCCGCCGGGTAGTCGCCTTGCCGGGATAGGTCGACTCGAGCGATGGGGTCGGATTCTCGAAGAACATGTGGCGCGAGTGGAGCAGTTGAACATGAGCGGCGAATCGGCTATCGAAATGCTCTACTACGAGATGCGGAGGCCTGGATGAGGAATTTCATCCAGCGTGCGCTCAAAAAGCTGCCGAAGCTCGACAAGGCCCAGATCCATCAGCTTCTCTATGACCTTGCCTCCGAGAACGAGCGCATGGACGTCGTGCTCGATTCGCTCAGTGAAGGCGTAATCGTTTCCGACGTGGATCACAATCTGGTATTCTACAACAAGTTCGCGGAGCGGCTGCTTCCTTTCTCGTCCCAGGATATCTATGAACACCGGGTCTGGGACGCCATACTCGACGTCGAAATCTCGCGCTTTGTCAGAGAAACGCTGGAAGGCCAGGAATCGATCGTCGACCGCGAGTTCACGCTCGAATCGAAGGGCACGACGCGGACGCTCTCGTGCAGCATTACACCTCTTGTCCGAGCGGGCCATATTCAAGGCAACATTCTGCACATCGACGACATTACCGAGAAGCGCGGGCGAGAAGCACGTCTGCGGAGAGCCGAGAGTCTCGCCGCACTGACGACGCTCGCCGCGGGTGTCGCACATGAAATCAAGAACCCGCTCGGGTCGATCGGAATTCATATCCAGCTCATCCAGAAAGCCATCAAGGAGAAGACATCGGTCGATCCGAGGACGATCCAGCCATACATCGAAATTGTCAATGAAGAGGTGGAGCGCTTGAATCGCATTGTCGTGGATTTTCTTTTCGCAGTTCGACCGATGGACACGAAGCTCGAAGAGTCCGATCTCAACCAGGTAATTGCGAACCTTCTGGAGTTTGTCCGGTACGAGCTCGAAGAGGCGAACGTCACGCTGACCGAAGAGTTCGACGAAACGCTTCCTCCTCTGATGCTCGACGAAAAGTACGTGAAGCAGGCTGTCCTGAACATAATCAAGAACGCGATTTCGGCCATGCCCGAAGGGGGATCACTCGTTGTGACTACCGAGCGTTTCGGTGACGAGGCCATTCTCCGCATAGCCGACAGCGGCGAGGGTATGTCCGACGAGATTCTCGCAAAAATATTCGAACCCTACTTTACCACGCGCGACTTTGGATCCGGGCTTGGACTCACGCTCGTCTACAAGGTGGTGAAGGAACACATGGGCGAGATCGGTGTCTCTTCGCAGGAGGGCAAGGGGGCAACCTTTACGATAACGCTGCCGATTCCGCAAAAATACCAGCATTTGCTGAGCTGGGAAGGTGAAAGGCAATGAAATTCAACGTGCTTGTCGTCGACGACGAAAAGAACATTCGCGAGGGGCTTGGGAGAGCTCTGGAGCTCGACGGCCACAACGTTCTTCTTGCCGCAGACGGGGAAGAGGCGTTGACCTATGTAAACGACGACGACGTGGACCTGGTCATTGCAGACCTCAAGATGCCGCGCGTATCCGGTGAGGAGCTTCTGCGCTCTGTGGCCGGGTCTCATCCTACGGTTCCGGTGATCATTCTCACCGGTCACGGGACCATCGAGACCGCAGTGAAAGCAATGCGCGACGGTGCCTACGATTTTCTGACCAAGCCGGTAAACCTGGATCGGCTGTCGCTTCTGGTAAAGCGGGCGCTCCAGACGCGCGAGTTGGTTTTGCAGCACAGAGCCCTTCAGGACGAGGTTTCCAAGCAACGCGAATTCCGGAACATAATCGGCAAGAGCAACGCCATGCGCAAGATTTTCGAGGTGGTCCAGCAGGTTGCTCCGACGAAAGCCTCAGTGCTCATTACGGGCGAAAGCGGCGTTGGCAAGGAGCTGATCGCCGACGCGGTTCACAACCTCTCCCAGCGCGGCGAGAAACCGTTCATCAAGGTTCACTGTGCCGCACTCTCCGAGTCGCTTCTCGAAAGCGAACTCTTCGGCCACGAAAAAGGATCTTTCACCGGTGCTATCGCGCGCAAGCGCGGTCGTTTCGAGCTTGCGAACACGGGGAGCATCTTTCTTGATGAGATTGGGGAGATCAATCAGGCCGTTCAGATCAAGATTCTCCGCGTCCTGCAGGAGAAACGATTCGAACGTGTCGGCGGCGAGGAGACGCTGGACGTAGACGTTCGCATCATTTCGGCGACGAACAAGGACTTGAAGGAAGAGATCGCGGCGGGGGCATTCAGGGAAGACCTCTACTACCGGCTGAATGTCGTGAACATTCACCTTCCCCCGCTGCGCGAGCGCAAGGAGGACATTCCTCTGCTCATCGCCGCGTTTCTGAAAGAGTTCGCACACGAGAACGGCAAACAGATCGAAGGGGTCGACCCGAAGGCCAGATCCGCACTGTACAGCTACTCCTGGCCAGGCAATGTGCGAGAACTGAGGAACTGCATCGAGAGCGCGGTAGTCATGTGCAAAGGCAACATCATTACCGTCGATGAATTGCCGCCTTCGGTCGGGATCGACACCGACGGGAACTTCATAAAGATCGACCTCGGAGCCTCATTGTCGGATGCCGAGAAGGAGATAATCCGCAGCACTCTCAGCCTGAACAAGGGCAACAAGAGCAAAACTGCCGAAATGCTGGGCATCGGAAGAAAGACTCTTCACCGGAAGATCGCCGAGTACAGGCTGGAGGATTAGTCAGATTCCTGCAAATGTTCGATACCTGGTCGCCGGAGCGGCTGGAAGCCGTCGCGGGGGTATCGGCTCTTTCTATACGTCTCCGGTTTCGTGATAGCGTTTAATTCTCTGGAACGATGAATTGATCTTCTTGGTGATCTCGGTCGCGATCCGAAGTTTCTCGGCGCTCGCTGAGTGCTTATCAGGATGGTACTCAATCAGAAGGTTCTTGTACGCCTTCCGCACTTCGTCGAACGATGCGCCAAACGGCACCTCGAGGTTTCGATAGTCCTGACGGAGCATTTCGATGGCGCCCTGGTGGCGCCCGCCGGCGCCGGCGGAAGCGTTCGAACCCCGGCCGGAACTCTCATTGGCGCCGCCCGAACGCTGATTGGCCCTGCCGCCCGATGGGCCGTTTTCCTTCTTTTCGGAATTCAGGTAGTCGTCAAGCTCGTCCCACGCGGCCTGCATGTCGGGGTCGGCATAACCGGGACGTGGCGTCGCCGATTGCGGCTGTTCATCGGTCTGAATGATCGAGCGGAGAAGATCCCCTAACCTGTCAAAAATCCCGTCCACTGTTGCGCCTCGTCTGACAGAAAGGATTGTACACCATGAATGGCCGCCGCGCTATCTCTGTTGATGGACCCAGGTCGTCTTTAGCTCAGGAGGCCGACGGAAAGAACTCGCGGTGGAGCTTGCGGACCGAACTGTCTGCGTCGGTTTCGGGAACCACAAGCGAGAGATTGATATCGGAGGAGCCAAGAGAAATGAGCCTCACGGGGGTCCCCTTCAATACGCCGAATACCGTTGCAATGAATGACGAATCCTTCCAGAGATCACGACCAACGAGGCAGACGATGCTGTCGTTCTGCTCCACGGTAACCCGGCCGTACTGTTTCAGGTCGGCTACCGCCCTATCTACGTTGGTCGGACTGTCGACCGTCATCGACACCGAGACCTCCGACGTTGCTATAAGGTCGACCGAAATGCGGTGACGTTCGAAAACCGTGAATATTGCACTGAGGAATCCGTATGCGTTGAGCATCCGGGACGAGTCGACAGTTATCAGGGTTATGCGCTTTTTCGAGGCAATTGCTCGAAGCCCGGGCACTCCCGGGTTCCCCGAGATACGGGTCGCAGGGCCGGCCGGATCGGTTGTGTTTTTTACCCACACCGGAATGTTTTTTTCGACGGCCGGCTGAATGGTTGACGGGTGAACAACTTTTGCTCCAAAGTAGGCAAGTTCGGCCGCCTCCTCGTAGTTTATGTTCGGGATCGAGACCGCTTCGGGGACAACGCGGGGATCCGCCGTCATGATGCCGTTTACGTCGGTCCAGATCTGCACCTCTTCAGACTCGAGCGCGGAGCCGATTATTGTCGCCGTGTAGTCGGAACCTCCACGGCCGAGCGTGGTTGTCACGCCCCCCTCGGTGCTGCCGATGAATCCCTGCACGACCAGAAGCTTTCCTGGTTCAGGCCGCAGCATCTGTCTGATCGCCGCGTTGGTCCGGGGAAAATCAACAGCGGCGTGGGTAAACTCCTGGTCGGTTTTGACAAAATGGCGGCTGTCCAGGTACTCACACCCGATTCCGCGTTCCCGCGCCCGGAAAGACAAAAGCGTGGTCGACAGCAGCTCACCGAAACTCAGAAGCGCGTCGCTGGTTCGCGGCGTGCACTCTCGAATAAGCACCAGTCCCTTCACAAGCGAACCGAGAGCGCCGAAAAGCTCCTCGAGTGCGGACTGAGCTCTGCTGAGATTTTCACCGGTCAGGAACTCCTGGGCAGTGGTGAAGTGGTGTAATCGCAGCACGGTCACCCCGTCGGCTGCCGCTTTCCCATTTCCCGCAACCGCCTCTTCGCCAATTCTGACAAGGGAGTCGGTTGTTTTTCCCATTGCCGATGAGACAAGTACGGGAGCGCGCTCCAGCTGGCCCGCGGCAATGTCGAGTACGCGGTCCATGCGCGTTGCGTCCTGAACAGACGTTCCTCCGAATTTGAGAACGATCATGATTTCAGGTATCCAAGTTCCACAAAGGTTTCGCCGTTGAGAATCGCCGCGCCCGCAGCGCCGCGCACGGTATTGTGACCAAGCAGTACCATCTTGACGTCGAAGACCGGGCAGGCGCGTATCCGGCCGACGCAGGTGGCCATCCCGCGTTCGAGCCATATATGGCGAGCGGGTTGTGGATGGTCAGGTCGATCCATCACGATGATCGGGTGCGCCGGTGCCGATGGTAGTCGCCTTTCCTGCGGAAGTCCTGCAAACGAACGCAGTACGCGCGCGACCTCCTCCACGGCAGGTTTGCGCTCGAACTTCACCGAAAGCGTCTCCGTATGGCCGTCAAATACCGCCACACGGTTGCACTGCGCGCTCACTGCAAAGGGTGCTGGCTCGATACGTCCGTTCTTGAGAGTTCCGAGGATCTTCTGAGTCTCGGATTCCATCTTCTCTTCTTCGTCGCCGATATAGGGAATTACGTTTCCCAGAATATCCATCGATGGAACACCCGGATATCCGGCACCGGAAATCGCCTGCATGGTGGTAACATGCACCGCGCTCACGCCGAACGCGCGGTGGAGCGGTGCAAGGGCCATTGCGAGGAACATCGTCGAACAGTTGGAATTGGTGACAATCGCCCCGTCACCGGGCTGCGCCAGGACCAGTTCCAGGTGGTCCGGGTTAATCTCCGGAATCACCAGAGGGACGTCAACATCCATGCGGTGGTTCTTGCTGTTGCTGATTACCACGTGCCCGAGTCTTGCATAGTTGGTCTCTGCTTCTCCGGCGACTGTGCTGTCGAGGCCGGAAAAGAGGATTTTCGCACGAAGCGAGTCATCGAGAGTCTTGACTGGCAGCGAAGCTACAGAAACCGGCACCGGGACGTCCTGTTTCCATTTGACGATTTCCCCGTATCTGTGGCCGGCCGAGCGTTCGGAGGCGACGAGTTCGGATATTTCGAAGTAGGGGTGACCCTGCAGGAGTGTGATGAATTTCTGACCCACGGTGCCGGTGGCTCCGAGAATGCCGACGGGTATCTTGTCCACGGATTGCTCCTCGCGCGCGATTCAACAATTTTCATTTATGAGGTATCATATAGCGACACCTCTGTCAACGAAATCGGCGCGGCCGCAGGGAGGTCCGATGAGACCGGGATTCAGAACACGTATAGAAAGCGCAGTTGCCTCGATAGAGGAGAATAGCGGCGGGACAGGTTTCGCGCCACAGATCGGTGTGATACTCGGCTCCGGACTCTCATCAATTGCCGACGGTATTGGCGGAAAGCAGATTCCATTCTCCGACATCGCGGAGTTTCCGACACCCACAGTCGCCGGCCATCGCGGGGCGCTCTTTCTTTCGAGTCGCGCGGTCGTCATGGCGGGTCGATTCCATTTCTACGAAGGGCATCCAATCGACGACATCGTTCTGCCGGTTTTCGTCATGAAGCGGCTCGGGATGAAGACACTTGTGGTAACCAACGCAAGCGGCGGAATAAACAGGGACTATCACCCCGGGGATCTCGTTCTGATCAGAGATCACATCAATCTGCTGGGCGTGAACCCATTGTGGGGGCCCAACGATGAGGAGCTGGGCCCGCGCTTCAACGACATGACGGAGGCCTACAGCCGCAAGCTGCGGCTGCTCGCGCGGGATGTCTCGGCTCTGGATCTCGCCGAGGGTGTCTACGCGGCGCTCCCCGGACCGAGCTACGAAACGCCGGCCGAAATCGGCATGCTCACTGCAATCGGGGCCGATCTTGTCGGCATGTCCACCGTTCCTGAGGTCATAGCCGCCCGTTATCTGGGTGTCGAGGTTCTTGGCGTCTCCTGCGTCACGAATCTCGCGGCGGGCCTGGGCAAGGGCGAACTTGACCATACCGAAGTAATGGAAACGGGAAAACGGGTGGAGAAGAAGCTTGGCCGACTGATCGAGGCCGTAATCGAGCGGCTGGCCGGTTAGCCTACCGGCCCCGCACAGCCGTTTCTTCCTAGAATATGCAGGCATCGGATCGTATCCAACCCGAAATCATAACCAGGCTGCGCGAGGAGATCGACCAGTCTGACGGGAACGAGGTGGTTTTTGTCGGCCGGATCGATTCAAACGGCTTGCTCTGTGAAGTACGCGCCGTCGGCCACGGTGACGCGTCGGAAGTTCCCGCTCCACTTCCGCAACTCGAGCGGGGCGATGTCGTGCTCCATAATCACCCCGGCGGTTCCCTTCACCCGAGCAAACCTGATCTCTCCGTCGCGGCCGAACTGGGCGCACTCGGGATAGGCTCCTACATCATCGACAACAAAGTGTCGCAGCTCTACGTGATCGTCGAACCTCTGCCGCTTCGGGAGCTTACACCGATAGACGCGGATTCGCTTGCCGGCCTTCTTTCTGAGGGCGGAGTCCTTACCCGGATCCTTTCTACCTACGAGCCGCGGGAAAGCCAGATCGAAATGCTGTTGCTCGTCACTCGCGCGCTGAATGAAAGCCGCCTCTGCGTTGCAGAGGCAGGAACCGGCGTCGGAAAGTCTTTTGCCTATCTTCTTCCCGCACTGGCGTGGGCCATTCAAAACGATGAACGCGTGGTGGTCTCAACCGCGACCATTAATCTGCAGCAGCAGCTCGTCGAGAAGGACATTCCGCTGGTGAAGAAGATGCTCGAGACGGACGCAAAAGTGGTGCTGGTCAAGGGACGGGGGAACTATCTCTGCATGAATCGACTCGAAGAACTGATTGAAGAGGACGGCGGACTTTTCGACCAACCGAACAGCGAGCTGGGTGCAATTCGCGAGTGGGCGAAGGAGACTGCCACGGGTAGCAAGTCGGACCTTCCCTTTCTTCCGGACGACCAGCTGTGGTCGCAGATCTGTTCAGATGCCGATGCCTGCTCAGGTACGCGCTGCAGAAATCGCGACAACTGTTTCGTGCTTCGTGCGCGACGGGAAGCCGCCGGTGCGAGGCTCCTGATTGTGAATCACCACCTGCTCTTTTCCGACCTTGCCGCGCGACTCCACGGCGCGGGTTACGAGACAACGGCGGTGCTTCCTCCCTTCCAACGGATTGTTTTTGACGAAGCGCACAACATCGAGAACGCGGCAACGTCCTACTTTTCGGAGATGTTTACCCGGCTGACGATCTACAAATACATTGCACGGCTTCAGAGAGTCCGTCGCGGGAAGACCTACGGTCTGCTTGCACGGCTCGAGCGGATCGCCGGGCGAAGGCTTTCGGGAGTGACGGGGCGGCTTGCCCGGATTCGTGAATTGGCGGACGCACTCGACACACAGGCGCAGGAGCTGCTTTCCGACTCCGGCACACTGCGGTTGACCGGCGAACCGGACGACAATATGCGGCGCGCGCTCTTTGCCCCCCTTCACGCGCTGCAGGCGGGAATGCTCGATGTTGTCGAACAGGTCGAGGATGTGATCTCAAACCTGGACGAAGACGATCGGGAACTTTCCGAGGTGCACGATACGCGGCTTATCCTGCGAAGGATGGAGGAAATCGGTGCAATTTGTCAGAAATTTCAGGGGTTTGATGAGGCGCCCGATCACATTTTCTGGCTGGAGCGGGCTCGAACAGCCGCCCGCGAATCGTTTGTACGGTTCATAATCACTCCGCTGGAAATTGCACCTGTCATGCGAGAAGCCGTGTATGAACCGTTTGAGTCCATCGTTTTTACCAGCGCGACGCTGACTGTCAACAATAGGTTCGACTATTGGATGAAAAGAGTCGGCCTCGGGCCCTTCTCCGATGACGACAACCTGGTCGGATCTTTCCCGTCGCCGTTTCCCTACGATCGGCGAGTTCTTCTCGGTGTTCCGACTGACGCGCCTTTGCCGAATGACCCCGGCTATCCGGACTTTCTTCACCGATTTCTGTCGCGCGCCCTGTCCGTTTCGGAGGGGAGGGCCCTGGTGCTCTTCACTTCATACGAAATGCTGATGAATGCCTACCGGGCAGTGAAACCGGAAATGGAACTCGAGGGAATCTCGATGTTTCGCCAGGGCGAAGATGAGCGGACTCGGCTTCTCACCCGATTCAAGACCGATGTCGCAAGCATACTCTTCGCGACCGAAAGCTTCTGGGAAGGCGTGGACACTCCCGGGGAAGCGCTCGAGCTCGTGGTGATCTGTCGCTTGCCGTTTCGTGTCCCCACAGATCCCATCCTCGTCGCGCGCACGGAGGCGATCCAGGCGCGGGGGGGGAACCCTTTCTTTGAACTCTCCCTCCCCGACGCGGTAATGAAGCTTCGTCAGGGTTTCGGTCGTCTCATGCGGCGGAGAACCGACCGCGGAGTTGTTCTCATTACCGATTCACGGATCGTCCGAAAGGGGTACGGCCCGATTTTTCTGCAATCGCTCCCGCAGACGCGGATGACCGTTCGGGACTCTTCTTCTGTCCTTTCCGACATGGAGGATTTCCTCTTTAGTGACACACCCAGAGTGCCGGACTCGCCCAACGTTTCATCGCCCGACGCAACGGGCTGAAAAAAAAGCCTGCGACAAGTCGCAGGCCTTCTCGGCCGGATTCCGCTTACTGGGACATCCGGCCGCCGCAATCGAATTGGACGACTAGTGGATGATCGCGAGAACGTCCGCCATCTTCACGATCAAATGTTCTACGCCGTCGATCTTGATGTTGGTCCCGGCATACTTGTCGTACATGACTCGGTCGCCGTTCTTCACCTTAATCACGTCCTTGTCGTCTCCGACCGCAATCACCACTCCGGTTTGTGTCTTCTCCTGAGCGGTTTGAGGGATGATCAATCCACCCTTCGTTTGAGTCTCGCCCTCTTCGGTCTTGAGGAGTATGCGGTCTCCAAGGGGCTTTATTTTCATACGTTCCTCCTGAAGGTTAGAAAAGTGTAGCACTGTCCTGGAATTACGTCGGCTCGAAGAGAATATACGATTCTTTCCACAGTCGGTCAAGGAAAATGTCACCTGTCGATGTCCCTGCTCTGACAACATGTTGCCCCGACCACCCGGCGTCATGCCGCACAAGCTTGTCCGCATCGCAGCCCGGTGTTACTTTATAAGTGGGAGCTACGGTGTCGAACTGTTCACGGGAATTTCAGAAAGGGAAACGATTCCTCGCGCGTCACAGGCCGGAGGCGGCGCTTGCGTGCTTCGACCGAGCGCTGCGCGAAATCCACGCCTCGCCGTCGGCAGTATCAGAAGTCACCTACTACCGCGGCCTCGCTCTTTTCAAACTTCGCAGCCCAGGACGCGCGATCGCGAGCTGGGTGCAGGCGCAGAGGTATCGAAAGTCCCGACGTCCGCGGCAGATGCTTGAAAGGTGTTCGAATGCCTACGGCATGCCGAAGCGCGAAAACGGCAATCAGGACGATCGGCACGCCTTTTTCTCGGTGCAACTTTCCCGTTACCTCCAGAGGAAGAATTCCCGTTCCCTGGATACTCGTGCGGAGACGGACATGATCAGCGAACTGATCGAAGATCACTGGCAGGCCCTTCTCGGCTCCGGCGTGCTCGAAGGGAAGACCGCAGACGAAAAGTTTCAGCTCTTCCGGGGAATAATGATAGTTTTTCCCTACTTCTCAGTGCCGGATTCGCTCGACGATCGTCTGGTTCACGTGAATTTCGAGGCGAAACGGCGGATATTACCTGATGATCGGTGCCCCTGCCGCAGCGGCTTGACGTTCAAACAGTGTTGCGGGCGCATTCCTGCAGAAGATGAGCTATTCGGTGGGGGATTTTGACACGATATATATAGTCAAACCGATATTTGGGCAATTATGACACACTGACGTTTTTCCCGCCGGAAACGGCGCTCCTAAGACGCCGCTAAGATTATACACCGAATACAATTACGACAACACAACGGTTTCCATCGCTTGGCATGGTCATTGCATATTAGATACGTGAGGAGAATGAGATGCCAGTAGCAAAAAAGAAAGTGGAAAAGAAATCAACCTATCAGCGTTCGGCCAAAGAAGATGAAAACATCATCTCCATCTACCTCAAAGAGATCAACCGAATACCGCTCTTAACTCGTGAAGAAGAGGATCACTACGCGCGGCGAGCCGAGACCGGCGACAAGGCGGCAAAAGACAAACTCGTACAGGCCAACCTTCGGTTCGTAGTGAATGTTGCAAAGAAATATCAAAATCAGGGCCTTCCGCTCTCGGATCTCATCAGCGAAGGAAATATCGGCTTGATGAATGCGATTGAGCGATTCGACGTGGACAAAGGATATCACTTCATATCCTACGCGGTCTGGTGGATCCGCCAGGCAATTCTCAAGGCGATCTGCGAGAAGTCGCGCATGATTCGGCTGCCTCTAAACCGGGCGAACGAGCTCGTTCAAATTGAGAAAGTTCGAAAGCAGATTCAGGGGGAGCGCAGCGAAGAGGCCGAGATGAAGCAGATTGCCCGCCAGCTGAATATGGACGAAGATCACGTTGCAGACTTGATCAATATTTCTCGCGATCTCATTTCGCTCGAGACTCCGGTCTATGCCGAGAAAGACTCTTCGCTCCTTGGCGACTTCGTCGAGGATGAAGGGTACAAGCAACCCGAAGCGTCGGTCGTCGAAAAAGCCCTTCGTGAAGACATCAACGCGATCTTGAGCACGCTGAGCGAGAAAGAGGCCGAAATCGTTCAGTACCGGTTCGGGCTCAACGGAAGAAGTCCGCTCTCTCTCAAGGAAATCGGCGACAAGTACAACCTTACGAAAGAGCGAATTCGGCAAATCGAAAAGAAGGCGATCAAGAGGTTGCAGCACCCGAAACGGAGCCAATACCTTGAAGCCTACATAGCGTAACAGACCTGGATCTGAAGTTTATATAGCAAAAAACAGTTTAAAAGACAGCGCCGAGCGCCCGCAAGGGCGCCTTCTTTTTTCCCGCCATCTTCGCCCACATCCCCGCGTTGTTGACAGAGGGTCCGTTTTTCTTTACGCTTTCATCCATAGTAGCAAAAAATCCACAAAACAATTCTTGGGGGTACGAACAATTATGGCGAATAAGCGAGTTTACTATTTTGGGGGCGGCAAGGCCGAAGGAAGCGGCCAGATGAAGGCGATCCTCGGCGGAAAGGGAGCCGGCCTTGCGGAGATGACGAACCTGGGTGTTCCTGTTCCTCCCGGTTTCACCATTTCCACAGAGGTGTGTGACGAGTTCTACAAGAACAACCGCCGTTATCCTGCCGGGCTTGAACAAGAAGTGGCCGAAAATCTTGCCAAACTCGAGTCGATGATGGGAAAGAAGCTCGGCGATGCAAATGATCCTCTGCTCGTCTCCGTGCGCTCAGGTGCCGCGGTCTCCATGCCTGGGATGATGGACACGGTCCTCAACCTCGGCCTGAACGACAAGGCGGTCGAAGGCCTCATCAAAAAAGCCGGGAACGAACGCTTCGCCTGGGACGCCTATCGGCGTTTTATCAACATGTTTGGCGACGTTGTCAAAGGCTGCCACCACGAAAACTTCGAAAAAGCTCTCTCGAGCGTGAAGACGAAGAAGAAGGTGGAGTTGGACACCGACCTCGACGCGGACGACCTCAAAGAGGTTGTTCGGCTCTACAAACAGGTTTACAAGAACTCGACGAAAGAGGATTTTCCGCAGGATCCGCGGAAACAGCTTTGGGCGGCGATCGATGCAGTATTCGGTTCGTGGAACAACCCCCGTGCCAATCAGTACCGGAAACTCAACGACATCAAAGGACTGATCGGGACGGCAGTAAACGTGCAGTCCATGGTCTTCGGCAACTTTGGTGATGACTCGGGCACCGGCGTCTGTTTTTCGCGTGACCCGTCCAGCGGCAAGAATGAGTTCTACGGCGAATACCTGATGAACGCTCAGGGTGAGGATGTTGTAGCAGGGATTCGTACTCCGCAAAGACTCGCGACGCTCGCAAAAAAGGACCCAACGATCTACAAGCAGCTCGTAGCGGTAAAAGAGCGTCTCGAAAAGCACTTCAAAGACATGCAGGATATGGAGTTTACGATTGAACGAGGCAAGCTGTTCCTGCTCCAGACCCGGAACGGTAAACGGACAGGTCCGGCCGCAATCAAAATCGCCGTTGATATGTTCAACGAGGGCCTCATCGGGAAAGAGCTCGCGGTCCAGCGCGTAACGCCGGATCAGCTTGACCAGGTTTTTCACCCGAACATCGATCCAAAGGCGAAGCGAGAAATGAAATCGCTGGCAAAAGGTCTGAACGCGTCACCGGGCGCAGCTACCGGCCAGATCGTCTTTACCGCCGAGGACGCGGAAGAGTGGGTGAAGAAGGGCAAAAAGGTGCTCCTTGTCCGGAGGGAGACCAGTCCCGAAGACATTGGCGGAATGCACGCTGCTCAGGGAATCCTGACTGCGACCGGCGGTATGACCAGTCACGCTGCGGTGGTCGCGCGCGGTATGGGCCGACCCTGTGTTGCCGGCTGTAAAGCTGCGGTGATCAGCGGCAAAACCATGGTGATCAAAGAAACCAAATTCAAAGAGGGTGATTTCGTCACCATTGATGGAACTACAGGAGAGGTATTCAAGGGTGAGCTTCCGTTGATCCAACCGAAGATCACCGGAGAACTCCGCACGTTCTTGAGCTGGGCCGATGAGATCCGAAAGAACGTGGAACGGCCGAATGTTTCGACGAAGGGTTTTCTGGTCCGGACCAACGCGGACACTCCGGTGGACGCGAAGCGTGCCCGTGAATTCGGAGCCGAGGGTATCGGACTTTGCCGTACCGAGCACATGTTTTTCGAGGAAGAACGGATCAGACCGTTTCGCGAGATGATCGTGGCCGATGATCTTGCAGCCCGAAAGCGGGCATTGAAGAAGCTTCTTCCCATGCAGAAGAAGGATTTCAAAGGGATTTTCAAAGCGATGGACGGGCTTCCTGTTACAATTCGGCTTCTCGATCCGCCGTTGCACGAATTCGTTCCTCAGACCAAAGAGCAGATTAAGGAGCTTTCGGAGATCACCGGAAAGAGCGTTAAGGAGCTCCAGTCGAAGATTTCGACCCTGCACGAGCAGAACCCGATGCTCGGACATCGTGGATGCCGACTTGGCGTGACCTATCCGGAAATCTACGATATGCAGGTCGAGGCGATCATCAGCGCTGCGTGCGAGATCGCGGCTGCCGGCGGAAAGGTCTATCCGGAGATCATGATTCCGCTCGTCGGCACGTGGAAAGAACTCGCGCTTCTTCGCGACAACGCCGACAAGATCTGCAAAGAGGTGCTTGCCAAAAAGAAAGCGAACGTGAAATACACGATCGGCACCATGATCGAGATTCCCAGAGCCGCGCTGACTGCCGATAAGGTCGCGCAGTACGCCGACTTCTTCTCCTTCGGCACCAACGACCTCACGCAGATGACCCTCGGGTATTCGCGTGACGATGTAGGTTCCTTTGTTCCGTTCTATCTCGAGAACAATGTTCTCGAAGAGGACCCATTTGCCAGACTGGACCAGGAAGGCGTTGGGCAGTTGGTGGAGATGGGAATCCAGAAGGGCCGGAAAACAAAACCGGATCTGAAAGTGGGTATCTGCGGCGAGCATGGAGGAGATCCGTCGTCGGTGGAGTTCTGCTACAGGGTCGGGATGAACTACGTATCCTGCTCCCCGTTCCGCGTGCCCATCGCGAGACTTGCGGCGGCGCAGTCGGTAATGAAGAACCGCAAATAGCGTGATGATCACAAGAAGCGAGTAGAAGGCGAGCCAGCGCGCCGCTTTCCACCTGAAAAGTAA
The DNA here is from genome assembly GCA_963832675.1 of uncultured Spirochaetota bacterium. GTDB lineage: Bacteria > Spirochaetota > Spirochaetia > DSM-27196 > DATKUC01 > DATKUC01. The sequence continues at coordinate 20,352 of CAWHUY010000025.1, read as the reverse complement.
AAGCCGCGTTCGGGTCACCCGAACGCGGCTTCTTTTTTGCCGGGCAGGAGCGCTGCTTTCCCTGGACCGAATTCCGGCCCGCTCTCAGGGAGTCGTCTCGGCCGTTCCCGCGCTGCCGGAGTCAAAAATCGTCTTGCCTACGTCGAATTGAGATAGCTGTACGCTCTTGCGGTAGGCCTCGAGATCGGAGAGTCGACGCTTGAGCTCGGGGAGTCGGTAGATATACGCGGCTGGCTTCCCGTCGGCGGCAGCGCGCTTCTCTTCGACCTCCGGGGAGTTGTCTCCGGCCACGTCCTGGATTGACAGTTCGACGGCCCTCTGCCAGTTCGCGGGTTTTTCTTCCGGAAGCTGCGGCACTATTTCTTCCGGATCCACCGAGTCGGGACCTGCGAGCACGTTCGCCAGAGTCCGTTTGCGCAGGTTCTGTTGTTTGATCATTTCGTTCCGCCGTTTTTCCGAGAGGCGCCGAAGCAGGGGCACCGCATAGAAGAAGAAGGAAAAAGCCATCGGAACCACGCCCAGGGCGACCGCCACCAGCATGTGCGGCGTTGCGCTGATCCAGCCTGCGAGGGCCAGCACGAAGCCGTAGAAGCGGTCAAGGACGTGCTGCGGTACGAGGGTGGTGACGGCGTACGAATAGTACAGGAAGAATCCACCGAAAACGAGGTTGAACCCGTTAAAAAAGGCGACCCAACGGTTCACATTGCCTTTATTTCTGTTAAAGGGGATGAGCGGCATGAAATCCCGCTGGAAGTGAGTCCCTTCGGAGGAGCGCTCCCTGGTGCGCATGAGCTCGGGAAAGCGGTATATCAAGGTTCCGGATTCCGTCACATCGGGCTCGCCTTCGAACTCGACGAGGTATTCATTCATGAGGCTCTCAGCATCCGTTCGGCTCTTCCCGGTCAGGTGCATAAGCTCTTCGATAGTTATCACGCCTTTTTCCGACTGAATGAATTTGACGAACTCCTGCTTTTCCCGTTCCGGCCAGGCGGATAGCGGATTGTCGTCGCCAAACACGAATGCGAACACCGACTGGTGCAGCGGGCGCCCGCGCGGTTTCGCAGGGCGACGTCCGAACGCGTCGGGCCGCCCGCGGGAGGGTGTTCCGCTGTAAAGCCATAGCGTTGCGAACAGCTCGATAACTCGCGCAGTGAGAAAGAATCCGCCGATCCCGCCGATTCCGCCCCGGTCGCGGCCGCGTCCGGAGTCGCGGGAGTTGGCAGAGCCAGCAATCGAGGCGAGCATCGCGAGAAGCAGCAGCGCGATAAACAGAACGAAATATCCGATCAGCATCACCATTATCCAGACCTTGAAAAGGAAGGCGAGGACTTTCCCGGTGATTCTGAGCACCTTTTGGACAAACTTCCGGAATTCGACCGCCAGACCCTTCCGCTGATTACGGAAGCCATCAGGAAAGTAGTAGAGGATTTCCCCCGACTCGGTTACCCGAAGGTGACCAGCATAATCTCTAACCACGAGATTCATCATTTCCTGGATCTGATACTTCGGTAGGCCGGTGTTCGCAATGACGTCCGCGACCGTTGACTCACGGTTTCGCTTCCGCAGAACCCCTACTATCTGGCGTTCAACGATTTCTGGTTTGTAGTCGTAGACTTTTTTCTGTTGGGCCATACACTGATAGTCTATCCTTTTTGCCGATAAACCGGCAAGTCCACACGTGCACGGCGGCAGCGATTGGAAAAAAAAGGGACTGTCCACCGGAGTGAACAGTCCCATAGTTGATGCCGCCGAACAGAATCGAACTGTTGACACGAGGATTTTCAGTCCTCTGCTCTACCAACTGAGCTACAGCGGCATCTTTGTGAGCTACTTTTTACCGGATTTGGTTGACCCTGTCAAGCCCGAACTGCCTGAAACCCCTCTAAATGAGACGCGTGGAACAGGAGCGGTCGGACGCAGTGTCCCGAGTTCCGTTTGCGGAGATCCGGGTCACCCGAATTGACGGCCGCGTTGCGTGAACGTATGATGAGGTCATGGATCTGAATAAGCGTCGTATCGGTGCCTACCGGAAGTTTTCGGAACCGGGCAGCGTGTCCGGCAATGAGGACAGAGTCGAGCCCGATTCCGTTCGTGCGGAGCGGGACGCCGAAGTTCCCACAAAGACGCCCAGGAGTCGAGCAGCCCGGGGCAGCCAAAAATCGGATGCGACAGATCCCAGGATGCCAAAAAAGAGCCGCTCCAAGGCAGGTCGGAAAGAGTTGCTTCCGGAGGACGCGCTGATCAGGCTGACCGAGGACGGCGCATCGGGAAAGGGCCGCAGGCGCGTCGCCGAACTGCTGCTCCTACTCGGTAAGGACGAGGCCGCGGGAGTTCTCAAGCATCTCGATCCTCAGACCATTGAAAAGGTCACGTCCGAAATCGCAACCATGGGTCGTCTGGAAAAGAAGGAAGCTGCCTCGGTCCTCTCCGAGTTCGGCGTTTCCGTGCGTAGCGGTGCCACCGCGCGGGCGGGAGGGGTCGACACGGCAAGGGAGATGCTCACTGCGGCGTTCGGCCAATCGGAAGCTGAGAAGCTGCTCCTTCGAGTGGTGCCCGAGGCGGGACCTAAAGTACTTGATTTCCTGAACGATCTCGAACCGCAGCAGATTCAGCTTCTTCTTCGTCACGAATCGGCACCGGCTATAAGCATAGTTGTCGCCCATCTCGAACCGCCGATTGCCGCTCAAGTTGTGTCGGCCCTGCCGCCCAAGCTGCGACAGGAGGTGGTTCGCCGAATCGTTCGACTCCAGAAGGTCGACCGCGAAGTTCTGGCAAATATCGAAGCGTCGTTGCGTGAAAAAATACGAGCTTCCGGAAAGGTGGTATCTTCGGAAATCGACGGCAAAACGGTCCTCGCGCAGATCTTGCGTCATCTTGCGCCGCAGGAGGGTGAACACCTTCTGGACCAGCTCGGTCGCGAGTCCCCCGAACTCTCTGAAGACATTCGGGACCGGCTTTTTACCATCGACACGTTGCTGCTCATCGAGGACATCGATCTGCAACACGTTCTTCAGCAATTCCCGGACGAGGAAATTGCTCTTGTATTGAAGGGCAAAACGGAAAATATTCGCGGGAAGGTCCTGAAAAACGTCTCGGATCGACGTCGCAGCTTCATCATGGAGGAGTACCAGCGACTTGGAGCGATGCCGCGCCGGGAGGTCGACAAGGCAACCCGCGAGTTCATCGCGGTCCTGAAAGCGATGGAATCGGAGGGGAAGATAGTTGTCAGACGTCCCGACGAGCGATATGTTTAGTCCGCTCGAAGTACATCCCGGCCGCACAATCGGTATTCACTTACTTTGCGAAGTAGTCTATAAATAATATTCTACACGCGGCTTGCAGTAGAGCTCACGTCGAGCGGTGGCGTCGCAAGGGGATTTTCCCGTGCTTTCGTCGCCGACCCGGCGCGATCATTGGTGGAGGACAATCCGTTGAAGACGATTGAAATGGCATACCTTTTCTGGGTTCCATCCGTGTTCGGGCTTGCCGGACTGCAGCGGTTCTATCTCGGCAAACCCGGTACCGGTATCTTGTACCTGCTCACCTGCGGTCTTTTCGGAATCGGTACTATCTATGATCTTTTCACTTTGCCACGGCAGGTCCGTGAAGCTCAACTCTACGACCGGCTGAACGCCGCGCTCGAGGAGGGGGATCGTGGACGGGTGCGCGCGATCAGCGGACCGAACGGCGCCGAACCGCGGGAAACGATCGAGCATTTGATTCTTCGGGTGGCGAAATCGGACGGCGGTGTTGCGACACCCGCCGGAGTGGCGCTCGAGGGAAACATAACGACCGATCAGGCAAAGGAATATCTGGAAAAACTGCTTTCAAAAGGCATAGCCGAAATTCGTGTGAAAAAGAGTGGCCAGCTCGTCTATGTCTTCCCGGACTTTTTCGACGAGAAGAGTTCGACCGATTTCGAGGATATATAGGCGGACGAAAGGATTCCAACAACAGGACGACAACATGACGGCAAACGAACTGCGAAAGAAGTACATTGAATTCTTTGTCTCCAGGGGACACGCGGAAATTTCCGGATCGTCCCTCATACCGGAGAACGATCCAACCGTGCTTTTCACGACCGCGGGAATGCATCCGCTGGTGCCCTATATTCTCGGAGAGAAGCATCCCGCGGGATCCCGCCTCGTCAACTACCAGAAATGTATTCGCACCGGTGACATAGAAGAGGTGGGCGATGCGAGCCATCTTACGTTCTTCGAGATGCTCGGGAACTGGTCTCTCGGTGAATACTTCAAGGATGAAGCTATCCGCATGAGCTTTGAGTTTCTCACCTCTCCACGGTGGCTCCACATTTCCCCCGAAAGGCTTTCAGTTACCGTCTTTGCCGGCGACGGGGATGTTCCTGCCGATGAGCAGTCGGCTCGTGTCTGGGAATCACTTGGCATCCCGTCGGAGCGCGTCTACTTCCTCGGGCGCGAGCACAACTGGTGGGGACCCGCTGGTGAGACCGGTCCTTGCGGGCCGGACACTGAAATGTTTTTCGACACCGGGAAAACGGCCTGCGGACCGGACTGTCGTCCCGGATGCCACTGTGGCAAGTATTTCGAGATCTGGAACGACGTGTTCATGCAGTACCGAAAGACCGAGGATGGGAAGTTCGTTCCGCTCGAGCGGAAGTGCGTCGATACCGGCATGGGGATCGAACGCACGAGCGCAGTGCTTCAGGGAAAAGGCTCGGTGTACGAGACGGAGGTGTTCCAACCCGTCCTCCGGGAGATCGAAGCCCTCTCGGGGAAACGTTACGGAGAGAGCGACGAGAACGATCGCTCGATGCGCATCATTGCGGACCACATACGGACTGCTGCCTTTATTCTCGGTGACGAGCGGTCGGTCAGCCCATCGAATGTCGGCCAGGGATACATACTGAGGAGGCTCATTCGCCGTGCAGTCCGCCACGGGTTGAAGCTCGGGCTTGACGGAACTTTTCTGCAGAGACCGGCCGCGATCGTCGTCCAGATGTATACGGCGAGCTATCCGGTACTGGCCGAGCATCGCGAGTTCATCATGGACGAGCTGCGGGCCGAGGAGGAACGCTTTCTCGACACGCTGAAAAAGGGAGAGCACGAGTTCCAGAAGCTCCTTCCGAATCTTCTGAAGAATCCGCAAATGATCATTCCCGGGCGTGTCGCATTTCGGCTTTATGACACGTACGGATTCCCCATTGAAATCACCGAGGAACTGGCCCGGGAGCATGGGATGAGTGTTGACCGGGAAGGTTTCGATGCCGCGTTTGAGAAACATCAGGAATTGTCGAAAGCCGGAAGCGAGAAAGCGTTCAAGGGCGGTCTCGCAGATCACTCGGAAGACACCACAAAACTTCATACGGCAACTCATCTTCTTCACAAGGCTCTTCGGATGATTCTCGGCAACCACGTGGAGCAGAAGGGCTCCAACATAACGCAGGAGCGGCTCCGATTCGACTTCTCGCATCCGGATCAAATGTCTGACGAACAGATCAAGAGGGTAGAGGATATCGTAAACGAGCAGATTCAGCGGGATCTTCCCGTGCACTTCGACACGATGACGCTCGAAGAGGCGCGGAAGTCCGGCGCCATTGCGCTTTTTGGCAGCAAGTACCAGGAGGTCGTGAAAGTCTATTCGATCGGAGATTTTTCGAAAGAGGTGTGCGGCGGACCGCACGTAGAACACACCGGGGTGCTGGGCAGGTTCAAGATTACAAAAGAACAATCGTCATCGCAGGGGGTTCGCCGCATTCGTGCAGTGCTGGAGCCGGCTGCCGTCGAAGCTGGAGCTCACGGCAAGCCGAGCTGACCGCAAGCGGCCGACACGCCGCGGCCGCGGCTCATCCGGGTGGTAGTCGGGATGCCAAGGCGCACGAGCTCCATTGCAAAATCGTGCACTCGTTTCGGTTCCGGTTCGCGGAAACCGAGACCGGCGGTTGCATTCCACGGAATGATATTGACGTGCGCGTCGAGATTTTCCACGAAATCACGGATAAGCGGCGGCTGCTCAGGGTCGTCGTTGATGCCGCCCAGGAGCACGATTTCAAGAGTCACACGTCGCCGACGCCGCATCTGAAGGTACAGCATGGCGTCGCGAAGCAGTTTGACCGTTTCGGTTGTTGTTCCGGGAAACAGTCGTGCGCGCAGTGGCGGGTCTGCGGTCACGAGTGAGAGCGCGAGCTGTGCCGGGCAGCCGGTATCGGCGTAACGTCTGATGGCGTCGGGGATCCCGCTTGTCGAAACAGTTACCTTCCGAGGCGCGAGCGCCACGCCGAAGGGGTGCATCAGAATGCCCGACGCACGCAGAACTTCGTCAAAATTGGCGAGCGGTTCTCCCATTCCCATGAATACGACATTTGAGGGTTCTCCGTACAGCCATCGCCCGAGGTGAAACTGCTCCAGCATTTCCGAAGCAGTCAGATTTCGTCTGAATGCGAGGGTGCCGGTTTGGCAGAAGGCGCATCGGTTGGTGCAGCCGACCTGACTCGAGAGGCAGAGCGTACGTCGCCCGCGGCGTTCGGCCATCATCACCGTTTCCACGGCTGAATCGTCGTCGTAGACGACCTGAATTTTCCGGGATCCGTCAGAGTCGCGAAGCTCCCGCTCGATGTGTGATCGGAGTCTGGCGCCGACGGCCGAAAGTTCGTCGCGCGATCCCGTGGCGATGGTGCGGAACAACTCGCGTGCCTTTCCGCTTCCGATCCGCAGTAGTTTCTGCAACTCGGCCGGTTCGAGAGCAAGGATAGAGGTGTCAATCTGTTCGGAGCCCCGAGGACTACTCCTGATTGTGTGATTTGAGTCGCTCATACATCTCGGCGACAAAATGGCTCTTGTAGCCTTGACGGATGAATCGTTGAAGGGTATCGACGGCTTGCCGCCGTTCCCCGAGTTTGACGTGACAGTCGGCGATTTCCGTATAGAGTCGGTGATTCTTCGGGTCCGATTTCAGCAGCCCTTCGAGCGACTCAATTGTTTCCCGGTAGTTGCCCTTTTCTTTGTTTATCAGAGCAAGACCGAGAATAGCATACATATCGAATTCGATGTTCAATGCCTTCCGATAACACTCTTCGGCGCGATCGAAGTCGCCCAGTCCTCTATAGGCGTCGCCGGCTCTGGTGAGGATGACTTTGTTGGCGGAGTCGCGGTCAAGAATCCTGTTCCAGTATTCGAGCGATTCCCGAGGACGGTTCATTCCCCGGTAGCAGTCGGCGAGGCCGAACAGAGCGTAGAAATTGGCCGGTTCTCGATCAAGGGCTTTTTCAAAGTACTTGATACCGCGTTCAAAGGTCTTCAACTTCCGATAACAGTTGCCGAGCGAAGTAAGTACCCTGATGTCGACCTGTTCTCCGCGAAGCTCGTACATACGTTCCCAGTATCGAAGCGCCTGATCATAATCCTTGAAATCATAATGGAGGTGTCCTAGGCCGATCAGGGCATAGGGGTTCTCGGGTTCCATCTCCAGAACCCTGAGATAGATATCCCGGGAATGATTCAGGTCACGAACTTTTCTGTATGCGTCGGCAACTCTTGTCAGTACGGTCACGTTCTTGTCGTCGTGCTTCAGGTATTTTTCCCATATCTCGATTGCCCGGTTGTAGTAACGAAGTCCTTTGTAGCAGTCTGCAAGGCCGAATAGCGCGTAGTTGTTGTCCGGGTGCTTGTCGAGGCAGCGCTTGTAGTATTCGATTGCCTTTTTGAATTCACGACGTTTTCGGGCACCATCGCCGAGCCCAACAAGGGCATAATTGTTGTCCGGATCGAATTCGAGGATTTGATTGAAGCATTCATCGGCTTCGCGTATGCAGTTCTCTTTCAGGAGCTGGTATCCCTTCTGGGACAGCTCCGCGATGGTATGATTCATTTCCTGAAGAGCGCGTTCTTCATTCCGCATGCGCTCAACGAGGTTTTCGTCGTCGAAAATTTCCTCAGGCGTCCCGTCGGGATTCTTCTGTTCGTTCTTCACTCAACCACTTCCGTATGATCCCAGCCATCTTCTCGGCCATCATCTCGGTCCTTCGCGAATCAGGGGCAAGCCAATACATGCGAAACGCCTCCAAAGGCTGCCCCTTCTTGTAATGGTAGTCACCGAGCCTGATGAGGCCGTCCGTGTAACCGGCGGTAAGGAAGATGCGCTTGGCGTCTTCCATCCGACCGCCGTTGAAAAATTCATTGCCCTTCCGTATCAGCGCCGCACGCTGCTGGGCGGTAAGGGGCGGTAACTTGTCCCGGGATACTTTTAGAAATGCGTCGGATGACTGCTTCTGCAGTTTGTCGTCGGTCATTCAAACACGCCAACACAGGTGGCCAATAAACCAGTATATCCCTCTCGGTGCCGAATAGCAAACCATCCAACCGGATGTACATTCTCCTAGAGCACCCCCTTCGTGGACATGGCCCCGGATGTTGCGCCAGTCCCCGTGGTGTAGGCAACGGCCAAGGCTCTTCCGAATGCCTTGAACAGCGATTCCGCCATATGGTGGCTGTTGTAGCCGTAGCGACAGCTCAGATGAAGGTTGATCTGGGCACGATTGGAAAACGCAAGAAAAAACTCGCGCAGCAGGGCCATCTGGAATGCACCGGAAAATTCTTGTGGATAGGATGCGCTGTAGGCGAGAAAGGGTCGTTCACAGACGTCGACCACGGCTTCCGAAAGCGCGTCGTCCATTGGAATGACCGAATGGCCATAGCGCAAGACCGGTCCGAAATCGGCAAGTACGCGGTGAAAGGCATCACCAAGCACCAGCCCTACATCTTCTACCAGATGGTGAGGATCGACGGCGATATCTCCGGAGCCGTGAATCTCGAGTCGGAAGCCGCCATGGAAGGCCATCGCGTGCAGCATATGCTCGAAGAAGGGAAGGCCAAGCTCCATGATCTGCGGTCCGTTTTTTGAAAGATCAAGCAGGAGATGAATGTCGGTTTCCCGAGTTGTGCGTTTTATTTCGACTGTCTTGTCTTTCCCCACGGCGACGCCCCTCCCCCGTGCTCATCGAGCAAACTGACCAGCTCATCCACGCGCCGAAAATGGAACTTGTAGTAGGCCGGGTTCGCGATCAGATAGACCCCAATCTTTTCAAGTTCCTCCACAATTGTCAAGTTATTCGCCTGAAGCGTCGAACCGGTTTCGACCAAGTCGACGATATATGGCGCCAGACCGAGCAGCGGTGCGAGCTCCACGGAGCCGTTCAGCTTGATAATCTCGACCGGTATCCCTCTGGCCTGAAAATAATCGCGGGTGAAACGGGTGAATTTGGTCGCGACTGAAAGCCGGGAGGTGTCGCTCTTCTTTCGGCCGCCGGCGCCGGCGCGGGCGGCCAGGCACATGCGTGTGCTGCCAAATGAAAACCTCAGCAACCGAAAGAAATCGTAACCGGATTCGTAGAGCACGTCTTCCCCACAGACACCGAGACCGGCGATTCCATGGTGCACATAGACCGGCAGATCCGTGTTTTTCACGAGAAAACCGCGGAGCTGATGCGCGTCATCTTCCACGATGAGCTTTCTGTCTTCGAACGAGATAGTAATTCCGCGCGACGCAAGGTGTTCGTTGAACCGATCCAGCAGTCTGCCCTTTGGCAGGGCAATGGTGAGTGGTGCGACTTTCGAAGAGGCGTTCACAGCGTTGCGCTCCGGCCGCCGCGGCGAATCTCCTGTGCCCTTCGGTGCGCCCGCGCTACCGATTCCACCGAATCATCTGCGGGAACTACGCTCGTCGCAGAGATCGGCTTCTCCTGAACGTTGTAGCGCGAGCCGTCCGTGAGTGCTGTTTCGAGCTTCCGGAGCATCATGGAAAAACCTACTGAAGGCGCGGAAAAACCAAAAGTAGACAGGAGCGTGTCGTATCGCCCCCCGGATGCAACACTGTCGTCCATCCCGTCCATGAACGCCTGGAATACGATTCCGGTGTAATAGGGCTGGCGTCCCACTTCCGAAAGGTCTACCCGAAAGAGATTCTCGACTCCGAGCTCTCCGAGAACTTTGAAAACCGACTGGAGATGGTGTATAGCGTTTTCGGCAGGCTCCGACAGGAGCTTCTTGGACGCGCCGCTTAGCGCCATCTCAGTCAGGTCGTCACCGTCGCCGATCAACGTGAACAGCTCACAGAGAAACCTCGCCTCCTGCGCGTCTCTCCCGCGTATGAGCAGCTCTTCCGAAAGCTCCGCGCGATCGCGCACCGTGATCAGGTGTCGAATATGCCCCTGATCAGCCGGCTCCAGGTGGCCGAAGCAAGCCTCGAAGAGCGCACGCGACCCGATGTGATATCTGCACTCGGGAAGCGGAAGGCTCGACAGGACCTCGTGCATCAGAAGCACGATCTCCAAATCCCCGCGAAGTCCCGGTCGACCGATCAGCTCGGCGCCCGCCTGAAAGAATTCATTCTTCGAGATATCTTCGGCGTGCTGGTGCCGCAGAATTATGTCGGAGTAGCAGGCGCGCACCGGCAGATCCTCGTCGGTAAGTACCATGCCCATCTGACGTGCGAGAAACAGCGTAATATCGGACCGAAGCATAAGCAGATCGCCTTCGCGGTCGATCAATCGATAGATTTTGCGTTCGTCAACGCCGGAGAAAAGTGGCTCATAGACCTCAAAAAAATCGAACACCGGCGTCTGAACCGGCAGGTACCCCCAGCGGTACATAATTTCCTCGATGTGCAGGGTGAGTTTTCGATGCCGGTATGCTTCCTCCAGGTAGAACGCCTCGGTTCCTTGAGGAATTCTTAAGAGGGATCGAGCCCGTTTCGTCACGATTCGCGCTTTCTCCTTTGTGCAGCCCCACTATAACAGATGACCGATGCCGTGGAAATGCCTGCGTTCAGAAGACCCCCCAACTTATTCGGATGAATAGAAATCGACAGCCGATCCTCCATACAGTCGCCGATCAAACCGTTTGAGGAGACCGGAGGCCCCGCCGCTGATCGTTTCCGGAAGGGCTTCGGCCGTAGGATGGTGAATGAGAAGCACTCCTTGAGCGGAGAGCAGACGACGTTCGGCAGCCCACTGCAGAAGTTGTGTCTTGAACCGGTAGGTGAATGGCGGATCCATGAAGACGATGTCATAGGCTGCACGGATCCGCGTAAGGAATCGTTCGACCGGCATAAAGCGCAACTCCACCGGCTCTTCCGCTATCGCGAGGTTTTTCTCCATGATCGGGCGCTTTCCACGGTCCTTCTCTATGGCGGTAACCGGTCGGGCACCTCGGCTCGCCGCTTCAAGTGCCATCGTACCCGAGCCGCTGAAGAGATCGAGAAACGACCTGTCCTCGATGTCTCCAAGGATCGAGAAGAGCGACTCGCGCATCCGGTCCATGGCCGGGCGTATGATCCCGGGGGGGCATACCACCGTCCTCCCGCGGTACTTTCCGCCGGTTATCCTCATGGCGTGAAGTCCCCCATCTTCTGCAGGATCGGCTCGATCGAGCGAAGCGGGGTGTGTTCCGGCAGGAGTAGACCCGGATCGGCTGTGAGCAGCCTGAATGCGTCTTCGCGCGCGCGCAGCATGAGCTCCATATCGCGCGAAAGGTCGGCAACCCGCAGCCGAAGATACCCGGATTGCTGAACGCCGGCTATGTCTCCGGGACCCCGAAGTTTCAAGTCCTCCTCGGCAATCCGGAATCCATCGTTTTCGCTCCGCATGATCTTCAGCCGCTGCTTTCCCTCTTCGGTGAGCTCGTCGCTATAGACCAGAAAGGCATAGGACTGAGCGTTGCCACGTCCAACCCGGCCGCGCAGCTGGTGAAGAGCGGCAAGCCCGAACCGTTCGGCGTGCTCAACGACCATGCAGGTTGCGTTGGAAACATCCACTCCGACCTCGACAACGCTGGTTGCCACGAGCAGATCCAGTTCGCCGTTCTCGAACAATTCCATTGTCTTCAGTTTTTCGTCCTCCGGCACCCGGGAGTGGATTATTCCGACCCGCGCTTCTGGAAAGATCAGCTTCAAATTTCGCGTACATTGATTCGGCATCCCGAAGATCGAGCTTCTCCGATTGTTCGATTAACGGGTAGACGAAATAGGCCTGATGGTGTGCCCGGATCTCGCGGCGTACCCAATCGTAGACCTTCTGTTCGTTCCCGTGACGCGCAAGGTGAGTCTCAACCCTCTTCCTTCCCTTTGGCATCGTGCGAATTTCTTCGAGGTCGAGGTCGCCGAAAACCGTCAGCGCAAGGGTCCGCGGTATCGGGGTTGCAGTCATCATTACCGTGTCCGGTTCGTTTCCCTTCGAGACAATCGCCTCACGCTCGGTTACACCGAATCTGTGCTGTTCGTCGACTATGACGAACTTCAGATCTTTGAAGATGACACTGCCTGTGAACACTGCGTGCGTACCGATGAGCAGATCAATGTCGCCCTTCGCTAGCGCGGACAGGAGCCGTTCGCGGGCCGCGCCCTTGAGGTTGCCCGACAGAAAGGCCAGCCGGACTCCCGCCGGTTCGAGGATTCGCGCCGCGCTTTCCGCGTGCTGGCGTGCGAGAAGCTCGGTCGGCGCCATGAACACGACCTGGCGGCCGTTTTCAACGTAGGGCAGGCTCATCAGAAACGCGACAAGCGTCTTGCCCGAGCCGACTTCTCCCTGGAGCAGCATCGCGATCCGATCGCTGCGGGCAATTGCGGCCCGGTGAGCCTCGACCACCCGCACTTGATCCTCCGTCAGCTCGAATGGCAGCCGCGCCATCACGCGTTCCTGCAGGCGTCCCACCGCGGCGGCGGATTCTGTCAGAATCAGGTTTCGTCTTGGCATGCTTTTCCTGCGTTCCACAGCGCGACGACCTGCGGCAAGCTGAAGCAGGAAAAGCTCGTAGTAGGCGAGGGCCTGCCGCGCCGAGACCGCAACCTCCAGGCTCGACGGGTGGTGCGCCGACTGCAATGCCTCCGGCAGCCTTGGAAGTGATCGGCGCATCATTATGTCGGCAGGAATTTCATCCCCCAGATCGTCTGCATACTGCCGGAGCGCCTGCAGAACGAGCTTGCGAAGGAGAGGTTGAGTCAATCGGCCGCTCAACGGATAGATGGGAATGATTCCCGAGAACCGACCGGGTTCCGGGGTCCAATGTTCGAAGTCGAACGACGCGGACTGGAGTTGTCCGTAACGATACGAGAAGGATCCGGCCAGATAGATCTTTGTTCCCGGTTCAAGTTTGCCGGAAAGGAAATTGCGGCCGAAACAGACCAGATATGCCGACGCGCTCCCGTCCCGCACGCGAACTTTCAGCGTCCGGTTTCTCCCGCCGCCGATGAACTCGTGACCTTCGACGTATGCAACGGTGTTGACCTGTGCTTGCGCTGTAGTCGCGCCGGCGGCGGTGGAGAACGCTGCAGAAAGGGGAGTTTCGTGGGTGCGATCCTCGAAGTCTCGCGGGAGGTGAAGCAGCAGGTCGCGGACGGTGAGGATTCCCAGGTTTTTCAGATCAGCCTGGACTGCAGGTCCGACTCCCTTCAAGTGAGCGACCGGCGTCGACAGCTCGCTCAGATACACCGTTCACCGACCGCGCGACTGTTAGAACGGGAGCTGAACGAGCAGCTGTTCCAACCGCCCGACGAGCAGATCACCAACGACGACGGTGGCGAGCATCAGCCCGCCGAAAATCAGCAGTCCGTTCTGATAGGTGACTGTCCTGCCGCGCATGAGCACCTGCGTGAAGCGGTAGACTGCAGGCTCGATTATGTGGTCGAGAGTGAGCCAAAACCGGTTGGCCGTGTTCGCATTCACGAGAAATCCCACGAGCCGAACGACAGCGAGAATGAGGAACAGGATCAGAAAGAACCCAACTGCCGACGCGAGCGCAGAAACGATAATGGCCAACACAACGCCGACCGTTACGATACCGATGACTGCAATCGAATTGAGAACGTTGCTCAGGATAGAGAGGGACAGAATCGCCGCGACCGGTGAAAAATCGATGCTGCCGAAGCGGAGCCACCGCACACGCCGGAAGAAATTCAGATAGGGATCGGTGATGCGGAAAAGAATCTCCAACGGTCTCCCCTGGTACGACATCCCGCTGAACCAGGTTAAGACGATGCGTACGATGATGATCACCATGTAGATCGAAATAAGAGTGCTTATCAGACGAAGAACGACGAACATCTCCTGCTCCTTTAGTCGCGCTACTGTTTCCAGACTTCCGTCACTCCGGGGAGCTTTCGGATCGCATCCATCGCCTCCTCGCGCGAGGAAACGGTAAGTTGACTCGATGCCCGGATTATTGTGTCTGTCCCTGATCCGTTTGCCGACAGGTGGAGAAAAAGCGGGCACGCGCCGGTATGTTCCAGAAGGTTTGCGCGCAGATGATACAGGTCCTCTTCCGCTTCAAAGGATTCATTGATGCGCACGTGTATCTCGCCGCTCTCTCTCTCTTCCATTTCTTCGGGTTTCCTTGCTTCCGTGACGATAATCTGAGGTTGACCCCGACCGGTGTCCACCTTCCCGAGGATACCGACGATGCTCTCTTCGATCAACCGATCTTTGAATTTTTCGAAGACGTCGCTGAAAAAGACCATCTCAATCGAGCCGTTGTAGTCTTCGAGCATGCCAAAACCCATCTGGGTTCCTTTTCGAGTGAGAATTGTGCGAAGACCTTTGAGAAGTCCTACGACACTATACACCCGGTCGGGCGCGGCCCGCGCTACCCTCGCGATGTTGAGGTCGGTGCGGTTTTTCCAGATCGTCCGATAATCATCCAACGGATGACCCGAAAAGTAGAAACCGAGGTTCTCCTTCTCATAGCGAAGTCGTTCTATTTCAGGCCACTCTTCTACTTCGACGAGCTCAATCTCGGGGAACTCCTCGTCCTGACAGGTTTCGAACAGCGACACCTGCCCGAATTTTCCGCTGTTACGTTTTTGGACCGCAATGTCTATCAGCCGGTCGAGGTTGTGCATCAGGGTAGCGCGGTTCGATGACAAACGATCGAACACGCCCGACTGTATGAACATCTCTACCACCTTCCGATTCGCGGTCTTCAGGTCGACCCTTTCCAGGAACTCCGGGAAACTTTTGAAGGGCCCGTTCTCCTCCCGGGCACGGAGCACCTCGTCCACGGCAGCGGAACCGACATTCTTTATTCCCATCAGTCCGTAGATAATCTTCTGTCCAACCACGGTGAATTTCTTTTCGCTGAGATTGACATCGGGCGGCAATATTTCGATTCCCATGAGGCGGGCTTCCGCCATGTACTGCGCGAACTTGTCAGGGGTGTTGATTTCGTTGGTGAGGTTCGCAGCCATGAACTCGGCTGGATAGTTGGCCTTGAGGAACGCGGTTTTGTAGGCGAGAATCGAATAGGCGGCTGCGTGCGACTTGTTGAACCCGTACCCGGCAAAGGGCTCCAGAAGCGTGAAGATCTCTTCAGCCGTCTTGGCGCCGATGCCCAATCGTTCGGCGCCGTTCAGGTATTCAACCTTCATCTTCTCCATAGCCTCGCGCTTCTTCTTTCCCATCGCCCGGCGAAGAATGTCGGCCTGGCCGAGCGAGAAACCGGCGATGATGCGAACGATCTCCATCACCTGTTCCTGGTAGACGATGACGCCGTAGGTCTCTTTGAGAATCTTCTCCAGGGCCGGATGAGGGTAGGTGATAGGGCTGCGTCCCCACTTTGAGTCTACAAACTGATCGATGTTTTCCATCGGTCCGGGGCGATAGAGCGCGTTCAGGGCGATCAGTTCTTCGATGCGTGTCGGTCTGGCGCGCTTGAGAACGTTTTGCATTCCGGAACTTTCGAACTGGAAAACGCAGGCGCTCTTCCCGTCGCCGAGCATCTTGAAGGTGGCCGGGTCCGCTTCCGACACAGTCTCAATGTCGAACTTCGGTTCGGTTTTCCGAATGAGCGCTTCGGTGTTCTTGATGAGCGTCAGCGTCTTGAGCCCGAGAAAGTCCATCTTGACCAACCCGCACTCTTCGAGCAGGTCCATCGTATACTGAGTTGAGATCGAGCCGGTTTTCGGGTCGCGGTAGAGTGGAACGTAGTTGGTGAGCTTTTCTTTCCCTATCACGATTCCTGCGGCGTGTGTGGAAGCGTGGCGAGACAGCCCTTCGAGTTTGAGGCTGGTATCGACGAGCTCTGCGTACACTTCGCCCCGCTCGCGAAGCTCTTTCAGCTTTGGCTCCATTTCCATCGCCTGGGCGAGACTCTTCGCCGCAGCCGGGACGAGCTTGGCTATTTGGTCGGTTTCGGAGAGTGGGATATCCAGGACGCGCGCGACGTCGCGGATAACGGCTTTTGCCTTGAGTGTCCCGAAAGTGATGATCTGTCCGACCTTGTCGTGTCCATACTTGAGATTGACGTAGTCAATTACCTCCTGGCGACGTTCGAAGCAGAAGTCAATGTCGAAGTCCGGCATCGATACTCGGTCGGGATTCAGAAAACGCTCGAAAAGCAAACCGTACTGTATCGGGTCGATGTCGGTTATCTGAAGCGCGTACGCGACGATCGATCCGGCACCCGAGCCTCGCCCGGGACCGACCGGAATCCCGTTATCCTTTGCGAAGCGGATGAAATCCCAGACGATGAGAAAATAACCCGTGAAGCCCATTGTGATGATTGTGTCGAGCTCGTAATCGGCTCGGGCAGTGAGCGCCTCGGATACCGATTCGTAGCGCTTCTCCAGCCCCCTGCGCGTGAGGTCGCGCAGATAGTCGCCCGGAGAGGCGAAACCGTCGGGAATTTCGTAGTCCGGCAGCATGGGTCCGGGAAGGTCGATTTCAAGCTTGCATCGTTCCGCAATACGGAGCGTATTTTCGATCGCCCCGGGATATTCCGAGAAGAGCAGCGCCATTTCGTCGGCGCTCTTGATGTAGTATTCATTCGAAATGAACTTGGCCCGGTTCTGTTCGTGTTTTTTTTTGTTGGTGCCGATGCAGACGAGGATGTCCTGCGCGTTCGCATCGTCGCGAACCACGTAATGGCAGTCGTTGGCCGCGACCATCGGGATGCCCGTGTCCCGCGAAATTTCGGCGAGGGTTCGGTTGACGATCCGCTCTTCGGGCACGCCGTGCTCCACGAGCTCCAGATAGAAGTTGCCCTCGCCGAAGAGATCCCGGTAGAAGAGCGCTCTTCGTTTGGCGTCCTCCACACGATTTCGAACAATCAGCCCCGGTATCTCGCCCGCAAGCGATCCCGACAGAGCGATCAGCCCGTCCGCCCGTTCGGCAAGCGCTTCGTCGTCAATGCGGGGCTTGTAGTAGAACCCTTCCAGGTAGCCTATCGATGAGAGCTCGATCAGGTTCTTGTATCCTGCAGCATCGCGCGCGAGCAGGACGAGGCGGCTGTACCGATTACCCGTTTCGGTGCCGCTCTTCGAAAGTCGCGACTCCTGCGCTACATACGCCTCCATTCCGACAATGGGCACGACCCCTTTCTTCCGGCATTCCTGGTAAAAGCGGAGGGCTCCAAACATGTTGCCCAGGTCGGTGAGAGCAAGGTGTGTCATGCCCAGTTCCTGGGCGCGACCTACCATCGCCCCGATTCGCGAGGCACTTCGCAGGAGGCTGAAATCTGAATGATTGTGCAGGTGGACAAATCCTGGCACCGGTCTATCCCGCATCGGAAGGTTGGTACACTATACCTGAAATCGGTGCGGCGGACAAGGCAGACTATTCGTCAGACAGCCGGTTCAGAAACCACCCGACGAGTCGGAGTGCCCGTTTTCGCTGAAAGCCATCCAATCGGACTGTTGACGCGCCGATTGCCTCGTCATATCGGGTGAGAATCGTCGTCGCATCCCGGTCAGAAATGGGAAGCTTCCGCCCGACGATTTCCGCTTCGATTTCTCGGTCGCGGATGAGTCCCGGGATTGAAGAGCAAAGCGCAATGCGGACATCTTCAACGATGCTCTTGTCGATTCGGGCGAGTCCGCAGAACGATAGCGGGTTGGTTTCTGGCGAATACTCGGTGCCGAAACGGCGGAAAAACTGGACGTTCCACGCATCGAGCGGGACTCGAATACGAGTGAGCACATCGCCACCGCGCAGATCGAGCCGGCCGTCCGGCAACCGGAAGCGACTGGCCTGCACCCAGCGGGTGTTGCCGTGTCTGCGCAATTCGAGCGCAGCGTCCATGAGCTGCAGCACCGGTGCAGTGGTCATGTTCCGATCTGCGACACAAATGTTGCCGCCAAGCGTGGCGAGGTTCTTGATGCCCGCCGGAGCTACCTGCTGCAAAGCTTCGAACAGGGCGGGAGGAACCACGTGCCGCCCGATCATGAGCAGTTTCTTGACGGTGACCATCGCGCCGACTTCGAGATGCCTCTCCGTCCGACTGATTCGGTCGAGCTCTTCGACTTCCTGCAGAGATATGATCTGCTCGGGCAGGGTGGCGAAGGGAGTCCGCAGGCTCTTCAGGATATAGGTCCCGCCCGCGTATATGAGCGCATCCTGCATATTTCGACGCAGATGCATGAGGTCGTTGAGCGTGTCGGGAAAGAGCACCTGGGGTGATCCGTTAGGCTCGGGCATTCATCCTCCGACGGCGGATGCCGGCCGAGTTCTGAATACCCTCGACGAACGAAGAGTAGGAGGTGCAGCGGCACCAGACAGCGGTCACCGCCTGCCGAACTTCCTCGAGCTGCGGCTCCTGGTTCTCGAGCAGCAACGCCTGCGCCGTGAGCACCTTCCCCGCCACACAGTATCGGCAGGGGCTCATTCCGGCTTGCTCGAATCCCTTCTCGATATCGAGAAAATCCTGGGTTTGCATGAAACCTTCAATCGTCAGAATTTCGCGACCGGTGGCTCGAAATGCCGGTATCATGCACGACGGGGTAAGACGCCCGTCAAGAAGCACCGAACAGGTGCCGCAGTAACCTTGTGTGCAACCGGCGCGCGCACCGATAAGGCCGAACTCCCGCCGCAGAATGTCGACCAGAAGCGCATCCGGACTGGTGTCGATCGAAACCAACTCGCCGTTCAATATGAAGGAGGTGTTCATGGCTCCTCCATGTAGGCGTTTACCGTTTCCGGAGTCGTGGGAATGCGGTCCATGTACTTGCCGGTCGCCTGACTGACGGCCTCGGCGTAGGCGGCCGGAATGAGGCTGAGCGGAAGCTCGCCGATCCCTTTCGCCAGCCCGTTCTCGGACGACTCCGGAAAGTGGATCCAGAGGTGAGGATACTCGCGAAAGTCGGCCGTCTGATATGCCTGGAAATCAGGCCAGGTAAGTCGACCCTGTGTATACTCGATCCGCTCGCGGCTGGCCCATCCGAGGGCCTGGAACACCGCCGTTTCCACGTTCTTTCGAGCCTGGTCGGGCCGTAGGATCAGGCCGCCGTCAATTGCGATCCAGATTCCGCGCACGTGAGTTTCGAACGTGACCGGGTCAACGTCGACCTCGACCACTGCACCCCCCCATGAGACGGAGGTGAATGGTTCGCCAATCAATCGTTCCGCATCCCACTGGCGGGTACGGGGCAGCCGAAAGGTCTTCTTGACATCAATCGGCAACGGATGGCGGAAACGGCGCTTCTTGATCGTGGTGCAGCAACTCTCGATGAGTCGGTTCACTACGGTGATGTTCCTCGACAGGGTGGAGGGGCCTGCGTCCGGTGTTACGCCGGTTTCGACGTCGGCGATTGTGACGTCGCTTTCGGGAATTCCGAGGATATCGACTACGTTTTGCTTCCAGATCTGCGCGAGTGCGTCGGTGCCCGGAATGGCCGATGTCCGAATTTCGGCTTTGCCGTCCGTGTCGAGGGATACTATTACCGTGCACTGTTCCTCGTCCTCGCCGCGGCCGTGAAAGCCGGTCCCCTGGTAGGCGAATGACAGGCCGATTCCTCGCGTGTACTCCTCCTGCGTCGCGAGCGTGGTCCTTCTTTTCTTCTGCAGTTCGTAGGCAGCGTATTTGCGCTGGAAATCTGACTGGGTCTCCAGAAGGTCCAGGATCGATGCCGCATCTGCGTCTTGCCGCATCGGCACGCCGGTGAAGGTGAGCTGCCCCTTCTTCAACAGGTTGTGGCGTTTCCACGTGCAGGGATCGAGCTGCGCTACCTCGGTTATTCGGAACGTATGAGTCTCGACGGCAAAAAAAGATTGCGCTGCGCCGAATCCCGCGAAGACGTTCATGGGCGGAAGATTGGTCGACACGCAACGCCCCTCCACACGGATGTTACTGCACGAGTAAGCACCGGTCGAGCTCATGATCATTCTGTCGAGGATTTCCTGGGTGAATATCGGATAGGCCCCAGCGTTGAAGGTCAACCAGACCTTCATTGCAACGAGATGACCCTCTCGGTCGAGTCCCGAGACGTGCTTGAAATGCGCCGGTGCTCTTTTTGAGGTGTAGAGAAAGTCTTCTTCGCGTGAGTAGAGAAGTTTCGCCGGTTGTTTCGCGGCGCTTGCCACAAGCGCGGCATGGGCGGCAACAAGAGCAATACATC
>CAWHUY010000024.1:0-27087 GCA_963832675.1 uncultured Spirochaetota bacterium | reverse complement strand
ATTCGAACCACGGTTGCTTCGCTGCATCCGGCACGCTCGGCGAAATCCACGATGCTCAGCCCCACCACCTGCTCCGGGTGCTCGAGAATGAAATTGGCCGCTTTGTGCTCGGCCGATTTCAGTGTCTGATACACCGCTTGCATTTGGATACCGCACTCATGGGGTATTCTAGCGAGATTCGTGTCGGTCAACGCATCGGTACGCTTCATGGTTGGCATGTATGATACACTTCCACGCCGTGGTCGACAATAACATCCTCACTATGTCGCCCGGGCGATGCGGCTCGGTTCTTTCTAGTCGGCCAGGCTCTTCCTTCCCCACCCCGCATTCATCGGTCTCAGAGCCGGGTAGATCTCCTCATATTGTCTGAAATAACGATCGTATTGTCCGACCATTTCGGGATTCGGTTCATGCACCTTTTCGTACCTGACTGTCTGCGCCACACCTTCTTTGATCGACGGGAATATTCCCGCTCCAAATCCGGCGATGATAGCAGCGCCCATGCATGCGGCCTCTTTTACCTTCAGGGTGCTGACCGGCATGTTGAGAATGTCCGCCTTTGCCTGAAGCCATTCGATCGATCGCGCGCCGCCACCGCCCGCCACGAGCCGCGTGACTTCGACACCGCATGCGGAGAGGCGCTGCAGATTGATTTTCAGCTCGTAGGTCTGAGACTCGATAATTGCGCGAACCAGGTCGTGCCGGGTCGAAGCGAGGGTCAACCCGACAATCGCGCCGCGGGAATCCATATCGCACCAGGGGGTTCCGCTTCCATTGAAATGCGGAAGTACCATAAGGCGCGACGGTCCGGGAGGCATCTTCGAAATCATGACATCGTAGGGGTCCTTGCTCGAACGACGCGCTTCTTCCACCTCCGGAAGACCGAAGTTGTCGCGGTACCAGCGTAACAGAATACCACCCACATGATTCAACGCAAAGGTGAAATAAAGACCGGGCATCGCGTGAAGGTAGCACGGATAATACCCGTCGTACATTTCGCGGCTGAGAGCCGGGGCTCCAAACGCCACGGAAAGTACCTCCGCCGTTCCCGTTGAATCAAGCGCGGTTCCGTCTCCAATCACGCCCGCGCCGACACCGCCGGCCGGTTGATCGTGCGCGCCTGCCACAAGAAGCACCTCTGCGGCTATTCCCAGCCTTCGGGCCAGTGCCGGAGCGATGCGTCCGAGGGGAGTCCCCGAGGCGACCGGCTGTGAGAGGAGGCGGCGTGGCACATCAAATGCAGCGAGGATTTCCTCATCCCAGTCGCTCTTCTCGAGGTTAAAGGCCATCGTTCGCGATGCCATGGTCAGATCGATCGCAAATTCGCCGACCAGTTTGTTCGCAACGAAGTCTGCGTAGGTCACGATCTTCGCTGCCTTTTTGAAAGCATCTGGATAGTGATCGCGCAACCAGAGCAGCTTCACGAATGAGTTGAGCGCGTGCGGCCTCATCCCGGTGCGGGTAAACAGTTCGAACTCGCCGAACTTCTCCGCGCAATGACGGGCATATCCGGCGGGCCGGTAGTCCATCCCGAGCTGCGCCGGACAGAGTGCTTCTCCGTCCGAGTCCACGGCGATGATCGCATCTCCCTGAACGGAGACCGAGAGAGCCGCAGCTTCAAGTCCGCCGCCGAGTCCCTTGACTGCCTCGGCAATCACCTCGCAGGCGAGCCGCCAAACCTGCTCGGCGTCCTGCTCCGCCTTGCCCTGATCGCCCGTATCGATACCGTACTCCCGGTAGGCCCTGGTCTTCTCGTTTCCATTCGCATCGAAGACGACGGCTTTACATCCGGTGGTTCCAATATCAAGACCGATAAGGTGCATGCCAGCCTCAGAGGTAGAGGGTGTCTTGAATACGGCGGAGCTGCACCAGCACCGATTCGTCTACGATCTTCACGTCGTCGTACGAGATGACCGTATCCTTTTTCACGTCACGGGTCAGCACACAGCCTTTGGCGAGTCCGAGAGGGAGAAGCCGTTGCGAGCGTGCAGTCGCGGCAGTATCGATGCTGCCGCGATAGCAGTACTCACCGATGCCATCGAGGGTTTCACCTGCCTTGAGGTCCCGCTTCGCCACTGCAATGCATTCCGACAGAAGTCCCGCAATGGGGTGCCCGGACGATTCGCCGTAGAAGGCGCATTGCGCAATGGTGATGGGCACTTCGATGCTGCACAGGTGATAGGGGCGAAAAAGCGTATAGTAGGGCCCTTCACCCATGTCACGCTGCACGAGCCCCTCCTTGATTCGATCATTGTCGGTGGTTACGACCAGGAAGACGCCGGGATGGACCCCAATGGCGAAATCGACGGCTCCTTTCCTGCTGAGAACGCCACCGTCCTTCTTCGGGACAAATACCTTGTTCAGGTCTGGAACGGTGGTTTTCGCTGCGTGCATACCGCGCACGTCCGGCAAAAGCCCGGTAGCGTTCGATACCGCCGCCATTTCGACCGCCGTTTTGGAACCGTCCACAAATTCGCACAGCATTCTCGCGCTCATCTTTCGGGCAGCAGCTTTCTCCGCCTCGGTGTCGGGGTTCGAGTAGATGTTCAGCGGATTGTTCTTACCCTTGCCTGCGCAGACGATCTCGAATCCAAGTGCGTGAGCAAAACGGTAGAGCTCAATTATTGCGGCCGGTTCATCGCCGGCGGCGAGGCTGTAAACTACGCCGGCGTTTGTGGCAAGCCGCCGCAGAACCGGACCTATGGTAACATCGGTCTCGACGCTCATCATCACTACGTGTTTCTTGTGATCGACGGCGTCCATGGTGACCTTCGCGCCCATCTCCGTCTGACCGGTCGCATCGACCACGACGTCAACCGAAGAAAGACGAGTCGCAACCTGATAGTTGGTCGAAGCGATCCGCTTGCCCGCGGCGACAAAGCGCTCGGCATCTTCAACGCTATCGGTCGACACTGTTTCTCCGACGTGCTTCGAATAGGCGTATCCTTTTGTCGCGCGCTCCGAAGTCAGATCGACGATTACCGCGACACGCATGCCGACCATCTCGCCGATCTGTGCGACAATTTCGGAACCCATCTGACCAGCGCCCACAAGCCCAACGACTATCGGGCGTCCCTCACGCTCGCGCTCGGCAAGCTGTCTGTCAATTTCGTTCATTTTCCACGCTCCCCGGCCCCGTGCGGAAGCACCAGCGCCTTGAGCGCTTTTCCCTCCGCGGCGGCGGCGAACGCATCGCCGATCTCGCCCAGGCCCACCTTGTAGTTGAAGTATTTTTGCGGGTGGATTTGCCCACCGAGAATCGCCATCAACGCCTTCTGGTGAATGTAGGCCGGATAGGAAAACGCACCTGCAACGACCAGTTCGTTATAGTGAATCAGGTTGCTGTTGAGCGAGGTCATGGGCTTATCCTTGGGCACCCCGCCGAAGAGAACTACCCTGCCGCGCTTGCGAACCGATTCAACCGCCTGCTCCTGCGTCGAGGCAACCGGATTGGCGCAGATGGCTACGTCGGCACCCATTCCGCCGGTGAGCCGGCGTACCTCTTCGACCGGATCCTGCGATGCCGCGTCTATCAACGCATCGGGCTCAAACCGTTCCGCCTCCTTCAGGCGCATTAACCCCACCATGATAACGCGGGACGCCCCGCGCGCCCGGGCGATTTCGGTGTGGAGACACCCGATCGGACCGTCGCCGAGTATGAGAACGGTGTCACCCAGGCCGACCCCGGCGTTTTCCTGAGCCGCAATCACCGAAGATGCCGGCTCGGCCATCGCAGCATCTTCCAGGTCAACCCCTTCAGGCACGTGGTGAACCATGCCGTGATCGAGCACGTATCCGCTGAAGTGGCAGTATTCGGCGAACCCTCCCGGCCAGTGAGTCCCGATCATCTTGTGGTTGACGCAGAGATTTCCCCAGCCGCGTCGGCAGTAGTAACAGGAGCCGCAGCTCACGTCCGGAGCAACAGCTACGCGCTCCCCCACCTTGTACCGGGTAACGCTCTTTCCGATCTCGGTGACGGTGCCGCTGTATTCGTGCCCCATGATCTGCCGCGTGACGTCGCCCTTCAGGCCGGTGCGGTAGTTGCGAATATCGGAACCGCATATGCCGCAGGCGTGAACCTTTATGATGATGTCCTCGGGGCCGCACTCCTCCACCGGGACATCCTGGACGACCAGGCGCTCAGGCCCTTCAAATACCGCCGCTCTCATTGTCACTTCCTTCGCGTGATTACGGTTTTGCACCGAGTATCCGTTCGCCGACCGCGCCACCCGGATGGATTACGCCAAACTGCTCACGGGTGTACCCGGTGTATTTCATGAGCGCAATGCAGACTGCATCGAATACGGCAACCACAGCCATAGTGCTCGTTGTGGCAAGCATGTTGAACTCGTCCGCCTCTTTCTCGACTGCAACGCGCATCACCAGGGCACTTGCCGCGGCAAGCGGA
Organism: uncultured Spirochaetota bacterium; assembly: GCA_963832675.1. GTDB lineage: Bacteria > Spirochaetota > Spirochaetia > DSM-27196 > DATKUC01 > DATKUC01. The sequence continues at coordinate 22,679 of CAWHUY010000024.1, read as the reverse complement.
GAATCCGTCTTCTCGGTAACTCCGATGATGGCGACGCCTTTGGTCTTCAACCCGGGAATCAGGTTGAGCAATTCCTTCGTTCCGCCGCCCTTTGAGATAAGAATGGCCAGATCACCCGACTGTACCGACCCGAGCGCGCCGTGAACCGCATCCCCAGCCGACAGGTAGAATGACGGCCGTTCAATGCAGGAGAGCGAATGAGCTATCTTCCTGGCGGCCGCCCCGGAGGTACCCAGCCCGACGGTGACGATTCTTCCCCTGCAGCCGGCGATTAGTTTCACGCATTGCACGATCGCCTTCCGGTCAACCGTCTCCTTCAACCGGGCAAGTTCATCGGAGGCCACCGTCCAGGTGTGAACGGCCTTCTCCCAGATCTGATCGTCCGTCATTTTCGGATCTTGCCGATCAGCCAAACATCGCCTCCCGGACCAGCTTCTGCGCTTTCATCGCATCGCCGGACTTGAGAACCGCCTCAACTTTCTTGCGATCAAGACGTTCGGATATCCTGCTTAAGGTCTCGAGCCAGGCGATCGATTCTTTGGCAACGGCAATCTTGTCCCGCTCGCGGTAAGCGAAGACGTCGAGTGAGAGCCATCCGTCGTAGCCGATGCGGTCTATCCAATAGAAGAATTCGATAAACTCGAGCGTATGGACGGAGCCCGGGATCATGTCGTCGTCCCACAGGCGGTAGTTGTCGTTCATGTGCAAGTGGAAAAGTTTGTGGCCGAATCGGTCCAGCAGCGCCACGCACTCCGCCATCGACTCGTATCCAAGGAGCGCGTGACCGACGTCCAGGTTGATACCGACGCTCGGCTTGTTTACCGCCTGCACCAGAAGGAGCATCTTCCCCAGGTCGGACATGAAGGCGTGCGTCCGCGGCTCCTTCATTTTGTATTCAAGCGCAATCTTGACGTCCGGCAGGTACTCTGCACACTCGGTCACCCCATCGATGAGGTAATCCCACACCTTGGCGTAGTCGGCCTGAAACACATAATCCCAACCATCATGGCCAAACCAGGGGCTGACCTGATTACAGCCGGTCTTCTTTGCCAGATCCATGGCGACCTTGATCCGCTCGATTGCATCGCGCCTTATTCCCGGATCGTTGGAGGTCAAAGTTCCCCATCCCCATTTCGGATTGGCCCAGATCTCGGGAATCAGCATGGCGATCTTCAGTCCCTTGTCCTGGATGAGTTTGACTACCTTGTTCTGATTCTGGTCATTCACATGCCAGCCGCCGACCAATTCGATACCGGTGAGGCCTTTCACCTTGGTGGCATCGTCAAGCATCTGTTCGAACGTCCGGGGTTCCGTGTACCCTTGAATCACGTACCGATCTGCGGTATTCCCGAAGATGACGGCAACCGCTGCGTATTTTCGTTTCACCATAACACCTCCCGCGTGCTATGTGACAGAATGCACCGAAAAGGTCCTGAAGTCAATAGATATTTTCATTTTATGTTATAATAAACGAAAATACGGCCACCACTCTGTACCTGTGCTGACGCGGAATTTCTTCCTCTATTATCAGCAAATAGATCATACTTTGCAACAAATACAGACGTCTCTTGTCCACGCAGAGCTGTAACCACTCGTTCCTCTCACCTTTCCCCGGGATGCCCGAATCTGAAGACCGGCGGCTCTTTACGGTCGAATCCCGAATTCGGCGAGAGACCTGGTTACGTGAGACCCAATTCAGATCCGATAGTTTCATTTCCACCGGAGTCTTTAAGAAAAAACACGGCGGGGTCACAAATTTGTTTGCGAGGTCTTCTCACTCGGCCAAATCCCGATCGACAGCAGCTTTTCCGCGGTATCGTGGTCGGTTACGAGCACATTCACAAATTTCCCACGCAGGGCACCGCAAATCGCTTCTAACTTCTCGGGTCCTCCGGCTACCGCGACCACGCGCGGCATTGCCCGGATTTCTTCAAGGGTAACTCCGACAATTCGATCGTTCAATTCATCATCTACCGGGCGGCCATCCGCGTCGAAAAAACGCAAAGCAATGTCACCCACCACCTTTTTCTTTTTGAGCCGCTTTACATCCTCGTCAGACAAAATGGTTCCAGCACTCAACACGACCGAGTTCTGGTTGAGTGTTCCCACTCCGACTATCGCGACATCCACGCTGCTGGCGAGACGGAGTGTGTCACTCACCTGTGGATCCGCCAGAAGCGCGTTCTTAACGGAGGCGGTAGCAACAACTCCGGGGGCGACCAGCATTCTCGGCTTTGCCTGCACAAGCTGCGCGAAACGCCGTGCAATTTCCGATCCATGAATTTCGGCGTCCGGGTCACCAAGTCCGCCCAACAACTGAACCACGCGAACGTCGGGCAAGTTCAGTGGACTCATGGCTTCGATCATTGCATAGAGAGATCTGCCCCACGCAAGGCCAATGACGTCACTTCCGCCAATAATGCGGTGAAGGTAGCCGGCGACTCCTGTACCAAGATTACGGAGCAGTTCATCCCGGGACGCAGAAGATGGGACAATCACGGCCTCTTTCAACCCGCACTGTTCTTCGAGTGCCCGTTCGATCACCGGTTCCGAGCTCTCCGGCGGAATGACCTCGATCTGAACAATCCGTTCATCTCGCGCACGAGACAGCAACCGATTGACCTTTACTCGTGAGAGCCCAAACCGCTCGCCGATCTCCTGCTGTGTCAATTGATCGTCATAGTAGGCCTTGGCTATCTTGTAGAGAAGGCGATAGTTTTCGGCGTCCACACTCACCTCCCCTGGTGGCACCTTGTCTCAGATTATCCACTACTGCATCCCGTCCGCATCAATTTGGCGAACCCGTCTTTGGGTGTCAACCACCGAACGATCTGCCACCAGAAATGCGGCCGCTCACACTAGTTTGTCCTGGCTTTCGCGAGCAGATAGTCGACAACCTTCAGCACCTGCTGATAGCCTCGGGCCATACGACTCGAGGTGAGGTACTTTCCGTCCACGATGAGGGACGGAATCGAGAGCACCTGTGCGGAGAGGACCTGCTTTCGGGCCTCTTCGACCTGATTGGCAACCTGCTCGGAATCATACGAATTCTGAAAAACCTGTCGATCCACGCCATGGACGGCAAACCAGGAGAGGATCGATTCTTTCTCGGTCACGTCCACACTATCTGAGTGGACCGCCGCAAGAAACGCGTCATGGAAATGCTGGAGCAATCCCAAATCCTTCAGCGCGTAGAATACTTTTGCGCCGGGGACCAGGTTGGAACTGCTGGACGCTGGTATCCGGGTGAGTACGATCCGGTCGCTGTGCTCGGCAACCCAGGAATTGAACAGCGGTTCGAACTCCTGGCAGTATGGGCACCCATACCAGAAGACCTCCGTAATGGCAATCTTACCCCCCTGGAAGGAGACCGTCTCCGGGTGCGTCAACACCTTGTAGTCTGCATCCTGCACAGGATCGGCAGCCGCCTTCGCCGTGAACGTCATTAACAGCGCCGACGCAAGAACTCCCACTATCGTGACCATGAATCGATTCATATCCTCTCTCCTTCAACCCCGGTCGGCGGGAATGATGTTCCGCCGATTCAACCGTGCAAGCTGGCTGATTCGGAAACTGTCAACGAGAAGCGCAAGGTAGATAATCAACGCCTTGACGATCGGCTGAATGTATAGATCCACGCCGGTGAAGACGAGCCCGGCCTGAATCATCTGCAGCATTATCGTGCCGATCAAGACGCCGGGGAAGATCGTGCCAATTCCACCGAAAAGGCTTGCCCCTCCAAGAACGGCGGCCGCGATCGCGTTGAACTCCTCGCCGGCTCCGTAACGTGCGTTCATTTCGCCGACCTGCGCGATCGACACAAAACCGCCGAGCGCCGCACATGCGCCACAGATCATGTATGTTGCAAAGATAATTCTGTCGGTCCGAATTCCTGCTTTCTTTGCCGACTCCAGGTTGAATCCAACCGCATAGAGCTGTCTCCCGGTTGGTGTCCGTGAGAGAAACAGATGTCCAACAAGCACCGCGAGCAGGAATATGCCGATCGGAACCGGAATAAATCCAAGGATGTTGGTCGTCGCCATGCTGGTCACTGAGGTCGGAAAACCGACAGATTGCGACTGTGTAACCAAGAGGGCGACTCCCCGTCCCGCAACCATCGTACTCAGCGTGACGATGAAGGGAAGCATGCCGACCTTGACAACGGCAATCGCATTCACCGTGCCAAAAAGGAGACCGACCCCGACACCGGCGATGAGGGCTACCCACACCGGCGGGTGATAGGTCTGCATGAGAAAGCTCACTACAACGCCGGTCAGATACATGTTTGACCCTACCGAAAGGTCGATTCCGCCGGTCAGAAGCACGAACGACATACCGATGGCGATGATCCCGATGTAAGATGCGTTCGACAGGATTCCCTGGAAGCTCGCAATCGTCAGAAAGCGAGGGGTGATAATGCCGAAAACGACCAAAACCAGAACGAACAAAATAAACGTCGAGTTGTCCAGCGACGCCCGTAAGACCCGTTCCTGTCTCATTGCCCTGCCTCTCTCTGCTGCGATTCAGGCACACCTTGCCGGAAAGCCGAGTGCAGTATCGCTTCCTGATCGAACTCAGATCTCTGGAACATCCCCACCAGTTCCCCCTTGCTCAGGACGGCTATTCGATCACACATTCCCAAGAGCTCTTCCAGCTCAGATGAGATGAAAAGTATACCCGTCCCTTCTTTCGCAAGATCGTTCATTATGGAATAGACTTCGTACTTCGCCCCAACATCGATACCCTTCGTCGGTTCGTCCATGATGAGAAAACCAGGTCGGCGAATCAGCCACTTACCGATCACCGTCTTCTGTTGATTGCCGCCGCTCAACGTCTTTGCTTCCTGGCGGTGAATGTCGGCGCTTTTAATGCGCAGGGTGTCAGCGACGCTTTGCACGGCCCCGCGAAGATCCGAGTCGCGCACCAGACGCACGATTCTCGAAACAAAACTGCGGAGACTGATGAGGCCAAGATTTTCCGCGATGGACTGCTGCATGATCAGTCCCTCGTCTCGCCGGTCTTCGGTAACGAAAGCGACCCCCCTCTTGATGCTCGCAACCGGTTTTCCGGGCGGAAGAGGCGTTCCGTCGATTTGGATCTCACCGTCGTCATACTCATCGAGACCGAATATGATTCGAGCGAGTTCGCTTCGACCAGACCCCATCAGCCCGAAAAGGCCCACTATCTCGCCCTGCCGCACCGTCAGATCGATGGAGGCGACAATGCCGGCTTTCGACACACCTCGCAAATCGAGCGCGCTCTCGTCGCGGGGAACCGCAGTCTTTTCCGGGTATATGTTCTCGATCTCACGCCCGACCATCAGCGATATCATCCGGGCCGCGTCGAATGTATGCACGTCGTCCTGAGCAACGAGAACTCCGTCCCGCAGGATCGCGATCTGATTTGCAAGACCTATTACATCTTTGAGAATATGCGAGATGTAGATGACCGATTTCCCCCCCTCCTGGAACTTTCGAATGATCCTGAATAGCCGATCGGTCTCGCGGGACGTCAATGAGGTTGTGGGTTCATCGAAAATGATGATCCGGGCGTCAGAGACGAGCGCTTTGGCGATCTCGACCATCTGTTTTTCACCCGGAGGCAGGGAAGATACCCGCGTGTTCGGCGAAAGTTCGAGGTCGAGATCGCGAAGAACTTGTTTCGATCGATTTGCCATGTCGGATTTTCGCAGAAGCACCGACCCGCGCGTTGGAAACCTGTCTATGAAGAGGTTTTCGGAGATGCTCAGATTCTCGAACAGGTTCAGTTCCTGATGGATGAACGCGACGCCTCGGGAGATGGCGTCACGTGGACCGCGCGGGTCATAGGGTTCTCCGCCGATACTCATCTCCCCCTCGTCGGCTCGCACGACGCCGCCGAGAATATTCATGAGGGTCGTTTTGCCTGCGCCGTTTTCACCAATCAGGCCGAGCAGCACTCCGTCGGAAACCGACAAACTCACGTCTTTCAGCGCCGAAATACCGAAGAACCGTTTGCTGACGTGGCTGAATTGCAGGACCGGAACACTATTACTCACTTTCGTCTCCCTATCGTGAGATCTTCACGCGATCGCCCGCGACGTCAGCTTTCGTCGGGCGACATCGAGAGAGGTTGCGCCGAGGATGATTCCGCCCTTGATGACATCAATGAGATAGACCGACAGGTTCATGAAATTCAGCGTATTTGCGAGAATAACAAAGAACAGCACTCCGATGAACGCCCAACCGACGCGGCCTCGGCCACCGAAAAGGCTCACACCGCCGATGATGTTCGCACCGACAATATCGAGGAGCAGCGTACTTCCCAGCGTCGGGCGGCCCATCTCGAGTTCTCCGGAATAGAGAATTGCCGCGATCGCGGCACAGAAACCGCTCATGGCGTAGGCAAACATGATAACCGATCGAATCGGAACCCCGGAAATGTGTGCCGCCCGCGCATTGTGACCAATCGCGTAGAGCCAGCGGCCGAACAGGCTCCTGCGAAGGATCACGTAGGCGATTGCGGTCAGCAGGAGTCCGATTATTAGATTGTAGGGCACAATCCACAGGCTGCCCTCACCGAGGTTATTGAAACTCTGCGGCAGGTGCATGATGTTCTGGGATCTCGGGAGATAGATTGCGAGCGCGCTGAAAAGTATCATCGAGACAAGCGTTACCATGAACGGCGGCATTCGAAAAAAGGCAACCGAAACGCCATTGAGAAGCCCTACCACAGTGCCGACGACAAGCATCACCACGACCGCGATAATAACGCCGCCGGGGTGACCCGCGAGTGGCCCCCCGGATTCAGAGATGAGCTTGCCCCACAGCGGGCTATTGGTGAACAGGTTCGGGTCCAGTTTCGTCGTTATCAGCAGCGTTCCCATGACGCTCGTAAGTGCCATCGTCGAGGTTTGCGAAAGATCGATTCCGGCAACTATGAGCACAAACATCTGACCAATCGCGACCGCCAGGAGCGGCCACAGGTTCGAAAAAATGTTGGTGATATTCCGAACACTGAGGATGCGGGGAAAAAAGAGCCAGCATACCAGGAAGTAGAGGATGGTCACGCCCAGCACAGAATACTGCGAAAGCACGAGCCGGTTTGCCAGAGAAACACGTCCAGAGCGGGCCACTCGTCTCTCTTGATCAACTGATGCCATTCTAACTTCCCCTTAGCGTGATTTCGATCCGGTGGGCTTTCGGCCCGACACGGCCGCAAGCGCTGCTGTCAACCGCGCGACCGCCGTCGGCGGCCGCGCGATCGAAGTGTACTAGATTAGCCTTTGCTTCCCTGTGCCGCAAGCAGAATACAGCCCCACATATCCTGGCTCTTCTGCGCGTAGTTACCATGGGTAAGATCAAATCCCGGATCGAGCATCCATTTGTCCGGAGTTTTCTCGCCCGCTTTGATCGACGCAAGCATGGCGTCCATAATCATCTTCGCTTCCGCATAGACGTCCTGCACGCCGGTTCCGTCGATATAGCCGTCTTTGATGAGCTGACAGGCACCGACGTCGCCGTCGAGACCGCCGGTAATCACATGGTTCGGATCACCAATTTTCTTCCATTTCCCCAAAGGATCGAGGACCTGCTTGATCTGCGGCCACATGAAGTCAGAGGAGGTGAACAGGAAATCGATATTCGGGTGAGCGGTCATCGCGCTCTGCAGGTTCTGCAACGCAACGTTTGCATTCCACTGGGTAGGGACTTCGACAACTGGATTGAAGAGGTCGGGATTGGCGTTGATCACGTCGTAGAACCCCGCTTTACGGTCGACCGCGTTCGGGTCTCCGAGATTGCCTACCATGATCAGCGGATTCACCTTTCTGCCAAGTTTCTTTGCCTCATCGGCCATGTACTGGACGATTCCGCGTGCAATGGTCCTGTTGTCGGCAACCGCAACAATCGCCTTCGCGTCATGGTTTGACGGGGGTCGATTGAATACTGCGAACGGGATATTCGCCTGGTTTGCGACTTTTCCAATTGTCACTGCACTCTCCCCATCCTGCGGAATTATGATGATTCCGTCCACTCCCTGGGTAATAATGTCCTTCGCCTGCTGCAGTTGAGTGTCGGCGCTGTCATGGGCGTTTTTTTCGATGACATTCACCCCGTCCTTCTTCAACGTGTCCACTATCGCATTATGACCGGCGACCCAGAATTGTGTTTCCAGGTCCTGGTAGAGAAACGCGATAGTGACTTTGTGCTCTTTTTGGCCGGCCGCGAACAATCCAGTCGCCAGAACAACCATGAGCCCGAGCATCACGGATAGGATTTTTCTCATCTTCCGTAACCCTCCTCCTTGAACTGAGCACGCCCCATGCGGGACCTGCAAATGCCCTTTGCGCGGGATCGTCTGTTGCGCCAGGGATTATTTTCACTCTTATCTGACAAAAGTGAAATTACCCGACCAAGATATCGTACATAAGATCATGGTCGCACAAATGATCCTTAAGGGATATTAAACCCGACTCGACTCCCTGTAAAGGGTTTTTTTCCCAAACCGGACGGTTTGCGATCTCCAAACGCGAAAATTGAGCACTCCCGGCACTTTTCTGACCGGAGAAGCGGTCCAGGAATCTATCGCTGTCGGGCAACAGTGGTCGTGCCATATAGCCTGAACGCCATTTCTGAAGCTTTCCGATCTATTGTTCGCGCCCGCAGGCAGTGATACATTTCGCGTCTTTGATCAGTTAATCCCAGGAAATCGTCGAAGGACGTTGTATCACTTTCAAAGTAGAATCGAGAAAATGACACTACTGTGTGCCGGAAAACCCGAAAATGTGTTTTTTGTCCCCTGGCGGGTCGTTTTGTTTGACGAAATAGCAATCCCATGCTACGATGAAATATAGTTCATGATAGAACATATGTACAATCTTGGTAACATTCAACGACTCAAAGGGTGCGAAGGTGAAAAATCATCTTATCGGAATTGACTTCGGAACCGGCGGCGCGAAAGCGTGCATCATAGATGCGGACGGCGAAGTCCTCGGTTACGCATTCGAAGAGTTCGAGCTCATCCATGAGCATCCCGGCTGGTCCGAGCACGATGCTGCGAACTACTGGCCGGCCGCATGCAGACTCATTCGCCGGGTGCTTGCGGAATCTGGTATTTCGGGGGATCAAGTGGGGGGGGTCGCCGCCTCCTCCGCGCTTCCCTCGCTGGTCATGGTCGACAAATCGACGAATCCGGTCCATCGCGCCTACAATCTGCTCGACAAACGGGCCCAGGATCAGGTCGGGTGGCTCAAACAGAATATTGGAGACGATCGGATCTTCGACATTTCCGGGTATCGCCTTGAGGATCATCCGTCGATCGTGAACCTGCTGTGGGAGAAGGCTCACCGGCCCGGGCTCTTCGATACGATCTGGAAGGCACTCTCTATTGACGGCTATATCACCCTGAAACTGACCGGACAAGCGACTGCGCACTTCTCGGGTGCCGCCTTCTATGGCGTGGCGTACAACTTACGGCAGCGTGGCTTTGACCTTGATCTTCTCGGCGAGATCGGGATCGATCCCGGGCTTTTTCCCGAGCTCCACAACTGCGACGACATAGTCGGGGAAGTTACCACCGAGGCTGCTGCGGCCACCGGGCTCCGAGCGGGAACACCGGTTGCGGCCGGCCAGGTCGATTGCAACGCCAGCTGGCTCGGAGCGGGGGCAATCGAAGAGGGCGACTTTCAGAGTAATCTGGGCACGGTCGGTAACTTCGGGGTGATTCACAAAAGCAGCGAATACAACTTCTCCGACATCGGCCGGCTCATGATCAACTTTCCCTACACGGTAAACTCGGAGGCTACCTACGTCACCGTGCCGACGACGCTGACCGGCGGGCAGTGCCTCCGCTATATCCGCGACGCGTTCTCGCAGCATGAGGTTCATTCGGAACAGACAGGCGGAAAGTCCGCCTACGATCAATTGACCGAGCAGGCCGAAGCGATTCCGCCGGGAAGTGAGGGCCTTATCGCCCTGCCGTTTCTGATGGGCGAGCGGACGCCCATCTGGGACGCAGACGCCCGCGCGGTGATCTTTGGGCTTTCCCTCAACCACGGCAAGGGACACCTTGTACGCGCCATGATGGAGGGGGTCGCATTCGCGATGTACGACTCTTTCAAACTTGTTCGGCAGGCAGGACTCCGGATCAACAGTCCGATGGTGCTCAATGAAGGCGGCGCGGTGAGCAGGCTCTGGAGAAAGATCATCGCCGACGTGTTCAACGTACCCATTGCCCTGGTCAAACGAAGGACCGGTGCACCCTACGGAGACGCGATACTCGCCGGGGTTGCAAGCGGCGTGCTTCCCGGTTACCGCGTGGCCAAGGAGTGGACCGAGTACGTGGAGCCGATGGACCCAGATCCGGCAACCCACGCCATCTACGACGAATACTTCGATCTGTACAAGAGCATATACACCAATGTAAAGAATGACTTCCGTCAGCTTGCGGTTCTGCGCGAAAAGCACAACGGGTAGTCACAGGAGAATCAGAATGGAGCTTGTTTCGAGACTTCGGGAACGGGAAGCGCATGCGAACCCAATCCGTGTCGGTGTAATCGGCTGTGGGCAGATGGGCTCGGGCCTTGCGCACACGATCAACAACATTACCGGGATGCGGATATCCGCCATTGCAGATATCGCGGTTGACCGTGCAATCGACACCTTTGTGAGTATGGGTTGGGACCATTCCCAGGTGCAGGTTGTACGCTCCGTGGGGGAGGCCGAAGACGCCCTGCGGGCCAAACAACCGGTGGTCACCGAAGATGCCATGCTGATGACCGGAATTCCGTCGATCGACGCCAACGTTGAGGCCACCGGGGCAACCGACATTGGCGCGATGGCCGCCTATCACTCAATTCTGAACAAGAAACCGATCATCATGCTCAATGCGGAAACTGACGTCACCGTCGGATACTACCTTAACTATCTCGCCCGCCGCACCGGATCACTCTACACGGTGGCCTCCGGAGATGAACCTGGCGTACTGAAGATGCTTTACGAACAGGCGATTCTCATGGGGTTCGACGTGGTCTGCCTTGGCAAGGGGAAAAACAATCCGGTCAACACATCGATAACACCGGAAGAGTGCGTTGATGAAGCCCGGTCAAAAGATATGAATCCCAAAATGCTCGCTTCATTCATCGACGGGACCAAGACAATGGTAGAAATGGCGGCGGTCTCGAATGCGACGGGGCTTGTGCCCGATGTTCCGGGAATGCACGGGCCGCAAATCGAGATCGACGACCTGGTCAAGACGTTTATCCCGAAGAAGAACGGAGGGATCTTTTCCGGCCCCGGCCGCGTCGACTATTCGACCGGGCGGATTGCCCCCGGCGTGTTTGCCGTCGTTCACACCGACGATCTGCGAATCCGCAAAGACATGAAGTTCATCACCCACGCCGACGGACCCTACTATCTGCATTTTCGACCTTATCACCTGTGCGATCTGGAGACGCCGCAGTCGGTAGCCGAGGCAGTCCTCTTGAATGAGGTGACGGTTACGGCCGAAGGCATGTATGCCGAGGTCGTCTGCACGGCCAAGCGCGATCTTTCGCCCGGTCAAAAGGTCGGGGGGATCGGCGAGCGGGACTGGCACGGCGTAGTTTACCCCTACGAGGCGGCGCGAAAAGGGAGGATGATTCCGATCGGGATCGGTACGGGAGGAAAAGTAATTCGAAACATCGGGAAGGGGGAAGTCCTGACTGAAGACAACTTCGCGCCCGACACGTCTACCTTTGTGTACCGGCTTCGCGCCATGCAGGACTCGCTTTTGGGGATGACGCCCCCGGTTATGCAGCCGAAGGTGAACCGGGGCGGCCGCATCGCCGTGGAGGTCCGATGAAAGCGATGCGCATCCACGCGCCGATGCAGTTCGGCGTGGAAGAGGTCGAAGATCCCGTCCCGCGAAGCGGAGATCTTCTTCTCTCGGTCGAGGCGTGCGGGCTGTGCGGCTCCGACCTGCGAACTCTTCGCACCGGCCACAGCAAGGTCAAATTCCCCTGGACGCTCGGACACGAGATTTGCGGAACGGTGGTAGAGACCGGACCATCGTACGTCGGCCGCTGGAAGATTGGGGAGAGACTCTCAGTAGGGCCGTTGGCCTACGATCCGGCCGACCCCTTCTGCGTGGAGGGGCGTCATGAGTTGTCGGCCAACGTTCGGGAAATCGGACAGGCGTGGCCCGGAGGGCTTGCGGAAAAAATTCTGATCCCGCAGGCGGCGATCGAACTCGGCAACATCCTCCTCACGCCTGCACAGCTCGACCCGGCACATGCAACGGTGGCAGAACCTGCCAGTTCGGTCATCCACGCACAGGAGCGGGCACGTGTATCCCTCGGCGACACGGTCCTTATCATGGGAGCCGGTCCGATCGGATGTCTGCACATCGCGATTGCTCGGGCCCGGGGCGCTCACAAGATCATCATCACCGACATTGTCAGCGAACGTCTTGCGCTTGCGAAAGCCTTTGGTCCGGATGCGATTGTGAACAGCAGCACCGAAGACCTGGCAGAGGCCGTATCACGGGTCACCGAGGGCCGTATGCCCGACGTGATCGTGACTGCGGCTCCGGCTCCCGCGGCACAGGTGACGGCTGTCGAACTGGCGAGAAAGGGCGGACGGGTCGTATTTTTCGGCGGCCTGCCCCATGGGCACAGCACACCCGGTATCGACACGAACCTCATTCACTACAAGAACCTCGACGTTATCGGAATCTCCATATTCGCGCCACGTCATTTCCGCATGGCGCTTCAGATGCTGGAGTCGGGACAGATTCCGGCGGAAAAGCTGGTGACGCACGTGCTTTCGCTCGAGCGCTTCAACGAGGGGGCAAATCTGGCTCTCGAGGGTAAAGCGCTGAAAGTTATCTTCAAGCCGTAGAAGGAGAGAGAAGGTGGCGAAGAAGGAACCGGACCGTCTTGATTTCTTCGACAAGGGTGTGGCGCAGATTGCACTCGTCGTCAAAGATCTCGAAGAGACGGTCGAACAGTATTTCACGCGTTTCGGCATCGGCCCATGGCACTTCTATACATATGAGAAACCCTTCGTTCCGCGGATGACCCGCAACGGAAAGCCAGCCGAATACCGGATGCGCGTCGCGCTCTCCTACCTCGGACCGATGCGAATTGAGCTGATCGAGCAGCTGGAGGGAGACACGGTCTACCAGGAGTTCATCGACAAACATGGATATGGCATCCACCACCTCGGAGTTCTGGTGGACGACATGGATGAGGCGCTCGATCGAGCGGAAGAAGCGGGTTATCGGATGACAATGGACGGCGCCGGTTTTGGACCGGATGACGACGGCCACTATGCATACCTGGATACGGAAAACTCAATAGGCACAACGATCGAGCTGATAGCGCGCCCAAAACGGCGAAAGCAACCGGACAAGGTCTATCCTCCGGAAACAACAATTTAAGGAGAAAGGAGATTCCCATGGCAACTGAAGTGAAGGTGAATATCGCGCCGCAGGCGCACCGCGTGATTGAGAACAGGGTGTCGTTGGGACTGATTGTGGCCTCCCGCGGATTCTTCAATCCCGAGCTCGCCGCACGCGCCCGGGTCGAACTGCTCGACCGTCTATCAAAGCTGGGCTACAAGTACCAGATTCTCCCGGTCGACGCGACGCCGAACGGGGCGGTCGAAACGCTGAGCGATGCGAAGAAGTACGCGCAGTTCTTTCAGGAGAACCGGAAACAGATAGACGGGATTCTCGTCGTCCTTCCCAACTTCGGCGACGAGCTCGGTGTCGTGGAAACAATCAACCGGGCCGGACTGAACGTGCCGGTGCTGGTTCAGGCTCTCGACGACGATCCAAAAAAATTGAGCCTGAAAGAACGCCGCGACGCATTCTGCGGAAAGCTTTCGGTCTGCAACAATCTCTATCAATATGGCATTCCGTTCACCAACACGAGCCAGCATACCAGCGCAATTGCCAGCGACACCTTTGCGCAAGACCTCGACTTTTTCTCGCGGGTCTGCAGGACCACAAAGGGTTTGCGCAGCGCACGGATTGGACAGGTCGGAACAAGACCGGCACCTTTCCAGACTGTCCGATTCAGTGAAAAACTGCTCCAGCGCGCCGGCATTACTGTCATACCCATCGATATGTCCGAGATGCTCGCCCGCGCTGCCCGGTTTGATTCCCAGGCGCCGGAGATCAAAGAAAAGCTTGCCGCGATTCGCGGGTACGGCCACATTCCCAAGGAGATCAAGGAGGAGGGGGTATTCCAGCAGGCAAAGCTTTCGGTCGCGCTCGATCAATGGATGGAAGAAAACGAGTGCGACGCCAGCGCGATCCAGTGCTGGGACTCGGTGCAGGCGAACTTCGGCTGCGCCACCTGCCTGTCGATGAGCATGATGGGCGAGCGACTGCTTCCCAGCGCCTGCGAAACCGATATCACCGGCGCTCTATCGATGTATGCGCTGCTCCTCGCTTCGGGAAATCCTCCCGGCTTCCAGGACTGGAACAACAACTATGGCGACGATCGCGACAAGTGCATCAACGTCCACTGCTCCAACTACCCGAAGAGCTTCATGGGAAAAGAGATAGAGATCTCCAACCTGGACGTTCTCGGAGCCTCCCTTGGCTACGACCGCTGCTTCGGCGCGGTAAAAGGGCAGGTCGCCGCCGGGCCGATGACCTATTTCCGCATGTCCACGTTCGACGCCGAAGGGCGAATCAGGGCATATGTCGGCGAAGGTGAGTTTACCGACGACCCCTGCCCCATCCAGGGTGGAAGCGCGGTCTGCAAGGTCCCGGGCCTCCAAGGGTTGATGAACTATCTTTGCAAGAACGGGTTTGAGCACCATGTTGCGCTGACCCGCGGAAAATGGGGCCGTGTCATCGAAGAGGCGCTCACGACCTATCTCGGGTGGGACCTCCACGTGCATCGAGGTTAGTACCATGGCAAACCTGCGGTTCAGCTATTTCCAACTCACATTTGGTCAGGAGGAGACATACCTTCATCCGGAGCGGACCTACGAACGGTTGAAAACACTCGGTTATGATGCGATCGAGCTCACCCCACCGAAGGGCCGCTACGGCCTCGGCGTCACGATGAAGGACTACCTTGAGACTCACCAGAAGCTTCGCGCAAAATACGACCTCGCAGTCTCCTGCGTCAACGAGTGCTGGGGAGAAGAGTGGGACCCCTTCTCCCCTTCCTACAAGACACTGACCGAGCCTCAAACCGCCGAACTGGCGGTTTCGGAGACTGAGGTCACCATCGATATCGCCAGTGAGCTCGGCGCGCCGTTTGTGACGGTAGCGGTAGCGGTGCACGATGAGGTGACTCGTGAAAATGCGGCGGAATGCACGAAGGTCGCCGTCGGCGCGCTGCAGCGAATGTGCGACTACGCCGCCCGGAAAAACGTGAAACTCGTCTTCGAGGCGACGAACCACCTTGAGATGGGCAAGTTCGTCAATACCGCCGCGAACCACAAACGGCTGATCGAGCTGACTGGGAGAAAAAACATCGGCATACAGCTCGACTGGTTTCACGCGAACTTCGAGGAACTGGGGGAATACGAAGCAGTCATCGCGGCGCAGCCACTGTTGTGGCACATGCACTTCCGGGACTCCAATTCGCTCACGCCCGGATATGGAAATGTCGACTTCAAGGCGGTCATTCGGGCCATCAAATCGACCGGGTACTCCGGCTACTGCACGATCGAGAGCGCGCCGATGTTTCCCGACGCCGACACCGCATGCCGCGACGGTATCGAGTATCTGAAGCTGCTCGAACGGATCGTGGACTACCAGCTCCGGCCCGAATATCCGAATGGGTATGCCATATAGCCTGCTGCGGCCGCCGAGAGCTCAGAGCATCGCGCACCATAACCATGTGATTTCCCTTCGACCGATAGGTGGAGAATGAAGTTATGGAAACCCCAACTCGATGGTTTGAAAGTGGCGGGATTGTTGGACGAAGGCGTAAATGAAGTTGAATTTCACTACAGTAGACTGCGTTTAAAGGAAGCGGGTGCGGATGTAGTAGTTGTTGGTAACAATAGCCTTCACTTATACTGGGGAGCTTTTCGAAAAGCTGTATGCCGACGCCACGATTGAGCAGGTGGATTCGAAGGATTTTGATGGGGTTCTGATTCCCGGTGGATTGGCTCCTGAAAAGCTTTGTTTGAATGCTCGCATCGTCGATTTTGTTCGCGATCTTTCAAATCGTGGCAAGGTCTGTGCCGCCATATGCCACGGACAACAGATCCTGATCTCGGCCGGCATTCTCAAGAGGGCAAACGCGCGGTAGCCGCGTGGAGCATGGTTGATGACTTGACCTTCATTGGTGCCGTGCATGTATCGGAGGCGAGAGCTGTACGAGATGGCGCGGTTGTAACGGGGCGGTTTATTCAGATGTTTCCGCGTTTGAAGCCTTGTCCTCGACGCCTTCGCGGAGATTGAAAACCGCCCTCTCCCGGAAGGCAACGGCACCCGCCTCGAGGGAAAGACCTTTGGAATAGTGGTGGATGATGCTGCATACGACATGCACGTGTTTTATACTCGCGGTCGAATCGAGGAAGAGGGTGGAAAGACCTATTGTAGGTCGGAAGGAAAGATCAGTGGTTCACCTGGGGAACGATACGTGGGAATGGGGTCATCATGGATACACGATAGAAGTCGAAAGAGCACTGGCGAACGGCGGCGCCGTGAACTCCCACGATTTTCCGTATGAGGATGAACTACGCAGCGTCCATGCATCAGAGCTCGACGGACTGATTATTCCCGGCGGCCTGGCAACCTGGATGATAGAAGAGGGCATCCTGGACTGAAGGAGTTGATCCGGGAAATGGATTCCCAGAAGAAACCCATCACAACAATTGGCCGCGGGCCAGAAAGATCCTGATGTCTGCGGGCGTGTTATCAGGTCGGACTACACTTTAGTCCCAAGATGCGTGATGATCTGATTGCAGGTGGGGTTGAATATCATGACGAACCTGTTGTCGTTGACAAGAATCTGATTTCCTGCAAAGGGACGGATCATCTTCCGGAATGGGGAAAGGCGTTTATTGGGGTGCTGGGTAGTGAAGGAAACGATAACGGAAGATGAAGATTGCAGGCACATGCGGATGTGGCGGTCGGCCAATCTGGAGCCACCGATACGGGACCCGGTACTTCGACTCGGTTGCTGAAGCGGACTGGATAGAACGGTGGCGATGTACCGAATGCAGAGCCGTACACAACCACGCGTCCTTCCTTCCACTCACCGACGGGGATTCTGTGCCACCGACAGAACCTCCTTAGGTGGCTGGCGCAGCGACGTGAAGGAATTACCTGCCGTTGACAAATTTGGACCTCGATCATCTCGAAGTCCACGAGCCGCAACAGCGTCGAGAACCACGCCGGGTCCAGTGCACCTACTTCTCTGCGATGGAAAGCATTGACTCGACCACGCGGACTATCGAACGCTCTCCGGTGCAAACCTTCGGTACAACACTGTTCCAGTCTGAGCGTAATCGCCTCGATCCGGTACCTGGACAGGTCAACCGCGGCCTCGACATCGTTTGCGTAGGGCGCATAGACCCCGACGCGCGAAAGGGCCGCCGTACCTGCAACCTGGATTTCCGAATATGCTGTCAATCGAGGGTCGGAACGCGGATTGAGATCGACCATGTTGAAGCGCCGGAACAGCGATGCCGAGAAGGCGACGTCGAACTGAAACCGAATACGATGATTTCGGGAGTAAGACTGTGCGGCTTGTCTGGTGCGAAAGGCGGCATGCCGCACACAACCCGACAGCGGATTCAAAGGAAATGCCCGAGCCCCCGTCGTCGACTCCCGCCCAACAACAGTAGACACCGCCCCGGGCGGGGTGCGGTGTCTGTGGGTAATCAAGTGGACTCTCTCGGGAACGCTGATCCTATGGCCTTCTGAGTCCACGAAATTATAGGGCGCAGTGATTTCTATACTACTGAGCACTCTGTCATAAATCCGAAGGTCGTCTATGGAACTTCCCCAATAGGTGCTGGCGAAGAAGCCGATCGTGAGCCCTGACACGGCTGGCCATCGTTTGCCAATGACCTTTTTTACAAATTGATGCACTCCGATACAGCAGACCGGTGCGCCATGTGCCTCCTGCCGCCTGACATCGCGTGAAAGCGCCGCTGTAAGAATGTTGAGGGATTTTCAGAAAATTCCTTGACTTATTACATGGAAGCCATTTATGCTGGATGGGCCGGTATCAGGTCGGCATACTTCCGAATACTCGCGGTTACAGAGAGGGAACACCAGCATGAAACTTGCTTTCAGCTCACTTGGCTGTCCGGATTTCAGTTTTGAACAGGCAATTCGCGCCGCCATGGACTACGGCTACCAGGCGATAGGGATCCGAATGCTGGAAGGTACTACCGATCTGCTCGGACTGCCTGATTTCGCAACTGGACGCGCGAAATCCCGCGCACGCCTGAAGGACAGTGGAATCGAACTTCTGTCCGTGTCGACCGGGGTGAGATTTACCTCTCCGATCCAGAGTGAACGAGACAAGCAACTGGAAGAAGCCAAGCGATACATCGACCTGGCGGCGGAACTTTCCTCACCATTCGTCCGTATATTTGGCGGTCCGATTACCCCGGAAATGGACCGGGACTTCACCCTCGCAAACATCGAAGCAGGCTTCCGGGAAGCGGCGCAACATGCTATCGAACAGGGAGTGACGGTACTGCTCGAGACCCACGATTCGTTTTCGACGGGCAAGTCCGCCAGGGAGATGCTCGATCGGATCGATCATCCGGGTGCCGGGCTGATCTGGGACATCCTGCATTCGTTCCGGTTCGGGGACACTTTCGCGGAAACGGTGTCGACAACCCGGAAATACATCCGCCACGTGCACATCAAAGACTCGTCAAAGTTCGACCAGAACGGGTTCGATCTCAAGCTCTGTGGCGAAGGCCGTCTGCCTATCGCGGAGGCATTGCGTCTGCTCGATTCCATCGGCTACGACGGCTACTATGAGTTTGAGTGGGAAAGGGGATGGCACCGCGAGCTGGTGACTGAAGACGTCGCGTTCCCGCACTTTATCCGCTACATTACCGAACTCAGGAAATCGCTCGATGCCTGACGGCGGATCCATTGCGCTCGTGACCGGCGGAAGCGAAGGGATCGGGCACGCCGTCGCCGAAATGCTCTCAAAGCTGGGAATGACTGTAGTCATTTGCTCGCGAAACGCGTCGGCAGCGAGCGACACCGTCGCGCTCGAACACATTACCTGTGATGTTCGGGATGAACGATCGGTCCTTGCGACTGTAGAAAGTGTCCTCGCCAGACATGGCAGAATCGATGTCCTTGTCAATTCGGCAGGAGTGAGCATGCCGGAAAGTCGGCCTCTCGAGGAGATCGACAGCGAATTGTGGGCGCGGATCAGCCGCACAAACGTGGAAGGAACGTTCTTTTTTTGCCGTGCTGTCATGCAGCACATGCGAAAACGGGGCGCGGGAGAAATCGTAAATATCCTGTCGACCGCATCGTTTCGTACGGATGCGGGAAACATTCCCTACTGCGCATCGAAATATGCAGCGCTGGCGATCACCGAGGGGCTGCAGAAAGAGACAGCCGGCACGGGAATCCGTATCTCCGCCGTCGCGCCGGGCAAGGTGGCTACGAATATCTGGAACCACAAGACGAAGCCCGTCGGCGAGGAGGCGCGCGGCCGGATGTTGAAGCCGGAGGATATCGCCGATATCGTCAGGTTCCTGATTACCCGCCCGGCCTATGTGCGAATCGGCACCATCACCGTTACCCCGGATTTTCTGCTGCCGCTGTAATCGACCCGATCAGCTCGGTTCGGCCGGCGGCTCGAACCATGCCGGGGACATTCCGTCAATCGTACCTGCCTCCATCAGCTCTGCGCGTGTTCCGTCCGGATCGAACAGATTGCATTGCCGCTTGCGGTTGATACCCACTTTGTGCGCAATTTCCCTGTCGTAGAGTCCCGCTTCGGCGCGTTCCTTCACAATCTCCACTGCCCCGGGCACATCATCCACCTCGAGACTCATGTGATTGAGCGTACCCTTGCGCTCCGGGGCGAGCGGCTCCTCATAAAGCATCAGTTCGAGGTACTCGTCGCTGTCGGGCAACTTCATATTTACCCACGCGAGCCGCTTGCCGTCCGGGCTGCCTCTCCAGGTCTCCGTGCAACCGAGCACGTCGCGATAGAACGCGAGAGAGCGCGACAGGTTTCGCACGGTAAATCCGATGTGTTTTATTCGCGCAGATATTCTGCGCTTGCCCAGATGCTTGCCGGTGTCCTGAAGTGTCCAGCCGTCGCTCGTATACTGCACAAACTCGAGTGTGTGACCGTCTGGATCCTTGATGGAAAAGTTCAGGTTGCCGATCCGGCCCTTGGGAACCTTCTCCGGTACGCTGATTCCGTGCTTCTGTAGATGCAGCCGCAACGCCTCTATGTCCTCTACGACGAACGCCACCTGATAGAGCCGATCGTCTTCCGTATTGCGCTCGGGAAATATCTCTACAAATTGCCGGTCATTCACCTTGATGAACTTGAGCGATAGCCGACCGTCCGGATCGGTGAGCTCGTATTGCTCTTCATAACCCAGAAAGTCTTCGTAAAACCGGAGAGATTTTTGGACATCGTGGGCAAAAAGCCCGATGTGCGACAGACCGGTTATTCGTGGTCGTTCTATGTTATGCATATTTTTCAGTGTATTTTTCATAATTTTGCATGGTAACACCGGATCCGTTGAAAAGCAAGTCATCTCAGTGCTCTATTTACATTCAATGCGAATCGACTTAGACTTCAAAATTGTGTTATGAGAGTAGATAGCCGCCGCAACCGGCCACCTCGCAGAAGTAGCGCGCGCAGCGGGCGTTTCCATCGCCTCTGTTTCGCGGGTTCTCAACAACGTTTCGCCGATCAGCGATGAGCTGCGCTCCCGCGTCGAAGCCGCGGTTGGTGAGCTCGGATATGAGGGTAAACGATCATCCGCTTCCCTGCAACGAGCAGTCGTCGCGATCATCGGAGACGCCCACAATACCTACTTTTCCGACATAGTCTCGGGAATAGCGGATCAGGCGACGCGCCACGATATCCTGGTCGTCGTCGTCGAGAGTCGGACAGATTCCGCGTTTTCGGAGCGGCTCTTTCAATGGATTGGCCGCGCACCCGCCCTGGGAGTCATCGTCTGCATTTCTGACGCGATCCCGGAAGAGACCTGCATCCGGTTTCGTAAAGCGCAGGGGGTGCCGGTCGTGGTACTGAACCGTTCCACCCGAATGGCAGGCATTCCTGGCGTCCGAATCGACTATGAGCGCGCCATGGACACAGCCGTCCGGCACGTCGTTTCGTTCCGCCATCGACGTATAGCCTTTCTTAACGGGCCCGAGGATGCCTACAGCTCCGTTGCAAAGCGCCTGGGCGTCGAAAAGACGCTCCACGCTCTGGGTTGCGACCTCTTGCCCGAGTTTCACATCACCCAGCCGCCGACAATCGAAGGGGGATTTCGGGCAATGAACGAGCTCCTCGATCTCCCTCCAAAACGGCGACCGACCGCGGTAATCGCAACAAGCGACCTGATGGCGCTGGGCGCGATGCATGCGATCCGGTCGCAGGGACTTTCGATTCCGCAGGATATCACCGTCGTTGGATTCGACAACATCGCGATGGCGGCCCATGCGAACCCGCCGCTCACCACCATCTCACCACCAAAATTCGAAATGGGCTCCCAGGCCATGCAGATCATTCTCCGACAGGCGGACACCGAACCGGCGCTGCCCGAGGAGTACGTGGTTATGGAAAGCCCCCTGATCGTCCGCGAATCGTCCGGCCCCTGTCCCGAGTAGCGAACTCACGGTTCCGCGCCGCTGTAAATAACTGCAATTATTTGCAGTAAATTATGTGAAATGACACTGAAAATTTGACATACCCTGGAATCGATGGTAGGATTGACCAGCTCGAAACGGACTCCTGTCGGTTCGCAACGGCAGGATAGATCCATCCAGGAGGTAACGATGAAGAGATTTCGATTCGTTCTGTTCGTTTTCATTGGTCTGGCGCTCTCAATTTCCCTGTACGCCAACGGCACGTCAGAGTCATCGACGACCGCTCCAGCGAGCAAGCCGGTTTCGATCAACATCTGGATGGGGAGCTGGTGGCAGGATCACACGAGTGAGATGACTCAGGCCTTCGAAACCGCACACCCGGGGATGAAGGTCAATATTGAATTGATGCCGATCAACGGATACCTGGACAAAGCGATAACCGCCGTGCTGGGGGGAAATCCTCCGGACATGCTTGCCCTTGACGCGAGTTTCATTGCTTCCATGGCCGGGCGAAACCTTTTGCAGCCATGGGATTCCTACATAAAGAACCTCGATATGTCTGACTTCAATCAGGCAATGATCACGGCGGGCACTGTCAACGGCAAACTCTACGCGCTGCCCTACCGCGGAGCCACCGGCGTCTACTTCTACAACAAAACGATGTTCGACGAAGCCGGACTATCATATCCGCAGCAGGGTTGGACTTACGCCGACATGCTCAAGATGGCACAAAAAATAACCGTGCCTGGACAAAAGTACGGCGTGGGAATTGCTGTCACATTGAGTGACCCGGCCAACGTATTCTCTTCCTTCGCACCGGTACTCTGGGCGTTCGGCGGGGATTTTCTCACCAAGGACGGCACCAAAGCAGCAATCAACAGTCCGGAAGGCATCAAGGCCAAGCAATACGGCGT
>CAWHUY010000023.1:0-489315 GCA_963832675.1 uncultured Spirochaetota bacterium | reverse complement strand
CGCCCATCAGGTAGTTGCCGCGCGACCTCCCGGCAGCGTCTGGTCGAGCCGGACCGCAGCGGCGAAATTCTTCAGCGGGCCCGGCGAGGATCGTCGCTCCGCCGGGGCTGTCGTTCACGCCGTGCACGAGTTCCTCGACGGCGTGACGCTCTGGGCGCTGGCGCGCGGCGGAGCCGATCGCCCATCCCGTCGCGGCCGTGGACGTAATCGGCCCCGACCCACTCGGCCAGAGCTGTCGCGGGCGACCGGATAAACAGGCACCCCCCGCTCCGGCCGGGGGCCTCGACGGTGAGAGCTCGTTCTCGACCTCCTGCTCGAAGCGAACGTTGCGGCAGACGACCGTAATCGCCTCGACCGATCTTCGCCGTCGCAGCGCATCAACAGCGACACGGTGTCGTCTGCGGCGGCGCCCGTGTCCACGATCAGGCGGGTCATACGGCGACCGCGAGTCGCTGCTCGAGCTCGGCGCGGGTCGGCAGCCCGGGCACGACCCCTCGTGCTCGACCATGTGCGCGCCGGCGGCGCAGCCCACCGGACGGCCTCCAGGTCGGCGGCGCCCTCGGCGAGCGCCACCGCGAACGCCGCGGAGAACGCGTCGCCGGCGCCCGTCGTGTCCACGACGGCGGCCGGGAAGGCCGGCACGCGCTGGTCGCCGATCGTGCTCCCGCTCGCCCAGCGTGACCACGATCGTCCCCAGGCTCTCGACCGAGCGCGCCTCGGTCTCGTTCGGCGTCGCGTAGTCGACGTCGACTGCAATCGGCCCCGGCGGGGCGGGAGCGGGATCAGGATCGTGCGCACCCCGGCGGCACGGGCGACCTCGATGGCGTGCAGAGCCGTCTCGAGAGGGATCTCGAGCTGCACGAGCAGGACGTCGGCCGCGGGATCCTCGGCGCGAAGTCGTCGACCTGCTCCGGCGGAGGGCGCCGAGCGCGCCGGGGACGACGACGATCCGGTCGTCGCCGGACGACTCGACGAGGATCGCGGCGGTCATGGTCGGAAGGGGCGGTCGGATGACCGCATCCGCGTCGATTCCCTCGTTCTGCCACAGCTCGGCGGCCCGGTCGCCGAAGGCGTCGCGCCCGACCGCCGTCAGAAGCGCCACCTCGGCTCCCAGCCGGCGGCTCCGACGGCCTGGTTCGAGCCTTTCCCGCCGTCGTCGGTACGGAAGAGGCCGCCGACGACGGTCTCCCCGCGGTCGGGTGCCCGCTCGACGCCGAACGTGAGCCCGACGCCGTAGCTCCCGACCACCGCGATCCGCGTCACGGGTGATCTTAGGCCGCGGCCGCCGCGGACAGGTCCGAGGGACAGTCCCTTCGACGTGTCCGGAAGGACCAAGCGACCGTTTGCACAAGCCGTCGCCGCGTAGCGTCCTCACCCGTTTCGGACGGCCCGGGGACTGTCCCCGGGACACGCCCGGTGCGGCCGTGACCCCGAGGCCGATGGAGCGCCGCCACGCGGTCTACGAGGCGAGCGTCTCGGTGTCGCCGGCGAGGACGCGGCGGGGCTTCGAGCCCTCGTACGGAGAGATGATCCCGCGGCGCTCGAGCATGTCGATCAGCCGGCCGGCGCGCGTGTAGCCGACACGCAGGCGGCGCTGGAGGAGCGACACCGATGCCGTCTGCGCCTGGACGACGACCTCGATCGCCCGCTCCAGCAGCGGGTCCTCGTCGGGGTCGAACTCGCCGTCCTCGTCGTCGCCCTCCTCGACTGCTCGCTCGGGCGCCTCCAGGAGCGACTCGTCGAGCTCCTGCTCCTGCTGCGCGCGGCACTGGTCGACCAGGAGCGCGATCTCCTCCTCCGAGACGTATGCGCCCTGGAGACGCTGGAGGCGCGACGTTCCGAGCGGCTTGAAGAGCATGTCCCCCTGGCCGAGCAGGCTCTCCGCGCCCGACTGGTCGAGGATGACGCGCGAGTCGGTCTGGCTCGAGACCGCGAACGCGATCCGCGAGGGGACGTTCGCCTTGATCATCCCCGTGATCACGTCGACCGACGGCCGCTGGGTCGCGAGCAGAAGGTGGATGCCGACCGCGCGGGACTTCTGCGCCAGCCGGATGATCGCGTCCTCGACGTCCTGCGGCGAGATCATCATCAGGTCGGCGAGCTCGTCGATGACGACGAGCAGGTAGGGGAGCGGCTTCTCGCCCCGCCCGCGCAGCGCCCGGTTCATCTCCGGCAGGCTCCGCGCGCGGATGACGCTCATCCGCTCGTAGCGGCGTTCCATCTCGCCGACGACGTTCGCCAGCGCGGCCGCGGCGGTCTTCGGACTCGACACGACCTTCGTGAGGAGGTGCGGGATCGACTCGTAGAAGCCCAGCTCGATCCGCTTCGGGTCGATCAGGATCATGCGCACGTCGTCCGGCGTCGCGCGAAGCAGGATCGACGTGAGCATCGTGTTGATGCAGCCGGACTTCCCGGACCCGGTCGTCCCCGCGATCAGCAGGTGGGGCATCCGGGCCAGATCGGTCCAGACCGCGTTGCCGGAGATGTCCTTCCCGAGCCACACCGAGAGGGACTCGACGTCGGCGGCAGCTCGTCGTAGATGTCGCCGAGCGTGACGAGGTTCGGCGAGTGGTTCGGCACCTCGACACCGACTGCCTGCTTGCCGGGAATCGGGGCGAGGATGCGGATCTCGGTCGTGGCGAGCGCGTACGAGAGGTCGTCCTTCAGCGCGGCGACCTTCGCGACCTTGGTTCCCGGCGCGAGCTGGAGCTCGTACCGGGTGACGCGCGGCCCGCTGATCTCGCCGACGACGCGAGCCTCGACGCCGAAGCTCGAAAGCGCCTGCACGAGAACCTCGGCGACCCGTGCGCTCGACTCGGCCGTCCCGCGCGCGACCGGCTTCGAGCGCCGCAGGACGCCCGGGTCGGGCAACGTGTAGACGGCGTCGCCGCCGGTCTGGGCGGTCTCGAACAGCGACGGCTGCTCGTCGTGCTGCGTGTCCTCTTCTTCTTCTTCCTCACGCTCCTGGGCGAGAAGGAGCGGAGCCGGCGCGAGCACGTCGGGAAACTCCTGGACGCCGTCCACGGGCGGCGCCGCCGCCGGGAGCACCCCAACCTCGGGCTCCGGGCGAGGTCCAGGCCGGGCGGTCCGCGCAACCCGCCGGGCCGGCCGCTTGCGAGCCGCGGCGCGGACCGCGCGGCCCGACCGGCGCAGCAGCGCGCCGGCAGAGGCGCCGGTGACGAGGAGACATCCGGCCACCAGCAGGAAGACGCCGAGGAGCAGCACACCGGTCGAGCCGACCAGGCGTCCGAACGCCGCCTCGAAGCCCCGGCCGAGATACCCGCCGTGCGCGCGACCGAGCACGAGCGCGAGACCGGGGACCGACACGGCCAGCCCGGTCCTGAAGGGCCCGAAGCGGGGCAGGTCGCTGCGAGCGACGATCAGCCCGCCGACGGTCGCGCAGGCGACCGGAAGGACGTACGCGATTCCACCGGCCACGGCGACGAAGCCGTCACCGATCGCCTTGCCGACGTAGCCGCCGTTCCAGCCGGCGTAGAGAACGCTGCCGAGAAAGAGCCCGAACACGACGATCCCGAGCCCGACCAGCTCGGGATGCTGATGGCCGCGCGGACGCCGGCGCGTGCGGCGCTTGCGGACACGTGCCGGCGACTTCGGGCGTACCTTGCTGCGACGCTTCCTGGCGGCCACCTGCACCGTTTCGCGGTGCGGGTGGCCCTTTCCTGCTCCTACGGGAGGAGATGGGTCGTGTCGTGGGAGACGCTGCTGTTGCCCCGGCTGACGAGACGACGTCACCCCTCGCGCCCTCGTAGGGACCGGTGCCGCCCACGATCGCGATCCGGGGTGACGTTCTCGTCACTCCGGATGGAGACGTTCCCGTCGAGCTGTCCGGCCGCGAGCCGGAACGTGCCGGTGCACGCGCCGGTCTGGACGGGATCCTTGCCGCCCGTGGTGGCGATGCACGCGGCCTCGAGGGTGCCGGCCCGTCTTCCGCCCGTCGTGATTCGCCCTGAACACGAGCATGTCACGCTGCGACGCCGGGAGGGTGGCGTCGCTCGCCGGCGGGTTGTCCACGAAGTGGAACGACCGGCCCTTCTCGATCAGATGCAGCGTGACGCCTCCGGCGGCCTTGCTGCCGCCCGCCGCCGGCGACACCACGGCGACGGCGGCTGCCGAGACCCCGGCGGCGAGCACGGCAAGGAGAACGACCTGCGCTTCGCATGTCTGACCCCGTTTCGCATGACCCGGCGCTCGCGCACCTCTTGCTGCGCGGGATCGCAGCCGAGCGGCGGCTATCCGGCGCCGAACGCCCGCTCGAAGACCCCCGGCGCGACGCTTCCCGCCGGCATGCCCGTCTCGGGCGGGTAGTAGACGACGAGCTCCTCGAATCCGGCCTCCTCCCAGCGCCCGGCGAAGTCGCGAAAGGCCTCGTCGGAGCGCCACGGTGTCTCGGCCACGAACGGGTAGCCGATCAGTGCCGAGCGGACGACCGCGCGGCCGGTCTGCGCGCAGAGATCGTCCAGCCGCCGGTTGTCCTCGCGGCCGCGACGCAGGCCTTCCTCGGCGCTCAGGCCGAGGCCGCCGAAGGTGTTCCAGCGGGTCGCGTGGGTCGCGGCCAGGCGCAGGATCGTCGGCCCCTGACCGGCGATCGTCAGTGGAACGCCGACCTTGGGCTGGAGCCGTTCGTGACCGAGCAGCTCCACGAGGCGCTCGGTCCAGCCCGCGAACAGCGCCGCCCGCTCTTTCGGCTCCCAGTTCGGCACTCCGGCGAGCTCGTGGTCGTTCTCGGACCGGCCGGCCCCCACGCCGAGCTCGAGCCGCCCGCCCGACAGCTCGGCGACCGTCAACGCCGTGCGCGCGAGCACGGCCGGGTTCCGCAGGGTCATCGGGCTGACGAGCGGTCCGATCCTCGGCCGCCTCGTCACGTGGGCGAGGGCCGTGATGCAGCTCCAGGCCTCGAACCACGGCTGCTCCGGGCGCATCCAGTTGCCGAGATGGTCGGCGACCCAGATCGTCTCGACGCCGAGTTCGTCCAGGCGGCGCCAGCGCGCGACCAGCTCCGCCCACGGAGCGTTCTGGAGGGTGAGGACGCCCAGCCTCACCCGAGCGACGAGATGCGCTCGACCAGCAGCTCCACGAAGGCGCCGGCGTCGATGTCGACTGCGACCTCGGCGTTCGGCTCCCAGCCCATGCGTCCGCGCAGGTCGGCGTTCGTGCGCCCGCGGCCGAGCTCGCCGTCGCAGTCGACCCGGACGCCGGTGCGTACCGTCCGCAGCAGGCCGGGCCGGAAGGCGTGCGCCAGGGCGACCGCATCGTGGATCGGCGACCCGTCCCAGCCGTAGGTGTCACGGTGGAAGCGGCCGTAGAAGCCGAGGAGGTCGGCGACCATCGCGCCGACCCGGCCGGCCGTGCGCAGCTCCTCGGTCGGACCCGGCCCGAAGAGCGCCTTGTGCGTGACGTCCAGGCCGACCATCGTCACGTCCAGGCCGCTCGAGAAGACACGGTCCGCCGCCTCCGGGTCGGCCCAGACGTTGAACTCGGCCGCGGGCGTGACGTTGCCCTCACCGATCGAGCCGCCCATGAGCACGATGCGGTCGACCCGCTCGGCGGCGTCCGGGTGACGGGCGAGGAAGAGCGCGATGTTCGTCAGGGGACCGGTGGGGACGAGCGTCACCGGCTCCGCGGAGGCAAGGACGGCGGCGGCGATGAAGTCGATCGCGTGCTCCTCGACGGGGCGGCGGCTGGGCTGCGGCAGGGCAGGACCGTCCATCCCGCTCTCTCCGTGCACGTACGCGGCGACGAACGGCTCGCGGCGCAGCGCCCGCGGCGCGCCGGCGGCGACGGGGATCTCGGCTCCGGCCGACGAACTCGAGCACCTTCAGCGCGTTCGCCGTCGTCTTCTCGAGCGTCTGGTTGCCGTGAACGGTGGTGACGCCGAGCAGCTCCACCTCCGGGCTCGCCAGGGCGAGCAGGAGCGCGATCGCGTCGTCGTGCCCCGGGTCGCAGTCGAGGATCAGCTTCACGCGCGTCCCAGTATCGCGTCTACCTCCGCCGCGGTGGGAAGCGACGGCTGCGCGCCGGGTCGCGAGGCAGCGAGCGCGCCCGCCGCGCAGGCCCTGCGCAGGGCCTCTTCCCGTTCGCGTCCTTCGAGCAGCGAAACGAGCAGGCAGGCGGTGAACGCATCGCCTGCCGCGGTCCCGTCGACGGCGACGACCGCCGGCGGCTCGGCCCGGGCGACCTCCACTCCGCCCTCCAGCAGCACCGCCCCCTCGTCGCCGAGCGTGAGCGCCGTCAGGCCGGGAGCTTCGCCCACGACCTCGAGTTCGTACCGGTTGACCACGAGGAGGTCGACGGCCGCCAGCAGCTCGTCCGGAAGCGCGCGGCCCGGCGCGGCGTTCAGGCAGAGGAACCGCGCCTGCCGCGCAGCCGCCGTGACCACCGCGATCGGCACCTCGAGCTGGCAGAGCACGGCGTCGGCCGGCGCCAGGTCGTCGGCACGGACGTATGCGTTGGCGCCCGGCGCGACCACGATCTGGTTCTCGCCGTCGTCCCCGACGACGATCAGGGCGACCCCGGTCGGCGCGGCGACCTCCTGCAGCCGATCGAGCTCCACTTCCCCGTCGCGCAGCAGGGTGAGCGCATCGGCGGCGAATGTGTCGGAGCCGACCGCTGCCGTCAGCCGCACCCTGGCTCCGAGCCGTGCCGCCGCCAGCGCCTGGTTGGCGCCCTTTCCACCCGGTACCCGTTCGAACGTGGCGTCGGTGAGCGTCTCGCCGGGCCGCGGCAGGCGCGCGCAGCGGGCGACGAGGTCGAGGTTGACCGAGCCGACAACGGAGACGAGCGGCGGTTCCGCCATCTCTCGCCATCCTACGATCGCTCCGCCCACCGCCGGCGGGGCGCCGACGACGAGCGCACACGGGCCGCGACCGACCGCACAAGACCCCCACCCCGCACCAGACCCCCACCCGGGTGGGGAGCCGGTTCCCGCCGCCCTCTGAAGCGGACGCTACCGGAAGAGCGGCGCCCCGCCTGCGACGATTGCGCACCGAACCCGCGCCGGCCTATCCACAGCGTCGGCGGCGAATTGCAGCCCGCGGCGCACTCCGGTCCCGAGCGGCCCCGGCGCCGACCCGAGTGCCGCGTCGACATCCGGCTCGGGCGGCCCTCCCGGAGAGCGCGCCGGCCGTGTCGCGTTCGACGATCCGCGGACAGCCCGCACCGGACCCGGCCGGAGACGAGCTGCGGACTGCCCGGCCCCGCGGCGCGGCGGGTGCCGCCGGCGCTCCGGCGCGGAGCAGCTCCGTGCCACGGAGCGCTCCGTGTCGCGCGCAGCCCGGCGAGGCGCGCCTCAGGCCGCGAGCGCGCGCAGGTCCTCGAGCGTCCGGCCGAGCAGGTTCTCCCGCAGGTCGAACAACCCGGCCCAGAGCGACGCGCGGTCGGGCTCGGAGCCGATGTCCGCCGCCGACGCGCAGCCCCTCCAGCGCGCGCACGAGCACGGCGAGCTCGAGGTACGCCTGCGCGACCCGCACCGGCGAGACCGACACGCCGGCCCGGTCCAGAACGTCCTGCCAGTCGCGGAGCTCGCCCGCGCCCGGCTCGCCGTACCACGAACGGCCCTCGGCGAGCTCCGGCTCGAGCTCGAGCAGGTACCGGCCGAGGGGTTGCTCCAGTCCGGCGAGCGCCGTCTCGGCACGCTCGGCCGCCCGGCGGAACGCAGCCTGCCGCCGTCCGGGCGTGCTCGGGTCGGCTTCGCCTCGCGCCCACCGTTCGAGCAGCCGGCAGAACGACAGCGCCGCCGACCTCGCACGCGGCAAGCTGTCCGATCAGGCGACGTGCGGTCGCGTCGTCGCGCCGCGTTGCCGGCGAGCACGCCCGCCCATCCGTCGAGTGTCGGCGGACATCAGACCTCGACGACGACGGGCAGGATCATCGGCCGGCGCCTCGTCCGATCGTAGACGAGCTGGCCGATACCGTCGTGCAGGTGCTCCTGAAGGAGCTTGACCTCGAGGATGTCGTCGGCGAGGCAGTCCCGCAGCACCTCCTCCGCCTCGGCGCGCATCTCGTCGATCAGCGGCTCCGTCTCGGCGAACCCGCGGGCGATCACCTCGGCGGCGGCGGAGCGGGTGCCGTTCTGGCTCGCGACGGTCGCGACGACGATCAGCACGCCGTCCTCGGCCATGTGCCGGCGGTCGCGCAGCGCGACGTCGCCGATGTCGCCGACGCCGAGGCCGTCGACGAACGTGATCCCGGCCTCGACGCGGTCGACGATCGAGACGCCCGCCGGCCCGAGCTCGACGACCGAACCGTTCTCGGCCAGCACGATCGAATCGGCCGGGACGCCTGCCTCCTGCGCCATCCGCGCGTTCGCGGCCTGCATCCGGTACTCGCCGTGGACCGGCATCACGGCACTTCGGCCGAACGAGGCCGTAGAGCGTCCGGATCTCCTCCTGGTTCGCGTGGCCGGAGACGTGCACCGCCGCGTTCTCCTCGTGCAGCACCTCCGCGCCCGCGCTGCGAGAGCTGGTTGATCGTGTCGTGCACCCGCAGCTCGTTGCCCGGAACGGGCCGCGCGGACAGGATCACCGTGTCGCCGCGCTCCACCGAGACCGTCGGATGATCGTGATACGCGATCCGCGTCAGCGCCGAGAGCGGCTCGCCCTGGCTGCCGGTGCAGAGGACCAGTACCTCGCCCGGCGAGTAGTTCGCCGAGCTCCTTCGGCTGGATCATCGTCCCCTCGGGCACCTCGAGGTAGCCGAGGTTGCCGGCGATGTTCAGGTTCTTGCGCATCGACCGGCCGACGACCGCGACCTTGCGGCCCGTCTGGACGGCGACGTCGATCGCCTGCTGCATGCGGTGGACGTTCGAGGCGAACGAGGCGACCAGGATCGCGGCCCTGCCGCTGCGGGATGATCTGCCGGAACGCCTCGCCGACGAGCCGCTCCGAGCCGGTGAAGCCCGGGCCGCTCGGCGTTCGTGGAGTCGCAGAGCAGCAGATCGACGCCGCGGTTGCCGATCTCGGCCAGCCGGCCGACGTCGGTGCGGAAGCCGTCCACCGGCGTGTGGTCGAGCTTCCAGTCGCTCGTGTGCAGGACGCGTCCGGCGTCGGTCTCGATCACGACCGCGACGTTGTCGGGCACCGAATGCGCCATCCGGACGAACTCGAGCCGGAACGGCCCGAGCTCGACCGGGCCGCCGCCTCGGGATCGATCTCGCGCAGCTCGGCCGCCCGGAGCAGGCCGTGCTCGTCGAGCTTCGACTTGACGAGCCCGAGCGTGAGCCGCGTCGCCCACACCTCGGGCACCTTGCACCTCGCGCATCAGGTAGGGCAGCGCGCCGACGTGGTCCTCGTGCGCGTGGGTCAGCACGACCGCACGCACCGCCCCGGGACGGTCGCGCAGGTACGAGAAATCGGGCAGGATCAGGTCGACGCCGAGATGCTCGTCCCGCGGGAAGGCGAGCCCCGCGTCGACGACGAGGCTCCCGCCCTCGTGCTCGAACACGGTCATGTTCTTCCCGACCTCGCCCAGGCCGCCGAGCGGGATCACACGCAGGAAACCGGCTTCCACCCGGCGAGTGTACCCACGGCCGCGGCGCGGCTCCGGTTTCCCCCGTTTCAGTGACCCTGCCCGAAATCACCCTTTATGGTGAGGATTCGACCCCGGGATGCAGGGAGAACGTGGCCATGCAGATCTTCACGCGCCACAACCCCTCCGTGCGGCTCCTGCTCTGCCTTATCGCCGCGTTTCTCCTGCTCGTTCCGTCCACCGCGCTCGCGCGCGGCGTGAAGGCGCCGAGCCGGGCGTTCGCGGCCCCGGCGAAGTCGGCCAAGCCGACGGCGAAGGCGCGCAAGGCCGGGGCGAAGCGCGCCAAGGCGAAGAAAGCACGTGCAGCGCGTGGTGATCAGGCACATTCCGGCGAAGCACGCGAAGAAGGCGACGAAGAGGACGACGCGAAGGCTACGGTCGCGCTGCCGATCGGCTCGGCGACGCTCGAGGGCCAGAAGCCCACGACGCCGCAGCAGCAGGCGGTTGCCGTCCCGGTCGCGGTGCCTCGACGCTCCACGGCCACTCCCGCGGCGCCGCCCGCCGCGGTTCCGCCCGCCGCCGTGCCGACCGTCGATCCGACGCTGGCGCAGGTCGCGCAGACGACGCAGCGGCGAGAACGACGAGGAGGCGCCGATCCACGTGATCGTGTACGGGCCGGGCGCGAACGCGGCCTCGCGCCGTCGGCGGAACCGACTCCTCGACCTCTCGGTGATCGAGCCGGTAGCGGCACGATCGCCGCCTCGAAGCTCGGCGAGCTCGGGCTTGCGCCGGTGTCACGTACGTCGCCGTCGACTCGCCGGTGAAGACGAACGACGGCGGCGGGCCGTCGATCACCCCGGCCCCGGACACGCCCTACCCGACCTCGCGACGCTGTTTCCGCGGATCGACGGCGCGACGAGCGCCTGGGCCCGGGGACTGACCGGCCAGGAGGTCAGCATCGCCGTGCTGGACAGCGGGGTGTCGCGATCGCCGCGAGCGACCTCGGTCCGCTCGTCCAGGTCTAGCTCGCCGGCCAGCTCACGGGCGAGCAATCTCGACGACACCGTCGGCCACGGCACGTTCGTCAGCGACGTGCTCGCGGCACCTCCAAGGACGGCCGCCACGTCGGCGTCGCCCCCGGCTCGAAGATATACGAGATCAACCTCGTCAGGGCCGACGGCGTCTCTAACGAGCGACATCATCGCCGGGCTGGCCTGGGTGCTGACAACGCAGCGCCAACACATCCGCACGGTGAACCTCTCGCTCGCCGAGACGGTGCCCAGCTCGTACCCGACGAGCGCGCTCGACCAGGCCGTGGAGGTGCTCTGGCAGGCCGGAATCGTCGTGGTCGTCAGCCTCGGGAAACAACGGCCCAGCTCGTCTACTACGCGCCCGGCAACGACCCCTTCGTGATCACGGTCGGCGCCTCCGACTCGAACGACACCGCCGATCCGGCCGACGACTTCGCTCGCCAGCTTCTCCTCGTCCGGCGTCACGGCCGACGGCTTCGTCAAGCCCGAGCTCCTCGCCCCCGGCCGCCACATCGTCTCCAACGTCCGGCCGGATCCCCGCTCGACCAGCTCGCGCAGGCGAACCACGTCGAGCCCGGCTACCTCATGGCGAACGGCACCTCCTTCGCGGCCCCCCAGGTTGCCGGCGCGGCCGCGCTCCTGCTCCAGCGCAACCCCTCGCTGACGCCGGATCAGATCAAGTGGCTGCTCGCGACACCGGCCGGCCCGTGGACGGCAACAACTCGCCCGGCCTCGACGTCGCCGCCGCGCTCGGCTACACGGGCGCCGCCGGCCGCCAACCAGGGCATCGCCCTCTCCACCGGCCCGGCCACCGGCCAGGGCAACAGCTCGCAGCGAACAGCGGATCCGCCCGGGACGCCGTCGGCTACCAGCGCGCCGCGCTGAAGTACGAGGCCTCGTCGTCCTGCAACCAGGCCGCCGACGCCTGGCGGCTCGCCGGCGACTGCGTGGACGAGAGCCTCCTTCGCGATCAGACCGCAGTCGCCTACGACCGGGCGGGTGCCGACTACGGACAGGCCGGCCTCTTCGCCAACGCCGCCGCCGCCTGGGCATCGCCTCCGCGGACGCGCTCGGCAAGCGCGCCCTGCCGGAGTGGCAGCCGGTCGCGCTCGAGTTCGCCGCCGACGCCTGGATGGCCGACGGGCGCCTACGCGAACGCAGCGATCGTCATGGAGCAGGCCGCCGCCGAGTGGGCTGCCGGCTTCGTCCGCCAGTCGACCTTCGACGCCTGGAACAAGGCGGCCGTCGCCTGGGATCTGGCCGGCGTGCCCGACAAGGCCGCCAGCGGACCGGCTGACCGCCAGCTCCGCCTGGAACGCCAGCTCGAGCTGGAACGCGAGCTCCTCCGCCTGGAACGCCAGCTCCAGCTGGAACGCCAGCTCCTCCTGGAACGCCAGCTCCGCCTGGAACGCCAGCTCGAGCTGGAACGCCAGCTCCTCCTGGAACGCGTCCTCCAGCTGGAACACTGCCGGGTTCTCGGCCTCCTCCTCCTGGAACGCCAGCTCGTCCTGGAACGCGTCCTCCTCCTGGAATGCGAGCTCCAGCTGGAACGCGAGCTCCAGCCTGGAACGCCACCTCGTCCTGGAACGCGTCCGACGATGCCGGCTCCTGGAACGAGGCCGGCTGGAACTCGGCCAGCTTCGACTAGGGATGCGGCGTGGAACCGGGAGCCCCTGAGCCCCCGCCCGAGCCGCGGCGGGACCCCAACGTCCTCATCTCGCTCGTCGCCTCCACCGCCACGGCGGTGATGGCGCTGACGGCGACGTCGACGTGGAGCGCGGTCGCCGCCCGGCCCTGGACGTTCCTCACCTTCTGCGGCCTCACCTTCGCCCTCCAGCTCACCCAGGTCGAGGTCTACGGACGGGGCGCAACAGCTTCGCGAGCGCGGGCCTGCTCGCGCTCGGGTTCGTCTTCACGGCCGGCACGGCGATGATGGTCGCCGTGCTGCTCGGTTTCGTCGTCCTCACCGCCCGCCGGGGAAGGTTCAACCGGGGCGTCTTCGACGCCGCGCAGTTCGCCCTCTCCGCCGGTGCGGGAGCGCTCGTCTTCCACGCGACGGGCGCCGCGGGCTGGTCGCCGGGCGAGCGGATCGGACCGGCGGTCGCCGCCGGCGCCGCGTACATGATCGTCAACGTCGGCCTGCTCAGCCTCGCGATGAGCGTCGCAGACGGCCACCACCCGCTCGAGGTCTGGCGCGAGCGCTTCCGCTGGCTGACGCCGTACTACCTCGTGCGCCGGCCCGCTGGCCCTCGCCCTGAGCGTCTCCTACGAGAAGCTCGGCCTCACGGGGCTCCTTGCCTTCACGCTCCCGCCGGCGGCGATGATGCTCTCGGTCCGCCAGTACGTGCGCCGCACCCGAGACTCCGTCGAGGAGGTGCGGGCGGCGAACGAGGAGCTCCGGGCGGCGAACGCGCAGCTCGCCGAGCGCAACGACGACCTCCAGGCTCTGTTCCAGTTCGCCGGCGGCCTCGCCGCCCGCGCGCACGACCGCAGCCGCGCTCACCGGGTACGCCGAGGAGGCGCTCGCACGGCTCACCGGCGCCGCCGCCGAGCTCGCGCTCGGCGAGCGCGAGGGAGGGATCGCCCTGCACGCCGGCGGAACGCGGATCGGCAGCCTCCACCTCTCCCAGACGCCGGGCTTCGAGGGCGAGCGCTGGGATCGGCTCCGCGACGCGATCCTGCCGCAGCTCGCCACCGCGATCGAGAGCGCAGGCCTCGTCGAGGAGGTCCGCAAGAGGCACCTCGAGACCATCGGCGCGCTCGCGCGCAGCATGGAGGCGAAGGACTACTACACCGGCGGGCACACCGAGCGCGTCTCCGACGTCGCCGTCGCGCTCGCCGACCGCCTCGGCTACTGCGGGCGCCGAGCTCGACGCGATCGAGATCGGCGCCCTGCTCCACGACATCGGCAAGATCGGGATCCCCGAGCGCATCCTGCACAAGCCGGGCCCGCTCGACGACGAGGAGTGGAAGGTGATGAAGGAGCACCCGGTCATCTCCGAGTACATCCTCTCAGGAGGTCGATCTCGACCCGATCGTGCTGCAGGTCGCCCGCTCCAGCCACGAGCGGATCGACGGCCAGGGCTATCCGGACGGGCTCGTCGGCGACCGGATCCCGCTTCCTGCCCGGATCGTGCTCGTCGCCGACGCCTTCGACGCGCTGACCAGCGACCGCCCCTACCGTTCGGCGCGGACCGCGTCCCGGCGGCGATGGAGGAGCTCCGCGCCACATGCCGGCACCCAGTTCTGCCCGACGCGTGATCGAGGCGCTCGAGGCGGTCTACCGCGAGCAGCCCCAGGTGCTCGGCGCGCCGACGCTGCGCGCGGTCGGCGAAGGCGGCGAGCGCTACGCGTACGGCGCCTCAGGCGGCGGCCGGCACGTGCACGCCGGCCCGCTCGAGACAGTCGCGGACCCGCGCCGCCTCCTCGGCGGTCGCCGGGACGAGCGGCAGCCGGTGGCCGCCGACCTCGAAGCCGAGCATGCTCAGCGCAGCCTTGATCGCGATCGGGTTCGCCGCCACCTTGAGCAGCTCCTAGATCGGCGCCAGCTCGCGGTCGATCCGCCGGCGCGTCCCTCGTCGCCGTCCCTGAACGCGCGGACGAGCTCCTTCACCTGCGGGCCGACCATGTGCGTGTGGACGCAGATGCCGCCCACGCCGCCGAGGCGGAGGAACGGGAAGATCAGGTTGTCGTCGCCGGCGTAGAGGTCGAGGCCCGAGCTCGACGATCCGGCGCGCCTGGTCGAGGTCGTCGTTCGCCTGCTTCACCGCGTCGACGGTCGGGATCTCGGCGAGCTCGGCGATCGTCTCCGGCTCGATGTTGAGGACGACGCGGCCGGG
This sequence comes from uncultured Spirochaetota bacterium, assembly GCA_963832675.1. GTDB lineage: Bacteria > Spirochaetota > Spirochaetia > DSM-27196 > DATKUC01 > DATKUC01. The sequence goes on along the minus strand of CAWHUY010000023.1, from coordinate 474,962 downwards.
GATGTTGTAGACGACGATCGGCCGGTCGCTGACGTCCGCGATCGCCTTGAAGTGCTCGACGATCCCGCGCGGCGGCGGCTTGTTGTAGTACGGCGTGACGACGAGGAAAGCCGTGCACGCCGAGCTCGTGCGCCCTGCTCGGTCAGATGAACCGAGTGCGCGGTCGAGTAGGTGCCCGTGCCGGCGACCACGGTCGCCCGGTCGCCGACCGCGTCGACGGCCGCCGCGTAGAGCTCGAAGCGCTCCTCGTCGGTCAGCGTCGGCGACTCGCCGGTCGTGCCGGTGACGACGAGCCCGTCGGAGCCGTGGTCGACGAGGTGCTGCGCGAGCTCCCGGAAGCGGTCGTAGTCGACCGAGCCGTCGTCCCGGAACGGCGTCACGATCGCCGTCAGAATCTCGCCGCAGCATGTCCCGGCGATCGTACTAGCCGCCGGCTACAAGAAGGTGCTCCAGCCCGACCGTCAGGCCCGGCGGCAGCGACGGCAGCCGCTCGAGCGCGAGCAGGACGCCGGGGACGAACGCCTCCCGCGAGAGCGTGTCGTGACGGATCGTCAGGAGCTGGCCGGGCGCCGCCGAGAAGCACCTCCTGGTGCGCGACGAGCCCGGGCAGGCGCACCGAGTGGATCGGCGGATCGCCTCCCATCACGAGGGCGGTCGCCTTCGCCGTTCCCGACGGCGCGTCCAGCTTCGTGTCGTGGTGCAGCTCGACGATCTCCGCCCGGGGCAGGTGCCGGGCAGCCTCGGCCGCGAAGCGCATCATCAAGACCGCGCCGACGGGAAGTTCGGCGCGAAGAAGACGGGCAGCCCGGCGGCGCGGGCCCGCTCGCCCACCTCTGCCAGTCCGCCCCGCTCGTCCCGACCACGCACGGAACTCCGGCGCGACGCCTCGTCGACGTTCGCGACGACGGTGTCCGGCCGCGTGAAGTCGACCATCGCCCCCGGCACGTCGCCGATCCGACCCCACTCGCTCGTGACCGGCCGCCTCGAGCGCGGGGACCAGCACCGACCCGACCTTTCCGCGGTGCCCGATGACCAGGATCTTCACGCCGCGGCCGCCAGCCCGGGATGGATCCGCTCGATCGCCTCCAGAAAACGGTCCTCGCTCGGACCGATGCCGGCCGCGGAGATCCGGGCCTGCTCGAGCAGCACGCCCGCGAGCTCGGAGACCGCGACGGGCTCGACCGCGTCGATCTCGGCGATGATCCGGTCGAGCGAGAGCAGCTCGGTGTCGGTGATCAGCGAGCGTCCGAGCCTGCTCATCCGGTTCGAGGTGGATTCCATCGACAGCGCGATGCGGCCCTTGAGATTCTCCTTCGCCCGCTCCAGCTCGCGTCCCCTGAACCTGCCGGCGGCGATGTCGGCGACCTCGGCGGCGACCACCTCGAGGCAGGCCGCCAGGTTCTCCTCGCGCGTCCCGACGTAGATCCCGACCAGGCCGGTGTCGGTGTACTGCGAGGCGAAGCTGTAGACGGAGTACGCCATCCCCCGCTTCTCACGGATCTCCTGGAAGAGCCGCGAGGATGCCGAGCCGCCGAGGATCGAGTCGAGCAGCGAGGCCGCGAACCGCCGCCGGTCGGAGCGGGCGATCCCCGGCGCCCCGACGCACACGTGGAACTGCTCGGTGTCCTTGCGCTGGAAGCGCAGGCCGGGCTTCGGCGGCCGGACGAGCGGCGTCCGCACCCTGGTCGCTCTCGCCGGAGGCTCGACCCGGTGACGGGACGCGCGGTCGAGCAGCCCCAGGACGCGGTCGTGCTCGAGGTGACCGACCGCGGCGAGCACGATGTTGCCGGCGACGTAGGCGTTCCGGTGGTAGGAGGCGATGGCGCGCCGGCCGATCGAGGAGATCACCTCGGCGGTGCCGATCACGGGGCGCCCGAGCGGGTGTCCGGCGAACACCGCCTCGCAGATCAGGTCGTGGACGAGATCCTGCGGTGCGTCCTCGACCATCGCGATCTCCTCCAGCACCACCTCCCGCTCGGCGTCGAGGTCGCTGAAGGTCGGGGCGAACACCATGTCCGCCATCACGTCGAGCGCGTCCTCGAGGTGATGATCCGGGACGCGCGCGTAGAGGACGGTGTGCTCCCGCGAGGTGGCCGCGTTCAGCTCGCCGCCCATCTCGTCGAAGATCTCGGCGATCTGCTGCGCGTCGTACGACCGCGTCCCCTTGAAGAGCAGGTGCTCGAGGAGATGCGAGACGCCGGCCTTCGAGTCCGGCTCGTCGCGCGCGCCGGCGCCGATCCAGAACCCGAGCGCCACCGAGCGGACGCTCGGCACGCGCTCGGTGACCAGGCGCTCACCCGAGTCGAGCTCGGTGAGGACGTACTCCTGCACCGGCCGATCGTATCCCGTGCGGGACGGCTAGAACGCGAAGCGGACGTTCGTGAAGTACCAGTACGCGGAGGTCGCCCACATCGTGACCAGCACCGCGAAGAGCATTCCTCCGACCACGGGCAGCGTCCAGCGCGGGTGGGCGCGGTCGTGCACGAAGAACACCTTGACCGCGAAGACGCCGTACACGAACGAGCCCAGGATCGAGTGGGCCAGCACGCGCGCGTCCGTGGATCGGAAGCCGAGGATGAAGATGCAGTGAAACGCGACCGGCAGCGTGCACAGGAACGCGAGCCGCCCCGACCAGCGGTGGATCCGGTTGATCCACGGCCGTCCGATCGGGATCAGGCGCTGGAGCTTCCCGAAGATTCGCGCCCCGGTCGAGACCTGCAGGACCGCGAGAGCGACCGCGGCGGTCGCGAACCAGGCCTTCGCCGCGATCGTCGAGCTGAAGACGGACGTGACGATGTCCGTGTAGGTCGAATTGACGCTCGCGAGCATAGAGCGAGGGCAACCTACTCGTTACGATCGGTTCGTGTCGAGCGAGCGTCTCCCCGGGCGGCCTCTTCTACGGCTCGTCGTGGTCCCGATCCTGCTCCTCGTCACGCTGGCGGCAGCGACGTTCGGGCTCGCCGAGTGGCACGTCGCGAAGCCCGGCGCGCCGCGGGCGGCCGTGGGCAGCTCCATCGCGCTCGGAGACCCCTACCGCGGCGAGACGATCTTCGGCCAGACGTGCGCGGGCTGCCACGGCGCCGGCGGGAAGGGCGGGATCGGGCCGAAGCTCGTCGGCGACCCGATCCCGCTCGGCCCGGGTGAAGGCGCAGATCGACGCGGGCGGCGGCTCGATGCCGCCGGCCCTCGTCGACGGCGTCGCCGAACGGGACGTCCTCGCCTACGTCGCCACGCTGGTCGCGTCGCCCTAGCCGCGGCGCGGGCCACGGTCGCGGCCGCCGCGGCGCTCCCGCGGCCGCTCCTCCTCGCGCGGCCGGGGCGGCGCGTCCTTCGCGCGCTCGATCAGCTCCGCGGGCTGGACGAGCGAGCCGTTCTCGTGCTTGGCGACCAGCTTCAGGCCGATCCGGCCACGGGCCTTGTCCACCTCCTGGACGATCACGTCGAGCACGTCGCCGCGCTCGATCACGTCCTCGATGTGGCCGACCCGCCCCGGCCCGACGTTGGAGACGTGCAGGAGGCCGTCGGTGCCCTTCTTCAGCTCGACGAACGCGCCGAACTGCGTCGTCTTGACGACCTTGCCGGTGTAGGTGTCCCCCACCTCGGGCTCCTTCGTGATCGCCTCGACCGCCTCGATCGCCGGACGGGCCTTCGCCCCGTCGGTGGCGTAGATCAGGATCGTCCCGTCCTCCTCGATGTCGATCTGCACCTCGTTCTCGGACTCGAGTGCGCGGATCGTCTCGCCGCCCTTGCCGATCACCATGCCGATCTTCTCCGGGTCGATCTTCACCGTCGAGATCCGCGGCGCCGTATCCGCGAGCTCGGTGCGGGCCTCGGACATCGTCTCGCCCATCCGGTCGAGGATGAACTCGCGGGCCTCCTTCGCCTGTGCGAGTGCCTGCCGCATGATCTCCTGCGTGACGCCGGTGATCTTGATGTCCATCTGCAGCGCGGTCACGCCCTCGCGCGTGCCGGCGACCTTGAAGTCCATGTCGCCGAGGTGGTCCTCCGCGCCCTGGATGTCGGTCAGGATCACGTAGTCGTCGCCCTCCTTGACGAGGCCCATCGCGATCCCGCTGACCGGGCCGCTTGATCGGCACGCCCGCGTCCATCAGGGCGAGCGTCGAGCCGCAGACCGAGCCCATCGAGGACGAGCCGTTCGACTCGAGCGTCTCCGAGACGAGACGGATGGTGTACGGGAATTCCTCCGCGGCCGGGGATCATCGGCTCGAGCGCCCGCTGTGCGAGCGCGCCGTGGCCGATGTCGCGGCGCTTCGGCCCGCGCATGAACCCGGTCTCCCCGACCGAGTACGGCGGGAAGTTGTAGTGGTGCATGTACCGCCGATCCTGCTCGAGCGAGAGGTCGTCGATCCGCTGGCCCTCCTTGGCGGTGCCGAGCGTGAGCAGCGTCATGATCTGCGTCTGGCCCGCGCGGGAAGAGCGCCGAGCCGTGCGTGCGCGGGCGAGACGCCGACCTCGCACTCGATCGCCCGGATCTCCTCTGTGCAGCGACCGTCCGGGCGCCGCTTCTCGACCGCGATCTTCTTGCGGACGAGGTCCTTGTAGATCGCCTCGGCGGCGCGCTTGACGAACTGCCTGGTCAGCGAGTCCTTGACCGCCGGCTCGCCCTCGGCCGGCGCAGCGCCGACCGGGAACGGGAGCTCGACGCTCTCGATGATCCGGTCGAAGAGCAGGCTGCGCTTCGCCGACCTGAGCTCCTTCGAGTCCTGCTCGGCGTCGGTCAGCGCCCGCAGGTCGGCCTCGAACTGCTGGCGTACCGGGCCCTCGGCCGCCTCCAGCCGGAGCGTCTCGAGCAGGCTGTTCAGGCTCTGCCGCACTTGCACCTGGCGGATGATGTCTTCTTCGGTCGACTCCATCGTCAGCTCCGGGAAGAGCTCGGCGAAGACCTCCTCGACCGCACGCCGCCGCCTCGCGCAGGCCGTCCGCGCGGATCCGCTCGCGGATCCGGTCGACCGCTGCGAGGCCTTCGAGCTCCTCGGTCAGCGACGTATCGAGCCACTTCGGCTTGCCGACGCGCCGCGCCAGGTCCTCCTGCACCTCGCAGAGCTTCCTGATCTCCGTCGTGCGCCAGCTCGAGCGCCTCGAGCAGCGTGTCCTCGGGAACCTCGGCCGCGCCCGCCTCGACCATCGTCAGCCCGTCCTTCGTGCCGACGACGATCAGGTCGAGTGTGCTCTCGCCCTCGATCTCCTGGAGGGTCGGGTTGAGCGACCAGCCGGCCGCCGATCATCCCGATGCGCACTGCGCCGACCGGCCCGAAGAACGGCAGCGGCGAGATCATCAGTGCCGCGGAGGCGCCGTTGATGCACAGGATGTCGTGCGGGGTGACGAGGTCGGCGGAGAGCGTCGTGCAGATCACCTGCACCTCGTTGCGAAAGCCCTTCGGCCACAGCGGCCGGATCGGGCGGTCGATCATGCGGGCGGTGAGGATCGCCCGCTCGGTGGGCGCGCCCTCGCGCTTGAAGAAGCCGCCGGGGATCTTCCCGGCGGCGTACATCCTCTCCTCGACGTCGACGGTCAGCGGGAAGAAGTCCGCGCCCTCGCGCGCCTCCATCCGGCCCTGCGCCGTCGCCAGCACCATCGTCTCGCCGGAGCGGACGACGACCGCGCCGTCCGCCTGCTTGGCGAGCTTGCCGGTCTCGAAGCTGATCTCCTGCTCACCGACGGTCAACGAGACCGTGGTGGGGTTGCCGGTGGCAACGCTCATGTGTTCCTCCACTTCTTCTGGGAGAGTGGAGGTTTGAGTCAGCGCCGTGCCGCGTTCCGTCGCACGGGGCTCGCTCAAACTTCCACTCTCCGGGTCGCTTGGTCTGATCCTCTATCGCCTCAGGCCCAGCTCCTTGATCAGTGCCCGGTAGCTCTCGAGGTTCGTGCGCTGGAGATAGTCGAGCAGCCGGCGGCGGCCGGCCGACGAGCTTGAGCAGTCCGCGGCGCGAGTAGTGGTCCTTCGAGTGCGTGCGCAGGTGCTCGGTGAGCTCGTTGATCCGGGTCGTGAGGAGTGCGACCTGCACCTCCGGCGACCCGGTGTCGGTGCCGTGCCGGCCGTGCTTGCCGACGATGTCCAGCTTGGCTTCCTTGGTGAGGGTCATGTGACCTCCAGGTAGATGTCTCCGCGATCCCAGCACGCCGTGCGGAAGCTGCACGGGCGGCCGAGGTCGCGGTCCGCCATAGGCTAGCAGCCATCGCCTTCGGCGACGACTCGAGAGGCTTCGAATCAACGTGATGTGGCGCTCATGCAGGCTTCCTAACGCGCGGGCGCCGGAGGCGGCTGCGCGCTGCCGTCGCGGCGGGTCATCCGGCCACCGTCGAGGCCGGCGTCGAGGTGCTCGAGGCCGGTGGCACGGCCGCCGACGCCGCCGTCGCCGCCTGCCTCGCCTCCTGCGTCGCCGAGACGGTGATGACGGGGCTGCTCGGCGGCGGCCACGCGATCTACTACGACGCGGGCACGGGCCGGCCCGGAACCTCGACTGTTTCTGCGCCGTTCCGAGCGGAAACGGGCGGCGCGCTGCTCGAACTCGATGTCCCGTTCGGCGATGAGCTCGTCCACTACGCGGTCGGGCCCGCCTCCTGCGCCGTGCCCGGAGCTGCCTGCCGGCCTCGACGCGCTCTGGCGCGAGCACGGGCGCCTGCCGTGGGCCGAGCTGTGCGCGCCTGCGCTCCGCCTCGCACGAGAGGGCGTGCCGATGCCGCCGGCCCACGCCGCCTGCCTGGAGATGCTCGCGCCCGTGATGACCATGCGCGAGGGCGCGCGGATCTACGCGCCTGGCGGTAGCCTGCTTCGCACCGGCGACCGGCTCGAGCAGCCGGGTCTCGCGTCTGCACTCGAGCTGCTCGCCGAGGAGGGCGCTTCGAGCGTCTACCGCGGCTCGATCGCCGAGTCGCTGCTCGCGCTCCTCGCGCGATCGCGACGGCGTCGTCACCGCGTGGAGACCTCGACCGGTATGAAGCCGGCTGGGACGACCCGATCGTGGTGCCGTATGCCGGCACGCGGTTCCTGACGCGCGGCGGGCTAGCGGGAGTCGCGTCCGCCCTCGAACGGCTCCCGAGGCTTGACTGCCTCGACGAGCCTGACCGGACGCTCGCGTTGATCGACGCGCTCGCGACGCCGGCGGGCCCGGAAACCCACACGACCAACCTTGTCACCGTCGACGCCGACGGCAGCGTCTGCGTGCTGACGACGAGCCTCGGGCCTCGGCTCCGGCGACTGGCTGCCCGGCCTCGACCTGCACCTGAACAGCATGCTCGGTGAGACCGACCTGCTCGTCGGCGTACTCGAGCCGGGCGCTCGGATGCAGAGCATGATGGCTCCGAGCATCGCGCTCGATGGAGAAGGCCCGGTGCTGGCGATCGGCGCCGCCGGCGGGACGCGGCTGCGAACCGCCCTCGTCGGGGTCGCGGCCGGGGTCCTGGACGAGGGCTCGCGCCCCAGGCGGCCGTCGACCGCCCGCGAGTCCACCGCGCGGGGGAGGTGGTCAACGCCGAGCCTGGCGCGGACGAAGAGGCGCTCGCGGAACTGGAGGCGCGAGGGCTCTCCGTGCGGCGGTGGGCGGCACGGCACCATTACTTCGGCGGTGTCAGCCTCGTATCGTCGGCCGGCCCGGCGGCCGACCCGCGTCGAAGCGGAGCCGCGGTTCCGACGTAAAGCAGTGTCTGACCCCGCTGGGGTCAGACACTCGAACGCAGGGTCAGACTCCTTCGGGGTCAGACCCTACAGGAGAGACCGGCCGCTCGGCCCGCTCGGTCTCCTCGACGTCGCGGGCGATCTGGTCGATCAGCTCCCGCTCGCTCGCGAAGGCGCGCTCGTCGCGCAGGCGCTTCCAAAGCTCGACGACGAGCCGCCGGCCGTACAGGTCGCCGGCGAAACCGAGCAGGAATGCCTCGATGCGCAGCTCGTCGCCGCCGTAGTGGGGATTCGTCCCGATCGAGACCGCTGCGCGGTGGCCCGCGGCGAAACCGGCGTAGATCCCGTGCGCCGGGACGAGCAGATCGGGCTCGGCGGCGACGTTCGCGGTCGGAAACCCGAGCGTCCCGCCACGAGCGTCGCCCTCGACGACGATCCCCTCGACCTCGTGTGGGCGGCCGAGGAGTGCGGCAGCACGATCGACCTCCCCTGCGTGCAGGAGCTGGCGGATCGCCGATGACGAGACCCCCTCGACGAGCGGCACCGAACGCGTGTCGAACCCGAGCCGGGAGAGCAGGTCGAGGTCGCCGTCCCGCCGATGGCCGAAGCGGAAATCCTCGCCCGCCACGACGACCCGCGCTCCGATCGCGTCGAGCCACTCCCGGGCGAACTCATCCGCCTCGACCCGCTGGAAGTCGAGCGAGAACTCGACCACGAGCGCCTCCTCGACGCCGAGCGACGCGAGCAGCTCGAGCCGCCGTTCCAGTGTCGTGAGCAGCTCGACGCCGTAGCCGAGCACCCGCCGCGGATGCGGGTGGAAGGTGACCACCGTCGGCGCCGGGCCGGCCGCGACCGCCGTCTCGACGACGAGCCGGTGGCCGAGGTGGACGCCGTCGAAGGTGCCGAGCGCAACCGTGCGCTCCTTGCACTCGAGCTCCGCGACCGAATGAGCGACCTTCAGGCCGGCATCACCACCTTGCCGACGGCGACCAGCTCGCCGTCGCGCAGCGTCCTCGTGCGGGCGTTCGCGCGGACGCGGCCCGCCCGGATCGCGACCGCCTCTGCCTCGCCGACCTCGACTGCGGGGAGGAACGGCAGCGCTTCGGCGGGAGGCAGGATGCGCTCCTCGTCGGCGTCGTCGACCGAGAAGGGGCCCGACCTCGAGTGCGGCGCAGCGTCCGGCAGTGCCCGCCGAGCACGTCGGCGATCGAGCGAACGTACGTGCCCGAGCCGACGCGCAGATCGAGCCGCGCCGTTCCGTCCCCGTAGAGAGACGAGCTCGAGCGCGTCGACACGCGACCGCCGGACGGGCATCTCCACCGTCTCGCCGCGGCGATGACGCGCGTATGCACGCTCGCCGCCGATCTTCACCGCCGAGGCCGCCGGCATGCGCAGATCGACCTCGCCGCGGAGCCCGGAGAGCCGCCGCTCCAGCTCCGCGGCTTCGGGCGGCTCGACCTCCTCGACGACGTCCCCCTCCGGATCGCCGGTGGAAGTGCGCGCGGTCAGATCGACGTCGGTCATGTAGCGCTTGTCGAGACCGACGAGCCAAGGCGCGAGCCGCGTCGCCGCCCCGGAGAGCACGAGCAACAGCCCTGTCGCGAACGGATCGAGGGTGCCCGCGTGGCCCGTCCTCGCCCCCGTCCGCCGGCGGATGCGGGCGATCACGTCGAACGACGTCGGACCGGCCGGCTTGTCCACCAGGATCAAGCCGGCGGGCTTAAGCGCCGCGCGGTGGCACGGACGAACTCCGAGCGGATGAACTCCTTGATCTCGTCGATCGACTCCGCGGTCGAGAACCCGGCCGCCAGGCGGTGGCCGCCTCCGCCACGCTTGCGCGCGATCGCCGAGACGTCGAGCTCGTCGTTCGAGGAGCGCATCGAGATCCGCCGCGCGGCGTCGGGCGGCTCGGGCGGCTCGCGAATCGTCGCGGCCATCTCGGCTCCGTCGACGGCACGTAGGTAGTCGATCAGCCCCTCCGCATACTCCTCCCCCACTCCGAGCTCGATGAAGTCGCTCCTCAGCAGGTACGAGATCACCAGCCGGCCGCCCTCGTACAGCTCGGCCCGCTCGAACGCCTTCCCGAGCAGCTTCAGCTTCGCGAACTCGACCGACTCGTAGATCTCCTGGAAGACACGCCTCCGCCGCTCGACGTCGACGCCCGCGTCGTACAGCTCGGCCGCCATCAGGTGCGCCGCCTTGGTCGTGTTCGAGTACTGGAACCGCCCCGTGTCGGTGACGAGCGCAACGTACAGCGCCTCGGCGATATCGGGTGTCAGGGCGACCCCCAGCTCTGCGAGCAGGTCCCGGGCGATCTCCCCGGTCGACGACGCGTCGGGGACGATCAGGTTGATCGCGCCCGAACCGCGTGTTGTCGTGGTGGTGGTCGATGTCGATGACGAGCGGCGCCGCCGGCGAGCAGCTCTTCGTCGATCGCCGGTTCTGGGCGCGCTGGCACAGTCGAGTGCGAGCACGACGCGGTCGCCGCATCGGCCGGCAGGCTCGCGCTCGAGCCAGTCGAGCGGCATGAAGGCGAGGTCGCGCGGGATGTCCATGTCGCCGCCGAGGAAGGCGACGGTGTCCTTGCCGATCGAGTCGAGCGCGAGCTTCACCGCTCGGATCGAGCCGAGCGCGTCGCCGTCGGGGTTCTCGTGGGTGACGAGAAGGAAACGGTCATGCGCGCGGATCGCCTCCGCGACCGCGCTCAGCTCACTCGCCACCGGCGAGCTCGTCGATCAGCTTGCTCATCCGAACCCCTTCCTCGACCGTTCGATCGTATTCGAACACCAGCTGCGGAGTCCGCTTCATTCGCAGCCTGCGGCCGATGCGCGCCTGGAGCACACCGTGGGCGCGGTCAGCGCGTCGAGCGTCTCCTGCCGCTTTCGCTCCGGGCCGAAGACGCTGATGAAGACGCGGGCGTGCGAAGGTCCGGGTCGTGTTCCACTCCGGTCACGGTGACGAACCCGATCCGGGGATCCTTGAGCTCGGGCACTGCCTCCGACAGCACCTGCCGCACCGACTCGTTCACCCTGCGCATGCGGCCGCTCACGCGCCGTACGGTATCCGTCAGTCGTCGAGCGTCACGATCCGGCGCGCGATGCCGGCGACCACCCACTCCTGGGCGTGCAGCCAGCGGTCGGCGGCGTCGAGCAACTCGTGCAGCTCGGCAACCTCGCGCGAGACACACGACATCGTCAGCCGGGAGCGCTGCCAGAGCTCATGATGGTCGACCTCGGCGACAGATGCGCCGAAACGGTTCTGGAGCTGTGCCTTCGCGGAAGCGAGGTGCTTGCGCTTGCCTTTCAGCGACCCGGCCTCGGGAAAGTGCAATTCGACCGAGAGAATGCCTACGTACCCGGCGGGCACCGAGCCGCCTATGCAGAGGCAGCGAGCACACGCCGGGCGACGCGCGCGATCCGGCCGCTCTCCTCGGTCGCCTCAAGCAGACGCTCGGCCGCCTCCCGGCTTGCCTCACCCGGTTCGAGTTGCCATTGCCAGTTACCGTTCCCGACTGTCCCCGGGTTGTTCATCCGCGATTCGCGGCCGAGGCCGAGGACATCCTGCATCGGCAGGATCGCGATCCGCGCACGGGACGAGAGCGCCAATCGCACGATTGCCCACTCGAGGTCGGTCTCCTCGATCCCGGCCGCGGCAAGATCCGCCTCGACGAGCGCGAGGTCAGCGTCCCCGGCCCCGGCGAGCCAGCCCGCGAGCGTCTCGTGATCGTGCGTGCCCGTATAGACGACGACGTCCTCGGGGTGCGACGCGACCGCGTGGCGGCGGCGATGGCGCTTGACGAAGCCGCGACCGACGATCCGCATGCCGAGCAGACCGAGCTCGGTCCGCAACCGGTCGACGGCTGGGGTGATCATCCCGAGATCCTCCGCCACGAGCGGCAGCCGGCCCAGCTCCTGCTCGACCGCACGGAAGAGCGCCGCCCCCGGACCGCGATGCCAGCGGCCCTTCAGCGGGTCCTCAGTGCCGGCCGGCACGGCCCAGTACGACACGAACCCCCGGAAATGGTCGATTCGGGCGAGATCGACGAGATCGAAGGTGCGGCGGAACCGCTCGATCCACCAGCGGTACCCCTCCCGCCGCAACGCGGCCCAATCGTAAACCGGCTGCCCCCAGAGCTGGCCCTCCGGATGGGAGACATCGGGAGCGGCGCCGGCGACCAGACCTTCGGCGAAGAGCTCCGGGTGTGCACGTATATCGGCGCCGTCGTCGGCGACGTAGATCGGGATGTCGCCGATCAGGCTCACGCCGCGGTCCGCCGCATACGCGCGCAGGGCCGTCCACTCGCGCTCGAAGCGCACCTGATCGGCGGTCGCCCCCGCCCCGGCATAGCGCTCCCAGTCGTCCACCCAGTACGAATGTCGGTGCCGGAAATCCTCGAGCTCCGCGATGGTCACCCGGGCATCGGGCTCGGCGAGCAATCCCTGCCACGCGGCGAAGGCAGACGACGACGTGTACGGAGAGCCGAATGGATCGGGCGGACCGAGCGGCAGAACCTGCCACCAGCTCTGCCCGGCGCTCTCGAGCCAGTCCACGAACTCGTAGGCCTCCGGCCCGAGCCGACCGCCGGGCAGCGATGTGATGTGCAGCAGCACACCGCTCGAGCGGCGCGACCCTCCCTCCTCTCCCATTCGCGACATCGAGGTCATCACTCTAGAGCGCGGGCCAGACCGCGCGGCCCGTCACCCGTTCGGACTGAACGTACTCACTTTCGAGACCGCCGTCGACCCGTCGAGCGCGCGGGCGACCGCAACGACGGTGAGGCTGCCGCCGCGCGGGTACCGGTTCGGATCGAGGAACGCGCGGTAGGGAGCCGAGTCGTCCGTCGCGATTCGCCTCCAGGAACCGTCCGAGGCGGCGAGAGCGGCGAAGGTGACGACGGCACGGGGCGCCGGGGACCGACGCCTGGAGGAGGTAGTTGGGACGAGATCGGATCGGGCTTCGCCGTCAGGTCGGGCGGGGGGCGGCGCCTCCGGGATCGACCCTTCCGGCTGCACGAGCAGCGCCGAGATCGGCGGAATCGTCAGCGTCACGCGGGCACCGGGCCCGGCGTCCGCGCCGCCGGAGCCGAAGATCGTCGTCCCAGGACGTGTCCGGGGTCGCGGACGGCACGGTCACCCGTGCACCTCCGTCCCACCGTTGTTGAAGGCCTCGACGAGCTGGTCCCGGTCGCAGTGTCGATCCGGGAGACGACGAGCACGGCGTCCTTCGCGTACCGGACGACCGATGCGCCGGTCGACGAGGGCCGGATAGTGGTCTCGAAGGGCCGGACAGTGTCCGGAGGCTGCGCCTCGATCGGATTGTCGACGACGTCGAACGAGGAGCCCGTGCCGATCGGAGCCGAGCCGACGCGCGGCTGCGGTCCGCCAGTCGGCGACCGGGTCGGGAACATGTCCTGTCGCGCTGCTGGTCGCCGCCGGAGCCGGTCATCCCGACCTCGTCGCCGTACATCACGACCGGCGCGCCCCGGAGGAGGTAGAGGAGGTCGTACCGAGCAGGACGCGGCGGGCGAGCGTGTCTGCGTCGAGGCCGGGCGCCTGCGACAGGATCTGCTCGGCCGCCCGGCCCATGTCGTGGTTGCCGAGGAAGGTCGGGGAAGGCCGGATCGACGCCGTTCGGCAGGCGAAAGTAGTCGTCGTCCTGCAGCGGTACGCCAGCCGCGCGGCACCGGACGCGCCGCGGCGTACGCCGACGCCACCTGCTGGTAGGGGAAGTCGAGCACCTGCGGCAGCCCGCGCGTGCGTACGTAGTCGGAGAGGTCGACGGCGTCGCTCGTCGTCACCTCGCCCGAAGATCGGGAAGTCGGTCGATTCCGGCCGCCCTCGCCGCGGCGCGGATGTTCGGCACCCAGAGACGGAAGAACGCCGGCGTTACGTGCTTGGCCGTGTCGACGCGGAAGCCGTCGACGTGGAAGCGCGCGATCCACGACGCGTAGATCTGCGCGAGCCCGTTCATCACGTTCGGCTTCTCGGTGAACAGGTCGTCGAGCCCGTAGAAGTCGCCCTGCTCGAAGCACTGCCGGCTGCAGGAGCCGAAGTCGATGTTCCGCGGTCGTGGTAGTCGAGCGGGTCGTTGAGCCAGCGCGGGCCTCTTCAGCTGCCGGTCGGCGCGGCGCCCGTACGGCAGCCTCCGGCATGTAGCGCGAGGCCAGGCACGGGGAACGGTCCGGTGACGTGCTTCGAGGCGTCGAAGAAGCGGCCGTGGCAGTCGCGGAACCGGATGTCGGAATAGCTCCGACTCCGTTCGAGAGCGTGATCACGTCGGCCGTGTGGTTGACGACCGACGTCGAGGTACACCTTCAGGCCCAGCGCGTGCGCGGCCGCGACCAGGTCGGCGAAGTCCCGGTCGGTGCCGAGGTGCGGGTCGACGGTGGTGAAGTCGAGGCCCCAGTAGCCGTGGTAGGCGGCGCTTCCGTTCTCGAACGGATCCTGCTTCAGCGCCGGCGTCACCCAGAGCGCGGTGAAGCCGAGGCCCTTGATCCGCTGCCAGGTTGCGCGGTCAGGCCCTTCAGGTCGCCGCCGTGGTAGTAGGCCGGGATCCGAGCCGGGTCGAAGCCCGTAACGTTGCGCGAGTCCGGTCAGGCCGCCGCGTGTCGTTCGACGGGTCGCCGTCGGCGTAGCGGTCGGGCATGACGAAGTAGATGCGCTGCGGCCGCGAGCGACGGCTGCGTCGCCGGCGCGGACAGCGCTTCCGAACACGGCACCTGACGGAGGCGCAGCAGCGAGCCGGCGCACGCGCTCCCGGCGAGCGCGACGGCGAGCGCCGGCGCGGCGACGCCGCGCTAGCGCAACGGCGCACCGGAAGCCTCATCGAAGAAGTGCAGATTCTTCGTGTCGACCGCGACCAGGACTTCTCCTCCCTCAATCTCAGCCGAACATGCGGCGGGAACGAGGCGACCAGGTTGGGCCGGGAGCCGACCACGGTCTCGCCGCTCTCGCTCGCGAGGATCTCCTCCTCCTCCGCCGCCTCGCTCTTGTAGCTGCGCGCGTCGACCTTGAAGTACGCCATCGACTCGCCGCCGAGCGACTCGACCAGCTCGACCCGCGCACGGATCTGCGGCAGGTCGTCGCGCTCTCCCGCAGGCGTGCAGGTCGCCGGCGCGCAGGCCGACGATGACCGGCTGGCCGCCGAAGCTCCCGCAGGCGCGGATAGCTGCTACGGCGCCGGTCGGTCGATCGCGAGTCTGTTGCCGCCGAGGTCGATCGAGACCCCTCCGTTCACCGACACCGTCGCCTCGAGCAGGTTCATCGGCGGCGAGCCGATGAAGCCGGCCGACGAACAGGTTCGCCGGGCCGGTCGTAGAGCATCTGCGGCGTCGTCGACCTGCTGGAGGACGCCCTCGCTCATGACCGCGATGCGGTCGCCCATCGTCATCGCCTCGACCTGGTCGTGCGTGACGTAGATGCGTCGTCGTGCCGAGCTCGCGCTGGAGCTGCGGATCTCGGCGCGCATCTGCACGCGCAGCTTCGCGTCGAGGTTCGAGAGCGGCTCGTCCATCAGGAACGACCTGCGGCTCGCGCACGATCGCGCGGCCGATCGCGACGCGCTGGCGCTGCCCGCCCGAGAGCTGCCTGCGGCTTGCGGTCGAGGTACGGCGTCGAGCCGAGCATCTCGGCCGCCTCGCGCGACGCGCTCGTCGATCTCGTCTTCGGGCTCCTTGCGCGATCTGCAGCCCGAAGGCGATGTTCTCGTGCGACGGTCATGTGCGGGTAGAGCGCGTAGTTCTGGAACACCATCGCGATGTCGCGCTCGCTCGGGGCGAGCGTCGTTGACGACGCGGCCGCCGATCGAGATCGTCGCCGTCGAGATCGTCCTCGAGCCCGGCGACCATGCGCAGCGTGGTCGTCTTGCCGCACCCGGACGGCCCGACCAGGACGAGGAACTCGCCGTCGTGCGCATCGAGCGAGAGGCCGAACACGGCCTGGACGCCGTTGTCGTAGATCTTGTCGACGTCGTTGAACGCAACGCTCAGCCATGTCTCTCAGACCTCCGAATCAGCTTAGCCAGACGTGAATCAGGCACCGGCCGCCTCGCATACGGGAACGCGAGGCCGTCGCCGGGCAGTACGGCCTCATCATTCTCGAGGCTCGCCTCCCGCCGTACAGCGTCTCGAGGCCGGCGCACCCGAGCGCGGCCAGGGAGGTCGATCGGCTCGTGGCCGGCCCGCGCGGCGAGGCACAGCAGGCGCTCGCCGCCGTGCTCGCGCAGCTAGGCGATCGCGTCGGCGCCGATCGCGGCGTAGCGGATCCCGCCGCGTGCGAGCGCCGGCGAGCCGCGGCGAAGCAGCGATCAGCCGCGACAGGTACTCGTCGAGCAGCGGCGGTGTCCCAGCTTCCGGGCGGCTTCCACGGCATCGTCCGCCGCGCTCCTCTCCCCAGTCTCCTTCCAGCCCCAGCTCGTCCCCGGCAAAGATCATCGGCACGCCGGGCGTCGTCATCTGCAGGCCGATGCCGACGGCTGGCGGTCGCGCGAGCCTGCGACGTGCGGAACCGCGCCGTGTCGTGGCTGTCGAGCAGCGTCCAGGAGTGCAGGGTCGAGGGCCAGGGCACGCCGGCGCGGAACGCCCGCATCGCCGCCACCGCCTGCACGCCGTCGAGGCTCGGCAGGCCGACCGGAAAGCCCCAGAAACTGTCGCAGCTCCTCCGGCAGCTCGCCGCGCGAGCCACGTCACCAGACCGGCCGCAGGAAGCCCGCGTAGTTCATCGTCCCGTGCCAGCCGTCGCCGCGCAGGTCGTCGCGGAAGTCGTGGCCGTGCTCGGCGACGAGCAGCGCGTCCTGCTTCGCCTCCAGGAGGACGCGCCGGGTGGCGCGCGCGAGCTCGTGGTCGTGATCGATCGCCGCGGTACCGGCCGGCCATGTTCGCGACGTCGATCCGCCAGCCGTCCAGGTCGAACGGCGGCCGCAGCCAGCGGGCCGTCGACGCCGGCCAGCCGCGCGGCGCAGCTCCGGCGACGCCGTGGTCGAGCTTCGGCAGGGCCGGACGCCCCACCACGACGCGTACCCGTGCGGCGAGCGCGTCGTCGAAGTAGTAGAAGCCGCGCTCGACGGCGTCCGGGCTCGCCCGGGCGGCGAGAACCACTCGTGGCCGTTCCCGGTGTGGTTGGGCGTCAGGTCACCGATCACGCGCATCCCGCGCGCATGCGCGGCCGCGGTCAGCGACGCGAGCGCCTCGTCCCCGCCGAGCAGCGGGTCGACGCGGTCGAACGTGGACGCGTCGTAGCGGTGGTCGAGCCGGCCGGGAAGAACGGGGTCAGGTAGACGACGTTCGCGCCGAGCGCGCTCGACGTGGTCGAGGTGCTGCTCGATCCCGCGCAGGTCGCCGCCGAACCACTCGCGCGGCGTGTCCGGGCGGGCGCCCGGCCGGCAAGGTGTCCCAGTCGCGCGGCACCGCCCAGTCCGGCGGGTCGATCCGCGCGGTGCCGGCCGAGCGCGAAGCGGTCGGGGAAGATCTGGTACACGACCGAGCCGAGGTGCCACGTCCGGCCCGCCGGCGCCGGGGTGCGCGACGAAGTCGTCGGCGTCCGGAACCTCGCTGCGCGGAACCGGCCGAGGCCGTTCACCCAGCGCGTACCCGGTCTCGCCGCCGGCGAGCAGCCAGCGGTAGCGGGTGACCGAGCGCGGTGAGCCGGAAACGCCGCCTGCCACCACGTCTCGGTCCCGGTCTCCGCGTCGATCACGGCCGCGGTCGCGTGCGCCTCGCCGTCGTGGACGGTGCGCAGGAGGACGCGCCCGGCGGCCCCGTGCGCGTGCGCAGGCGCCTGACGACCAGCTGCTCGCCCGAGGCGCCGACGCTCGGAGCTCCGACCCGTCGTGGTGCGGCTCGCCGAGGAGCTCGACGCTCGCCTCGACCACGCTCGTCCTCATCCCTTCACCGAGCCCGCGGTGAGGCCGCTGACGATCCAGCGCTGCAGGAACATGAAGAGCGCGCGCGACCGGGCAGGCCGCGATCAGCGGTGCCGGCGGCGAACGCGCCCCAGGTCTGGTCGTACTGGTTGTCGACGAGCTGGTTCATGCCGACGGGAAGCGTGAAGTGCTTCGTGGTCTGGAGGATCGTCGGAGGCGATCACGAACTCGTTCAGCGTGAAGACGAACGAGATCAGCGCGACGACGGCCAGCACCGGGCGCGGCCAGCGGCAGGACGACGCCCCAGAAGATCTGCGCCGGCGTGGCGCCGTCGACGCGCGCCGACTCGTCGAGCTCGGTCGGAATCGTGTCGAAGAACCCCTTCATCAGCCAGGCCTGCACGCCCAGCGCGCCGCCGAGGTAGACGGCGATCACCGCCGCCAGCTTGTCGAGCCCGAGCTGCGGGAAGACAGTCGCCGAGGTTGAGGATGATCAGGTAGATCGCGGCGATCGCGACGAACTGCGGGAACATCTGGATCAGCAGCAGCCCGAGCATCCCGATGCGGCGGCCCTTGAAGCGGAAGCGGCTGAACGCGTACGCCGCCAGGGCGCCGAGCACGGTCGTGAGGATCGCGGTCACGGCCGCGACCGACCATCGAGTTGAGGAACCAGCACGGATACGGGACGTCGAGCTTGGCGCCTGTGTTGCCGACGACGTTGTTGTGCATGCAGGCCGGCCGAAGTTGTGCAGGCTCAGTGAGCCGGGTACGGCTTCGCGTACTGGAGGCTGTTCTGGTCGTCGAACGCGCGGAGACGACGTACACGACCGGGAAGAGCGCGACGACGACCGCGATGAGGCCGACGACGTGCCGCCACCACGTGTCCTTCAGCTTCGGGCCGCGGTGCGGGCGCCTGCAGCGGTCCGCGCCGGAGCGTCGCGCGATCGCGCGGCGCGGTGACGGCCGGTCGGCGTGACGTCGATCTCGCTCATCGTACGTTCTCCAGTGCCTTGGTCCGCCAGAACGAGATGCCGGAGATCGCGGCGACGACGAAGAAGATGATGATCCCGAAGGCGCTCGCGAGGCCGTAGTTGCCGCCCGTCCCGGTCGCGACCGCGATCTTGTACGTGTAGCTGATCAGGATGTCGGTGTCGCCGGCGATCGTCGAGTCGCCCGTGTAGCGGCCCGCCGCGTCAGCAGGTAGACGTTGTTGAAGTTGTTGAAGTTGAAGGCGAACGAGGCGATCATCAGCGGCGCGACCGCGACGAGCAGCAGCGGCAGCGTCACCCGCCGGAAGATCTGCAGCGGGCCGCCGCCGTCGACGCGCGCGGCCTCGTCAGCTCGTCGGGGATCGACTGGAGCGCGCCGAGGGAGATGAGGAAGAAGTACGGCGTCGACAGCCAGACGCTGACGAGCACGACCGCGATCCGCGGCCAGCTGATGAACGGGAGCCAGGAGATCACGTTCCCGCCGAACTCCCACGGCACGTGCAGGTGGAAGATGTGGTTCGACGACGCCGAAGTCGTCGTTCAGCAGGCCGCGCCAGACGAGCAGCGAGAGGAAGCCCGGGACCGCGTACGGAATGATCAGGATCGAGCGGTAGGTCCTTCTGGAACCGGAGGCCGCGCTTGTCGAGCGTGATCGCGAGGAAGAGTCCGACCGCGAACGAGATGGAGACGACGCGCGGCGGCGAAGACGAACGTCCAGGCGAACACCGAGAGGAACGGCTTCCGGACGAGCGGGTCGTGGATCATCGTGCTGAAGTTGCGGAAGCCGACGTACGTCTTCCAGCCGGGCAGGAGCTCCTCACCGCTCGCGGAGACGAACGAGCCGCGCCCGTTGTCCCGGTAAAGGCGGCCGTCTTTGATCCGGACGAACGCGTTCCGCTTCTCGTCGTACCGGTACGAGGGCTTGAGCTCGACGGCGGTCGTGGTCCCCTGCGGCTCGAACGCCGCTCCGCCTGCGGTCGGCACCTTGTAGGTGCGGAGCTGCTGATCGAGCGAGAACAGGGCCGCCCCCCGGAGAAGGGTGTAGCCCCTCGCGGCCGTCGGCGGGCCGGCCGCGCCGACCGTGACGGCCGACGGGGCGAGCCGGGTCAACCCCTTCGTCGTGCCCGCGTAGACCGTGCGGCTCGACGGGTCGCGCAGCAGCAGCACGAACGTCCCGGACGAGTCCCGGGCGACGGCCATGTCGAACTGCCGCCCGTTCTCCGGCTGCTCCAGGGTGTTGATCTCGATCGCCCGGATCGCCTGGCCCTTCGTCAGGATGTGCCCGGTCGAGTAGTTCGTGAAGGCGACGTTGATCGTGTAGAGGATCGGCGTGATCTGGAACCCGATCAGGAAGATCGTGCCGGGGATCAGGAACTTCGCCGGCAACGACCATGTCCGGGGGACGAGGTAGAGGAAGTCGATCAGCGCAGTCGCGACGACGACGACCGCCAGGGCCGGCCAGCGGTGGTGCGAGACCAGGACGTAGACGGCCCAGACGGCGAGGGCGTTCGAGGCCGACAGCAGGGCGAGCTTGATCGCGTAGCCGACGCTGCCCGAGAAGAACGCGATGCCGCGGGCGATGCGCCCCGGCCGGAAGACCTGCTGCTGGCCGGATGGTGGTGCGGTCGGCGTCGGTGTGCTCACGTGCCTGCGGGTCGCAAGGGGGCAGAGCGGGCGCCCCGGGGCGCCCGCTCCATCTCTTCGTGTCTCAGCCGATCTTCGCCGCGATCGAGCGGGCGGCACCCTTGAAGGAGCGTGCGGCCGGCATCGCGCCGGCGCCCTTCGTCGAGCGCACCCACGCCTGGCCGAGGTCGTTCCAGACGCTCGCCATCTGCGGGATGTTCGGCATCGGCACGCCGCCCTTCGAGGCCGCGCCGAACTCGGCCAGGATCGGGTCGGCCGCCTTGGCCTTCATGTTCGCCGGCGCACGCCCGCCCGCAGCGGCGAGTTGCGTCTGCGCGGACGGGGTCGAGAAGTAGTTCACGACCAGGTCCTTCGCCGCGGAGTCGACGTCGTGCTCCGAGGCGAACTTCGTGACCATCACGCCGTTGACGCCCAGGAAGGGCACCGCCGGCTTCACGATCGGCGGGATCTGGACGGCCTTGAACGTCACGCCCGCCTTCTCGATGTCGGACACCGACCACGGGCCCGTCACCCAGAACGGCGTCTTCGACTTGGTGAAGTCGGTGTTGCACGTCGAGGAGTCGGCCTTCGAGTTGATCAGGCCCTCCTTGTTCCACTTGTCGATCAGGCTCGCGTTCTTCAGGAAGGTCGGATTCGCGAGACCGATGTCCGACGGGTCGAGGTTCCCGGCCTTGTTCGTGCCGAAGACGTAGCCCCCGAGACCCGAGAAGAACGGATACATGTGGTACGCATCCCCGCCGGAGCCCTGCTGCACGCAGATCCCGAAGGCGAGATGGTTCTTCTTCTTGGCCGCGAGCGCCTCGGTCTCGAGCTGCGCGAACGTCGTCGGGACCTTCGCGAGCTTGGTGTTGACGAGGAGCGCGATGTTCTCGACCTGCACGGGGATTCCGTAGAGCTTCTTCAGGGCGGTTCCGTACGAGAACGCGTCGAGCGTGTAGCCGGGGAACTGCGACTTGACGGCCGCACTCGGATAGAGCGGCTCGACGAGGCCGTTCGCGGCCAGCTCGCCGGTCCAGTCGTGTGCCGCGACGACGACGTCCGGGGCGTCGGCGGCGGCGACCGTGCCGAGGTTCGACCGGATCGAGCCGAAGTCCTTCGAGACGACCTGTACGGTGGCACCGTTCGCCGACGCCCATGCGTCCGCGACCTTGGTGACGGCCGGTGCCCGGTTCGCGTCCGTCCAGATGACCAGGTTCAGCGCCTTCGCGGTCTGGACCTTCGCCGAGGCGGTCGACAGCGCCACCCCGGCGACGAGCACGGCTGTGATGCAGTGCGAGCCCAGCCGCTCGCCACGTGCTGATCTTCATGAGAGGAGTCCCTCCTTCCCCCGGCGCGGCTGAGCGCGACCGGAGCCTTTGCCTGAAAAGCGTTTCATTTACGTGAAACGGCGCGCCGACCCTAGCGTGTGAGCGCAAATCGTGTCAAGCGGAGAACCACTGATGATTGGACCGGTCAGCGGTGGTATTCGCTTGCCAGACCGAAAGTCACCGTGTTACATCAGAGTCAGTGCTTCTCCATCCGGTCATGAAATGACCACGCTCCGCGACGTGGCGGAGCGCGCCGGCGTCAGCGTCGCGACCGCGTCGCGCGTCGTCACCGGCTCCGCCCGCGTGCGGGCCGAGACCCGCGAGCGGGTCGAGTTCGCGATGCAGGAGCTCCTGTACGTTCCGCCAGGTCACGTCCGACGCGCCGGTGCGATCGGGCTCCTGGTGCCCGAGCTGGACAATCCGATCTTTCCCGCACTCGCCCAGGCGATGGAGACGCAGGCCGCGAAGGCGGGGCTGGCGACCATCCTGTGCACGATCCGCGGTTCGACCGTCGCCGAGACGCAGTACGTCCAGATGCTGCTCGAGCACCGCGTCGAGGGGATGATCTTCATCTCGAGCGAGGCCGCCGACCTGCGGGCCGACCACAGCCACTACTCGCGCCTCGTCGCGCAGGGCGCCCGGCTCGTGTTCGTCAACGGCGCCGTCGGCGCCCTCGCCGTCCCGCACGTCGGGGTCGACGAGCGGGCCGCGGGCCGGATCGCGACCCGGCACCTGCTCGATCTCGGCCACCACCGGATCGGCTTCGTCGCCGGTCCGAGCCGGTTCATGCCGACGCGCGCCAAGGCCGAGGGGCGGCAGCTTGCGCTCGACGCGGCCGGAATCCCTCCCAACGGACTCGTCGCGCACGGCGACTTCGGCGTCGAGGGCGGACGGGTCGCCTGTGCGCGCCTGCTCGACGGCGCGAATCCACCCACGGCGGTGATCTGCTCCAGTGACGTGATGGCGATCGGTGCGCTGGGCGAGGCGCGAACGCGGGGGCTGCGCGTCCCGGAGGACCTGTCGATCGTCGGCTTCGACGGGACCGCCGTGGCCCGGTGGACCGACCCGCCGCTGACGACGGTCGAGCAGCCGATCGCCGACATCGCCCGGACGGCCGTGTCGACGCTGCGCAGCCTGATCAACGGGACGAGCGAGGCGATGCCCGACGTCCAGTACCGGCCCAGGCTCCGGCAGGGCGGTTCGACCGCACCGCCCGGCGGCTGATCAGCTCTCGGCCGGCTGCGGCGCGACCGGCTGCGGCGCCGGCTCGCTGAGATCGGTCCGCTCCACCTCGCGAACCTCGTAGACCTCGAGGACGTCGCCCTCCTTGACGTCGTTGAAGCCGTCGAGGAGGATGCCGCACTCGAAGCCCTCCTGGACCTCGCGCACGTCGTCCTTGAACCGTTTCAACTGCGCGATCGACGTCTCGATCACGACGGTACCGTCCCGCACCACGCGCACCTTCGCGCCGCGGCGGACGGTGCCGTGCGTGACGTACGAGCCGGCGATCGTCCCGAGCCGCGAGACGCGGAAGAGCGCGCGGACCTCGACCTCGCCGATCGTCTCCTCCTGCGTGACGGGAGCGAGCATGCCGACGAGCGCCCGCTGGATGTCCTCGGTCAGCTGGTAGATGACGCGGTAGGTGCGGATCTCGACCCCTTCCCGCTCGGCGAGCTGACGAGCCTCGGCGTTCGGCCGGACGCTGAACCCGACGACGAGCGCGTCGGAGGCCGCGGCGAGGTTGACGTCGTTGGCGGTGATCCCGCCGACGTCGCGGTGGATGACGTTCACCCCCACCTCGGAGTGCTCGATCTTGGACAGCTCGTTCAGCGCCGCCTCGAGCGAGCCCTGGACGTCGGCCTTGAGCACGAGCCGGAGCTCCTGCACCGCGCCCGCCTGCATCTCCGAGAACAGGGTCTCGAGGGAGACGCCGCGCTTCGCGCTGGCGGCACGCTGCTCGCGCCGGAGCCGTTCGGCGCGGATCTGCGCCAGGTGTCGCGCCTGGCGGTCGTTCTCGACCACGCGGCCGAGCTCGCCGGCCGGCGGCGGCTTGTCGAAGCCGATGATCTCGACCGGATCGCCGGGACGCGCCTCCTTGATCTTCTCGCTGCGGTAGTTCTGGAGCGCCCGCACCTTGCCGTGCGCGTCGCCGGCGACGATCGCGTCGCCGACCCGGAGCGTGCCGCGCTGGACGAGCATGGTCGCCACCGGGCCGCGCCCGACGTCGAGCCGGGACTCGATGATCGGCCCGGATGCCTCGGCCTTTGCGTTCGCGGTCAGCTCGAGCTCGGCGTCGGCGACGAGCAGCACCTTCTCGAGCAGATCGTCGAGGTTTCGCTTCTCGCTCGCGGAGACGTCGGCGAACTGGACCGTCCCGCCCCACTCCTCTGGCTGCAGACCCTCGGAGGTCAGCTCGTTCCGGACCCGCTCGGTGTTGGCGTCGGGCAGGTCGACCTTGTTCACGGCGACGACGATCGGCATCTCGGCGGCCCGCGCGTGTGCGATCGACTCCCGCGTCTGGGGCATGACGCCGTCGTTCGCGGCGACGACGAGTACGGCGATGTCCGCCACCTTCGCCCCGCGGGCGCGAAGCGCGGTGAACGCCTCGTGACCCGGCGTGTCGAGGAACGTGATCTTCCGGCCGTGGTGGTCGACCTGGTAGGCGCCGATGTGCTGGGTGATCCCGCCGGCCTCGGTCTCGACCACCGACGACTCGCGGATCGCGTCGAGCAGCGTCGTCTTGCCGTGGTCGACGTGACCCATGATCGTGACCACCGGCGGCCGCGGGTCAGATCCCCGGGGTCGTCCTCGTACGCCTCGGGCTCGTCCTCCTCCTCGCCGGCGTGCTTGATCGTGATCTCGCGGCCGACCTCGGTCGCCGATCAGCTCCACCGCCTCGTCCGTCAGCGACTGCGTGATCTGACCATCTCGCCGAGGCCCATCATGATCTTGATGATCTGCGCGACCGGGATGCCCAGCGCCTGCGAGAGCTCGCTGACGGTGACCCCGGACGGGACCGTCACCGGCCCGGTCGGCGCGACGACCTCGCGCGGCTGCTTCGGCGGTGCGGCGGCGCGCTGCCGCGCGCATGACGCTCGTCGGGGCGCGGCCGGGCCGCCCGGTGTCGATCACGACGCGGCCTGCGCGCCGCGAGGCGCGCCCTGACGCGGCCTGATCGGTCTGCTTCGGGCCGTCAGCCATGGTGTCAGTGTAGAGGGCGCTCACGCCCGGTTCGACGCGCACCGTTCTGCGCAGCGCCCGGGCGAAGGCGCGCCGCTCGCCGCCCGCTCGAAGCAGGCCAGCCGCCGGCAGGTGTAGACGCCCCGTCCGGCCCCGCGACGCCCGGCGCGCAGGACGCCGCGCGCCGCGACGAAGCGGAGCAGCTCCGCCTGCGGCGCCTTGCGGCCGCAGCCGGCGCAGGCGCGGATCGGCCCGGCTCACGCAGAGGGCCCGCCCTCCTCGGTGACGGCACGGCGCCCGCCGCCGGGCGCGGCCGCCTCGACGGCCGCGCGCGCCGGCGACGGCCGCGCCCTCGCGGGGCCGCGTCGGCCGCCGCCTGGCCTCGAGCCGCGCGCGCCGGCCGCGTCGCCGCGCCCCCGCATCTGGACGATCTGCCGCCGCGGTCTCGCGGTCGCCTCGTGCGCGGCGAGCTCCTGGTGGGCGGGCACGCCGCAGTAGCGCGAGCCGGGCAGCGCCGCGTTCGGGCAGCGCTTGCCGTTCGAGAGGACGGCGCCGCAGCGGCCGCTGAAGTCCTCGTCGTCCCCGCCGCCGTACGCTGCCTCGGCCTCGGCCTGCGCGAACTCGGTGTCGGACTGGATGTCGACCTTCCAGCCGGTCAGCCGCGCGGCGAGCCGGGCGTTCAGGCCCTCCTTGCCGATCGCGAGCGCGAGCTGGTCGTCGGGGACGACCACCGTCGCCTCTCTCGTCTCGTCGTCGATGTAGACCTCGCGCACGCGCGCGGGCGAGAGCGCCTTCGCGACGAAGCGGGCCGGCTCGGGGTTCCACGGGATGATGTCGATCTTCTCGCCGCGCAGCTCCGAGACGACCATGCGCACGCGCGAGCCGCGCGGGCCGACGCAGGCGCCGACCGGGTCGACGCCCTGGGCGTGAGACTCGACCGCGATCTTCGACCGGTAGCCGGGCTCGCGGGCGACGCCCTTGATGTCGACGAGGCCGTCCGCGATCTCCGGCACCTCGAGCTCGAACAGCGTCCGGATCAGCTCCGGGTCGCGGCGGGAGAGGATCACCTGCGGTCCCTTCGTCCCCGAGCGGACCTCGGTGATCACGGCCTTGATCCGGCTGCCCTGCTCGTACCGCTCGCCGTCGACCTGCTCGGAGCGCGGGCAGCAGCGCCTCGACCTTGCCCGAGGTCGACGAGCACGTTGTTGCGGTCGCCAGCCTGCTGGACGATGCCGGTGACGACCTCGCCGACGCGGTCGATGTACTCGTCGTACATCATCTCGCGCTCGGCCTCGCGGATGCGCTGGAGGATCACCTGCTTCGCCGTCTGCGCCGCGATGCGGCCGAAGTTCTCGGGCGTGACGTCGGCCCTCCGGACGAGCGCGGGGTCGATGTCCGACCAGTCGATCTGGAGGTCGTCGTCCGAGATCAGGACGTGCGAGTGCTCGCCGGTCTCGACCTCCTGCTGCTCGAGCTCGGTGATCGCCCGCTCGCGCGCCTCGTCGATCAGCCGCTCCTCGATCTCCCCGGGCAGCTCGACCGAGAAGACGCGGAAATCGCCGCTGTCCGGGTCGAGTTCGACGGTGGCGTGCCGAGAGGCGCCCGGCGTCTTCTTGTACGCGGCGAGGAGCGCATCCTCGAGCGCATGGATCAGGGTGTCTTCCTCGATCCCCTTCTCGCGCTCGATCGCCCGCACCGCCTCGATGATCTCTCTGGTCATCTCAACGCCCTTCTTCGTCGACGAGGTTGCCCCGCACGATCGCGTCGTACGGGATAGTCACGCGCCCGCCGTCCGCGACGGCGAGAGCCAGGTGGATGCCGTCGGCAGTCGGCGACCGTGCCACGAAAGCGCTTGCGGCCGGCGATGTCGGTCTCGGTCCGGATCACGACCTTGCGCCCGACGACGTTGCGGAAGTGCGCAGGAGTCCGGAGCGGGCGCTCGATCCCGGGGGACGAGACGTCGACCGTGTACCGGTCGAGGTAGCCGCGCAGCAGCTCGGTCACGCGCGCGCAGAGCGCGTGGTCGACGCCCGACGGATGGTCGATGAAGACCGTGAACCGCTCCGGCCCGGCGAGCTGGACCGCGAGCACCTCGACGCCGGAAAGCGCCTGCTCCACCGTCTGCGAGACCTCTCTCGTCAGCTGCCGCTCCCTTTCGTGAACCTGCGCCAAACGACCTCCTACACAAGAAATGGGCGCCGCGCGCCCATTTCGCCAAGCCGGTGAAATGTGGTGACAGAAGGATAGCAGCGCGCATCCCGATCGCGGACGCGCGCCGGGAAATCGCACCTGCGCTCCCGGGAGGCGCCGGGGGCGAATCCGGCGCCTGCGCTCGACCCGGTACGGTCTGTTCCGTGCTGGCGGCATGGATGGAGCGCTACGTCGAGGCCTGGAACTCGAACGACCCCGAGGACATCGCCGGCCTGTTCGCCGACGGCGCCCTGTACCGCACCGCCCCTCATGAGGCGCCGTGGCGGGGCCGTGCCGAGACTCGTCGAGGGCTGGCTCTCCCGCCGGGACGAGCCGGGGCAGACGACGTTCGCGTGGCAGCCGCTCGCCGTAACGGCCGACGTCGCGATCGTCACCGGCACGACCACGTACAGGCAGCCGCCGGCCGTGTACTCCAATCTCTGGGTGATGCGCTTCGACTTCGACGGCCGCTGCCGCGAGTTCACGGAGTGGTGGATGCCGGACCCGGCGGGCGGCGGACCTCCGACTAGATGATCGATTCCCAATTCACCCGCCCGCGGCTGGGGGCCTGACGCGGCGCATTGCGGCCGCCTCGCCCGGCACCAAGGCCCACCGGCCTTGCCACCGGCCGAGTCGACCACACTGCTTGGTGCATGCCCTACCGCCTGGCAGGCCAATTGGGAATCAATCATCTAGTCGAGGTCGCGCACGCGCGACGCGTAGTGCTCGCTGCCGGGCCGCAGCGAGCGCGCGAGCTTGTAGTGGCCGTTCGCCTCGGTCGCGCGACCCTGCTTCTCGAGACAGCGGCCGAGCGCGTAGTGCGCGTAGTCGTCGGCCGGCGAGAGCTCGAGCATCGCGCGGAACTCCTCTGCCGCCTCGTCGTAGCGTCCGATCCGGAAGTAGGCGATGCCGAGCGACTCGCGGATCGAGGCCTTGTTCGGGCTCCCGCCGCTTCGCCTTCTCGAGCGGCACGGTCGCCTGCGCGGCCATCCCCTTCCTCAGATGCCGCCGTCCCTGCTGGAAGAACTCGTAGGTGTCGCTCATGACCGCCTCAGGTACACGAAATTGTGCTCGATCAGGTCGGCCGGGTGCGTCAGGTCGCGCGTCGGCCCGATCTCGACGCCGTCGACGCGCTCTCCGGCGTCGACGAGCAGCTGAAACGCCCGCGCCAGCTCGAAGGGCGGGCCTCCCAGCCGGTCGAGCAGCCCGCGGTCGAAGGTCTCCCCCAGCCGCCACAGCGGCGCAGGCGCGAGCGGGTTGGCCGGATCGTCGTCGAGCACCCGGACGACGCGGCCGTCCTCGACCCGGATCGCGCCGCGCTGCGGCCGGTCCGGCTGCGGGTCGCGGCACACGGCGATCGCGTGTCCCGCTGCGGCGGCGAAGCGGGCGATGTCGCCCGGCGTGAAGACGGTGTCGGCGCCGGCGACGAGCGCGGGCACCGCGTCGAGCCCCCGGCGGACGGCGTCCGCCGAGCCGAGCGGCTCTGGCTGGCGGACGAACCGCAGGTCGAGTGGGAAGCCGTCGAGCAGCGCCTCCACCTGACCGGCCAGGTGACCCGTGACGACCGTGACCCTCTCGATCCCGGCTGCGCGCAGCTCGTGCAGCAGCGTGACGATCACGGGTCGCCCGTCGACCGGCAACACCGGCTTCGCGTAGCGCTCGGTGACCGGACGGAGGCGCCGGCCGTCGCCGGCCGCCATCACCACCGCGATCATCGTCCCGGCCCCTCCGGCCGGCGAGACACCCGGACGCCGCTCCTGCTACTCATCCTCACGCGAACGCGTGAGAATCGCCTCCACCTCGTCGAGCATCGGCGGCCGCGATCCGCTCCTTCGGCGCCTTCCCGACGGCCCGCTCACCGGTCGCGGTGATCAACACGACCTCGTTGTCGGGTGCGTCGAAGCCGATGTCGGACGCGCGAGACGTCGTTGAACACGACCAGGTCGAGGTGCTTCTCGGCGAGCATGCGGCGCTTGCGCGCGAGGCCGTCCCGGCCCTCCTCGGCGCCGAACCCGACGAGCACCGTCCCGTTGCGCGCCTCAGCGAGCGCCCGCAGGACGTCCTCCGTCGGCCGCATGCGCAGATCCCAGGGCCCGTCGCCCTTTGGGCGCTTTCCCGTGAGGGGCTCGGGCGCGTAGTCGGCGACCGCAGCCGCCATCAGCACGACGTCGGCAGCGGCACGCGACTTCGCCTCGCGCGCCAGGTCCGCGGCGGTGGGTGTCTCGATCACGTCGACGCCCGCCGGCGCCGGCACCGCCAGGTTCGCGGCGAGGAGCGTCACGGCGGCGCCCCGCCTGCGCGCCTCCTCGGCGAGCGCCACGCCCATGCGTCCCGACGAGCGGTTGCCGACGAACCGCACGGAGTCGAGCGGCTCGCGCGTCCCGCCGGCTGTGACGAGCACCGTCCTTCCCGCAAGGGTGTCGCTCTCGCCCAGCAGCTCGCGGACGCGGGCGAAGATCGCCTCGGGCTCGGTCATCCGGCCGGGCCCGGACTCGCCCTCGGCGAGCTCACCCTGCCCGGGTCCGGCGATCTCCACGCCGCGGTCGCGCAGGAGGACGACGTTCGCCTGTGTCGCCGGGTGCTCCCACATCCGTACGTTCATCGCAGGCGCGACGAGCACCGGCCCGCGGAAGGCGAGCGCCAGCTGCGTGAGGACGTTGTCCGCGAACCCGTGGGCGAGCTTGGCGAGCGTGTTCGCCGACAGCGGCGCGATCACGAGCAGGTCGGCCGAGACGAGGTGCGGGTACAGCTCGCGAGGCTGCTCGCGGCGCGCGAGCGCCTCGAACGTCCGGGCGGAGACGAACCGCTCGGCCTCCGGCGTCAGAACGGGCGTCACCTCGTGACGCGCCCTGACGAGCAGCCGCGTCAGCTCGCATGCCTTGTAGGCCGCGATCCCGCCGGTGACGCCGAGCAGAACACGGGCCATGTGTCAGCCCCCAGGGCGTACAAGGCCGTCAGGCTTGTACGCGTACTTGATCTTGCCCTCGGCGATCTCTTCGAGGGCTCATCGTCAAGTAGTTCTTCGAGCGCGACTCGACGAGCGGCGGGAACTCGTCGAACGTTCCCTCGCCGAGCTGGTGGTGGTAGTTGTTGATCTGCCGGGCGCGCTTCGCGGCCACGATGACCAGCGCGTAGCGCGAGTCGACCTTGTCGAGCAGCTCGTCGATGCGGGGATGGATCACGGCCGGCTCATGGTACCGGCAGCGGCCAGCTCCCGCTGGACGATCCCCTCGAGCTCCTCTGTCGCGCGCTCGAGATCGTCGTTGACGACGACGTGGTCGAACTCGTCCGGCCTGGGCGAGTTGCTTGCGGGCGAGCCCGATCCGCTCGCCGATCTCGCCCTCGCTCTCGCTCGCCCGCTCGCGCAGCCGCCGCTCGAGCTCGGGGATCGGCGCGGTGATGAAGATCGTCACCGCCCGCGGGACCTGCTCCTTCACGTTCAGCGCGCCCTCGGTCTCGAGCTCGAGCACCGGCACGCGGCCGTTGCGCGGCGATCCGGTCGACCTCGGAGCGAAGCGTGCCGTAGCGCTTTCCGCGAGACGTACGTGACGTGCTCGAGGAACTCGCCCTCGTGGACGCGGCGGACGAACTCGGCGTCGGTCAGGAACCAGTACTCGCGTCCGTCCACCTCGCCGCGGCGCTGCAGGCGGGTCGTCGCCGAGACGGCGACCTCGAGCTCGGGCAGCCGCCCGAGCAGCGTCCGCGATCAGCGTTCCCTTCCCGGCCCCGGACGGGCCGGTCACGACGAAGACGGGCCTAGGCGTTGCTGCGGTTGAAGAGCCCAATCAGCTCGGCACGCTGACGGTCGGACAGCCCGCCGACGGTCTTCGACTGGCTGATGCGGCACTGGTTGAGGAAGCGGGCCGCCTTCACGCGCCCGAACTTCGGCACCGCCATCAGCATGTCGAACACCTTCGCCGTCCCGACGTACTCCGGCGGATCGTCGAGGATCTCCTCGATCTGCACCGTCCCCTGCTTCAGGTCCTTCTTCAGCTGCGCCCTGCGGACGCGGATGTCGTTGGCCCTCGCAAGGCCTCCATGCGCTGATCGAGCGAGCGAACCGGCGCCTGGCCTGGGTCTTCGTCGCCATCGGGGCGCCAGTCTAACAGCTTGCGACCGGGGTCAACCAGCGTCGTTCTGGGCGTTTTGCAGGCATTTTCCTCAAACTCTCGACCCCATATCGAGGTGTCTTCCCAGGCAACGCCTCTTCGTGCGCGATCCCGCGCGCCTCGCTCGGGCCGCGGAGAGGCCCAGCGCGGCCAGCTCGGCGGCGAGCTCGTCGCGGATCCGGGCCGGTGCGAGGCGGGTCCGAGAAGAGCACCGTGCCGAGGGCACCGCCGAGGCCCGGCGGCGAGCAGCTCGAGCGCGTCGCGGCCCGTCTCGCACCCCGCCCATGCCGACGATCGGCAGCGAGGTCGCCCGGTAGCAGGCGTAGACGGCCGCGAGCGCGACCGGCTTCAGCGCCGGGCCGGACAGCCCGCCGACGCCCGTGCCGAGCACGGGCCTGAGGTCGCGCGTCGAGCTCCAGCCCGCGCATCGTGTTGACCAGCGAGAGCCCGTCGGCGCCCGCCGCCTCGACCGCGCGCGCGACTGCGGCCACGTCCCAGGCGTTGCGGCGAGAGCTTCGCGTACAGCGGCAGCGGGTCGCGGCGCGGCAGGCGGCGACGATCTCGGCCGCCGACTCGGGCGCCGTCGTCGACGTTCGGGCAGGAGAGGTTGAGCTCGATCGTCACGCTCCTCGAGCAGAGCGCATGTCCGGCGTACTCGGCGGCCGCGAAGCCGCCGACCGAGACCCACAGCGGCATCCCGAGCTCCGCGCAGCCGCGGCAGCGTCTCGGCGAGGAAACGTCGCGGCCGGGGTTCGCGAGGCCGATCGAGTTGAGCATCCCGACGTCGGTCTCGGCGATCCGCACCGGCGGGTTGCCCGCCGCGCGGCAGCGGCGTCACCGTCTTCGTCACGAAGGCGTCGAGCTGCGCGCGGTCTCGGGCGCGGTCAGCGCGTCGAGACAGCCGGAGGCGTTCAGCAGCACGGCGTCGCCGCCTCCTCCGCCTCATCGTCCGGATCAGCGTGAACGCCGGGCCAGGACGTCCCGGTCAAGCGACCGGCCCCTCGACGCACAGGCGCTGATCCATTCGCCGTCGATCTCGACCGCGCAGCCGTAGCAGGCGCCGTAGCCGCAGGCCATCGGCGCCTCCCAGGCGAGCTGGGCGCCGGGGCACGAGCGCGCGAACCGCCTCGAGCATCGGCTCGGGCCCGCAGGCGAGCACGTCGCGGCCGCGGCTCGATCAGCTCGGTGACGAGCGTCGGCTCGATCGCGACCTCGGCGTTCGGGACCAGCGCGGCGGCCTCGGCATGCCACTCCGACGCGGAAGCCGAGCACGGCCGGCGGGCGGCCGAGACGCTCCGGCGAGGTACGGAAGCGGCGCGATGCCGATGCCCGCCGCCGACGAGCAGCGGCCGCCCGACGTCGAGCCGGAACCCGTTGCCGAGCGGGCCGAAGACGTGGATCGTCTCGCCGGCGCCGAGCGCGCAGAGCGCCGCCGTCCCCGGGCCGATCGGGTCGATCAGGAACGCGAGCTCGCCCGGCGCGGGCCGAGGCAGAGGCTCATGGGCCGCGGCAGAAGCCGCCCGGGCGCCTCGAGCATGAAGAACTGCCCCGGCACGCCCGGGTCGAGCCCGCCGCGCTCGAGCCGCAGCAGCGTGTACGGGCCGACCGGCTCGCTCCGCGGACGGTCAGCCGGTCACGCGTCGCCACTCGCCGTCCCTGGCCGCGCCGTTCTCGACGTCGATCCGCTCCTGCAGCGAGAGCGCCAGCTCGGTGCGGGCGTTCGCGATCGCGTGCACGGCGGCCGCGGCGCCGGAGATCGTGGTGATGCACGGCACGCGGGCGACGAGCGCCGCCTCGCGGATCCGGTAGCCGTCGGTGCGCTGCGGGAGCCGCCGTACGGCGTGTTGACGACGAGGTCGCAGCGGCCGCGGCGGATGAGGTCGACGACGGTCGCCTCGCCGCCCCTCCGCGACCTTCGCCACCTGCTCGACCTCGAGCCCGGCCGCCGGAGCGTCCGCGCCGTGCCCTCGGTCGCGGCGAGCTCGAAGCCGAGCCCGGCGAGCGCGGCGGCGACGGGCACGGCCGCCGGCTTGTCGGCGTCGCGCACGGAGAGGAACGCGCGTGCCGCGGGCCGGCAGCGGCCGGCCCGCGGCGCGCTCGGCCTTCGCGAACGCGGTCGGCAGGTCGGAGGCGGTCGCCATCACCTCGCCGGTCGAGCGCATCTCCGGGCCGAGCACCGGGTCGGCGCCCGGGAAGCGCGCGAACGGCAGCACCGCCGCCTTGACGCTCGACCTGGCGCGGGCGGCCGCTCGGGGGGCAGCCCGAGCTCGGCGAGCTTCGCCCCGGCGGCGAGCCGGCAGGCCGCCTCGACGAGGTTCACGCCGGTCGCCTTCGACGCGAACGGCACCGTCCGCGACGCGCGCGGGTTGACCTCGAGCACGAAGACCTCGCCGCTCGGCGACGGCGAGCTGGACGTTGAGCAGGCCGACGTCGCCGAGCGCCGGGCGCGAGCCGGCGGACGACGTCCTCGATCTCGCGCGACGCACCCGGCGTCAGCGACGGCGCCGGCAGCACGCAGGCGGAGTCGCCGGAGTGGACGCCCGCCTCCTCGACGTGCTGCATCACCGCGGCGATGTACGTCTCGCTCGCCGTCGCAGAGCGCGTCGACGTCGATCTCGATCGCGTTCTCGAGGAAGCGGTCGACGAGCACCTTGCCGCTCAGGTCGCGCCGGAAGGCCTCGACGCACCTCGGCGCCGCGGTAGCAGACGCGCATCGCGCGGCCGCCGAGCACGTAGGACGGCCGGACGAGCACCGGGTAGCCGATCCGGTGGGCGATCTCGGCCGCCTCGCGCCCGCTCGCCGCGATCCCCCACTCCGGGCAGCGGATCCCGAGCGCGCGCGAGCAGCGCGCCGAAGCGCTCGCGGTCCTCGGCGAGGTCGACGGCGTCGTACGGCGTGCCCAGGATCCGGAAGCCGGCCGCCTCGATCGCGCGCGCGAGCTTGAGCGGCGTCTGGCCGCCGAACTGGATCACGACCCCGTCGGGCCGCTCGCGCTCGCAGACCGCGAGCACCTCCTCGTCGTCGAGCGGCTCGAAGTAGAGCCGGTCGGAGGTGTCGTAGTCGGTCGAGACGGTCTCGGGGTTGCAGTTGACCATCACCGCCTCGTAGCCGAGCTCGCGGAAGCTCAGCGCGGCGTGGACGCAGCAGTAGTCGAACTCGATCCCCTGGCCGATCCGGTTCGGGCCGGAGCCGAGGATGACGACCACCGGCCGCCCCGGCCGGGGTGCGCGCGGCTCGTCGCCCTCGCCGAAGGTCGAGTAGTAGTAGTTCGACGTCGGCCGCGACCTCGCCCGCGCAGGAGTCGACCCGCCGGTAGACCCGGCGCCCGCGTCGGCGGCCCCTCCTCCCGCGAGCCGCTCGAGCTCGCTGCGAACCACGGGTGCAGGCCCCGGGGAGGTCGTCGAGACCCTGCCACGGCGTGACCGGCGGTCGTCCAGCTCGCGCGAGCGCATCGCCTTCAAGAACGCCTCGCGGAAGGTTCGGCCGATCCCCATCGCCTCGCCGACCGACTTCATCTGCGTGCCGAGCGTCGCGGTCGGCGCCGGGGAACTTCTCGAACGCGAAGCGCGGGAACTTGACGACGACGTAGTCGAGCGTCGGCTCGAAGCTGGCCGGCGTCGTCTCGGTCAGGTCGTTCGGGATCTCGTCGAGCGTGTAGCCGACCGCGAGCTTCGCCGCCACCTTCGCGATCGGGTAGCCGGTCGCCTTCGAGGCGAGCGCCGACGAGCGCGAGACGCGCGGGTTCATCTCGATCACCCGCAGCTCGCCGGTCTCGCGGTCGCGCGCGAACTGGATGTTCGAGCCGCCGGTCTCGACGCCGACGGCGCGGATGACCGCGGCCGCGGCGTCGCGCAGCTCCTGGTAGGCCTCGTCCGAGAGCGTCATCTGCGGCGCGACGGTGACCGAGTCGCCGGTGTGGACGCCCATCGGGTCGAGGTTCTCGATCGAGCAGACGATCACGACGTTGTCGCGCCGGTCGCGCACGACCTCGAGCTCGAACTCGTCCCAGCCGCGCACCGACTCCTCGACGAGCACCTGCCCGATCGGGCTCTCGCGACAGGCCGATCTCGACCTGGCGCGCGAGCTCGTCGCGCGTCGAGGCGAAGCCGCCGCCGTGGCCGCCGAGCGTGAACGCCGGCCGCACGACCGCCGGCAGCGAGACGCCGACGAGGTCGTCGAGCGAGGTGACGATGCGCGAGCTCGGGCACGCGCAGCCCGCACGCTCCGGACGGCCTCGCGGAAGAGCTCGCGGTCCTCGGCGCGGCGGATCGCGTCGAGCCCGGCGCCGATCAGCTCGACGCCGAGCTCGTCGAGCACGCCCGCCTCGTGCCAGCTCGCAGCGCGAGGTTGAGCGCGGTCTGGCCGCCCATCGTCGGCAGCAGCGCGTCGGGCCGCTCGCGCTCGAGCACGTCGGCGACGCCCTCGAGGTCGAGCGGCTCGAGGTAGGTGCGGTCGGCGAAGCCGGGGTCGGTCATGATCGTCGCCGGGTTCGAGTTGACGACGATCGTGCGGAAGCCGTCCTCGCGCAGCACCTTCAGCGCCTGGCAGCCGGAGTAGTCGAACTCGCAGGCCTGGCCGATCACGATCGGGCCCGAGCCGATCAGGCAGATCGTCTCGAGGTCGTCGCGCCTAGGCATCGCTGCCGCAGCTCCTCGACCCAGCTCGGCGATGATCGGCCAGCCGTCGTGCGGGCCCGGGCCGGCCTCGGGGTGGAACTGCACCGACCGGGCGCGCAGCTCGGGAAGGCGAAGCCCCTCGACCGTGCCGTCGTAGAGCGAGACGTGCGTCGCCTCGCCCGTCCTCGCCGGGAGCGACCGCGAAGCCGTGGTTCTGCGAGGTGACGAGCACGCGGCCGGTGGCGCGCTCGAGCACCGGATGGTTCGCGCCGCGGTGGCCGAACGGGAGCTTGAAGGTCTCGTGACCGGTGGCGAGCGCCGAGCAGCTGGTGGCCGAGGCAGATCCCGAGCACGGGCACGCGGCCGAGCAGCTCGCGCACGGTGCGCCGCCTCGCTCGACGAGCGGCTCCGGGTCGCCCGGGCCGTTGCGAGAGCAGCACGCCGTCGTAGCCGGCGAGCGTGTCGGCGTCGACGTCGTGCGGGAAGACCGTCGACGGCCGCGCCCGCGCCGCGCGAGCCGGCGCAGGATCGAGCGCTTGACGCCGTAGTCGACCACCGCGACCCGCACCGCGCCGCTCGGCGCGAACGTGTACGGCTCGCCGGGGAGACGCCGGCGACGAGCGCGCGCCCTGCCATCGCCGGCTGCGCCGCGCACCGCCGCGAGCGCCTCGTCGGCGGGCGCGTCGCCCGGCGACCACCGCCGCGCGCATCGCGCCCGCGTTCGCGCAGGTGGAGCACGAGCGAGCGCGTGTCGATCCCGGTCGAGCGCGACGATGCCGCTGCTCGCGCGAGCCAGTCCGTCCAGGCCGGCCCGCGCGCCTCGCGCATGACGCACCGCCGTGGCGTGCGACGGCGCCCGACTCGGAGCGCTCGTCGGCGACGCCGTAGTTGCCGACCATCGGCGCGGTGAAGCAGACGATCTGCCCCGCGTAGCTCGGGTCGGTGACCGTCTCCTGGTAGCCGGTCATCGCGGTCGTGAACACCGCCTCGCCGAACGCGCGAGCCCTCGGCGCCGACCGACTCGC
Source organism: uncultured Spirochaetota bacterium (assembly GCA_963832675.1). Lineage (GTDB taxonomy): Bacteria > Spirochaetota > Spirochaetia > DSM-27196 > DATKUC01 > DATKUC01. The sequence continues at coordinate 438,407 of CAWHUY010000023.1, read as the reverse complement.
CGCGGAAGACCGCTGCCGTCCTCGAGCACGAGGAAGCCCGGTCACGCGCCCTCCGGCGACGCTCGATCCGGCGACCGGCCGGCTGCGACCGTCAGCCGCGACCTCTGCCCTGCAGCGTCCGCCCGAGCAGCCACGAGTTGCGTCGAGCGCGAGCGGAAGCCGCTCCTCGCCGACGCGCCAGGTCGCCTCCGGGTCGAGCAGGACGAGGTTCGCCGGCGCGCCGACCGCGATCCGCGGCGGCTCGAGCCCGAAGGCCCGGGCCGGCCCGGCGGACATCCGCTCGAGCAGCGTCGCGAGCGGCAGGAGGCCGGGCTCGACGAGGTGCGTGTTCAGCGCCGCGAAGGCGGTCTCGAGCCCGGTGACCCCGAACGGCGCCTCCTCGAACGGCACGTCCTTCTCCTGGCGCGCGTGCGGCGCGTGGTCGGTCGCGATCACCGAGATCGTGCCGTCGCTCGAGCGCCTCGACGAGCGCCGCCGGTCGGCCGCCGGCGCGGAGCGGCGGGTTCATCTTCAGGTTCGCGTCGAGCGAGCGCACCGCCTCGTCGGTGAGGCACGAGGTGGTGCGGCGTCGCCTCCGCCGGTCGCCTGCACGCCGTCGGCGTGCGCGCGCGCAGAGCAGCTCGACCGACTCGCGCGCCGAGAGGTGCAGCAGGTGGATCGGCTGCCGCTCGTAGGCGGCGAGCGCGAGGTCGCGGCCGACCATCGACGCTCTCGGCCGACCGACGGATAGCCGGCGAAGCCGAGCTCGGCCGAGACCTCGCCCTCGTGCATCTGGCCGCCGCGCGGAAAGCGTCGGCTCCTCGCAGTGGACGCGCGATCCGGCGGCCGGTGAGCGCGTGGTACTGGAGCGCGCGGCGCATCAGCCCGGCGGCGACGACGGGCCGGCCGTCGTCGGAGAACGCCGGCCGCGCCCGCGTCGGCGAGCTCGGCCATCTCGGTCAGCTCCTGCGCCCTCCTGGCCCTTCGTGATCGCGGCGAGGAAGCCGACCGGCACCTCCGCCTCGCTCGCGGGCGGCCTCGATCGAGCGAGCCGAGCACCGCGGCGGAGTCGACGACCGGCTCGGTGTTCGGCATCGCGAGGATCGCGCAGTAGCCGCCGGCGGCGGCGGCCGCCGTGCCCGTGGCGATCGTCTCCTCGTCCTCCCGGCCGGGCGTGCGCAGGTGCACGTGCGGGTCGACGAACGCCGGGCGCGAGCACGAGCCCGCGGCCCTCGACGACCCGGTGGCCGTTCGGGCCGACGTTCAGGCCGATCGTCGGCGATCACGCCGCCGTCGACGCGGACGTCGAGCAGCGTCGTCGATCCCCTCGCCCGGGTCGATCACCCGGGCGCTGCGGACGACGAGGTCGTCGCTGCGCCGCTCCTGCCGTGCAGGAGCGACTCACGCCACCTCCTCGGCGACCTCCGCGGCTCGACCTCGACCGGGCCCGTGCGGTGAGCAGGTCGTAGAGCACGGCCATGCGCACGACGAGCCCGGCGCGCACCTGGGTCTCGATCAGCGCGTCGGCCGAGTCGGCGACGCGCGGGTCGATCTCGACGCCGCGGTTCATCGGCCCCGGGTGCATCACCTTCTGGCCCGGGCGCAGCCGCTCGGGCGTCACGCCCCAGCGCGCCGTGTACTCGCGCAGGCTCGGGACGTAGTTCGCGCCGGCCTCGAGCATCCGCTCGCGCTGCATCCGCAGGACGTAGACGACGTCGGCGTCCCCGATCGCGCCGATGTCGGTCGAGACCTCGCAGCCCATCGCCTCGATCCCGCGCGGGATCAGCGCGCGGCGGGCCGACGAGCGTCACGCGCGCACCCATCAGCAGCGAGCGCCTGGATGTTCGAGCGGGCGACGCGCGAGTGGAGCACGTCGCCGACGATCGCGACGTGCAGGCCCTCGACCGGCCCGACGTGCTCCTGGATCGTGTACAGGTCGAGCAGCGCCTGGGTCGGGTGCTGGTGCTTGCCGTCGCCGGCGTTGACGACGTGCGCCCCGGTCACGCGGGCGACGAGGTTCGGCGCGCCGATGTGCGGAGTGGCGGATGACGATCACGTCCGGGTCGTAGGCGTCGAGCGTCAGCGCGGTGTCCTTGAGCGACTCGCCCTTGTCGACCGACGAGCCGGTGGCCTTGATCGACATCACGTCCGCGGAGAGCCGCTTCGCGGCGAGCTCGAAGCTCGACGACGTGCGCGTCGACGACTCGAAGAAGATGTTGACGACCAGCCGGCCGCGCAGCGTCGGCAGCTTCTTCATCTCGCGCTCGAGCGAGCGCTCGAAGCTGCGCGCGGTGGCGAGCAGCCGCTCGACGTCGTCGCGGTCGAGGTCGCCGATCGAGATCAGGTGCCGCCGCGACGGGCGGGTCGGACGGCGGAGCAGCTCGTCCCGCACGAGGTGGATGTCGGTCATCGGTCGGCTCCTCCTCGGGAGGATCAGCAGGACGCGGTCGACCTCGTCGACCTCGACGAGCTGGACCTGGACGCGCTCGCCGCGCGCGGTGGGCAGGTTCTTCCCGACGTAGTCGGGGCGGATCGGGCAGCTCGCGATGGCCGCGGTCGGCGACGACGGCGAGCTGGACGCGGGCGGGGCGGCCGTAGTCGAAGAGCGCCTCGATCGCGGCCCGGATCGTGCGGCCGGTGTAGAGGACGTCGTCGACGAGGACGCAGGTGCGCCCCTCGAGCGGGAAGTCGAGCTTCGTGTCGCGGACGAGCGGCTGCGGGTGCAGCGGCGCCTCGCCGCGCGCGGACGTGCACGTCGTCGCGGTAGAAGGTGATGTCGATCGGTGCCGAGCTCGACCTCGACGCCGCTGAGCTCCTCGATCAGCCGGCGCAGGCGGTGCGCGAGCGGGACGCCGCGCGTGTGGATGCCGACGAGCGCGAGCTCGTCGAGCTCGGGGTTCGCGCTCGACGATCTCGTGCGCGATCCGCCTGAGCGTCCGCGCGAGGGCGTCGGCGTCGAGGACGACCCGGCCGGTCGCCACGTCCACGGCGGCTCATGGCGCGTCCGTCGCGCGAGAGAACTGCGGGCGTGCGTGTTCATGCGACTCCTTTCCGGCCTCACGGGACCGGGTTAAAGGAACGGTGCGCGCGCAGACTAGCGGGTCGCGGAGGACGTCATAGGCAGGCGTGCGCCGACTCGCTCGTCGCTGCCTCGCCCTCCTCGCGCTGGCGGCCGCGGCCGGCGGCGGGGCTCGGCCCGCTCGCCCACGCCGCCGCGGATGCTCGGGCCCTTCGGGTCGGGCGCCGACGCCTACTGGCTCTGGCGGGCGCAGGGCGCGCCGCGCGCGGTCGTCGTCTTCCTGCACGGCCTCGACCCGAGCGAGCTCTCTCCGGCGAACCACCTGCCCGTGGATCGAGCATCTCGCGCGCGCAGGGAGACGAGTCATCTATCCCGCGCTACGAGAGCGCACCCGGCGCCTGCCGGGCGCTGATCCGCCACGCGCTGGTCGCACTGAACGGCGCCGTGCGCCGCTCGGGCGCCCGCGCGTCCCGTTCGTCGTCGTCGGCTACTCGCGCGGCGGCCGGCTCGCGGTCGAGCTCGCCGCCGGTCACGCCGGCGATCGGAGTCGTCCCGGCAGCCGTGATGAGCGTCTTTCCCGGCGAGCTCAACCCGCAGGCCGAGGAGGTCGTCGACCTCGCGCTCGCTCGCCCCACTCGACGCGGTTGATGCTCGCCGTCGGAGGAGGACTACCGGAGCGGCGCCGTGACCTGCTCACCGGCTGCGGGCGGGCGTTCCCGGCCGCGAACATCCAGGCCGGTGATCCGGTCGAAGCGGGCTTCCATGCCGACCACTTCTCGGCGCTGCGGGCAGCCGAGGCGAGGCGCCAGTTCTGGGCGCCGCTCGACCGCTGATCGGCTCGGCTCGCGACCGAAAATGATCGCCTCGCCGAGGGGACGGCGGCCCGCCGCCGCGCCGAGAGAGCTCGGCCTGCCGCGGAATCGTGATCGCGGAGCTTCGGCTGGGCGGTGAGGACGGGACGCCGTGGGACGGCTGGCCGAGCGAGCCCGCCGTCGCCCGCGGCCGGACGCTCGGCCAGGTGCAGGCCCGTTCGGCCGGAATTCGGACGGAAGCGGCCCGGCGACTCAGTGGGCGCGCCGCCACGCAGATCGGCGTCCAGGCTCAACGCGCCGGGGGGATGACGGCCGGCCGGCGGAACGCCAGCCTTCGACTCCCCCGATCACGTCCGTCGCACTGCGGAAGCCGAGATCCTTGAGCTGTGCGGCCGCGAGACTGGACGAGTAGCCGTGCCGGCAGATCAGGATCACGCGCGTTGTCCGCGGCATCTCGTCGAGCCGCCAGAGGACGACCGAGAGCGGATAGTGCACGGCGCCCGGAATCGAGGCCGCCCTGCTCCCGCTGCTCGTCGGCGGAGCGCGTGTCGACGAGCAGGGCTCCCTCGTTCCGGCCCGCGAGCGCCTCGGCCGGCGTCAGGCGCGAGAGCCGGGCCCGTGCCGCGGCGAAGCAGGGTGTCGACGCTCCTCGCCACCGCGGGCGTCACCGCTCGGACACGACGAGCAGGAACGTGGCTCGAGTAGCCGACGACCGCGGGCAGCTCCCGCTCGAGCCGGTCCAGCCCGGCCGCGTACTCGGCCTCGTCGAGGAGCTGCAGTGTCGAGATGTGGCGCGCCTTCACGCGCCGCAGCACGCACTCGCGGTCGACGCTTGCCTCCTGGCGGAGCGGGACGACCCGCGTGCGGACGAAGCCCGCGGCCGCCAGCTCGGCGCGCAGCGTCTTCTCCTCCGGAAAGCGCTGCTCGTCGATCGTGCGGATCGAGGGGAAGTACCGCTGGAGGTAGTACCCGCCGAAGTGCGAGCGGTCGAACGTGACGATGACGACGCCGCCCGCCCGGAGCGCACGACCCGGCGTGCCTCGGAGAGCGCCGCCCTCCGATCGACCAGGTGGACGACGAGGCTGAAGACGACGCGGTCGAACGCCGCGTCCGGGGAACGGGAGCTGCTCGGCTCGACGCCTCGATGAATCTCGCGTCGGGAAGCTTGCGCCGCGCGACCGCGAGCATCTCGGGCGAGCTGTCCACGCCGGCGGCGGCGACGCCCCGGCCGGCAAGCGCCGCCACGAGCCGCCGGTTCCGCAGCCGACGTCGAGCACCCGCCCCGGTCGCCGAGCCCGCCCTTCTTCGACGAGGACGCTCGAAGACCTCCTGCCACTGCGCGTCCGCCGGGCGGACCTCGTCGTAGACCTCTGCGACGGCGCCGAATCAGGCGTCGGAGACGAGCTCATCCGGGTCGGTCATCGACTCGATCGCGTGCTGTGCGGCCTCGAGCGACGACTCGGGGACGAGCACCTTCTGGGGAGCGTCCTCGGTCTCGCTGCGGATGGTGCTCGACCGCGGTCTCGAGCTCCGAGGAGATGCCCGCCGCGTCGAGAATCGCCTGGATCTCCTCGGCCTCGGTCACGTCCTCCGCCAGCGCGACCTGAACCATCCTCGTCATCGTGCGGTCTCCTCGGCCACGGGCGTTCTCTCCTCGGCAGATGGTCGGTCGTCGACCGGCGCGGGAGCGCTCCGCCCTTGATCAGCCGCGGCCCGCCCCGCTCCCGGAAGGGATCTCGATGATATCGAAGTCCCTCGGAACGACCGTCTCGGCGAAGATCGCCCGCGCCTCCCGCGCCGCCTCGGGCCCGAAGTAGCGTGCTCGAGAGGTGCGTGAGCGCGAGCATGCTCCACCCCGCCGCCCGGGCGAGCGCCGGCCGCATCTGTCGCGGTCGAGTGCGCCGTCTCGCGGGCGCGCTCCCGCTCGTCTTCGAGGAAGGTCGCCTCGTGGACGAGCACCTCCGCGCCGCGCGCCGCCTCTGCGACGGTCGGACGGGGCGCGGTGTCGCCGGCGATCACGAGCGTCCGGCCCGGCCGCCCCGCGCCGAGCACCTGCGTCGGGCGCGACGACGCGGCCGTCCGCCAGCGTGACCGGCTCGCCGCGCTGCAGGGCGCCCCGCTCGGGACCGTGCGGGACGCCGAGCGCGTCGGCCGCGCGACGTCGAACCGCCCCGGCCGCTCCTCCTCGACGAGCGCGTAGCCGATCGACGGAGACGCCGTGCGCGACCGGGAACGTCACCAGCCGGTAGCCGTCGCGCTCGAGCGCGTCGCCGGGCCGCGAGCTCGACGAGCTCGTACGGATAGGTCAGCCTCCCGAAGATCGCGCCGCAGCGATCCGAACAGCTCGCCGAGGCCCCTGCGGCCCGTAGATCGTGATCGGGACGTCGCGCCCCCGGAGGGCGAAGGTCTTCAGCATCCCCGGCAGCCCGAGGTAGTGGTCGGCGTGGAAGTGGGTCAGAAAGACCTCGCGAAGGTCGACCAGCCCGAGCGTCGAGCGGCAGCATCTGGCGCTGCGTGCCCTCGGCGCAGTCGAAGAGCAGGCGCTCGCCGCCGCGGCGCACGAGCAGCGCGGTCGGGGCGCGGTCGGCGGTCGGCATCGAGCCGGCCGTGCCGAGGAAGACGACGTCGAGGTCCATGACGGTCTGACCGGGAAGTCTAGGGCCGGTCGCGGCGGCATCCGCCGGCCGGGCTACGGAAGGACGAGCCGCTCTCCGGGCGTGACGACGCCGCCGACCCTGGTTGCGGCGCTGGAGCCGCCAGACGCCCTCGCGCGGATCGCCGCCGTAGTGCGACGCCGCGATCGACCAGAGCGTGTCGCCCGCCCGAACGACGTACACCTGTTCCCGCTCCGGCGCCGTCCGAGCGCCGTGCACCCCAGGCGACGGCGAGGACGAGCAGCGCGATGATGACGACGACCCTGGCGAACATGTGTTCGAGACTCTATACCGAACATGTGTTCGTGTCAAGCCCGCCGAATGCCGGAATCCAGCGGGCAGGCTCGTTCACGGCGACGGCGACGGCGGCCGCCGGCCGGGGATCGGGTTCAGCCGATCAGGACGTCGGCGAGCTTTGCCGCCCCGAAGCGCACAGGATCGTCCGCGGGGAGCCCGGTCTCCTGCTCGGCCCGGCCGACGGCCGACCGCGCCGCCGCGTCGTCGAGGCCGCGGGTGTTCAGGGCGATCGCCTCGACGCGCGCCGGCCGGCGGGGAAGCGCGATTCGCTCGTGGAGCTCCACGAGCTCCGGAAGCGTCGGCAGGGGGTGCCCGGGGTAGCCCTCGATCTCGGTCGAGCCCGCCCGGTGGCAGAGGACGAAGGCGTGCGGGCGCGGCGCCGTGGATCAGCCCGAGCGTGACGCCGGAGTAGGCCGGGTGCAGCGAGCGCCCCCTGGCCCTCGACCCAGAGCAGCTCGCCGCCGCGCGCCGGCCCCCTCGACGACGAGGCGCTCGGCGGCGCCGGCGACGAAGTCGGCGACGACGGCGTCGATCGAGATCCCCCAGCCGGCGATCGCGATCCCGGTCTGGCCCGTCGGCACGAAGACCGAGGCGATGCCGCGCCGCCTCGCCTCCCGGTCGAGCTCGAGGGCGACGGTCATCTTCCCGATCGCGCAGTCGGATCCGACCGTCGAGCACGACGCGCGCGGAGACGTCGAGGTTCTCCCCGGTCGGCACGTTCAGCCCCGCGGGCGGCTGCCGCAGGTCGCGGAGCTCGACGCCGTGCCGGCGCGCGAGCTCGGTCAGCTCGGGATCCGTGCCGACGAGCTCGTGGAGGCCGTTCTCGAGGTCGAGCCCGCTCGAGATCGCGCTCTTCAGGAGCTCCCGCCAGGCCGGCGGGAACCGCCCGCCCTGGGTGGCGACGCCGACCAGCGCGACCGTCGGGCCGAAACGCAGGGCCTCGTCGACCGAGCCCACGATCGGGATCCCCTCGTAGGTCTCCCCCGCGCGCTCCGAGTCGACGATGCAGACCACGGGATCGGCGCCGTACGCGACGACTCCCCGCATCGTCTTGCCGTAGTGCGGATCGCCCGAACGCCCCTCGGCGAGAATCAGATAGCGCTTCTGCTCACTCTGCGCGTCGGCACCGGAGCCGACCCCGAGCCCGGCGCGTCGACGGCGTCTGCACGCCGTCGACGAGCTCGACCCCCGGCCACGGGTCGACGCGCGAGGAGGAGGTTGCCGTCGAGGTCGACGTGGTCGCACAGGCTCGCGATCGCGGCGCCGGCGGCGATGCCGAGCCCCGTCTCGACCATGCAGCCGAGCATGACGCCGAGCCCGAGCGCGCGCGCGGCATGGGCCATCCGCACCGCCTCGCGGATCCCGCCCGACTTGGCCAGCTTGATGTTGATCCCGTGCGCGATCTCGGAGCAGGCGGCGACGTCGGCGAGCGTATGGCAGTCCTCGTCGACGTACACCGGGATCGGCGAGCCCCGCTTCAGCCGCCGCCCCGCCGGGATCGCCCGCCGGCAGCGGCTGCTCGCAGTACTCGACGCCGAGCGCTGCCAGCTCGGGAAGCGCCGTCGAGCGCCTCCTCGAGCGACCAGTACTCGTTGACGTCGACCTGGAGCGGGACGTCCGTCACCCCCCGGACCGCACGCACACGCTCGACGTCGAGGCCGTCGCGGCCGCCGAGCTTCAGCTTCAGCCGCCGGAACCGCCCGCCCGCGTGCGCCGCCTCCGCCTTCTGCGCCATCTCGTCGGGAGTCGCGAGCCCGATCGTCCACGAGGTCGGCGGCCCGGCGCGTCCGAGCCCGAGCAGCCGCCAGACCGGCTGGCCGGCGAGCTTGCCGCACAGGTCGTGGAGCGCGGCGTCGATCGCGGCCCGCGCCGCGAACTGCTCGGCCGGAGCTCGCCGCATCACCTCCTCGAGCGCGAACGGATCGTCCCCGATCGTCTCCGCCGCCGCCTCGGCGTAGGCGAGCGCCGACGCGGCCGACTCGTGGTAGCGCTCGATCGGCGCGGCCTCGCCGAAGCCCGAGACCCCCTCGTGGCGGATCTCGACCTCGACGACCTCGGCGACGTCCTGCGACCCGCGCGCGATCGTGAACCGCTCGGCGAGGTCGAGGGAGACGATCCGGGCGCTCAGCTCCACGCCGGTACACTACGGCCCCGAACGCGCCTGTAGCTCAGGGGATAGAGCGCGCGCCTCCGGAGCGCGAGGTCGCAGGTTCGATTCCTGCCAGGCGCATCAGGCCGTTTGGGCGAAAAGCCGAGTGAGAGCGCGGTTTTCGCTTTGCAGGCAAAACACACCTCGGTGTGTCTCGTGTCATCCGTGACGTAGCTGCCGGGTGAGCGCACCTGGTGCCGTCCCCGGTGCTGTCCTCGGGATCTCGCCAGCCTGGACAACGGCGGGATCGCTCAGGGCCGGTCTGATCCGAGGCGCCAGCCTTGAGGGTAGTGACACGGTTCGCTTCGACTCCGGCGAGCCCCCGCCGAGCGAGCTGCGGATCCCGGCGGGCTGGCGCGGCGCCTATCCGCCCGGCTACAAGCTCGTTGGCCAGCAGTATCGCCCCTCCGTCACCCGGCTCCGCGCGGCCGGCTGCCACGGCTACCGGATCGACGGCACGAGCTTCAACCGCGTCATCGTCTTCCGCGCGAGCATCACGAAGCCGTAGGCCCAGCCCGCCCACGGCGGGTCACCGCTGGTCGCGTTCTGTCGCTCCAGAGAGCGCCCTACCGGCTGAGGCCGGGCGGATCCCGACGTCGAGGGGTCGGCTGCCGTGGGTGTTCTGGTGGTTCGAGCGGATTGGGTCTGGTGATGCCGTGGCGTTCGATCGCGCCGATGATCTGCGGCTGGCGCTGCTGCCAGTAGCGGGCGATCGTGTCGCGGTCGACGGGGAGGAAGGGGTCGTCGGCGACGTCGTCGAGGTGGCCGAGGGCGAGCACGATCGGCCTGATCGCGCTGTCCTCGTGCTCGGGCTGGTAGCGGGCGAGGAAGAGGCCGAGTCCCTCCTCGACCGTGCGCCCGGCTCTCTCCTCGACCGCCATCAGGTCGTAGTAGTCGCGCAGCTGGGCACGGCCGGCGATCGCGTTCAGCTTCATCGCCATCAGGTCGGAGAGCCCGGCGACGTTCAGCCCGCCGACCCGGGTGGTTCGCTCCAGCCGCCGCTCCGGCCTGACCAGGCCGGCCTGGAGGAACTGGACGGGGGTCTCGCCGAAGACGCCGTTGAGCGTTCCGGGGGCGCGCTCGGTGACCGCGAACGGGCCGGCGGCCTGGAGCCGTTCCGTGAGCCGGTCGAGGTCGACGACCGGTCGGTGGTAGAAGAAGTCGAGGTCGCGGCTGGGCCGATGGCGGAGGTGGACGGCGAGCCCGGTGCCGCCACCCAGGTAGCACGCGCGGGGAACGAGCGGGGCGATCAGCTTCCAGGTCGCCGCGGTCTCGCCGGGGAGGAGCTCTTCGAGCCAGTCGGGCAGGCTCATCTGGGCGCAGCGCGGGCGAGGTTGCGCGCGAGCGCCCGCAGCTCGGCCGACAGGCCCCGGTTACGCGCGGCCTGCTCCCAGTCCTTCGCGGTGAGGGCGCGGAGGCCCCAGGCGAGGCCGTCCAGGTCCTCCGTGGAGAGCAGCCGCTCCGCGATGTAGCTGCCGTGCGAACTGAGGTCGACCCGGCCCGGGTCGGCATTCCAGAACAGGTGGCGAAGCCGCGCCGGCAGCCGCCGTGGCCGGGTCGGCTCCGGAATGGCGGGAAGCCGGACGGCGGCCAGCCGTGCTGCGAGCGCCGGCCACCGAGGTGAGACGAGGTTCGCGCGCAACAGCTCGAGCTCACGGGCGCGACCCGCGGCGACCCACTCGCGCTCACGCCGGACGAGCCCGCGCCCCTCCAGCGATTGAACCGCCTCGGCGGCGGCGGTCGGCGACACGCCCGCGCGCCGGGCAACCGCGCGCACCGAGGCCAGCCCGCGCGGCGCCCGCGCCAAGGCTGCCAGCACCTGTGTCTCCACGCGACTGAGCCCGTCCACCGCCGGCACTACGCCCAACTCCGAGCGAAGCCGCTCGAGTTGCCCCACGGTCAGCCGCACGCGGCCGCCACGTCGACGATCGACGCCCATTCCGAGCCGGTCGATCGCACGCAGCACGCGCGGCAGGCTCGTCCCCAACCGGCGCGCAGCCTCACTCCCCGACAGTATGTCCATTTCGTTAGTTTAGCTCCTCGCGCGCGTCCCGGGCCGGCGTGGGAACGCCTCCCCGGGGCCAGTTCGGGAATGTTCCTCCACGCCGTGGCGAATCGACCATCCTCTCTTCGGTGACCTCTCCCGCCTGGCACTCCGTCCCGCTCGCCGCGAGGATCGAGCGTTCCTACGTGCTCCAAAGGAGGCGGCGGTGTCCCCGGCTGTAACGCAGTGCGCCCCTCGCGACATAGACGGGGTGAGATGCAGCGGTTCGAGCAGATCTACGCCGAGCACCATCAGGCGGTCCGCGCGTACGTGAGGCGCAGGGCGCCCGAGGCCGTCGTCGACGACGTGGTGTCGGACACCTTTCTCGTCTGCCTGCGGAAGATCGACCGCGTGCCGGCCGAGCCCTTGCCGTGGCTCTACGCCGTCGCTCGGAAGACGCTCGCGAATGAACGGCGCAAGCGCGCGCGGGTCGCGCACGGGCAGGAGGTGCGCCGCCGGCGAGCCCGCTCCCGTCGGTGACGGCGCGCTCGCCGCGGCGTTCAACGCCCTGAGCGAGCGGGACCGGGAGGTCCTCCGGCTCGTCGCGTGGGAGGGGTTGTCGCTCGCCGATGCGGCTACCGTGCTCGGCTGCTCGTCCGTCGCCTGCCGCGTCCGCTACCACCGGGCGAAGTCGCGGCTCGCGTCGAAGCTCGCCGCCGCTGCGTCCTTTCGACCAGAGCCCAAAGGAGTGACGAGATGAACAACGACGTCATCGCCCGCCTCGCAGCGGCGAACCCCGTGCCGACCGGCAAGCCGACTCGATCCACCCGAGTCGATCCGTGTCCGCCCGCGCCGCGTCGCGTCGCAGTCGCGCTCGCGGCCGCGGTCGCGATCCCGGCCGCCGCGTTCGCCGGCAGGCTCGGCGACCTGCTCGGCATCTCGAACGGCGGAACGCCCGTGTCGGTCGAGCTCGGTCCTGCCCGGCGAGACGAAGCTCGACGCCGCGATGCAGGAGCTGAAGGTGGGCGGGACGATGCAGTCCCTCGGCACGCTGAACGGCGTCGCCTTCTACGCGACGCGGAATGCGGACGGCAACTTCTGCTTCGCGATGGTGCGCGTCGACGGGCAGTTCGGGAAGGGCTTCGGCTGCGACCTGAACGCCGACGACTTCCCGTCCGCGACGGTCCAGGCGCTGACGTTCCCGGGCTCACCCGGCTTCAGGGGGTGGCGGCGGACGGCGTCGCCACCGTCCAGGCGCTCGACGAGAACGGCAACGTGCTCGACTCGACGCCGGTCGAGAACAACCTGTTCGCCTCGACGACGGACATGCCGGCCGGAGCCGCCGCGGCGATCCGCACGCTCGACGCGGACGGGAACGTCACTGCGACCGAGCAGCTGCCCGCGGTCGGCGCAACCGACGAACAAGCCGGCCAAGGCAGGGCAGCCGACGAACAAGTGACGCCCATCAACGTCTGCAACCTGGTTCAGGCGACCAACAGCTCGGCAGGTCGTGTTGCGCCTGGCGGACATTCTCGACCGACATGCGACGATTGCCCGGTGACGCCAGCGGACCTCAGCCGCCTGGCTGCCCAGCTCGACGGTGTCTCCGAGCGTCGTCGGGAGGGCTTGCTTGATTGGCGGTATCGCGGCCGCCTGGTGGCGCGGCAGCTCGACGACAGCCACATCGTCATTCGTGCGTCGTTCGAGTTTCGAGACCTCCTGCTCCAGTCGTTTCCCGAGACCTTCTCGGTGCCGAAGCGCTTCGCGAAGCACATGATGGTGGTCGCGGACCTTGAGAACGGGAATGCCGATGCCGTGGAAGACGCGGTGATCGGCGCCTGGGAGCTGCAGTCCGGGAAGTAACACCGGCTCGGCCGAGGATCTATCCTCGGGGCGGGCGAGGTGGATGGTGAGTGGAGGTGGTGGTGTCGTCTGAGTGGCCGCTGTCGGGGCAGGTGGCGCTGGTTGCAGGCGCGACGCGTGGGGCAGGCCGTGCGATCGCTGTCGAGCTCGCCCGTGCGGGCTTCTACGTCTACGCGACCGGCCGCAGCAGCCGTACGTCCGGGCCCTCTGAGATGGGAAGGCCCGAGACGATCGAGGAAACCGCCGACCTGATCGCGGCGGCGGGGGGCACAGGGTCCGCGCTGGTGGTCGATCACGAAGACCCTGCCTCGGTTGCCGAGTTAGTCGCGGGAATCCAGCGCGACCAGGGCCGGCTGGACGTCCTCGTCAACGACATCTTCGGCGGCGACCGGTACATGGAATGGGACAAGCCGCTCTGGGAGCACGACTGGGCGGGCGGGCTGCGGATGCTGCAGATGGGCGTGCACACGCATCTGATCACCTGTCGTGCCGCCATTCCGCTCATGCTGCGCACCGCCGAGGCCCTGGGCACCTACGGCCTCGTCGTCGAGATGACGGACGGCACCTCGGAGGCGAACGCCGAGTTTCGGCGCAACGTGGGCTTCTACTACGACCTCGTCAAGGCCAACGTCGAGCGGATCGTGAAGGGGCTCGCGGTCGAGCTGGAGAACGAGCCGGTGGCGGTCGTCGGGGTGACTCCCGGCTGGCTGCGCTCGGAGCGGATGCTCGAGAACTTTGGCGTCTCCGAGGCGAACTGGCGGGATGCCTGCCGGCACCGTCCCGGCTTCGCGATCTCCGAGTCGCCGACGTATGTCGCCCGGGGCGTTGCCGCCCTCGCTCGCGCCGGCGACGCCGAGCGCTGGACGGGCTCCATCGTCAGCGCGCGCCAGCTTGCCGACGCCTACGCCGTCACGGACACTGACGGCAGCCGACCCGACTGCTGGGGCTACCTCGCCGCCTACGGCTGGGAGCGCGACGATGGCCACGGCATCGACAAGTTCCGGTAGGTCAAGAGCGGTAGCCGTCCGCCGACGTCTGACGCTCAGTGAACATTCCGCGCGGTCGGCGCGGTGGAGCAGGTAGGCGCGGCGGTGTCACGATGTGTCCGCGATGCTGATCCCGATCGGTACGGGCCGGACGACCGTGATGCTGTTCGGCGAATCCATGCCGAGGCGTTTCGTCGGTCTGACGATCCCGATTGGGCTCCGGTCGAGGTTGGGCTGGTGGATCGCCTGATCGAAGCGGGCGATGTCTTCGGGGCGCTGTCGCTTGTTGCCGCCCCCACCGACGGGGGGCCCGTCGGCCACGTGGTCTGTAGCCGGGCGACCGGTGGAGTGCATCTTGTCCGCCGGACTGGGCCCGATCGGGGTGCTCCCCGAGCATCAGAGGTCAGGGGTCGGGCAGGCGATGGTGCATGCGGTGTTGGCGGCCGCCGATGCCTTGGACATCCCGCTGGTGGGACTCGTCGGCGACTGAGTACTACCCGCGGTTCGGCTTCGTGCCGGCGGCGCAACTGACATCGAGCTGCCGGATCCCCTCTGGGGAGATCACTTCCAGGTGCGGACACTTGCCGCGTACCACTCTGGGATTACGGGCCGATTCCGCTTCGCACCAGCCTTCGACGGGGTGTAAGCGAACGGCCAGGGGACATTCGCAAGCACTTCGCGCAAACACTCGCGCAGCCCGAGCTCGTGGTCAGTCGTCGGCCAACCAGCCTTGCCGATACTTCACGAACCGGGAGCGTGGCAGCTTCGCCCACACCTTGCCGTAGGCCTCTGGCGGGGTCGGGCAGTCGCACGCGTAAACGCTGGCCCCGTAGCGGGCCGCGGCCTTGCAGACCGTGTAAAGCGTCTCACCGCCGACGCCACGTCCGCGTGCGCCTACGGCCAACCACGACCGCGGATTGCTCGACCCGCCGCCACGATGATGTGCTCGGTCTGGGGTGCGCAGTAGAAGAAGTCCCATGCCCCTCAGCCGTCGTTCCTGCCCCTCGACGATCAAGGTGCACTCACCGGTAAGGACGAGGAACGCCTCCTGCGCCTTCTCGCGGTGATACATGCCGATCCGCTCGCCGTCTCGAGCACGCTGATGTTGATGCCGAAATGTGGGAACCGCCTCTTGCCCTCGAACGTGCAGTAGGAGCCGAGCGGACCTTCGTCCTTCCACCGCGACTCACGCGCGTTGACGACGAACCATCCGTCACCATCGACGACGAGGCCGTTCTTACTCATCCGAAGCGGCGCCTCCGGCACGAACCGAGTCTCGGAAGATCGCCGGACGGTGTTACCGCCGCCGTTCGTACCGAAGTTCGGAGCTCGCTCGACGAGAGCGCGGCGACGAGCCTGCGCTCGCCGCCGCCGAGCCAGGTCGCCCGCAGCCTGCACGTAGCGCGCGAGAGCAGCGAGACCACCGGCTGGTTGTCGCCGGTGACAGTGGCGTGGAACTCGAGGATGCCGGCTGCGCGCGCGTCGTCCGTGAGCGCCTCGGCGAGCGCCGATCCGATCCTGCGCCCCGGCGTTCGTCGACGACTGCGAACGCGACCTCTGCCGCTTGACCCTGTCGGACGAACCGTGCTACCCCGGCCGGCAGGGGATCGCCCTGGGCGTACGCGACCAGGACGTGGTGATCTCCGTCGACGCGGGCGAGGAAGGCGAACTCGGACTCCGACAGTCGGGGCTTGGGACCGACGAAGCGCCGCCGCCGCGACTCGTCGCTCAACCTCGAGAACACGGCGTCCACCGTCGAGGTATCGCCGTTTCGCAGCGGCCGAACGGTAACGCCCCCGATGAAGCGGGAGTGCATGTCGGTTCAGAACGAAACGGCAGCCTCCGTCTTCCCGCCGGTGGGCATCAGGCGGGCAGCGACGATTTCGGCCGACTCCGCCGCCGGTCCACTGCCCTCGTCGGTGGCTACCCTCCACCGTCGTGCCGACGTGGGCCATCAAAGCCCTGGACGAGTCGACCTGGCCCGCCTTTGCTGCGCTGGTCGAGCGCAACAACGGCGTCTTCGGGGGCTGCTGGTGCATGGGGTTTCACGAAGACAGTAAAGGCACGGTGCCCCCCAAGCGCGAGCGAAAGCTGGCTCGCGTGCAGGCGGGCACGGCGCATGCGGCACTTGTCTTCGATGGCGATGACTGCGTGGGTTGGTGCCAGTTCGGCAGCCCCGGCGAGGTGCCGAGGATCAAGAGTCGCGCCGCGTACGAGAAGGGGCTTACGACATTGCCGGACTGGCGGATCGCGTGCAACTTCGTCGGTAAAGGACACCGGAGAAAGGGTGTCGCCAGCGCAGGGCTCGCGGGCGCGCTCGACCTCATCGCGGGTCTCGGGGGCGGGAGGGTGGAGGGCTACCCGGAGGACGCAGGCTCAGTTCCTGCCGGCTTTCTCTTCAACGGCGCTCTGTCGACATACGAGAAGCTCGGATTCGTCCGCGACCGCAAGATCGGCAAGCACCGCTGGGTCATGACGAAGGTGGTCGACCGAAGCCGTAGATCGGAAGGCGCTCAGTCCTCGCCGTGCCAGTAGTCGTTGCTCGTGCTCGCGCGTTTCCGAGGGAGCGTGGTCCAGTCGTCTCACTTGTCGCCGAGGAAGGCGAGCAGCAACGCATCGACCTCATCTGCGCGCTCGAGATTCGGTAGGTGAGCTGCGTTCCGGACGGTCACGAGTCGTGCGCCTTCGATCGAATCGGCGACGTGGGCGGCGATCGAGCGCATATCCGCCACGTCCTCCTCCCCGACGAGCACCAATGTCGGGCAACGGATTTCCCCGAGCCGGCCGGTCGCGGGAGCATCGAGAAGTTCCTCTTCCCGTGCACCG
Source organism: uncultured Spirochaetota bacterium (assembly GCA_963832675.1). GTDB lineage: Bacteria > Spirochaetota > Spirochaetia > DSM-27196 > DATKUC01 > DATKUC01. Next base: position 421,838 of record CAWHUY010000023.1, on the reverse strand, counting down.
GCCTCCCAGGCACCCTGCTGCAACTCGTAGGAGCGAAGCACCATCGCGGTCACCGACGCCCGGAGGGCTGCGTCGACCTTGTCCGGCGCGCGGTTCGGCCCGTCGACCCACATCCGCACGCTTGCCTCCGCCGCGCCGTCCAGGTCGCCCGAGTCGAAGGCCGCCTCCTCGGCAGCCCAGCCGGCGCGCGTCTCGTCAGACCACTCCCAACCGGGCAGACCGGGCGCGATCACGACCAGACGCTCGACGAGATCGGGGCGATGAAGGGCCAGCTCGAGCGCGACACGACCGCCGAGCGAACAGCCGACCACCGCGGCCTGGTCCCGTCGAGGAGCCCTTCCGCGTCCCTCAGGTACGAGAAGGGCTCGGGTTCCAGTCGCCGTTCTCCGAACCCGCGCAGATCGGGCGCGATCGACCGATAGCCGGCAGCTGCCATGTACCTCGACCTGCGGCCGCCACATCCGGCTCGTCCGCAATCCCGGCGTGAAGGAAGAGGAGACTGTGCTCACTGCGTGGATCCTCCCATTCGCCCGGAAGGCGTGCGCAGCGCCCTCGCGTGGAGGCCCATTGGCGCGGGGTCTCCACCGAGGTGCGACAGAAGCTCGAGAGACGACCGTCCTATGATCGGTGCCGGTGCCGCCTGATGTGATCGACGCCGAAGCCCTGGTCCCGGGTTCAGGAGGCCAGTTACGCGCGGGCCGGCCGCGCGCTCAGCGGCTCGTGGCCGCGGGAGTCGGCGATGGACGCAGCGCAGCTGGCGGCATTCCTCGACGAGCGACGCTTCTGCGTACTGGCTACGACGACGGCGGAGGGGCATGCCCAGGCCCGTCCGGTCGCATTCACCGTCCTCGGCGCTTCCTTTCTGGTTCGCGACCGTCGCGGGAAACCGCCTTCGCAACGTCGAGCGGAGACCCTGGGCGTCCGTTGTCCTTGCCGACGGCGAACGCTGTTGCCACCGGGCGCTTGCCGTCGACGGTCACGCGACGATCGTCGAGCGACCGCCCGAAAGGCTGCTCGCCGCCTGGGGAAGCGCGGCACGGCTCGCGGGCGGACTGGGCTTCCGCGTGGTTCGAGGTCGAACCGGCGCGTCTGGTTGATCTACGGGGGCGACGGCCACTCCTGATCCGCGTTCACGGCGGTGGACGTTCATGCCAACGAGGTGACTCCGATGCGGCTCGCCGCTGACATGTTGCCCTGAGCGCGGGTGTGCCCGCGTGGCGGTGTGCCCGGCCCGGGAGTTCCGTCAAGGTGATGCAGCAGCACACCCGGGCCGGCGCGCTCGAGGCGAAAACCTGAAGGAGGAACCATGTGGTGGGGAGTGGGTTTCGGTGCGATCTTGTACGTGGTCCTCGCGTTTACGCTCGGGGTCGTAACACTGAGAAAGGGACACTGGCGACGTTCCTGATCGGGATCGTCATCCCGTTTTTGCCATCGGGGCCGTGAATATTTGGGCCGCTCTTTCGGAATGCCGTTGGCCACATTGTCGGGGTGCAGATGCGAAACGTCCTGTCGGTCGGCGGCACCGTCGCCGGTCGATACGGGTTCTCCGACCTCAACACCGTCTTCCTGGCAATGAACGCGCGGGTTTCCCTCTACAACGTCGGGGAGGTCGATTTCGCGGACTTTCTTTCCGGGAACAACCGGGGGCCGCTGCTCATCGAGAAGATCGTGCTCGAGGCTGGACGCGGCGCTTTCCTGTCAATCCGAAACACACGGCAGGATCTGCCGATTGTCAATGTGGCGACTGCAATTTCAGGCGGCTCCTGGCGAATCGCCGTGGGCGCACGTCCAGGGCCGTCGCGCCTTGCGGCGAAGGCAGCCGAAATTCTGGGAACTGCGGAGCACCCGAAAGCGGAGATCATCGAAAAGGCCGCAGCCACGGCTGCCGGGGAGGTCTCGTTCCGCAGCGACATTCGCGGTACAGCCGACTACCGCAAGAGCGTATGTGCGACGCTCGTCCGTCGCGCGATTACGGAGGTTGTAGCGTGAACATTACGGTGTCCATAAACGGGCGGGAAGAATCTCTGGATATTCTCCCCGGCGATCTGCTTGTCGATGTGCTCCGGGCCGCGGGCTTCACCGAGGTAAAAAAGGGCTGTGATACCGGTAGCTGCGGTGTCTGCACCGTGCTTCTCGACGGCGTCCCGATCCCCTCCTGCTCCTTCCTCGCGGCCCGGGCCGACGGTCGGGAAGTGACGACCGTGAAAGGCGTTGAGAAAGAGGCGGCAGAGTTTGCAGACTTCCTTGTTGCCGAAGGAGCCGACCAGTGCGGATTCTGCGCTCCGGGTTTCGCGCTCACCGTACTCGCCATGAAGAAGGAGCTCCGAACCCCCAGTGACGAACAGATCAGGCACTACCTGGCGGGAAACCTCTGCAGGTGCAGCGGCTACGAGGGGCAGATGCGAGCCGTCAAAAGATATCTGGAGGCCTCCCATGCCTAAGCAATTCAGCGAGGTGACCAGGAGCAGGGCCAAAATTGATGGGATTGGTCTCGTGGTCGGGCGTCCCGCCTACGCCGACGATCTCGCGCCGCAGGATGCGCTGGTTGTTCGCATCCTCCGCAGTCCTCACGCTCATGCGAGAATTCTTGCCATCGACGCCACCGAGGCGCTGAAGCTCCCCGGCGTCGAATGCGTGCTCAGCCATACCGACGTCCGACGCATTCCCTATACGCGCGCCGGCCAGGGTCATCCGGAACCGAGTCCCCACGACAAGTTCATTTTCGATGAGTACGTACGATACGTAGGGGACGAAGTGGCGCTCGTGGCGGCATCCGACGACGATACTGCGCGCGCGGCGATGAACCTGATCGAGGTGAAATACGAAGTGCTCGACGCTGTGCTCGATTTCGAGCAGGCGATCGACAACGCAGTCGTGCTTCACCCGGAACCGGAAATCCACGACATGTTTCCGATCGGTTTCGAGCCGAAACGCAATATCGCCGCCGCGTACAACATGGAAATCGGCGACATCGAAAAAACGCTTCGCGACAGCGATGTCACCGTGGAAAGCACCTATTTTACCCAGGCGCAGGCACACGTCGCGCTGGAACCCCATACCGCGTTCACCTATCTGGATCTGCACGGAAGGCTCAACGTGGTCACCTCCACCCAGAATCCATTCCATACGCGGCGACTTCTCGGACAGGCGCTCGAGATGCCTCTCCGCAATATCCGCGTCCAGAAACCCCGCATCGGCGGTGGGTTCGGCGCGAAACAACACGTGCACGTCGAGCCCTATGCGGCGCTGGTGACGTTGAAGACAGGAAAGCCCGCCAAGGTGGTGATGACTCGCAAAGAGGTATTTGAAGCCTCTTTTTCCCGGCATCAGATGCGCCTCGACATTCGTCTCGGTGCCACCAAAGACGGTCACATACGTGCAATCGACATGCAGGTTCTTTCGAACACGGGAGCCTACGGCGAGCACGCGCTCACTGTCTTCATGGTCGGCGGGTCGAAGACGCTCCCGCTCTACAACAAGATCGACTCCGCCCGATTTGGCGGCAGCATCGTCTACACCAACAAGATTCCCGCCGGCGCTTTCCGAGGCTACGGCGCGATCCAGGGCAACTTCGCCCTCGAATCGGCAATCGACGAGCTTGCCCATAAGCTGGGCATGGATGCCGATCGAGCTGCGAAGGAAGAACATGATTGCCGAAGGTGAGACGAGCGAAGTCTTCCGGATCATGGGTGAAGGCGGCGAAGGCGTGGAAATGGTGGTCGAAAGCTGCAAGCTCGACTACTGCGTCAGGCGCGGCCGCGAGTTGATTGGCTGGGACCCGGCAAAGCTTGCCTACGAGGTCGCTCCCGGAAGGATCCGCGCAAAAGGAATGGCCATCGCCATGCAGGGCTCCGGGATTCCGCTCATCGACATGGGATCGGCCAATCTCGAGCTCCAGGACGGTGGATTTTTCAAGCTCCACATCGGGGCGACCGACCTGGGAACCGGGAGCGACACGATTCTGGCGCAGATTGCCGCCGAAGAGCTCGGCGTCGGAAGCGACGACATCATCGTCTACGCATCAGACACCGATCACACCCCCTACGATGTCGGTGCCTACGCGTCGAGCACCACCTACGTCTCGGGCAACGCAGTCATCGAGGCCGCGCAGAGAATGAAACTGGCATTGCGCGAAGCCGTTGCGGACAAGTTCGAGCTCAGACCCGATGAGGTCGAGTTCGACGGAAAGATGTTCACCGCGGCCGACGGGAAAGAAGCTTGTCGGGCTGAAGGAGTTCAGCGCCGATACCCTCTACCACAACGCGGCGAAAATGAAGACGATTGCAACGTCTGGCTCCTACACCGGGGAGAAATCACCGCCGCCCTACATGGCGGGATTCGTGGAGATCGAGATCGACGTCGAAACCGGCAAGATTGACGTCATCGACTTCGCGGCTGTGGTCGACTGCGGCACGACGATCAACACCAACCTCGCCCGGATCCAGGTGGAGGGCGGCCTGCTGCAGGGCATCGGGATGGCTCTTTACGAGGACGTCCAATACTCGGAGAGTCGGGTCCATGCTCACCAACGACATGATGCAGTACAAGATTCCGTCGCGGCAGGACGTCGGAAAGTTGACCGTCGAGTTCGCGCGAGAGCTACGAACCCTCGGGACCGTTCGGGGCAAAATCGGTCGGTGAGATCGGAATCGACACGCCGCTCGCAGCCATCGCCAATGCTCTCTACAACGCTACTGGTGCCCGCGTGCGGGAGCTGCCGTTGACTCCCCCAAGGGTGCTTGCGGCGATTCGGAAAGCAGGACAAATGGAATCATGAATCGCGAAGTAACGATTTTTCTTGCTTCTTTGGGGAGTTCTGTTACAATAATGTGAAACGGCTGGAGCTGAGATAGACCTTCAAAGTTCAGGCGGGCCTCCGGCGCGCCTGCGGTGGAGGCATGTGCGCGCAACTCTGTTCATCAGCTGACAATTCCAACCGGTAAACCCCATCGGGTGTTCAATCGGGTGTGAGAACTCGGGAGTTCCACGAAAAAATCGCAGAGTTTCCGTTCGGCGGACGGTCACCTGCTACGTTCGTGAATCACCGGTTCAGGACATATGGCCCGGCGGGAGCCGCCCGGGCATTGAATCGGAGCGCCGTGCCTGCAGGCCGTCACCGGTGCAAGCACGAATCGGTCCGGAATGGAGGAGTCAGATGAGTGACGTTAGTTCAGCGGCCAAAGGGTGGGTAATCTACCCTATCGGAAGTCGCCCGCGCTGGGGCCTCGCGTTTCTTCTCGGAATTCAACAGTACCTGACTATGTTCGGAGCAACGGTTCTTGTTCCCCTCATTGTCGGCGGTGCAATGAAGGTCCCGGTGGAACAGCAGGCGTTGATTATCTCGACGGTGTTTTTCTGTATGGGCATTGCGACGCTCATCCAGCAGTCACCGATCGGGAACAGGTTGCCGATCATTCAGGGGAGCTCGTTCTCTTTTCTGCCCCCCACCTTCGCGATTATCGGTCTGGTGAGCGCCCAGCATCTTGGCTGGGAGATCATGATCCAGCAGGTGGCGATTGCCATCATGGTTGCATCCCTCTTTGAAATAGTCCTCGGATACAGCGGGCTCATGGGATACATAAAACGGGCGATCAGTCCGGTTGTCATCGCGCCCACAATCACGATGATCGGTCTGTCGCTCTTCGCGCTTGGCGTGCCGGCGATGGCGAGCAACTGGGTGATCTCGATTCTGACCCTGCTTGCCCTGATCATCTTTTCGCAGCTTCTTGCCCGGGTGTCGCGCGTATTCATGCTGTTTCCGGTGCTTCTGGCTGTTCTGTTCGGCTGGCTCTGTGCCCTGATCGGATCCGCGCTCGGCTGGATAGATCCGGCGAACGGCGCCTACCTTCTCGGCGACCGGCTCGCGGCAATGCATGCCGCCCCGTTGATCACCCTTCGCCATATGGTTCCTTTCAAGTATGGATTCCCGAGTTTCGGTGGAATCTTCGTCGCAGGAACATTCGGCATGCTCGCCGGATACCTTGCATCGATGATCGAGTCCATCGGCGACTACTATTCCTGCGCGACGAATCTCCGAGGGGCCGGTTCCCACCGAGAAGATGATATCGCGCGGCCTCGGAGCCGAAGGTCTTGGCTGTTTCATCGCCGGCCTCTTCCAGAGCATCGCGGGAACGACCTCCTACTCTGAAAACATCGGTGCCATCGGTTTGACCAGAGTCGCAAGTCGACGCGTCATTCGCGCGGGAGCGATCGTTATCCTGATCATTCCTCTGTTCGGCAAGTTCAGCACCGCGCTGGCAACGCTGCCGGACGCGGTGAAGGGAGCAATGTACGTCGGGCTATTCGGGATGATCGCCGCCGTCGGTCTCTCCAACCTCCAGTTCGTGAATCTCAACAACTCGCGTAACCTCTTCATCATCGGCATCAGCCTGTTCGCCGGTCTGAGCATGAGCTTCTATTTCGGCGGGCACGCGATCGACTGGTCGGCCTCGGGAGGATTCGCCATGGTTATGGGTAACATCCTGCAGGCAATCTTCACCTCTGCCATGTCGGTCACCGCAATCGTGGGGCTCATACTGGACAACTTCGTTCCGGGCGCAACGCGTCAGGATCGCGGACTGGCCGTCTGGGACAGTGAAGCGACCGACGAGGCGTGGGCGAAAGCCGAAGCCGACTGGAAGAAGATGGCTGTCGGCGAGGAACGCAAAGTCTTCTAGTTCGTTCGGATCAATAACGGCTTCAACCCCGCCCCGCCGAAGGGTTGAAGCCGCTTGATTTCTTCGGTCCTTCTGAGTGGAGTTATGCGTCAGTCACTACAATGGATCCTCTACGGACTCCTCAGCGTGCTAATGCTCGCGACATTCTACGCGATCCTGAATGCCGGGAGTCCCCATTCGCTTCTGCGCTAATCTTGTACGGGATCCCGCGTACGATGTGTCAATCGCGCTCGGCCTGGGTATAGTGGTCGGAGCGATCGCGATAACCCTCTACACCGTTCGCCGGGAAAGTCCGCTGAAGACCATGCTGACGTCCAACGTAGAGTACATTCACAAGCTTCGCCGCAAGGGAAAAAGCGAGGAAGAGATCGCGCTCTCCTTTCTGAACGAGATCGGCAGCCGCCGTGGGCCGTTGCACCTGCTGGCGAAACACCGTGTCCTGAAGCACCTGTCGAGGCTTTAGATGCCGACAGCCAACGGAATCTCGTCACTCGAGTGGCTTATCGTCGGTGCCGCTCTTTTTGCGGTTATAGCCTATCTGGTGATTTCTCGGCGGATTGAATCGCGACGTATCGAGCAGAAGTTTCCGCACGAGAACATTGTTGCCACGAGTTTCGGCGTGGGATACTTCGGCCTCTCCTCCGAGCCCGGAGGGCCAGCCCGCAGCTCCGGCGCACTCGTCCTGCTGAAAGACGGTGTCTACTATCGTGCGAGGCTTGGTCGTCGCGAGCTGCACATTCCCTCCGCATCCCTGCGCGGCATCGATATCGTGGAATCGCACAAAGGGAAGCCGCTTTATCAAAAGGCGATTGCCATCCGTTTCATTGACGATCACGCGAACGAGGTGACGGCGGTTTTTCGAATTCCCATGCCCGATCGCTGGCTCCGCGTGATGCGCGAGACCATACTGCGGCGCCCGATCGTTGTCCGCGATCAGACGGTGGAAAGTTCCGAATAGACCACCGCGGTTCCCGATACCGGTTTTCGTCTCAAATCTTCCGATTCCCGGAACTTCTCGTTGACTTGTATACGATCCGGTATATAATGAGGCATACACCACTTTACATTTTCGAGCCGTGCCCAGAACCGTTCGGATCTCGGAACTCGGGGAGTACGCTGTGAAAAAAGCGACCGTCCGGAAAGATTCCTACTTTGATTCCATCTTTCTCATGTCATTGACCAAAAAACTCAAAGAGCAGACCGGCGTGGTCGACGCCGTCGTAACGATGGGTACGGACATGAATCTCGAACTGGTCCGCTCCCAGGGTTACCAGGGGAGCGAGTTGGACGATGCTACGCCGAATGATCTGGTCATGGCAGTGGAGTGCGTCGACAGCGCGGCAATCGACGCTGCGCTCCAGTCCGCCGCCGACCTTCTCTCGAGGAAAAAGACCAGCGCGACGGCTTCCGGAGCGGCTCTTGAGCCGACGAGCCTCGACTCGGCCCTCGACGAGCTGCCGGGCGCCAATCTTGCGGTAATCTCCGTCCCCGGAACCTACGCTGCGCGCGAAGCACGCAAAGCGCTGGAACGCGGGCTGCACGTCATGTTGTTTTCCGACAACGTGAGTCTCGAGGAGGAAATTTCCCTCAAGGAGCTTGGCCGCTCGAAAGGGCTGCTCGTGATGGGACCCGACTGCGGTACGGCGATAATCAACGGCGCGCCGATCTGCTTTGCCAATGTCGTGAAACGGGGTTCGGTCGGGGTTATCGCCGCCTCGGGAACCGGTCTGCAGGAGGTCACCTGCCTCGTGGACCGTTACGGTGCAGGTATCAGCCAGGGAATCGGTACCGGCGGGCGTGATCTCAAGAACGCACGGGTCGGCGGCATCACGATGTTGATGAGTATTGCCGCTCTGGCGAAAGATCCGGCCACCTCAGTTCTCGCAGTCATTTCCAAACCGCCCGCGCCCGAGGTCGCCGCCAGGATATTGCGTGCGCTCGGCGAGTCGGGGAAGCCGGCGGTGGTCCATTTCATCGGTCTCGATCCGGCCAACGCGGGAAAGCTTTCGCCGAACATACAATTTGCCGGGAGCCTCGAGGAGACCGCGGCGCTGGCGGTTGCCGTTGTCAAAGGCAAAGCGATCGACCTGTCAGTGCGGGGAGGCGACGAGCGATCGCTTGAGGAGATCTCCAAACGGGAAGCAGGCCGGCTGTCCGGCTCTCAGAAGTATCTGCGCGGATATTACACCGGCGGTACGGTTGCCGACGAAGCGCTGATTCTGCTGCACCGGCTGACCGGCAGCGTCTACTCGAACAATCAGACCGACTCCGCGTTCGTCCTGAAGGACCCGAAGGTGTCGGTGGGACACACGATCGTCGATCTGGGTGACGATGCGTTCACGGTGGGCCGACCCCATCCGATGATCGATCCGAGCACCCGCACGGAACGCGTCCTCGCGGAGTCCGGGGATGATTCGATTGCCGTGGTCCTTGTCGACGTGGTACTCGGATACGGATCGCACGAGGATCCCGCCGGCGCTCTGATTCCCGCGCTCGCACAGGCCCGCCGCGCGGCCGACGCCCGGGGAGGCTACCTGCCGGTAGTCGCGTCGGTCATCGGTACCCCCGGTGACTTTCAAGGCTTTCGGGAACAGGTGGCAAAACTCGAGGCCGCCGGATGCGTGGTTATGCCATCGAACTATCGCGCCGCCCTGCTTGCGGCGAAGATCCTCGAGAAGGCGGCAGCGAAATGAGCAAGACTTCAGACAATACACTCTTTGTAGATCCAGTTCTCGACCTGTTTAACGGCGAGCTCAAGGCGGTGAACCTCGGACTCGAATCGTTCGCGGCCAGTCTGCGCGCGAAGGGCGTTCAGGCTGTCCAGGTGCGCTGGAAGCCGCCGGCCGGCGGGGATAAGCGCATGATCGCGGCGCTCGACCGGCTTGCCGCCGGAACCACAGTCGACGTCGAAGCAGCCAACCGGCAAGCCGCGGAACGCATATTGAAAGGAAAGCCGACGCTTGTCGATGTGGGCGTCGCCGGAGAAGTGATACCCGGCATGACAAAGACGACGATCCTGCACGCCGGGCCTCCGGTCACGTGGGATCGCATGTGTGGGCCGGTCCGCGGAGCGGTGATCGGGGGTTTGATCTACGAGGGAGTCGCGAAGGACCGCGCGGAAGCCGAACGGCTTGCCGCTTCCGGGGAGATCCGATTCGATCCGTGTCATCATCACTCCGCCGTGGGGCCGATGGCCGGAGTCGTCACCGCAAGCATGCCGGTCTGGGTGCTCGAGAACGTCACTTTCGGCAACAGAGCGTACTGTACGTTCAACGAAGGGTTGGGCAAGGTCCTCCGTTACGGCGCCTTTTCGCCGGAGGTGATCGACCGCCTCAAGTGGATCGAAACCGATCTGGCCCCGATCATGAAACGTGCGCTTGTCCTCCACGGTCCGCTCGACATGAAAAACATCATTGCTCAGATTCTGCAGATGGGCGACGAAGGACACAATCGCAACCGTGCCGGGACTTCGCTGATTATCCGGGAGTTCGCTCCCTACCTCGTGCAGCTCGGAGAGAGTACCGACCGGATCGTGAAGGTTCTGAATTTTCTCAATAGCAACGACCATTTCTTTCTCAACCTGTCGATGCCGGCGTGCAAGTGCACGGTCGATGCCGCCCGCAACATCGATGGCAGCTCGGTCATCATCGCAATGGCGCGCAACGGCACGGATTTTGGGATTCAACTCTCCGGATTGGGCGACCGCTGGTTTACCGGACCGGCCTCGATGGTCGAAGGACTCTACCTTCCAGGGTACGGCCCCGAGGACGCCGCGCCGGATCTCGGCGATTCGGTCATTACCGAAACCGCCGGCATCGGCGGTTTCGCGATGGCCGCGGCGCCCGCAATAGTGCAGTTTGTGGGCGGCTCTCCGGAAGACGCGCTGGCGGTAACCCGCCGCATGTACGAGATTACGGTGACCGAAAACGATGTCTACCGGATTCCCGCGCTCGATTTCCGGGGTACCCCTACCGGTATCGATGTCCGCAAGGTCGTCGAGACCGGCATACTGCCGGCGATCAACACGGGGATCGCGCATAAGGAGGCGGGTGTCGGCCAGGTGGGCGCCGGTCTCGTCAAACCGCCGGAGAAGTGTTTCAAAGATGCACTTTCCGCCTTCGCGGAGAGGTATGCCCGGGCCGGCAGTTGATACCGGTCAACAAATAGAAAAGCCAAAGTCTTCGAAAGCGACTGAAGGAGCTACGTATGAAAATCATCGATTTTACGATTCCACTCGGAATCGGCACGCCGCCGTGGCCGACCTACATTCCCCTGCAGGTGCAGTATTTCAAGCGCCTTGCACCGAACGGCGCAAATGGTCAGGTGGTCACGCACTCGAACCACGTCGGAACTCATCTCGACGGGGAGATTCATTTCTACACCCCCGGCAAGGACATCGCCAGCCTCGATATGGACTTTCTCGTGCACGATGGCGCGATAGTGGACCTCTCCGACGTTTGCGCCGACTACGATATCTACACGTCGAAGATGGTGGAGGACCGCGTCGAGGTCAAAGAGGGTGACATCCTCATTATCCACACCGGATTCCATCACTACGGGTGGGACCAGCCGACGGCAGACGAGGTCCGCTACATGATCAAGCATCCCGGTCCGGATCGGGAATTTGCAGAATGGGCCAAGAAGAAGAAGCTGCGCTGGATCGGTGTTGACTGCGGCTCCGCGGACCATCCGATGAATACCAAGATAAGGGACTGGATGCCGGTTCAGGCAAAAGAGTGCGACGATCATTTTAAATCGAAATATAACAAATCACTCGAGGAACTGTTCGCTCCCGACAAGTATCAGCTGATGCATATCGAAATGTTCAACAAGGGGCTCATCCACGCCGAATGCGTCGGAGGCGACATCGATCTTCTGCTCAATCAACGTGCGACGATCGGCTGTTTCCCCTGGCGGTTCGTGGACGGCGAATCGAGCATTTCGCGCATTGTTGCCATGGTTGACGACGATCGATACGAAAGACTCATGGAGAAGAAGAAGAAAGCCAAGCTGACGAAGTTCGGCGACGTCGCAGGCGCGCAGAACGCCTGGCTTCATGAAGAGGCCCGGAAGGTCAAATAACGGCGAGTCTGATCGATTCGCAGCCGGTGCTCTATGCACACGGTATCACGCGTTAGGAGTAAATAATGGCTATCGACGAACTTGAAAAGAAACTCAGGCCGCCGGAGGCGCAGCTCGCGCCCTATCCTTCAAAGGTAATCACCCTGGCATCAGGAGAAACAATGGTCGTGCGCGAGTGTCGGCGGGAGGACACACCGGCGCTGCTCGGCACGGTCTATCCGCTGATCGGTGTGGCGAAGGACTACTACGATGTAGTTGCCACGCGCATGTACAACGAGATTCTCTCCTGGTTCCGGTACCGCATCGCGAACATGTTCGCGCTCGTCGGCACCATCAACGGCGAAATCGCCGGCATCGTCACCAGCCGACATGTCGACAGTAAGGTGGGCATGAGCCTGCATACGCTTGCGATCAAGCGCGGATTGCGGGTCGGCGCGCAACTTTTCGCCGCCAAGATGGAACATCACCTCGAGTACCTGAAAGAAGAGGAGGTGTGGGTCGTTGCCGAGAGCCCTATCGGGTTCAAGCGCTGGATGATCGAGTATGAGCTGGAAGACCGCTCGGCCTTATATCCGGCAGTCCGTCATGAGCTCGGAGGTGTGCCCACTTTCGTCCTTACCCGAAAGCTCTGGGACGCCGTAAAGGCTGCAAAATGCACCGGCTCGCGGCCGGTACCGGCGGAATTTCTGAAGACGGCCGACAAGCTCATCATGCCGAACGAATATGTCCAGCTCCCCGGGTGGAAGAGGAACGGCTGATGGGCGTACGTGTAGGTATCGTAGGAGCCGGCCATTGCCGCTTCGGCAACTCGAGTGAATACGATGTCGTCGACGTCATCGGCTACTCGGTAAACGCCGCATTTAAAGACGCCGGTGGGATCCACCTGCGTAAAGAGGTCGACCAGGTTTTCGTAGGAAACATGGCGAGTGGCCTGTTCAACAGGGAGACCGCGGTTGCATCCGCTCTTGTCAGCCGAATGGACATGGAGCCCTGCCCGGCCGAGCTCGTGGAGAACGGGCCGGCCTCGGGGGCGAGCGCCGTCAAGATGGGCTACATGTGCGTGGCCTCCGGAATGGCCGACGTTGTGCTGGTCGCGGCAGGCGAGGTGATGCGCTCGGTAACCGGATGGGAGTCGACCGACATCGTCGCCACCATGGCGCACAAAGAGGCCGAATACAACATGGGCCTGACACTGCCCGGTTTTGCCGGAATGGTCACGCGGCTCTACATGGAAAAGTACGGCATGACCGAACGGGACCTCGCCCTGGTAGCGGTCAAGGATCATGCTAACGGCGCCAAGAACACCTACGCTCATGTGCAGATTCCGGTGACAATCGATGCCATCGCCGACGGCCCCAATGCGAGCGTGGTGAACAACTATGTCGCCGAGCCGCTGCGGATGTACTCCACCTGCCCGGTCAGCGACGGTTCGGCGGCGATAATCCTCGTCAATATGGATTCCCCGAAGGCGAAGCTGTTCAAACGAAAACCGGTCCGAATCGCCGGCATCGGCTCGGCTACCGACACACACTGCGTCCACAATCGCAAGGACCCTCTGGTACTGGACGCGGTGAGGCTGTCGGCGGAGAAAGCCTACAAGATGGCCGGGATCGGGCCAAAGGACATCTCCTTCGCGGAGCTCCACGACGCTTTCGTCATATTCGAGCTCATGAACAGCGAAGAGGTCGGGTTCTTCGAGCGGGGTAAGTCGTTTCTGGCCGTCCGCAATCACGAAACCGACATCGACGGGCGCCTGCCGATCAACCCTTCCGGCGGGCTCAAGGCGAAAGGTCATCCCGTCGGCGCCACCGGTGTTTCCCAGGTATTCGAACTGGTCCGGCAGCTCCGCGGTGAGGCTGAGGAGGGTCGCCAGGTGAAGGATCCGAAGTACGGCATGGCCGTCAATTTCGGCGGTTTCGGGAACAATGTCGTAACTACGATTCTGGCCAGGGACTAGGGGGCAAACGATGATAGATTTTAGTGCTTACGGCGAGCAGACGCCCCACATAAAAGGAATCCGGTGCGAAAAATGCGGAACGGTCTACTATCCTGCGCCGATGGTCTGCGGGAAATGCGATGCGCTCCGTGACCCCACCACAAACAAAGGGTGGGAGGAGTTCGATCTCGACGGAGTGTGTACGCTTCTCACCTGGACGCGCGTCTGGAATCTTCCCGAAGGTTTCAACAAGAAATACCTCCTGTTCGGGATGGTCGAGTTCGAAAACGGTCTGCGTGCTTCGGGCCGCATCGAAATGGAGGGGGATCCGAAGAGCGGGATGAAGCTCACCGCCCGCGCGATAGAGGCGGATGAACGACCGGGCAAACCGGTGAAGGTGCTGGTATTCTCCTGAGCACGGCGAGCAAAACGTAGAGCCTGGAGCTCTCACATGGCCAAAAGCAATCTGAGTCAGCCGATATACGAAAAGCTTTCAGAGCGTATTCTTCACTGGAACTACTTGCCAGGGCACCGTCTTACCGAAGACGCTCTCTGTGAAGAGTTCAACGTAAGCCGCAGCCCCATCCGCGAGGCCCTGAATACCCTGGTTGAGAACGGACTTATCGAGAAGAAGCCCGGGGTCGGCTACAGCGTCAAGTTGCTCGATTTCGACGAGATCAACGAGCTCTACGACGTCCGAATCGCGCTCGAGAGTTACGCGATCCAGTTGATCTGCCGGAACGGCATGGATGAAGTGCGGATGGAAGAGCTACGCTGCTTCTGGGTCGACATCGGCTCGCGGTTACCCGATGCCGCGACAACCGTCGCCGCCGCCGACGAGGAATTTCACGAGCTTCTTGCCAAGCTGACCGGGAACAGGACGCTGCTCGCGATGCTCAAGAGTATCGACCAGCGCATTCACTTCGTTCGGCTGGCCGACATAACGAACGCGGACCGGGTTCGGGCGACCTGTAGCGACCACATCGAGCTTCTTGATGCGATCGCCGGCAGAGACGAAGCGCGGGCGGGCGAAGTGCTCCGCAAGAACATCGATGGCGGTCGACTCTCGGTCGAGCACGCCATCAAGGAGGCGTTGGCCAATGCCTACCGTACTCGCGAGTAGGGGCACGGTTCGGGCCAGATCGATCGGCGCCGCCGCCTCCGTCGCGCTCGCAGGTCGCGGGGCGACCCGGCACACCGAAGGGGCCGCCGCCGCCGACCGGTCGTTTCGTGTTCACAGCGTATTCGACTCGACGTTGAATCTCGAGGTGGAGGGGGCGGATATTCTGGTCGCGCTGACCGGACCCGAGGGGTCGGCCTATCCTCATGCGATTTCTCTCGGGCTCGATGGGAACCTCCGCGAATGGCGGATTTTCCCGGGTGACGGCGGACTGTTTGCGGATTCGGCTCTGAGACTGCCCGCCCGGAACCTCATAATCGATCTCTCTCGCGCCAGGACTTCTGCCGTTTCCGTGCTCGCGGAAGTCTCTATCCGGGGAGATGCATTTCGCGCCTGTGAAATCGAGCTTGCTCAGTACCAAGCCCATAAGGCCTGTGACCTGAAGCTCTCTTTTTCTCGCGAAGAGGCGCGCGGCGTTTCTGCGATGGGCGCGGCATTGCGCCGCGACGTCGCGGCGTTCGGTCTGGCCGTGGTCGACTTCGTTTCCCGGTCGGATGCCGGGAAACGGGGTACTGCGCACGCCGGGCGCGAAGACGCGTCGCTCCTGCGCGACGCGACGGCCCGCCTGGTTGGAAGCGGCGGCGGGCTTACACCGGCCGGCGACGATTTCCTGTGTGGATTCCTCGCAGCCTCACGGTGCGCCTCCCGGGCGGACGGCAATGGACCGCGTGGCAGGCTCGCCATCACTCTGTGCGATGCAATCGAACGGAATATCGGTTCGACCGGAGAGATAAGTGCGTCGCTTCTGCGCTGCGCCATGCGTTCCTACTGGCCGCAGCCGCTGACGGACCTCTCCGCCGCTCTGGCGGCGGGCTCCGCTCTGGCGGCGGGCTCCGCTCTGGCGGCGGGCTCCGCTCTGGCGGCGGGCTCCGCTCTGGCGGCGGGCTCCGCTCTGGCGGCGGGCGCTGGGGACGAGTTTACCGCGCTGCGGGCCCTGGACGAACTATGCGGCCTCGGACACAGCTCGGGCGCCGACATTGCTACCGGTTTTCTCTACGGGCTTCGTCTTCTTGCCCGGGAAAACGATAGATAAGAGGAGAGACCATGCTACAGAAATTCCAGTACGCCGCGCCGACCGCGCGCACCGATCTTCTCGCCCTGCTTTCCGAACAAAAAGGAAAGGCGAAGCTGCTCGCCGGGGGAACGGATCTCCTGGTCAACATTCGAAACGGGATCATGAAGCCCGAGCTTGTCATCAACGTCAAGAAAGTTCCGGGCTACTCGGGGATCAGGTGGAGTGCCGCCGAGGGCCTCCTAATTTCTCCGACCACGACGATAAACGACCTGCTTCGCGATGCGAACGTGCGCAAGTTTTACCCCCTGCTCGCCGAATGCGCGCACGACCTTGCCTCATATCAGGTCCGCAACAGGGCTACCGTGATCGGCAACGTCGTCAACGCCTCTCCCTGTTCCGATATGGCGCCCGCCCTTCTTTGCCTGGAGGCGAAAGCGGTAATCTCCTCCTCGCGAGGCGAACGCGAAGTTCCCTTTCGCGAGTTCTTCAAAGGGGTAAAGAGAACCGTGGTTCAGGAGGACGAGATTCTCGAACGAATCGTTGTCCCCGCCGCGTCGAGCGGTGCGCGCGGGCTTTACCGGAAGCTGAAGCGCATCAACGGTCACGATCTGGGAATTGTCGGGGTCGCCTTCATGAGGAAGGAAGGCGCAGTGCGTCTGGGTATCAGCTCGTCGGCCCCGACACCGGTTCTGGTCGAGGGATTGAAAGAAACCGACACCGTCGAAACGGTGATAGCTGCAGCACGGAAGGCCATAAGTCCCATCAGCGACGTTCGTTGTTCGAAGGAGTATCGGCAATACATGGTCGAAGTTTTCGTCAAACGACTCTACGCGGAGGTGAAGTGATGAAGGTACGAGTCACCGTAAACAGCCAGCTCTATGAACGTGACGTTGAGGAACACAGGACTCTCCTCCGCTTTCTCCGCGAGGATCTGGGGCTGACCGGTACCAAAGAGGGCTGCGGGGCCGGAGAGTGCGGCGCGTGCACGGTTTTCTTGGACGGCAAGACCGTCAACTCCTGCATGGTACTCGCGGTCGAAGCCGACGGATCCACCATTGAGACGATCGAAGGCGAGGCAAAAGATGGCAAGCTTTCCGCGATCCAGGAGGCTTTCGACCACCGTCATGCCGTGCAATGTGGATTCTGTACCGGCGGGATGGTAATGTCCGTGCGCGAGCTTCTTCAGCGCACACCGAAACCTACGATCGAACAGATCAAGGAAGGCATCGAGGGCAACTTCTGCCGCTGTACCGGCTACCAGCAGATCATCGAGGCAGTACTTGAAGCCTCAGGGCAGGCCGAGCTCGCCGACAAGGGAGGGTTGAAGTATGTTTGAAAATATAAAAACAGACGACCTTGTTCACGTCGGAAAACATGAGCGACGGCAGGAGGCGGTGGCCAAGATTTCCGGGGATGCGGTATACACCGGTGACATGGTCCTCTCCGGCATGCTCCACGCCATGGTGAAGAAGAGTCCCCACGCGCGTGCGAAGATCCTGAAAGTGGACACTACCCGGGCCGAAGCTCTGCCGGGAGTCCGCGCGGTACTCGTGGGAAACGAACTCGACTACAAACTGGGGCTCTACGTGGTGGACAAGGACATTCTCGCCAAACATGAAGTTCGGCATTACGGCGAAGCAGTGGCGGCTGTCGCCGCGGACACCGCTGAGATTGCCCGTGAGGCAGTCGATCTCATCGACGTCCAGTACGAGCCGCTTACTCCGGTGCTCAACCACGTCGACGCGCTAAAACCGGGGGCACCGCTGGTTCACCCCGATCTGGGAAGCTACGACTTTGTTCCGGTGTTTAGCCCGCAGCCGGGCACGAACATACCCAACATTTCCAAAGTCCGAAAGGGGGATGTCGAAAAGGCGTTCGCCGAGTCGGAGTGGATAGTGGAGCGTGAGTATACTAACCCGTCGGTCCAGCACGTGCCCATGGAGACCCACGTCGCGATAGTCGAATGGAAACAGGGTGACAACATCACTATCTGGACCAGTGCGCAATCGCCCTTCACCGTCCGGAACCTGTTTTGCCATACATTTAAACTGCCGCTGAACAATGTTCGCGTCATTATCCCCTACGTCGGCGGCGGTTTCGGCGGCAAGGCCGGCATCATGCTCGAACCGCTGCTTGCCTGTCTGTCGCGAAAAGCGGGCGGCAGGCCGGTCAGGATGCAGGCCACGCGCGAAGAGGAGTTCAGCCTACTGCCGTGTCGAAGCGCGCTGACCTACAAGATCAAAACCGGTGTGCAGTCCGACGGCAAGATCCTCGCGCAGCAACTAACGCTCTATTGGGACGCCGGTGCCTACGCCGATTACGCGGTCAACGTAACCCGCGCCTCCTCCTATTCCGGTGCAGGCCCCTATGAGATACCCAACGTCTGGCTGGATGCCTACACCATCTACACCAACAAGCCGTACGGTACCGCCTACAGGGGTTTCGGTCACGTCGAGTTCTTCTGGGGTCTCGAACGTCACATGGAGCTCGTCGCCAGGGCAATCGGAATGGACCCGTACGAGTTCAGAATGAAGAACCTGCTCAAACCGGGATCCCGCACGATAACCGGAGAGCTGATTTCCGAACACACGGGAAGCCCGCAGAAGTGTCTCGATGCGGTGGCAAAAGCCATCAACTACGGAACTCTGACGAAGGAGGAGGCGGCTCGCGAGAAACGTTCCGGGCGCAAGATCGGAAAGGGGGT
Source organism: uncultured Spirochaetota bacterium (assembly GCA_963832675.1). Classification (GTDB taxonomy): domain Bacteria; phylum Spirochaetota; class Spirochaetia; order DSM-27196; family DATKUC01; genus DATKUC01. Next base: position 403,244 of record CAWHUY010000023.1, on the reverse strand, counting down.
CGCACTACTTCACAAAGCGCCCGCCATGCCCTCCTTCACTGCCACCGCCGCCGTCGTAAAGATGAACAGCGACGGCACGGTAAACGTCAACGTCGGCCTTACCGAAATAGGGCAGGGATCTACAACCGCATTCGCACAGATCACGGCCGAGCGTCTCCGGTTCCCCGTCTCCAAAGTCAAGGTGACCGTCGAAAAGGATACCGATCGCGACCCCTACGACTGGCAGACCGTTGCCTCCAAAGGGCTGATGCTCACCGGCAACGCGGTCATTCTCGCCTGTGAAGATTTTCTGCGGAATGCCTACGAAGTAGCGGCGCAGGTTCTCCGTGCGCAGACGGTCGATCTCGATCACGACGGGGACAAGATCTTTATCCGGCACCGGCCCGAAAGCTTCGTTACATTCGCCGCGCTTTCAGTGGGCTATGCGTTTCCAAACGGCAATGCTGTCGGCGGTCCGCTCGTCGGCGTCGGGCGCTATGCCGCACAAGGGCTCACCAATCTCGACAAGGAGACCGGGCAGGGCCTTCCGGCCCTCGACTGGACCTACGGCGCCCATGGCATTATCGTCGAAGTCGATCCGGACACCGGAGAGTACAAAGTGTTGAAGGTGGCATCCGCATTCGATGTCGGAAGGGTCATCAATCCCGATCTCGTGCGCGGCCAGGCGGTCGGCGGCATGATCCAGGGGCTCGGGACCGCGGTCTGCGAAGGCTACATCTACGACGAGCAGGGACACCTCCTGAATCCTTCGTTCACCGACAACAAGATCCCCACCGCCAAGGATCTTCCCGAGGAAATCGAAACCATCGCGGTTCAGGTGCCCCAGGTCGACGGTCCCTATGGAGCGCGCGGCGTGGGCGAACACCCGATGATTTCGGTCGCTCCGGCCCTCGGAAACGCTATCCAGCACGCGGTTGGTGCGGAGCTGCTGCACATGCCGATCCGGTTCGAGGATGTTTGGCGCGCGCTACGCGACGAGGAGCCAATAGACAACTGGATTACCAAGACGCCGACCGGCTCGTGCAGATCCGATCCGGCGACTCGGCGGCACTCGCCTGATTCTGCCGCTGCGCCCTGAGCGAACGTGCGAGGCGCGGCAGCGGGAAATCGAAATGCACAGGGGAGGCTCGCGCTGGTTTCCGGCGCTCTCCGTCAGCCGGGCGACAAGGAAATCATCCGAGCGCCTTCAGATGCCGGCGAGCCTCATTGGTGCGCCTGTCTATACGCACGCCAGCCGCCGTAGCCCGTGATTTCCTTCCGGCCCTCGCAGAGGATCGGCTCTCCAAGGACGCCGAGGATTTCTTCGCCGTCAGCCATTTTTACTTTGCCGATGCACAACCCCGGCGGCTCCTGCTGAAGCACCTGGATGAGCCCGGCGGCCGGTACTCCCCAGACCTCCAGGACGATGGAGACGCCCCCATGCCGAACGCGCATCATTGCCGGATGCTCATCGTCAATTGACCAGAGGCGGTATACCGGAGCCGTGGTTGTCTCAGACAAAAACTGCGCCCCGACATCGAGCAGGTTCTGATTCAACTCCAGCCCGCGCATCAGGGTGCCGTTCACAGCCAGTTTGATGTAGTCTGCCATGGCGCTGAAAAACCTTCTGTCAGGCACTGCCGCCTTCGGGCCGGAGCGCCTCGAGCGCTTTGATCACGGTGCTCGAACTCGAAACCCACCCGAAGATCCCGCCCTGTGCTTTGATCATCTCGAGGCCGACCCGCTGAAACGCCGGGAAATAGGAAGCAACGCAGTCTTCGAGCACCAGGCACTCGTAGCCGCGGTCATTTGCTTCGCGGACCGTAGTGTTGACGCACACTTCCGTAGTCACGCCGGTCACTATGAGGGACCGAATACTCCAATTTTCGAGGATCGTCTGGAGTTCCGTCGCGTAGAATGCTCCCTTACCAGGTTTGTCGATGACCGGTTCCCCCGGTTGCGGTTTCAATTCATCGATTATATCGTGGCCGTGCTCGCCTCGTACTAGGATGCGTCCCATCGGACCCGGATCGCCGATGCCGTTTTTCAGGTTTCCTCGTCGGCGCTTGGTGGGCGGGCAGTCGGCCAGATCGGAACGATGCCCTTCGCGCGTGTGTATCACGTGCAGCCCCGCCGCACGAAATGCCTCGAGCACTCGTCGGGTCGGAGCGACAGCGTGTTCGAGCAGCGACACGTCGTTGCCGAGTTGCTCGCCAAATCCGCCGGGTTTGACAAAATCGTTCTGCATGTCGATTACGACAAGTGCCGTCGATCCAGCGTCGCACTCGAACAGGTACGGATCAGCGTCGATCCTCATTCTCCCATCCATGTTCACTCCTCAACCGAGAACTGCTCTTCCGCTGCGACGCGGTCCGGGATGACACCCGGTTTCAAGACCAGCATGAGTGCAAAGATTGCGGCGAGAATCACGTATCCGATTGCGGCTTCCCACGCTCCGGCTACCATGATCTGTGAGCTGTGAATTATGCCGAAGAACGACAGAACCGCACCGATGACGGAGTAGATGATGCCTTCCTTCCATTTCCGATCTATGGCAAACACTGCAATCGCTGCCCACAGGAGTCCGATCAGGATCGCGCCACCGTTCAAAAGCTCGATGCCCTTGTACACGACGCCGGCCTGATTCAGAGCTGCATAGCCGACTTTCGAAGCTGACGTGTTTGCCGCCGAAAGTGCGCCGTCCACCAGGTTCTTGCCCCAAGAGGCGAAGTTCGGTACAAGAGCGAGTACGATGGCGGGCGCGTGCCGCGACGGGGTAGCCTGGAATGCCTGCGCGCCGATGACGAGGCCGATGTACAGGAGTATCGGAAGAATGGCAACGAGCGGGATTATCGCGAGGACAAGAGGAAGGATGCCGAGAAGACAGACTGCCGCGATGGCTATGCCGGTTCCGAACGAGTAGCCGACGCGTCCGCCCATGGCTTTCCAGCCCGGATGGCCAATGTAGGTGGCGGTCGGGAAGGGGCTTCCCAGTATTGCTCCCACCAGACTCCCCGCTCCATCAACCAGACAGATTTCAGACACGTTGTATTCGTCTCCGGCGGCGGCCGCGCTTTCGGTATTGTTCATGGCCTCAGTAAAGTTGTATATGCCGAGAGGAATTGCCGTCGCAAGCAGCGGTCCGAAGTCTTTCATTCCGAGAAGAAGGCTTTGGATGTTGAAACTCGGCATGTGGGGTGCAAAGGAACTGACCGCGTTCGTCACTCCGACCGGAGACATATAGCCTGTGGCCCAGCCGATCGCAGAGCCGACTATGATTATCACCAACCCTCCCGGCGCCTTCCACGGCATCGGAACAAAGGCAAACCAGGTGAGCAGGATTATTCCGAGCGACACGAATCCGATCCAGGGTACTTCGACCATCTGAAAGGCGGGCGTCATACTGATGAATGCGATTGAAACGCCTGCGAGCGTTCCGAGCATCGCCGCTCGTGGCGTGAATCGTCTGACGATCCTCGCGAAAAATGCTCCGGAAAGCTCGATGATTCCTTCGATGAAGACCCACGCCAGGCCGATCCGCCAGGCCATCATCGGATCGTGGGTTCGCAATACGACCGGGAGCATGATAACAAAGGTAACGAGAAACATATGGGGAACACTTGGACCGTAGGGCATTGCCGCCACATCCGATCGCCGTTCCTTCTTTGCGAGCCGTCTTGCCATGTAGGCGTAATAGACGTTGCCGACGATGAGTGAGATGCCAACGGCGGGAATGATCTTGCCGAACACTATCGCCGCCGGCATCTTGATCACGCCAAGCATCAGTCCGCTCAAAACGAGGACGTTTGTGAGCACGTTACTGAAGAGGCCGAAGAATGCATTCCAGTCTCCCGGCACCCATAGTCTAACGCGATACTCATTATCCATCGTGGACCTCCGCAACCAAATACTCATAGATATACTCTGACGTATGTATTATAATCGTACACTAGCGTATACTGAATTGTCAACAAAAATGTCGACGAGTGGGGGCCATTTGGGGTCGGTTCGACCGGTTTGTATGGTTGGCGAAATGCACTGCTGCGCGGCCCATTGCCATATAATGCCCCGGTCTCTTGACGTCTCGGTGATTAAAGCTGATATATAGGAATAGGCGGATCATGAGCAAGCAACAAGCTTCCGAAACATTGCACGTGGGTCTCGCCGCCTCACTGAGGCGACGCATCGTGAGGTGGCACTACACCCCGGGCTCATACATCCTGGAAACCGATATCTGCAAGGAATTCCATGTCAGCCGCAGCCCGGCGCGTGAGGCGCTCAAGATGCTCTCGGCAACGGGTTTTCTGGAGAACACCGGGCGGCGAGGGTACCGAGTCGTCCAGCCCGATGCGAAAGGTGCTCTGCAACTCTATGAGGCGCGGTTGGCGATCGAGGTCTATGCGATCCAGCGGGTCACGGCGGATCACGCTGACCGCGAAGTAATTGCCGACCTTCGCACGAAGTGGAACAACGGCCAGGAACTGCGGGCAAAAACGCCGGAAGAGCTTGCGGAGGCTGATCGGAACTTTCACGAACGGCTGGCATCGATGCTTGGAAACGACGTTCTGTCCGACCTCCTCGCGAGAATTGATGAACGTCTCGACATCTTCCGGGAGATTGAGTTCACCAATACTGAAGTTCTCGAACAAACGTCACAGCAACACCTCCGGATTCTCGACGCCGTTGATGCCGGGGACGCACGAAGGGCCGCTGACGCGGTACAGGACAATATATCCACCGCTATGCGAAATGTTGAGCATAACATTAAAGAGGTGCTGGCCCGATCCTACGGAATGTGAAATTCCGCGCCGAACAACACCCTTCGAGATTCCCCTGTCCAGCCCGTCGATCATTCGCAGACCCGACGCCCGCGACGGATTGCGGCGCACCTTTTCTTCTTGACATCTCCAATACCAGACGGTAGCCTTGAAATATTCCTTACTTGTCCGGTCAGTTTACGACCGCGGCAATTCGGGGTTGTGCGGTGCGTGTTGCACAGGAGCGTCAAAGTGCGCGAGCAGCGAAGTGTGGGAACGAGCGTTCTTCGTGCCGACGGCAGAGACAAGGTTGCCGGAAAGGTGCGGTACGCCGACGATCTGTGGCCTCCGGGAATGCTCTTTGCGGCATTCGCCACAAGTCCTCATGCGCACGCGCGGATTATATCAATTAATATAGAACGTGCCCTGGCGACCCGCGGAGTGCGCGCGGTTTTCACCGGGGCCGATTTTCCGCGCCGCGTCGGTATCTACCTCGGAGACAAAACCCCTCTCGCGATTGATAAGGTGCGCTATTTCGGAGAGCCCGTTGCGGCCGTGGTGGCGGATTCTGAAGCGGCGGCCGTCGAGGCGGCCGGAAAGATCGCGGTAGCCTACGATCCTCTTCCCGTGATTCTTTCTCCGCTCGCCGCGATCGAAGAGGGCGCGGTTCTCCTCCATGACAAGATGGAAGAGTATTATCACATTTCCGAAATTCATCCGGAGCCGGGTTCTAACATTGCCAATCGGACCAGGGTGCGAAAGGGAAATATTGAACGCGGGTTTCGCGAGGCGGAAGCGGCCATCGAGGGCGAGTTTTCCTTTCCGCCGGGCGACCACGCCGCGATGGAGCCGCGAGTCGCGATAGCCGAGATTGGTGCCGATGACCGGGTGGTGATCCGTTCTTCGACACAGGCCCCTTTCGTCGTGCGCGAGCTCTTGAGTGCTCCTTTTGACGTTCCGATCGGAAAGGTGAAAGTCGTTGCTCCGAGAGTCGGCGGCGGATTCGGCGGAAAAGACGGCCTACAGCTCGAGGCGCTGGCCTTCCTTCTCTCCCGGGGCGTTGGCGGAAGGCCGGTCCGCGTCGCGAACAGCCGCGAGCAGGACCTGGTTTCATCTCCCGGCCGCGCCGGACTTTTTGCCCGGGTGAAGCTTGGTGCTCGCCGCGACGGGAAGTTGACTGCGGCAAAGATGCTCCTTCTGTACGACTCGGGGGCATACGCTGATTACGCGGTACATGTGAGCCGCGCCGGCGGATTCTCTCTTCCCGGGCCCTACTTCGTCCCGAACATCGAAGCCGATTCTCTCTGTGTCTACACCAACCGGCCGTTTGCCACCGCTTTTCGCGGTTTTGGTCATATCGAAATGACCTACGCTGTGGAGCGCGCGCTCGATCACCTTGCGCAGAAGCTGAACATGGATCCGGTTGCTCTGCGCAAGGTGAACGCAATCCGTGCCGGAGATACCACAGGCGGAAACGCGGTCATGGACCTGAATACCGGTGATTTGCCGCGGTGCCTCGATACGGTTGCCGACCGGCTCGCGTGGAAGAAAGGCACGCGAACCCTCCTCGAAAACGGGAAGATACGCGCAAAGGGTATCTCTGCGTTCTGGAAGGCGCCCTCGATTCCGACCTTTACCGATGCCGGGGCGATTATCAGTTTCAACGAGGACGGCAGCGTAAACCTGTCCACCGGTGTCGTCGAAATCGGCCAGGGTACCCACACCGGCCTTGCGCAGATAGTCGCCGAGAGGCTCGCCATCGATCTGTCGATGGTGCATGTGGTGAGCGACATCGCGACTGATCAGGCACCGCACGACTGGCAGACCGCCGCGAGCCGGTCGCTTTTTATGGCGGGGCGCGCAACGATGGCCGCGGTCGACGACGCAGTCGCGCAAATCAAACAGATTGCATCAGCTCCGCTGCGCTGCTCGGTAGAAGACCTCGATGTTGCCGGAGGCCGGGTGTACCAGCGCGACGATCCTGATCACGGCCTTCCGCTTTCCCAGGTAGTCATCCGCTACGTCTATCCGAACGGAAACGCAATCGGCGGGCCGGTGATCGGGCGCGGGAAATACGTGGCGCGGGGACTTACCGGAATCGACAGGGAGACCGGGGCCGGACGGCCCGGGCTCGAGTGGACAATGGGAAGCCAGGGAGTCGAGGTGGAGGTCGATCCACGCGATGGGACCTACAAAATTGTCACCGCAGTCTGCTGCATGGACGTCGGCAGGGTTATCAATCCGGCTCTCGCCCGCGGCCAGATCGTCGGCGGAATGGCGATGTCGATCGGCTACGCAACCAGCGAGGACTTTCGGTTCGACGCGCGCGGACGAGTGCTCAACGGGACCCTGCGGGACTACAAGCTCATGCGCTACGGCGATCACCCGGAGTACATCGTCGATTTTGTCGAGACGCCGCAGGGCGACGGCCCCTACGGCGCCCGAGGCCTCGGCGAACAGGGGATTCTCGGCATTCCCGGCGCTCTATCGGCGGCACTTTCGCTCGCGGTCGGGAGCCAGATTGATACCTTGCCGCTGACACCGGAGGTGGTCTGGAGAGCCGCTTCCACCGGCGCGGCTCCGGCGGGCCGGAATCCCGGAGGTAACTGAGGGTGATACACTTCGACCTCGTCTACTATCGTCCTGAAAGCATCGCTGAAGCTGTCGCGGCCTTCGAGGAGGGCCGGGACCGCAGGCTCGATCCTCTCTACCTCGCCGGCGGGACCGAGATTACCACCTTCAGCCGGCAAGGCAAGATCCGGCCAGGTGCGCTGATCGATCTGAAAAAGATTCCGGAATGCAGTTTGCTCGAAACCCGCGGCGATGTGGTTGTTCTCGGCTCGGCGTTGCCTCTCAACCGGGTTATTGAATCCGGCCTATTCCCGCTCTTGAGTCAGACCACCGGCGGCATAGCCGACTACACGGTGCGCAACCGGCTCTCCCTCGGCGGAAATATCGCGGGCCGCCTCCCCTTTCGCGAGGCAGTGCTTCCTTTTCTGGCGTGCGACGCACGATTCGTGTTCGCCGGGCCGAAGGGAACGCGGACGGTCACCCGTGCAGATGCGTTCGCCGAGCATCTCCGCCTGGATGCCGGCGAGTTTCTGCTGCAGATCCTCGTCGAAAAGCGGTACCTCACCGTCCCCTTTTTTCACCGCAGGCGTGAGCGGGGTGGTCGCATCGACTATCCGCTGATTGCACTGGTGCTGCTTCGAGTTGAGCGCGAAATCCGCTGTGCGGTGAGCGGCCTCTGCGCCGCACCGCGACGGATCGGGGAAATCGAAGGGCCGTTGTCCGACCTGGCGCGGCCTGCCGGAGAGCGTGCCGCCGCCGCGATCGACGCCTTGCCGGTTGCGATAAAGAGTGATTTTCGCGCGTCGGCGGACTACCGGCGCCACCTATTCGGAATTGCACTCGAAGAGGGACTGCAGGCACTGGAGAGACGGCAGGATGCGTAGATATGAAGGCAATGTCACGGTAATGCTGAGGATCAACGGCGAAGAGCGCGAGGTCGTTGTCCGGCCGGCTGACACGCTGCTCCGGGTCATCCGGGAGAAGATCGGTCTGCGAGGAACGAAAATTGGCTGCGAAAACGGCGACTGCGGCGCGTGTACCGTTCATGTTGACGGCGCGGCCGTGAAATCCTGCATGGTGCTGGCAGTCGAAGTCGAGGAAGCCGATATTACCACGATCGAAGGTCTGACCGACGATGCTCTCAAAGAGGCCTTCATTGCCGAGAGCGGTTTTCAGTGCGGCTACTGCACGGCGGGATTCCTCATGAATGCCGCGGCGCTGCTTTCCGCCGAGTCAAAGCCTGAAGGCGTCACGGACGAAGAGATCCGGGTGCGGCTCGAGAGCAATCTCTGCCGCTGCACCGGGTATGAAGGCATCGAGCGGGCCGTCAAACGGGCGGCTCGCGGCGGGTGACGCCCTTCGGTCAACCGCCACGCCGGTTTCTCAGTCCCCAACCGGCTCGTTTACGAGCAGCAAGGTAACCGTGCGTCCGAGGAACGCGGCCTCCCTTTCGAAAATCATCAATTTTCCGAGCATCGTACCCATCTTTCCGCCGGTCATAGCACGCATCCGTTCCTCTTCGTGCGGCATGATATGCTCATGTACCCGGCGTATGGCCGCTTCCAGCGATTGCGTGATCTTCTGAATGCCTGCGACCCAGACGACGTTGGAACTGGAGAAAGCGTATGGGGCGAGTTGACTTCCGGTCGCACTGGCGATCACGATTTCGCCTGTCTGCGAAATTGCGTGTACGCTCCCGACAAAATAGTCTGCGAGGGTTCCCTGCTTTCGGAGCAGCGCCTGCCGGGCGGGGTCTTTCTCCGCGGTAATGGCGTCTTTGAGATTTCGCCACGGATGGTCCTTCGAGATCAGAAGATCTTCAAATCCGATTTCCCGCAGCGTCACCGACGATCCGGTCATTACTGAAGCGCCGTTCGGAATAATGGCTTTCAGCCGTTCGAGAGCCTCGGCCCGCGTATTCAGGAGCTCGACGGAAACGCCGCGTTCTCTGACTGATTTGACAGCCTCCTCTACGGCGACGCCACTCATCGTTGTTGCAGTTAACATCATGTATCCTCCACAAGATTGAAGATAGATGACTTAAAATAATTAGTCAAGAAAATTAAGTAAGAAATTATGTCGGATCATGTTATACTATACCCATGGATGAAGACCGTGATCCACAGCAGCGCTGCCCGAAAGACGTCCTGAAGGTTCTCGGGGACTACACAACACTTCGAATCATCGAGGCGCTCGCCGTCTCACGGCTTCGGTTCAGCGAGCTTCAAAGGGCGCTCGACGATACCAACTCGGTGACTCTTATCACCAGGTTGAAACGCCTTGCAGACGCCGGACTGCTGAAACGCGCGGAGGCGACTCTCAACAAGCAGTCGGTTATCTACGAGCTGAGCGACACGGGGCAGGCGTTTCTCCCGGTGATGAGTGAAATACGTAAGTTTGCCAGCCGGTTTCATGCGGAGCCGGCACCGCAGGGCGAGTCGGCGGCGAGGGCGTTTGATTGACGTCGTGGTATGACACAACAGCGTGCCGCGGAGCAGGATGCGCCTATGCACCTCGAACTATCGACTCCACCTTCTCTTTTTTGAACTTGTTCGAGCTTCCACTTTCAAAACTGCAAGCGAGAGCGCCGGCGGCCAGAGCGTAGCGGATAGCGCTGTCGAACTCATGACCTGCCTCAAGTGTCGCGTAGAGAAAACCTGCTGCGAAGCTGTCGCCTGCCCCCGTAGGATCTATGACCGCTTCAATCTCAAATGGCGGACGCAGGGTCCCGGCCGCATACGCTCCCTGCGCTCCCAGTTTGATGATGGGCGCCGGGGTCAATGTTCGAAGGGATTCCCAGGTCTCCTGAAGGCCGGGTTCTTTCCCTGCCCCGCTTCGGTAACGGCGCGCGAGCGAACGAGCTTCCGCTTCGTTTACGAAGAGCCACTTCAGTAGCGGCATCCATTCGTCGGCGTAGCGCCACTTCTCGGATGAGTCCCACTGCGTATCCAGCGACGCAGTAACGCCTGCTGACCGCGCCGCCTCGAGCACTTCAGTCGCTCGGGGCAGAAACCGCTTCGTCCCGTAGAGCCCGGAAAGGTGAACGTGACTATAGTTTTTCAATCTGAACAGAATTGTTCCCGTTTCGTCGAGACTTGAAAGGCATCCGGGATAGGTGATCTGGGTACGCGTCGCGGCACGAACGAGATTAACCGTGACACCGGTTTTTTCGCCCGGCTGCTGTTTGAGCAGGGCGAGACCCACGCCCGCTTCGGCAAGGGCATCCCTGACGATGGAACCGTTCGCGTCATCGCCGACAGTACCGCAAAAATCGCACACGCCGCCGAGATGCGCATAGGCTGCGGCCGTAAGCGCCGACGACCCGCCGAGAGCGGAGGCGTATCCCGCACAGAACACCTCCCTGTCCTCCTGCGGAGCTCGTTCAAGATCGGATAGGATCAGGTCCAGGTTTGCGTCCCCGGCGAAGAGGATTTTTGTCGGCATGGCGTCCCTCTCGACTCTGCACAGGCGAAAAATGGCCCGGTTGACCTCTCGAGGTGCCGGACCATTTCTCTTTAGGAACGGAAATCAGCAGCGGTCTAGTGCAAGGTCATTCCGTTGTATTCTTTGCCCTTGAGATAACTGGCAAGCGTGTCCGCGACCTGCTGCGCTGTCTGAGAACCAAGGAGCATCTTTTGCACCGCGACAATGGTAGTCTGAACAAGCTCATCATACCAGTCGACCAGCGGAAGGGCCCGTGCTACCGAGGATTGCTTGCCGAACTGCGCCCAGTAGGGATAAAGCTTTGTAAGCTGCGGATCGGTATAGAGATTCTTGAACAGCGGGAGACTTCCAATGTCGAGCGCCCGTTCCTTGTCGCGCTGTTCGGAAATCATGTACTGGATGTACGACCAGGCCGCTTTCTTGTTTTTGCTCGCTTTAGGAATGGCGAACGCCTCGGGCAGCGTGAGAGTGGTCTGAAACTGGCTCGATTGCGCCGGCAGCCACTCCGCCACCTTGACATCGCCGACGACCTTTGATTTCGTCGGATCATTCGCATAGCTGTAGGTGCTCGGTGGCCCCTGGAAGAAGAACGCCGATGAGCCGCGATAGAAGAGATCGGCCGCGGCCTCCTGCGACAGGGTAACGCTGGACGGGTTTACGATCTTGTCCTTTTGCAGCATGTCGCTCATGAACTGCAACGCCGCCACCGCTTCCGGTTTGTTGATGGTGATGTTCCCGTTTTCGTCGAAGTAGTTGGCGCCGAAGCTGTACAGGTAGAATGCCACAGAGTTTGCGAGCGCCCACTCCTGGTTCCAGTACTCGGCGATCGGGTACTGAGTGATTCCGGCGCCTTTCAGTTTCTGAGATTGCTCAACAACCTCGTTCCACGTCTTGGGGGGATTTGCGATCCCAGCCTTGTCCAGCATCGCTTTGTTGTAGAAGAAGAAACGGGTATCGTTGTTCCAGGGTACCCCGAGGATCTTTCCCTTCACCGTAAAGGTCTTCAATAGTCCCGGAAGGATACTGTTGAAGTAGTCCTTGCTTGCGTAGGAATCGAGCGGCTCGACCCAATCGGCAGAGGCGAACTTGGCAACCCACCCGTTGTCGAACTCGATAACATCATAGGACGTTCCGCCGGCAGCGAGGTCGGTCAGGACCTTTGTCGCTACTTCATCCCACGACGCCTGAATGAATTCGACGCTCGTTCCGGTGGCCTTTTCGAAGTCCCTGGTCTGCTTCTCCCAGATACCCTTAAGATCCATTTCGTGTCTCGGCATGATGACAGTTATCTTCTCGGTGGTACCCGAGGCAAAAACTGACCCGACGACCAGCGTGAGAGCCATTACCACAGAAATCGCGAATCTCTTCATGTCCTCTCCTTTTCCCCATTTTGGGGTATGACCATATTTGGAAGCCGATCCGTATCAACCTTTTACGGCACCGGCGGTAAGCCCCTGTACGATGTACTTCTGAAATATCAACGCAAACAGGACCGGCGGAATGCTTGCGACAATCCCGGCCGCGGCCATCGCGACGTAATCCACTCCGACCTTGCTCGAGAATTCGGATATGACTACGCTTATCGTTTTTGACCGCATCGTCGAGCTCAGCACGAGCGCAGAAAAGAACTCGTTCCATGCGATGATGAAGGTGAAGATTCCGCTCGCAGCGAGCCCGGGCGTCGACAACGGTATGATGATCCTGAAGATGGTACCGAAACGCGAACAGCCGTCGATGCGCGCCATTTCTTCGAGGTCACGCGGTATCGACTCGAAGAAACTTCGCATGAGCCAGATAACGAGCGGCAGGATAAACGCACAATCTGCGATGACCAGTGCCGGTATCGTGTTGAGCAGCCCGACTTTGCCCATGATGATGTAGATGGGGATGATCAATACGATCATGGGCATGATCTGGGTAAGGAGTATGAAAGAGAAGACGATATTCTTTCCGTGAAATCGAAGCCGCGAAAATGCGTAAGCCGCGAGTGTTCCTGCAAACAGGCAGAACAGCGTGGCCGACACGGCGATGATCACGCTGTTCAGCAGGCCGAACTTGAGCGTCGAGTTAACGCTGCTCGAGGTGTCACCGACGGCAAACTGACGATAGTTTTCGAAATTGAATGTTTTTGGAATCCATTTGAGAGGAACCGTGGTGAGGTCGATCCGTTGAGAGACACTGCTGATTGCGAGCCAGACGTAGGGAGTCAGTATGCCGACGCAGACCAGCACTACTGCTGAATAGACCAATATTCGTTCGATCTTAACGGGATTCCTTCGCATACCCAGCTGCTCAACTCTGGACATCAGACCCTCCTCGGAGGCTCTTCATGTAGATTACCGACAAGCCGATGGTCAGCAGCGTCAAAAGGTACGCGAGCGCGGATCCATATCCGAAGTTCAAAAACTGAAATGTATTCTGGTATATATAGTAGGAGAACATATTGGTGCCGTTGGCCGGTCCGCCCTTGGTGATTATGTAGATGAGATCAAACTCCTTCAGAGCCCAGATTGTCTTGATGATGACCAGAGTAATGATGATCGGCATGAGAAGAGGAAGCGTGATATGGGTAAATCTCTTGATGCGCCGCGCTCCGTCGATCGCGGCTGCCTCATAGAGATCGCTCGGGATCGATTGTAGAGCGGCAAGCACCAGGATGACCGCAACCGGGGTCTCTTTCCAGATATTGGCGAAGATAACGAGTATCATCGCCGTAGTGGGATTCCCCAACCAGATCTGATAGTCTTTGATGATCCCCAGCTGGCTCAGGACCGCGTTGAAAGCCCCGTAATTCGCGTCGAAGATCCACTTCCACATGATCCCGTTTACCACGTAGGGCAGGGCCCACGGGAGAATGACAAGCCCGCGTACAAATCCGCGGCCGACAAATTTCAGGTTCAGAAGCAGGGCGATGGCGATTCCGGCACAGGTCTCCACGAGGACCGTCGAAACCGCGAATATCGTAGTTCTTTTGATCGCTGCCCAAAAAAGCGGATCCTGCAGCGCGGTGAAGTAGTTGCCCAGACCGATGAAGACCCCGCTTTTGGGTTTCGTCAATTTCAAGTCGGTGAAGCTCAGGCCCAGTGAGGTGAACATCGGAATAATCAAGACGCCAAGAATTACGAGCATTGCCGGAGTGAGCAGAACAAAGGCAAGCACCCCCTGCCGTTCAAAAAAGCCCGAAGACACTTTGGTGCCGGTCATCTTACCTTTCTCCTGCCGGAAAACAGGCCGCTTCGTATCGCGCGAGCTCTGCGTCGACTGCCGCCATGGCAAGCTCGCGTGGGTCGGTCGGTATAGGTCTGGCTACCACATTGTGTGGTCCTGCAAATCTCGGAAGATACTGGGATATCAGGCCGGGCAGAAGCTGACGATCTTTCAGCGCGGAAAAAAGTCTCTCCTGCGCCGATCGCATCTTGGCGCTGTCCCAGTAATACCGGACGCGATCGGAAAGCGAAAAGAGCAGCGTCAGCCTCTCGTTACGCGGGTAATAGTCCTTCCAGTATGCCTTGTTCCGCTTCATGGTCGCGTACAACGATTCTTCAATTCTGTTTTTGCTGCTCTGCCTCAGTTCCGATTCAACGTGCGACAGCCCGACGAGCGCCTCGCGGAGCGCAAAGGTCAATGCGGGCCCCACCTTCAGAAAGGCAAAGCCGTCTTCGGTAAGGGCACGTAACGCTTCATCGCTCTGGTAGTCGGTCGAATGCCCTTCGAAGAAGATGCCCGGCCTGGCGGCAATGGTCTCTTTCAGCTCTGCTGCGCGTTCGCGTCGATAGGGATGAACGGTAGCAGATTCGAATTCCACGCCGGGCTGCACCACAACCGCGAGCACTCGGCGCCATGCGTCGAGGAGTCCGGCACTGGCGAATGCCTTCTCATGAACATCGAGCGTCTGGCGAAGCGACTCGCTCCTGGTGGGGCGCGGGCCTCCACGCTCTTCGATCTCCCCGGGCTCCGCTTCTCCAACCACGCCCCCCGGAACGGGGACCTCCGTACCGATAACATAGACGGGCGGCGGGCGATGGACGCCGCGAATCTGTGCTTGGTTGTGCTCATCCTCTGCTGCTGCGCAGAGCCTTGCGGCACGCGCGGCCACCACTGCCGGCTCCGGGAATGGGCCGGTGTCGCCGCCGAGGTTCATGCTGGCATCGAGATGTATCTTTCGTGCTCCGGCGGCCACAAACTCGCGCACCAGACGCTCGGCAGCCTCCATTGCGCGGTCGGCCTCCATTTCGCGCCAGGGGTAGGGGCCAAGATGATCCCCGCCGAGAATGACGAGATCGCTGTCCGCCCCGTATCGCTTTCGGATCGCCTCGACCGTCGCGGCAAATTCGGCAGGCTTCATGCCCGTATACCCGCCGTCCTGGTTGACCTGATTCGCCGTAGCTTCGATAAGAACGGGGATACCAGTCCTTGCGACACGCCGGATCGTAGTTTCCAAAACAAATGCGTTTGAGGAACAGACCGAATAGAGGCTATAGGGCAGGTTCTTCGCCCTCGATTCGATCAGCTCCTTGAAGACATCACGCATCAGCGCACTCCTGCGGCGCCTGAATAGGGGTGGAGCACTACACCGCTTACAACGCGGTTGATAATTCCACGGGGAGAGGGCGAATCCGGCTTGAGTCCCAGCGAGAGTGATGCGAAGAGTCCGATGAGCTGCCCGCAGAGGACTGCGACGATTGAACGGCTGTCGTCATCGAGGCCGGGCGCGGTCCCGGTCTCGAAAACGACATCGGATATCTCCTCCAGGCCTTCGGCGCTCTCGCCGATCGCGATTGTCTTTTTTCCCAGCTCCTTTCTCCGTATCTCTTTCGCCAGATCGATTTCATACAGCCTTCTGTAGGGATCCGAGGAAAAGACCAGGACAATCAGGCTTTCGGAGTCAATGGCAGCCATAAAACCATGCCGAAGGCCCAGGATATCCTCGGCCTTGGCGACTATAGCTCCCCCCGTGAGTTCCTGCACCTTCAGATGTGCCTCGAGTGCGCCGCCGAAGAATGGGCGGGAGGCGAGGAAAAACGCTCGGCGAAAACCCTCCTCCGTCAACTTCGCCGCGACGTCCGGGAATTCGTCGAGGAAATGCTCGCCGACCGTCGCCATCGAGTTTGCAAGGGTTTTGCATTTTTCCGGATCACCCCGGAAGGCTGCGCCGAGCATAAGGCCGGCGAGGACCATAGAGGTAAAAGAGGCTGTCATGGCCAATCCCTTGTCGTTGGTTCCATCCGGCAGTATGAGCACCAGTCCTCTGTTTCCGATGCGGTCCATACTATGAGCAAGTCCGCCATCCGGGTTGCAGGTGATGACGAGGTGCCTCACATGCGAGGGCCGCAACCTCTCGGCGATATCGACGACCGCGTTTCCTTCCGGGCTGTCACCGGAACGAGCAAATGACACCAGTATGAAATCTTCACGCGGAAATGATGACTCGGGATCCATGATGATCTCGGTTGAGGGGATTGCCTCTACCGAAGGGAAAACGCGCCTGAGCGCAGGTACTACGGACATCCCGACATAGTGCGAGCTCCCTGCGCCGGAAAGAACCAATCGTGGCGAAGAGCCAAGGAAGCTTTTGATCTGCGGCAGAAGCTTGGCAAACAGGTGGCCGGTTCTCCGCCACAACTCCGGTTGCGCCGCTATTTCCGCTGCGGTATATCCGAACCCGGCCGTCTTGTGATCCGGCCTCTCTAAAAGCTTCGTCAGAGCACCATTGGAGCGTTGCATGTTAGCCTCTTTCCCATATTTGTCATCATGCTACCCATGAAACGAGCATTTGTCAATAATATTCGTAATATTTGTGCACGTTTTTGATCGTTTCAGGGGGATAACGAACAGGGATTGAATCAAATCGAAATCCCGAGTACCCTATGCGGACGGGCAAACAATGATAAGGGAAAAACGCTTCGAGCTCATTCAGAGTGAACTAGCCAAGAAAGGAATTGTCGACGGAGACGATCTCGCCACGCTCCTGGATGTCTCCCGCGCTACCATCCGCAGAGACCTGGATGTCCTGGAAGAACAGGGACTGCTGAAACGCACTCATGGTGGCGCTCAGGCGGTTGATTCCGCGGAAGAGCTTCCCTACCACTCGAAGATTGTCGCCTATATGCAGGAAAAACGCGCTATCGGACTTGTGACGGCATCGATGATACCGGAGAAGAGCGTAATCGGTTGTACCGGAGGGACAACCGTCATGTCGGTTGTGAAGCACCTCAAGGGAAAGGCCGTCACCGTGGTCACCAACGCGATAAACGTTGCTATGGAGCTCGCGCCGTCGGCCGAAGCACAAGTAATAGTCACCGGAGGTTCGCTCCGCACCCGCTCGTACGAGCTGGTTGGCCATCTGGCCGACAGGACTCTCGAAGAGCTCCACCTGGACATCGCCATTCTCGGTGTCGACGGCCTGGACGTGGTTCGTGGGCTTTCAACCTATACGATGCAGGAGGCGCACACGGCCTCTCTCTACGTCGGTCACGCAGAACGGGTCTGGGTAGTTGCCGATCACAGCAAGGTAGGAAAGGTGGCCCCTGCCCTGATAGCTCCTATCTCGCGAGTACACAGACTCTTCACCGATCCCGGGCTCGATCCGGCACTTCGCACCGAGTTGGAAGCAAGCGGACTGGAAATTGTCATCGCGGAATTGTAGCGGTTGATCTTCGCCACCCCCTGTAAGGAGTCAGCTATGGCGAACGATTTTTGCACCGTAAGTAACCTGTCATTTACCTATCCCCGACAGCTCACACCGCTCTTCAGGAACATCTCGTTCACATTACCGCGAGGATGGACCGGAGTGGTCGGAGCAAACGGCTCCGGTAAGACCACGCTCGTCCGGCTGATCCTCGGCGAGCTCGCGCCAGCAGAGGGCGCGGTTCGGCGGCCGGGGCCTTCCTGCCACGGCGTTCAGACAGCGAACGAAGTGCCCGAGGCGTTGCACGACCTTGTCTCGGTGCCGGACGCGGAGGCGTACCGGATCGTCGAGATGCTCCACGTTGGCTATGACTGGCCCTACCGCTGGGAATCACTGAGCCACGGCGAACGAAAACGCGCCCAATTCGGGGCCGCCCTCTATCGCAATCCCGATCTCCTGGCGCTCGACGAGCCGACAAACCACCTCGATATCGAGGCGACCTCGCTTATCCGGAAGGCGCTCGCCACCTATCAGGGGATCGGCCTGCTCATCAGCCACGGTCGTTTGCTGCTCGACCGACTGTGCGGCCGCTGTTTGTTCGTGGAAAACGGCTCGGTGACACTCCGCCCGGGCGGAGTCACCGACGGGCTGCGCGAGGGCGAACGTGAGGAAGAGACCCTGCTCAGGATCAGGAGCGCAGCAAGACGTGAGCTCGCGGAGCTGCAGCGAGAGGCGACCCGGCGAATGGTGCAGGCGCGCTCTGCGGACGCGACGCGGTCGAAGCGTCATCTGTCGCGAAAGGACAGCGACGGGCGGGCGAAGATAAACCTTGCACGGGTCAGCGGAAAGGATGGTGTGGCGGGCAAGTTACTCCGCCAGAGGGACCGGCGGTTGGCGTCAGCTCACGAACGGGTCGCGGACCATTCGGCGACATCGAAACCTAGGCTCGGCATTACGATCGGCGGTTCTGCCTCGAGACGGGACTTTCTGTTCCGGATGGAAGCCGGGAGGATAACAATGGGGGACAACCTGCTCGAAGTGCCGGAGCTCATCTTCGGGTCGAAGGATCGTATCGCAATTCTCGGGCCGAATGGTGCCGGCAAGAGCACGCTGCGGCGTGCACTGCTCCCGCATATTGTCACGAAGCGTTACCTCGACATACCGCAGGAGCTGCCGCCTCCGCTCGCTGTCCAGTTGGTCGCCCGGCTTGCGGCGCTGAGCTCGACAGCGCGCGGGGAGGTGCTTTCGACGGTGGCACGGCTCGGGGGCATACCGGAGCGGCTCATCGAGACGGAAACGCCCAGCCCGGGCGAAGCTCGCAAGCTCATGATCGCGGTCGCGTTGACGAGCGCTTGAGGCTTCGCCGACCTCGACGGGTGTCCGGACTCTCGGAGAAGACCCGTTGCGATCCGAGCGTGATCGATTGAGTAGCGACGGTACGGAGGTTTCAATTGGCAAAAGCGATCTGCGTTGTAATTGCTGCGCTCGTCGTATCCTCGTCTCTCTCGGCTCAGAATCAACTGCCGAGCGAACTATTCCACCGTCGCCTCGCGGAACTCGAGCAGGTATCAGGCGGACGTATCGGTGTCGCGGTTCTCGATACCGCCGGTGGAAAGCTGTACGACTACCGGGCCGAAGAACGGTTTGCCATATGCAGCACATTCAAACTGCTCCTCGCGGCGGCCGTGTTGTCACGGGTAGATTCGAAAGAGGAGTCGCTGGACCGATTCGTGAGTTTTGGTTCCGCCGATATGGATGATTACGCCCCGGTGGCCAGGAAACATCTGTCGGAGGGGCAAATGAGCATCTTCGACCTGTGCGCTGCTGCGGTGGAATACAGCGATAACACTGCGGCAAACCTGCTGCTCAGGAGCCTGGGTGGACCGCACCGATTGACCGGCTACGTGCGATCACTCGGCGATACGGTCACGCGCCTGGACCGCTATGAACCGGATCTCAACTCGAATCTTCCCGGAGACGAGCGGGATACGACCAGCCCCGCGGTCATGCGCAATACCATGGCGAAACTTCTGCTTGGCGACGCGCTCTCCCCCGAATCACGACAGAGTCTCATCAGTTGGCTCGTCGAAAACAAGACCGGCACATCGAGGTTGCGCGCAGGGATGCCCACCGGCTGGCGAGTTGGAGACAAGACCGGAGGCGGTGGCCGCGGAGCGACAAACGATATCGCCATCGTGTGGCCGTCCGGACGGCCACCTTTGTTGATCGCGGTTTACTCGTCAGATTCAGCTCGACCGGCGACAGTCCGCGATGCGTAATCGCGGACGTCGCAAGAATCGTCAGCAGCCTCGTCAGTAGGCGACAATCGTCGTGCCCTCTTTCCCCTCCATTGCGGGAATGAGGCTGTCAACGTCGGTTATGATGACCCGGTTCTTCGGGTTTGCCTGCACGAACTCGATGGCGGCGCCGATTTTGGGCCCCATAGATCCGGGCGGGAACTGACCCTCTGCGTGGTAGTAGCGCGCCTGCGCGAGCGTCAGGCGGGAAAGGTCCTGCTGCTCGGGCGTGCCGAATTTCAGGGACACCCGGGGAACGCCGGTGATGATGATCAGGGTCATGGCGCCGACAGCGAGCGCAATCTTCATGCTGGCGAGGTCTTTGTCGATGACGCAGTCAACGCCCTCGAGTGTCTTGTCATCTTCAAAGTGGATCGGAATTCCACCGCCGCCGCCCGTGATAACGATGTAGTCCTTCTCGAGGAGCAGCTTGATTGCATCTTTTTCGATGATGTCGATCGGGTAGGGCGAAGCGACATAGCGGCGGAACCCGCGATTCGCGTCGTTCCGCATCACCCACGCCTTTTCCTTTGTGAGCTGTTCGGCCTCTTCCTGGGTGTAGAACGGGCCGATAGGCTTTGTCGGGTGCTGCAGCGCCGGGTCATTCTGATCGACAAGTATCTGCGCCGGGATGGTGACCACGTTTCGCCACACATTCCTGCGGATCATTACGTTCTGAAGGCACTGCTCGATCATGTAGCCCATCGAACCGCAGGTCATGGCATCGGCTACTCCGAGCGGCGTCTCCGGTACGACCTCCCGCGCCTTGTCGACCATGAGCATCAGATTCCCGACCTGTGGTCCGTTTCCGTGCGTCAACACGAAGTTGTAGCCCATGTTCATGAGGTCGACGATCGGCCCCATCGAACGCCGGGTGTTGGCGAATTGCTGGTGAATATCACCCTTTTCGCCTTTGTTGATGATGGCGTTTCCGCCAAGAGCGATCACCGCGAGTTTCTCGTTGCTGCCCTGTACAAACTTCATTCGCTGCTCCTTCCGCGCGCCGCTGCTGAGAGGGCGCGAAGCAAATCAATATCATCTCCCGATCGCATTCCGTATCGCGACCGTGGAGGCGCCTTGTCCGATGGTCTATTCGATTACTTTTCGGGGAAGTCTGTCGTAGTCGGAAGGTGTATCAAGGTCATACACTACGTATTCGCTCTCCAACGGGAGCTCCAGCGCGGGAACCCCACGCAGCACATCGCCCATAGTGACAGAATCATCCGAAACGCGAATTCTGTCAATCAGGATCTTGTCGAGAAGTACCGGGTGGCCTTTCCGACCGTTGAAAACCGGTCGCACCAGCGTATGGCGAGGCGCGTTCGCGAGGATATCGAAGGTCTCCGGGGGAATCAGCGGCATATCCGCCAGCGCGATGAAAAACCGGTCGCTCTGCACCAACGCGACTCCTGCTTTGATCGAGGAAAACATACCGGCCAGGTAGTTCGTATTGCGAACAGTGACGACACCGGGCGTCGCGACCAGCAGCGACTCGGCTTCGGCGCCCCGGTAGCCCGTTACCACGATCACCCGGGCGCAGCGCGAGGCGGCGTTGCGAACGCTCCATTCGAGGACTGTCGCGCCCCGAAACGGAAGAGCAAGTTTCCACGAGCCCATCCGTGCCGACTCGCCGGCTGCAAGCATCACGCAATCGTACAGTTCAGTTTCGCCCGGCATTCTGGACTGGGATGCTAAACCGCCGCAGCGCGGGCGTCAAGCGACCGATCTGCGGCCAATTCACCACCGGCCTCAGAGGTCCGGGTTCGGAAGCATGAAATCCCTGATGACTGCCAGCAAGTCGTTGTATCCAGAGATGAATGAGCGCAGCGTTCTGACGGTTGCGCCGTAGGAATCGAACTGTTCCAGTTTCAGACCTTCCGGTTGGAACGCTTTTGCGAAATCAGGAAACTTCCTCTGAAGCTCGGCCACAATTACCGGGTCCACCGGTTTGTCGATTCGGGGTTCAACGGTTATGTCCGATTGATTGAAGCGTTTCGCCCATTTGAAGGGGATTGTGAGAACCATGTCGGCTCCGATGAATTCGGACCAGTGGTAGTGATTGCGGTACGCCGCGACCAGCAGCTTCGTTCTGTACTTTCTCTGGCCGTATATTTTGTATGCCTGTTTCATGACGGCAACTCCCGCCCATTCCAGGTAGTCCGGATTGGTTATGACATTCTGTTGGTCGCTGATGACTTTCAGCCAATCGTCAACACGCCCCACCATGATCGTACACACCGCTGAGATTTGGGTGATGTCTCTCCCGTCCTTTTCGCGCCTTTTCAACCCACGCTCGACCGCTTCGGCCACGGCAACTGATTGGGAGACCGTGAAGCAGACAGTGGCGTTGATGCTGACACCGCGATAGACCGCCTCTTCGATTGATTTGATCCCCGCAGCGGTGACCGGGATCTTCACCTGCATGTTCGGCGCGAGAGCGTAAAACCGGACGGCCTGATCAAGCATCGCGTTCCAGTTACGGTAATCTTGCGGATTGGTTTGAATGGAGATGCGACCCTTTTTCCCCCCGCTTGCGTCAAAAACGGGTCTCAGCAGTTCTGCGCCTTTTACGGCCATCTCCTGGATCAACTGCCACGCTATTCCGACTTCGGACGACTCTGGATTATCACGGATGATCTCGACAATCCGGTCCTTCCAGAGCGGCATCTCCGTCTTCAGCACGCCGAGGACTATTACCGGGTTCGTAGTGGCGCCAACAGCGCCGTTCGCGATGCCATATTCCAATTCCCGGACGGAACAGGAATCGTTCCAGTACTCAGTGTGGGTTGTTTCGCCCATCTGCAGCAAACTACTCTTCTGCATTGTCGCCATCATGGTCGGTTTCCTCCGGTTATAAAGTGCGAGCGTGCGCACCCGGCCACCTCTGTCGCTCTTTTTTGAATCGCGGCATTCAACCTGGATGCAGGCGCGGTATCATCCAGACGCAGAACATGGCATGGCCGGGTGCCGCACGTTGCGGTTGCACCATATCCGACGGGATCGTCACCGTTTCGACACGTAAATCGCGCGCCGGCGTTGAGAATCGAAAACAGATGCACACTCTCGGTCCAGCGTTCTCGATGATTCCGATCGGATGCGGCATCCGGTCGGCCGGCACGCACATTCAGTAGTAGATCTCCCGCATCTCCTGTGGGTAGCCAAATGCCATGTTCCAAATGGTATTCTTGGTCCGCAGGTACTCGTGGAGCCCGTGTTTGCCGTATTCCCGGCCAATGCCGCTGTTGCGGTTGCCTCCAAACGGCGCATTCATCCGGGCTGTATTGGCCATGTTCACGAACACCGATCCTGCGTTCAGTTTCTGCGAGGCGAAGTGGGCAGACTTGTGACTCTCGGTGAAAATTCCTGCTCCGAGACCGAACTTACTGTTGTTTGAAAGCTCTATCGCTTCGTCAAGAGTGCGATACTTGACCACAACCAGCACCGGGCCGAAGATCTCTTCGGTGTAACAGGGCATGTCAAGGCCGACGTTGGTAAGGATTGTGGGTTTGTAGAACGAGCCTTTGTCGCACGGAACCTGCATTTCCCGTTCGCCGCCGCACAGGACCGTCGCGCCGCTTTTGACCGCATCCTTCACAATCTTGTCCACCTTCGCAAGTTGTTCCTCGTTTATCATGGCGCCGATTTCCGTGGATGGGTCGAGGATGTCTCCCGATTTCCGCCGTTCGACCTCAGCGACCAGCGACTTGAGGAATCGTTCGTATATGGACTCGTGCAGGATAAGGCGAGTCTGCGCGCAGCACACCTGGCCGGAATTGAGAAGAAGACCATCCGCAACGCCCTTCACGGTGAAATCAAAGTTGCAGTCAGGCTCCACGATTACCGGGCCCTTTCCGCCGAGCTCGAGCACGTTCTTCTTAATGACGCCCGATCGCGCAGAAAGCTCGAGCAACCGTCGGCCAACAGACTCCGATCCCGTGAAGGCGACAATATCAACGTCTCTGTGCCCGGCCAGTGCCTCGCCGACCGTGCTGCCTTTTCCCGCCACGACGTTGACCACGCCTGGAGGGAAACCTGCCTCGAGGACAATCTCCCCGAGAACAGCGGTGGTAAGCGGCGTCATCGACGAGGCCTTGCATACTGCGGTATTTCCGGCCGCCAATGCGGGAGCGAGACTTCGGGTCAGAAGATGGAGCGGGAAATTGTAGGGGCTGATGACCGCTGCGACGCCGTAGGGTTCGTACACTACCCAGTCGTGCATGTAGGGCTCGTTGGGGACGACGACGTACTCGCCGCTAATTTCTCGGGCCAGGTTCGCGAAGTAGCGAAATGAAAATATCGAATAGGGCATATCGCCGGTGCGCACTTCGGTAATGGGTTTACCGGTGTCCAATGCTTCGAGTCTGCACAGTTCGTCCCATCGCTTTTCCATTATGTCGGCGGCCCGGAGCATGACGCGTGCACGCTCATTGTTTTCCAGGTTGGACCACACGCCGCTGCTGAAGGCTTTTCGAGCTGCCGCGCACGCCCGGTCGACATCCTCAGGTCCGGCTGCGGCGAAGGACGCCAGCGTTTCGCCTGTCGCCGAGCACCTTGTTTCGAAGCTCTCGCCTGTCGAGCTCTCCTCCCACCGGTTATCGATAAAGAGCTTATAGTGTTTCATCGGGCTCTCCTCCTCACCAATGAGCGCAATTGTAAGAGCCAGGTAGCTGCGCGGTACAGAAAGTTCCTTTCGTTTATGGTTGGATATCTTTGCCCGGTACCAGGTGCCCGAGGCAACTTATTCTCCGAAATGGTTGGATTTTTTTCGCGTGATCCGATTTCTCGGCGTCGGTTCAACAGCTCATGTTATACTATCCGGGTTATGCGGACCGGTTTCCTCAAAGGCGGCTGGGCGCTTGCCGGGATGCGGCCTTTCGGTATCGTTGTTTCCAGCCTGCGCGCCAAACTTCTACTAATCTTTGCAATACTGACGATCATCCCTCCTGGTATCGTCGGACTCGTTTCCTATGCAAATTCCTTCTATGCCATAAGGGAGAGCGTCACCAGTTCCACCCTCGAGATTGCCGACCAATTGAACAAGAACGTCGGAATGATCTTCCAGGACAGCGAAAATTTCTCAAAATCGGCAGCCATGAGACCACGATCGCATTTCTCAATCCGAGGGCGCAGACCGAAGAAGAGACCTACCGGACAGCCCTCGAGATAATCGGCCTGTTCAAGCTCTTCAGGAATATCTACGAGTTTGACGCCCGGATCAAAGGGATCTATATCCTGGGTTTTAACGGCAACAACATCAGCGAGCAGGACGGACGCTACTGGCTGCCGGGGAGCCTGACCGGGATCAGCACCGTACGAACGATTCTCAGCAGGCCCGGAACGGTGTTCTACCTGCCGAACGAGCGAACAGACTACTCGCCGAGCGACAGCTACCGGAACGTCATCTCGGTGGGAACGGCAATCGTCCGGCCCGTGACGCGGGACGTGCTTGGCGTCATTATTGTCGACGTGGACCGAGCTGCGATTGCGGAACTCTGCGGCAACGTTAAGATCGGCCAGACTGGATACTTCTCGGTAATCTCGAGCGACCGTGAATACATCTTTCCTGCAGGCCGCACAATTTCGGACGATCACCTCTCAGCGAAGAACATTGATCGCATCGCGAACAACGACCGAGGCTATTTGATCGAATCGATGCCGAACGGGGACGAACTGTTTGTCTTTGCGACTCTGCGGAGCACCGGCTGGAAACTCGTGGGCAGAGTCAACCTTCGGGAAATCATGGCAAGCGCCTATCAGATCAGAAACACCACACTGCTCGTCATGTTCCTGACAATCGCCTTCACCATTCTGCTCTACTTCTTTATCTCCGACGCCCTGACCCATCCGATTCGAGATCTCAAAGATAAGATGAAGGAAGCCGAAACGGGCAACCTGGACGTCATCGCCAACTATACGAACCGGGACGAGATTGCCGATTTGTCCCACAGCTTTAATCGCATGATCGCCGAGATTCGCGAGCTGCTTGCGCGAAGCATCAAGGAGCATGAGGACCGCAAGAAGTTCGAATTGACCGCACTCCAGGCCCAGATAAATCCTCACTTTCTGTACAACACCCTCGACGCGATAGTCTGGATGACGGAAGCGAACAAGAAAGCGGAAGTAGTTCGTCTCACCAAGGCGCTCTCCAGCTTCTTCCGGATCTCGCTGAGCAAAGGCGAAGAGTGGATACCCGTCGAAGACGAGATCAAGCACGTGAGATCGTATCTTCTGATTCAGAAAATGAGGCATCGTGATCTTCTTGAATACGAAATTTGCGCCGACGATGCAATTCTTCCATATAAGGTTCTCAAACTGACGCTGCAGCCGGTTGTGGAGAACGCAATCGAACACGGGATCAAGAACAAGCGCGGCGGAGGTACCGTGCGCATCGACGCCCGAATATCCGACGGGGAACTGCTGCTGGAGGTCAACGACGATGGCATCGGAATGACGCCGGATCGCTTGCAGTGCGTGCTTCGGGAGCTCTCGGAGGGAGCGTCGGAAAGTGCGCACGACGGGGGATATGGTCTCAAGAATGTACATAGCCGGATTCGGCTGTACTACGGCGCCGAATGGGGCATAACCCTTCGTTCCGAGCGGGGCGGCGGAACCCAGGTGCTCATTCGCCTTCCGGCAAGAAAGTGAGTCTGTGACATGTTCAAAGTATTTCTGGTTGAAGACGAAATTGTGGTCCGGGAGAGCATCCGAGACAACGTCGATTGGGAATCGGCCGGATTCACCTTTTCCGGCGAAGCGTCAGATGGTGAAATGGCGTTACCAATGCTCGAGGAGATCCGGCCGGATGTCCTGATTACCGACATAAAGATGCCCTTCATTGACGGGCTCGAGCTTGCGCGAATTGCCAAGAAGAACATGCCGCGAATCAGGATTGTCATTCTCAGCGGGTACGAAGAGTTCACCTTCGCCCAGCAGGCCATCGGATTCAAGGCGTCAGAGTATCTTCTCAAACCGATAGGATCCGAAGACCTGGTGAAGGTGTTGAAGAAGCTTGCCGACGAGCTGGAAGAGGAGACTCGTGAGCGGCAGCAGTATACGGATCTGAATCGACACCTGAATGACTCGATTCAGCTCATGCGGGAGCGGTTTCTCAACGACCTGGCCACCGGGGTCGTACCCTCTTCCGACGCGGTTAACCGCGCAAGCGGCCTGGGGTTGTCGATTATTGCGCATTACTACAATGTTGCGCTGGTTCGCACCGTCGACGAGAGGGAAGTTGATCCGCACCGACTCTACTCGGAGTGCCTGCGGGCGGAGGAACTGATGGGCGAAATCCTCGCCGACAATCCGGATGTCCTCCGGTTTCCTAGAAGTCTCAAAGAGCAGATACTGATATTCAAAGGCGACGACAAGGCGGAGCTCGAGAGTCGCTGTCATCAGATGTGTCGTACGATCAAGTATGAGGTAGAGAACAACACTTCCATTGGAATTACCATAAGCGTCGGAAGCGCATGGGAACGTGTCCAGGGGATATCTCAGTCACTTGCAGAGGCGGAGGCCGCGGCAAAGTTCCGTTTCATCTTCGGTGACACATCCATCATAGACATCAAGGACGCCGAACGTGCGAACTTCCGGAGCGCGCACAAGCTCCAGGTCGACCACGAACCGATTCTCAGCTGTCTACGGATCGGCGAACGTGACAGACTCCCCGAACTCGTCTCGGATTTCGTGGACAAAGTCAACAGCGGCGCCCTTAGCTCGTTTCTGATAGGTTACGCCGTAGTCGACCTTGTGTTCGCCGTCGCGAAGTTTGTGGAAGAGCTCGGGGGCACAGCGGAGCAGACGCTGCGCGGGCTCGATGAGATAGAGCAACGTATTGTGACCAATGAGAATCGGGACACCCTGAAGGAGTATCTCGAGGACATTCTGAGTTCGGCCTTCGAGTTCCGGGAGAACAGAAAGCAGGACAAATACGGAGACATTATATCAAGCGCGAAAGAGTACATACGCGTCGCATTCAGCGAACCGGATGTATCGCTCGGTACCGTCTCCGGTCACGTCAGTGTAAGCCCAAGCCACTTCAGCACAATTTTCAGCCAGGCGACCGGCGAGACATTCATCGAATACCTGACCCGGACTCGGATGGCCGCCGCAATGGAGCTTCTGAAGTCGACCAATTTGCGGTCATCGGAAATAGCCTACAAAGTGGGGTACAACGATCCTCACTATTTCAGCTTTATCTTCAAAAAACGGACAGGAACTACTCCAAGTGATTTTCGCCGCGGGGGAACCGCAACCGATCAAGTCAAAAGGCAGAGTGTTGACGTGGTATAGTACTCGAGTACATCTATTTTGCGCACCTCACCCTCGATGGAAAGCGGCATTCGTTCTGCTCTACATCGGTGCTGCTGTTTTCGGCTCGATAACAGAGCTGTACGCCCGAGGACAATCCGAAGATCCAACTGAGGCTGTGAGCTATGAGCGCACATTTGCAATCGTCTACCCTCTCGTTCATCCGTTTTTCGAGCCGGTAACCGAACAGGCAATCGCATACGGCAAGAGCCGAAACGTCAGAGTGATCGCGCGTGCTCCAGAGGGGAAGACCGTGCGGCAGCAAATCGAGCTTATGGAAGAGTTGATTGCGATGAAGGTCGACGGAATCGCTCTCTGCGCGACTGATCCGGATGCGCTCCGTCCCCTTGTCGGCAAAGCCATAGGGAAAGGAATTCCCACCATCACCTTTGAGTCCGACATTCCCGGCAGTGGGAGGCTCTGCTTCCTGGGCACCGACAACTACCTGGCGGGACGGCATCTGGCACAGGTACTTGCCCGCGAGGTCGGATCCAAAGGGAATGCCATTGTCTGTACCGGCCTGTCGACCCAGATGAGCCTCAACGAACGGATCAGGGGCATTCAGGACGAGTTGAGCGAGAACTATCCAGAAGTGAAAATCGTCGACCTCCGATCCGGGGAAGGCAACCCCGAATTGACTCTCGGGGTGATCGAATCTCAACTTCGCATGTACCCGAGCTTCGACGTTTTTACCAGCATCGACGCCACCGGTGGACCGATAGCCGTCTCGATCTGGAAGGCAAAGGGGTGGAAGGGCAACCGGCACAAGATAGTTACGTTCGACGACATGCCCGAAAACCTGAGCGGTGTGCGAAGCGGAATCGTGAGCGCCATTGTGTCTCAGAAGCAGTGGACGTGGGGTCCCCTCGTCGTGGACCGACTGATTGCCCTCTCAGAGCATCACCCCGTCCCGGACTATTACGATACGGGAACAGTTGAGATCACCCGAAAGAACATCGATACCTATCGCGATCAGTAGAGGTTCGAATCACTGGCCAGTAGGAAATTTTACGGAACACTACGCGTGCCGCGGGATCGCTGAGTCGTTGACGTAGGAAACTATTCTACCGAATTCAAAAAAAATCTCATTCTCTGCAGCTGTACGCAAAGATATAATCCGTGTCCATCCTAGCATTTCCGTACGGAGAAAAGGAGAACGGACATGAAGAGTGCAAGACGGTTGAGAATGATTGCGCTGATCGCAGCGGTGCTCGCAATTCCGGGTGTGGTGTACGCCGGGGGCGAGAAAGAGGCAAGCGGGTCGGGAAAGGCAACAGGCGCGGCGAAGGAGAAGACATTCGCTATTGTGTATCCGATAGTACATCCCTTTTTCGAGCCGGTGACCAAGGAAGCCGTTTCGTTCGGCAAGAGCAACGGCGTGAGCATCATAACCAAGGCGCCCGAGGGTACCGCAGTCCAGCAGCAGATCGAGATCATGGAGAATCTGATCTCCATGAAGGTCGACGGCATAGCGCTGTGCGCAACCGATCCGAACGCGCTGGCCCCCTATCTGAACAAGGCAGTGGATGCCGGTATTCCGGTAATCAACTTCGAATCCGACATGCCGGGGACCAAACGGTATGCGTTCATGGGAACGGACAACTACAACGCCGGCGTTCACCTCGCACACGTGGTGGGACGGGAACTTAACGGAAAAGGCAAGATGATCATCTGCACGGGGCTGCCGACGCAGCGGAGTCTTAATGAGCGCATTCGCGGCATCAAAGAGGGACTGGAAAAGAACTACCCCGGAGTGAAGATCGTCGACCTGCAGACCGGTCAGGGTGACCCGGCACTTACGCTGAACGTTATCGAAGCACAGATTCAAGCGAATCCGGACTTCGACGTCTTTACCAGCATCGACGCCACCGGCGGACCGGTAGCGGTGTCGATTTGGCGCGCGAAGGGATGGACGACGAAGAATCACAAGATCATCACGTTTGATGACATGCCCGAAAACCTGGCGGGAGTCAAAGAGGGGCGCGTCACATCAGTAATCACTCAGCGGCAGTGGACCTGGGGACCGAAGATCGTTTCGGTACTTCAAGATGTAATCGCCGGGAAAGGCGTAGTCAACTACGATGATACCGGCACGATCGAGATTACCGCGAAGAACGTAGACACATACCGAACGGAGGAGGCGTGGAAGTATCACTTCGAAAAGATGTGATCTTCCGTGCTGAATTCTCGGCCGCCGGTCTCGAAGCCGGCGGCATAGTCTTTCGGGAGAAAGGATGATGCAAACAGTTGAGACACAACAGACGGCAACTGAGAGAGTAGGTGCCACACCCGCGGTGCTCACCAGACTAATCCGGCAGCGGGAAAGCGGACTCTTTGTGCTGATCGCGGTCCTGCTGGCGATTCTGTCGATCGCACGACCGTCTACCTTCTTCAGCGCGGAAAATTTGTTCAACATACTCAAGCAGGTAAGCCTGGTGACGATCATCGCCGTAGGTCAGACCTTTGTCATGACTTCCGGAGGGATCGATCTTTCCGTCGGTTTCAACCTTGGTCTGTCGGGGGTTCTGCTGGCCTACTTTATTCAGGGCGGAATGGACCCCGTCGCGGCTGTTTTGGTAGGCATCCTGGCAAGCGTCCTGACCGGTCTGTCAAACGGCGTGATCATAACGAAATTGCGTCTGCCGCCCTTCATTGTCACGCTCGGTATCGCCAAGATCGCAAGAGGGGTAATGTACGTGGTCACCCGCGGCTACCCAATTCCAACTCAAGTGCCGTTCATTATCTGGCTCGGGAACGGATACGTCGGCCCGATCCCGGTTCCCACCATCATCATGTTGTTCACGGTCTCTCTTGGCGCATTCGTGCTGAACGGCACGGTTTTTGGCAATCGAACCAAAGCTATCGGCGGAAACGAACTGGCCGCACGATTGTCCGGAATCAGCGTGATTAAGAACAAGATCTACATATACGCCATCACCGGGCTTCTTTGTGGAATCGCGGGCGTGGTAATGGTGGGGCGGGTCAATGCCGGCAATCCGAACTCCGGCCTCAATTTCGACCTGGACTCGATCGCCGCGACCATCATCGGCGGGACCAGTCTCGCGGGCGGTGAGGGGACCGTGATCGGAACACTTCTTGGCGCGCTCCTTCTCGGAGTCATCGCAAACGGCCTTGTCCTGTTGAATGTGAGCATGTACTGGCAAACGATTGTCGCCGGCGCAATCATCATCGGGGTGTGTTCGCTTGATGGGCTGACGCACATGAAGCGCGTATGACTCGGTCGACCGGAGGAGATTGATGGACCTCGATGCCATTCTCAGAATGAAAGCAATCAGCAAGGCGTTCCCTGGAGTCATTGCATTGAGCGACGTCTCCTTTGATCTGCGAAAGGGCGAGACTCACGCACTTATTGGTGAGAACGGCGCCGGTAAGAGTACTCTGATGAAGATACTTGGCGGGGCCTATACACCCGACGGAGGGGAGATCGAGATTCAGGGACAGACCGTGTCAATAAGCTCCCCCGCCGTCGCTCTCGCCCTGGGTGTCAGTGTGATCTACCAGGAATTTAATCTCGTTCCGACGCTCAATGTGGTCGAAAACATTTTCCTCGGAAAAGAGATGTCCAGAGGACCGTTTGGTGTCATGGACCGATCGGCGATGCGCACGAAGGCTCGATCAGTGCTCGAGCAGCTTGGGCTCGATAACGTTGATCTCAAGACGCAGGTTAGAGGTCTGAGCGTTGCGCAGCAGCAGCTTGTGGAAATAGGAAAGGCACTGTTCAACGATGCATCGATTCTGGTGATGGATGAACCGACCTCCGTCTTGAGCGCGAAAGAATCGGACCGGTTGTTTCATCTCATGGGTGAACTGATAGGGCGCGGAATTTCGATCGTATACGTGTCTCACCGGCTGGAAGAGGTGCTGAGACTCGCAGACAGAATAACGGTGCTTCGGGATGGGGCGCGAATATGCACGCTCGACAACGGGCCGAAAGCTGTGTCGAAAGACGAGTTGATCAGATACATGGTCGGGCGGGACCTCGTGGACTACTTTCCGCGGAGAGCCGTTCGCCCCGGCACCGAGAAGGTGCTCGAGGTGAAAAACCTCTCTCGCCGCGGAGAATTTGAGAACATCTCCTTCGATCTCCACCGGAGTGAAATACTCGGCGTCTACGGTCTCGTGGGTGCGGGGCGAACCGAGATCGCAGAAACCATTTTCGGGCACCGTCGCGCCGACTTTGGAGAGGTCAGCGTAGTCGGAAAACCGATGAACTCCGCCGATATCATTGACTCGATACGGGAGGGTATTGCTCTGGTCCCCGAAGACAGGAAAAGGGGCGGACTGGTGACGGTGCTGTCGCTAGGTGACAATATCTGTCTGCCCAACCAGAAGAGAATCGCCACCTTGGGCACGGTCGTCGCCAGGAAAAAGAAGCGGTTGGTAAATGAGTACATGGAGAGTCTTTCGATACGACCCGCTTTGCCGACGAGGCCTGTCCGGGAGTTCAGCGGCGGCAATCAGCAAAAAGCGGTGATTGCAAAGTGGCTCGCGACGAGGCCAAAGGTCATCATTTTCGACGAACCTACCCGCGGAATTGACGTAGGAGCGAAGGCGGAAATATATCAGCTCATCACGAATCTATCGGAACAGGGAGTCGGCATCCTGTTCATCTCGTCTGAATTGCTCGAGATTCTTGGCATGTGCGATCGGGTTGTCGTAGTCTATGACGGACGTATCTCCGGCCACTTTACGAAGACCGAAGCGACTCAGGAACGACTCATGCACGCCGCCGCAGGGTACGAAACCCAACTCAATACCAGACCTGGTGTTGTCAGCTGCGACTCCGAGTAGACGCAGACGAACAGACATGGAATCAAATAGCGCGATGACACTGCCGCAAAAGCTGTTGCTCCGGAGTCCGGAGGGACGGAACTGTTCCTCCACGTGGTAGCAGCGCGCCTGCGGCAGAGGGCTTTACAGAAAAGGCACTGCGCGAAGAGCAGCTTGTTCGCATCCTGTTGGATGATGTCGATCGGGGAGGGCGAAGCGACATAGCGACGGAATGCGCGGTTCGCATCATTTCGCATCGCCCGCCGCCGGACTGGCGGCTCCAGTCACTTGCGAGCGGCATGCTCCGCGGGGACCGCCTGCTCGGCCAGCCAATCCCGAAACGCAGGAAAGGTTTCTCCCACGAGATCGATCAGGTCGCTCGCGATTTCTCCGGTATAGTGTCCGGTCACGAAATGGACCAGTGCGCCGTAGCAGTCCTCTTCGCCCACGATGGCACTCAACTCTGCGTACACACTCTCCGGCGCCGGGAAGTCCCCGTCTTTCGCACCAGATCCCCGGCGGCGCGGTCTCCAAATCTCCCGCAGCGAGTTCTGCGTCCGAGGCTCCTCCCTGAACAGAAAGAGCAGTTCGATTATTGCGCCGTTTCGTTCCTCTGAGCGACCATGGAGAATCTTCGGAATGATTTCTGCGACGTCCCTCTTTCGCAGGTTCAGCGTCCGAAAATATTTCCCGGTTCCTTCGATTATTCCACCCACGAAATCCGACCAGAATTTCGCCTGGACAATGCTCGGTATCGCCAGCAGATTCCCGAGCGGAGCGAAGAGACTTGCGAACGGCCACGATATCGCGCTGCGGAAGAAGTTTGCGCGAACGACCTTCCGGTCGAAACCACGGAGCTTGTTGTGAAGGACAAGGTAGAGGCCGTTGGCGAAGGATATGAAGAAAAACGTCGCAAAGTTGAACAGCATGCCGGAATCGGTGAAGGGCCACAGGACATCGAAGTTCTGCTTCACATAACCAAGTATCGGGACCGAAAGCCCGCTCCAGAAAAGGGAGCGCGCCATATTATTGAAATCCACGCTCCGCGCAGTCCACTGGCTCATGCGCAGACCGCGGCGGGATACGGTGTCGGCAAATATGTTCCGTGCTGCAGTTATTGCAAACCAGACCAGGGCGTAGTTAAGGCCTATGTAGTTCAGTGCCAGAAGGAATCCAACCAGAATGTAGAGTGCGCTTTTCAGGGCAGGGTTTGCATAACGAACTGCCCGGTTCAGGGGGATTGCCTGCGGCGCTGTTTCGATATCATCGCCCAATCGATTAACCACGCTCTCCGAGACTTTCCCCATATTCACGATGGCTGGTGCGTCGGCGGCTTCCTCTACTGCGACCGGAGTGCCGGCTGCCGATATCATTCTGGACACGAGACTCGGCAGAATGACGTGCCGTTTCAAGTAATCCCGCCGGTTTCTTCCGGTCACGACGGTATCGAAGATGAAGCCCATTCCGGGGATCTTCGGACTTCGTCCCGTTGCATCGCTTCCACACGCGGGCACGATGGGACTGCTTCCGTCGCGGCTTCGCTCGGCATTTATTTCATTGACGAAGCGCGCAAAACGCAGGATTTCATCCGGATCGCGATTCACGCTGTCCTGCATGTTGTAGATCTCGACCGAATCCAGGTGGGCGGCGTGCGACAGTATGAGCTTCTTCGCCTTTTCCAGACCGTGCTCGAGCGGATGGAGAACTTTCAGGCGGCATCCCGCTGCATGGAGTGAATCGGCGACCTTTTCGATATCGCCGAATGCAGTTGGATAGTCGGAGAGCTTCGGATTTACGAAGTACTGCTTTAGCAACAGATCCGGCGTGAGTTGCTCGAAACGTTCACGAACCTGTGCGTGCTTCTGGTCTGCGACCCCGAAGTCCCACTCGGATATCTGCCGCTTCTTCAATTCGTGAAGCGCCCGCTGGCGCTGCGATCTCAGGTAGAGCACGCGTCGCGCGAGAACCGGTTTGTAGCTGGCGAACAGGAACTCTCCCAGATGGGTTCTGTTCACGCTCGGCAGCGGCATGAACGATTCCAGGCCGTCCATTTTCAATTTCGGCACCTGATAGAGTCGACCGGTGAACCCGTCGTTAAGCTCTTTCAGGTAGGTGTGGTTGAAGTTGTCTACGAGGCGCTTCACCGATTCGAGCCTGTGACGCTGGTTTCTTTCCAGACCTTCAATGAAGCTGGCAAGCTCGCGGCGATTCTTCTTGAAAAAAACGCGGGCGCCCCCCGATCCCTGCACATCCGGAAGTATTGCCATGAAATGGAAGCGGCGGCCGGCGAAAAGCACGCTGAACTCCATTCCGATGTTCACTTTCACTCCAAGAACCTTGCCGGCTTCGAGTGCCTCGTCCATCATGTCGTCCACTGCCATAGTGCTGTAGGCGATGGTCACTTCCGAGATTCCTTTGATGAACGCATCGATGACCAGTTGCGTGGGATTCTTCCTGCCCGAGCTTGACGTGTCATGGACGTGCGCGTCCCATCCCATGTGCAGCTCTCGGAGCTCCTGTCCCGCTTCGGGGACCTCGATGATGTTGAGCTCCTTGCACAGTCGCCGAATGAAATGGTGGCGTCCGTACGAAGCTTCCGAAAAATCCTGCAGCAATTCGAGCTGCCGGCGCTTGTTGCCCCGATTTTTGATCGCCTCTTTCATGAGCGCCATCTGCACTCGGGCGGTATTCAACGGCATGTCGAGAGTTTTCGCATGGAACGAGGCCTGGGACAGCGAACGCACTGCGCGGAGGCGGGAGCCCGAGTGCCGCGAGTCCAGCTCCCTGACCACCATCAGGTACGCCTCGGCTATCGAAAGTCTTCTCGTCTTGAAGTACTTGTCTATGTCCACCGACTCCGAACGGGGGGGCTCGATGGTATCCGGAAGATCGATTTTGAGGTTGAGCTCTCGCTGCAATCGGGAAAGTTTGTCCGAGAAGCTCACGCTGTCGACGACCCGGTTGTAGATACGTGCCAGGCGCGCCGAAAAGGATTTCGCTGTTCTCACCGGCACGGCGTGAACCTCGTCCCGGCGGCATCTTTGTTTGGGCAGAGTCTTTGCGGTCTTCCGATCAACAATGTCTTCATTCGTGTTGACCTGTTCTTATTCATGCGGAAGAGAAACACTG
This sequence comes from uncultured Spirochaetota bacterium, assembly GCA_963832675.1. Classification (GTDB taxonomy): domain Bacteria; phylum Spirochaetota; class Spirochaetia; order DSM-27196; family DATKUC01; genus DATKUC01. The sequence goes on along the minus strand of CAWHUY010000023.1, from coordinate 367,338 downwards.
TCCCAATAATAGTGAGCGTTGTCCTGCAGAGCAAGAGGTGGTTGACTTCACACACGAGAACTTTCGTCCTTTGCTCTGTTCACCGATGATGAACTGAACTCCTCCCACGGCACGAAAGGCATTTCGATAGGGCCGATACCGCACCGAGGGTGTAGACCCGCGGTGCTGGTTCTTCAAGTACCTGGCGGATCAGGCGAAAAACCTTGACATCGGCATCGACGGGGAATAATGTGAATAGTCAGGCACGAATTGTCTCTCCGCTCCCGTTTCGGGAGTGAACATCAGGAGGTGAACATGAAGCGGATTGCATGGATCGTCGTGATGGCACTTGTTGTGACCGCGCTAACTTTCGCCGGCGGAAAGGCGGAAACGCCAGCGGCAACCCCGGCAGCGCAGCAGGACTTGCTGACCATGCCGTGGGACCAGCTTGTCGCGCAGGCGCAGAAGGAAGGCAAGGTGACCTTCTACGCGTGGTACAAGCAGAACTATTTTGATGCCGTGGCGAAAGAGTTCAAAGACAAGTACGGCATCGATGCTACGGTGGTCATCGGCGATCAGAACGCCAACCTGAACAAGGCGATCGCCGAGAAAAGCGCGCAAAACGGCACGATCGACGCAATGGTTCTCGGGGGAATCATGGTTGCCCCGGCGATGAACATGAAACTCGTCTACGGGCCGCTGCAGTCGCGGATTCCGGACGCCGACAAGCTTCCGGCGGCAAGTTGGAAAACCCAGGAAGGCGTGAATATCGACGGTTACCTGGTGCCGTTCATGCGGAACCAGACCGGCTTCCTCTATGACCCGGCCCGAGTCTCCGATCCCCCGCAGACGTGGGCCCAGCTTTCGGCCTGGATCGATGCGCATCCCAAGCAGTTCGGATTCAACGATCCGCAGAAGGGCGGAGCCGGACAGGCGTTTGTGCAGACGCTCCTGAAGTACACCGCAGGCGGGCTCGATAAGTATTACGGTGACACACAGGTCGACCCGAGCAAGACGGTCGATTGGTCCAAGGCGTGGGACTGGGTGAACCAGCGTAAGGACAAGATCACAATCACCAACTCGAACAACGATTCGGCGCAGCGCGTTAACGACGGGGAGCTCTCCCTGGCGGTCGAGTGGGACGACATTGCAGTCGCCATGATGGGCAACGGTCAACTCTCGAAGAAATTCAAGCTCTATATCCCGGAGATGGGTCTTGCGGGCGGCGGAGACAGCGTCGGTGTTATGGCCAACTCCCCGCACAAAGCGGCCGCTATCCTCTTTGTGTCGACGATCGTTTCGACAGCTGGACAGACCGCACTGGCGGCTCCGGACGTTGGACTCTACCCGGCGCGCACCGATGTCAACGCGACCAATACATTGATCGACCCGGCCGAGCGGAAGTACAGCCTCCCGTGGATTCCGGGACCGTACAAGACGCTCTTCATCTCGGAGTTCGTCAAGAACGTTCTCATGAAACAGTAGGACCCGGACTCCGCTTACTCGAAAAGGTGTCACGGATCTTCGCCCTGGGCGGCATGCGCCGCGCAGCCGCGGAGGTCCGCGATGCTATTTGTGCGTACACGGAACGGCCCCTGGCGGCCGGATATCCGCGAAGGGAGTAACAGATGTCGGGTCTGCGCCTGGTCAATGTCGGCAAGTCGTTCGGAGACTATAAGGCAATTGACAGCATCGATCTCGAAGTGGAGGACGGTGAGTTCATAACGCTGCTTGGCCCATCCGGCTGCGGGAAAACCACAACACTTCGCACGATCGCCGGTTTCTACACCCCCGATTCGGGGGAGATCTACATCAAGGACCGGCTCGTGAATACCCTTCCGCCGAACCGCCGGAATGCGGGAATGTGCTTTCAATCCTACGCCCTCTTTCCCCACATGACGGTGTTCGACAATGTGCGCTTCGGGCTCCGCATGAGGCGGACGCCCCCAAAAGAGCAGCAGCGGCGAGTCGAAGAGGCGCTCGCGATGGTGGAACTGGAGGAGCTCGCCGGGCGGAAACCCTCGGAGCTATCCGGAGGGCAGCAGCAGCGGGTGGCTCTCGCCCGCGCCGTGGTTATCGAGCCCGACGTCCTGCTCTTCGACGAGCCGCTCTCGAATCTGGATGCGAAGCTGCGAGAATCGGTGAGGGTCGAGATTCGAAACCTTCAGCGACGGTTGGGAATTACCTCGATCTACGTGACACATGACCAGGCGGAGGCCCTGGTGATTTCAGACCGGGTAGTCGTGATGAGCCGGGGAAAAATCGAACAGGTTGGTGACCCGTTCTGGGTTTACGACCATCCGGCCACCAGCTTCGTTGCCGGGTTCATCGGGCTCGCAAACATTCGCCGCGGGGCGGTGACGGCCGCAGACGGAACCGTCGTCACGGTAAGAAGCGATTTCGGCGACATCACAATGCGTGATGACGAGCTTTCCGTCGGCAGCGAAATTGTCTTCTGCTTCCGGCCCGAAGACGTAATCGTGTCCGGGCCCGCCGGGCCGAACAGAGTTCGCGGTATCATCGATCAGGCGATCTTTATGGGAAATCTAACCGATCTTTTTGTCGATGTCGGCGGCTCGCTTGTTCGTGCACAGATGCGAAAGGGCGGGAACTTCAAGAAGGGTGATCCGATCGAGATTTCCATTCCCGAAGATGCGTTTCGGATCCTCGAACGGGATATTGGCACATGAAAGACCCATCCCGGGCGAAGTTGATCGACTATCTTCTGCTCGTACCCGGAATCGGTTACATCGTTGTGTTCATCACCTCGACAGTGGCCGTTACGGTGCTCCAGAGCTTTGGGCTGTTCAGTGTCACCGGCGGATCTCACTTCACTATCGAGAATTGGAAGATCATTGCGTCAAAGGGTGTGATTGACTCGCTCGTTTTTTCGCTCATGCTGGGTGTCGGAAGCTCAGTGGGAACGGTCCTGGCCGCGTTTCCCCTCGCGCTTCTGCTGCGAAAGACCAGTTCCTGGAAGCGATCCCTCGGGTCGATCATCAAGATTCCGCTCTTCATTCCCGCGCTGGTGGCGACTTTTCTCATTGTCAATCTGATCTCGTACGACGGGCTGGTGAACGAAACGCTTCTGTTTCTCCATATCGTAAACAAGCCGGTCAGGATGCTGAATGACCGCTGGGGGATTGGCGTCATTGTCATCCAGATCTGGAAGAACCTTCCGTTCGTCCTCCTCATCATATCTGCCTCGATAGCCGGGATCCGGGATGATACCATCGACGCTGCGCGAAATCTGGGCGCCGGACGTCTGGCGGTAGTCTGGCACATCTACATCCCGCTCGCGATGCCTGGAGTGCTGGTCGCAATGATACTCATGTTCATTCGCGCATTCGGCGACTACCCGATCACGAGTCTCGAGGGGCCGGTCTATCCCTCTTCGATTGCGGTTAGAATGTACACCACTGCAACCTTGTACCAGCAGTGGGACCAGGCGGCGGTTATCGGTGTCATAATCATCGTCACCACCCTGTTCGTAGTTGCGGGGTACTCGAAGCTGGCCGGCATCGTGACCCGGGAGTAGTGCATGTCGAAAAATAGGGCGGCGGGAACTCGGCTGGGCCTGAAATCGCTGAACAGACTCCTGATCGGCTTCTTCGTCCTGATTCAGATTGTCTGGATCGGGGCGCCGCTTCTCATGGCGGTGCTCTGGTCGCTGGTGAATCCGGACTACCCATGGACCTATCCGCAGGTTTTTCCGCAGAGACTCTCTTTTCATTTCTGGAATGACGTCTTCACCCACACCGGCATAGTTCAGGCGATCGTCACGAGCTACACGATCGCGCCGCTTGTGGTCCTTTTTTCCTTCCTTCTCGCCCTTCCGACCTCCTATGTCCTGGGGCGGCGTCCAGTACCGGGGAAAAAGCTCATCATGATCCTGGTCCTGCTGCCAATCATTGCTCCCGGCATCGTTGTCGCGCTGTTTCTGAGCCGGGTCTTTTCGGCTTTCGGACTCGCTCAAACCTTTCTTGGCCTGGTCCTCGGTCACACGCTTCTTGGGCTGCCCTACATGATCAGGGTGCTGACGACGAGCTTCTCGGCTATATCCCAGGACGTCATCGACGCGGCGGAGAACCTTGGTGCGGGCACCTGGGCCAAGATCGTCGACGTATTCCTGCCGATGATCCGGCCGGCGATCGTGGCAGGGGTGATCTTTGTGTTCACCACGAGCCTCGAAGAGTTCAACCTCACTTTCGTCATCGGAACGCCGACCTTCCAAACGATTCCTACAATCCTCTATTCCTTTCTCGGGTATAACTTCGCGCGGGCAAACGCATCGGTGATTTCCCTCGTCCTGATGGTCCCGAACATCGTCATTCTTCTCATTGTCGAGCGATTCATCAAGACTGACTACCTGTCCTCCGCATTGGGGAAGATGTAGCAGCCCTGGCAGGAAGGGAAGTATGAGCAAAGACACCGGGCCGATCCGGATCGTTTCGCAGGAGCGACGCCGCGAGATACTCGCAATGCAGCCGACCACGGCTGTTCACAGCGATCTCTACGACCGCATGCCCTTCGCCGGAGTCGTAGAGGTTGTTCCTGCAGTCACGAATGCTGCGCGGGCGACTGCGACATTGCCCTCCGGTGCGATACGGGTGCTGGCCTGGAACGCAGCCCGCTGCACCGACGTCGACTCTTTTGCCCGGTTCATCGGCGCAGCGAGGGCGGACATTGTGCTTCTCACCGAGATGGATTGGGGAATGGCAAGGTCGGGACAGATCCGGACCGCACAAGAACTCGCGACCCGGTTGTCCCTGGGCTACGCATTTGCGGTAGAGTTCCTGGAGTTGGGTCTTGGTGATGAGCGGGAGAAAGCCGCTCATGCGGGGACCGTGAACGAGGTCGGGTATCACGGCGCGGCGATCCTTTCGAGCCGGCCCGTCTCCGACGCCCGGCGGATACCACTGGAGACGAGCGGAGGCTGGTTCGACGGCGCTCGCGGTCAGCGAAGGGTCGGCGGACGCATGGCGCTCTCGCTCGTTGCGGCAGTGGGAGGGAATGAGATTGTCTTCTGTTCGCTCCATCTGGAAAGCGAGAGCGAACCGTCCGAGCGTGCCCGCGAGATGCGCGTTCTCTTCGACGAGCTCGACGCTGCCTACCCGGGGCGGCCGGTCGTCATAGGCGGCGACCTGAATACATTCTCGGTGTCGAAGACGGAACTCGACGACCCGGCGGCTCTCCGGGCGAGGGCGAAGGAGGATCCGGTTCGTTTCGCCGACCCCGTTCGTTATGAGCCGCTCTTCGCGCTTGCGGAGGAACGCGGTTATGAGTGGAAACTCTCCAACGTGCCCGGCACCCCGACACATCACGAGCAGGAATCCCCGACGCGGACGGGGACGATGAAGCTAGACTGGTTCCTCACGCGGGGCGTGCAGGTTCGCACCCCGTCAATTCTGCCCGCGCTCGACGATGTCGCCAAAGCGCGGCTTTCGGATCACGACGCGATCATAGTCACTGTTGCCGGCCCGAGCCTCGAGGGAGGTCGGGTTACTACTTGAGGCTCATCGTGAATCCGGTCGTCATTCTCCGGTAGACGTAGCCGGAAAAAAGAAGCAGCGGTAACGTGGCGAGCAGCCCGATAGCCATGAGATTTCCCCAGAGTGTTTCGTATTCGGTTATGAAATTCACGATCAACAGGGGGAGTGTCTCGAGATGCGGATTGCGCAGGAACAGCAGCGCGAACAGAAACTCATCCCACGCCATGATAATGCTGAAAATGGAGGTGGCGATGATTCCGCTTCGCATGAGCGGAAACACGATGTAGGCAAGGATTCCCAGATCGCTTGCTCCGTCTATTCTCGCCGCCTGTTCGTATTCGATCGGCAGCGCCTTGAAGAAGCCGAACAGCATCCAGATGCAGTAGGGAAGGGTGTAGACCTGGTAGACGAGCACAAGCCCCGGCAGGTTGTTCAAAAGGTGCGCGGAGGCGAACAGCGTGTAGAGCGGGATGGCGAGCACCACCGGGGGAAGGATCTTGACCGCGAGCACCCAGACCAGGAATACCGTGTTGAACCGAAACGGAAAGCGGTGACGCGAAAGCGCATAACCGGCCAGAAATGACAGGACCAGCGAAAAGAGTGTCGAGAAGAAGGCGACAAAGACGGTATTGAAAAGGTTTCCGAAGAACCCTCCCTGAATCACTTTGACAAAGTTCTGCACGTACAGCTCGTGCGGGACGAATATCGGCGTGCGGGAAATGTTTTCGATCGGGGATTTCATCGCGGTGACGAAAATCCAGTACAACGGAAGGAGAACAAGCACCAGGACGATGACAAGCAGGACCCAGAAGAATAGACCTTTCTGCTCGAGGGCGGTTTTTCTCACGTCTCGTCCCCTTTGAGGATTTGGCGGATATAGACTATCGCGATGAGCGCGATAACGGCGAGCGTGTAGACCGACACCGTCGATGCACGGCCGAGATTGAAGTAGACAAAGCCTTCCCTATAGATGTACATCGAAACCGTTTCGGTCGAATTGCCCGGACCACCTCCGGTCAGTGCGAAAACCTTTGCGAAGATCCGAAAGGTGTCAATTGTGCGCAGAAGCACAACGAGCAGAATCTGACTCCAGAGAATCGGAATCGTCACTCGAAATATCGTCTGGAAATAACCCGCTCCGTCGATGCTGGCAGCCTCGAAGACCTCCCGTTGAATTGAAAGCAGGCCCGCCTGGACGATGATGAACGCAAACGGGGTCCATTGCCAGATGTCCACGAGTATCACGGAGAAAAGCGCAACATGAGGATCGTTCAACCACCCTACCGGAGCGAAACCCGCAAGCTTCAACAGATAGTTCAAAAGACCGATATCGAACTGATAGAGGGTCCGCCACACGGCGCAGATGACCATGGTCGAAACCATCATGGGAAAGACCACGATGATCATTGCGATACGCTTTCCGGGGAAGAAGCCATAAAACAGCAGAGCGAGAAAAAAACCGAGCGAAACTTCCACCGAAGTCGCGATTACGCTGAAGACAATCGTGTTGGCGAACGCCGTACGAAACAGGTCATCCTTGATGATCGTGACGAAGTTCGTAAGGCCGTAGGGAAGCCGGACGTCGTTCAGGTAATTGTATTTGTAGAAACTGTTCACGAATACCTGGATCACCGGATAGACCGTGAGAAATACAATGACGGCAAATGCGGGAAACAGAATCAGGTAGTAGAATCGATTTCGTGCAAAATCCCTGGGCATATTGGTCCTATAGTGTCGAGGGGGAGATGCCTCCCCCCCGATTTGCGTACTGTTTACTGTTGAACAATCTGCTGGATTTTGTCGTTCGCTGCTTTCAGGGCGTCCTGCGCGCTCATCTGGCCGATCAGCGCGAGCTGGAGATATGTACCGAACGCGGCCTCTATTTCCGGCCATTTGTTGGTTCGTGCGCGAGCCCTTCCGTTCTCGAGCGCCTGTTCCTGGCCCGGGAACCAGGGATACTTCTTCAGGAGATTCGGATCGAGAAAGACGCTCTTTCGACTCGGCGCAATACCAAACTTGTCGGCGAGCTGAATCTGCATCTCCTTGCCCGTGATATCGGAAAGGAAATCGAAGGCGGCGCTCACGTGGTGGGAATCCTTCGGAATTCCAAGGAGCCATGCCCCGATAACCGCGGAAGAGTTTGCAGTCTGACTCGGGGGTGCGGCCACGGTCACCTCGCCCACGACCTTCGACTTTTCCGGGTTCTCGAGATCCCCACCCAACTCGGCCACACCTCCGTAACAATTGCGGCTCGGCCGCCATACAGAGCGTCGCGAACCTGGGCGGCGTTCCAGGTGTCGACACCCTCGGGAGCGTAGGGCTTAGAGAGAGAAAGAAGTTCAGGGCAGCGAGGGCTTCCGGGGTATTGAGCGATGCGTTGTCGCCGTTTAGCACATCGGCACCGAATGCCCAAAGGATCGGTAGAAAACCGGTCACGATCGGGTTGCCTTTGACCCCGCGGAAAACAACCGGCGTGACGCTCGGATCAGCGGCTTTCAGCGCTTTTGCGTCGGCGAGGACCTGGTCCCAGGTCTTGGGGACGGCGAGGCCGTACTTCGAGATCAGATCGTGCCGGTAGGCGAACATCACGACGTTTCCCACGTGCGGCAGCGCATAGAGTGTACCGGAATCCGAATAGGGATATCTTCCTACCCGAACTGCTGCCGTGATGAAGTCAGGATCGAGCTTCTGGCCGCGCGCGGCGAGCTGATCGTCGAGACTCGCGAGCCAGCCGGCCTTCTGAAATTGCGGGGCATTCGGGTCGTCGATCATGATCAAATCGTAGGTCCCGGTGCCGCTTTTCATATCGATAACGACCTTCTGATACTGGCTGTCGTACGGAAGCTTGAGCACCTCGAAGGTGACGTTTGGATGCAGTTTCGTATAGGCATCGGCCGCATATTGCATGGCATCGCCGTACACGCCGTCCCGCCCGGCTACGGTCAATTGAACCGGACCCGTTTCAGTCTGCCCTTTCGCGAAAACGGAAACTAACGGCGAAAGCAGCAGAACCAGAATTACCACCAGACGTTGGATTTTCATACACACTCCTCACCAAGAGATTGCCTTCGAGGTTATACTATCCTCCGGCAGGCCGCAAGCTTTTTGCAGTTACGCTTCGGTCAGAAAATCGTTTGTTTTCCAATAAATGCGTATGATGTATAATTTGCTTTTATCGAACGTGGGGGAGTCAGTGGAAGGCCGAGGGCAGCGTCACCGGTTGAAACAGCTTGATCTGGTGATGAGCATCTGTTCCCTGTTTTCGGAGGAGTACGAACGGACTCCGGCCGAATCGATCTGGGAGGTTCTCATTCCCATAGACCGGATCAAGGAATATCTCCAGACGACGCACCACGCGGAATACAAGAGCAGTCTGTGGGTCTACACACAGTTGAAACGCTACGAAGACGAAATTGGAGTGAAACTGTTCCGCCGGGAGCAGAACGACGGCCGCAACTTCAGTCTCGGCATCTATCATCCGTTTGTCAACTTCTTCCAGAAACAGCACCTCCATGTCAGCGAGAAGATAAAGGTCGCAAACGGCGCGTACGACAAGATAAGCCATTTTGCGCACCAGCGCAGCCTGAACGAACCGCTTCGCCTTCTTCTCGGCGCAGGGAGCACCGTCTATCATCTTGCGGCTATCATTGCGGAAAAGTCATGGACCGATACGATACAGTACGAAATCTATACGCACAATCTCGGCGCGCTGCAAAAGCTCATGAGCCCACGAGTCAATTTCCACAACATACGCGTGCTCACGCCGCAGGGAAGAATTGATCCGATCACCTACACAATCGTCGGTGCTTCTACGCCGCTTTTTGCGGGGACCTCGTTCGACTTCATCGTTCAGGGAACGAGCCGCGTGTGCGATAGGCGGCTCTACATCGAGTCGGCAGAGGAACGGGCTCGAAAGATGAATATCCTGCACGAATGCGCCGGACAGAAGATACTCGTTCTCACAAAACACGAGTTTGTAGAGACGCCTTTCTCCGGCATTGATTCGTACGGAAGCCTCGATGACTACGACTTTCTCATAGTCCCGCGAAGGAGTACCGAAACGACTGATCCGAAAGAGCTACGAAACCCTGTTTGACAGGAACGTGTCGGGATTCGCGCCTGAGATCATCAGCTGGAACTACGAGATCCTCAAAGTCAAGCCCTCTTCGGGGACGAAGGAAACGCCGATAGGAAGTCACTGCAGAGGCGTATCCTCGAAGAAGCTCGACCAGCGCGCGAACGCGGTGCGTGGTTATCGAATGTACGCCGAGAGTCGCAACCCTCATTTGATCCGCCGGCTCGTCAACGGTCCACACCGAGACCGGAAGAAAGTGCATCGTGGCGTAATCGACGAGCTCCTGCGTACAGTGGCTGAAATGAACGTTGACTCCGGAACATCCTGATGATATCGCGAGTGCTGCAGAAGGCGCGCACGAAGCGTGAGTGATCTCTTCTGCTGATCTCATAGTCGCGATCGCTCGCGTTCAACAGCACCTGCAGATGCGGAAACCGCGCGCGCAAGCCATGTGCCCGCTCCTGCTCGCAACCGGTGAAGATGACCGAAGCTTCCATTCCCTTCGAGGTTACGAGGCGAGCTGCCGGGTCTACGACCGCGTCCTCTTTCACGTCGAGATTCAACGTGCCCCCGTTAGCCTTTACGACGTCGAGGACTTCGTCGAGGAGAGTTACCCCTTTTGGCCCCTGAAGCTGAAGACGGTCTGCGCGTTCGAGCTCCGCGAGTCGGGAAAACTCCATCGACGCGAGATCTGTCGGGCGACCGTCGACCAGCAAATGGCCGTCATGCTGAAGCACGACCACAAAATCCGCGGGTGGCCCGGATGTCGATCTCGACCATGTCGGCCCCTGCCGCATACCCGGCAACGACTGACTCGACAGTGTGAGGAATCGTGTTTTCGCACCCTTCATGGGCAACGATCAACGGCTGTCTGCTCATCATCTGCTTTCCGCTGCGACCAATCTATCATGACGGAGCAGATCCGGGTTACGGAGAACAGACAAGAGATCGCAAGAGGAATCCGCCTCACTCGTGGATTCGGCTAGTCAAACGCTTTTTGTCTTCTTTGCACCCGCGAGACGCAACTTCTTCATTGCAGTTTCGGCCGACTGTGGCATAATGTTTCGATGCACGAAAAGAATTTTGACATCGTCATTCTCGGGCACGTGTCCAACGATATCATGGTCTACGGTGACGATGAACAGCGTTATCTCGGCGGGGGTGTCGTCTACTCCAGCGCCGCCGCCGCGCACTCGGGTGCGCGCGTCCTCGCCGTCACGAGGGCGACTGAGTCGGACCATGACAAACTTTCCGTATTCGCGGAAAACGGCGTCGTCCTCGATGCGCATTACGGTTCCCGAAGTACCTCCATCCGCAATGTCTATCACACTGCTGACCGGGAACGGCGAACTGTCTCCCTGATTTCGCAGGCGGATCCGTTCGTCGCCGACCGATCTTCCGCGCGGCAGAATGCCGAATCGTTCATCTCTCCGCACTGGTCGCAGGAGAGATCCCGGACGATCTCATTGACGTCGCCGCCACGAAGGCTGAAGTGGCCCTCGACGTTCAGGGGGTTGTACGGGTGGATGAGCGGGGGACGATGGTGTTTCGCGACTGGCCCGCGAAGCGGCGCTATCTTCCGTCGGTCCGTTACCTCAAGACCGATGCAGCTGAAGCCGAGATACTGACCGGTTCGAGCGACCGTCCGTTGGCCGCTCGGACCCTCTTCGATATGGGGTCCGCCGAGGTCATGGTTACCCACAACAGCGAAGTGATCCTGTGCGCCGCCGCCGGCGTTTTCGCCGCGCCCATCACATCGCGCAATCTGACCGGCAGAACCGGTCGCGGAGACAGCTGTTTCGGTGCCTACCTCGCCTGGCGCCTCAAACACGATGTACCGGAATCCCTTGCATATGCGGCAGCGCTGGTGAGCATGAAGATGGAGCAGCCGGGAGTCTTCCGGGGATCGCCACGCGCCGTGCTGACGAGGATCCGGGAGGACCGGATCGTAGCAAGACGATTATAGGAGCGAAGGCCGAAAGTGTACGATCTGGTTTGTATCGGTAATTTCACGAAGGACACCATCGTCTCCGCGGCGGGCACGCGGGTGGTGGCCGGAGGGGCATTCAACTACGGTGCCCACGCCGCGCGGGCTCTCGGCCTCAAAACCGCCGCGATAACCCGTCTCGCTCGTGGGGATGTGGAGGTGGTCCACGCCCTCGAACGGATTGGCGTCGAAGTTCGGGTGACCTACACCGCGGAATCGACCGCGTTGCGCCTCGAGTATCCGACCGAGGACCCGGACGATCGAGTTCTCTCGGTAACAGCGAGTGCCGGCTCGTTTACTCCGGCCGAGGTCGCGGGCATCGAGTCCCGGGCCGTCGTTCTCGGACCGTCGTTCCACGGCGAGATAGGGCTCGACGTCATACGCGTCCTGGCCCGCCCCGGCACGCTGCTCGGGCTCGATGTTCAGGGATACATTCGAAGAATCGTCGACGGTCGCGTTGTCTATGCCCCCTGGGAGGAGCGGCGCAAGATCCTTCCCCTTGTGACGATTCTGAAAACTGACGCAGTCGAAGCCAGATTCCTTACCGGCGAATCCGATCATCGTAAAGCGGCAAAGATCCTCCACGGCGAGGGCCCGCGCGAGGTGCTTCTGACCCATCGTGACGGGGTCCTGGTCTACGACGGTCGGGACTATCAAGAAGCTCTCTTCCTTCCCGAGCGTCTGGTCGGTCGCAGCGGCAGGGGCGACACCTGCCTCGCGTCATACGTTGCGCGACGGCTCGTCGACCCGCCGGCCGAGGCTATTCGCTGGGCAGCGGCACTCACGAGCAAGAAGATGGAGGCGGAAGGCCCCTACAAGGGCGACTACTCGACCGTCGAGCGCTTCGTGCGCGAGCGCTACGGCGCGCCTGCCGGCCCCGGATCGGTGCGCCCGGACCAAAACAAAGATTTGACACCCCACGGGCGGGGTTTATAATGAGCACGGACTCAATTGTTGTCCAAGGAGGAGAAGTATGAAAAAAGGTACACTCGTTGTCCTGTTCATCGCTGCGATCGGAACACTCGCCTTCGCGACCGGTCAGACGGAACGAAAGGTCCTCCACATGTATACCGCGTTCGATACGGAGGAGGCCCAGTACTACATTCAGGCCTATGAGCAACAGACCGGCGTCGATGTCCAGTGGGTCCGCCTCTCCGCAGGTGAGGTGCTCGCCCGAGTCGAGGCGGAAGCAGCCAACCCCCAGGCCTCCGTTTGGTTCGGCGGGTCGAATACTTCACACATCGATGCTGCGGCGAAGGGCCTGCTTGCCCCGTACAAACCGAATATCGATTTCACTCTTGCCGACAGCTTCCACGACCCGAACTGGATGTGGACCGGAATCTACACCGGCGCCATCGGATTTGTCAGTAACAAGAGCTTCCTGCAAAAGAACAACGTAGCGGCACCGACCTCATGGCAGGATCTGTTGAACCCGGCCTTTAAAGACAACGTGGTCATTGCCTACCCGTATACCTCCGGCACCTCCTACACGACCTACGCAACGCTCATTCAGCTGTACGGCCTGGACAAGACTCTCGCGTTCTGGAAGCAGTTCGATGCACAGAGCGTGTTTCAGTACACGAAATCGGGTACCGGAGGAATTCCGATGGTCGGCCTCGGACAGGCCGCCGTTGCAATTGCTTTCTCGCACGATATCGTGGCCAAGGGAATTGACCCGGGTTATCCGGTGGTCATGACTTTCCCGAAAGAGGGAACGGGAAACGAGGTCGGTGGGATCGCGCTGATCAAGGGCGGAAAGGAACCCGAGGTCGCAAAGCAATTCATGGACTGGGCACTGTCTGTTCCGGCACAGAATCTCTATCAGAAATACGAACGTCTCCCGCTCAACCCGAACGCGACGGTATCGAAGGGGGCGGTCAAGCTCAGCGATATCAAGCTCATCGGTTATGACGCTCAGTCGGCCGGACTCAACCAGGACAAATACATACAGGCGTGGAGAGACGCTATCGGGAAATAATCCCCGGGGATCGAGGCATCCGGAACTTCAGGTCTCCGTTGGCGCGTTGCGCGGAGGCCTGAACCGTTACCGCGCTGCAAAGCGCAACGACTCCAGGTCACCATTTGGAGGTGTTCACGCAGATGGCACACCGCGGCCGTTCTTCAGCGGGTGGTCTGGAAGGGTCCCGCCTGATCCTTCGCGAACCGCTCGTGCTGATCGTAATTCTCGGAATCTTTTATCTCCTTCTGGTGTTCGTTGTGCTGCCAATCGCCGATGTCGTAGTCAAGAGTGTTCTCGTGAAGGGACGCTTCACGCTGAAGAACTACATCGACGTATTCTCCAAGGGTTACCTCATCGCTCCCTTTTTCAACAGCATCCTGCTCGGGTTCTCCACCGCCTGCACGGGAACGCTGATGGGTTTCGTGTTTGCCTTTGCGGTGACCCGCACCTCCTTGCCGGGAAAGCGTTTCTTTCGCCAGATTGCGACCTTTCCCATCGTCTCCCCTCCATTTGTGGTGGCGCTTGCCGCCATTCTGCTCTTCGGGCGCGCCGGGATCCTCACCTCCTACGTCGAGGCGGTTATCGGGAGCTACTCCATCTACGGACTGGGCGGGTTGGTCCTTGTCGAGACGATAGCGTACGGGCCTCTCGCCTTTCTGGTCCTTGTCGGCGTGCTCCAGGCAATCGATCCGGCCCTGGAGGAGGCGGCGATGGATCTCGGCGCCTCCCGAGCGAGAGTTTTCGCGACGGTCACGCTGCCGCTGTCGGTTCCGGGAATCGCCGCCGCGTGGCTGCTGGTGTTCATCGAGTCGATTGCCGACTTCGGAAACCCGATGGTGCTGTCGGGTAACTTCAGCGTGCTTTCGGTCCAGGCGTACCTGCAGATCACCGGGGCCTTCAATCTGTCGACGGGAGCCACGCTGGCTATGCTGCTGCTTCTTCCAACTGCGCTGGCCTACGTTGTACAGAAGTATCTGGTCTCACGACGATCATACGTGACGGTAACCGGGCGCCCGAGCAGCGCCGTTCTGCGCAATCTCGATTGGTACGTGAAGCTCCCGGTGTACGGCCTGACCTATCTCTTCACCGCGGTCATCTTTCTTTTCTACGGAATGGTTGTGTGGGGTTCGCTCCAGAAGCTGTGGGGTGTCGACGCGACGCTTACTCTGCGCAACTACGCGCAGGTGCTGCGAGCCGGCAGCCGCTACATCACCGATTCGGTAGTGCTCGCCGGGATCGCGGCCCCGATCTCGGGAATTCTGGCTATGATTGTTGCCTATCTTATCGTCAGAAAACGATTTGTGGGCCGTCGCGTCATGGAGTTCGTCTCGATGCTCACCTTTGCCGTCCCGGGCACCGTGGTAGGTATCGGGTACATCCTGGCGTTCAACCAGCGGACCGCGGTTTTTCCTTTTATCCTGACCGGGACGGGAGCGATCATCGTCGCGCTGCTGGTCTTTCGATACATGCCGGCCGGAATTCAGTCTGCGGTCGCCGCTCTGCAGCAGATCGACGCTTCGATCGAGGAGGCATCCGCCGATCTGGGCGCGGCATCAGTCACGACCTTCTGGAAGATCACGCTTCCGATGATCGCTCCGGCATTCTTCTCGGCTCTCGTCTACAGTTTCGTCAAGGCGATGACGGCGATCAGCGCGATAATCTTCGTTGTATCGGGAAGCTGGAACCTGATCACCGTTGCAATCCTCGGCTACGTCGACAACAGCCAGTACGCCCAGGCGGCGGCAATGAGCCTTTTGCTCATCGCGATAATTCTGGTTGCGCTTGGCGTGATCCAGCTCCTCGTCAACCGGGTTGGCCGAGGGGCCCGGGTAGCGAGCATCCTCGGAAGATAAGGAATGGTTGGAACCAAATGACTCACGGCTATCTCGCATTAAACCGACTCATGAAGGAATACCGCAGTGGAAAAAGCGTCGTGCGCGCGGTCGATTCCATCGACCTCGAAGTAAACGAAGGAGAGCTTGTTACACTCCTCGGGCCGTCGGGCTGCGGGAAAACTACGACCCTTCGCATGATTTCCGGTTTCCAGACGCCGACCGCCGGGGACATTTATATCGATGGCGAGAAGATGAACTGGGTCCCGCCGAACAAGCGTCCGACCGCGATGGTGTTTCAGAACTATGCGCTCTTCCCTCACCTCTCGGTGTTCGACAACATCGCGTACGGTCTGCGGGTCCGCCACGAATCGCGCGAGGTGATCAACCGCAAGGTGCAGGATGTGATGTCGCTAGTCGGTCTCTCCGGCCTCGAGAAACGCGCTCCGGGAGAGCTCTCCGGCGGGCAGCAGCAGCGGGTCAGCCTCGGGCGCTCCCTGGTCATGGAGCCAAAAGTGCTGCTGCTTGACGAGCCGTTATCGAACCTTGACGCGAAGCTGCGAATAAGCACGCGGATGGAGATCCGAAAGTTACAGCAGCGCGTCGGCATCACGACCGTCTACGTGACCCACGATCAGGAGGAGGCGATGACCCTCTCAGATCGGGTCGTGATCATGTTCGACGGGCGTATACAGCAGGTGGGCACCCCTCGGGAGATCTACGCAAGGCCAACGAGTCGTTTTGTCGCCGGCTTCATCGGGAAGGCCAACTTTCTCGAAAGCCGGGTGGACGACGTCCGGGGAGACCGCGTAGCCGTGGGGGTAGCGGGACAGAAGCTGGAAATTTCCGCCGCAGGGCGAGGCTACGCCGCGGGCGATCGCGTGCTCATTCTGCTGCGGCCGGAATCGGTGACGATTGGAAGACCGGCCCCGGGGCAAATACCGGGAACCATAGCCGAGAGCGTCTATCTCGGCTCGCAGGTGCTCTACGGAGTACAGGTCGGCGATCAGATCATCAGCGTCGAAGAGGCCGATCCGGAGGAACGGGAGATCTTTTCGGTCGGGGAGGCCGTGGGCATTCAACTTCGGGCAGGCAACCTGCACCTGTTGCCCTTTGAAGAGGAGCGGAGCTGACGGAACGTGAGGTGGTGAACCATCTCTATTATCTGCCGCCTTTTCGGGTGCCGAGCGTCACGTTGATGATGACCGCCAGAGCAATGACGAGTCCTACAAATGCATCCTGCACATACGCATCGGTTCCGAGCAGTACGAGCCCGGTGCGAACCTCGGCCATGATAAATGTTCCGACGAAAGTTCCGACGATGCTTCCGATTCCTCCCGACATCGCGGTGCCGCCAATGACTGCAGCGGCGATCGCTTCGAGCTCGAGTCCCGTTCCCTGTGTCGGCGTTACGGTTTTAAGAAAAGAGAACGAAATAATCGCGGCAAGACCTGCGGCCAGTGAGGTAATGAGAAACGCCGCCTGCTTGACGCGTTTCGTCTTTATCGCCGCGAGGTCCGCGGCTTCGCGATTGTCTCCGGTAGCGAAGACCTTGACCCCGAAATTCGTTCGATGCAGCAGGATGAACATCAGGATTCCCCATACGAGCATCCAAAGAACCGGTATCGGGACTGACCCAAACAGTTCCGCACGGCCGAAAATGTCCATGAAAGGTGACAACGGAAAATCAATGGGTTGGCCCTGAGAAAGGACCATGGCGACGCCTCGGAAAACCATCATCGTCGAAAGAGTGGCGATGAATGAATTAATTCCGGTCGAAACAATGAGCAGACCGTTGAGGAATCCGAGGACCAGCGCGGCCATGAGTCCGGCAAGCGCGGCGATCCAGATATTCATGCCGGCGAACTTGACCAGGAGACCAGTGATGACGCCCGTGACTGCGTAGATCGCCCCGACGGAGAGGTCAAATTCGCCGGATACCATCAGTATTGTCATCGCCATAGACAGGATGCCGAGTTCCGCCGTCTGACGAAGCAGGTTGAAAATATTGTACGGAGTGAGAAAAACCGGCGTCGCGATAGAAAAGAAGGCCGCGATCACGAGTGCCGCGACCACCACCCCGAAGTCCCGAACGGCCACTATACGTTTCAATATCGAGAGACCGGAGTCAGTCCGGATTGTCATACACTCCTCCGTCGCACAGCATCTTCCGAGAGACTTGCAGCAAGCAGAAGCTCCTCTTTGGTGACATCGGTAGCGGCGAATTCCTGTGTGGCTCTCCCGCGGTTCAGCACAAGTATTCTATGCGAAAGCGACAAAAGCTCGTCCAGTTCATAGGATGATACGACGAACGAGTACCCCTCTTCCGAAAGCCGAACGATGAGCTCGGAGATTTCCTGCTTTGCCCCGACGTCGACGCCCCGGGTCGGCTCGTTCATTACAAGCACCCGCGGTTTCAACGCAAGCCAGCGTGAGATCAATACCTTTTGCTGGTTTCCGCCCGACAGGCTTCGAACCGGTGCGGTCACGCTCGTCATCTTGATCGACAGTTTCTGTCGCATTTGTTCTGCAACCTGCTGCAGGTTCCGTCGATCCAGAAACCCGGATCGCGGGGAGAAGCGGTCGATCCCCGCCATGCAGAGATTCAGGGTGACGTTCAGATCCGAAAAAAGTCCGAGTGTTCGCCGATCTTCCGGTATGTAGCCGATGCCTGCCTCAACTGCGTCGATTGGAGTTGACACTCTCGCAGGGGAACCGTCGACCACTATTTGGCCGGAGACGGCCGGTGGCGCCCCAAAGAGCGCTCTTGCGAGTGATGAGCGACCCGAACCCTGCAGACCAGCGAGTCCGAGGACTTCACCGCGGCGGAGTTGAAACGAGATATTCGTGAACTCGCCCGGCAAGGTCAGCTCGCGTACCTCCAGGCAGACGTCCGATGAACCGAGGCCGCGTTTGCCGGTCCTTCCGGACAGCGTTCTGCCGGCGATCATCTGGGAGAGCGTCCTCTGGTCGAACTCCGACTTCTCGAGATTGCCGACGGTCTGGCCGTCTCGCAGTACCATGATTGTATCCGCCAGCCGGGTGAGTTCTTCGATCATGTGACTCACAAAAACGAAGGTTATTCCCTGATTCTTCAGGCGTTCGATGATCGTGAAAAGGCGGTCTACCTCCAGCGGAGTAAGCGCGGTTGTCGGTTCATCGAGGATCACAAGTTTCGCGCTCCGGGATAGAACGCGCACAAGCAGAGCGAGCTGTTTTTCGGCGGCCGTACAGTCGCGTATCAGGCGACGAGGATCGATCTCTTCTGACAGGAGCGTGCGGTAGAGGTCGACGCACTGCGCGTTCATCGTCTTCCAGTCTGGACTGATTCCCTTTCGCGGCATTGCCGGGCCGAGAAAGACGTTCGCCGCGATCGAGAGATTCGGGCAGATCGGTATCTCCTGATGAAACACGCGTATGCCCGCGCGCTCGGCAGCTTCGGGATTCCTCGGTCGGTAGGCGCGACCATCGTAGAAGATGCGCCCTTCGTCGGGATAGTGCACCCCTGCGAGGATTTTGATGAGCGTGGATTTCCCGGCCCCGTTCTCTCCCGCGAGGCCGAACACACCGCCCTTCGGCACTGTCATCGAGACGTTATAAAGCGCGCGGGTCGGTCCGAACATCTTCGAGATATTTTCTATTGTGAGAAACTTCGTCGGTCCCAATTTTGTACTGTTTCCCGGGAAAGAAAAGAATCGGCAGGCGCACCGGATGCCGCCTGCCGCTCATGAACCAGGAACGATTGCGCCTTACCGATACCCTTCGGCGGCAAGTTTTTTGACTGTATCAACATTTTCTGCCGTGACCGGCGCGATACCGGTGTTGATGTCGGCGGGAGATAGATTGAATTTCTTGTACAGATAGAGTTCCATCACGCCCTGGAACCCTTGGAGATATGGCTGCTGATCGATGGTGAACTGCATGTTGCCCTTCGCGATCTCGTCGAGCGTCTCGGTTACCAGATCGAAGCCTCCGCCGAAAACCTTTCCCTTCAGGCCCTCGCGCTCAATAATATGTCCGATCGCTATTCCGGAAATGTCTTCGACCCCGAACATGCCCTTCACGTTCGGATTCGCCTGCAGGGCGCTTGCGAGCAGGGATTCCGCCTTCACGAGATCGGTGCCGGCCGTCACAACCCGGTACTTGAACCCGCCTTTCGCATCGAGAACGTCCTTGACGCCTTTTAGACGGGCCTCGAGGTTTTCGGCGCCGGCCGTATGAATGCTGAGAATCACGTCGCCGCCGCTCGGCAGCAGCTTCACGATCTGCTCGCCCATCGATCGTCCCGCGTCATAGTTACCCTGACCGATGTAGGCCATGCGTCCCGATTTCGGTGCGTCCGCATTGATCGCGATGACCGGTATACCCTTCGACATCGCCTCTTTCACCACATCGTTGAATGCGGTGGGGTCGGGAAGTGTGCAAGCGATGCCGTCGGCGCCCTGCGCGATTGCCGACTTCATGAACTCCACCTGCTTCTGGATGTCGAACCCGCTCGGACCAGTGTAGGTTACATCGGCGCCGATAAGCTTACCGGCATCCTCTGCGCCTTTGCGTACTGGAACGAAGAACGGAACCGCAGTCGCATGAGTGATAACGACAAACTTGTACTGCTTTGCCGGTTGTGCGGCCGCAGCGTTTGCCGTCTGGTCCGCCGCAGGCTTCGCTGCCGCAGGTTTGCTGCACGCGATGAAGCCGGCAAGACACACCACGGCCACGAGCCCATACGAAACGAGCTTTTTCATATAGCCTCCTTGGATTATCGAGAACAGATCATTCTATGGTCATCCGACTTTGGCTGTCAATGAAAAAATGAAAGCCGGCGCGTTTCACGTTGAGTTGCGCCGGCTCGGCTCAGTACTTCCGCACTGCGCCCAGGTGGCTATCGAGGTCCTTCCTGGCGCCGAGTACGGATTTGCTCGCAGAAACTTCCGGGACCCCTACGCGCCACCAGCTTTCGTAGCCGTGAGTCATCGACTTCTGGGTAACCTTTATGTCTATCACGACCGGTCCGCTGACCGACTTGGCCGCCTTGAGGGCGGCGCGAAGCTCTTCGAGCGTGCGGACGCTGAATCCGGCCGCCCCATAGGCCTCGGCATGCTTTGCGAAGTCGAGCTTGAGGTAGTCGCCGGTCAGTCTGCCGGACTTGGCGTCCCGCTTTCGCCATTCGTTTCCGTAACTCGATATTCCCTGATTGGTCTGCAGGTTGTCGATTACCTGGAATCCGTTGTTGTCGAAAACGAGCACAATGATCTTGGTGCCGTCCTGGACTGCCGTGAGAAGCTCGGAGTGAAGCATGACATAACCGCCGTCGCCGACGAGCGAATAGACCTCCCGGTCGGGTGCAGCAAGTTTTGCGCCCACAGCTGCGTTGATTTCGTATCCCATGCAGCTGAATCCGTACTCCATGTGGTAGCTCTCACGCGCGCGTGCGCGCCAAACCCGCTGCATGTCACCGGGAAGGCTCCCGGAGGCGCTCACCACGATGTCTTCGGGATCGAGGAACCTTTCGTTCAACTCGCCGAGCACCCGCACCTGGCCGAGTCCGGCAGGATCTTCTTCGGCGTAGAGCCGATCCACTTCCGCTTTCCAGCGCCGGGCTGCCGCGCTGATTTCGTCCTTGTACGCGGAATGATACTTGCGTTTCGCGAGCTCTGCGGTAAGCTGGGCAAGCGCGGCTCGCGCGTCTGCAAGAAAGGGTTCGCCGTTCATCTTCATGGCGTCGAAGGAACCGACGTTGATGCCGAGCACCTTGAGGTTGGGGTTCTGGAATGCCCATTTGCTCGCTGTGGTGAAGTCGCCCATCCGGGTTCCGACGGCGATCAGGAGATCGGCATCCCGAGCGATCAGGTTGGCAGACTCGGCGCCGGTGACACCGATCCCTCCGAGGTTGCAGACATGATCCCAGGGAAGAGTTCCCTTGCCGGCCTGCGTTTCGCCGAACGGAATTGCGAAAGTGGATGCAAAGGTGCCGAAGAGATCTCCTGCCTCGCTGTAGCGAACGCCGCCTCCGCAGATCATCATCGGCCGTTTGCTCGCGGCGATGAGATCCGCGGCGCGCCGGAGCGCAGCCTCGGTCAATGGCCGCCTGTCGAAATGGTGCACGCGCTTCTGCAGAAACTGCTCCGGGTAGTCATAGCTCTCTCCCTGGACGTCCTGTGGAAGGGCCAGCGTCACCGCGCCTGTTTCTGCCGGATCGGTGAGAACGCGCATCGCGTTCAGCGCCGCGGTCATCACGCTGCTCGGGCCGGCTTATCCTGTCCCAGTACTTGCTCACCGGTTTGAATGCATCGTTCGCGGTGACGGTAAGGTCGTTGGGAGATTCGACCTGCTGGAGAACCGGGTCCGGCTGCCGGCATGCGAACGTGTCGCCCGGCAGGAAGAGCACCGGAATCCGGTTGACCGTCGCGGTCGCGGCCGCCGTAACCATATTCATTGCCCCGGGCCCGATCGAGCTGGTCACCGCATAAATTCGCCTGCGATTGTTCTGTTTGGCGAAGCCCATCGCGGCGTGGCCCATTCCCTGTTCGCTGTGCCCCTGACGAAAAACAAGGTTGTGCTTGCTTTCGACGATTGCCTCCCCGAGGCCCACGACGTTGCCGTGGCCGAATATTCCAAAGATTCCCTCGACAAACTTATACTCGACACCGTCGACCTCGACGTACTGGTTGTCGAGAAATCGAATCAGCGCCTGCGCCATGGTGAGTCGTACGGTATTCATTTGCTCTGCTCCTGTTCGCCGAGACCGCGCACTCCCATGCTTTGGGCGCGCGTCACAGCCAAATCACTGGTTTCGCAACACTTTGGCCAAATCCGCGTCGGGCCAGATCGGGGCCTTTGGATCCATTACCCATTCATGTTCTTTCACGAAAATGCGCGAGTCGGGGCCGAACCTGTCGTCCGGCAGGTGGGGTATCATCCAGGTGTAGTACATGGCATAACCCGGGGCGGCGCACTGCGGGTGAACGACATGCGGCGGAATCGTCACGGTGTCACCGTTCTGCACCCGGAAAAGCTGGTCACCCTGCTGCGAGAAGCCAAACCCCTGAGACGGAAAGAACCGGAAGTGGTAGATCTCCGGCTGCGCATGGTGATGAGGCGGATAACTCGACCACTTGCCGGGAAAATTGACCACTTCCCCGAGAACCATCTCGCTCTCCGGAGCCGTCGCTGCATCGAAGAAAGTCCGGACGGTTCGCGTGCTCGTGTCCTGCAGCGTGCCCTTTCCGAACTGCTCGCTGCGATAGTCACCTGGTTTCCAGAGCCTCGCCCCGAAGCGGCGGCTGTTCCGTACCCGCTGAACAGCAAGCTCGGCGCTTCCACCGCCGGCGCCCGTGTATGAAACCGTTACTGCACTGCCTCGCGGAACATGGAGCACGGTCGGCTCCTCTTCGAGCAGATTCGATCGACTCGTTTCGAAGGCAGACGACTCGCCCGTCGAGCTCCATTCAAAACGCGCGGTTCCCGACAGGAGCAGGAACGCCTGTTCGCGGTCTTCGAAGCTGCTCGTGAACGGGTGGCCCGCATCGATGCGGACAATTCCGAAATCGGTGAGCATCTCCGGATGTTTTCCGCCGATCTCGGTAACCGACGTGTAGCCGATCGGGAATCCCCTGGTGTCACGCTGAATGAGCACTTCCGCCTCCTACTTGCGTGAAAGATAGACCGGTCCGCCGGACCGTAAACTTTCCGTGGCCGCGTACGCTACCGCGGTCGCCTGCGTCCCGTCGTGAACGGAGACTTCCGGTTTGCGGCCCTCGCGGATGCAGTCCACGAATTCCTGGATTTCGAGGGCGAACGCCTCGCCGAAGCGTTCAGGAAAGGCCTCGACGCAGGCCTCAGAGGCCCCGCCTTTGGAGTAGAGCGTGACCCGGTTCTTCCGCGGCACACCGTCGATTCTGAGTTGACCTTCCGTGCCGACGATTTCCGTCTCGATGTGGTAGCCGTGGGTTGCGGTTCTTCCGGCATAGAAAAGCGCCATCTTCCCGCCTTCGAACTGCATTAGCGCGGTTGCATTGTCCACGTCACCGTGCAGTGCGAAATCCGGGTACTTGAAGGTGCCGCCGATCGCGTGAACCATAGTCGCCTCCGCACCGAGAAACCAGCGCGCAAGGTCGATGTCGTGAATCATCATATCGAGAAATATGCCGCCGCTCGTCGCCGCAAACCGCAGGGCCCCGTCGACGAGGGCGTCCGGATCGAGACCGTAGGCGCGCACCATGAACGGTTGACCGACGGCGCCGGCGGTGATCTGTCTTTTCGCGTAGGCGTAGGAGGGGTCGAATCGTCGCATGAATCCGAGCATGAAGACGAGATTCCGATGCGTTTCGACCGACTTCTCCGCCGCTCTGCACTCTTCGACGGTCGTCCCCAGCGGCTTTTCACTGAATACGTGAAGCCCCGCATCGAGTGCCTGCGTGATGTGGCTGACGTGCTCACTGCTCGACGAGACCACCAGAACCGCATCGATTCCGGCGCCGGCGATCATTTGCCCATAGTCGCTGTAACAGTGTTCGACGCCAAGTTGTTCCTTGACACCGGCGAGCTCCGCCGGGTTCAGGCTGCAGGCGGCCACAAGCTCGGCTCCGCGCACGTGGTAGCGGGCCGTCTCAGCGTGCCGCATTCCAAGGCGGCCGAGGCCGACAATTCCCAATCGGACTTTCTTCACAAAGCGATTTCCTCGATCTTAACCGGTCTATGCTCCTTTGCAGAACGGGTTGCCGCGAGTCCGATGAGTATTGCCTTGAGTCCGTCGCTCCCGGTTACCGGTGCTGCACTTTGCTCTGTGAGGGCCCTGACGAATGCGGCCGATTCGGTGACAAATGCCTCGGTGTACCTTTCGAGGAAGAACCAGAGCGGTTTGTCGGTATGCTGGCCTTCTGCGGTCATGCGTGCAACGTGCGTGGCGGTGTCGTTTTCCGCGCGCAGCATCCCTTTGGTGCCGAATACCTCGACCCGCTGGTCGTAGCCATATGCCGCCTGACGGCTGTTGTCGATCACTCCGATTGCGCCGTTTTCGAACCGAAGCGTGACGACCGCCGTATCCACGTCTCCGGCCTTTCCTATAGCCGGGTCGATGAGGACGTCTGCTGCGGCATAGACCTCGGTAACCTCGCTGCCTGCGAGGAAACGGGCCATGTCGAAATCGTGGATGGTCATGTCGAGGAAGAGGCCGCCGGAGACCTTCACATAATCGAGCGGTGGCGGCTGCGGATCGCGCGAGGTGATTTTTACGATCTGTACCTTTCCGACCTCTCCGGCCGCGGCCGCACGTTGCACCTCTGCGAAGTTATGATCGAACCTTCGATTGAATCCAACCTGCATGGTCACGCCCGCGCTTTCAACCTTCCTGATTGCGGCCCGGACCTTGGCGGCGTCCAGGTCTGATCGGCTTCTCGCAGAAAATGTGCTTGCCCGCATCCGCCGCTTCACCCACGATGCGCGCGTGCGTGTCGGTGCTGGAGCAGATGTAGACGGCGTCTATCGTCGGATCCTCCAGAATCTTGCGGTGATCCTCGTAGGTCCGGCGGATGCCGAGAGCGGCAATCCAATCTCCTGCCGCGGCAATTCGTGGATCAGCGACCGCCGTCACCGTCGCGCCGTCAATTCGCTGCGTCAGATTCGTCGCGTGGATACGACCGATCCTTCCGACGCCGATTACGCCGACACTGATGCTCTGCTTCGAGCCTCCTGTTGCCATTGCGGTATCTCCTTTGTGTTCGCTGTTTCCTAAAAAGGGCCGGAACGGGATTGCCCGTGTCGCCCACACCCCATTTTCTTGCAATCGTTTCCAGCGACAAGAGCATTATAGTCCGACCCCTGCCAAATGGTAAACAAGAAAAGCGCGGAGGTGCAGAACATCGGCCATGTGAAATGCCGTATTCTTTGCAACCGTGTGCAAAATCCCGGTTGCGAAGTGCAGAGAAATCGGGGATACTTGAGACGGCAGCAACAAGACGATACGCGGCAGACCTTAGCTGACGAATGAGGAGACAGGCGTGATACGAATAGCAAATGCCCCCTGTTCCTGGGGAGTGCTCGAGTTCGGACTCGAGGGGTCGACGGCGGGTTATTCGCAGGTGCTGGATGAGATCAAGGAAACCGGGTATGCCGGAACGGAGCTCGGCGACTGGGGATACATGCCCACCGATCCCGGCCAGCTACAAGCAGAACTTCAGCGGAGGGGCCTCGAGATGGTCGGGGCGTTTGTTCCTGTCAGCCTGCGCGATCGGGCAGCTCACGCCGCGGGAATCGACCAGGGGATCCGCACCGCGCAGCTCATGGCGCGTGCCGGATTTCCCACGGCGAAAATGGTTCTATCCGACAACAACGGCACGGTACCGTCTCGAACCGACCATGC
Organism: uncultured Spirochaetota bacterium; assembly: GCA_963832675.1. GTDB lineage: Bacteria > Spirochaetota > Spirochaetia > DSM-27196 > DATKUC01 > DATKUC01. Next base: position 341,653 of record CAWHUY010000023.1, on the reverse strand, counting down.
CGGCCGGGTCACGCCGGATCTGCAGCTCTCTCGCGACGAGTGGAAGGTCTTTGTTCGCGGCGCCGCAGATTTCGCGAAGCGGGTTCGCGACGAGAGCGGTCTGCGAACGGTGTTTCACCACCACTGCGGAGGGTTTGTAGAGACGCCAGGCGAGATCGAGAAGTTTCTTTCGGACACCCCCGCGGATCTTATCGGCCTGGTTCTCGACATGGGCCACTACCGGTTCGGCGGCGGATATCCGGAGGCGGCAATGGAATACTTCTGGGACCGCATCTGGCACGTACATTTCAAGGATTGCTCAGAGTCGATCGCCGCACGCTGCCGGGCGAACGGATCGGACTACTTCGCCGCCGTTCGAGAAGGGGTCTTCTGCGAGCTCGGCAAGGGCGAAGTCGATTTTTCGCGGATCACGAAACACCTTCTCGAACACGGTTACGACGGCTGGATCGTCGTCGAACAGGATGTCCTGCCCGGAATGGGCTCGCCGAAGGCGTGCGCGGCAAGAAATCGGGAGTTCATCAAGGGGCTCGGACTGTAGCCTAATGACGATCAAGGATATTGCGAGCCGGGCAAATGTGAGCGTTTCAACCGTGTCGCGCTGCCTGAACGACAGCCCTCTGGTTGCAAGGGAGACAAAGCAGAGGATCGTCGAGATCGCGCGGGAGGCCGACTTCCAGTTCAATGCGAATGCCCGGGGACTCAGTAAGAGTCAGGTCGGCACCATCGGGATCATCCTTCCCGACGACTACGACAGGTTCAACGTCTACTTCTATCACAGTGCGCTGCACAATCATCTGCGCAGAAGTCTCGAGCGGGAGGATGTCGATCTCATTGTCGGGTTTTCTCGCAATCGATTCTCTCACGTCGACAACATCCGGAAGCTCGTCGGCAGCAAGAAGGTCGACGGGTTGATTCTCGTCACGCCCGGAATCGCGCGGGAGACCGAACGTTTTTTGAAGAGTGAGAAGATACCCTACGTCTTTTCTCATTATCCACCACCCACGGCCAGGAACGATGTCGACTGGGTCTACGTCGACCACCACAAGGGCGGAATGTCGGTGGGCGAGCTCGTGGCGAAAAACGGCTATCATCGCGTGATCGGGTTTCATGACCGCGGCGCTCCGCCGGAATTCGAGCAGCGCCTCGAGGGACTGAAGCTCGGTTTTTCTGCGGCCAATCACGACCTGGAACTTCGCGAGGTAGAGGCGGCGTCGTCCTTCGAGAGCGGGTTCGAACTCGCAATCGACCCCGCCGTGAAGCTGCACGAAGCAGACGCGATTTTCGGGCTGAACGATCTGATGGCGATGGGCGTAGTCTACGGTCTGCAGTCGCGCGGAGTCCGCGTTCCCGCGGATGTGGCAGTGGTGGGATACGACGACACGCCGCTTGCCGGCATGATAGTCCCACGGCTGACGACCGTTCGCCAGCCCTCCGAAGAGGTGGCCTTTCTTACCTGCGAACGACTGCTCGAGGTTATCCGGGACCGCCAACGCGGGGTCCAGCACGTACCGCGGCACATCGCGCTGCAGCCCCAGCTTATTATTCGAGAGACCTGTCCCGCCGTTGGCGGGACAGGCAGATAGGCTACTTGTCCGGGAACGTAATCGTCCCGTCCCAGCTGTTCAGCACCTTCGCGTCACGGGCTTCTTCCTCGGAGAACCAGTGTGAGGTTATGCTTTTCAATTCAGTAAAGAAACGGACACCGTCGGTTCCCATGGTGTGCAGGTCCCCGAAAAATGAGTTCTTATGGCCCGTGAAGCCGAAAACGCCGAGCGGCACCGGGATGCCTACGTTCACGCCGACCATGCCGGCATGTGACCGGCGCGAGAACTCGCGCGCGTAGTATCCGGACTGGGTGTAGATCACGCTGCCGTTTGCGAACTCATTAGCGTTCATGAGCTCGACCCCTTCGTCGAAGTCCTTGACCCTTTTGATGGCAAGCACCGGGCCGAATATCTCCTTGTCACCGATCTCCATTCCGGGCTTCACATGGTCGAACACCGTCGGGCCGAGGAAGAATCCTTTTTCGTGATCTTTGACCGTCCTATTCCGGCCGTCGAGCACCAGCTTCGCTCCCTCATCGACTCCCTTCTGTATCCACGCCACCACGCCCTTTCGATGTTCGGCATTCACGAGAGGTCCCAACTGGCTGCTCTTGTCACAGGAAGGTCCGATGCGCAGCTCCTTCAGCATCCGCACCAGGATTTCGGTCAGCTTGTCGGCAATCGATTCCTCGACGACGATCGCCGGGAGGGCCATACAGCGTTCGCCGGCGCACCCGAACGCCGAGTTCACGATACCGCGGGCGGTCCGCTCAAGCGCCGCGTCGTGCATGACCAGCGCATGGTTTTTTGCCTCGGTCAGAGCCTGGACCCGTTTGCCGTTTGCCGCGGCCGTTGCATATATGTGTTTACCGACCTCGGTGGATCCTACAAAGGAGACACCTTTGATGTCCGGGTGTTTGAGCAGGATTTCCGCCTCATTCCGCGAACAGGTTACGAGGTTTATTACGCCCTTCGGGAGTCCGGCCTCATCCCAGAGCTCGAGAATTCTCATCGCGCTCTGCGGGACGAAACTCGCCGCTTTCAGCACAAAGGTATTCCCGGTGGCGATGCAAAGCGGCGCCATCCATCCCATTGGTATCATCGCGGGAAAGTTCCACGGTGCGATGCCCGCGAAGACGCCCATCGGCTCGAGGTACTGCGTCGTGTCGTACCCGGGGGTCACGTTCATCAGCGCGGGGCCTTTCAACAGATGGGGAATGCCGCAGGCAAACTCGATGACTTCGGTGACTTTCAGCACATCGCCCATGGCCTCGTCCCAGACCTTTCCGTTTTCGGTCGCGAGAAGCGTCGTGAGCTCTTCGAGGTGCTTGTCCATAAGAGCTTTCATCCGGAACAGGACCTGGACCCGTTTGTTCGGCGGGGTGTCGGCCCACGCCGGGAACGCCCTGCGAGCGGCCGCAATGGCTTCTTCGACCTCCGCCGCAGTACACTGCGGCGCCAAAGCAATGACCTCTCCGGTGGATGGGTCATAACACTCCATGTACTTGGTCGTGGCCGAGTCTTTCCAGCCGGCCGCATAGTATTGGAGCTTCTTCACAGCGGTACCCATAATGTATCTTCCTCCATGCCGATTTCAGGCGTCGGGATTTGGAACGAGATGATCCCGGATGAGCGCCACAAGGTCGTCGGTTGCTTTGCAGAACTGCCGAAGCGTGCGGCGAGTTGCCCCGTACGCGTCGAACTCTTTTACCGTCATCCCCTTCTCGTCATAAGCTTTTCGGAACTCTGGGAATTTCTTCGTCAACTGTTCGAGCAACTGGGGTGCAACCGGCGTGTCGATCCGGTTGGTCACGCTCACGCCCGAGGCGTTGAAACGTTTTTGCCACTCGAACGGCGGAGATATGACCACGTCGGCGCCCATGAATTCGCTCCAGTGGAGGTGGTTGCGGAAGGCCGCCGAAAGAAGTCGCAGTCGGTAGCCGCGCTTCCGGTAAATCTCATATGCCCGCTTCATCACCGCAACACCGGCCCAGTCGAATACCGAGGGGTCGGCGATAGTGCCGTCTTTTTCCGCCACCACCCGCAGCCAATCATCGACACGGCCCACCATGATGGTGCAGACCGGTCCCATGCGGGAAATATCCTTCTGTTCCTTTTCACGGCGTGAAAGGCCTCGTTCGACGGCCTCGGCAACCGCTATTGCCTGCGGCACGGTGAAGCTGACCGTCGCATTGATGCTGATGCCCCGATAGGTCGCCTCTTCGATAGCCTCGATACCGGCACTGGTGGCGGGAATCTTGACAATCACGTTGGGCGCAATGGACGCGAATCGTTCGGCCTGTTCGACGATGGCTTTCGAATCACGAAAATACTTTGGGTTCGTCTGAATGGAAAGTCGTCCGTTCTTTCCCTTTTCCCGCTCGAACGCCGGCTCGAGGAGCTTTGCCGCCTTTACCGACATCTCTTCGACCAGCCGCCAGGCAATCTCCTCATCCGAAGCAACAGGCATCTCGCGGATCAGCGCCGGAATGCGGTCTTTCCACAGCGGCCACTCTTTCTTGAGCACGTTGAGCACGATGACCGGATTGCACGTTGCGCCTACCGCCCCGTTCTCTTCTATGGAAGCGGTAAGTTCCTGAATCGAACAGGAATCGTTCCAGAGGCAGGTGCTGGTCGTCGAGGTCATTTGCGAAAGAATCGAGCGAGTCTTCTGATCGGTCATGGAACTCTCCTGGGGACAGTGTTCTGACGGCGTGACGACCACCGGCGGACAGGCAAAACCGTACGGAAATACCCAAACCCGGGGCTCGCCAATCGTCCTATTGTATGATAATCTGAGATTGGCGTCAAGTGGCCGATTCTTACGGTATGGCTCCGTGCAGACCCCGATTTGGCCCCCGCTATCACGAGGAGATGAGAGATGGCCGAAACGGTAGAGAAGATCCAGCAGAAAACGGTGGTTACGCAGGTGATGGCGCGCATCAAGGAGCTCATTGCGTCAGGAACCTACAGGGTGAACGACCGAATCCCCACGGAAAACGAGCTCGCCGAAATGTTCGGAGTCGGACGTTCGTCGGTCCGTGAGGCAGTGAAGGTCTTCCAGCATCTCGGTGTGCTCGAAGCGCGCGTCCCGAAGGGAACGTTCGTGTGTGACCGCGCGAAGATTTCCAGCGAAGCAATCACGTGGGCGATTCTTCTCGGCGAGGACAGCCTGAACGAAGTGATCAATCTCAGGCGCATAATCGAGCTGGAAGGCGTGAGCGCGCTTGTCGCCGGTCTCCGGTCTTCGATCCCCGAGGCCGGCGCGGTTGTAGCGCGGCTCCGCGCTATCGTCGCGGACATGACGGCGGCCGCCGAGGCGGTGTCCATCGAAGAACTGGTGCAGGCCGACTACAGCTTCCACGCGGCGCTTATCGGCGCCACCGGAAACGCACTTTTCAGCTCGATCTATGAAACGCTGCACGCCTTCATGCAGGAGGAGATCCGCAGGACCTACCGGTCGATAGGGGATCTTGCCGAAATTCCCGCCGACCACCAGGACATCATCGACCACATCGTTTCGGCCGACGCGGCAGCCGCCGCGGCACGGCACAACGACCACTTTGGACGCATCCGTCGACTTCTTCGGGGAGCGGAATCGCCGGAGCTCGGGAAGCCGAGTAGGTCGTGAGCAATGGGCGAACGTCGGAAATCGTAAAAGCCCACGTGGGACCGACGGGAATCATGGCCAGACCACCGCTTTCAAGCGGACGACGGTCGTCTCACCCAGCCAGATAGCCCAGGCTCTTTTTCAGCTCGTCCACAACCCGCATCCTGTCCATTTTCTGTACCGACTCGGCAAAGGGTTCGAAGGAGATCGGGCCGTCGTAGCCCAGCTCCTGCACCAACTTGATCTGTTCTCTGCTTTTCATGCGGTCACCCGGTCCGGGAAGAACACGATGCGCATCGAGATAGGCTTTTTTTGGAATGTCGGCCTCAACGCCCGACACGTGAAGCAGTCCGATCAGCGACACATCGAGCTCATCGCGGATCAACGCTTCGGTGTCCGGACCGATGTCGTGATGGAACGTGTCGAAGACGATGCGATAGCAGGAATGGCCGGACTCGCGAATCGCATCCTGCGCGACCTTCACCGATGCGAGTGAGGAAATCGAGAAGCCGAGCGGCTCCAGGAGTCCGATCACGCCGCTTTCCGAAAAGAGCGGACCGAACGCCTCAAGAGCGTCAACGGTCTCTGAAAATCGTCTCTCCGCGTCGCGGCCGTCCGACGCGTCGTTGTTTGGGCACATGACGATCGCGCCGCACTCTATGCTTCGCGAGAGGCGCAACAGCTCACGGAGCTCCTCCATCTTCTGGATTCGGACTGATGCGAGATTGAACTTCTGCAGAGCATTGATGGTAATGATTCGTATTCCCTGTTTGTGGGCGAGAGTCGACGCCGCCTGTGGATCCATATCGTCGATGATCTTGCCGTCTCTGATGTCGTTGCGGAGCTCCACCTGGTCCATTCCCGCTTCGCGCGCGATGAGGAAGAAATCGTCGAGGCCGGCCGATGGATAGACTATGCGGTTGAGCGCGAATTTGCGAGTGTCGATCATGGTCTGTGTCCTCCGGGTAAGATCACTCTATGACGACCTTGCAATATCGTCAAGGAAGCAGCATTCGGCGATGCGTCAAGGCGCACCGCAAATCTCGCCGGTCTGAACCTCGTTCAACCGTCGTTGCTCCAGCACGTGACTGGCCGAACACCGGACCAGGCAAAATCGCGTGTTGGTCAGCGTGCATCGGTCCGCGGTGCAGTGGTGGGGCTCGGCGGCTCGCCGGATTGTGCTGCGTCACCCGATTCGTAGCCAAATCGAGCGCTTATTTCGCTTCCCATCCTCCTGACCGTAGCGGCGAGATCGTCGAATCGACCCGTCACCCGCTCTTTGGGACCCGAGATTCCAATGGAAGCCTGCACCTTGCCCTCGAAGCTGTAGATCGGCGCGGCAATGCAAACCACGTTGGGTTCGTACTCTTCCCGGTCCACCGCGAATCCCCGTTCGCGGACCGCTTCGAGCTCCTTCGCTATCTCATCGAACCCGGTAATTGTATGATCGGTGAACGGAATGAGCGGTGTGCCGCGGTACAACTCTTCGATTTCCACCCGCGACATTTCGCAGATGAGCGATCTTCCCACCGCCGTACAGTAGAGTTCCTCGGTGTCACCGATGTTGGTGTTGGTAGAAATCACGGTACTTCCGCGCTCACGATCGATGAAAACTGCCTGCTTTCCGGACCTGACTGCAAGGTGAGCGTTCTCGGTGCTGTGGGCCGCGAGTTCTTTCAGGAATGGAGAGACGATCTCGGTAATTTTGAGTTGTTTGTGCAGCGCCGAGGCGAGCCGGTAGACACCGAACCCCAACTGGTAGGTTTTCCGGCTCTCCTCCTGCCGGATGAGTCCATGTTTTGTCAACGTCGCGAGAAGCCTGAATACCGAGCTCTTGTCTACGCCGATAACTTCACTGAGCTCGGTGAGGCCGGGGTGATCGCCGAAATGCAGTGCGACATGCTCGAGAAGCGAGAGCGCACGGTCGACCGATTGAATGTAGGATCCCTCTTCTTTGGGCATGGAAGCCATTCTATACTACAGATGCTCGGTTCGATCAATGAGCCTTTCGGGTGATTGCCTTGAGAGCTGCGTTGACGATGTCGCTGACCGACAGGCCCCACGCGTCCATCAAAGTTTCCGGATCGGGCCCGGTTTCGGCAAAGTTGTCGGCGAGCCCGACCATTTCGACCGGAACCGGCTCAACCATTGCGAGCGCTTCCGCCGCCGCGCTACCGAACCCGCCCATTATCGTATGTTCTTCCGCGGTCACGATTGCACCGGTATGTCTGGCCGCCTGCGCGAGTAACTCCGTATCGAGCGGTTTTATTGTCGACAGCGCAAGGACTGTCGCCTGCACACCCTGCTCGGCAAGTTGCGCGGCCGCCAGGATGCTCCGCGCCACCATAGTTCCCGTCGCGACAAGACTCACATCCCCCCCCTCCCGCAGCATGACCCCTTTCCCTATGCGCGGCACGTACGACGAATCGAATACGTCGGGAACTGCGGCACGGCTTATTCGCATATAGACCGGGCCGTCGAGTTCGGCGACGAGCCGAACCATCCGCGCAGCTTCGTGGTTATCGCAGGGCGCTATAACGGTGATGTTCGGCAGCGAGCGCATAACGGCGATGTCGTTCGTCGCAAAATGGGTCGGGCCGTCTTTGTAGTCGGAAACGCCCGCGTAACCCCCAATCAGCTTTACATTCGTTCTGGCATACGAAACGCAGGTGCGGATCTGTTCGCATGCGCGAAGCGTCAGCAGAGCCGCAAAAGTGTTGACGAACGGTATGGTCCCGCCCAGCGCCATTCCGACCCCGACATCCACCATCGAAGCCTCGGTCACGCCAAGGTTGAAAAAGCGGGCGGGGTAGCGGGCAGCGAAATAGGAGGTGAGCGTCGACGTTGAGACATCCGCGTCGAGCACTACTACCTTCTGATTCTTTTCTCCGTATTCGGCCAGCGCCTGGCCGTACGCCTCTCTTTGAGGTACTTCACTCATCTTTGGCTCCTGTGAGTTCGCTCTTGGCCTGAAGGTACTGTTGCTCGGTCGGAACGCTGCCGTGCCACTTCGCGGTGTTCTCCATGAAACCTACCCCTTTTCCCTTCGTTGTATGGGCGATAATCACCGTCGGTTGGCTGTGGATATCCAATGCAGTGTCCAACGCGTCCAGAATCTGCAGAATATTGTGCCCGTGAATCTCTATGACGCCAAATCCAAACGATCGCCACTTGTCGCGCAGCGGTTCGAGAGGCATTATCTCGTGACCTGGCCCGTCCAGTTGGACGTCGTTGAAGTCCATGATGACGGTAACCTCGGTCGTAAGATATTTCGCCGCCGTAAGTGCGCCTTCCCAGGCGACCCCCGACTGCATATCGCCGTCGCTCATCAGAACATAGATGTGAAACTTGTTCGCCGAACAGCCGTTCTGCGAGCGCCATTCCAACGGCTATTGATAGGCCGTGACCCAGGAAGCCGGACGACATCTCGACCCCCGGTGTCTTGATCCTGTCCGGATGCCCCTGCAGGCGGGAGCCGAGGTGGCCCCAGGTCGCAAGCTCTTCCACGGGAAAGTATCCGCGCCGGGCAAGCGCCGAATAGAGCGCGGCCGCGGCGTGTCCTTTGCTCAACAGGAATCGATCCCGGTCGGGAAGAGATGGATTTGCGGGATCAATCTTGAGATGATGAAAGTAGAGGCAGGCGAGTATTTCCGCCGCCGAATATGATCCTCCCAGATGACCGGCCTGCCGGCGATATACCATGTCGAGCACGTCGAGCCGGATGTTTGCCGCCTGTTTCCTGATTTCTTCCTGAATCTCAGGGCTGTGTATGTGCATCTGCTTGCTCCTATAGTCTCACGCTCTTCCCGGTCCGCGCCGATTCCTGAGCTGCGAGCGACAGCCTGAGAACTTCGCGCCCCTGTTCGCCTGTCAACATCGGTGCTTCACCCTTGAAGTAGGCGTTAATGAAGTGCCGGGTCGAGTTGATGAAGCTGTGCTCCCAGCCGACCGGCATATCCGAGTAGGTGAAGGTTCTCCGGTCGCGGTACAGTACGACCGGCGGGACGTCGAGCATTTTGCCGTGGCCGCGTGTCACCCATATCACTCCGCGCGTCCCGGTGATTTCGATCCGGTCGTCCTGCGCATAGTGGTGCGTATCGAGTATCATCTTTGGCGAGTTGACTACCTCGAGTGAGCCGAATCTGTTTCGCGGGAATTTCCAGGAGACAATTGCCGGAGCATCGAGCACGGCTCCTTCCGGGAGTGTGGTATTTCCTATCCAGGCGTGCACCTCTTCGGCCTGACCCATGAAATGCCAGGCGAGCGCGAACTTGTGGTGACCATCGTCAAATACGAGGGGACCTCCACCGTTTTCCGCCGGGTTGAACCTCCACTCGAGCGCCGAACGCGGTACCTCCCATTCATCCGGGCTTGTCGCGGAGTTGCTCTTTATGCGGATGGTGAGGGGATCGCCGATCTCCCCGGCATCGATCAGCTCCTTCGCGCGTTGAACCGGCGGATAGAAGACAAAGTTCTCGAAGACTTTCAGGATAACCGATTCGCGCTTTGCGGTTTCGATGATCTCGTCGGCCTCGGCGAGCGTCAGCGCCATCGGTTTTTGAAGCGACACATGTTTCTTTGCGCGTGCCGATTCAACTGCCGCGATGCGGTGAAGGTGGTGCGGAAGCAGTATTTCGACCAGGTCGACATCGGCAAGGGCAAGGAGGTCGTGGTAGTCGGTAAAGACACGATTTTCCGGCACGCCCCATTGCGCGCCCCGTTTGGCGGCCACTTCGCGGTTCACATCGCTTACAGCCACGATGGACGTGCGCTCGTCACGCAGATAGCCCAGCGCATGCAGATCGGAGATGCGGCCGGTTCCGATTATTCCAACTTTCAGTTTGTTCATGATCTCTCCTTTCAACCTTTCACGGCACCGAGCGTCAGGCCGCTGATGAAGTAGCGCTGGAAGAACACGAAAATGAGGAGTGTCGGGATGCTCGCAATCACCGCCATCGCTCCCTGAACGCCGTACGCAACGCTGTATTGCCCTTTCAGGGTTATGAGGCCGACCATGATCGTACGCATGGAGTCCGACTTGGTAAATATGATGGGGTAGAGAAAGTCGTTCCAGATCCAGGTGAATTGAAGAGTCGCGAGCACCGCTAGAGGAGGTAGACTCACCGGCAGGATGATAAGCCGGAGGATATCGAACTCGTTGGCGCCGTCTATAATACCCGCTTCCCGCAATGCGTTGGGGATCGTGGAGAAGAAGTTTCGCATGATAAGCGTGCAAATCGACAATCCAAAAGCCGAGTGCACGATGATCATCGGCCAGAGCGTGTCGTAAAGCCTGACGATGTTGAAAAACCGAAAGAGCGGTATCAGCACTATCTGCGGCGGAAAGAACATCCCCGCGATTACGAAAATAAAAAGCGCCTGGCTGCCCTTGAACGGAAGTTTGCTGAACACGTAGCCGGTCAGAACCCCGAACAGTATCGAAACGACGGTGGCAGGAATCGTGACGAGCACCGAGTTCAACGCGTACGAGCGGACGTGGCCGTTTACCCACGCTTCGAGAAAATTGTCGAAGCGCAACGCATGCGGCAGCTTCCACAATCCGTCTGTTGCAATTTCGGCATTGCTTTTGAATGCCGTCAAAATGACGCCCAGCACCGGCGCAATGTAAATGAGCACGAAGGCTACCAGCAGCAGATGGAAAAAGATTCGGGTGGTCATCGACATCTGTCCGGACGCTTTGCCATAGGTCACTTTCCTGCCTTGGCCGCTCACCGGCCGCGACGTTCCACTATTCATGGATGTGCTCCAGCGATCGGACCTGTCTGAAATAGAAGGTGATCAGTACCATCGCGATAAGGAACAGGACTACCGACACCGCACTGCCGTAACCCATATAGTAGCTTTCGAAGGAAACGTCGTACATGAACATGGCAAGCGTATCCGAGGAGTGGAACGGCCCCCCCTTTGTCATTATGTAGACCACATCGAAGCTCTTCAGCGAATTGAGAATCGACAATGCAATCGTGACCACGGTTGCCGGGCTGAGAAGGGGAATGACGACACGGCGAAGGGACTGCCCGTAGCTCGCCCCGTCAATTTCTGCGGCTTCGGTAAGTTCCCGCGGGACTGCAGTCAAACCCGCCAGAAAGATGACCATTGCGAGTCCGGTCTGCTGCCATGACCACGCAACAATGACCGCCGCGAGTGCGGTCCCGGAGTCGGCGAGCCATGCAATCGCGATCTTCCCGAGACCAATGGAGCGGAGAAAAACGTCGAGCAGACCCCAGTCCGGCCGGTAGATCCATATCCAGACCTGCCCGACGACCGCCAGCGAAAGACAGATGGGCAGATAGAACATCGACTTGAAAAGCTTTGCGCCCCAGACTCCGCGGTGCAGCATCAGCGCGAGCGCAAGGCCGGCGCCGGTTGGAACCACTATCGCGGCTGCCATCCAGATGGCCGTGTTCTTGATAGCGTTCGCGAAGAGAGGATCTTTTACGGTTCGCAGGAAGTTTTCAAAGCCGATCCAGTGGTACCGGGCGTTGAAACCGTTCCAGTCGGTGAAGCTGTAGTAGAACGACGAAACAAGCGGCACCACTACGATTGTCGTATATGCCAGGAGCGGGATCGACAGGAACGCAACTGTCCAGAGTCGCCTCGACATGACCACCCGTGTACCCCCGAAACTCGATGATTTGGGTATGGAACCGGGGCAGAGGTTTCGCGCTCTGCCCCGGGAAACTACTTCTTGAATACGGTTTGTTCGACTTTGTCCGTTGCGGCCAGGTAATCCATGTACTTTGATGGATCGTTCATGAACTCAGCGAACATATTGAGCCCGCCGACCGCCATCGGGGGCGTAGTTGCCAGATCGTAGTTGAAGTTGAAGGCGTCAGCGGATCCTACGTCTCCAGACGCTTTTTTCATCACGGTATTGTATATCGAGGGATCGACTGTCTTGTTGGGGGCAAGTGCGCCCTGTCCTACCGCCCACGGCGCCTGCGCGTCCTTGCCAAGAAGGAAGGAAAGGAGCTTGAGAGCATTGTCTTTGTGTTTTGCGTTCTTGCTCATGACCCATCCGTCGATCGGTCCGAGGGCGACGTTTGGGACACCTGCGTCGATCTGCGGAAACGGGAAAAAGTCATAATCAGTGCCCGCCTCGAGTTTGTTGCCGTTCCAGTATCCGGTGATCCACGTTCCCATCAAGGTGAATGCCGCCTTGCCGTTGGCCACCTGGTCGGCGGCGTCGGTCCAATCATATGCGTTCGCATCAGGGACGAAATACCCTTTGTCCGCCAATTCCTTCCACATCTTCATGACCTTCACGACTTCCGGATCGGTGTATTTCGCCTGGCCGGCCATAAGCTTGGCGCGGTAGTCGGGACCGGCCGTCCGAAGCAGCAGATAATCGAACCAGAATTGCGCCGGCCACTGGTTCTTGGAGCCGACAGCGATCGGGGTAACACCGGCCGCCTTGATCTTGTCGCACATAGCAAGGAAATCGTTCCAGGTCTTCGGAGCCTCGGTGATCCCCAGCTTCTGCATTGTCTTCGGATTGTAGAACAGGCCGACATAATGATATCCGAAGGGTATCAGGTACTTATGACCAGTATAGACTGTTCCCGCCGCGATTGCCGACGGCAGAAGTCTGTCGAGGTTGTCGGTTTTGTAAAGGTCGGCAATAGGCGCAAGCTGCCCGCTGTCGACTACGAACTGAACGCGCGCACCGGCCCAGTAGGAGAAAGCATCCGGAGGATTGTCGGCTGCGAGCATCACGAGAATCTGGGTCTTGAAGTCCTCGTGCCCGGTGGTATTATCGACGACTTTGATTCCTGTTTTCGCGGTGAAGGCCTCGAAGATTTTCGTAATAGTCGCCTTGCCGAGCGTATCACTGAAGTAGTGGATTACGTCGACTTCGCCTTTGTCTGCAGTGGAGTTTGCGCTCGTGCTCGCGGTCTTCTGACCACACGCGCCGAGAAGCAATAGCAGCACTGCCATGAGTCCGACCATTCCGGCCGCAAGAATGCCTCGTCTTTTCATTCCTCACTCCTTAATCGACTGGATCGTGCCCTCGCTCCTGGCGGGACACGTGGGTTCATCCCGGACGATCTAAAGTATCGAGCGGTCCATTACCTCCTTTTTCACAATGTCGTTGCACAATTCGCATTCGCACGTTCCGTTGCTGATTATACAATGCTATTGTCGTTCTTGCAACCACAATCATTTTACCGACTCTGTTTTTTCTCCTCGTTGACTTATGAACATTTGTATTGTACAATAAGCAACAACTTCCTGTAACTGATTGTCAAGGAGGCAGGGATGACTGTTGCGATCATCAATGAAACCAGTGCCGCGGACCGAAACGAAGATATCCTGAAGGCACTCGACGGCAGAGGCCACACGCTCATCAATTGCGGGATGAGGAGGAACGGCGCCGAGCCGCAGCTCAGCTACATACAGACCGGATTCCTCAGTGCGCTCTTATTGAATCTGCGGCGGGTCGACTTTGTCGTGGGCGGCTGCGGGACCGGGCAGGGGTTTCTCAACGCGGTGGTGCTCTATCCCAACGTCGTCTGCGGTCATATCGTCACCCCGCTGGACGCCTGGTTGTTCACGCGAATCAACGGCGGCAATTGCGTCAGCCTCATGCTCAACCAGGGGTATGGATGGGGAAGCGACGTCAATCTGGGCCTTATCTTTGATCATCTTTTCGGGGACGCGCGTGGGGAAGGTTTCCCGGAGCATCGAAGATCGGCGCAGCAGCACTCGGCTGCCCTGCTTTCGGAATTGTCGCTGAGCACTCACCGAACGATGGCTCAGATAGTCGCCGAGCTTTCCGACGAGGTGGCGTTTCCCGTGTTCACCTATCCTGGCGTGAAAGAGCTGGTTCTGAATGGACCGTTCGCAGAGCCGGAGCTCAAGCGGTCACTCGAGTCACGCATCTCAGCCGCATTCGCGGGCGCAGACCTCCGCGCCGCGACAGAAGAGCACAAATGAGCGCGGTCGATCTCAAGGCCCGGGTGGCGCGCGCCGCTCTTGTGGCGGACGCGGGTGGGGTCGAAAGTGCCCTTTCGAACTCCGTGCTTTCTCCTTTTCAGGACGTCACGTTGAGCGAAGCGCTTGTGCTTGGCCTTCTCCAGCAGCATGTGCGGAAATACATCGGCGTCTTCGGTCACGGAAGCACCGACCTCGGTGAGGTCCTGCGTGTCTATGAAGAGGCCGGTCTTGTCGAGGTTTTCAATGTGCGAAGCGAGATTGAAGCTTCTCACGCGGCTGCGGCACTGCGATGGCAGTACGGAGAAACGGCCGCGGTATTCACTTCCATCGGTCCCGGTGCTCTTCATGCTCTTGCCGCTTCCATCGTGCCTCTGTCGAACGGAATCGGCGTCTATTACCTTTTCGGCGACGAGACTACGCACGATGAAGGGTTCAATATGCAGCAGATACCCCGGCACGAGCAGCTTTCGTTTCTGAAGCTCGCGTCGGTGATGGGGACGGCGTACGAACTTCACACCCCGGAGGCACTTCCGGCGGCGCTGAGGCGTGGGGCGAACGCAGTTTTCAATCCGGAGCATCCGGCCCCGTGTTATCTGCTTCTTCCCATGAACGTCCAGGGACGCGTCCTGAAAGATTTCAATCTCAACGAGCTCCCCGTTCCTCCGACGATCCCGGCTGTGGCAGCCGTGGACGAAAAGACCGTACGCGGATGCCGTGGATTTGATAAAACGGTTCGATCGAATCACGGTAAAGGTCGGGAACGGCGCGCCGCGGTGTGAGCCCCGAAGCGCTGTCAGAGCTTCTTGACCGTGACCGGCGCAGTCTTTGTGCACGGTCCGGCGGCGGTGGGACTTCTCCCCGGAGCCCATCCCCGGAACATGACAGTCGGTGGATCAAAGGGCTCGATTCCAGGCAATTTCGCCATGGAACATGCCGATCTCGTGATAGTTATCGGCGCGCGCGCGGTGTGCCAATGGGATTCGTCCGGGACGGCATGGAAAAACGCAAAAGCATTCATCTCGATCAATACCCGTTTCGAGGACGCCGTTCATTACAACCGAAGCCTGCCGCTTGTCGGAGACGCAAATGCGGTTGTAACGCGACTTGTGGCGGTCCTCCGCGCCGCCGATGTCAGAAAAGAATCAGAGTGGCTGGTCGAATGCCGACGTCGCCGGGAGGAATGGGATGCCTTCCTCCGGGAACGGTGCGCCTGTCCGGCCATTCTTGACCCGAAGTGGGGTCGACCTCTTCTCACGCAACCTGCAGCCATCCGGGCGGTAGCGGACTTTGCGGACAATGCAGGCGCCGTGAAGTACTTCGATGCCGGCGATGTTCAAGCAAACGGATTTCAAATGATCGAGGACGACCGTATCGGCAATACCTATACCGACACCGGCGCCTCGTACATGGGATTTGCCGTATCGGCCATCCTCTCTGCGGCGTTCGCAGAGTCCCCATCCTATCCGATTGCCTTCACGGGCGACGGAAGCTTCATGATGAATCCCCAGATTCTGATCGATGCCGCGCAGCACGGGCTGCACGCCATGATCGTCCTCTTCGACAATCGTCGCATGGCGGCAATCACCGGTCTCCAGGTCGACCAGTACGGTCACGACTTCCGCACCGACGACTCAGTCGCGGTAGATTACGTCGCTATGGCAAACTCCGTGGATAAGGTGAAGGGGTTTTTCGGCGGCTACTCACTGTCAGAGCTCCGAGCCGCGCTCGCGGAGGCCGGACATTTTGACGGACTTTCGGTCGTCCATGTACCGGTCTACGCGGGTCCGGATGAACGGGGAGGTCTTGGTGTGTATGGCAGCTGGAACGTAGGTTGCTGGTCTGAGGAGGTGCAACGGGAGAAGCACCGTCTGGGACATTGACCCGTGCGCGAAGTTCGCATAGTCAACACAGTTCGCTTTTGCTACACTCCCTTTCATGCACTACTCACTTTTCGGAGAGAAGCTCTCTGCTCACTCCGGTATCCTCGAGCTCATGCAGGATCTCGGGGAGGCGCTCGAGCAGCCGGGAAAATTCTTCATGCTCGGGGGCGGAAATCCTGCCCATCTCCCGGAGGTCAACGCCCTGTGGCGCCGCCGGATGACTGAGATCCTCGCCAACGCAAGACGAGTTCGAGCATATGGTCGCCGACTACGACAGCCCGAAAGGCAAACAGTCGTTTCTCACTGCGGTAGCGTCGCTCCTCCGAACGGGAGTACGGCTGGGACATCGGGCCGGAGCACGTGGCAGTCACCAACGGGAGCCAGAGCGCGTTCTTCTATCTGTTCAATATGTTCGCCGGAGGTTACTCCGGACGGTCGGTCGCGTCAGATCCTGTGCCCGGTCATTCCCGAGTACGTCGGGTATGCCGATCAGGGCGTGCAGGCCGGGATGTTCCGCGGCACGATTCCCGTCATCGAAGAGCTTCCGCCGCACCGTTTCAAATACCGGGTGGATTTCGACCGCGTCGCTGTCGACGAGCAAACCGGCGCCATCTGCGTTTCACGCCCGACGAACCCGACCGGAAACGTGGTGACCGACGAGGAGATAGCCAGGTTGTCCGGCGTAGCGCGCGAGCATGGGGTACCGCTTCTTGTCGACAACGCGTACGGCATGCCGTTCCCCGGAATTATCTTCACCGACGCGTCGCCTGTTTGGGAACCGGGCATCGTGCTCAGCATGAGCCTCTCGAAACTCGGGTTGCCCTCGGTGCGGACCGGTATCATCGTTGCCGATCCGGATATTGTGAGGCGGCTCGCGGGGGTGAACGCGGTGGTAAGCCTGGCAAACGGGAGCCTCGGTCAGGTTCTCACCCGCCCGATGTTTGAAGACGGCTCCATCCTGTCGCTTTCCCGCGATGTGATCCGCCCCTTCTACCGCGCCCGCGCGGCGCAGGCGCAGCAATGGGTGGACGAATCTTTCGGCAGCGAAATCGATTATGCGGTGCACGTCTGTGAAGGTTCGATCTTTCTCTGGATCTGGTTCCGCAGCCTTGCCATATCGACGAAGGAGCTCTACCGGCGCCTCAAGGCCCGCGGCGTAATCGTCGTTCCCGGCGAGTACTTCTTTTTTGGCATCGAGGAAGAGTGGCTGCACAGCCGCCAGTGTGTTCGAGTGAATTACTGCCACAATGCCGAGGCGGTACGCGAAGGCATCGCGATCATCGCAGAGGAGGCACGCCGTGCATCGACATGATCGGAGCGATCGATGATCGCGGTTACGGGCGCAACCGGGCACCTCGGCCACGTGCTTGTTCAGCAGCTTCTCACCGCCGGCGAGCATGTGCGCATCGTCACCCGGGCATCGAGCGAATTAACCGGCATTGACGTTTCGAAGGTCGAACGTGTCAATGCGGACCTCACCGACGCCGATGCGCTTCGTGCGGGCTTTGCCGGCGCTTCGACTGTCTACAATGCGGCCGCAAAGATTTCGTTCGGCATGGATACGCGAGAGGAGCTTCACCGGGTCAACGTGGAGGGAACTCGCTGCGTCGTGGAAGCTGCGAAGGCGGCAAACATCGGCCGCCTTGTCCACGTAAGCTCGATAGAGGCCTTTCCCCTTACCATAGGCCCCTATCCAATCAACGAAGAGCTAGGCATCGATCCGGATCACACGGTGATGGAGTACGGACGAACGAAGGCTCTGGGGACCCGCATCGTGCTCGACGCCGCGGCCGCCGGAATGAATGCGGTTGTAGTCTGCCCGACCGCGTTCATCGGTCTGCCGGACTTCAGGCTCTCGCCGATGGGTCGGCTCGTGCTCGACTTCGCGCGCGGTCGACTTCCGGCCTACGTCGACGGCGGCTTCGATTTTGCCGACGTTCGGGATATCGCCCGCGGTGTACTGCTCGCCGGGACCAAAGGGCGGCGGGGTGAGCTCTACCTGCTTTCGGGTCGCTACGCTTCGATTCCCGATCTGATGGAACTGCTCGGCCGGCTCTGCGGCAGGCGGAAACCGCTTCTGTGCCTGCCGACGAAAGCCATCGCCTGGCTCATGCCGCCGATCGAGCTCTATTACCGCATCAGTGGGAGGCCGCCGCGCTTCACCCGGGACAGTCTGCACATACTTTCATACGGCGTCACCGTGGATTCATCCAAGGCCGCTCGTGAGCTCGGCTATTCGAGCCGACCGCTCGAAGTTACGCTTTCGGATACGCTTGACTGGTTCCGGGAACGGGGCATGTTGCGCTGAGAGCCGCCGAACGACGGTTGGCGCCGCTACAGAACGAAAGGAATCACCGCGCGGCGTTCCCTGGGGTACTCGGCAAAGTTGGCCCGGTACCAGCGGTGGTGAGAGACACCGCGAGGCAGCAGGTTTGCAATGGTGAAGATGGCGAAAGAGAGACCGGCGATTGACCATGTCGCAAGCGCGAATCCGCACCACTGGATGATTTCTCCAAGATAGTTGGGACTCGATACAAAACGGAACATGCCGCCGTAGGGAATACTGTACTTCTGACCGTTGCGGCCGCGGAGACTTCGAAGAATCTCGTCGGAGTTGATGTGCGTGATGAATCCGAGCAGAAAGATCACGACCCCGGCGATGAACCGAGGGTCGGTGAGCCAGGCGACAGTGTAGACGACGCCGCTGTCGAACAGAAAGTATCCGTTGACGTAGCCGTTGCACGTGTTGTAGAGGATTGCCATCACGATCAGAATAATCGGGAAATTTCGGGGACCGGCTTCTCTGAGGAGAAATGGGTAGACAAAGGTACGGTACACGTAGTGAATTTCCCATATCCCGAGAAACAGAAGCGGCAGGGGGTTTCGGTAACGTCCGAACAGCGCCATCAGAGCGATCACGACGACGGCCGGCGACTCCATGATCAGCCACGCCCAGTGGGGCTTTATCGCGACGCCCCAACCGCCGCGCATGTAACGGCCGTATGGCGCCGGGAAGTAGAAGAGCAGGACGAAAGTCACCGCAGCTGCCGCAAAAATAGCCCAGAGCAACACGGTGTAGAGATCCTGGTTCATGCGCGCTCCATTCCGGTTACACTACCCTGAACAGTGCGAGAACGCAAGAGACCTGGCGGTTGACAGCGGTGCGCACCGCCCGTTAGGATTTCTTCCATGATCCCGGAGAAAGTACAGATCGTGCTGCAGGCGAATGGCCTCGAAGCGCTCGAGTTTGAACCCGGCAGCACGCCGACCGCGCAAATGGCCGCTGCGCGCATAGGCGTTGCGGTAGGTCAGATCGCCAAGTCCATCCTGGTGGCCGGAAAAGACGGCGCTTTTCGTATGGTTGTTCTCCCCGGTGATCGAAGGCTTTCGTCGTCTCGAATCAAGCAGCTCACCGGTGTGAAGCACAGCATGGCATCTGCGGAGGACACGGAGCGAGTCACCGGCTTCCGGCCGGGTGGGGTCTGTCCGTTTGGGGTCGACGGCATTCCCGTGCTCGTTGATCGCGGCCTCGAACAGTATTCGACGATATACCCCGCGGCCGGAACCGATGCCACCGGCGTTCCCATATCCTTTGCGCAGCTTGTCTCCATTGCAGACGCAACCGTCTGCGATCTCACCGACTGAGATTCTGGCGCGCTAAAGGTGCGGAATTGCCTGATTGTCCGCGCCTCGGCGGCGGTTTCCTGCCGCAACGAAGTCGACAACATCAACCGGTATTCCCAACTATGTCTTCCCGTTTTCGACAGTCTCGTGGCTGCATCCCGACACCATTGTCAGGTGTGACCAGGTGCTGCTATTGAACCTTTTTTGCAAGCTTCAATGCAAATCCGACGGTGCCGGCGAGATATCCCATTCCCATGGAATAGCCCCCAATCAGGATCGGGAATTTTATCTGGAAGGTTGTTATGAAGAAATGCACAGCCGGAGTATTGCGGACGGATTGAAACTTGAGCAGGATCACCACGAGGAGCAAGAAACTCAAGGCAAGACAGACAAGCCCGAAATAGTAGCCGCGCATTGTCCTGAGTGCGACGGTGAGCACAAGTCCCGCCAGGGCCAATCCATACAGACCGTACAGTAGGTATCCGTAGGCGTCGCCCATCGAACCCAGGAGTCCGGCATTCTGATTCGATTGAGTTTGACCAAGGATTCCCTGCGCCACCTGATGCCCATTGAGATGACATGCGACGGGAAGAAAGAATCCAAGGATAACCAAAAGCAGTCCCAGGCGGAGGATGTTTAGTGCCGACAATTTTCTCACAGAACCTCTCTTCCGGCTTACCTTTTGCACGACCAGTAGGTCAAGGGAGAGCCGGCATGCGCATGTCAACTCTATCGCGAAAAACGTTTGGCTTCTGTGCGGCATCGCACGGAGCTTTCGAAGATCTTCTCGACATCCGCCGTCGCGCCCGGAATCCATCGGTCTCATGGAGCGATTTCCCACTGTGCAGCCGCAACTTTTCCCTGCCGTCTCCCGTCAGTACTGATATTAGCCATTGGAGCGTGGGATGGAGTTCACCAATTTCCTTCTGGTTTACCCAGAAATTCCCGAAACCTACTGGAGCTACAAGCATGCGCTTTCGTTCATCGGAAAGAGAGCGCTCATGCCGCCGCTCGGCCTTGCGACAATAGCCGCAATGATCCCGGATCGATTCAGTTGCCGCATCGTCGACATGAACGTGGAGGCCTTGAGCGACGATGATCTTCTGGGCTCGGACATCGTACTGATTTCCGCAATGCTCGTGCAGAAGGTCTCATTCCACGAGGTGGTCGCGAGATGCAACCGGCTCGGCGTCCCCGTTGCGGCCGGCGGCCCCTATCCAACCTCCTGTCCGGATCAGATGTTCGGTGTGGATCATCTGGTGCTGAACGAGGGCGAGACTACCTTCCCGCTGTTCATCACCGATTATCAGCTCGGATGCGCGAAATCGCTGTACAGCGACGACCGCCATCCCGACATCAAGACGATCCCCCGTGCCCCGGTTCGACCTTTTGCAGCTGGACTGGTATGACACAATTCCGTTTCAATTCTCCCGCGGTTGTCCCTACCACTGCGAGTTTTGCGATATCGTACACCTTTTCGGCAATGTTTCTCGGACCAAATCGCCGGCACAGTTTGTCCGGGAACTCGACGCGGCCTACCGAACCGGTTTCCGCGGAAGCGTCTTTATCGTAGACGACAACTTCATCGGAAACCACCGTGAGGTCAAGAAGCTTCTTCGGGTGGTCGCGGCGTGGCAGGCTGAGCACGGGCTGCCCTACCACTTTGCGACCGAGGCGAGCATCGATCTTGCGGCCGACGAGGAGCTTCTCGATCTGATGGTAAATGCCGGGTTCGTCATGGTCTTCGTCGGGATTGAAAGTCCCGCTGAAGAATCGCTCAAAGAGGCGGGCAAATCCCAGAACCTGCGAATCGATGTCGCCGAAGCGATTCGCAAGATCCAGCGGCGGGGTATAGACGTTACTGCGGGATTCATTATTGGTTTCGACACCGATCCTGCCGATATTTACGATCGGCAAATACAGTTCGTTCAGCAACTGAGCATTCCGGTGGCGATGGTCGGGCTTCTGATGGCGCTCCCTCACACCGAGCTGTGGGAGAGGTTGAACCGGGAAGGGCGGATGCTGACCGGTTCCGACGGGAACAACACCCATGGCATCTCGATGAACTTTCAGCCGCGAAGACAGATAGCGGAAATCGTCGCCGGGTACCGGCACGTTTTGCGGGAGGTCTATCGACCCTCGCGATACTTCGCGCGCTGTCTGGCGCTGCTCCGGATATACCCGAAACATCTCCCAAACGAAGATCGGCGCGCGGACCGGAAAATCGGCTTTCGAGAGCTTTCGGGGCTTGGAAAATCGCTGCCACGCCAGACCTTTTCCTGGTACGGCCTGGCCTACCTGAGCTACATGGTGCGGGCGCTCCTGCTGAAGCCTGCATACGTGGTTCGCATCTTCACCATGGCGGTCCAGGGACACCACTTTTTCACCATTACGCGGATGATGCTGCGCGCGGAAACTGTGCGAGAGCAGCGGCGCGCGACCGCGAGCTCGCAGGCGGCCGAACCGATTCGACGCCGACCGGCAATGATTCCCAGGCTGGCTCATGAGGCAAGTCACCGTGCGACTGCCGGAAGCGCAACCTTTGACAACCGAATGTGACGTGATACGATGATTGTTGGCAAGAGGAGTGACCATGGAATCGGTTCCGTCGGCGGCCGCTCAGGTAATGATAACGGTGATCCCTATCGTTGGAATCGTGATGGGATCGGTGGTGATCTTTTTCTACCTGTTGTGGCGTTACAAACAGCGCACGCTTATGATAGAGAAGGGCATGGACCCGCACCAGCAGTTCGACCTTCTGACTTTCAGTCTGCTCGCGGGACTGCTCAATCTGGGCGTCGGTCTGGTACTAACGCTGTTCTTTCTCCTGAAAGAGGGAACGAGCTACAGCGTACTTGGCGGGCTGATACCGCTGTCCGTGGGACTGAGTCTGGTGGTTTTCTACCGGGTGCGCGCAGGGAAGGGAACGCCCGGCAGTCGCCGAGAAGGATGAGCGGAACTGCACCCGACGTCTCGGAACTGGAGATCATTCGCAGGATTTCCGCCGGTGACACCGACGCCTTCCGGCATATCGTGGAACGTTATCAGGGGCCAGTATTCGCAATGGGCCTCAGGTTCCTGCGAAACCGCGAGGCAGCCGAAGACTATGGGCAGGAAGTGTTCCTTCGTGCATTCCGAAGCCTTCACACCTATCGCGGGGAGGCGCGGTTCTACTCGTGGCTGATGCGCGTGGCCTATCACATGGCCATCGACGCGAGCAGTGGGCGAAGGCGGGATCAGAGCCTCGGCGACATTGATCTCGTAGATCGGTCGAGGACGCCGGAAGAGCAGCTGCTGTTCCGGCAGACCGCGGCGTCGGTACGCGAGGCCATGAAGGAGTTGCCACCGCATCACGCGGTATGCCTCGACCTCTATTTTTTCTTTGATCTGCGATATGAGGAGATAAGCACGATGACCGGTTTTCCGTTGAACACGATTAAATCCCACATCAGACGGGCCAAGTCACATCTGAGAAAGACGCTCGGTGACGCAGCGAACGGGGGCACACGATGACCTGCGATCGAAGCGATGTCACGATTCGACGATCTTGATCGCGGCGAGGAGCTTCCAATCGATCTCGCTGAGCATCTTCGCTCCTGCCCAATCTGCCGTCGGGTCATTCCGCGAGTCAGCCTGGGGATGGCGGCACTCACCACGGCGACTTCCGCCGCAGGCCCAACGGCAGGACCCGAACGGGAGGCGGGGCGCGTCAGGTTCGTGGATGCGGTGATGAGGCGTGTCCAGGAGGAACCGCCGATGGCGCCGGAGGCCATCGGGCCTGAGCGCGCACCACTTGTGCGCTGGATAATTGTCGGCGTTGTTATCCTCGCGGCGATGCCGCTCGCGTCGTTCAGTGATTCTCTGGTCTGGCTCAGTCGCATACTGGGCGCCAGTCTGGTTATTCCCAATGCACGTCGTGCTCGGAGTGGCCATAACGGTCTACGCGTTGATGTTTATCGCGTCGCACCTGAAGGAGATTTCGAGTTGGCTTCACGTGAAGCCGGTCGAACGGTGGCGAAAGCTCGACTGAGCCGGATGGCCGTCGAATTAGCGAGAGTTTTGAGAATTGTTCAGCTTCCGAATATCTCGATCAATGCGTCCCGCATGATCGTCGCATCGGCATCGACGCCCGTCCAGTACTTGATCCCGATCACACCCTGATTCACCAGCATCTCGAGACCATCAATGACGGTGCAGCCGCGGTTTTCCGCGCTGACGACGAAATGCGTGCGCGGTGGATTGGGTATGACGTCGGCAACGACCATCTCGGGTTTGAGACTGTTGAAATCGAGGTCGAGCTGCGCCTCCCCATCCGGAAAGAGTCCGATCGAGGTTGCGTTGATGACTACATCGGTTTCCGCATCAAGTTGATGGGTCCTGTCCCAAAGAACGAAATCGACCGGGAGATTCAGCCTGCTCTCCAGGAGTCCTGCAAGCTCTCGGCCGCGAGTCTCATTACGATTTACCACCGTGATATGCGCCGCCCCGGCGAGTCCGACCTCGACACCGATGGCGCGGGCGGCGCCACCCGCCCCGAATATCAGTACCCGTTTCCCTTTCGGGTCCACACGGGACTGCAGCGCCTTCAGGAATCCCTTTCCGTCCGTATTCTCGCCGATGAGCTTGTCTCCGCGCCGAACGACGCAATTTACCGCGCCCATAAGTTCGGCCGATTTCCCCAGACCGTCGAGGTGCTGGATCACCGAGACTTTGTGCGGGATCGTGCAGTTGAATCCGGCAAAGCCCATCGCGCGCGCACCGCGCACTGCGTCCGCGAGGTTCGCCGGGTCCACTTCGACGGTGAGGTAGCGCCAGTTCAGATGGTGATGTCGGAAAGCGGCTTCGACCATCGGTTGAGTGGGGTTTTCCGCAACCGGTTTGCCGAATACGGCGATGAGTTCCTGCTTGAAGTTCATTTCCGATTTCGCGTTTTTTTTCATACCTGGCCCTTCCTCCGGCGTCATTGTACAACGGCTGCCGCCCGAAAGTCACCGGATTGTGCAGGCGTGCCGAACAGGGTAGGATGCAGGCGGGCCGCCGGCCCGGCGATTACGGGGAGAGACAGTGAAGATTCAGGACGTAGTTGATACGGTAGGCGGACGCATTGTGTGCGGCGACACAGGGTCGGTCGGCCGCTGTCGACGACGAAGTTGAATACGGCTTTTCGTCGGACCTGATGAGCGACGTACTGACGATCACCGCCGACGGCGTTCTTCTCATCACCGGCCTTTCCGCGATTCAGACCATACGGACCGCAATTGTCGCCGACATTTCCCACGTGTTGTTTGTTCGGAACAAACGGGTGACCGACGACATGTTAACTCTGGCCGCCGAAAACGGCATGCTGCTTATCGAGTCCGCAATTTCCATGTTCAACGCCAGCGCGCTTCTTCACGCCCGTGGCCTCAAGCCTGTCTACTAAAGCATCGGCATGACAAATCAGCCGTTTGGGTGTACCATAGTTTCTCACAGGAGGTGCGGGTTGAAAGCGAGATTTCTAGGGCTTCTTCTTCTTGCTCTGACCGCGGGCATCACCTATGCTCAGTCGGAGATGAGTGTCACCGTCAAAGAGACGCAGGTGCGCGAACGCCCGTCGTTTCTGGCGAAAGTGCTGGCGACGGTCCAGTATGGGGACCGACTCACCGTTCTCGGCAAACAGAGCGGATGGGTTCAAGTCCAGGCGGGCGGGCAGCAGGGATGGGTGAGCGCCTCCGCTCTCACGGAAAAAAAGATCGTCTTTCAAGCCGGCTCCACCGATGTCTCGAAGACCGCTTCCAGTGGCGAAGTGGCCCTCGCCGGTCGCGGATTCAACAAGGAGGTTGAATCCAAGTACGCGAGCGAGAAGAACCTCGACTACTCCGGCGTCGACAGGATAGAGAGCTACGGGAAGGATACGGGTGCCTTGATCGCCTTCATGCAGGCGGCAAAGCTGCACTTCGGCGAGGGGGGGAACTAATGAGTACACGAACTCGAAGACCCCATCTCCCGCAGGTTATTTCGCTCGCCGCCGGGATTGCGATGCTGGCGGTCTCAGCGCTTCTGCTCGGTTGCAGCACGCTTGCCGATATCGGGACCACTGTTGGCGTTCAACAGGGCACGATCAGCGAGAGCCAGGCCGCCTCGATCAAACAGACCGCTTCCGCGGTTGAAAAGAGTTTTCAGGACATTACCCCGGAACAGGAGTACTATCTTGGACGCGCAGTCGGCGCGGTAATCCTGACCCAGTACAGGACCTACAACAATCAGAAAGCGAATGACTACGTGAATCTTCTCGGTCAGAGTCTTGCCCTGGTATCCGATAGACCAGTTCTCTACCTCGGCTATCGGTTCCAGATTCTCGATTCCGATGATCTGAATGCGCTCTCTACGCCGAGCGGTCTGATCTTTGTCACCCGCGGTCTGCTCCGGCTCGCGACTAACGAGGCCGAGGTCGCGGCGATCCTCGCCCACGAGATCGGACACATCGAAAAGAAGCACGCGCTGAAGGCGATCAAGAACTCGCGCATAACTGCTGCGCTTACCAGCGCTGCGCTTACCGGCGCGCAGATGGCAACGAATCAGGATGTGGCACAACTTACCGAGGCATTTGGCGGATCCGTGAACGACATGACACAGCAGCTGTTCAACTCCGGCTATTCACGAACCGCCGAAACCGAAGCCGACCAGAGTGCGGTGACGATCCTCGAGCGTGCCGGATACGATCCGCACGCACTTGCGAACGTCCTCCAGGCAATGCGCGCACGATCGAAGCCGAGCAGCGGAGTTGACTTCACCCGGACTCACCCGCTACCCGCGGACCGCATTACCGACGTCGAGAAGACTATCGGAAACTACAAGGCCCCCGGCTACGATACCGCGGTCGCGAAACAGCGGTTCGAACAGGCGCTGGGCGGAATCTGATTCCTCTGAAGTGGCGGTGATTCTCTGTCCGGCGGTCGCGAACCGCCGGACACCGCCGCACCCCAAGCCAAACTACTGAAAGGGGGCGCCCCATCAGCACCAAACGATCCGTCGATAGAAAACCCGAATCGAACGAGTCCGAGGAGGGATCATCGGGCGCAAAACTGCTTCCGCGCATTTTTCGCGGCGTCGCAGTCGGCGCGGCCGCGGCGCTGATAGCGATTGTTCTCTGGCTCACCGGGACACTCGGGACATTCGAGGCAAAGACCTGGGACGCGCGTGCGCGACTTTTCGCCCGGCCCGACCGAGCGACAAGCAACGTCGTGCTGATTCTTCTCAATCAGGAGAGCTTCGACTGGGGAAAGAAGACCAACGACTGGAACTGGCCCTGGCCCCGCGAGGTCTACGCCGCGGTTGTTGACTTCTGCCACCGCGCAGGCGTGAAGGCCCTCGGATTCGATGTGCTGTTCAGCGATCCCTCCTCATACGGCGTCGCCGACGATCAATCGTTCGGGGATGCACTCGGTTCGTTCGGCCACGGCGTCGCTGCGGTCTACCCGGGTACCGACAAGGGGGGCGTCAAGACCTGGCCCGATTCCATCCCGACACCCCCGGTTCAGATTGGTGGACTCGCAACCTGGCTCACCGACGCAAGAAAGGCCGAGCTGGCCTCCACCTACGCCCGATTTCCCATCCCCGAGATTGCGCAGAATGTCGCCCTTCTCGGGAGCGTCAACTTCACCAACGATCCAGACGGTGTCTACCGGCGGGGACGTTTCTTTCAGATGTTCGACGGCAAACCGGTTCCGTCGATGGCGCTCGCAATGTACGCAGCCGGATCGGTTGACCCGCCGGTCATCAAAATCACATCGAGCCAATTCAGCGTCGACGGCGAGCGGATCCCGATAGACAGTGAAGGAAGGGCGATCCTTCACTACACAAGCCGGTCATCCAATCACACCCATTACGCGTACAGCGCCGCGGCGATTGTCCAAAGTGATATCCAGCTCATGTCCGGCGACAAGCCGAACATTGATCCCAAGGAGCTGTCCGGAAAATACGTGCTGTTCGGTTTTTCCGCGCCGGATCTGCTCGATCTGCGTCCGTCGCCTCTTGCCCCGATTGTTCCGGGAGTTGAAATCCACGCTACCATGCTGGACAATCTTCTCTCCGGGTCGTTCATGCGAGCGGTCCCTGCCTGGCAGACTCTCGTCTACCTTGCCGTGCTCGGTATTGCCGCCGGCCTCCTCGGGGAGGTGATCGGCGGGACGCTCGGCACTATCCTGCTGTTCGTCCTGATGCTTCCGGTTCCGGTGGTTGCGAGTTTCCTTATGTACACGCAAGGCTACTGGCTGCAGCTCATCGCCGGGCTGGTCGCGGTCGCCCTTGCGCTTACCGGCGCGAACGTGGCCAACTATGCAACCGAAGGTCGGCAGCGCAGATACATAAAAAATGCGTTCCAGCAGTATCTGAGCCCGGCCGTGATCGAACAGCTCATTGCGCATCCGGAACGATTGCAGCTCGGCGGGGTGCGGCGTGAGCTTTCTATCTTCTTCTCCGATCTGCAGGGCTTCACCGGCATATCGGAGGGGCTTTCGCCGGAGGAGCTGACTGCGCTCTTGAACGACTACCTCTCTGCGATGACCGACATTATCCAGGAGGAGGGCGGTACCATCGACAAGTACGAGGGTGACGCCATCATCGCCTTCTGGAACGCTCCGCTCAGCCAGGATGACCACGCGGTCCGCGCCATTCGCGCCGCGCTGCGCTGCCAGGCGAAGCTGACGCAGATGCGTCCGGCGTTCCGTGACCGCGTCAACAAGGATTTGTACATGCGTGTCGGCGTGAACACCGGCGCCGCGGTCGTCGGGAACATGGGGTCGCACACCCGGTTCGACTACACAATGCTCGGAGACGCGGTGAACCTTGCTTCGCGTCTCGAAGGGATCAACAAACAGTTCGCGACCTACACCATGATGTCGCAGACGACGAGGGCGGCGCTGAAGGATGCGTTTCCCTCGCGAGAGCTCTCCCGGGTTGCCGTGGTCGGACGAAAAGAACCGGTGATCGTCTACGAGCCCATGATGGCCGAAGAGTATGACGCCCGAAAGCCGGTAATCGATAAGTTCCTCGCTGCGCTTCGCCTCTTTTACGATGGACGGTTCATGACCGCTGCCGTCAATTTCGACGCAATCGCCGACGAGGATCCGGCCGCGAAAATGTACGCAGGGAAATGCCGTCAGCTTGCGGCGCACTACGGCGTTACAAGTCCGGAGGATGCGCCGCCTGCAGATTGGCAGGGTATCTGGGTCATGACTGAGAAATAAGAGATGGTGACCCTTCTCATCGATCGACTGCTTCGGCTCGCACAGAGACGGATGACCGGGTCCGCCTCTCGCCGAGCTCTTGCGTGGGCCGCACGGACGGCGTGGTCGCCGCGAAGCGAAGAGATCTCTGAATCGGAGACGGAGTACGGCGCAGGCCTCCTGCACCATCTGCAGGAGAAACGGCTGCGCTCGACGATCCGTTTCGCCGCGACAAACTCACCGTACTATCGTGAGCTTTTCGAAACTCACCATATGCGACCCGGCGACGTGCGATCGGCGTTCGACCTTCGCGATCTTCCCGTGACCGATTCCGAAGCTCTGAACGACTGGCGGAGGTTTCTCGCCGTACCGGAGGAAAAGCTGCTTGTTGTCGCCGGCTCCGCGGGCAGCGGTTCGACACGGAAAACCGTCGCGTTTACCGCGGCGGACTGGAACCAGGTTTGCACCGCGCGGGCGGTCGCAACCGGTATGCTGCTCGGTGGGCGGGGAGCAGTGGTCGGAAAAACGACTGGCCGCCACGGTCGGGCTGCCGGGAAAGGCGCACTCCTGATCCTTCCCCCGGGATCCTCGGGGTGGGTGGAAAGTCGCGCTGTTCGTGATTCGCTTGCGAGCATCGATTTTCCGGTATTTGAAGCGAGCAGCGACGAGCCGGAAGAGGCAGTTCGACGACTCCTGGAGTTCACGCCCGCCCTGCTCATCGGTACGCCGCATTCACTCGATACATTAACCCGATGCGCGGCAGATGTCGGGTTTGCCTACCGTCCGTCGGCAATAGTCACACTGGCCGACGCTCTGTCGTCCGCTGTCCTGGCCCGTCTGACCGGCCACTGGGACACGGCCGTCGTGCCCTGCTACGGCACGGCCGAGCTCGGAGGCGCACAGTCGGTCGCGTTTCCGTCCTGCCGCGGAATACACGTGAACGCGCTCGATCTCGTTGTCGAGATTATCGACCCGGAGACCGGCGGGCCCGCGCCGTTGGGGGACCTGGTCGTGACGACGCTGCTCCGCCAGGCAATGCCGCTCATCCGCTACCGGACCGGAGACACGGCGCGCTGGGTGCAGCATAATTGCCGACTTCCGTTTCCGTCGCTGGAGATAGTGGGCGACCGAGCCGGCATTGACTTTCAAAACTGCCGAATCGGTGCGCGGGAGCTCTCCGAATGCGTTGCCGGTGTCCCGGGAACAACCGGGCGCCTGCTCTGTCGGTACGAAAACGCGGCGTCGGGTGGCGGCATCAGGCTGGAAATTGAGCGGGCCGCCTACGGCCCCGGCTCCGAGACGGATGAGAACGAAATTCTCGTGCGGGTTCGTTCTGCGGTCGAGAACGCGTTACCGCCGGCGATCGCATCCGGTCCTCGGGGCCGGAACCTCGCGATCTCACTGTGCGACGACCTGCCCGGCCAGATTAGGAACGTCCGTATCGAAGATCATCGAGTATAGCCGCTTCCTCACCTTCGGATGTGCCGGCGTCTACTTGTGTGCCCGCCGAAACGGGGATATGGTTTAGGTGATGCAAAGTCTGTTCCTGGTGTCGCGCGGAATCATTCGCCCATCGCTGCGGGCTCGGGCTCATCTTGCCTCGATGCTCTCATCCTACGGAACGATCGCGCTTTCCGCCCGCTCGGCAGTCCGGTCCACGCTAAGCAGTCTTGACCCGACGGAGACCCCCGCTGCATTGCTCTTCTACAACCGGCGTGCGCCGGCAAACGACGGTGCCTCGAAGCAGGAACCCGACAACGAGGAACTGCTTGATGCATATCTACTCGCGGGAGGCGGTCTTCTGGTAATTGGCAATGCGGATCTGCCTCAGGGCACGAATCTGGAACGGTTGCCGGCGGCCCCTATTCTGGTCCACCAGGTGAATGAGTTCTCGCGGGTATTCGATGGAATCGGTGATTTTGAACTCCGAGATACTGTTATTCTCCGACCCGTGACCGACGGAATGGACATACAATTCACGGCGTCCGACTCCGGGGCGACGACCCAGGTGGGGGATTCCGACACTCCGGGGAGTATGGTGCCGGTCATCTGGACTCGGTACCGGGGCAAAGGACGACTCTGCTACGTCGGCCTTGAGCTGCGAGCGGCGAGTCTGCGCCACCCCGCAGTTCGGGAAATCGTGCGTCAGGCCGTCGAATGGCTGTTGTCTTCCCGCCGCGACGCCTCCTCAGTCTGACTTCGACGGGGCAGTTGGGTTCTTCCTTGCGAGGTAATCCTGCAGAATCTGAACGAGGGTTTGCAGAGTCTCCTGGGGTATGGTGTCGAGCCGAGTCTCGAGCTGCGCAGTAAGTGCCTTCAGTTCCTGCGTCGAATCCTTGGTTTGCTGAATATCGTCGATGAGCGACTGAAGGGTTGATTTGAGCGAGCTCAGCGTTTCAACGTCGGACTTCACTTTGTTCAGATCGTTGGAGGTTTCCGCGATTCGAGCATCCGTTTCGTCCCTCGTTGTCGAAATGTGCTTGTCGACGTAGCCTGTGGTGGCGATGAAGCCGAGAAATCCGGTATTCGTGCAGCCAAGGAACAAGAGGGCCAGAACCGGCACATACACGAGACGTTTCATGGGTACCTCCGCGGTGATTCTAATTCCTATCATGAATGGGGCCGCAGCTCAAGGCGGTGTGTCAGGCTCCTGTCGGTCCGGAGCAACCCGCCATTCGCGCGGCGCCCTGTTCACCCAAGGAGTGCCCGGGTGACTTCTATTGCCTCGGTGAGGCGGTTGGCCGGATTTCCTTTGAGCACGATCGGATCGCCTCCGGCTTCCGAAATCTGCGCGACGCAGCGTCCCAGGAATGCGGAGAGCTTCTGATCGGCGGATGGAACGACGAGGTATCGGTCGTATCGCTGCGTGCGGAAAAGATGGTCTGCAGCGGCGCCCGGTTCCTTCGAAATCTGCGGGAGAAGGAGAGCGGCGCGAACAGACACGTGGAGTGCCGACGACTCGACGAAAAGAACCCGGTTCGCCTGAACGGCAACCGCGGCCTCCGACGCGACCTGAGCCCGCATGAGGCCTTCGAGTGAACCGGCTGAAAGCGTGTTGCCGGACCGCGAAAGCCAGAAGCGTCCGTAATCAGTCACGTAGAGGGTCGAGAACTCCCGGGCAAGATCACGCGCGAGCTCATCTTGCGGAAGTGCCGGATTCAGAGCCGAATCGGAAACCACACAGACCCGGCGAAGATAGTAGGGGCGAACCAGCGGTGGAATGAATTTCCAGTTTCCGATCGGATCGTTCCGGATTTCCGTCGCCGATACAGGGAAAACCGATCGCGCGGGATCAACCGCAATGAAGTCGGCGCCAAGATCGACGGCGAGCGGCTCACCGTAGTCTTCCGATGCGAAAACGAAATCGACGCCCGTTGGAATGTACCGTCTGTATGGTCTGCGCCCAGATCGATGTCGATCGCGGATGGTTCTTTTTTGCTTCGGGTATTTCGTCCGTGATGTGAACGATATCGGAACCGGGAAAGAGTTGTTGCATCCATCGAAATCGCAGCTCGCCGGGAATCGGCTCACCAGGGAGCGTGCAGACGAGCACGGTGAGGCGGTCGCAGAAATTCCGCGCGAAATCGACGAGGTACAAGTGGCCGGCGTGGGGCGGCATAAAGCGTCCGATGACCACGCCACGCGTGGGCCGCGGTGACGATGTTTGCATAAACGGGGTTCTATAGTAACATCATTCGATGGGTGTTGTAAGGGGACGCAAGATGAACGACGACCGAAAGTATCTCATCGGCTTTGATCTCGGCGGAACGAAAATGCTCGGCTGTCTTCTTACCCGTGATCTCGAAATAGTCGCACGCAATAAGGAGAAGGTCCGCGACGGTTCAAACGGCGAAGAGGTATTCGACAGACTGACAAAGTGCATCACGACGCTCGTGGAGAGCTTCGGCCATGAAAATGGATGAAGTTGCCGGTGCCGGTGTCGCCGTGCCAAGTCCGATCGACCTGGCTACCGGTGTCGTTCTCGAGACTCCGAACCTCGGCTTTCGCGATTTTCCCCTGAAGGCGAGGCTCGAAAAAGCGCTGGGTATTCCGGTGATTCTCGAGAACGATGTAAATGCGGGAACCTACGGTGAGCTCCGTAAAGGCGCGGCCGCCGGTTATCGTCACGTCATCGGTCTTTTCCCCGGAACCGGGATCGGCGGCGGAATCATCATAGACGGAAAGCTTTATCGCGGAGCGACCGGCGGTGCCGGCGAGATCGGTCACATGATCATTCAGGTCGAGGGACGGCTCTGCGGCGGCGGACACTATGGTTGTCTGGAGTCGGTCGCCTCGAAGACAGCGATGGCGAAAGACGCTGCGATGCTCGCGACCACCGGCGGTGCTCCGGTGATGGCCTCTCTGGCCGGCGGAGACATATCGAAAATGAAGAGCAGTGTCTTTGCCAAATCGATCGAGGGCGGTGATACGCAGATCGCCCGGGTCCTCGAACGGGCGGCCCGCTTTCTCGGGGTTGGCCTCGCAAATTGTGTGAACATCTTCAATCCGGAAGCCATCATCGTGGGGGGCGGCCTGGTCGAAAGATTCGGCGATAGCTATCTCTCGGTCGCGGAAAAATCAATGAGAGAAAATGCGATGCCGTCGCTCGCGAAAGTGGTGAAGCTTCTGCCGGCAAAGCTCGGAGATGACGCGGTTGCGATAGGCGTATCGTCGCTGCTGGCAGAAGCTCTCGCGAATCAGCCGTAGGCTTCGTCGGAACCATATGGAAAAGAAAAAGACCCTGATTGTTCCAAAAATCGTTGCAGTTGTCGACATAGGCTCGACGGCGATTCGGATAGTCATAGCCGAGATCGATGAGAAAGGTGACTGGAAGCGGCTGGACCGCGCGACCAAACCGGTGCCTCTTGGCCGTGACGTCTTCATGTCGGGTCATCTCACCCGGGAGACAATGCTGCAGGCCATTCGGATCCTGAGCGGTTTCCTCGAAATGCTGTCCGGCTGGCACATCGGCCCGAAGGATGTACGGGTGATCGCGACCAGCGCCATTCGCGAGGCGAAGAACCGGGACACTTTCGTCGATCGCGTTTTCATCAGAACGGGCCTTCGCATCAACATCATCGAGGGAGTCGAAGAGAACCATCTGACCTATCTCGCAGTCCAGCACGCGGTCCATGATATGCCCGGCCCCTTCACGAGATCGAGCTCCCTCATCATTGAGGTAGGCGGTGGGACCACCGAAGTCATGCTGCTCGACCGTGGGAATATGGTGGCGGCGCATTCTTTCCGCATCGGAACGGTGCGAATCGAACAGCAGGTGAGACCGCGCTGGGAGTCGAACACGCAGATGGAAGAGTACCTGCGTGAGAACCTGCGCGGAACGCTGGAGATAATGAACACCGAGCTGCGGCTCGCGCGCGTGCACTATTTCGTCGCCGTCGGGGGAGACGCGCGACTGGCCGCGGCAAGGGCGGGAAAGAAAGAAGCCGAGCACTACTGGATCATAGAGAAGGCGGATTTCGTCGAGTTTCTCGCGCAACTGGCCGAGCTGTCGGTGGATGAGATCGTCACTCAGCTGGGCGTCACCTACAACGAGGCGGAGGGGCTCTATCCCGCCCTGGTGATCTACAACCTGTTTCTCGAAGCCACAGGCGCGCGGCAGCTTATCGTTCCCGACGTAAGCATCCGGGAGGGAATGCTCGTAAGCTTCGCCCTGGGAAACACGAGCGATGTCAGGGCCGAGCTGTACAGTCAGGTGGTCACCTCGGCCAAGAGCCTCGGTCGGAAGTTTCATTATGATGAAAAACACGCCGTTCACGTGTCGAAGCTGGCTCTCGCATTTTTCGACCAATTCCAGGTTGATCACGGCCTCGAACATCACGCGCGACTGCTGATGGAAGTTGCCGCAATCCTCCACGACATCGGCAACTACGTGCGATCGAGCGGTCACCACAAGCATGGACAGTATATCGTGGCAAACTCGGAGATATTCGGTCTCTCTCGCGAAGATATCCGCATCATCTCGAACGTTGTCCGATATCATCGCAAGTCGATGCCCCTGGCTTCGCACCCGTCGTTCGTTTCTCTCCGCCAGGAGCAGCGCCTCATAGTGCTGAAGCTGGCCGGGATGTTGCGCGTAGCCGACGGGCTCGACCGAAGTCATCAGCAGAGGGTCCAGTCATTTCGTCTCGAAGTCGCGGAAGGTGATCTTCTGGTGGATTGCACCCACCAGGGCGACATCTCCGTCGAGCGATATGGTATGGCGATCAAGGCTCAGATGTTCGAAGAAGTCTTCGGGTATCACGTAGTCATAACCTAGAGGTCGGGCAACATGGCAGAAATAATTCGAACATACAAAAAACACGAGGGTGGCCGCTACTTCAACCGCGAGCTGAGCTGGATTGCGTTCAATGAGCGTGTCCTCTCCGAGGCGCTTCGGCAGGACATTCCCCTCCTCGAGCGGCTTCGGTTTCTTTGCATCGTGGCCAGCAATTTCGACGAGTTTTTCATGGTTCGCGTTGCATCTCTGAAGCGACAGATCAGGACTGGACGCAGAGTTCATTGTCCATCCGGCATGAGCGCCGAGGAGCAGCTCCGTGAGGTCAGTCTGCGCGTGCGGGAAATCGTAAAGACGAAGTATGAATGCCTTCTGGATGACATTTTGCCGCAGCTTGCCGATGCAGGTTTGGTCCTGAAAGCTCCTGAGGCCTACAGCCAGACTCAGAGAAAGTTTCTGGAAGAGCTGTTCCAGGAAGAGATCTTTCCTATCCTGACACCGGTCAGGTGCGAGCTGGGAAAACCGCTGCCCTATACCGGGAATCTTCGACTTCACGCAGCCTTTCTCCTTCGGCCGTTGCAGGACGAAAATCTGCTGGTTCCCGAGGCGGGAGCAGAAGCGCTTGCGATTGTCCAGATCCCGGCCGGTATACCGCGCATCCTCTACCTGCCGGAAACCAGGGGCACTGTCTCCTTCGCTCTGCTCGAGCACGTTATTCGCGATCACGCAGCGCAACTCTTTCCCGGCTACGAGATAACCGAAGATCTGTTCTTCCGTGTTACACGTGACGCCGATCTGGGCGTGGATGAGGAACGGGACGAAGACTTCGTCGAGGCTATGGAGCAGGTTCTCGAATCCCGCGAACACAGCATGGCAATCCGCATGAGCGTTAACAAGAGCACCGGGCGTCTGCGAGATATGTTGACCGACGCCCTCGCGCTCGATCCGTCCGAAGTTTATATGAAGACCGATCCAATGGATCTGAGCACCTTCACGGAGCTTGTAGACCTGCCGGGATTCGACCACCTCCGGTATGAAAAATGGAAGCCTCAGGATTCTCCCTATCTTCCGGAGGAATCTTCGATCTGGGACGCGCTGAAGAAGCGTGATGTTCTGCTGCATCATCCATTCGAATCCTTCGCGCCGGTTGTGCGACTGGTTCGGGAGGCGGCCACCGATCCCTCGGTGCTGGCAATAAAAATGACACTCTACCGGACGAGCGGCTCTTCCCCCCTGGTGCAGGCGCTCGAGCTCGCGGCGGAAAATGGAAAGCAGGTCACGGTTCTGGTCGAGCTCAAAGCAAGGTTCGACGAAGAGCAGAACATAGAGTGGGCGCAGCGGCTCGAGCGCGCCGGGGTCATCGTCGTCTATGGAATTGTGCGATTGAAAGTGCACGCGAAAGCGATTCTCATTATCCGCCGTGAGGAAAAGGGCGTGACGCGCTACGTTCACCTGGGAACGGGAAACTACAACGACAAGACCGCACGGCTCTACACGGATCTTGGTTTTATGACGACCCAGGACGAGCTCGCCTATGAAATCGGCCTCTTCTTCAATTCGATTACCGGTTACTCGGCAATTCCGGCACTCTCCAAACTCGTGATGGCGCCAACATCACTCAAGTCGAGATTGCTTCAGCTGATAGACCGCGAGGCGCAGCGCTCGACGCCCGAGAATCCCGGCCGCATTATCGCCAAGGTAAACGCCCTTGCAGATCCGCAGGTGATAGAAGCCTTCTACGACGCCGCAGAAAGAGGGGTGCGAATATCGCTCATAATTCGCGGGATCTGCATGCTTGTGCCCGGCGTTCCCGGTATGAGTGAGAACATAGTTGTCACCAGTGTGGTTGGGCGCTACCTCGAGCACTCGCGGATCTACTATTTTCACAACGGCGGTGCCGGCGAGTATTACTGCGGCAGCGCCGACCTGATGCCGCGAAACCTCGAACGCCGCGTGGAGCTTCTGTTTCCCATCGAGAATCCTGATCTGCAGAAGCGCGTCAAGTCCGTTCTGGAAACCTATCTGGCGGACAATGTTCAGTCGCATGAACTGCAGCCCGACGGAAATTATGTGCGACGCGAGCCGGAGTCCGGCGAGATACCGGCGGGCAGCCAGGCTGCTCTCTACGATGCGGCGTGTAACCGGGCCAGCATAGCAGCGCCGGTTAACCGAAAAGAGTTCGGTGTTCGACGCAAACCGCCGCAGGCGAAGCGTCTTCGCCGCTGAGAGAAAAGAACGTGGATCGAGAAGGAATTGTCGACGACATAGTGCGGAACGCGCGGCTGTCCTTTTCCCGCTCCGGCGGCGCCGGCGGCCAGAACGTCAACAAGGTCAACACGCGCGTGACGGTTCACCTGTCGTTGTCGTCGCTGCGAAGCCTTACCGAAGAGCAAAGGACGCGTGTCCGTGAACGGCTCGGGGGTCGTATAACCGAAAGCGACCAACTGGTGGTTCATGTCGACGAGGAGCGGTCCCAGCTGCGTAATCGCGAGATCGCTCTCCGTCGTCTGTTCGACCTGATCACCCACGCGGCCGCGGACCGGCGACAGCGGCGGCCGACGCGTCCTTCAAACACATCGCGCGAGAGACGGATGCAGGAAAAACGGCGCCACGGGCAGAAGAAGGAATCGCGGCGGGTGGACTTCGATCGGGATTAGCGCTGCGACAGCGCCGTCTGGGCCCTGTTCAGCAGCGCATTCATAGCATCGGAGTCGTCTCCAGCCGACAGGTATACCCGTAACGTCGGGCTCCCGGCACCGGCCGCAGCAGGGTGAGAAAAATCTCGGTTGCCGCCGGTATGCGAACGACCGCCGGCATGGGAGTCGAGGAAATCATTTCACGCAAACCCATATGGACGCGCACAGAAGCAACGGTGGGCATACCGTTGCGGGCAAAAACGACGCAGGTCACGTCCCGCACATCAACACGAATGTCTACAGTCCCGTTGGCAGCGGCCGGCATTTCGTAGCCGGCGAAATCACCGTTCGTGAGGTCGCCCGGGGAACGCGGCTGGAACGACGGTGTGACCGATGCCGACGGCTTGTCCGGGTGGTAGGCGTAGTAGGATCGCCCAGCCAACGGCATGACCGGTGCCGACGGCTTGACCGGTGCCGACGGCTGACCGGTGCCGACGCCCCGGCCGGCTCCCCGAGAAATGACACCGGAACCGACCTCATCCGCCCGTTGCGTGTCGGAATGCGAACATCAAAGTGCAGGTGCGGCCCGGATGTTCTCCCGGTATTGCCGCTGTACCCGATGCGTTGACCGGCTGCCACGGCCTCACCCGGATAGACAAGGGAACCGCCCTGCCGCAAGTGGGCGTAGTTCCCAAACGAGCCGTCACCGTGAGCAATGAGCACGTAATTTCCGAGAGCGCCGAAGGCCGCACTCAACCCTGAAATGGAAGAATCGTCCCTTACATCTGCGACCACACCGGCGCGTGCCGCACAGACCGGCGTTCCGACGTCGAGATCGAAATCGAGCGCGTACTGGTTTTCACCGGAATGGGAAAAAAGGCCATTGTACCCCTGCGTCACGCGCTGTCTGCTTCCGTGCTCGAACGGGAAGAGATACCGGTGGCTGGTGTCCAGTTTTACCGCATCAGGGTTTCCCCTGGCAAAGGAATAGGCGACACCGTAGCTGCGCGGCCCCTTGCCGTGAGGTTTCAATGAAAACAGATAGACTCGTTCATTCCCGGACCGGATGAGCCCTTCGAAAGGGGTACGGACATCGGGAACGAAGTTCTCCAGCCCGGTAAACTCGAAGTGCAGCCAGGTGTCAACAATCTTGTGCGGTCCCGCCAGGAAACGGTACCCGCCCCGACCGTCACTTTCGGCGTGGACTGTCATTTTCGGACCGTCGGCAACCTGCCGCTCAAACTGCCGCAACACTACGGAAAAGATACCGGATATTGCCGACCTTCGTCATCCTGCCGCCGAACGGGGGTTGACCGCCCCGGTCGACCGATAGATACTTCAGCCGTTAAGGAGGCAGAATGGCGCACTGCGTGGTCCCCGCGGCGGAAGAAATCCTCGACAAGGAGTTTCGCGTGCTCGACAAGGGGTTTGTACGCCTGGTCGACTATCTCGGCGGAGACGAACGTATCGTGCAGGCAGCGCGGGTATCATACGGAGAGGGGACCAAGTCGTTCCGGCAGGATCGTGGCTTGATCGACTATCTCCTGCGCAATCAGCACACGTCGCCATTTGAGCAGGTTGTGCTGACGTTTCACGCGAAGCTGCCGATTTTCGTTGCCCGGCAGTGGGTCCGACACCGAATGGCCCGGCTGAACGAGATCTCCGGTAGGTACTCGGTCCTGAAAGACGAATTCTACCTGCCCGAAGGGAGTGCCGTGGCTCTGCAGAGCGAGGACAACAAGCAGGGACGCCGGAATGAGCCGGTTCCGGCTGAAATGCAGGAACGCATCCGCGCCGAGCTCGCTTCCGGGCAGCAGAGCGCCTACGCCGCCTATCTCGAGCTGCTCGATACGGGATTGGCCCGGGAGCTCGCCCGAATCAACCTTCCGGTGAGCGCCTATACGGAGTGGTACTGGCAGATCGACCTCCACAACCTGTTCCATTTCCTTCAACTCCGCATGGATCCTCACGCGCAGTTCGAGATCCGCGAATATGCGCGAACCATCTATTCCATTGCTGCACGGGTCTGCCCGCTTGCCTGTGAATCGTTCGACCAGCATCTGGTCGGCGGTGTCCGCTTTTCGCGCTCGGAAATGGAAGTGATTGGCGCTCTTTTATCGCCGGATCGGGTGGAAGAAGAGACAGTTCGAGCGAAAGCGGAAGAGCTCGGCCTCAAGACAAAGGCGCAGGAGCGGCTTCTCGGAAAGCTCCGCGGTACTTACGTGCCCTAATCTGGCAAAGCTGGTACGATATCGCCGTCGCGAAGATCAAGGACGTGCCCGAATACCGGCCGGTCGCCAAAGTCGCGCGCACGCGTAAATTCATGCGAGGCGTCATCAACTTTCGTGGCAGTGCTGTTCTAATAATCGATCTGCGTCTGAAATTCAACATCGGAGAGACAGACAGAGCGATCGACCCCTCAATAATCATCGTTGAGGCAGGCCTGGACGGGAAAACTGTCGGGCCGGCAATTGGCGTTTGCACGGGGTAGGGCCGAGTTCAGCCGCTCAGCACCGTCGCCGCGGCCGCTGCGAGCCCTGCCGCGGCCGCGCTGCTCAGAAAATTGACGGCATCATTGGTAAACAGCGGTATTCCGCGTATTCGCGCGTTGAATCCCCCGGCGTCTTTCCTCCGTTCGGTGAGGTGTCCGGTGCCGGGGCGGATGTAGAGCGGCTGAATGGTCGCTCCCAGAATGCTGTCGAGAACAGAGCCTATCCATCCCGAAACGCCGACAATTCCCGCCTCCATACCAATCTTCGCGGCGCTATTCGCTCCGCCGAGAATGGCTGAACCCGCGGCAAATACCACCGCCACCAGGAGAGCCCCCGCGGCGGACGAGAGAAATCCCACGCCGGTAACGCCACCGGACATCCCGGGCAGAATTGGCCGGCGGTTTATGATCGATACCGGTTTGCGCCGCGCGAGAACTCCAATCTCACTCGACCATGTATCTGCGTTCGCCTCTGCGAAGGCGGCCGCGAGCGCGACGAGCCATATACGGGAAACCGATGACAGGTTCGGGCCGAGGATGCCCGCCCCTGCGGCTCCGGCGGTACCGAAAATGCCTGCGGCGGCGACAACGAACGGCGCCCCGGAGATCGCGAATCCCGCCGCGGAAACGAGCCCGACTCCGCCGTTTGCGAGAACCTGGATTACGTCGCGCCGATCTCCCTTCTCCTGAATCAGCTCGATTCCCGATTTCCGGTCCAGGCCGATTCGACTCGCAATCGAGGAGGTGACGAAGAATGCGCCCAGGCAGATCCAGGCGGTCCACCCGGCGAGGAGCAGGATCCCGGCTCCGACAATGAATCCGGCCGCTGCACCGACCGGGGTGACCGCCCGACGCCAGCCGGCGACGACGGCAAAAAGGCCATTCAGCGCGACGGCCGCTGAAATCAGCTCATAGGGTATTTTCATATCATCACCAGGTTGTAGAACAGCACCGAACAAATCGGCACCGTCAGATTGTCGAGACCAAGCGGTGTCGCCGCTTCAACGATCGTCGCCACCGCGGCGACTGCGGCCGCGCGGGCGGTGACTGTTCCCAAACCGGCGCGGGGACCGAGTGTTCCGACGACGATTGCCGCGGCGGCGAACGAGGCGGCGAACATGGTGATTGACCCGGCGAGGCTCTTGGTTGCCCGGGGTTGCGTCGGTTCGGTCATCGCATTCGCTCTCCGGACGCCGCGTCCCGCAACCACATAGCGGCCGACGGTCACCCGCTCGCCGACCAAAGCGGCCAGCCCGTCCCCCCAGCCCATGATCAGGACGCCTATCGCGCCGGTATAGACCGGAAATAGTCCGTCGAACGTGAGGAATACGAGGGCGAGCAGCGACAGCGGGAAGTAGATGGTCCCGAGGTTTCCGCCTTCTGCGGGCGGTCGCAGCGCAGCCATTGAGCCGCGTCTCCAGGCGACAGCATTGAAGATCAGAAAAAACAGGGGCCCGACGGAGGCGAACCATGGGCTGTCATGGAAGATCATTGCAAGGAGCCACCAGTGGGCCACTCCGATGTGTAGTATCTTTCGACCGGTAGCTTCACGAACCACGTTCCTCGCAATGAGCGTTTCGACGACGAACAGAAGGGCGAATACCGATGCGAATGATACGGCGATGCCCATCAGATTCCTGTACAGACTGTAATCGCGAGGCCCGATGAACTGGAGCATGCCGTGGGCATTGTACCGCGCTTGAACAACCCGTGCAATTGATCTATTCTTTATGGAAATCAATGTCAGGTGAAGAACAACAGAAACGGCTTGCGGTGCTAATCGATGCGGACAACACGCAGCCTTCAATTATCGAGCCTTTGCTCGAAGAGGTGGCGAAGTACGGCGTATCGAGCGTTCGCCGCATCTACGGTGACTGGACGAGCCCGAACCTCAAAGGCTGGAAAGAGGTGCTTCTCCAGTTTGCCATACAGCCGATTCAGCAATTTGCCTATACAAAGGGTAAGAACGCCACCGATAGCGCGATGATAATCGACGCGATGGACCTGCTCTACACCGAGAAGTTCGACGGCTACTGCATCGTTTCGAGTGATAGCGATTTCACGCGACTTTCGGCTCGTATTCGCGAAGCGGGTCTGACGGTCTATGGCTTCGGCGAACAAAAGACGCCCAAAGCGTTTGTCGGCGCGTGTGACAAGTTCATCTACACGGAGATTTTGCGTAAGAAGGACGAGAAGGAGCCGGAGGTCCGACCTTCGCTCAGTTCGACGGACTTGAAACGGGACACGCGCCTGGTGACCCTGCTGCGGAACGCCATTGAAGATTCTGCAGACGAGAACGGCTGGGCGCATCTGGGCTCCGTGGGAACGAATCTCGCAAACCGGTCTCCTGAGTTCGATCCACGCAACTACGGGCACAAGAAACTCGGCGATCTGATCCGCGTTATCGGGCTTTTCGAAATTGACGAGCGTTCCGCCGAAAACTCTCCAGCCAAGAACATCTACGTGCGGGACAAACGACGAAAATAGTCATATGGGCATCAAGAATCCTCGGGAGGATCGTGCTCCCTTGATGAGCCGCGGTTACCCCCTTCGCATACTCGATATCCTTTCAATTGCGCTGGCCCTTGGCGTCATCGCACTGTTCTCCGTGCAGGCCTACACCGGCGCAGGGCAAAGCAGTGAAGTCAGCATACAGGCGAACGGCCAGGATTATCTCTATCCACTCGACCAGGACGCCGAGTTTTCGGTATCCGGCCCGATCGGCGAAACCACGATACAGATTCGGAACCGGGCGGTGAGAGTGGTTTCATCGCCCTGCCGCGACAAGATATGCATTGCCGCCGGCTGGCTGTCTCACTCCGGCCAGTGGACGGCCTGTCTGCCGAACCGCGTCTTCGTCCGCGTCGAAGGGGGTGGTCCCGCGCCGGTGGATGCGCAAACCTTTTGAGATACGACTTGTGATCCGCGGGTCCGGCGTGGAGTGCTGCCGGGAACCTGCCGCGCCGCGGTCGTAACGGTCGGAAGCTGCCGGGCGGCACGGCGCGCAGTTCGGGGGATTTGACGCGTGAATGACACTCGGAAGCCACCTGGTTCTCATCCGGCGATCTGGATCCGTGCGCTGCGCCCATGGACGATATCCATAGTGGCGTTTCCGACCACGCTCGGCATAGTTCTCGCGGCCGCAGAGGGCCGCGAGGCCCGGCTCAAAACGGTGCTTTTGTTTGTCGCGGCCGTCCTGCTCCATTTCGGTGCCAATATGGTGAGCTATTTTTTTGGATACGGCAGTTCGGAACCGGATATTGCCAGGTGGGAGAGTGGTGTATTCGGGTCAGGCCGCTCACGGCTCGACTGGTTTGTTTTTCTCTCGGGTATTGCCTGCTTCTTCCTTGCGGTGCCGTTTGGAATGATTCTCGTCTACCTGGACGGCTTACCGATTCTTCTGCTTGGCATCGTCGGCTTCGCGGCAGCCTATTTCTACGCGGCCGAGCCGGTGAACTACAAACGACGGGGATTCGCCGTTCCGGCAGCTTTTCTGTTTCTTGGCATACTCATGGTTGCGGGCTCGACCTACGCGGTATCGGGGCGATTACCGGCTCAAACCCTGCTCATTTCGCTTCCGGTTGGATTTCTCGCGGCGGCGCTGCTTCTCGAAGAGGAAATAGTGAACGAGGTGCGGGACCGAGAACACCAGGTTGGTACGCTCGTTGTCCGTATCGGTCCGCGGCGCAGTCGACTGCTCTTCCTCTTCCTCGTGGCCCTCTCCTA
Source organism: uncultured Spirochaetota bacterium (assembly GCA_963832675.1). Taxonomy (GTDB): domain Bacteria; phylum Spirochaetota; class Spirochaetia; order DSM-27196; family DATKUC01; genus DATKUC01. The sequence goes on along the minus strand of CAWHUY010000023.1, from coordinate 297,743 downwards.
TCTTTTGCCTGCCGTTCTCCCTGCAGCGCCAGGGAGCGCCCACCGGGCTCGGCTTCCGATCTATTTCATCTACGCCGCCCTGCCCCTTGTCGTCGCCGCGATCCGGCAGCTCTACCTGCGGCCCGCGGGCGCGAAAAGGCCGATACCCTGGATGCTCGTGCATCACTACGCTTTCGGCGTTCTGTACATCGCGGTCAATTTTTCCGGCGGGCAGCGGTAGACCCGCGAAAAGGTCATGCTCGAGGTACGTGCCTGTTCGGCGGCATATGGCGAAAATCCGGTGTTCACCCTGGTCTCGTTCACTGTCGCAGCCGGTGAGACACTTGCCGTGGTCGGGCCGTCAGGCTGCGGAAAATCCACGCTGCTCTCGGTAATCGCCGGCCTCAAACCTCCCGCCGGAGGGCAGTCGTTACTGAACGGTGCACCGGTTTCCGCGGGCGACGCCTCCCTCATATTGCAGCAGTACGGTCTGTTTCCCTGGTTCACCGTCATAGAAAATGTGGAGCTCGGCATGCGCATACGCAAGATTCCGCGCTCCGAACGGGTCGCCCGGGCGCGGGCGGAGCTCGGCAAGGTTCATCTGACGGGCCTGGAGCATCGCTTTCCGGCGGCGTTATCGGGCGGGCAGAAACAGCGCGTGGCGATCGCGAGGGCGCTCGTCCTCGACCCGGCGGTTCTGTTGATGGATGAGCCGTTTTCATCCCTGGACGCTCTCACCCGGGAGCGGCTCCAGGATCTGCTGCTGGAGGTGTTGCGCGTACGGCAAATCCCGTCGATCATCGTGACACACAGCATCGAAGAGGCAGCCTACCTTGGTTCAACGATCGCGGTGATGGCGGGGCGTCCGGCACCGCTGCGCATGATCGAGAACCCCGGGCAGGGGGCGGGATCGTTCCGGTTGGACCCGCGTTTCTTCGAAACTTGTCGCGCTGTTCGGACAACCCTGGAACGGGAGAACGGGCAGTGAGCGGACTGACGCGTCGCGCGTTCCGGGCCGCGAGCGCGGTTCTGGTTTTTGCCGCATTATGGGTGGCAGCAACGCTTCTGCTCGGGAGCCGAATCGTACCCTATCCATGGGCCGTTGCGGAAAGATTTCTGGCGCTTCTTCCCGATCCGCTGCTCGCGCACATGCTGGCGAGCCTCGCACGGGTGACTGCAGCACTTGCGGTGAGCTTCGCAGCGGCGCTTCCGCTCGGGATTGCGATGGGTAGAGTCAGTGCTCTCGACTGGTTGCTCTCGCCCGCGTCCTACCTTATGTTCCCGGTTCCGAAGATTGCGCTTCTTCCGGTCGTGCTCCTGGTCTTCGGACTCGGAAACGTCGCGAAGGTATTTCTTGTCATGCTGGTGCTGTTTTTCCAGATTCTGACCGCGGTTCGTGACGGTGCCCGCAATATCGATCGGCGATACCTTGTCTCTTTCCGGTCGCTCGGTGGATCCCGGCTTCAATCAGTGCGGTATGTCATCCTTCCGGCGCTCCTGCCGGGCCTGTTCACCGCGTTACGGGTTGGTTCGGGAACCGCGCTGGCCGTCCTCTTTTTTGCTGAAACCTTCTTCACCCGTTTCGGTCTCGGCTATATGATCATGGATGCCTGGACTCGCGTCGCCTATCTCGACATGTACGTCGGAATAATGGGATTGAGCCTGCTCGGCCTTGCCCTTTTTGCAGCCATAGACCTGGCTGAGCGCCTGCTCTGTCCATGGTCCACGCGGGATTGATGGCGGGGAAGCTTCACCGCTCTCAGCGCCCGATCTTCACCGATTCACGCGATCGAGTTTTTCGATTGCGGTCACTGCTGCCGGGTCCGGAGGCCAGTACTCGCCCGACGGCGCTGCCGCGGGAAAATCGGCTCTTTTGTATTCCGGGTTGGTGATTTCGAATTTCCCCTCGAGCCCGCTGGTATAGTACACCTTGTTTTCGTCGGTCACAAAAATCGCATCGACCCCTTTGAGCATCCGAATAAGCGCGGCGCCCTTGTCCAGGCCCATCACGAATACCGAAGTGGACAGGCCGTCACAGATCATCGAAACCCCGCTGTAAATGGTCGTGCTCGTAAGGTGCTGTTGAACCGGATAGCCGGTCTTCGGGTCGATGATATGGTGGTACATCGTGCCATTCTTGATGAAGTATCGCTCGTACGGTCCGGAGGTCACCACCGACATGTCGGCGGTGCTCACTATTCCGAGGAATGACCCGCGGGTCTGGAACGGCGTCTGTATCCCGATTCTCCAGTTTGCTCCATCCGGTTTCGACCCGAGCACCAGAATGTTCCCACCGAAATCGAGGATCGCATGTTTCACGCCGCCCTCGACGAGGATTCGTTCCGCTTCGTCGGCAGCGTACCCCTTCGCAATTCCACCCAGATCGATGCCCATCCCTTTCTTCTCGAGGAAGACGGAATGGTCAGTGTCGTTGAGCCTGATCCATCTCCAATTGACCAGTGGAAGGAGCGCCTTGATTTCGTCGGCCGACGGCAGCCGTTCGTGGTCCGTTCCGATCCCCCACAGTTTGACTATGGGGCCAACGGTGATGTCGAAGGCGCCGTTGGTGAGCCGGCTGAAATCGAGCGACGTTTGGATTACACTGTAGACGTCGGCTGTCACGGGCACCGGGCTGACGCCCGCCATCTGGTTGATCCTGTCCACCTCGCTCTCGGTCCCTTCGGTGGTCATTCTGTTATGAATGTCGCGAACCCGCGAAAAGGCTCGGTCGAGAACCGCGGATTTCACCCGATCATACACAGTCATCGTTATTGTCGTACCGAGCAGCAGTTCCGTTCGTGATATCGGTTTCGCCGGTCCGCCGGCGCAGTTTGTCAGAGCAAGCGCCGTCAATCCGAAGAGCATCATCGCTCTCATGGACAACCGGCCCGTTGTTGATCTGTTCATGATGAAATCAATAGTACCATAATTATCGAATTCCGGTCAATGTATTACCCTTTTGGACGTAAAATAGGGATTAGTTGCTTTACATTATTCGATAAATGTTGTACGATAATCACCAACCCAAACAGATCCAATCTTTGGCCTTCCTTTGGTGGCCCAAAGTTTGCGGAGGACCGTAGTATGGCAGAGAAGACTCGTATTTCTATCCTGGGTGCGGGCTACGCAGGAATTGCCGCAGCGAAGCTGCTTTACAAAAGGTACAAAAAGAACCCGGATGTAGAGATCAGCATTATCGATCGTAATCCGTACCATACGTTGATGACCGAATTGCACGAAATCGCCGGATCCCGCACGGAACCTGGAGCCGTACAGGTGAGTCTCGCGAAGATATTCGGCGGGACCAAGGTCAAGGTTGTCATCGATGAAATCCAGACAATCGACTTCGAGAATAACCGACTTGTTTCGAAGATCGCCGAGTATCCCTACGACCATCTCATTATCGGTGCGGGAGCGGAACCGGAATTCTTCGGCACCCCGGGCGTGCAGGAGCACTCCTTCACCTGCTGGTCGCTCGAAGACGCAATTCGCATCCGCACTCATGTGGAAGACATGTTCCGCGCCGCAGCGAAGGAACCCGACGAAGCGCAGCGCCGGGAAAAACTGACGTTCGTGATCGCAGGCGCAGGATTCACCGGAATCGAGCTTGCGGGCGAGCTTCTCGAGAGGCGCGATGTGCTCTGCACCCAGTACCACATCAATCCCGACGAGGTTCGGGTCATTATCGTGGAGATGAAGGATACGATTCTTCCCATCCTCCCGCCATGGCCGGTCAAGAAAGCCGAGAAGTACCTGGCGAAGCGCGGAGCGGAGGTAATGATCAACGCGCCGGTCGCGGAGGCAGCTGAAGGCCTGGTGAAAGTGGGCGGCGATCACGATATCGAGATACGAACGCAGACCTTCATCTGGACCTGCGGAGTGCACGGCTCCGAGTTCACTTCAAAGATCGTTCTGACGAAGGGAAGCTGCTCACCGGACCATAGCGCGGTCGCCTCGATCGAGGGCATTCACGGCATGGCCGGATGCCATTTCGACGACGACGAGCGCTACATCGTCGGTGAACGCGGCCGCATTCTCGTCAACAAGTACTCCCAGTCGGTAGACTTCAAGAACGTCTATCTTGTCGGCGACGTTATGTGGTACGTCATCCACGAAAAGGTCGTCCCGCAGATCGTCGAGACCGCCCTGCAGTCAGGCGATGTTGCGGCGAGAAACGTCGTGGCCGATATCGAAGGCGGGGAAAAAGAGGAGTTCCGGCCGAAGTACCACGGGTTCATGGTGTCAATCGGCGGCAGATATGGTGTGGCTAACGGGATGGGAATGTCTTTCTCGGGCTTCATGGCGATGGGCGCGAAACACCTCATCAACATGCACTACCTGCTTGGACTCGCCGGCATTAACGCCATGTGGGAGTACATGCAGCACGAGTTCTTCACCATAAAGGACCATCGTTCGTTTATCGCCGGGCATCTTGCCTGGAGAGTTCCTTCCTACTGGACCTTCCCATTGCGACTCTGGCTGGGCGGCAAGTGGCTCTACGAGGGCATAAAGAAGATAACTGAAGGCTGGCTCAATCCGGGAAAAGAGGGCCTGGCCAATGTCTGGACCGGGGCAATAAAGATGCCGGGCGTTCATTTTGCGGCTCCGGTGGCGAGCGCCGCAGGTCAGGCGGCCGGGCAGGCCGCCGAAGCGACCTCCGCCGCAACTGCCGTTGCCCAGGCGGCACCCGCGGCTGCGCAGGCCGCCGCAGACGCCACCTCCGCCGCAACCGGAGCGGTTGCCCAGGCAGCGACGGCGGCGGCGCAAACTGCAGCCGACGCAACTTCAGCCGCCACGGGCGCCGTCGCCCAAGCGGCATCTGGAGCGGCGCAACACGTTGCAGCCGCGGCAAGCCAATATGGACAGCCGCTCAGCGGACCGTGGGGTATCTACACCTGGTTCGCACAGAACGTGTTGAGCGCATCACCGCTGCTCTCGTTCCTGCTTCAGACCCTTGTGGTAATAATCGAGATCGGGATCGGGCTTGCCTTCGTGGGCGGCGCGTTCACCTGGCTTGCTGCGCTTGTCTCGGTCTTGCTCGGGCTGATGTTCATTGCCTCCGGATGGGGGAGCAACGAGATTCTGTGGTACATGTTTGCCGCTTTCGTCATGTTCGGTGGAGCCGGACGGGGCCTGGGGCTCGATCACTGGATCATGCCATGGCTCAAGGACCGCTGGAACGGCACCCGGCTTGCAAAACGCTCCTTTCTCTACACCGACGAACCGCGCGACCATTGGCCGAAGAAGAGTCGTCCCACCAGGGAACTCGTGAGGGAAAAATAGGCCCGACTCGCATCGCATTGTAGAACGTCCCGAATACTTGTACACTACACACTGACTGGTGTGAGAGGCGGCTGGTACTGTCCAGCCGCTTCTCGTTCCCAGCGGTATCGACGCAGGACAGAGAATGACACGATTCTGGGACGACTTCCCGACGATAAAATATGACCTCGAACGCGTGCAGGAGGTCATTCTCGAGAGTGTCAGCAGTCGCAGCAGGACGATAACAGAGGCGCTTTCGAACCTGGCGAATCGGAACGGAAAACTGCTGCGACCCGGTTTCGTCGTGCTGAGCGCCCGAATCAAGGGTGATGCGATCGACGAACAAATCCGGGCGCGATCAGCCGGAGATTGGCGCCGAGCGGTCTGGAACGAACCACAGACCGGCGGTCGGTGAAATCGATGCGGCAGACACCAACGGAAACCAGCATGGCGAGTTCGCGATCGCCGGCCTGCGAGAGCGAGATCGACCGTCCGGAGCCAAAGGCTCTTCCGCCAAATATCTACCGAGTCGCCGCCGCGATCGAGCTGCTTCATCTGGCGACGCTCATCCACGATGACGTTATCGATGAAGCCGAGTTCGACGAGGACAACCGACGCTTCATCGTGAGTATGGCACGAAAGAGGCGATTCTCATGGGCGACTTTCTCTTCAGTCGCTGCTACCGCATTCTCGCTGACAACGCGAGCATCGAGAACGCGAAACGGCTGGCGATTGTCGTGAGTCAGATCGTCACCGGTGAGATAGAGCAGTCGGTGCATGGCCCGGACACGCAATCCACGCCGCGCGACTATCTGCGACGGGTTGTCGGTAAGACCGCTACTCTGGTTGCCGACAGTTTCTATCTCGGCGCGTCCGAGGCCCAAATTGGCCTGGCGCAGACGCTGCTCCTGCGACGCATCGGTTACAGCATCGGAATGGCCTTTCAGATTATCGACGACATCCTTGATTTCACCGGTCGCGCGGACCTGCTCGGCAAAGCGCCGGGATCAGATCTTCGCCAGGGTGTAGTGACGTTGCCGCTCATCTACGCGATGAGAGACGAAGATGGGGAGATGATTCGCAATCGAGTCCTGCATCCGGAGAGCCTGACCGATGCCGAGATGGCCGATGTGATAGCGGAGATCGAACGCTGCGGGGGATTCGAGATGGCTCGCGAGAAAGCGGAGCTCTATACCCGACGCGCGCTGCGCCAGATCGCGATTCTCCCGCGGGGCAACAACCGCGACACGTTGACCGTGGTCACCAGGCAGCTCCTCGACCGCGGCTACTGACCGTCACTCCGGGTACTTTCGCCGGATGTCGCGGAAGGTATCCTGGATTCCCAACGCCAGATCTACCAGTACCGGATCAAAGTGCTTCTCGCGTGCGGCGAGGATCTCGGTGAACGCCTGTTCATGCAGCCACGGTTCCTTGTATGGCCGCTTGGAGGTGAGAGCGTCGTACACGTCCGCAATTGCGGTGATGCGGGCGGAGAGGGGAGTTTCCGACCCGCTGAGGCCGTGTGGATATCCTGTTCCGTCCCATCGCTCGTGGTGATGCAGTGCGATGCGCGACGAAAGCGTGAGAAACGACTGCTTGCCGAGCTCCTGGTCCGCCTCGTTGAGGATATTCCAGCCCCAAACGGTGTGCTTCTTCATCACGGTCCATTCCGATGGAGTGAGCGTACTCTCCTTCAGAAGAATACTGTCCGGAACACCAACCTTGCCGATGTCGTGCAGCATCGACGAGAGGTGCATGTCGTCGATGTACTCGTCGGAGATGTTGAACCTGAACGGCTGATGCCGGTAGACCTCCGCGGCGAGCGCTGCGTTGTATTCGGAAATTCTGTAGAGGTGTTTCCCGGTCTCGAGGTCGCGGTATTCGGCCAGCGCGGCGAGCGATTTCATGGCGGTTGACTGAGTCTTCTGCAAGACCGAGGTTGTCGCTTGCAGCTTCTCGTTGACCATGCGATGGTTCTCGAGCGTTTCCTGCAGGTCTTCGTTCAGCCGGACAAAATCGCTGACATCGAATAGAACCCCGAGCGTATTGCGTCCGATAAGCGTGGATGCATTCTGGACAACACGCGTATCGCCGCCTCCGGTCCTGACGTGCACGTTGATCGCGCCGCTCTGACCGTTCAGGATCTGCGCGATTCCTTCGGCCCATTGATCTTCGTCGACGAAGAACGGCCCCTGCGCGTTCAGATCTTCGATGGTCTTGTACCCGAAGGTCCGAAGCAGCACCTCATTCACCGACAGAAACTCTCCATTCCCGTTGGTGACGTACATCGGGATGCTCAGCATGTTCATGAGCCTGCCGAGCACCGCAGGGGTGAACAGATCGGCATCCTCACGGTTTGCGCGCAGGCTGCGCACCTGTCTTTGCAACCGACCGATGGCGCTGATATCGTGCGCCTTTGACGCGAGAAATCCGAGCGGGAGCTGATTCTGCGCGAGGAACTTTCGGGGGGAAATGCATTTCAGCAGGATCGCACCGGAGAGGTCCCCGTTCGCCGACGCGAGTGGGTAGTAGAGTGTCACATCTTTCTGGTATTCGACCGGAAAGATGCTCTGCGGAATCGGGGATTTGCCGTTGAGCACGCCCGGCTCTTTTGGGAAGAGCGGTACCTGTTTGGAAGGGATGAGAAAGGAGAAATCCGACGGTTTGTCACCGCTCGGATTGTCGAAATAGACCAGACGCGTGGCGCGGACACCCGGAAATCGGTCCAGCCACTCGACGAGCATCTGCATCTTGCGGCCGTGCGAAAGCTCGCTGTCCAGCCTCCGGAATAGCTCCAGCAACGGTTCGAGTACACGCGTCATGAAAATGGACCCCTCTCACTACCATTTATCGGCCGGCCCCATCCCATACTTGCGAGAAAACAGGGGCGGGGGATCGAAGTTTCCCTGCACCCTCGCTGATGAGATTCACCGGATAGAGGGGCGGCTCCCCGCGAAGCACTCGCAGCACGTTCATCGCCGCCTTGGTCTTGAGCTCGACGATGGACTCCACGGAGTAGTAGCCGCTGTGGTCGGTCAGGACCACGTTGTCGAACTGCCTGAGTCGATTTGATGCCGGCAGCGGCTCGGTTTCGAACACATCGAGACCGGCTGCCGCGACCGTTCCGTCGTCAAGGGCGTCGGCCATCGCCTCTTCGTCCACCACCGCACCACGCGAAGTGTTCACAATAATGGCGCCATTTTTCATCGATCCGAACTGCTCCGCGCCGATCAATCTGTGCGTTTCCCGATTGAGCGGAACGTGAAGAGTTATGTAGTCACACTCTTTGACCAACTGGTCGAGGGAGGCGGGCTGCGCACCGGTCTCGCGGATCATCTGTGGATCTTTGTGTGGATCGTAAATAAGAATGCGCGAAAAGGGAAATCCCGAAAGTTTTCGATGGACGGCACGTCCGACATGGCCGTACCCGGCGATACCGAGTACCTTTCCGCTGACCCGGCCGACACGGTGGGGGAGACTGAAGTTCCAGTCGCCCTGACGTATCGCCCGATCTTTTGCCGCAACCTGGCGGATACAAGCCATGAGCAGTGCAATAGCGTGGTCGGATGTGTCCTCTTCTGCATAATCGGGAACGCGAGTCACCCAAATCCCTGCTTGGGTCGCCGCGTCGAGGTCAACATTGTCGTAGCCGGTTCCGTAGCGGGAGATTACACGGCAGCGTTCGAGCGAACTGATTACCGCTTCGGTCATCGGGAAGAGATTGAGAAGAATTGCATCGGCACCCCGGAGGACCTCGATCGCATCCTGCTCGGTCTGCAGATTGTGTACCTCGGTCTCGACCCCGATGGCCCGCAGAACCTCATTCTCTTCGGTATATCTTCCATGCCGGTCGTCGGTGACGACCACACGATACTTTTCCATGTTCACTCCTTTCTCACGAGAGCATGGTATAGTATCGTCCTCTCAGACGGCTGGGCTGAGCCTCATACGCGGGGTCTCTGCCGGCTGTTCCGTGCTCAACCGATGCCCGGTTTTCGCCCGATTCCGACGAGAAATGTCTCAAACGATTCTTTGCGGCTGGACTTCGGTTTGAACGGTCTGGCGGTCGCGAACAGCATCCGAAAGCGGGCGAGAAATGCCTGTTCCTCTCCGCCCTGGAAGATCTTGACAATCAGGTTTCCACCCGGTTTGAGGTGGTCGACGGCTATTGCGAGCACCGCCTCGACCAGTGCGCTCGATCTCGCGGTATCCACCGTCCGGTTTCCCGTTGTCGACGGTGCTACATCGCTGAGCACAACATCGAAGGGCGCATGGGAGGCGAGCCATGCGCGAATCTCGTCGCTCGTGATGTCTCCCTGACGAAACTCGAGATTTCCGGGCATCGTGGCGAGGTTGAGCGGGTTGAGGTCGACGGCGAACACCCGACCGCTACCGGCCCGTTTCGCCGCGTAGGCCGACCAGCTTCCCGGGGCCGCCCCCACGTCGAGCACGATGTTTCCGGGACGCAGCAGGCCGAACCGCTCCTGTGCCTCCTGGAGCTTGTAGACCGATCGAGCGGGGTAGCCCTCGAGGTGCGCGCGGCGCGTATAGTGGTCAGGCGTGTCTCGGCCCGTCATCCGTTCCCCGTTTGGCGTCGAGCAGCTCTGAAACGAAGGCGAAGGCCGAATCCGCAAATCCCGGAAGCTCCTCGTGCCCAAAATCGGGATAGACTACCATCCGTTTCGGCGAGCTGATGCGGTTGTAGGCGGCAAACTGCGTCGACGGCGGGCACACATCGTCGGAAAGGCCGGTTGCCATGAGCACATCGGCGCGGATCCGGTCGGCCAGGTGCTGAACATCGACGTAGCCGAGCTTCGTGAAGAGCTCCGCTTCGTGTGCATGGGTCGGATCGAACCGCCTGAAGTATTCTTTCAGCTCCAGATAGGCGGTGCGATCCGGGTCCAGCTGCCATGCGCGCCGGTAGTCGGAAAGAAACGGAAAGATCGGAACGGCTTTCCTGATTCGGGGCTCCAACGCGGCGCAGGCGATTGCCAGTGCGCCACCCTGGGATGCGCCCATCACCGCTACCCGATCGGGATCGACCTCCTCCAGTCCCATCACGATCCATGCAAGTTGGACAGTATCGAGAAAGATCTGGCGATAGAGCAGCTTCTCCGGGACATCGTCAACGCCGCGGATGATGTGGCCACGCAGCGTGTTGCCGCGAACGGAACTCGGGTCCTCTGAATAGCCGCCCTGTCCGCGGCAGTCGAGGGCCGCCACGACAAATCCCGCGGCAGCGTACCCGAGCTTGTCGTACCAGGTCCCCGAGTTCATCGAGTACCCGTGGAACTGCAAGAGTGCCGGCGCCGAGCCCGACTGCGCGGCCGCCTGGTGCGGTTTTAGAAGCTTTGCGTGGATACGTGCGCCTCCGACGCCGTTGAAGTAGAGATCGAAACAGTCGGCAAACGGCACGCGAAAAGGCGCAGGTGCGTGCTCGACGTCCGTCTCCACGCGTTGCAGCTCGGAAATCGCCCGTTCCCAATAGTCGGTGAAATCACCCGGGCGCGGATTCGTTCCCTGGTAACGCTCCAATTCGGCGAGCGGGAGATCAGTATACGGCATTGGGCTCTCCTGCCTGAATCACGCGTCGACCGCCGGCAGGACGTAGCATTTCAGCGGCGGAAAACCGTTGAAGTAGATCGAGCTGTAGGTCTGCGTATAGGCGCCGGTGGTAAAGATGTAGACACGGTCACGGGTCTTTGTTGTCGACGGCATCTTGTACTTGAAATCCTGGTACATCACGTCCATCGAATCGCAGGTTGGGCCGGCTAGGATGATTTCCTCCGCCTCACCCTGTCCTTCGAAGTAGATGGGATACTTGATCGCTTCGCCGATCGTCTCGATCAGCCCGCCGAAGAGGCCGACGTCGAGGTAGGCCCAACGATAGAGGTTGTTCTTCGACTTTTTCGAAATCCGGATAACTTCCGAAACGAGAACCCCCGCGTCGGCTGTCATTGCACGCCCCGGCTCCATGTAGATTTCCGGAAGCGTGTCACCGAAATCCTCGAAGAGGAACCTCTTTATTTCACTGGCGTAGACGTCCAATGGCAGGGTGGGCGAGAGATAGCTTGCGGGAAAACCCCCGCCGAGATTGATCATCTTGAGTTTGATCCCCTCGTCCGCCTCTATCGCGTCGAAGAGGTACTTGCAGCGCGCGATCGCATCGTCCCATTGACCGATATCGCGCTGCTGCGAACCGACGTGGAACGAGAAGCCGAACGGCTCGAGGCCGGCGTTCCGCGCCTCGATGATCAGATAGTAGATCATGTCGGAGTGGGCGCCGAACTTCCGGGACAGCGGCCAGTCTGATCCGGTTCCTTCGGTAAGGAGGCGGAAGAACACCCGGGAACCCGGCGCTTCCGTTGCGATCTCCTGGAGGTCTTCATGCGAATCGGTAACGAAGAGCCTGATCCCCTTTTGATAGAAGTACCTGATATCTTCGGCCTTTTTAATGGTATTTCCGAAACTCATGCGGGCTGGGTCGACTCCGAGGCGCAACAGCTGGTCGAGCTCGAATCGGGTCGCGACGTCGAAGCATGAACCAAGTTCGTTGAGCAGGGTGATGACTTCGTCGACTGGATTTGCCTTGATCGCATAATATATCTGCGCGAAAGGCAGCGCATTCTTCATTTCCATGTACTTCCGACGAACCGCCTCGAGATCGATTACGAGAAAGGGCGTCTCTTTGTCTTTTGAAAATTCTTTGATGCGCTGAAAGCGGTCGGCAGACATGTAACGATCCAGGGGAAAGTAGTAATTCTCTTTTTGCATGAATCCTCCTCTGGCGGTGACTTAGGATAGATATAATCAAATTTCTGCGTTATTGTCATTCCCCACACGCCTCATTCCTTGACCGCCCCGAGAGCTTTCCGTAAATTGTTTCCATGAGTACATCACGTCCCGGTTCACTTCTGCGTCGACCCTTCGAGTACCGGCAGTACAACATTTCGATCATCCTCATCGCGGCGAATGTGCTTGTTTTCCTGCTGAACAATTTGGCGCCTGAGACTCAGATAGAAATGTCGCTGGTTTCGCCGGCGGTCCCTGCCCAATATGCGCACACCGCGTTCTGGCAGCTTCTGACCTACATGTTCGTGCATTCCGGCGTTTCACATATCTTTTTCAACATGCTCGGTCTCTTTTTCTTCGGCATCCAGGTCGAACGCCGCGTAGGCAGCTCCGAGTTTCTCCTGTTTTACCTGTCCACCGGCGTCGGGGCCGGGCTGATATCCCTGCTGATCTTCTGGCTCACCGGCACGCCGACGATCCTGCTCGGCGCCTCCGGCGCGGTATTCGGCGTTCTGCTTGCCTTCGCCACGTTCTTCCCCACTGCCATGATCTACGTGTTCGGCATCATTCCGGTGCGTGCGCCGATTCTCGTGCTCGTCTACACGGGCATCGAGCTCTTTTCCCAGGTCACGGGCGCGCGCAGCGGCGTTGCGCACCTCACACATCTGGCCGGCTTTGCCGTTGCATACCTCTACCTCGTCGTCCGGTTCGGGCTGAATCCCATTCGAGTTTTCATGGGTTCGCGCCGATAGAGAAACAGATGGCTGTCACCGGCAAAAGGCGGTGCGGGGTGATTCCCGTACCGCCGGTTTTTTTGGTTTCAATCTGCCTGGTCCTGGCAGCGCCGCTCGCCGACGCCGGCGCAGAGCAGCTGCTCATAGCCGAGTTTTCGGCAGAAACCCGTCCGCTCATCGTGGAAACCCCCGAGCCTCCGACGAAGGAACAGATCGTTCGATCGCTTCTGGAGGAGGCGCGTTTCACCTTTTCGGGGATGATCTACGGATTCGATTTCGTCTATACGCCAGGCGATCCGTTGCGGAAGGTGGCGGATGCGTTCGATCTCAAGCCCGTCGCCGAGCTGCGCTGGGGCGACCCGCGGATGCGAGTCCTCGACACACGGACCGAATCTGATCTCTTCTTTGCCCGCATAACCTATCGCCTTGCCGACTTTCAGCTGCCCAGGTGGCAGGGCTGGCAGAGCAACTCGCTCGAACACGCATCAGGACTTGGCGCATCCTCCTACCTGAAGGGTCCAACCTCCCGACATGCCGCAGTGGTGGAAGCAATAAAGAACGCCATCAGGGAGCACGTGCGCCAGCGCGTCTACAACCGGCCGAGGGAAATTCGGGGCAGTCTCGCGCTGCTCGAATCCCCGCACATAATCGTCCGCGAGGGAAACTACGAGGCGACCGTCCGGATCGCGCTTGACGTGAAAGCTGTCGAGCCCTACACAATTTTCTAGATTTCGTCCGTCGGCAATCGTGCGCAGTGACCGCGGCGGCGCCTGCGACCGGGGCTCGCTATATAATAAAATGCGCAACGACTCCCAGCGCCCCGCCTACCAGAATCCCGGCTACAATCTCGGTAATCGAGTGGCCGATCATCTCGGTCATGCGAATCTCTTCATGGTGATCGAGGCGATCGAGCAGGCGGTTGACGACGATGGTCTGCTGCTGGACGTGGCCCCGAAGCCGGTAGGCGTCGAAGATCACCACTGCGGAAAAGGCGGCGCACACAGCGAAAATGTCCGAGCCGATTCCGTCTCGCAGTGCGATGAGGACGGAAAGGGTTGTGACGAACGCGGAGTGGGCACTCGGAATTCCTCCGGCTGTCGTCAGATATTTCCACCCGATCTTGCCGTCTCGAATTGAGTAGTAGACCAGTTTGAAAACCTGACAGATCACCTGTACTGCGCCGGCGGTGATCAGGACGGCCGGAAATCCGTGCACGGCATCCTCCCGCTACAGAAGCCTGTTGCGTATCTCAGCGCTCACGTAGTCCAGAATTGCCACGGTGATCGCGATGAACCAGACTGCAATACCTGCAGACCGATAGTCAAGAAGGCGGATGTACTGGACCAGGAGAAACCCGATTCCGCCGCCTCCCACCAGTCCGATGACTGTCGACATGCGGACGTTGATGTCCCAACGGTAGATGGAAAACGAGATGAACGGCGAAATCATCTGCGGAATCACTGCGTACATGATTGTCTGCAGCCGCCCCGCACCGGTTGCCTGGATAGCCTCGATCGGGCCATGGTCGATCCCCTCAATTGCCTCCGAGTAGAGTTTCCCCAGCGCCGCCACCGAATGCAGCGTGAGCGCGATAATTCCGGCGAATGGACCCAGGCCCACCCACACTACCGCGATCAGAGCCCAGATGAGCGGCTCGATCGAGCGGACGACGTTGAGAATGGTACGGGTTATGAAGTAGATCGCCATGGTTATCCACGAACCTGACATGATGTTGCGTGCGGCGAGAAATGCGATCGGGATGGACATCAGAATTTCCGAAAAAGGTGGCCATCATCCCCATCATGATTGTTTCCACCATCCGCGCGACCGTCAGCTTCAACGGATCGCTGGGGAGTGGCGGCCCGGAACGGGAAACCTGACGAGCTTCGACCGTGTCGTACTGGGGACCTTTCGCGCTCGGCGGTACCAGCTGATAGGGCATCGCGAACGAAGTTTCGAGCGCGCCTGCGGCGTCAGTCGTGACATTCACGTACTTGCCGCCTTCCCGGGGCTGAAACTCGTTTCCGATCGGGTCGATCCACCATATCTCGGTCCTGGTGTTCGGCCGGAAATTTCCGCCCGACAGATGAAGCGTCGTCCCGGGTATCATCTGGTTGCTGTCGCTTACTCGCGAGAGCTCGCCTCGGGTCGGCTCCACGATGAGGTAGGGCTCTTTCGATTTTTTCTCATTCGGCGGCGGGGCCGGAAACTCGGTGCCTATCAGCACTTTCGCATCCGCGGAGACCGTCTGGTCCTTATAGGTAATCGCTGCTTCCCACGGCCACAGCACTTTGGAAAGCGGTCCCCACGCTTTCGGAGCCTCGGTCACCATCTTGCCGAGGTCGATTTCGGAAAGCTGCCAGCCGAGCGCGAAGAATGCGACGATGATTGCGGCAAACAGTCCGGCAGCCCCGGACCTGCGGCGCCGCTTGGCAGACCGGTAGGCGTCCCAGGCTGTCCAGAGCCAGGCGCCGATCGTCGCTATCAACACCAGGATAAGGAAGAACGGTCGACGGCCGATTGCCTTTAGAAAGATCTCCTGCGAGCCGGTCAGCCGGGGAGCGAGTTCCACGATGCGCGATATGAAAAGGGCGATTATTCCGGTTAGGGAGAGGATGATGAGAACTCCGCGGCCGATCTGCCGGTTGAGTACCTGCCCGAGTCCCGGAACGAGGAGCGATGCGATTCCGGCAACCGGCGCGGGTACAAGCGGTCGAACCGATAGGTCGTTTCGATTCTTTGTTTTCTTGTTGCCAGCCATTACTCGCCGTCCTTCGGCTGTTCACCGGTGAGCGGACCAGTTTTGATCCGCACGGCCTCTTCGCCGTAAATCTCCTTGAACTGCTCATCGGTCATGTTCCGGATGTCTTCCCGCGACCCCTGGTAGACCAGCCTGCCATTCCGCAGACCTATGACCTGAGTTGCGTACCGCTGCACGAGATCGAGATAGTGAAGGCTGCAGATGATCGTCATTCCCTCTTCGCGATTGAGCTGTTCGAGGTAGCCGAGAATGGTATGGGCGAGCACAGGATCGAGACTCGCGACCGGTTCATCGGCAAGAATGATGGAAGGCTCCTGCATCAGTGCCCGGGCAATACCGACTCGCTGCTGCTGGCCGCCGGAGAGCTCGCTCGCCCGCTTATTGGACTGTTCGGTGAGTCCAACCCGTCGCAGCGCCTGGACCGCGCGTTCCCGGTCTGCGCGCGGAAATCGGTGCAGCAGAGTGGGCCAGGTGTTTACGTAGCCGAGTCTGCCGGTCAGAACATTGGTTAGCACGCTCGAGCGCCGGACCAGGTTGAAGTGCTGGAAAATCATGCCGATCTTTCGTCTGACCTTCCGTAGCTCCGTTGATTCCGCCCCGGTGACATCCGCTCCGTCCCACACAATCAACCCGCTCGTCGGTTCAATGAGCCGGTTGATGCACCGCAGCAGCGTCGATTTTCCGGAACCGGAAAGACCGATTACCACAAGGAACTCGCCCTCTTTGACCGAGAAGCTCACGTCCTCGAGTGCGTGTGTTCCATCGTCGTAGACCTTCGTGAGTTTCGTTATTTCCAGCATGAGATAGTACCGTTCGTATATTAGCCGCAGAGCCAAAAAAAAGGCTACCCTGCCAAAACAGTCACGAGAACCTTCGAGCTCGCCGGAATGACCGGCCAGTCAGTCTCGGTTCGGTCTCGATGGTGGTCTCGTTCTATATCTCCGGCCAGGGTAGCTTTTCCGTCGAGTGCCGGCCCGTCTTTCCATCCGGGTCGGCACCGGCAATCTCATTTCATCAGGTCTTCGATCTTCATTCCGGAGGACTGGAGAACCTGGCGGAACGGGTCATAGAAGTTGTCTCCCTGCTTTTCGAGCCCGGTCCAGGAGTAGGCTTTGTTCAAGGCGTCCTTTCCTTCCTTGGTCTGCGCGATTTCGAGCAGCGCATTCGTTATCGTATCGCGAAGATCCTGGGGGACTGTCTTCTGGAACTGCACACCGTCATTCGGGATATTTACCGATACGTTGATGACCTTCACTTTGTCGTTGACATCGGGATGGTCCTTCTGAATGTTCTGGCGCGCATCGACAAAGGTCGCACCCGCGTCGACGTCTCCGTTATAGACGGCCGTCACGACGGCGGTATGCCCACCGGCGTCGACAATCTGTTTTAGATCCTTCTCCGGGTCGATCCCCGCTGCCTTCATGGTCAACTCGGGAATGATCCACCCGCTGGTTGAAAGAGGATCAGGACGTGCGAAGGTTTTTCCCTTCAGGTCGGCGAGAGTCTTGATGCCGCTTTTTACGTTCGCGATGATCTGTCCGTTGTAGTAGGGCGTTCCGAATCGCACCGCGACGAGAGCCGCCTGTGCAACGCCCCGATCTGCCGCAAGGACGTAGGCGAACGTGGCAAGCGAAGCCATGTGGGCTTTCGGCGGCGCGCTCGAAAGCGCTTCAATGACTCCGGCGTAGTCGGTCGCGACCATGACTTTGAAGTAGAGACCGGTCTTCTTGAACAGCAGGTCCGCGACTGCCTGCCCGCCGGCAACGATTGTCTGTGTATCACCGGATGGAACGAAGGCCCATATGATCGGGTTTTCTTCCGTACCCAGTTTCGGCGCTTCTTTAGCCCCTGCCGCCATTGCAAATCCGGCACCCGCAAGCAATACCAGGAGCGCAAGGAACACTCTTTTCATCACAACACCTCCTGTGAATTTTTGTTGAGAAACCCTAAACCCCTAACCTGAGGATTCAGTCAGTATAACAGGGAATTTGAGAATGCAACAGGCGCCCGTCTCGTTTACGAGGCGCAAATCTCCGCTCAGCATCGCGACTATCGCCCGAATCAACGGCATGCCGAGTCCCTGCTGCGCATTTCGCTGGTTGTAGAGCACCGGTTCGGGAAACCCGGTGCCGTGGTCCGTGAAACGCAATTCAGCCAGGTCGTCGTCGACCTCGAGTTCGAGATCAATAATCACACCCGTATCGACTCCGGCGCCGAATTGGACGGAGTTCTCTACCATTTCCGTCACCGCCTGGCCCAGGAGCAGAGCCGCCCGCGGCCCGATTTTCCAGGAGTCGAGGTCGGGATTGAACTCGACCGTCGCCCGTCCAAGTTCCTCCAGGTGACGTTCCACCACCTCCCGCAGAAAATGGCCGGCCTCCACGACGGTTGGCGAAGTCTCTCCGGCATAGAGAATTGCGTAGATCTGCGGGAGAACGGCCAGATGCCGGCTGATGTCCGCAATCGGCGCCGAATCATCCGGGGAGGATTCCGGCGGTGCGTCGGCAGCGGGCTGCCCGGATGAAGGATTTCGCGCGGCGCGGATACCTTCGAGGTCGGCAAGCGTGCGGACCGTCGTCATCATTCGATCGACCCCTTCACCGATGCCCGCGCGGAAGCTGTCCCGGTCCGCGAGAGCCGCGCGCCAGGTCGGCCTTCAGTCGGTCACGTTCCCGCAGCGTGCGGACCAGCAGCCCGGTGAGGATCCCCGCGAGAATGACCGCTGCAAACGAGGGTAGAAGCAGCGCCGCGTTCTCGAACATCGGGAGTGCGAGAGCGCGCCCGACGATGATGAGGGTGACCGGCACGTTGACAAGCGAGAGAAAGAGCGCCGGCCACATTCGAACCGTGGCGGCGATTGCCACCGGCAGGACACCGATGAGAACGGCCGCCGGAAACGCCCCACGAAACGCCGGCAAAACCATTACATAAATGATGTAGAGAATGAGAGAGAGGGAAAAGCGGATGTAGAGCCGGGTCCAATCCATGGTGTGAGCCTCATGATAAACGCGGGACGGTCCGGCGGCAAGCGGTGCAATCGCGATCGAACCGATATCAGGCAGGTTTCGACTGTTCAAAGCAGATTGCGGCGGCGGAGCCGGTCGGTAAGCTGTTCGAAGCTGATGCCGTATTGTGACGCGATGTCGCTTGCGAAACTCTTGCCGCCAGGCGCGCCCTTTCGGATGTGGAAGGTGCGGATTGCTGCTGCCGAATCGAGTCGCTCCTCGACGCCGGCGACCAGGCTTCCGAGCCTGCTGCGGCCGTCCGTCGAATCATTGAGACTGGCAACGCGGTCGGCCAGTCCGTGCAGATGCGTAGCGAAGATCCCTCTCGCGCCGAGGACCGAGAGGGCGCGGACGATGTCTTCCGCGAGGTACTCGCCCTCGCCGGGACTTGTGCTCGTGAGCGATTCGTTCAACAGGACAACGCTTCGATCCGTTATGGTTTCGAAGATGCCGGCGAACCTCTCGGCTTCTTCGCCGAGGCGCCCGGTGGCAAGCTGCCCCTTCTCCTCCGCCGGAAAGTGGGTGACAATCTCGTCGGCGGGACTGAGCGTGGCGGTCTCGGCCGGTACATAGAGGCCGCACTGCGCGAGTACGTGGAGGACGCCGATTCCCTGGGTGTAGGTGGTTTTCCCGCCCTGATTCGGGCCGGTAAGAATCTGCAGCCGCGCATTGCCGTCGAACTCCGCGTCGTTCAGAACGATCTCGTTTTTCTCGATGCGATCTGTCGCTTCCTGTCCGCCATCGTCCCGATTCGTCAGCAGTTTCTTTTCCAGGAGCCTCATCGCGAGAAGCACATTGTAGAAGTTCAACGTGCGAAGCTCCCGGTCTTCGGGAGACAGAATGCTCGGCTTGCACACCGGCAATCCGGCCGAGGCGAGTTCCTTGAAGAGGCTTGCGGCGCCGAGAAAGAATGCGGCGTCCGCCTGCAGGCGCCGCAGAATCGATGTATTCACCAGAAGATACCTGTTCAGGACGCGCACCATTGGTCGCACAGTTGCTCCCAGATAGCTGCTCGAGGTCCTGGAAAAGCGGTGAGAGAGGAAATTTCCGGTGAGGTTCGCGCGCGTAGGACTCCGGCACCGGGGAGCTGTGCATCGGAGCGGCGGTTACAAACTCGTCATCGCTCCCGATGCCGAAGATCCGGGGCAGCATTGCCTGCTCGCGAAACGTAAACTCATTGACCGAAAGCAGGGTCGCCTCGATCGGACGAAGTCTTTCGTCGAGATTGATGCCAAGGGTGACGCTCTGTTTCTTTCGCAGGCCCGCGCGAAGCTCCGGGAGCTCGTCGCGCATGTGGCTGAATTGAGGTGACGAGGTAGTCGATTCGATGTAGCTGCGAAAAAGGGCCAATCCGCAGATTTGACCTCATCCGCGGATTCTGGAGAATCCGGCCGCGAGTGTTTCGATGCAGTCGACGTAGAGCTCGAGCTCTCCCAGCCGCCATATCGCCTCCTGCAGCGGAGAGCGCGAATCTTTTCGGGTCTCGGCGAAAAGCGATATCTCCTCGATCTTGGGGATGACGGAGGCGAACGCGTCGAAGATCGCCCGGGAACGGTAGAAGTCCGAGAAGATATCCTGCCGGTATCGGATTACTCCGGAGTCGATTGCCGGCGAAGAGAGGATTTCCAGCACGCGCGCCGGTGGTATTCCGTTTCGGCTGAGCCGGATGGAAAGCTCCGCGAGACCGAGGTCGCGTACCGTCTCATCGGGAAGCGGGCGAACAGCGGCTTTCGCGTTCGAATCTGGGCGGGAAGAGAAGACTGCCGCGAAAATCGTTCAGTTCCACACTATAGAATACTGAAGCGCCCGCTCAACCGTCAAAAACGGCGTTCGGCCTGCAGACGTGACACGCTACACCGATGCGCCGGTCTCGTGGTGCTTGACCGCGAGATCGTTGACAATTTCGACACTCTCCCCCGCCGAGCTCTTCGCCACGCGCGTCACCGCGTCTCGTTCCTCTCCGGTGCTGACCGACCCGAAAATGTGCAGGGTGGTCCGTTTCTTGAACAGCGTGCCAACTTTCCTTTCTTCGATGTTGATGTTCGTTGCGTGTATCCGGGGATCGTTTGCCAGCTCATCAAGAATCTTTCTGATAAGCGCTTCCATTTCAGCCCCCTCGATTTCTCACTTTTCATTATAAACCCGAAGAACCGTTTTCGCATCGTGTTTGCAACGCCCTGCCGCCTCCTTCCCCTCCTGTCTGATCCGGAATCGGCCTCTCAGGAGGTGTGCGACAGACGCCGCGGGTTGACAGCAGTTTCGCTTCCGCTGATAATATGCCCATCCGGTGGCTTTCGCGGGCGATTAACTCAGCGGGAGAGTGCTTCCCTCACACGGAAGAAGTCAGCAGTTCAAATCTGCTATCGCCCACAAAGGCCGCCGACTGAGCATCCTGCCGAAAACTCTATCAGCCCCCGTAACTGTCAGTCGCGCCGACACTTACTTCCGCTCTATATCCAATCTTCGTCACAGCAATTATAGTTGAATCAGCAGGGGCTGTCGGATCGGGGCGCAGTTCCGGGGGAGGCCGAATCATGACCGGGAAGAGACCTTTTTCAGACAAGGTTGTCGTGATTACCGGTTCGAGCCGCGGGATCGGGCGGGAGACGGCCATCGCGTTCGGACGCGCCGGTGCGCGGGTTGTAGTCAACGGTCGCGACGTCGAGCGACTCGATGCAAACCGCTGCGCAGCTCCGCGCAGAAGGAATCGAGGTCGAAGCCGTAGCCGCGGACATTGCGCGAGGCCCCGACGCAGCCAGGCTCATCGCTGCGGCAAAGGCGCGGTTCGGCCATATCGATGTGCTCGTGAACAACGCCGGTGTCTCGATGCGGGGCCTGTTCTCCGAGCTCGTCCCCGAGGTCATAGAAACGGTCGTGCGGACCAACATCACGCGGAGCCGCGGTCCCGACGGTGGCGGCGCTGGACGAACTGCGTGAGCGTCACGGGAGCATCGTTTTTATTTCCAGTCTCGCCGGTGTGCATGGCTTCCCCAATGTTTCGATCTACTCCGCCGCAAAAATGGCGCTGACCGGTCTTGCCCAGTCTGTCGATGCGGAGCTCGCAGGAAGCGGGGTCCACGTGGGGCTGATCTTTCTCGGCTTCACGGAAAATGATCCTGACAAAAGCATCCTGGCTGCCGACGGCCGCGCGATCATCGTGAAGCGCCGTCATCAGATGAGTCAGTCGGAGGCCGCACAGGAGATAGTGAAGCTCACCCTCCGCCGGCGGCGTCAGCGCGTGCTCACTCCATCCGGCCACCTCCTCTATCTTGCGGCTCACATCGCACCCGCACTTGTCCGGGCAGTTTTGCGCAGATCGGGCGGGCGAATTCACTCGGGAACGCAGACCCAGAAAGAGGGAAAATGATCGACCTTGACCGGTGGATAACGGAGCGGACGTTTCATCATTCTCAGTTCAGCGACATTCGTGAGCTTGTCGCCCGGAAAAGGGCGCAGGGGCTCACGATTAGTCTCTGCTTCCCCGCTTTGAACGAAGAGCGGACGATCGGCCGCGAAATTCGTATCCTGCGTCGGGAGCTCATGGATCGCTATCCGCTTCTCGACGAAATCGGCGTGGTGGACAGCGGAAGCACCGACAGGACTCGCGAGGTAAGCGAACGCGCAGGTGCCTCGTTTCATCTTGCTGCGGACTGTCTGCCGTCGCTGGGTTCCCGTCGGGGCAAGGGCGAGAATCTCTGGAAAAGTCTCTACCTTTTCTCGGGGGACATCATTGTCTGGATCGACTCCGACATCCGCAATATCCATCCGAAGTTCGTCTACGGACTTCTGGGCCCGCTCCTGCATGATCCAGCGATCGGCTACGTAAAAGCATTCTACCGCCGGCCAATTCGCATTGGGCGACGCACCTTCCCGGGAGGCGGTCGCGTAACCGAGCTGCTCGTCCGGCCCTTTCTGAACATGTTCTATCCGGATCTTTCGCTGCTCGCGCAACCGCTTTCCGGCGAATACGCGGGCAGACGACAGCTGCTCGAGCAAATGCCGTTTTTCAGCGGGTACGGCGTGGAAATCGGGCTGCTCATTGATCTCGAACAACGATTCGGGCTCGGCGCCATTGCACAGGTGGATGTCGATGAGCGGATCCACCGAAACCAGAACCTGGAAAGCCTCCGGCGGATGTCCTACGTGATTCTTTCGGTGATGGTCGAGCGTTCCGAACAGCTGGGCAAACTGGCGCTTCTCGAAAGTCTCGGTCACCAGCTTCACCTTCTTCAACGCGACGGCGCGCACTATCTGCATGCCACCGAGGAGGTGCGCGGCGCCGAGCGCCCTCCGATGATCACCGTGAGCGAATACCAGCAGAAACGCGGGATCGCCGATGATGACCGGGCGCTCATAGAGGGATTCATTGCGCAAAAGCCTCGGGCAATGCCTCCGATCAGCGCGCTCATCGACGACGCGATCGTCGTGATGGGGATGTCTTCGACAACGGGTGCAGAGTCTTTTCGTGAGCTTGTCGAAGGTATTCCGCCTGATCGTCGCCCTGCAGACGCGGAGGAACTGGTGACCGGCCTTGTCGAACGTGAACACAGAATGAATACGGGTCTGGGGCAGGGCGTCGCAATCCCGCACTTCGTGTCGTCGCGGCTCCGGGCTTTGCAGCTGATAATCGGAAGATCAGCCGCAGGGATCGACTTTGGAGCGGTCGACCGGGAGCCTGTTCGTCTCGTGATGATGCTTCTCGCCCCGGAAAACCAGAGAGATCGTTATCTCAATGTTCTTGCCGCGATCGCCCGACTTCTGCAGGAACCGGGGGCGCTTGCGCGTCTGATCGAGGCAGAGACGCCCGAAAGTCTTCTGACGGTGCTCAAGAAGTATGAGGCGCTGATCAGGCTCCGGCAGGAACTCGAGCCGTCGGCTGAATGAGGACCACATCAACGACTGCCGCAAGAGACTCATACTGTGTTATACTTCCAACGCTTAGTGGTGTAACATAAATGTACACGTTTCTCATCATCGACGACGAACCGGTCGTTCGCGAAGGAATCTCACAGAACATCGATTGGGAGTCACACGGCTACACGCTCGTCGGTGCGTGCCGCGACGGGCGCGATGGCATTCGCGCGATAGAAGAGCTCCATCCCGATGTGGTGTTGACCGACATCTGCATGCCATTTGTCGACGGTCTCGATCTGGCTGCATTCATCGCAGACCGCTACCCGGAGACGAAGACCATTCTGCTCACCGGCTTCGATGAGTTCGAATATGCGCAGGAGGCCGTAAGGCTCAAGGTAAACGATTTCCTGCTCAAACCCATTACGGCGGATGAGCTTCGCACAAAACTCGATCGGCTGCGTGACGAGCTCGACGACGAGCGCCGTCGGCAACGCGACCTCGACCGACTTCGGGAACAGCTCCAGGAGAGTCTGCCGCTGCTGCGTGAACGTTTTCTCAAACGGCTCGTTCTGGGAGAAGTGGACGAAGCGGAGGCGGCGCACAAACGTACAACGCTCGATCTCGATCTGCCGGGGCCATTTTTCAACCTGATGCTCATTGATCCCGACCGTGTCGACTCCGATGACGACCTCCGGAGCCTCGCGATTCAGAATTTCGTGGCGGGGGTGATGCGGGGTCGGGCCGGCGCAATTTCTTTTCCGACGGAACGGGAACACGTTGTTGTTCTGCTTTCGGCGCCCGATGAACGCTCGGTAGTCGATCTGGCGCTCGAGACCGCGGAGGAGCTGTCGGAATGCGTAAGACGAACACTTCGCACCACGGTTTCGATCGGCATCGGATCGCCCGTGGCGTGCGTTGCACGCATTGACGAATGCTACCGCGGGGCTCGTGCCGCGCTCGGGCAGCGGCTCGTGCTGGGGCCGAATCAGATTGTCATCGCGGAACAAAAACGGGACGATGCCGGCGAGCCCGTTCCTCACGCGGAGCAGCAGGCTCGTGCGCGGGTGATCCGCGAGTTCAAGAGCGGAACCGCCCCGCAAACCGAGTCGGCGGTGAGAGATCTCGTGGCACTGTACCGTTCGACCGGCCGCAGCGTAGAGGCGTGCTATGTAGGCGTGCTGAGGCTTCTCGCGGATATGCTGTCCGCTTTCGAATCGCTCGGCGTTCATCACTCTCAGATTCCGGACACCGCTGATGATCCATTTGGAGAACTCGCAGGACTGAAGACCCTCGAAGACATTGAGCAATGGTTCTGCGAGCTGCAGGGAAAGGCACGCTCGGTAATTGCGGAACGGCAGAACCGGCAATCGGTGGCGAAAGCGCTTGAAGCCGAAGACTACATCTCGGCGCATTTTGCCAAACCTGGCTTGTCACTCACACACCTGTGCCGCGCCATTTCGATAAGCAAGAGCTACTTCAGCACCATGTTCAAGGCTCATACGGGCATGACTTTCGTGGAGTACCTGACGAATATCCGCATGGAACGCGCGCGGGAGCTGCTCCGTTCCACCGACCTAAAAAGTTACGAGGTCGCAGAGCAGGTCGGCTTCACAGACGCACACTATTTCAGCCTCACCTTCCGAAAGCAGGCCGGGATCAGTCCGACCGAATACCGTGACTCGGTTCGGGGGGTGGCACAGTGATCGACAAGCGGCATCGCAGTATCCAGACGACCATTGCGCTGGCGTTCGGAGCCCTGGTCCTCGCAATGGCGCTGATCATGGCACTATTGTCATATACCTTCACCCAGGATGCGGTAGAACAGACTTCCCGGGATTACACTCAACTTCTTGTTGCGCAGATACAGGCGAACATTGATTCTTATGTCACGCACATGGAAAACATTGCCGAGGTGGTTCACCTGAACGAACAGGTGCAGAGCTATCTGAGTTCCGCCGGGAGACTTACTTCGTCGGAGGAGCAACGGTATCGCGAACGGATCTCCGGATTCCTCAGCTCCATTGCACACACCCGTAACGATATTTCGCTCATCCTGATCGTGGATACTCGCGGACAGGTCATAACCCAGGACGCCGGGATCCGGCTGCGCAGCTCCGTCACTCTCGAACACGAGTCGTGGTTCAACCGGGCCTGGGAGGCGGGTGGGAAGCCGGTCATTTCTTCGCCTCACGTGCAGAACATCGTGGAGGGGGTATACCGCTGGGTGATCACGCTCAGCAGGACGATCAACGACGTGCGAACGGGCCGGCGACTCGGGGTGCTGCTCGTCGATCTGAACTTCTCTGTGATCAACAATCTGATCAACGACATCAGCCTCGGGAAGAAAGGGTATCTGTTCATAGTAGACCCCGAAGGCGGTATTGTGTACCACCCGCGACAGGAGCTCCTGTACAGTGACCTCGAACGCGAACACATCAACAAGGTGCTCGATGCCCGTGTCGGATCGTTTTCCGTGGACGATCCGAAAGGCGAGCGCATCTACACGGTAGACCTGTCCAAAGAGACCGGATGGCGTACCGTAGGTGTCAACTACGTCTCTGATCTGGTCCGCAACCGCCCCACCATCCAACGGTACTACTTCTATTTGACTCTTGTCTGCCTGGCTGCGGCGATCTTTGTTGCCGCCATAATCTCCTACCGACTGTCACGCCCGATCATGCGCCTGCGGAAGTCGATGCAGGCGGTGGAGCAGGGCAACTTCGATGTTTCGGCAGAAGTCACCGGCAACAACGAGATCGGAGCGCTCGCGCATGACTTCAACATCATGATTACGCAGATCAAAGAGCTCATGCTGCGCAACGCCGCCGAGCAGGAGCAGAAACGCAAGAGTGAGCTTCTGGCGCTGCAGAATCAGATCACGCCGCACTTTCTCTACAACACGCTCGATTCGGTCATCTGGATGGCCGAGGGACGTCAATATTCCAACGTGATAACGACGATATCCGCACTTGCGCGGCTGCTGCGCCTTTCGATCAGCCGCGGCGACGAACTGATCAGCATTCACGACGAAATCGAGCATATCAAGAGCTACCTGACGATCCAGAAGCTCCGCTACAAGGACAAACTCGATTTTGCCATCGATGTTGACACTACGCTCATGCGGCTGAAGACTCCCAAGGTCATTCTCCAGCCGCTGGTAGAGAACGCGATCTACCACGGTATCAAGAACAAGGAGGGCACCGGGCAGGTTCTTATCACCGGGCGTCGCATCCGCGACGTGGTGGACATTCTGGTCACGGATGACGGTGTCGGAATGAGCGAGAAGAAGCGTCTTGAGATACTCAGCCACAGCGCCGACGAAATCGACGAAGATGCCTCCGCGAGCCCCGCGACGGCATCGGGCGGAAAATCGTTGTCGGCGCTGCGACGAAAGTCCACGCGCGTCGGTGTGCGAAACGTTCACGAACGAATCCAGTTGTACTTCGGTTCCGAGTACGGCCTGACCTTCCAGGGCAACAATGGTTCCGGGACGGTAGTCCACATACGTCTTCCGGTTGTTGAAGACGGGGAAGCAGATGATGCGTAGGGCGTGGAAGATCTCGATACCGATCCTCATCCTCGCAGCCGCCGCAGGAGTCCTGAGTCAGACCAGACTGGTCCGGCTCATCAATCAGCATGGACACGAGTCGGTCTACGTCGTGCTGAAAGCTACAGGGCAAAGCATGGAATTCTGGCAGATAGTCCGGGCCGGCATCCAGGTAGCGGCAACTGAATACGACGTTGAGCCGAAGATTGTCGGTCCGGAGTGGGAGAAGGACGTCGACAAACAAATCGAAATCCTCGGGCAGGTCATCAAGAAGAAACCGGATGCGATTCTTCTTGCCGCGTCTGACTACAACCGCCTGGTGCCCCTCGCCGAGAAAGCCGTCGCGGAGGGAGTAACGATTGTTACGCTCGACTCAGCGCTCAACAGCGACGCGCCGGTAAGTTTCGTAGCTACCGACAATGTTGCCGCCGGGCGCAAAGCGGGTACCGAAATCGCGGGGCTGGTGCCGCATGGCAGGCCGATTGCGATTATCTCCCACATCCGGGGAGTGGCGACCGCGATCGACCGCGAAAAGGGCGTTCGCGATGCCTTGAGCGAGGCCGGAAGGTCGCCGCCGGTGGGAACTTTCTACAGCGAAAACGACGTAGATGTTGCGTATCGCGAGACGAAGAAGCTTCTCGGGGAGTATCCGAATCTCGGAGGCATCGTCGCGCTGAACGAAAACTCTGCGATCGGCACCGGGAGGGCACTCCGGGATTCCGGAGTCGCCGGGCGAATCAAGCTCGTGGGTTTCGACAACTCACAGGAAGAGATTGAGTTCCTCGAAGACGGGGTCGTACAGGCTCTTATCGTGCAGAAGCCGTTCAACATGGGCTACCTCGGCATTCGAACCGTGGTCGAAGCGCTGCGCGGCGAAAAAGTGCCGCGAGTCATTCACACCGAATCGGTACTGGTCCGGAAGGACGATATGTTCACTCCCGAAAACCAGAAACTGCTTTTTCCCATTCTGCGAGATCGGCAGGAATAGCCGGACTCCGTACAATTGCGACCAATCCGTGGAATATTCTCCCTTTACCGCCGCTACAAAGCGTGCAATGATTATTAAAAGCAAAAGGAGCGAAGTCAGTGGGGCACCGAATCCTCTCTATGGAGAAAATAGACAAGCGGTTCACCGGTGTGCACGCGCTGAAACAGGTGAGTTTTGACCTCGAAGAGGGAGAGATTCACGCGCTTGTGGGCGAAAACGGGGCCGGAAAATCAACGCTCATGAAGATCCTCGTGGGCATCAACCCGAAAGATTCCGGCGAAATTCACTATCTGGACCACCTTTTTAATCCGCGCGATCCCAAGCATGCAATGGAAATGGGCATCGGAATCGTCCATCAGGAACTGAACATGATGGACCACCTTACCGTCGCTCAGAATATCTTCATCGGCCGAGAATCTACACAGTTCAAAGGCATCCTGCTTGACAAGCGGGAACAGAACCGACGGGCAGAGGAGCTTTTCAGGCGGCTCAAGATGAATATTGATCCGACCGAGCAGCTGTCGCGCCTGACGGTCGGCAAGCAGCAAATGGTGGAAATTGCAAAAGCAGTTTCGCACAGTCTGCGGATTCTCATCCTGGACGAGCCCACTGCGGCGCTGACCGACGCCGAGATCGCCGAACTTTTTACCATTATGCGCGATCTTTCCAGCCGCGGCGTGGGGATGATCCACATTTCTCATCGGCTCGACGAAATCCACCAGATTGCCGATCGGGTTACCGTCCTTCGTGACGGCGAGCTCGTCGACACGAAGAAGATTTCAGAAGTCACGAAACAGCAGATCATCAACATGATGGTCGGCCGCGTTATCTACGAACAGCCGAAATCGAAAAGTAACGTGCCGCCGGATGCGCCGGTTGTTTTGAAGGTCACCCGGTTGAACGCCGGTAAGCTGGTGCGGGACGTCAGCTTCGAGCTTCGGCGTGGCGAGATACTCGGTTTTTCCGGTCTCATCGGGGCAGGTCGAACGGAAACGGCCCGGGCGATTTTCGGCGCCGACGAAGTGCAAAGTGGAACAATCGAGATCGACGGCCGCCGCGTTTCCATTGAATCGCCGGTAGACGCGGTTTCCCACGGATTGGGTTACCTTTCCGAGGACCGCAAGCGCTACGGGTTGGCCGTGAATCTGAGCGTAAAAGACAATCTCGTCATGGCGACATACGACGACTTCATGAGTGGGCTTTTCGTTCACGCGCGCAAAATCCAGAAGGTCAGCGAGGACTATATCGACCGCTTGAACATCAAGACTCCCTCACTCGAACAGCTTCTGCGGAACCTCTCGGGAGGAAATCAGCAGAAGGTTGTCGTCGCAAAATGGTTGATCCGCAACTGTGATATTCTCATATTCGACGAGCCGACTCGCGGAATCGATGTCGGTGCGAAGAGTGAAATTTATACTCTGATGAACGAACTGGTGCGGGAAGGCAAATCAATTATCATGATCTCGTCCGAGCTGCCGGAGATTCTTCGCATGAGCGACCGAATAGTCGTCATGTGCGAAGGGAGAATCACCGGGGAACTCGCTATCGAAAATGCAAGCCAGGAGGCGATCATGGAATATGCCACCATGGGGCACCAGGAAGTCCTCGCGGGGAGTTGAAAAGCATGGGAGACGTGAGAATCGAAGTTGATCGAATGCAGCGGTTTAAGCAGCGGGGACTTAAGTACATGCTTGCGCCGGCCGCCCTGCTTATCCTGTACGTCTTCTTTGGGATATTCGGGCGCGACTACTTCTCGTATCCCACCCTGGTAAACATCATTGATGCGGCCTTTTACATCGGGTTCATCTCGATGGGAGTGACCTTTGTCATCATCAGCGGCGGAATCGACCTGTCCGTGGGAACTGTCATGATGGCCGCGACGCTCATCGGTGGAACCGCGATGAAGAATGGTTTACCCATGGTGCCGACCCTCATCCTGATCATTCTGGTGGGTCTTGCTTTCGGTTACGTCAACGGACTATTCGTCTCTCAGCTTAAGATGCCTCCGTTCATCGTCACGCTGGGCACGATGATGATCTCGATGGGCGTCGGGTCGATAGTTTCCAACGTACAGAGTGCGACGTTCCCCATTCGCGGCGCGCCTGGGGGATGGTTTAAGAGCATCTTTCTCTACCTCGGGCCCAACGGAGCCATCATTCCCACCGGTGCGCTCCTGCTCGCGGTCATAGCGGTGATCTGCCATTTGATGCTGTCGAACACAAAGCTCGGCCGTTACACCTACGCCATCGGCAGCAACATCGAAGCCGCCCGCCTTTCGGGCGTCGACGTGAAGAAATGGCAGATGCTGGTCTACGTCATTGCAGGCGGAACCGCCGGTATCGGCGGTGTCTCCTACGCCGCAATCTATACTACGATTCTCCCCGCGCAGGGGCAGGGGTTCGAGCTGTACGCAATAGCCGCGGCGGTCATCGGAGGAACCTCGCTCGCCGGCGGCATCGGCACTATCTGGGGATCCATGATCGGCGTATTCATCATGTCGGTGCTGGCAACGGGGCTGCCGGCCCTGGGCCTTCAAGCCCACTGGCAGACTTTTTTCACAGGTGTCATCGTCATTGGAGCAGTGCTTCTGGACATGTATCGCAACCGGAAGGCGGCGGAAGTGCGGATCGAAACCCCTGCGGATCTCTACAAAGAGACGACGCTGCAAAAGATCGCGTCCTTGAAACAGGCAGCGTCTACGCACAGGGCGGCCGGCAGGTCTACCGAAGTGGCAGCAGTTCAGAAAGAAATCGCCGCACTGAAAGTTGAGCTAAGAACGACGGTCGCGAAAATGAAAGCCGAAGAGAAGTCGGAACAGGCGAGGATGCGCGCTGAAGAAAGAGCGGCCGACCGGGAGTTCGCGGAAATGCTGCGGAAGAAGGAGCTTCAGCAGTCGACAAAGGGGTCGGGCTGACCTATTCGCACGCAGACGAGCGAATCTTCCAAAACAGTGTTTTATGTCCCGAACGTACGTTTGGGGTCAAAAAAGTAGTGGAGGTATATCTATGACTATTTCCAGACGAACAGGAGCGTTGCTCGCAGCAGCCGCTTTCCTTGTAGCCCTGACCCTTCCGGTATTCGCGAGCGGATCGAACGAGACCAAGTCGGCGCAGGGCGCGGCCTCGGGCGGCAAGATCTTCATTCCGATGGTCTCGAAGGGTTTCCAATTCCAGTTCTGGCAGACTGTTATGAAGGGTGCCCAGGCCGCAGCCGCGAAGTACGGCGTCGACATGACTTTCGAAGGGCCGCCCACCGAGAGTGACATTCAGGTCCAGGTAACCGAGCTGACGAATGCGATGGCCAAGAATCCATCAGCCATCTGTCTCGCGGCTCTCGATACAAACTCAGTCATGGATCAGCTGAACCAGGCGCTTGCGAAGAAGATACCGATCATCGGATTTGACTCCGGCGTTCCGAACGCGCCGAAGGGAGCCATCTACGCGACGGCGGCTACCAACAGCTACGCGGCAGCCGGACTGGCGGCAGACAAGATGTTCCCGGTTATCAAAGACAAGATCATCGCAGCAACGGCGGCGAACCCGGTGACCATCATTGACTTCAACCAGGACGCAACCAGCCAGTCGGTGACCGACCGAGGCAAAGGTTTCCGCGACGAGATGGTCAAGCTCATCGAGACCCAGGGCAACCATCCCGCCAGTGACATCAAAGTCACCGGTAACCCGGCCTACATCGCTCCCGACAGCCCGACCAGCGGCAAAGCGGTGATCATCGAAGTGATTGTTCCCGCGACAACCAAGACCGTCGACTGCACGAACTCGGCCAATGCCATTCTGAACCGCTTCAAGTCGAGCAACATCCTCGGAATCTTCTGCTCGAACGAAGGGACCGTCAGCGGCGTCCTTGCGGCCACCAATGACGGCAGCGCGCTGCCCACCCAGTATCCCGGGCTCGTGGTAATCGGATTCGATGCCGGAAAAGCCCAGAAGGCAGCCATCCGGAACAAGTACTTCTTCGGTTCGATCACCCAGGACCCCTACATGATCGGTTACGATGCGCTCGAACTGGCCTACAAGGCAGTGAAGGGAGAGCCGGTAGCGAACATGGACACCGGTGCCAAGTTCTACGACGCCAGCAACATGGATCAGCCGGACATCGCGCAGCTCCTCTACGATTGAGAAATCGAACTCTACGATTGAAAAATCGTTCCATTTAAAACGTCTGAGGTCCCGGGAAGATTTCCCGGGACCGGCTAAGAAGGGCTCGCCGCAAGGCGGGCCTTTTTTTGCGTGACGGTTCGGCAGGTCTACGCCGCTTGCAGCTCCGACAGAACAAAATAGAGGCTCTTCTGCCTCGGCGAATCGCTGACGTCGAGTACCGTGAAGCCGGCGTCGCTGAGCATTTCCCGAAGCTCGTCCGGGGGGATGCGAACTTCCATGGGCGGACCGAATCCGCCGTCGATGCGGTCGATTTCTATCATGAAGAGGGTTCCGCCCGGCCTGAGAACGCGTGCCGCCTCCGTCAGCGCCTCCGTTCGCGTGTCGATGTCGTGAAGCATCATCGACATAAGAACCGCGTCGACGGAGTTATCGGCAAGCGGGACGTTTGCCGCGGGGGCGGTGATTCCTTCGACGTTCGAAAGCTGCGCCTCTTTCGCCCGCCGCAGGGTCGTGTCCACCATGGACTTCTGAAGATCGACCGCGTACACCTTCCCTGCGGTCAGGAATCTCGCCGCGGGAAGCGTAAAGAATCCGGCTCCGCAGCCGAGGTCGATCATGACGGCGTCGTTCCGCGTGAGGAATTGCGGGAGGATCTCGTCCGGCGGGAGCATCGTTTTTCGATGCTCCTCGCCGGCGAGCAGCACATCGGGGTCGAAGCCCGGAAGAATGTGGCCGCCAAAATGAAGGCCGTGCTTCTGTTTCTTGTCCTGCATAACAGTATCTCCTGTATCACTGACGTTTGTTGCAGCATTTTCCTGCCGAAGGGCTAACCCACGTATGCGCGATCGGCCGCACTCTCGAGCCTCTGCGCTCGCGCGGAGGGGCGGCTCTTCAGAATCAGCGCGAGGAGCCCGGCCGCGAGCGGCAGCGCGAAAAGCAGCGCCATCGCCGCACCGATTCCGGCCGCATCGCCGATGGCGCCCACCGGGATTACGAGCAGCGCGCCGAGACCTCCTGCAAAACCCATGCTGATTCCGGCAGCAAGCGCCTTGTTGTCCGGAATTGCCTCCTGCGCGGTGACGACCGTCACCGAGAAATTCGACATGAGCGTTGCGCCGGCCAGTCCCAGAAGCAGCATGCTGAGCGCACCCTGGGTGAGCAGGAACCCGAAGAACATTGGGGTAGCGAGGATCAGAGATCCCGCGATGAGCCGCTTGCGCCCGTAATGGTCGGAGATCAACCCTCCAATGACTCCGCCGGCTGCTCCGCTCAACAGCATGATCGTCAGAAAGTGGCTCGAGGCAATATTCGAAAGATGTCGGGATTGGAAGTAGAGCGGCAGGATTGCGAGCATGCCGGTGTAGGCAAGGGAACGGAGCGCGATCACTCCCACAAGGATTCCCAGCTCGCTCGCAGCGGATTTCAGCGACGCAGCCATCTGTGCAAGTGTCGGCTTCGCTGCGGCGGAAGCCAGGGACCGGGGTGTGAAGAACAGGAGCAGGAGCGCCACCAGGGCACCGGGAACGACCGTGAAGACGGTAGCGTGCAGACCGTAGGTCTGAAAGAGCGGAATCAGCAGGAGCGGGCTCAACGCGAAGCCCACGTTTCCGCACGCGATGAACGCCGAGAGAACGACCGCTTTGCGATTTCCGGCCGCGTTACTGACCAGGGTCGAGGCCTGAGGGTGAAACGCGGCAGTACCGAGTCCGGCCAGCGCGGCGACGAGCACAAGCAGGGGGTAGGAGTGGACGATTCCGGTGAGCGCGAGCAGCACAGCCATCCACACGGTTCCCAGATTGAAAATCCACCCCCTCCCGCTCCCGTCGAAAAGGTAGCCAAAGAACGGCTGTGCAAAGGAAGAGGTTATTGTGAAGATCGACACAAGAACAGCTGCCTGGGTCACCGTAAATCCGGGGATGAGCACCACCAGGAACGGCAACATCTGCGGCAGATAGTTCGAATACAGATCGTTCAGCATGTGGGATAGTGACAGTATGGTTATTGTCGGAACCGGTCTGCTGTCTTGCATGAAATCGCTCCTTCGGACCGCGCGGCTTGTGCTGCCGCGTCTTGGCAGTTGTCAGACTGCCGGCTCAATCTTCTTGTACCTGTCGAGAAAAAAACGGAGGTTGGCCTGACGCCGCCGGATGTCCTCGGCATGCTCGCGCAGTGCCGCAGAACCCTTCCTGCTCAGGGTATACCATTTCCGCGGCGGTCCGGACTCTTCAGTCACCCACCGTGTCTCGACCAGTCCCTGATCTTCCATCTGTTTGAGACTGCGATAGACGATCGCACTATCGGAAAAACAGAACGGCAGCTCGGTCTGCAGACGCGAGAAGAGCAGGGCGCCATACGAGGGTCCGTCCGCCAGAAGTAACAGCAGAAATGCCGGCGTATGCCGTCCGTGCGTCCTGGCCATGTGTGGACACCTCCTTCGTGAGTGTTATTCACATCTAACTGTTATTAACAGTAACTCCCGGCGGTCGCGCCGTCAAGCCAAACCGGACCGCAGCCATTTTTTTTTGCCCAACCCACCACAAATTCTCGCTTCCGTGCGTCTTATACTGTGAAGACCAATGTGCGACAAGACAGACCGCCGAATCGCAGTAGAAAAACTCGAAGCCGCCTATGCGGAACAGAAGCCGGCGTTTCTGCGTCTGGCCCGCCGCGTTGCGAACCGCTTCATGGACGCCGAGGACGTTGTGCACGACGTCTTCGTCAGTGCCCTCTCCCGTATAGACGTCGGCGGCGCAGTCGGCGATTCGGCTGGGTGGATCTACGCCGGAATCCGCAATCGCCTGATCGATCTGTGGCGACGCGAGGAGGCGCATCGCGGGAAGGGAGAGGTGGAGGTTTCGCAGGAGATTCTCGAGGAGATAGTCTGTGCGACCGGCTTCGACCCTGCGGACGCCGTCGTGCAGGACGGACTCGCCGACGCGCTTGCCGAAGCGATCGACGCGCTGCCGCAACCACAGCGGGAAATTATCGTTGCTCAGGTCTTCGAAGGGTCGACTTTTCGCGAGCTATCACAGCGGAGCGGAGTCTCCGCGGATACACTCGCCGCGCGCAAGCGGGCCGCGGTTCGCGCCATCGCCCGTGCGCTTCGCGGATGGATCGACGTAGACTGATTGAGAAAGGAGAAATTGTATGAGTTGGTCAAAAAACGGCCGCCACTTCAACTGGCGAAAAATCGGTATCTTCGCACGCATCGGGATCATTCTTGCGGGCGTCGTGGCAGCGGCCGGATTTTTCGTGCTGGCCGGTTTCATCGTGGTGTGGCTGTGGAACTGGCTGATGCCGGGGATTTTCCGTCTTCCGCAGATAGGTTTCTGGCAGGCGTGGGGATTGCTGGTGCTTTCGAGCATCCTGTTCAAGCGGCACCCCTCGGCCTCACACGCAGGCCGCGAACGGCGAAGAAAGCGGGAGCTGCGGGAAAGGATGCATGAGATGGGCCCCGAAGGCGGGCCGGACAGTTACAGTCGCGGCACAGGCGAACAGGGGCCGGAGGCCGGCTCCCCTCGTCCGAGCGAGGTAACGTAGATGGCCGAGCACGTCTGTCCATGGTGGCTGGGTTACCTTCTCGCGAGTCCGGTGCGAAGGCTGATGCACAATCAGCGGGCAATTCTTGGCCCCCTGGTTAAGCCCGGGATGACCGTCGTTGAACCCGGTTGTGGAATGGGGTACTTCAGTCTCCCGATTGCACGGATGGTCGGAGCGGACGGCCGTGTTGTCTGTGTCGACGTACAGGAAAAGATGCTTGCCGGGCTGATCCGGCGAGCAGAACGCGCGGGCCTGCTCGAAAGACTCGAAGCGCGCCTTTGCAGTGCCGACTCGCTTGCAGTCGAAGATCTCAACGGCATGGCGGACTTCGTCCTCGCCTTTGCTTTCGTACATGAGGTGGCTGATGCGGCGGTGCTGTTTGGGCAGTTCCATCACGTCCTGAAACCTGGCGGGCTACTTCTGGTTGCCGAACCGGCAGGTCGCGTTTCCGAAGCGGAGTTTCAGGCGACGATCAGAACGGCGCGAGACGCCGGACTCTCGCGGATCGCGGAGCCGGAGATTCCGCGCAGTCTGGCGGCAGTGATGCAGAATGAAGCGGCCTGAGGTATCGCTAAGCTTGTTGATACCTCAGAATCCGTCATACTTCGCGAGCGTCTTGAGCAGCACGGTGAAATCCTTCGGGTAGGGAGCTTCGAATGCGTATTCCCGGTCGAAAAGCGCGAAGCTGATCGCGCATGCATGCAGGGCAACGCGGGAGATCAGCGGCCGCTCAGGCCCTTCGCCGGAATGACGGTAGCTGCGCTTGAGTTCCGAGAGGTAGGCGGCAGCACCCCGGTACAGCGGGTCGCACACCACGGGGAATCCCTCCCGGGAGAGATGAGCCCGAATCTGATGCATACGGCCTGTCACGGGGCGGCATTCAACGAGGGAAAAGTGGTGCGAAGTGGAAAGCGTGGTAACCACCGTCTGCGACGGTCGACCCCGCCGAATGTCGAGAACCGCGCGAAACGTTGATACCGGCGAAGCATCTTCGCCCTCGAGATGAAACGGTACATAGGTGGATGCGATGGTGCGTAGAGGGTGATCGATGGTCTCCCCGGAGAAGGAGGCCCTTCCCCAGACGACCGCATGGTAGACCTTTCTTATCAATCGACGACGGAACTGCTCGGCAAGAATACGATAGGCTGGAAATAGCTTGGCTGCAACGATAACTCCGCTCGTTTCGCGATCGATTCTGTGACAGAGTCTGGTTCCCGGAGTCCGGGCGCGAAGAAGGCTGAGAAGACTCGGTCGGGACGGATCCCGCTCGTCCGTGCTCGCCAATCCGGCGGGCTTGTTGATGATGATGAGGTTGTCGTCCTCGTAGAGGAGCATGTCTTCGATTCTCGGTGGTTTCATGAGTTTGAACCGCAGTCACTATAGTCCGCCCGGCGCGAAATTGAAAGCCGGAGAGGATCGGCGCCCGTTCTCCCGGGTGGAGACCCGGCTCACCGGCCGAACGATGAGGCATAACGTTCGTCGGCGTAGCGAGCAAGCGGCCGGCGAAGTAGCAGCGTACCGGCCGCTGCGGCGGCCCCCGCAACCAGGATGGTCAACGGGCCCTTCGCGCCGGCTGCAATCGAAACCAGAACGACCGCGCCCAGACAAAGCGTCATGAGAAAGACCAGTCCCATGGAGACCAGCACGTTCATATTCTGCTTCATTGCTTGCTGCGGATGTGTCCAGTCGATGAGCGGTCTGCGCAGGTCCGCGGCTATCGATATCCCGAAGATCAGATCGAGGATGGGAACTCCGGCGACTATGAGCAGGATCGTGTCCACAACGCCAAGCCGAATGAGGACTGCCGCGATGAGTGTGTTCAATGCGAACGCCGGCCCGAAAAGCAGAAAGAAAGAGGCTCGTTTGCCGCTGATCTGTCGCCGTCCGGCAAGCGGGAGGCTGAGACTCAATCCAATGCTATTTCCCTCGCGCGAGATCGCCGTCGCAGAGACGGTGTTGAATCCGGCCATCAGGGTCAACAGTCCGAGCACTACCGGGGCGGTGAATGGAAAGCCTCGGATTACCGGCACGGCTCCCGCAATGACATCCGCAGGCGTCACCAGAGCAAAAATTGCGAGTACGAGCGGCAGGACCACTACCTCTCCGGCAGCTTCCACGACGAAGGTGGAGTTCGACGAGAGGATCGTGAGCTCGCGACCGAGGAGCGCCCTCGTGACCGGACGGCGGCGCAGAATTACCCGGGTCC
Organism: uncultured Spirochaetota bacterium; assembly: GCA_963832675.1. Classification (GTDB taxonomy): domain Bacteria; phylum Spirochaetota; class Spirochaetia; order DSM-27196; family DATKUC01; genus DATKUC01. The sequence goes on along the minus strand of CAWHUY010000023.1, from coordinate 259,957 downwards.
AGCTCGCCGAGGCGCGCGTCGTTTTCCGAGAGGTGATCTCACCGCGGGAGATCATCTGAGAAAGAAAACCCCGGTTGACAAGATGGGCGGCGGCCACGGTCATGACGGCGCCCACGGCTGAAAACGGCAGCAGCAGAGCGGGAGAGCGGAGACCCAGCGCGCCCCACAGAAGCGGCGGAAACGAATCGCCAATCGAAATGAGCGCCGCCGCCACTGACCGCATGGCTTCAGTTGGCCCGACCGCTGAAACGGAGCTCATCATGGTTCGGGAAGCCGCCACCTGGAAGACGATGAGCATGACGATCAGCAGCAGCATCCCTGTCGCCTCGAGAGCAACCCGATGGCGGCTGACGTTGATTACCCGGGTGAGCGCGACTACCAGAACTACCGAGAGAGCGAGGGGCGGAAGGCATCCGGTGAGAGTGACCGTCAACGCGCCGAGTATCCCGACGAGGGTGACCCCCCGGGCCGCGAGATAGACAATGAACGCGGGGGTGAGAACCAGGACCTGGACCGGGAGCGTGTATGCGTAGAGTAACAGATAGTTGACCGCGACGATCCGTTTCGGGGGGATGGGAAGCGATAATAGCAGTCTGGCGTCGTGGGAGAAATAGAGTACGGAAATTGCAAGGGGAAAGCTCACCACGAAGGTCAGCGCCCAATCGGAAAAGACCGCCGCAATCAGCGAGAGCTCCGGTCGTCCCACGGCCACGCCGAGCGCGTAGAGTCCCACGTAATTCTGGATGAGGAAAAGCAAACCGAGGGAAACAATAGTTCCGAAACCGATCAGCGCCAAAGGAAGGATCCACAGCTGTCTGCCGGCCCGCAGCCGCTCCAGCCGGCCACGGGAAAGCCAGGTGGTGGCTGCGATCTTGACCTTAAGGAGCGAGAGCGTTTTCATCGGTCAGCTCCAGAAAGAGTTTCTCGAGCGTCGCATCGGCCTCACCGGCGGTTCGTCGCAGCTCGGCCAGGGGGCCGGCGGCGATCATCTGCCCGGCCCGGATGATGCCGACCCGGTCGCAAAGCCGTTCTGCGACCTCCATGACGTGGGTAGAGAAGAAGACGGTGCCCCCGCGGCTGCACAGCTCGCGCATCTTCTCCTTCAGGACGAAGGACGCACGTGGGTCGAGTCCGACGATCGGCTCATCGAGTATGAATACTTCCGGATCGTGAAGCAGCGCTCCTATTATTGACAGTTTTTGGCGCATTCCGTGTGAATAGGCGCTGATCCGTTCGTCGAGCTGCCGCTCAAGCTCGAACTGTTCCGCAAGTTCCGCAATGATCTTTCGTTCGCCGACGGGAACCTCGTAGACGTCCGCGATGAAAGCGAGAAACCGAGCGCCGGTCAGGTTCTCGTAGAGCAAAGGCTCATCGGGAACGTAGCCTATGCGACGTTTGACTTCAAGCGGATTTCGGAGACAATCGATGCCGTCCACCTCGGCGCGGCCGGCGTCAGGCCGAAGAAGGCCTACAAGTATCTTGATAGTCGTGGTCTTGCCCGCGCCGTTCGGTCCGAGAAATCCGAACAGCTCACCGCGTTCTACGGTGAGCGTCAGACTATTCAGCGCGTTCGGTCCGTTCTTGCCGTAACGTTTCGAGACATTTTCGAGGCGTATCATTCCTGGCTCCCTGCGAGGGCCACATTATCGCCTGTTGCGCGCCCGTGTGCAACAATTTCGGCATCAGCCCCGGAGAAAAACATTGCCAGGATGAGTGGAGTCGTCATAGAATTATTTCGAGACGAGAATTAATTACGGCACGAAAGAGATATATGTCTATTCATATAATAATTTTATATCAATTCATCAGAGGAAATTATTGACATCTTTGCAGCCAAAAAGTCGCGGATCCCGGCCGAGCCAGACGGCCGATCTCGAGTCGAACAATAGATCGCTTATCCTCAATTCGCTCTTCAAACACCCATCACTTTCGCGACACGATCTTGTCGCTGAGACGCAGCTGGCACCTTCGACAGTCTCCAGCATCACTGGCGCGCTCCTCGACCAGGGCTTGATCAGGCGCGCCGGCGACGTAGAACAGATCGGGGCCGGAAGACGGTCGGAGGTCCTCGCGCGGAATCCCTCGGCGAGCTGCGCCGCAGCGGTGCAGTTCACCCCTGAGCGGTGCCGGATCGGCGTGGTCGATTTCGGTTACGACGTGCTCCAAACCCGAGACCTTATTTTCGAGGGCGGATTTCAGGAACACGACACTTCGGAGGTGATTTCCGCGCTTCTGAAACTCGTCGCCGGGATTCGCGCCGAGGCGAAGCTTGTCGCCGTGGCGCTCGCCCTGCCGAACCATCCCTACAACGTAGCCGCGATACACGATCAGTTTCAGCAGGCGTTCGAGACCGTTCCGGTTCACCGCATCAACAATACCGAGGCGATGGCGGTGCACGAGTTCTACCGCAGGCTCGGGAAAGAGCTCCATACCGTCGTATACGCTTACGTAGGTACCGGAATCGGTTCGGGACTCATCATAAACGGAAACCTCTATCGCGGCGTGCACGGCGACGCGTGCGACTTCGGTCATATGTACATTACCGACCGGCCCCTGTTGTGCCGATGTGGCCGCGAAGGCTGTCTGGAGACCGTAGCATCCGAGAGGGCGGTCTCCTCGGCGCTCGCCGACCATTTCGGGCTTGCACATCCGCCGGTCCGGGAAGCGCTCATCGAGTTTCTGATCGCCCGGCTTACCGAGCACGATCTCTTCTGTGCGAGCCTCATTCGTGAAGCAGCCGATTACCTTGGCAAAGCGCTCTTCAATCTGGTGTCGATCACCGATCCGCAGCGGGTAATTATAGGGGGGCGACTGACGACGCTCGGCCCGCTCTACTGGAGTCTGGTCCAGGAATCCTACATGAAGCGGGTGCGAAGCTATTCGCCGGAAACGGTGCCTCTGGAGTTCGTGCCGGTCCGTGACGATTCGGCCCTCATCGGCGGCGCGATGTTCTCGTTCATTTCTCTCTATTGCGGGGTGGTTCAACCGGTCGCGGTGGCGGGCTTACTGCAGGCTCGTTGAAGTGAATGTGCGATTGCATCCCATGGAAGCTCAACAAAGGAGTCTGTGAATCATGAATACCCTTTCTCAGGACGCGCGAGAGAAACTGTCGGCTTTCGCGAAAACTCTGGTCGATCAGGACGCGGCCAAACCGATCGTCTTCCCGCGGGAGAATCGTGAAGGATTCTGGTTTGGAGCGGGAAATCTATCCATCGGTCCGGATGGCGCAATGTACCTGATCGGGAGATATCGGAACTTCGGCGACTCCCGGACGGGTCTCGACGCCGGAACTCGAGGTCTCGAGCTCGCGATCTTTCGATCGGTCGATCGCGGTAGGAGCTTTCGAGAAGGTACTGAGCTTTTCGAAATCCGACCTGAATAGCGGAGAGCGGGAAGTTGTGTCGATAGAGGGGGCGAAGCTTCTGTTCGGTGAAGGCGGGGTAGAGCTCTTCGTTTCGACCGAAAAGAGGGGAATTGCCTATCCTGCAGGGCTTGAAGCTTTCCTGAAGCCGGGAACCGGCGTGTGGACAATCGACCACGCCAACGCCTCCTCGATTGAAGAGCTCACGCACGCGGCGATCGAACCGCTCATCGAGTGCAGCGATCCCCGGTGGCTTCACGTAAAGGATCCGGCCATCCATAGATCCTCGAGCGGCGAAACCGTGCTCTATTTCTGCACGCATCCTTTCAACTGGTCGAGCGCAAACACCGGAATGGCGGTCCGCCCGGCCGGCAGCAACAGTTTCGGTAAGCCTGACTACGAACGGTTCCCGCGCGGATTCACCTGGGATGTTGCGGCAAGCAGGGTGACCGGTCTGGTTCCGGTTCCGCCGGTCGGCGCTTTCGCGGATCACCAGCACATCTTCGTGCTCTTCTACGACGGCGCTGAATCTCTTCGGAAATACGATGAGCATCCATCCGCCGTCCGCCGCCCGCGCGGATACTCCTGCGAGGAGATTGGCGGCGCTGCGTTCAGCGACCCGGGGCCCCTGGGTCCAATCGACCGGCTTTCGCAGACGCTCCCGTTCTTTGCAAGTCCCCATGGAACGGGTTGCAGCCGGTACGTCGATGTGCTCGCGACCGAAGAGGGTTACTACGCGACGTGGCAGCAGTCTCAGCCGGACCGCTCACAGCCTCTTGTCCTCAACTTCGTCCCGCGACGCGACGCGGAACAGGTTCTGCGGTGAAGTTGCGCGGTGCGCCTGCCGGTGAGGGCTCCGCGCTTTGGCACGGGCGCCGCTACGGCTGCTGCGCGAGCGGGTTCACGATTCGTTCCGCCGAATAGGCGGCCGGAATCAGGCCCATCGTCGCCATCGTCCTGATCGACTCCTGGTAGCGGGCAGTATCGATGTAGCCGTAGCCATTCGGCGATTTCCACAGGTCTGCCGTAGCACGCAGGGCGTTGGTAAGAAAGGGCTTCTGGCTCGCGTCGGCGCCGTTTATGTACTTCATTGCTATGGTGACCGACTCATCGATGTGGCCGGCGGTGTACTCCATTGCTCTCTTTGTCGCCGCGAAGAAACGTCCGAGCACGTCGGCACGTTTTGCAAGGTCTGCTTTCGAGCTGATGAACGACGAGCTCACCAGGTTCGAAAAGCTCATCACGTCCCACTCGTTGATCGGCACATTCATCTCGCGCAACTTCACCGGCTCGTTGGTCACGAAGACTACGGCGCCTGCTATCTTGTCGCTGAGCAGAGCAGGAATCTGCGTATAGCCGATCTTCTCGATTTTGACTTTGTCCGTGAGATTGTAATGTTCGAGGAAGAGCTGGAGCCCGATATAGCTCGTTCCGAAAAGCTCGGGAACTCCTATCGTCTCTCCGACAAGATCCGCCGGATTGGTCACCGCTCCCCTCTTTGTAACGATCGCCACAGGATATCGTTCGTAATACTGAAAGGCGGCGGCAAGCGCGAGCCCCTTCGATCCGGCGATAATGAGCTGGTCCGAGTCGGCAAGCCCGATATCGATCTTCCCTGCGAGGAGCAACGTATAGATGTCCATGCCAAATCCATACTCAATCTTCAGATCGACGCCGGCATCACGGTAGTAACCTTTTTCGATTCCGACATACAACGGCGTGAACTGGATATTGGGGATGTAGGCGATTGCGAGTTTCACCGGATCGAGCTGCTGCGCCTGTGCCAGCGGCAGGACCGCTGTCATGAGCAACAGGACAAGTCCTGTCACCCGCGACGCCGAACCGCGCGGTCGTGTGAGCCATTGAATAACTGCTTTGAATGTCTCGTGCAGCCGTTTCTTCATTTCTATCTCCTTGAACCTGTTTTTCTTCTTGCCTGGATGAACGCATAAAACCCGCTTGCGATACCGAAATAGAAGAGTCCGAGGAAGCCGAGCCACAGAAGCCCGACGAACATCAGCTCCATGTCGAAATTGGCCTTTGCCAGATTGACCAGCGCACCGAGCCCGTCCTGTCCGGATACGAACTCGCCGACGACCGCGCCGATGACCGAGAGCGTTATCGAAACCTTGATCCCGCTGAAAATGACCGGGAGCGCCGCCGGAAGCTCGAACTTGATAAACGCGCGCCTGCGGGATGGTTTGTAGAAGCGTACAAGCGTACGCACCCGCTCCTCGGCCAGGTGAATGGCGGAAATGTTGTTGATAAGCATTGGAAAGAACATCAGAATAACGGCGGTTGTTATCTTTGGTGCGAAACCGAACCCGAACCACAGCACGAGGAAAGGTGCCAGCGCCACCGCGGGTATCGTGTTGAGCGCTATCAGATGCGGCATCATGAGATTGGATGCGACTTTTGATTTTGCTATTGCATACCCAAGAATCAACGTAAGTACAAATGCGATCAGGAATCCGGCGGCCGATTCGTAGACGGTAGCGGCGAGGTTCGGGAGAATGGACCCGTCGAGCAGCGTCGAGACGAACCTGGTGATTATGGCCATCGGCGCGGGAAAAATGTAGTCGGGGACGCTGAACCGGCGTTTCACGAATGAGAGAAGCAAGAATATGGCAACCGCTTCCACCGGGATGAGCCAGCGATTGTAATTCTTTTTGAAACTGCCGACGAGCCTATCGCCGATCCCGCTCTGCGGCTTCTCTGCGCGAAGATCGACCGTCGGTTCCGGCCTCATGCTCCACAGGGCCTTTGCCTCGGCCCGGATCGACCGGTCCACCCGAGACTCTGCATCGGTCAACGAGAACTGTTCCCTGCTCTCTTGTCCGTTTCGTTGGATGCGCTCGGTCTTGATAATGCCTGCCGGTTTGTTCGAGAGCACATAGACCGTGTCGGACAGAAAGCAGGCCTCCTCGACCGAGTGCGTAACCATGACAACCGTCTGATTGGTACCCGAATGGATGTTTTTGATGAGGATGTTCAATCGTTCCCGGCTGATGATGTCGAGGGAGGAGAATGGCTCATCGAGCACCAGCAATTCCGGACGGGTCACCAGCGCCCGTGCGATCTCGACGCGCTTCTTCATTCCTCCCGAGAGCTCATTGGGAAAGAGGTGTTCGTAACCGTCGAGCCCTACCGTCTCGAGAAGGTGCAGTGCGCGTGAACGGATCTCACCGGTTACCGGGATCCCGCGCGACTCAAACGGAAGAAGGACATTCGACAACGCATCTCGCCACTCGAGCAGCGAATCATGCTGGAAAACGAACGAGGTATTGGTTGTGGAGACTTCGACCGACCCCTCAAAATGCCGGTGCATCCCGAGCAGGATGTAGAGCAGGGTCGTCTTGCCGCAGCCGGAGGGGCCGACAAACGAGACGAACTGGTTCCGACGCACATCGAAGGAAATTTCCCGGAGCACGGGATCTGCAAAGGCAAAATTCAGATTTCGGACGTGAATGAGCGTTCCATCATCCATTCAATAGACTCCGCGCTTCTTCGCGGAGAGAGTATGGGGAAGTGAAAGTCAAGAAAGGATCTCAATAGATAGACTACTATCGCCAAGATAACCTTTCTCTCTTCTCCCATCCAGACTCTCACTGTCGGCAACGGAATCTCACCGTTTCCCCCGCTCGCATGGCTGCCAACGGATTGCGGACTATAACCGCCGGTCGGGATTTCTCCCTCCCTCGAAGAAAAAAGGTTGTACTACGATACATACGATTTCCAACGCGATTAGTCAAGTGAGAGTCCGACTCTTCGAAGATCGAGGTGAAGCTTCGTCATGAGTGCTTTGAACCGCGGAGTGGCGTTCAGCGCATCAAGTGCGGGGTCCCGGATATTCCAGACAAGATTCAGGTCTCGGTCGTCATATGCCCTTTCGAGAAGTGTCAGAACCCTGTCGGTGTTCCCCAGCCCGAGATATCCGCCGGCAAGAAGAAACGGGGAGTTGAATGCGGCATCCGAGTCTTTCTCGAGTCGCGACAGAAGAGCGGATGCCTCCTCGGCATGCCCGCTGCGCGCGAGCGCGTAGGCTCGGTAGGATGCCGGTTCGAGTCCGCCGTCCGCCTGTTCCGCGCGAGAAAGCGCCGCGATACCGAGCTCGTATTTTCCGAGTGCGACAAGGCTTTCACCTTTGATCAGGTGGCCCATCCAGAAGTCCGGTTCCAGTTGAAGCGCGCGATCGGCTTCGCGGATTGCCGCCTCGTATTGACGTGCGTAGTAGAGTCGTGCTGAAACGTTGACTATGTTGAGCGGGGACGCCGGATCGAGCCGTGCTGCCTCGCGCACCATCGCCACCGCCTCATCGTGCCGACCAAGCGTGGTGAGCAGGGACCCGTACCAACGATACGCATCAACGGAGCTGGCATTCAGTGCGAGCGCAGTCTGAAATTCCAGTTCCGCCGACTGCCAGTCCCACTCGAAAAGATAGAGCACGAAGGCCCGAACGACATGAGGTCCGGCGAGTTCGGGGTCGAGCCGTATGGCCTCATCAGCAAGCTCGAGCGCGCGGGGCATCGCCTGCTGTGGCGCAATCAGCCCAAATTGAGCGGCTCCCCAATAGCAGTTGGCCAGAGCTGCCACCGCCGGGGCGAATGTCGGGTCAAGTGCAATGGCCTGTTCGAAATAGGCGCGTGCTTTTTCGACAGTCTCCGCCGTGATCTCGTGCTGGTTGAAGTAAAGCCCGTAGAGGTAGGCTTCGAGCGCTCCTGGCCGCGCCGTGAGCGTCGATCTCCCCGTCGGATTCGCCGGCGACGGATTTTGCGCCGACGGCGGCCGCGATTCGGGCGACCAGGTCGCGCTGTGCAGAAAGAAGGGACGCCACGTTTCCATCGCACCTATCGGTTAAGATCTCCTTGCCGGAGCGGCCGTCGACAAGCCGAACGACATATTGGATCCGGTCGGCATCGGTTTGTGTAGACCCCGATACCAGATATCGCGCGCGGAGCCTGGCCGCAATACTCGTTTCGGACGAGATTCCCACGGTTGCCGTAAGAGCCGCGGCCGGCGAGATTACGCGCAGCTCTTTGTATCGGGACAAGTTCGACGCGATGACGCTGGTGAAGCCGGTATCGAGCCAACGCTGCTGACCACCGGAATCGCTCGTTCGAATCGGCAGGACCGCGATCACCGCCGGATCGGCATTGCGGGCCGAAAGGAGGAGGAAGAGCAGAATCATTCCACCGGCGAGAGCTATCGCCGCTCCAGCGATAAGAATCGCGCGACGGCGCGAACGGGGCCGCGCCGGACGGGGGGCCGCGGGTGATCGCTTTTTCCCATGCCGAATCTCGCCGGCGAGCCGTCTGGTGGCCTCTTCCGGTTCAGCGGCGAACTCCCGATGCAGCATCCTCGCGCACTGCTCGAACAGGTTGGTAGCGAGCGCCCTCTGCCCGGCTTCCGCGTACAATGACATCAGGACTCTGTAGACCGCCTCGTCGAAAGGATCAATATCGAGTCTGCGTCGTGCGGCTTCGATTGCGGCAGGCAGGTCCCCGATGGCTCGGAGTTTTTCGATATAGGTGTCGTACAGGAAGATCGCATCCGCGCGCAGGTTCGCCTGCCGGCGCAACTGCCACTCGGTGAATTCCGAACAGTCCGGCAGAGAAAAGCCTGAGAGGAATTCGGCCCCGTACGTTTCAAGCACGGTTCGCATCGCCTCGATTTCGGCGCCTGTTTCTTCTGCCCGGGAGTTTTTCCCCGCCATCGCTGCCCCCGCGGCGGAGTGGAGAATTTCCGCGTCCACAGATACTTCGCATTCGGGGCAGAAACGCACCTTGTCCTCTTCAGAACAGAGGATATCGTCCCGGCAAACCGAGTGAATGATGGAGAGCATTTTGCGGAGCTCGGCGCGTGCCCGTTCCTGGTTCTGCTCCGGCCAGAAGAGCGCCGCCAGGAAATCACGACTGTGCCATTCACGAGATGAAACAAGAAAAACCAGGAGGGCAATCGCTTTCTTTCGCCCGAACCGGAGGACTACGCCGTCCCGGCGTATTACCGGTGGGCCGAGTACCGAAACGGTAACCATGCATGCCTCGCCGAAATGATAGAGCAGTCAGGGCGTCCCGTCGCCACCGGCGACCGGGTTCATGCCGCGCTGTACACCCATCAGTATAGGTCTTTTTTGCAGTTCATGCAAAAAAACCAGCCGGAACGAATACGGAACGATCCGGGGATCGGTTGCGGCACGGGGGGGGGCGTAGGCTTGACCGGGAACGATTCTGATTGCAGGAGGCAAGTCATGAAAGAGGGTCAGTTTGCGCTCGGTGTCCTCTGTTTGCTCGGGCTCATCTGCCCGGTCGGCATTTCGTACGCGGATGAACCGGGAGCGCTCGCGGTGCACGCGACGCGTGGCGACATTGTCGCGTGTGCTTCGTGCCTGAAATCCGGTTCTCTGATCGATGCTCCCGCCGCTGCAGATCCGCTCCGCCGAACACCGCTCATGCTCGCGTCGATGAACGGGCACCTCCCGGTGGTGAACCTGTTGCTCGCGCATGAAGCGCGCGTCGACGCGCGGGACGCCGACCGCGCGACGGCCCTCTTCTACGCGAGCGAGAATGGCCATCTCGAGGTGGCACGTGTATTGATAGAGGCTCATGCCAGTATTGAGGCTCGTGACAGATTCGGCGACCGGCCGTTATTCGCTGCGACGCGGGAAAACAGGCCGGAGCTGGTTGATCTGCTCCTTGCCGCCGGCGCGGACCCGTTTCAGCAATCTTTGTATAGCGGAGACACCCCGCTCACTCTGGCTCGTCGTCTGAAGCACACAGTCGCCGAGCGGATGCTCCGCTCGGCGACGGCAATTGTCCTTTCCGATCTGTGACGGTAATTCGCTCGACGGTCCTAAAATTTGCCGTTTCGACTGTCGCGTAGGTATTATTGTCGCGTGCTGACCTTCACCGGAAGCTCCTGATGCACAACGGCCTCTCTCACCGACGCGGTTCTCGCCCCGTCCGGTGTCGTCTCGACCTTGAAATTCGTGACATGGAATTCTACTTATCCAAAAAGGAACACCCTATGAGTACTCGTTCACGCGCGACTGTCGCGCTCGTTCTCGGCGTTGCGCTTGTCACGCTCGCCGGATGCACATCTCAGAGCGCTGCGACCATTCCAGCGGCGGCAGGCAGTGCGACACCTGCCGCAAGCGCGGTCGATGTCGTTCGTACCACTCTCGACAACGGGCTGCGGGTTGTCGTTGTTCGGGACCCGCTCGCTCCCGTCGTTACCCAGCAGATCACCTACTTTGCCGGATCCAAGGAGTCACCGGCCGGATTCCCGGGCACGGCTCACGCTCAGGAGCACATGATGTTCCGTGGTTCCTCCGGACTAAGCGGCGACCAGCTCTCGCAGATCTCTGCCCAGCTCGGCGGAAACATGGACGCCTTTACCACCGAAGACACCACAAACTACTACTTCACGGTACCGGCCTCCGATCTGGACATCACGCTCAAGATCGGGGCGATTCGAATGTCCAGTGTGGACGACCAGGAGGCCGACTGGCAGAAGGAGCGCGGCGCGATCGAGCAGGAGGTGGCTCGCGACAACTCGAACCCGCTCTACGTTCTCGAATCGAAGGCCCAGGGTGCGGTTTTCGCCGGTACACCCTATGAGGACACCGGCCTCGGAACAAAACCGACATTCGACAAGACAAACGCGACGCTGCTCAAGAACTTCTACGAAAACTGGTACGCCCCGAACAACGCGCTTCTGGTCGTGGCCGGCGACGTCGACCCGGCAAAGGTCATCGCGAAGATCCGGCAGTTGTACGGATCGATTCCAAGACGCGATCTCCCCGCTCGTCCCGCGTTCAACCTGAATCCGGTAGCACCACAAACCTTTTCGTCGACGACCGACCAGTCCTACGGCATTGTGGCATTCGTATTCCGCATGCCGGGATACCAGAGTCCCGACTACCCGACGGCCCGGTTGATGGCACGGGTGCTCGACTCTCAGCGCGGCGCGCTCACCGAGCTTGCTTACCAGGGCAAGACGCTCAATTCCGGGTTCAGCTATCAGGCAATGGTGAAGGCCGGTTACGCCTACGCGTGGGCGGCATTTCCTGCTGGTACCGACCCGAAGAAGATCGAGATGGACGTGCGCGCCGCGGTCGAGCAGTCAAAAGCAGGCTTGCCGCCGGACCTGATTGCAGCCGAAAGGAGCAGAGCAATCCTGGCCACGGACCTTCAGAGTAATTCGGTGTCCGGCCTCGTGAATGCCTGGACCAATGCGGTGGCTCTCCAGGGACTCGAATCTCCGGCGAAAGCTGCGAGCCTGCTCGAGAACGTGAGCGAGCAGGAGGTGAGGGCGGAAATCGCAAAGCTGCTCGATTTCGACCACGCGATCACGCTCGTGTTGACCCCGAGTTCCTCGACTGCCGGACCGCGAGGCGGGCAGGTGTTTGGCGCACCCGAATCATTTGGATCAACTTCGCAGTCGGGAGTTCGGCTTCCCGAGTGGGCTGCCACAGCGCTCGCGCTGCTGCCCGATCCCAAACCGCAGTTCCACCCGACGGTCTACGACATGGCGAACGGCCTGCGGCTCATCGTGGAGCCGCTCAAAGGGAGCCGTGCGGTGAGCCTCTACGGAAGCGTTCATACCAACGAAAAGCTGCAGGCGCCGAAGGGGCAGGAAGGCGTAGAGAACCTGCTCAATGCGCTGTTCGAGTGGGGGCCGAAGGACATGACCCGGGAATCTTTCCAGGCTGCAATGGATTCTATCGGCGCAGACTTCTCCGCGGGAACCGACTTCGGGCTTGATGTGCTGCCCTCGACATTTGAAACTGGCGTACGGCTGCTCTCAGACGATCTGCTCAATCCGGCCCTTCCCGAGAAGGCCTTTTCCACACAGCAGCCGTTGCAGGCCCAGGATATGGCGGGGCAGCTGCAGAGCCCCGTTTTCATGTTCCGTCACAAGTTGCAGGCAGCTTTGGTTCCCGATGGCGATCCCTCCGCCCGTCTGGCCACCGCGGAAACAATTCGGTCCCTCACCCTTGCAGACGTCCGCAGTTACTACGAGAAAGTGGTGAGGCCGGACGAAACGACGATCGTGGTAATGGGCGATGTCGCCGCACCTGCGGTCAGACAGATCATCGAGAAATACTTCGGAAACTGGCGGGCCGACGGACCCCGGCCAAATCTTCACTACAAACCAGTACCGCCATCTCACGCGCAGGAGATCACGGTGAGTGATCCGGTCAGACAGCAAAACGAGGTGGTGATGGCAGAGACCGTCGGACTTACCTACGACGATCCTGCGCACTACGCGATAACGCTGGGAAATGACTTTCTCGGCGGCAGCTCATTCGCGAGTCCGCTCTATCGGGAGCTGCGCGTGAAACGGGGGCTTGTCTATTCGGCCGGGTCGGCAGCCTCATTTGCAAAAACCCGCGGGTACTTCTACATCGAGTTCGGTGCCTATCCACAGAAGGTCCGAGAGGCGAAGCAGATTGCAATTCAGGTGCTGCAGCAGATGGCGTCGACGCCGCTGACCGATCAGGAGCTGCATCTTGCCAAGGCGTCGGAGCTGCGGCAGATCGAGTTGTCCAACGAAAGCGCCTCCGACGTTGCCCACAGCTGGATCGGGTACAGCCAGGAAGGGCTTTCACTCGATCGCCTGTACAAGGTCGCCGCTCATTACCGGGTGCTGACATCGGCGGAGATCCAGACAGCGTTCAAGAAATATGTCGACGCTACCCGTCTATCTACGCTGATGCTCGGACAGCCTGCGAACTAGCGACAGAGCACTCCCCGGCAGAGGTCGTCCGGGATGACCTCTGCCGCTTCAATTGACACACGCCGCGCGGCCAATTAGTCTGTAGGCACAGTCGGTACACAATCATTTCTCATGAAGGTCGGATATGGGCCAGACTCGGCATCCCGGCATGGCGGAATCCAGCACGATTTCCCGCCTGTTTTCCCGAATCCTCTACGGCGGTCGGAGCGCGGCACGCGGCCCTCTGCGGGTCGAGTCTTTTCTCCCCGATTCGCAGCTCCACGAGATGTTCGAAAACATCGGCACCACCTACGACGTACAGAACCACCTGCTCTCATTGGGCCGCGACATTCACTGGCGACACATCCTCGCGGCGCTCGTTGGTCGGGAGCCGGTGGAGGTCGTGTGCGATATGGCGACCGGCACCGGCGATGTGGCGATCGAGCTGACGCGACGACATCGATCGCTGCGCATTCTCGCGGTCGATTACTCCGAGAAGATGCTGGCCGTGGCCGATTCAAAGATACGAAAGGAAAGAAATGCGGCGGTCCGCGATCGGATACGGCTGATCCATTCCGATATCAGACGGACTCCCATCGAGGAATGCGCGGCCGATGTGGTAACCATCTCGTTCGCGCTGCGGAACCTGCCCGATCGGCGACCGGCGCTTGAAGAGTTCTTTCGGGTGCTCAAACCGGGTGGACGACTCTTCATAATGGAGTTTGCGCTGCCGGATTCACCGATTGTCGGGAGAGCTTACCGGCTCTATTTCGACCATGTCATGCCGTTTGTCGGAAACCTGCTGTCGCGAACCGACTATGCCTACAGCTATCTGAAGGAATCGGTGCATGGATTTCCCTCGCCGGAGCGATTCTCGGACGAGATCGCCGCCGCGGGATTCGTCGGAGTGAGAGCGCTGCCGCTCACGTTCGGACTATCGACAGTCTATTGCGCCCGTCGGCCGCAGACGGCCGGAGCCCGTCGGCCGCGGACGGCCGGAGCCCGTCGGCCGCGGTCGGCTGCAGAAGGCGGGGAGGGAAGGGCGAATTGAAAACGAACTGGGTGGAGCGGCTGTGGGTGGACGGTCCGTGGCGATCGGCGTTTCTTATGGGCGAGGTGCGCTACTTTCAACGCCTGCGAAATCTCGCTCCCGGAGCGCGCATTCTGGAGATCGGGTGCGGCAACGGGGTGGGTTCGAGACTCGTTCACAAGAGGTTCGCGCCCGCGCATATCGATGCTGTCGACATCGATCCTGACATGATCCGGCGTGCCGCAAGGCAGCAACGAGCGCTGCCGTCGGGTCGGGTACAGTTTGCCGTCGGCGACGCGCAGCAGCTTCCATTCGCTGATGCCGCCATGGACGCGGTTTTCAACTTCGGGATTATCCACCACCTCGAAGATTGGAACCGCGGGATCAGGGAGGTCTCCCGCGTGCTGAGGCCGGGCGGGATCTTCTACTTTGAAGAGATCTATCCTGCGCTCTACGCCGGGCCGGTTCTCAAACACATTCTTGTGCATCCGCGGAAGAACCGGTTCGACGGACCGCAGTATCGAAACGCGCTGGCCGCGGCCGGACTTCGCATTCTCGACGGCTACCGGGAGTCTCGGTTCGCGATTCTCGCGGTTGCCGTCAAGGACGGATAGGGCATGAACGTTCGGCATTTCTTTGCATTGTCGCGTACGCCCCATGCATTGCTCGATCTGGCCGCGCCTGCGGCTGGCCGCCCTCCTGTGGGCAGGGCAGTTGCCGCAGCTCAAGGTCATCGTTCTCGGGCTGGTAACCTCTTTCGCCGCCTACACCGCGGTCTATGCGCTGAATGATCTTGTCGATTGCCGCCGCGACGCGCGGCGTGCGGCCGGCTGCGCCGATCCTGATGCAGATCTCGACGCCGCAATGCAGCTGCATCCGATTGCCCAGGGGTGTCTCAGCTTCCGGGCGGGCTTCGCATGGACGCTTTTCTGGGGTGTTGTCGCCTCCGTCGGCAGCTACCTGTTGAATCCCGTCTGCCTGATCATGTTCCTGGGGGCCTGCCTGTTCGAAGCCGCCTATTGCGCTCTTGGCGGAGTCACTCCGCTTCGTACCCTGATAGCGGGAGTCGTAAAGAGTGCGGGACCCCTGGCAGCCATCATTGCGGTGGATCCGGCCCCGTCGATCGGCCGGTTCCTGCTGTTTCTGACATGGCTCTTTCTCTGGGAGATCGGTGGACAGAATATTCCGAACGATCTTGCAGATGTTGCCGAGGATCAGCCGGCTCGGGTTCCGGACGGTCCCGGTCTCAATTGGACCCGTCGGCGTCGCGGCAATCACGTTCGGCGCGCTGATTGTCACGGTACTGCTCAGCCTGTCTCTCTTTCCGGTTGCCGGGACAACAGGCGGTATTCTGTTTGCACTGCTTACTGCGATGATTGGAGTAGGACTTCTGTTGCTCCCCGGGTATCGGCTATTCGCGGCTGCCGACCGCCGCAACGCGCTCTATCTTTTCAACCGGGCCAGCTACTATCCGCTCAGCCTTCTGGTCCTGACAACGGCACGGATTACGTTGCGCCTGTGAGGTCCGGGCCTGTCCTGGCGCTCATTCGAAAATTTACAATCTCAGAAAAAGTATGCTTGAAATTCTCACATGAAATATGATATACTGGCGCATCTGGACTGGCGTCTGGTGCAGGGATCCCATGGAGCATCAGGCGGGCAGAGATTGTGTTAATGTACGTGTAGAGTGCCTGGTATCCCGGTGTATACGGAAAGACGCGAGATATTTATCGTTGATGAATTCCAGAAAACAAGCTAATGGGGAACAAAAACCCCGGAGAATCGTTCATGGCCAACAAATTGTACGTCGGAAATCTGAGTTATAACACGGAATCCGACAGCCTTCATCAGCTCTTTTCGCAGTACGGTGAAATCGTCTCGGTAAATGTTATTACCGATAGAGACACCGGCAGACCCCGTGGATTTGGTTTTGTCGAGATGGCATCAGCCGATGCAGCTCGCGCCGCCATCTCCGCACTCGACGGTACCGAACTCGACGGCCGCAAGCTTCGCGTCAATGAGGCGCAGGAGCGCTCGCGCCCTCGTTTCTAGTCTCAAAGCGACCGTGAGGTCGACCAGGCTACACTAATAGAGAGTGATCCGGGGCAGCCGTTCGGCTGCCCCGATTGATTCCCACCCCCAACCGTTTCCCGCGGTCGCCGCTATCTCAAAGGTATGACACGTGGCTCATTGCGTCTCTGATGTTGCGAGTGCCCCCTGATCGAAACGAGGCAAGCAGCGCGGCACCGAACGCAGCTTCTTCAGCGTGTGCCGGCACAAGCAGCTGGTTTGAGCCAAATGTTCGAGAAAGCCGTGCCCGCATTGCCGGGTTGTTCCGCACGGAGTTCCCCGATCCCACCAGGACCGGGTGATCCTTCCTTACCTCCGCAGGCACGCGACGATAGAGCGCGTGCAGCTCATCTGCCACCCCCTGCATGAAGCCTGCGGCCAGTCGAGCCGGCGTAAAGTTGGTGAGGGTGATTCGTTCGATCTTCCCGCCCGTCGGGCGATCGCTGTCACGGGCGCCTGCGAAACGTGTGTCGACGAGCGGCCCTTCCGGCAGCGTACCATCCGCAGAACCATCCGCAGAACCATCCGCAAAGCCCTCAGTTTCGAGTACCAATTCGTTGATCCGCTCATACATGTCGCGCGGCGGTGTTCCGCCGAATTGTTCGATTACGCTTCGAAAGAAATCTGCGAGCAGGGCGAGGCTCTTGCCGCCGCTCAATGTGGCGCCGACAAGAAGATACCCTTCGGGAAAGGGCCGACAATCCAGGCCCGGAAAGTTCCCCGGCTCGTTTTGAAAAATGGAAATCTGACCGCTTGTGCCGACGTTCACCAGGAGCGAGTGCTCCGGGTCTCGGACCGCGCCAAGAAAACTTGCCTGGTTGTCTCCAACCGACCCGGTGATGAGCAACCCACCGGCGACGTTTTCGAGCAGGGCCGCGCCAAGCGCAACTTTTGGAAGTACTCGCCCATCGATTCCGAGTCGCTCCAGCGCCTCGCTGTCGAATGAAGAGTCGACCGGTAGAAATGCGCCCATCCCGGCGGCATTGGTGGGATCGGTTACCGGGGAGGTCGAGCCGGCGAGTCTCATTGCCACGTAGTCCATAATGGTGCAGATGTGCGCGGCTTCGGGCGGCACCAGGCCGTTTCGCAGATTGTAGAAATGGGTGGTCAATCCAAACCCGCTCGAAAGTCGATGTCCGGATATCGTCGATGCCACCTCAGCGTAGGTCGCTTCCCGCCCGCCCGTCGGTTTCCCATCGTAGAGCTGAGAACCGCGTTGGTCGAGCCAGGTGTAGAGCGGGGAAGCTGCATTTCCGCTGCGGTCTACATAGAGTATCCCGTGCATCTGCCCGGTGATACAGACTGCGTCCGCGCGCCGGTCGCCCGTTCTCATGAGTGCCAGCAGCTCCCGGGCACGGGCAAGTATCTTCTGCGGGTCCTGAGAGTTCTCCCATGAGTGCGTCGGCCGCAGGCCGGCTTCCGATGCGGCGGACCCACTCCAGATTACCTCGTCCCTGTCGCTATCGAAAAGTACGCCCGAAATAGATGTGGTACCAAGATCGATTCCCGCAAGGTTCATCTTTTCTCTCCCGGGGAATTATATCGACCTGTCGGTTCCGCGGCGACGCCGAGCGCGACCATGGTGGTGGTCGAAACCCGGCCATCTTTTTTTGTTTACACGAACGGGCCAAATCGCTAAGGTAATGATGGGGATGAGAATGACCGATCTGGGAGCAGGTGGCGGGATTACCACGGCGCGCAAGCGTCGAGCTCAGGCAACGCGCAATCGTCTACTCGAGAGCGCACTCGAGCTTTTTAAAGAACGGGGCTATGACAACGTCAGCGTAGACGACATCACGTCGCGGGCAGGAACCGCGAAGGGTACGTTCTACACCTATTTCCGGACGAAAAGCGACATAGTCATCGAAGAGTTTCGGCTGGTTGACGATTACTATGAAGAAATCGAGCCGCGACTTCGCGCGGCAGGTTCGGCCGCCGCGCAACTCACCGAGTTCACCCGGCACCAGCTGGAGTATCTCCACAAGCGAGTGGGTTTCCAGACCCTCGGGATTCTTTACATGAACCAGCTCGCCCCGGTCGATCGGGTCAAGATTTTCACCGACCCCGAGCGTCCCCTTGTGCGAATCGTACGCGGAATCATCTCCTACGGCCAGAAGTCGGGCGAGTTCTCCCGTGCGGTCGATGCGCTCACCCTGGCGAACTGGGTCAACCGTGCTATGCGCGGCCTCTTTCTCGACTGGGCAATATCGCGCGGAGCGATGCACCTGGCGAACGAGGGGATGCTCTACTTCACGACCAGTATCCTTCCCGGGCTCCTGGTACGCGATCCGTCTCAGACCGACGCGATGCAGGCCTGAAAGCCGAAGTTCCCGAGCCGTCCTTTTCGTCGCTTGTGGTCAACGACTATCCGCGAAGCGGTTACGGACGGAAGGCATATTGCACCGGATCAGGCGACGAAATTGCGCAATCTGCGTAACCTTCCGGCGGTATTGCGGTTTATATTTATGCACGGTGCTTCAAACCCCGAACCCCCGCAGAGTCGTTGGCTCTGCGGGGGTTGTCTTTTTTGGCGAATGCAGCTAGCGCAATTTTCCGCATCGCTTCGGCTGCCGCGGAGAGCGTTCCGGTCTCGCGCCGGGCAAGAAGCAACGTTCGTGAGGGTGTCGGTGGCGCAATGCCGACGTACACCGGACCTCTCTCCTTTCTCACCATCCGTGGCACAATGGTGATACCCAGCCCGGCCTCAACGAACCGCTGTACGGTCTCGATCTCGTCACTCTCGTAGACGATCTGTGGTCTGATTCCAGCGGCCGACAGCGCCTCGGTAACGATGCGACGATACCCGCGCCCGCTTTTCATCAGGATGAACTGCTCCGACTGCAGCGCCGACAGCGGCACGGAGTCTGTCCCGGCGAAGCGGTGGCCCGGCGGAACGGCGAGAATGAGCGGTTCACTGAAAAGCTCTTCCGCCCTGATGCCCGGCCCGAGACCTGCTTCGTCGATAATGGCGAGATCGATTTCGAATTCCCGTAGTGCCTTCGCGAGTTGTGGAGATGACGCCTCCTGAAGATTCACCCGGACATGCGGGTGAGCATCGAGAAATGCGCGCAGGATTTGCGGCAGCAGGTATGCGCCGGTTGTCGGCAGGCAGCCGAGGGTCAGCGCCCCGCGGGTAAGCCCGGAAAGCTCCTCGAGTCTCTGCCGTCCCGATTCGAGCTGCCGCAGGGCCTCGGCCGCGTGGGGACGAAACTCCTCGCCGCGATCGGTGAGGCGGGCTCCATGCCGACTGCGTTCGAGCAGGGGACCGTCAAGCTCCGACTCGAGCTTGGCAATCTGCGCCGATAGCGACGGCTGGGATACGTGGCATGCTTCCGCCGCGGCGGTGAACGAGCCTGATTGCGCGACGGCCAGGAAGTATCTGAGCTGGTGGATTTCCATAGCTTGTTCCTATGCTGTTCATAGATAATATATCTTTTACAAATATACCGGGAAGCGGTATGATAGGTCCATCCACGACGTTGGAGGTCTTATGGCGAAAGGAACGCTCTACAACAAGATATGGGATGCACATTCGGTGACCACCCTGCCTACCGGGCAGACGCAGCTTTTTATCGGTCTTCACCTCGTTCACGAGGTCACAAGCCCGCAGGCTTTTGACATGCTCCGCGAGCGCGGACTTTCGGTAGCATATCCCGAACGAACATTCGCTACGGTCGATCACATAGTTCCCACCGCTACCCATCACCGGCCATTCGCCGACGGACAGGCGGAGCAGATGATGCAGGCAATCGAAGCAAACACGCGGGAGTTCGGTGTGAACTTCTTCAATTTTTCGAGCGGCCGGCAGGGAGTCGTGCACATCATCGGGCCGGAACTCGGGCTCACTCAGCCGGGAATGACTATCGCGTGCGGCGATTCACACACCTCGACCCACGGCGCATTCGGGACGCTCGCCTTCGGCATCGGCACTTCGCAGGTGCGCGACGTTCTTGCCTCGCAGTGCATGGCCATGGATCCGATGAAGGTCCGGCGAATCGAAGTGAACGGCAAACTCGGGCCAGGGGTGACGCCGAAAGATGTGATTCTCTACATCATCAACCGGCTGGGCGTGAAGGGGGGCATCGGCTACGCCTATGAGTACGCCGGCGATGTCTTCGACGACATGAGTATGGAAGGCCGGATGACCGTCTGCAACATGTCGATCGAGGGCGGCGCCCGTGCCGGCTACGTCAATCCGGACGAAACCACCTTCGCCTATCTCAAAGGACGCGAGTACTCGCCGAAGGAAGATGTGTGGGACAGGGCCGTGACACACTGGAAATCTCTTGCTTCGGGAGCGGACGCCGAATATGACGATGTGGTGCGGTTCGACGCGGCAGACATCGAGCCGATGGTCACCTGGGGCGTGACGCCCGGGCAGAGCGTTTCCATAACCCAGAAACTGCCCGATCCGGACGCGGTAGAAGACGCGGGTGAGCGCACATCGATGGAGCTCGCCTACCGGCACATGAAGCTCGCGCCCGGACAGCGCATGGATCAAACGAAGATAGACGTGGCATTCATCGGAAGCTGCACGAACGGTCGCATCTCGGATTTACGGGCTGCCGCGGAGGTAGTTCAGGGCCGAAAGGTAGCCGCGGGAGTTACCGCCTTTGTGGTTCCGGGTTCCATGCAGGTTCGAGTTCAGGCAGTCGCGGAAGGGCTCGACAAGATCTTCGCCGCCGCCGGTTTCGAGTGGCGCGAGGCGGGCTGCTCGATGTGCCTTGCGATGAACCCGGACAAGCTTCAGGGCGATCAGATCTCGGCAAGCTCGAGCAACCGCAACTTCATCGGCCGGCAGGGCAGCGCTACCGGAAGAACCCTTCTCATGTCGCCGGCGATGGTGGCTGCAGCAGCGATCGAAGGCCACGTAACCGACATTCGCCGGTTCACTTCCCCACAGTCAGCGCAAGGAGCAGGACATGTCTAAAATCAGCCGAATCAGCGGACGGGCGGTTCCCGTTACGGGAGACGATATCGATACCGACCGAATAATTCCCGCACGCTACCTGAAAGAGGTTACCTTCAGCAGGATGGGAGAGTTCCCGTTTTTCGATGAGCGGTTCATGGCCGACGGAAGCGAAAAGGAACATCCTTTCAACCGCGCGGAGTATAAGGACGCGTCGATCCTTCTGGCGAATTCGAACTTCGGGTGCGGAAGCTCGCGCGAGCACGCGCCGCAGGCGCTCTACCGATGGGGGATTAAAGCCGTCGTCGCGGAAAGCTACGGCGAAATCTTTGCGGGGAATTCCACGATGATCGGAATGCCGACCGTGACCGCCGCAAAAGCCGACATTGCCCGACTGCAGCAGATAGCCGGCGACGACCCGGCGGCCGAGTTTACCCTCGACCTTGTCGCGATGGTCATTTCGGTCAATGACTCGAGCGTGAAGGTCGAAATGCCGGACGGCAGGCGCAAGGCGCTCGTCGACGGAATCTGGGACAGCACGAGCCTGCTCATCGCGAACAGCGACAAGGTGAGAAAGGTCGTGGAGAAGCTGCCCTACATGGTCGCCCGCGGATAGCTTCCGGCACTCTGTGACGAGCGCGTCGGTTGCGCCGTCGCTCTTCAGGAATTGAGCGGTTCCAGTTCGGCCGAGGCGGCGTCTCCCAGAATCAGGACCCTCGCGTTTTGGATGAGCTCGTCCGGGAGAAACGGCTTGCCGAGAAACCGCACTCGCTTGTCGCCTTCGATGCTTCGGAATTCAGTTTCCGGATAGCCTGACACGTAGAGAACGGGCGCCTCCGGATGACTTTCGGACAACTTGGTAACAAGCTCTGGACCATTCATTCCCGGCATGATCATATCCGAGATAATCAGGTCGATGGGCGCCTCACACTGACTTGCGAACCGTATCGCCTCTTCGGCGGAACGGGCGGACACGAGTCGAACGCCCTGCGTGCGAAGTATCAGCCCGACAATTTCTCGAACCTCCTCCTCGTCTTCGACCAGGAGGATTGTCTTTTCCGACAACGTTGTATCTTTCATGGAAGTCCTTGAGCGTGCAGCGGATCGCCGTGGCCGCACGGGCTCTGAGACGAATGTATCATACCGTTGCGAAAATGTCAATTAAATCCATAAAATCGATTGAGTTTCCCGTTGTCGGTTGACGACACCACCTCGAACCAGACTACATTCTGCCGCTGAGTATTTCTGAACGATTTTGGTGCCGGCCCGCTATCTGCTGCCGATATCGACCCGTACCGTTACCGACATTCCCGGAAGCAGCCGTGCGCCGCCTTCATCGATGCCGTTCGCGCTCTCTCCGGACAGGGCGATTCGAACCGGTATGCGTTGCACCTGTTTGACGAAGTTGCCCGAGCCGCCGGAGGAGGAGAGCGGCGAAAAGATTGCGGCCGTTCCGGCCCCGATGCGCTCGACAGAGCCGAGAAAGGTCCGGCCAGGTATTGCGTCGGCGGATATCTCAACCCGGCGCCCGGGTTTCACCAATCGGACACGGGTCTCTTCGATGTTTGCATCTATCCACAGCTGGTTCAGATTGAAGAGGGTGTAGACCGTTTGCCCAGGAGAAACGACGTCGCCCGGATTCTTCCATTTCTTCGCTACTACCCCGTCTGTCGGCGCCTTGACTACCGAATCAGCGAGATTCGTTTCGGCGACTTGCAGCTGTGCGACTCCAGCTTGTTCCAGCGTTTTCGCCTGCTCGTACCCGATCTGCGCCTGCGCCTGGGCGCGTTTCGCCGCATCGTAGCTGTTCCTGGCTAATATGCCGTCCCGAAACTGCGCTGTGGCCCGATCGAGGTCGTCGCTCGCTTTCTGCAGCTCCACCCGTGCCAGGGAAACCGACTGCGCGGCCGATTCGACTCGAACCTGCGCCTGATTCACCTGGTCTGCAAGTGCCCTTTCGTCGAGAGCGAACAGGGGTCGACCCTGCGACACCGTGTCACCTTCGGCAGCGCTCATGCGGGAAATCCGGCCCAGTTGCGTGGAACTCACCACGCTCCGGCTGCCGTCTACGACCGCGTCGTTCGTGACGACGTACCGCATCTCCTGGTACCGAAAGTATCCGGCAATGCCGAGAGCTCCGAGAAGACCGAATGCAAGGATTGATCCGATGATGACTCGTCTCGCCATGCCGTTACTCCGGGGCCGCACCGGATCGTTTCGGTGCCGACCCGCGCTTGAGGAAAAACGCAGGGATCAGTGCGATGACCGTGAAGGCGGCAGTGATGAGAAAGACGTCGTCGATCGCGTTGACATAGGAGTTCTGCGTCACCAGGCCGCCGATGTAGGCTATCGCGCCGCCGCTGCCGCGTGAGCCGCCGCCGAACGCCGCACCAAGCCTTGCCAGGGTCGCCGAAAGCGTGGGATTCGAACCGGAGAGCGACCAGCTGATGTCCGCTCGGTGCACCGCCTGTCGAGCGGTAAGAATCGAGGTGAGAACTGCGATGCCGAACGAGCCGGAAACACGGGCTATAATATTTGTCACCGCCGAAGCCCGCCCCACAAGCTCGTCCGGAATATCGGCCAGCGCGGCAGTCTGCGCCGGCATGTTGGCAAGCGGCATGACAACTCCGCGCAGCATCACCCAGACAATCACCGTGGACGTTGCTGTCTCCACGCTGAGGAAGTGAAAGAAGTAGGTTGTGAGCGCGAGCAGGGATATTCCGATGATGACAAGCGGGCGCGGGCCCACCTTGTCATAGAGTCGGCCGATCACCGGCATCATCATGCCGGAGACGAGCGCGCCCGGCATAAGGAGCAGGCCGGTCTCGAGCGCTCCAAGACCGCGTATGTTCTGAAGGAACAACGGTAGGTAGAACAGGCCGGCATACATACCGACGGTGGAGACCACGATGAGCAGGTTTGCCCAGGTGAAACTCGGATACTTGAATACACGGAGCTCGAGAAGCGGCTTATCGGATGTCAGCTCGATGTAGACGAAGAGGACGAAGGCCACAAAGCTGATGAAGAAGAGCATAACGGTTGGTTCGGCTCCCCAGCCCCAATCAGAGCCCTTGCTGAGCGCGAGAAGCAGGGAAAACAGCGCGACTGCCGAGGTTACCGATCCGGAGACGTCCAGCCTCCCCGGATGCGCGCTGGAAAACTCCGGCAGGAAGGACCATGAAAGGAGAATCCCGATGACGCCGATCGGGAGGTTGATGGTGAATATCCAGCGCCAGTCGACGTACTCTACCAGATAGCCGCCGAGTGTCGGTCCGAGTGCCGGAGCCACCAGGAGCGCGATCCCGAAGATGCCCATGGCGCGGCCGATCCGGTCGCGTGGCACCAGACGGTAGACCATCGCCATCGTCGTCGGCATGATCATCCCGCCGCCGAGCGCCTGTATCACCCGCGCCACGATGAGGATCTGCAGGCTCCAGGAGACGGCGCACATAAGCGAACCTATGACGAAGACTGCCATCGAGACGATGTAGAGATTCTTGAAACCGAGCCGGTCGCCGAGCCATCCGGAAAACGGGACGACCACGCCGAGCGCAAGAAGGTAGGCGGTAGCTACCCACTGGACCGACGCGGTGTCCACGCCGAAGACGCTCATCATCGTCGGAATAGCTACATTTACGATACTTGTGTCCAGTATTGCCATGAAGGCGCCGATGAGCGCCACGAGGACCGGCACAAGCCAATGGACGCTGGTTCGACGCGCCTGGTCGGGGGCAGGCGGTTTCGGCGGCGCAGCCACCCGGTTTCCGGTCTGGGGAGTATCGCTCATGAATTTGAGTCCTTCCTGGTTGACGGCAACGATGCCGAGGGGGAGTCAGATCGGCGCGCGTCGCGTTCGAGCTCGTCAATCCATGACAGTTCATTGAAGATGCGAAGCTCGCTCCATTGCAGGGTCCGTTCCACCCAAAACGATTTGAACACCTCTGCTACGATCTCCCGCTTCGTCTGTCCATGGGCCAACCGATCCTGCAGCGCCGCTCTGCGTCGTTTCAGAATCACCCGTCTCTCGTCCCCATTGAGGAAATCAAAGAAAGCCACCCGGGCAATAAACTCCTCGTCTTTGACCGCCTCGGCATCGCCAAAATCGACTATGAGCTTGCGAAAGAGCGACAGCCCTTTTGCGGTAATCCGGTAGGTGTGCCGGGCCGGTTTCCCCTCCTGTTTCCGCACCTCTCTCTCGACCGCACCGCTCTTTTCGAGCCGGTGAAGCGCCGGGTAGAGCAGATTGGTGTTCATCTTCCGGTCTCTGGTGAAGACGAGATCGATCTTTTTCCTGATGTCGTATCCGTGTTTCGGCCCCATTTTCAGCAGGGCCAGAACCACAATGTCCGTGAGCATAGTAGTTGCCTATAAGATAAATTATCATAATGAATCGATGTCGGCAAGTTCCGGGCGCTGCGCACGGTGAACCATTTTGTTGACAACGATTCGGACCGAGTCTAGACTGAATGGGTCGCACACGTTCGGGCCCATAATCCACGCGAAGAGGGTATGACATGCAGACAGGCCGCCGGGGCTTTGCGGTCTCGCACTTGTGGATAAATTCCTACACAAAGCGCGTCCTATTCTACGTAACGGCCCTCGTGTCTGTCGCGGTCATCTTCGGCGCGGTCTCCTCCTACCTGGTGATGCGCAACCAGATCAGCAACATGGCGGCGGAACGCACGCTCCAGGAACTGCGCAGAACCGGCGCATCATTCTCCACGATGTTCGCCTCCTCGATTATCCCTGCCGCCGAACAGGTTTTCGAAACCTCCGAGGTGAACAATCTTATCTATGGGAGCACGTTCTCGGTCCAGCAGCTTCTCACCGCGACGCAGTTTCTCGACCGGTTCCAGCTCGCAAATCCGTTGATCGATTCCATAGCGGTCTACAACAGCCAGCAAAGCATGATCTATTCCACCCGCTACGGCCTTGTGAGCGCAACCGATTCCCGCAACACGGTGCTCATGAGGATCTTCCGACAAATAGCCGATTTCCGGCTCTATCGGTTCATCCCTCGACGGGACGGGGGGAAGAACCTGCTCACCGTCATTCTCGGCAGCCGGCCCTACAAGGGGAACAGGTTGCTGGGTGCGCTTGTGGTAAACGTCGACGAGGCTGCGGTACGCAGCCAGCTCCTGGGGCGAGTCCAGGAGGACGGCACCCGGATGACCATTCTCGATAGCGCCGGCATGCTGCTTTCCGACGATAATCCCGCGGCATTCGGCACTGACGCCGAGAGCGATCCGCTTCTGAAGCGCGTGGTCCGCTCCGACGGGGAGTCCGGATCCTTCACGGTGGTGAACGGACAGTCGACAAGCCTCGTCTCTTTCTATCGGGAACCCCTCGCCGGGTGGACATTCGTTTCCGCAACGCCGAGTCACCTGCTTTTTGCCGGGATCGCGAGATGGCGAAACGAAATCATCATAATTTTTTCGATCCTCCTTGCGCTGTCGGTTGCGCTGGCTCTCACGGCGAGCCGCCGCGTGTCCCGACCGTTCGAACGGCTCAGGATCCAGGCCCGCGAACTTCAGGCCGGTCTCTCGGAGCTCCGCCCGTCGGAGGTCCACAGGGACGACATCGCTCTCATCTCCGAAACAATGGAGCTGTTGCACCAGCGGCTCGACAATCTCTCCCGCGTCAGGGCATCGGCCGAGCTCGCCCTTGCTCGGGTTTTCGGAAGGGTGCTGCTCGATCAGGCGGTATCCGATGATGAACGGGCGCGCCTGCGGAGAACGTTGTTCGACTCGGCATCAGGAGAGGTCTGGATTCTTGTCTTTGTCGTAGATCGCATGGAGTTTTTTCGGCATGATGACCGGCGTGCGCGCCTGCTCGAGTTGTGCCGGGATCTCTCGCGCCGCCTCGCCGAGCTTCCGGAGGTACTCTGCACGGTCGAAATCGAAAAGGGGACAATAGCCGCGGCGCTCCCGGCGTCCGGCGGAGACAGGTTTGTCCTGCCCGGTCAGCTTCACGAAGTCATCGATGCGGTCAGCGCGCGGCCGGACGTCGCGTTCACCGTCGGTGTCAGTGACCCGGTCAGCGATCTCGATGAGCTTCCGGGCGCCTATGACGGGGCGACCGAGGCGGTCCACTATAGATTCCGGGAAGGCCGCGGCCGGGTTATTACCCAGGCTCGGAAATCGACGGAGGAGAGCTCCTATTCACTTCCCGAGGAGGAACTGCGGCGGCTGGCCGAACAGGCACGTCTTTTGAACGAAACCGCCGTAGATGCCACAATCCGGTCTCTGCTCGACGGCGTGCGTTCCCGCCGCTACGAGGATTTCGTATTTCTTTCCCAGTATGTTCTTCATGTTCTGGACCGTGTTTTTGTCGAAACCGGAACGATGGACGGACGCGGACTCGCAGAGTTTCGCGCGCTCGTCCTGAATGTGAAGTGGATCGAAACCGGCGATGATGTGCAGGAGCTTGCAATGCTGTGGTATCGCCGATTCGTGGAGACGGCCGCGGACGGCAGCGGTCAGCGACTTTCCACCTTTGTCGCCGACGTGAAAAAGGTTATCGAACAGACGCTTTTCGATCCTGATCTGAGCACAAAAAGTATCGCCGCTACCCTCAAGCTGTCGGTAAATTACGTCCGGGCGACCTTCCGGAGTGCGACTGGAGAATCGATCTCCAGCTACATCACCCGGCTGCGCATCGAACGGTGCAAGGAGCTGCTGAAGGATTCCAGTCTTCCGATAAAGGAGATCGCCTTCAGCGTTGGCTTCCGCAACTACAACTACTTCTTCACCCTCTTCAAGAAGCAGACCGGTCGAACTCCGCAGGAGTATCAACGGCGAATCATCATGATGTGATGGAATTCGGAGTCAGCCGGCCCCGAATTCGGAGCTTTCACGGCATTTTGAAGTATACGTAAACAGGATCATCCCTGGACAATGGAACCAAGACCGACGCGCGATGTCGTCCTCGGATGAACGTCGTTAGTCGAAATCGAAGGGGGTTCAGAATGAGTTTTCGTTTCCTTTCGAAAGGGATTGTTTTGCTCGCGGTGCTCGGGGTAGTGGCGACGATTCCACTGTTCGCCTCGGGAGCCAAAGAATCGGCGGTTGCCGCCGGCCCGCAGTCGATTACGTTCGTGATGTGGCAGGATCCGACCTACGCCAACGTCGTGCAGGCCTATAACGACGCCCAGTCGAA
Organism: uncultured Spirochaetota bacterium; assembly: GCA_963832675.1. Lineage (GTDB taxonomy): Bacteria > Spirochaetota > Spirochaetia > DSM-27196 > DATKUC01 > DATKUC01. Next base: position 231,712 of record CAWHUY010000023.1, on the reverse strand, counting down.
GATCAAGGTCGATCCCCAGATCGTCACATCTGCGGACTATGAGACAAAGCTGACGACCATGCTGGCCGGTGGCGTCTACATGGATGCCTTCATGGAGAAACGGCAGACCGACATGTTCGCCCAGTATGAGAACGGCTACATCGAACCGCTCGACGGCCTCATCAAGAAGTACAAATACGACACGACCGGCCTCGACAGCTACAAGGCTGCCGTGACGATCGACGGCAAGACCCTGGCGATCCCGTTCCGCGGCGCTCGATACTACATCTACTACAACAAGAAGATGTTCGCCGACGCGGGCATCGACACCCCGGACAAGTACGTCCAGCGCGGCGACTGGACCTGGAAGAAGTTCATGGATGTCGCCGAGAAAATTTCGAGCGGCGACGGGAAGAAGTACGGAGCGTTCTTCTACACCTGGGGCCAGGTCAATATGTTCCCGGCGATCCAGGCGAATGTCAGTTTCATCACGCCCGACGGCAAAATCGACATCAACGATACCGTGCTTCAGAGCTTCAAGATGCGCAAAGAGCTCGAGCAGAAAAAGGCGATCATGCCCTACGTGGACATCGTGGCGACCAAACTCCACTACTCACAGGCCTTCTACAACGGAAACGTTGCCATGCTGCCGATAGGCGAATGGTTTCCCGGCTTCATGATCGACGGAAAGAAAAAGGACCGCTCAAGGGCTTTACGTGGGATGACTGGGGTGTCACGAGACTGCCGTCCGACCAGTCCACCTACGCCTCGGTGGGCGCCCCGACATTCAACAACATCTACTCCGGGTTCGAAGTACAAGGACGCCGCATTCGACTTCATCGGCTGGATGGGCGGCGCTCAGGGTTCCGCGATTGTGGCGAAGAACGGCTTCCTGCCGGCAATGATCACACCCGATGTGGTGTCCGCCCTGAAAAGTGTATTGCCTGATAGTGAATCTCTGAAATACTTCACCGAGAACGTGCCCGTCATTCCACCCTACTATACGCGCTACGGCTCGCGGGTCGAGCAGGCGATCCTCAACACCATGCAGCAGTATCTTCTGAACGATATGAGCGACGCCGAGGTCATGGCCGCGCTCAAGGGTAAGCTGCAGGACATCATCAATACGACGAACTAGATATTCCGTATGAGGCCTCGGCTGCGCCATGTGCGCGGCCGGGACCGCGTTTGTTGACGACATCCATTGGGGAGATCGGCGGATGGCAGATCACAGGATCAGGCAAAAAAGCGCTCATCGTCGCATCGTTTCTTCTCCCCAGTTTCGTCGGTTTCTTTGTATTCGTGCTGTTGCCGGTCGTTTCGACAATTGGACTGTCCTTTACCAACTACTCCGGGGGACGAACGCTTCCGGCTGATCGGGGTCGCGAACTACCTTTCCGCCTTTCGCAGCAGCGCCTTTCTCGTCCTCTTTGTGGATCACTGCGCGCTTCGTTGTGTTCTCGGTCTTTTTCCAGCTGGTCCTTGCCTTCATCTTCGCAATCATGCTCAACGGGAGGGTCTTCGCGCGAACTTTTTTCCGTGGGCTCTACTTTCTCCCGAGCATTCTCTCGTCGATCGCGATCGGACTTGCATTTGCCCTGCTCCTGAATCCCGGAGAGGGACCGATCAACATGCTGTTGAAATCTCTGGGAATGGCCGGGCAGCCCTGGCTGACCAGCCCGAAGACGGCGCTCGGTACGATCATCTTCGTATCGGTGTGGCAGTCGTTCGGCTACTACATGGTGCTCTTTCTTGCGGGATTGCAGTCGATCAATCCGAGCCTGTACGAGAGCGCCGATCTCGACGGCGCGGGACTCTTCCGGAAGCTTGTGAGCATCACCATCCCGATGCTGACGCCTACGACCTTCTTCTGCGTCACGACGGCCATCATCAAGGGATTTCAGGTATTCGATCTCGTCTACATCATGACGGGCGGCCAACAGGGCGGAGGACCGGACGGCTCCACCACCGTTCTGGTGTTCGACATTTACCGAACGCGTTCGATGAGCTTCCGCATGGGATACGCCTCCGCCGAAGCGACCGTACTGCTGATATTTCTGCTGATCGTTACGACGATTCAGTACCGCTCGCAGAGGGGATGGGTGAGCTATGACGCAGCATAGAAAGACGACAGTCAACCATCCCTTCCGCGGAGAGTTGCTCATGTACGCCGTGCTCCTCATCGCTGCGCTCGCGGTTATCGGGCCGCTTCTCATGGTCGCCTCCTCCGCGTTCAAGACCGCAGGACGAAATTTTCAGCTATCCGATGACTTTCATTCCGCAGAATCCGGTTCTATCGAACTTCGCCCAGCTCGAAAGCCATTTTCCGCTCTACATCTGGAACTCGGTCAAGGTGACGATTTCGATCGTCGTGCTTCAGTTCGTAACCGCGACCACCGGAGCTTACGCCTTTTCAAAGCTGATCTGGCGTTTTCGCGACACACTGTTCATTCTGTACATCGCGTCGATCATGGTTCCGATCCAGTCGATCATCATTCCCGCAGTTCATCATCGTGCGCAACCTCGGACTCTATAACACGCACACCGCGGTCGTGCTCGTTTCGGCTTTTACCGCGTTCGGCGTCTTTCTCTGCCGCCAGTATTTCCTGACGATACCCGACTCGCTGCTCGAGGCAGCCAGAATCGACGGCGCTTCGGAGTACCGGATCTTCTCGCCAGGTAGTGCTGCCGCTGTCGGTCCCGGTTATCGTGACGGTCATCATCTTTTCGTTTCGCTATTTCTGGAATGATTTTTTCACCGCGCTCATCTACCTGACGAGCCAGTCACTCAAGACGCTGCCGCTCGGCATGGCCGATTTCGTCAATCAGTACAACATTGCCTACGGCCCTCAGATGGCCGCGGCGCTCATTTCCATCATACCCGTTCTGATTGTGTTTCTGGTCGGGCAGCGCTACTTCGTCGAGGGCGTTGTCGCGTCCGGAATAAAGGGATAGCGCAGGAGCGAAGATGATATCGCAGCAGCCGTCGAATTTCGATCATGACATTCACAAGGTGGATTACTCATCCGAATACCGGTCCCCGGCAATCGACCGACACTCTCTCCTGAACGACAGCGGAAGGCCGGAAGAATCGCTTGATGGACTGTGGCGCTTTTCCATAGACCCGTACGACACGCTTCTGAGAGCCCGCTGGTTTGCCGAGATAGGCGAAGACGGTCACGGAAATCCGCGGCCGCCGGACTACGACTGGGAGCACTGGCAGCAGGTAGCTGTTCCCTCCTGCTGGAACATGACCTCGCCGGAGTATCTGAATTACGAAGGTGCCGGCATCTACACCAGAACATTTCGCTACCGCGCTCGCGGCACATCGTCGGGGTCCGGAGCTTCGGATGCCGGCGCCGCGCGTGAGCGAGTCTTTCTGAAAGTAGGCGCGGCGAACTACGAAACCACCGTGTTTCTCAATCGACGCTGTCTCGGGACGCACCGTGGCGGTTCGACGCCATTCTATGTGGAAGTTACCGGCGCCTTGGCCGAGGAGAACCGGATAATCCTCGTCGTCAACAATCAGCGCAAGAGCAGCCAGATCCCGATGGATAATACCGACTGGTTCAACTACGGCGGCCTCTATCGCAGCGTTTCTCTCGTTCGGGTGCCGGAGAACTTCATCAAACGCTGGTCAATCGCCCTCGTTCCGGGAAGCAGTTTCCGAAAGATACGGGCGGCAGTCGATACCGACGGACCCTCCGGCGCCGGAAGCGCCACTATTCGCATTCCGGAGCTCGGTGTCGAACATAGCGTTCCTCTTCGGGACGGACATGGGGCGACCGAGTTTGAAGCCCAGCCGGCGCTCTGGAGCCCTGAAACACCGGTTCTCTACGATGTGGAGGTCGCCCTCGCGAGCGGTGATACCGTCGCGCGACCGGGTCGGATTTCGGGAGATACTGCGCAGAGACGAGCAGATCCTGCTCAACGGGAAGGAGATCTATCTGAAGGGCATCTCCTGTCACGAGGATTCCCTGGTGAACGGGAAAGCGGTGACGCGCGATGAGATTGCCGACATGTTCGACCTCGCGCAGGAGCTCGGATGCAACTTCGTGCGCCTTGCGCACTATCCGCACTCCGAGTCTGCCGCCCGGCTCGCCGACGAGCGGGGATTGCTCCTGTGGGAGGAGATTCCCGTCTACTGGGCGGTAGAGTTCGCCAACAACGAGACCTATCGCGGATGCCGAAAACCAGCTGAGCGAGCTCATCCTCCGCGACATCAATCGGGCCAGCGTCATTCTCTGGTCGGTCGGAAACGAGAACCCCGACACCGACGACCGGCTGAGTTTCATGCGCAGGCTCGCGGAGCGGGCAAAGACTCTCGATCGCACCCGCCTTGTAACCGCCGCCTGCCTGTGGAACCGGGCCGAAAATCGAATCGCGGACCGGCTCACCGAACATCTCGATGTGATCGGGCTCAACGAGTACTACGGATGGTACGAAGGGAACTTCGAAGATCTCGCCGCCTTCTTCCGGAACAGCAGTCCCGGAAAACCGGTGATAGTGAGCGAATTCGGCGCAGGTGCTCTCGCGGGCAACTTTGGAACCGTCGATGATCTGTTCTCGGAAAACCGTCAACGCGAGGTCTACCAGAGACAGATCGAAGTAATAGCCCAGGCGCGCTATGTTGCCGGACTGACGCCCTGGATCCTCTTCGACTTCCGGTCGCCGCGCCGATTGAACCGTTTTCAACGTGGATTTAACCGAAAGGGGCTGGTTGACGCGGATCGAAGAAGACGCAAGCTGGCATTCTTCACGCTTCAGGAATACTACCGGTTGAGGTAGCGGAGCTCGGGAGGTGGGAAAGATTCCTGATCGGGACTACTGGCTCTCCGTGCTGCTGAGACTCGCCCGCCCGGTGCTCGAAAGGCTCGCGAGTCGACAGCTCAGGCTGTCGATGCCCGTCGAAGCGATCGACCCGGACGAGCGCCGCAGCTATACGCACCTGGAGGCTTTCGGCCGCTTGCTCGCCGGCATCGCTCCGTGGCTGACTGCAACCGGAGTGAGCGGTCCGGAGCTGTCGCTGCAGCGCAAGCTCTCCGGATTGGTGTCGGAATCCCTTGATGCGGCAACCGATCCGGCCTCTCCGGATTTCATGAACTTCTGCGTCGGTCAACAACCTCTGGTGGACGCAGCCTTTCTCTCGCAGGCGATTCTCCGTGCACCTTCGGTATTGTGGGAACCGCTCGACCTGCGCGTCAAGCGCCAGATCCTGGAGGCACTTCGCTCATCGCGCGCAGTCGGCACCCCGGGCGAGAACAACTGGGTGATGTTCGCCGCGATGGTGGAGACCGCGCTTCTGACGTTGGGTGAATCGCCGATTGAGGAGCGCCTCGAGGGCTCCCTGCGGCGAATGCTCGGTTGGTACGCGGGCGACGGCGTCTACGGAGACGGGGAGTTTTTCCGATTTGACTATTACAACAGCTACGTAATCAATCCGATGCTTGTGGACGTCCTGGGTATCTTGAGAGAGATTGATGGTCGGTTTCGCCCGCTCTATACCACCGTGCTCGAGCGGGCGAGACGCTACGCGCAAATTCTCGAGCGCATGATCGCTCCCGACGGCTCCTTCCCCTGCATCGGCCGCTCGGCCGCGTACCGGTTCGGGGCACTTCACGGACTCGCGCAGATGGCGTTGTTGCACGCTCTTCCCGACGGAACAAAGCCGGCGCAGGTTCGTTGCGGCATGACTGCGGTCATCAAGAAAATGAGCGAGGCTCCGGGTACCTTCGACGCGGACGGATGGCTTCAAATTGGATTTTTCGGCCACCAGCCGTCGCTTGCGGAATCCTACATTTCCACCGGAAGCCTTTACCTGTGCAGCGCGGCGCTTCTGCCTCTCGGGTTGGCCCCGTCAGACGCATTCTGGAGCAGCAGATCGGTCGACTGGAGTGCCCGCGTATTGTGGTCGGGTGGGGAGCTTCCGGCCGACCACGCTATTCGGGATGGCGAGGAGTCGAACCCCGGTGTCCCGACATTGAAAAGGTAGCGATTCGCGCCGCAGCCGGCGGTCATAACCCGGCAAGCCATCGAAGAAGCGTTGCCGCGTCATTTCGAAAAGATTCGATGCTGTCCCCGGCGACAAATTCGAGCGAGCCGAAACGACGCCCGCCGACGGATTCGATCGTTTGAAGATAGCGCAGCCATCTATCGGTCCCCTCCGACAGCGGTCGCCGGTTCTTCTCCGTCGGCCACCAGTGGAAAACATGGAAATTGCCCAGGCGCGGCAGAACTGTTTGCAGACCGGAGAGACAGGCTTCAAAAGCCGCGCCGTTTGGCGGCTGCCAGAAGGTGGAAACGTTCGGGTGTCCAACCGCCTGCAGCAGGTCGGCAGCGGATGCGGCGGCGTCGGTCAGGGTGCCGCTGTGAAATTCGCACGAGATAGAAATCGACCCGCCGGCCGCAAGCTCGGCGATGCGGAGCATGTCGTCTACCACGCGGAGTCGTTCTCCTTCATCAGTTTCCCGCGAGCCGTGCTCTCCGGCCCAGACCCGAATTGTCGGTGCTCCCAGAGCCTGTGCGGTGTCCACAATCCTCTCGAACTCTCCGGATTCCTGATCGCGCGTCCCGACGCGGTAGTAGGAGCCGTAGGCGGACACCTCGAGACCCTCTTCCAGCGTCAGCCTCTGCACCTCCCGGGCGCACGCGATGTCTCCGTGAGGAATGTGGACGTCGCCTCCCCACTCGATAGCCGAAAGATGTGCGTCCCGAGCGAGCGAAACGATCTCGTGCGGCTTCAGTCTACGAAAGGTCACCGATACAAGGCCTGGAACTATCATGGCATGCTACGCCATCACCGCTGCCCGGTCCTGCGTAATCGCCCAGGCGAGCGGGTTTCCGGCGACGTACCGGCGAAGCTCCTCGACCATGAGACGACCCATGCGTCGGCACTCCGCATCCAGCGAACCGGCGATGTGAGGCGTCAGAACTACGTTGGGAAGACGATAGAGCGGAGAGTCGGGGAGCGGCGGCTCGGGGAACGTAACATCCAGCACCGCGCAGAGGTCGTCGCGTTTTTTCAGGACCTCTATCATCTCTGGTTCTCGCACAACCGCTCCGCGCGAGGTATTGATGATTGTCGCGTTCTGTTTCATCGCCGCGATATGCCTGCCGGTTATCATGCCTTCCGTCTCCGGCAGCCGGGGCGAGTGAAGTGAAATCACATCCGCGGTGCAGAACAGTTCTTCGAGCGGCAGCAGTTCCACACCCAGCCGCTTTGCTTCCTCGGCCGTGGTGAAGGGATCGTAGCCGACCACGCGGAGGTCGAAGGGTCGCAGCCGATCCCGGACGAGCCTGCCTACCAGACCAAGTGAGACAAGACCGACGGTCGACTGGTAGGCACCCGGGACCGGCAGAGGTTTTGGAAATCCAGCGGCGGCCCGAACTGCACTCGCGTGTGCCCAGAATCGTTTCAGGCTCAACAGTATGACCGAGAGAGTGTACTCGGATACCGGCACCGCGTTCGCCGCAGCCGCGGCGGTGACCACGATGGCGCGTCGCCAGAACTCTTCGGTCACGAAGCCCCGGATAGAACCTGCTCCGTAGAAGACGGCTTTCAGCTTCGGGGCAGCCGCAAGGAATTTCTCGTCCATTACCGGAGCGCCCCATCCGGAGAAGATTACTTGTGCCCCTGTAAGCAGCGAGAGCTTTGTGCGAATCGACTCCGCGGTCTGTTGGGGACAATAGATGTCGACGAGCTTTTCTATCTCGGCGCGCTCTTCGAGGCCATAGATTTTCCGATACGCTTCGGAATCCAGAATGAACAGTCCCTTCAGCATCCTTCCCCCGTTCACCGGTCTCAAATCGAGGTGTCCGACCCGAATTGTACGTCTTTCAGTCCCGCCCTGGGTAGGGTGATTGACGTTCCGCCGCCTCTATTGACATAAATAATTTATGTGATATACTGTTATTAACATTCCTTTTAAAGATTATAAGTTGGGTGCCCGGTCCTTCATCTTCGTTGAATCACCGCAGTGGCGCCCGTTTTTTTTGGCGCCGATCGCGCTGCGCAGACAAAAAAAGCCCCTTCGTCTGAAGGAGCTTTCTCTTTTTCTGACCGTTGATTGCTTTCTTGGATGCCCGAGGGGGGACTTGAACCCCCATGCCCTTACGAGCACCAGACCCTGAACCTGGCGTGTCTACCAATTTCACCACCCGGGCGGGTGTTTCGCTTGCCGCGCGACAGCGCGCAGCGCCGGTGCATGTACCGGAACTCATACATATCAAGAATCCGGGTGGATGTCAATTGCGCCTGGGATGCGGTACGCACGGGCTGCGGATCGCCCGGGAAGCAAGCATTCTGTCACGCCGGCGTTTCCAGCCGGGGAACCGTCACCACGAAAGTGGCGCCGAGCTCGGGATCAAACGCGATTTCGACCAATCCACCGCTCTGTCGGACGATGCCGTAGGCGGCCGCGAGGTCCAGATCGCCTGTCCCGAATTCTCCGGTTGTGAAGAACGGTTCGAATACTGCGGGTTTCGGCGACTCTCGTTTCGACCGGACCGCTGTTGCTGATGATTATCACGCAGTATGCGCCTGCGGAAAGGGAGACCCCATCGCCGCGCGGGAGATCGGCAATCCGGGTCTCGACAACGATTGTTCCGCCGCCGGGGATATTCTCTTGCGTCTTCCTGACAAGCGTCTGAATCGCCTGACAAAAGTGCTCGACGTCGACTCGGAGGATCTTGATTTCCAGGGAGGGACGCAGGAGGACGGCGATGTTCTCTCGTACCAGCGACTTCAGAATCTGCTCGTGCGTTCGCATCTCTTTGTCTATGTCCACGATCGCCGGATGAAGCGTCTGTTGTTCGCTGAAGGAGAGCAGACGATCGGTGAGCCGACCGGCCCGTTCCGCTGCGCGCCGGATGCTCTTCGCGCGCTCCGGCGCGGCTCCCGCGCCGCTATTCTCGATGAGCTGTGCGTCGGCACTGACCGCGGTGACTATGCGGCTGAACTCACTCGCTATCCCCGATGACAGACTGGCGATCGCTTCCATTTTTTCCGTATCACGAAGACGGTCCTGGATTCTCACCAATTCAGCAGCCTGCGCCACGATTTGCGTACGGTCGCGTGTACGAAAGATGGTCGCTGTCAAACTCAAGGTTCCAATGACCGTCGCGACGATCATGGCGCCTGACACGTCCAAAATGGTAATGCCGGCGACTATTCCGGGGACGATCAAATAACCGATCATGACGATTACGTATGTGGCAATCGTGTCCAGAGGTGGGAGTAGCACACTGCAAAGCACGATCGAGCCCATGAGGCCACCCGAACAGGTGCGGGTCGCCGGAAATGAGCATTCCGCCGAATGCAACAAGTGCGGGCTCTACAGTCAGCAATCGCGCGGCGGCCGAATAGTGACCCCTTCGGACGAGGACGGAGACTGCAGTGGACTGCGCGGCTAAGCGCGAGGAGGGCTATCGGGAATACCGTCGAAACATAGTGTCTCGAACCCTCGCCTTGCGCCAGCATGATCGCAAGCGGGAGCGAAAGTACCATGATCGCCCAGATCACCCAGAGCACTGCCAGTATCGACAGGAGGAAATGCGAGCGGCGGCGCAGCTCGGGGTCGTTCACCGCCTTCGGCGGCTCGGTGTACCAATGCCATAATCGGACCGGGCTAAACATCCTGCCCCTCCGTCGCTCGTTCTTCATATGTTGGAACGACGACCACAAAGGTCGCACCAAGTTCCGGATCGATCTTCGTTTCAATCCGCCCGCCGCTCTGCCGGACTATGCCGTGGGCAGCCGCAAGATCGATATTGGCCGTTTCGCCGGTTCCGGTTCTCCGTGACGCCTCGAACGCCCGGAATTCTTCGGAATCCGGCTTTGGAAAAATGCCATTGCTGATAGTCAGCGCGCAGTATGAACCGCCGGGAAAAAACAGCTCACCGTTCGGCAATATGTCTTCCCTCCTCGTCTGAATCGTTATCGTGCCTGGTTCGGAGATACCCTCTCCGACATCACAAACGAGCGTCCCGATCGCCTCGAAGAAGAGCTCGACATCGATATTAAGGAGAGTCCGTTCCGCGGCAGGCCGCAGAAGGAGAGTCGTCGTTTTTCGCAGCGAGGACTTCAGCGCCGACTCGTGCTCTCTCAGCACCGAATCTATATCCACAATTGCCGGACGAAGCAGTTGCTGCTCGCTCAAGGAGAGCAATCCCGCGACGACCCGCGCGGCGTGCGCGGTCGAGTCACGTATTCGTTTTACGCTTTCGAGTTCGGCACCTCCCGCAGTTCGCTCGATGATCTGCGCATTGGTGCCGATTGCCAAAAGGATATTATTGAACTCGTGCGCCATGCCGGAGGAGAGCCGGGCAACCGCCTCCGTCTTTCTTACTTCCAGGACTCGTTCGTGATCTGCCACCAGTTTCAGCCGATTGAGCTTCGAGCTGCCGGAAGTCACGTGCGCGCAGCACTGCGGCAGCCAGGGCGACGCCCCCTACTGCTGTAGCGACGAATTATCGGGTCCACCGGGTTCCACGCAGTAGCGAGATGCCCGATCGCGGCCAATACGAGGTAGCCGACGACGGTAATTCCGTAGGCCGCAACGGTTTCCCAGGTCGAAAGAAATATGCTGCACAGAACGATCGCCGCGGTGGGAAGGTTGATCAGGCGGATGTCCCCTGAGAACATGATTTCGATGAATGCGATGGATGATGCAGTCGGCACGAGAATCCGCGCGCTGGTATAATAGTGCCCGCGTCTTCCGAGGAGGTAGGCGAGCGCCATAGGCGCGGCTGCGGCGAGATGGAAGTACAGGAGTGCGGTCGCCGCGCTATGAGCCGGAGTTGCGTCAGGCGCGACAAGGAGCTGAAGCGGCATGATCAGCAGGTAGAGAGCCCACATGAGCCAGATTATCATCAGGACTGAGAGCAGAAGATGCGTTTGGCGCCGCTGTTCAGGCTCTATAATAGTCGGAGGCGGGTCGGTCAGCCAGTGCCAGACATGAGCAAAGCCGCGCATTCTGTTCACGTCCCTCCTGAAGTCGCACCAAACGCGCGCTTCTCACTGCACGCGATAGCGGGCTACCAGCTCCTTGAGTGTCTGACCCAGATCGTTCAGGTTCCTGGCACCCGATTCCATCTGATTGGCCCCGTCCACGCTCTGACTGATCGCCAACCGAATGCTTTCCATCGCAGTCGCTACCTGGTCCATTCCGACAAGCTGCTGATGGCTCGATGCGGCGATCTGTGATGCTGCCTCCGCGGCGGATTCCACCGTGGTGGTCAGACGACCGATGGTCTCTCCAGCCTCCCGAAACTGAACGATGCCCTCATCGACCGACTTGCCGCCCTGTTCGGCAGCCATTACGACGGCCGCGGTGGATTTCTGAATGTCCGAGAGGATTGACCGTACCTGGACCGTGGCTCGCTTGGACTGTTCGGCCAGATTCTTTATTTCCTGTGCCACAACAGTGAATCCCTTTCCCTGCTCACCGGCTTTGGCCGCTTCGATTGCGGCGTTGACCGCCAGCAGGTTCGACTGATCGGAGAGTCCGTTCACCATCACGATGATCTCCTCGATCGTCTGGCTCTCCTCGCCGAGCTGGACCGAGCTTTCGGCGATATAGGCGATGCGGTCCTGGATTTCCTGCATCAGCGCAAGCGCCTTCTTGACCGATTCCCGACCCGTGCGGGAGACTCCCACCGACTCCTGGGCGCCTGCCGCGACCCGTTCGGCCTTCTGATTCGAAAGGTGAGAGGTCTGTTTGACCTGTTCGACGGTTGTTGTGGTCTCGCTGACAGCCCCCGCCATCTGTGCCGCCGCAGCTGCGGTCTCCTTGGTGGTGACGAATATCTGACTGGCCGAGGAGGCCAGAATGTTTGCCGCGTTGGCAATGTCACCCATCTGATCGCGAAGGCTCTTGCGCATGTTCATGAGCGCCCGGGAGATCGTGTCCTGCTCGGAACGTTCGTGAAGCTCTACAGTCAGGTCTCCCTCGGCAATCCGCTCCGCGAGGCTGCCCACATCAACTAACGCCTCTTTCATCTTGACGAAGGATTGCATGAGTGACCCGATCTCGTCGTTCGACGTAACCAGAAGCTCACGGGTGAGATTCCCCACGGCGATCTCGGCGGCCGCAAAGCGGACCTCGCGAATCGGTTTGACGATCGACCGGGAGATCAGATAGGCGGCCAGAATGCTGAGTATCACAAGGATCAGGGAGGCCAGGGCGATCTGATTGCGAAGTGCGAAGATAGGCCCGAGCACCTCCGCGCTGTCGACGCCGATCAGGAGAACCCAGTTCTTCTGGCCGATCCAGGTGAAGTTCTTCGCGGTGTCGTAGGCGAAGAACGTCGGGCGCCCTCCCTCGACCGCGGTGAAGGAGCCGCTTCCATCCCGGACCTGTTTGTAGAGTGAGCTCTGTGTCAGGTCTTCCTCAAACTGGAAGGTCTGTGTCGAAAAGAGCAGCCTTTCGGTGCCCTGCGAAAGCCTCAGTTCCGAGGTGGCGTACCGGGTGGAGCTTAAGAGGCTCGACCGAATCAGGTCGTCGGCCGCAAGCACCGCTTTCAGGGCTCCAATGAAGTTGCCGCCTGGATCGGTCATCGCAACCGCCACGGTCAGTCCGGTGGTTCCCGCATCCCCATTCAACCCGATATCTCCCAGATAGGTGCCATTTGCGGAAGCGCCCTTCCACCAGGCGGTCCCCTGCTCCGCATAGGCGTCCGGTTTGGCTGTCGCGGCGATCACGGCGCCGTACTTGTTGGTCAGCTCGAAACTCAGGTAGCTTCGGTAACCGAAAACGCGCTGGTAGTAGTCAATCAGGGTGCTCGAAAACGTAGATGCGATCTCGTTATCGAGGATTGAATTGAGAAGTTGTACATCGCCGCCGGGTGCAGACCACATTTTTTGGCGTTCAACCTCGAGCGCTCGGGGATCTCCGCCTGCTTCGAAAGAGGAATTGGATCTGGCGACAAATGCCTGCACCGGAATTCTCAAGAGGAAGAGTCGCAGCTCGTTTACGGAAAGGCCCACACTCTTGTCGAGGCCGTTCAGCATGTTGTCCGCGAGGAATATCGAGCTTTTTCCGATTGCGTTCTCCATCGCAGACTGACTTACCACCACCGTATAGACCGAAAGGGCGACCATGAGAAGGACGATGATCGCGTAGCCACCGATCAGTTTGACTGTCAATCGATTCATCGAATAGCTCCTTCACCGTTCCTACTGGTACTTGATGCTCTTGTTGACGATCTGCCCGGGGAAAAGCGGAAACGCAATGCTCTGCTCGCCGGGGCGCAGGGAGAGTGAGCCGAAGACTCCTGAGTACATCAGACCGCCCTCGAGCAGCTTTTTCAGGCTCTCCCGGCTTACTTCATGGTTTTCGAGCAGGCCGGCCACCAGCTTGATAAGGTCATAGCCGTTGGCGGCGTACTGGGTAAATGGTCTTTTGAAACGCTCTTCGAATTGTACTCTTGCGTTGCGGGCGAACAGATAGGAGGGATTATAGATGATCGAGGTTGCGACGTAGGCACCTTGAGCCGCCTCGAGCTCGGTGACCGTCGGCAGCGAAGCGCCCGACCCGCAGATGATGGGGCCGGTGTAGCCCGCCTCCCTGAGCTGGGAGAGGATTGGCGAATAGTGAGCCGCAAGCGCGACGACGTATATCGCAGACATGTCCATGAGCTTTTTGATTTGCGGTCGGAAGTCGGTCGTCTTTGTGTCGAACGGGATACCGATGATCGTGTTGCCCGTCTTCGCCAACCGTTGCTTCGCAAGCGCGTAGATCGGTCCGCCGTAGTTGTCGTCGATGTAAAGCACGCCGAGCCTTTTCACATGCAGGTTCTGAATAATCGTGGAGGCGGCGTCGGCCTCCTGCTCGGCACCGGAGTAGAAACGGTAGATCCACTCGTTTCCCGCCGTTATTTCGGGGGAGGCGGCCACGAGGGCGAATAGAATCACCTTCTCCCGTGCAGCAAGCGGGGTGATCGGAACTGTCAGAGAGCTGAGGGCGGATACGAAGAATAGCGGTCGGTCCCGGGTTTCGATTTTCTCGAAAGCCGTGACCGCTTCATCCGCCTTGCCATGGTTGTCCTCGACCATGAGCTCGAGTTTCTTCTTGTTCACCCCGCCGCGCGCGTTGACCTCGTCGGCGGCAAGTTGAAGCCCGTCTCGCAGATCCGCGTAGACGGCTCCGGCGCCCGAAAGCGGTGAGATCACACCGACTTTGATGGTCCCCTGTTGTGTACACGAAACGAACGCTGCAACCGCGAAAAGTGCGGCCGCGCCAGCAATCAGCAACCTGGTTGACAGTTTCATCTGCCTCTCCTCTCATCTGCGCGATGGTCGTTGCTCCGCCGGTCGCGGCTTCCCGAAAAGGGAGCACACCGGAATGGGCAAAATCGTCAGAGTGCAGGCAGGCAGTCACGGCGAGCCGATGCAGGTCGAGGAAATAAAGAGAGGAATACCCTCGATGCCGGCGCGCTCACTGCGCATTCCGGCGTTTTCGGAAGGCGGGCGGTTCCCCGTGCGGAGACGACCCTCCGAACCTGTTCAAGCCTTACGCGATGACTGATGACAAGTGAGGTCATTCAAACATAGTTCTTGTTTGTCCACAAAGCAAGCGCCGCAATTCTCAATCGGAACTGTCTGTCAAAGCGGCGCCGATGTGGTTTACTCGTGAACACCGGTGTATATTTTAATGATAGGGTTGACGCCGAACGGGATCTACGGGGTGATGTACCAGTGGCTGCCAGGACCGCGACCAGGAAACAGCTTCTCGATGAATTGACTTCTGCACGCAAACAGATAGCCGAGCTCGAAGCATTAAATCAGAGTCACGGAGATTCGGCCGGTCCCGGATGGCGATCGAGTTTCGCTCTGCTCCAGAACCTTTTCGAAGCCTCGCCTCACAGTCTCTACGTGAAAGATAACGGGCTGCGGATTGTTCTCTGCAACGAAGCCTACGCCCGGGCTCTGGGTAAACCATCCGCGGAGCTTTACGGAAAGACCGACATGGAAAACGGATTTCCCGCGGAACTTGTGAAGGGCGGTCCCACCAAAGAGACGGCAGGTTCTGAACAAAATGACCGCAGGGCGCTGGCAGGAACGCCGGTCACTGTCGCCGGAGAATTCGGCTGGTACGGTGGCGAGGCTCGCGTCGTTGACACAGTGAGACTTCCGCTTCGAAATGAAACAGGCGATGTAATTGGCCTCGTCGGGTTCATTCGCGATGCGACCGATCGGTTACGCACCGAAGAAACGTTGAAACGTTCCGAGCAGCGGTACCGTGGCCTCGTGGAATCGGGAACTGTAGGCGTGTATCAGTCGACTCTCGATGGAACGATGCTCTTCGCAAATGACACATGCCGTCGGCTTCTGGAAATCGAAGACCGTCAGAATCTTTCCTCAGTGAATATCTACAGCCGATTCAAGGATTCGGGGATCGGCAAACGTCCCAGAAACTTCCTGAAAACCGACCGCGCGGCAACCGCCTTCGAGTCTACCCTGCGCTCGAAAACCGGAGCGGAGCTGACGGTGCTGGTAAGCGCCACGAATGACGGATCGGTGGTATCCGGGATGTTACTCGATATATCGAAGGCCAAGGCTGATCTGGCCGCCCTGGAGCTCGCGCAGGCCCGGCTTCGCAACCTCTCGCACCGGCTGCTCGAAGCGCAGGAGAACGAACGCAAGGCACTTGCCCGGGAGCTCCACGACGAGGTCGGACAGCTTTTGACGGCGACGAAGATCGATCTCCAGGTGATCCGGCGCGATCCGCTCGCCGGAGAGACGGCAATGCGTGTCGACCGGAGCGTCACCATGATCGACCGATGTCTCGAACAGCTGCGGGATCTTTCGCTGGGTCTGCGGCCGTCGATGCTGGATGATCTGGGCCTTGTGCCGGCTCTCCGCTGGCAGGCGGAGACTCTCTCGGCGCGATTCGGTTTCCCCATCCAGCTTCGAGCTGAGGGGGTTCCCGAACGGGTTCATCCCGATATTGAAGTTGTGTGCTACAGGGTTTCCCAGGAGGCGCTTACAAATGCTGCCCGCTACGCGTTCGCCAGCAAAATCACGATATCGCTGCGAATCCAGAAGAAGCAGCTCGTATTGAGCATCAGCGACGACGGTGTCGGCTTTGAAGTCGACGCTGCACTATCCGATGCTGCCAGCGGCCGATCGTTCGGCCTCCTCGGCATGCAGGAGAGAGCCGCGCTTGCAGGAGGCACGGCAGAAATCAAGTCCAGGCCGGGCGGAGGGACCAGGGTGACGGTCCGGCTGCCGCTGCGGACCGACGACGGGCACCGTCCGAAAAGCTGACGCGGGGCATGGTATGGGACCGATTCGCGTAGTGCTGGCGGACGACCATGCGCTTGTTCGTGCCGGACTGAGATCTCTGATAGAATCAATGGACGGAATCGGCGTCGTTGCCGAAGCCGGCGACGGGCGCGCGGCGGTGGAACTTGCAGCCGCGCACCGCCCGCATATCCTGCTCATGGACATTGCAATGGCGGGTCTGAACGGTCTGGAAGCTGCCGAGCGCATTGTCAAACTATACCCCGAGTGCAGGATCATTCTGCTTACGATGCACTCGTCGGCGGAGTATGTAGTTAAAGCAATCCAGATCGGAGTCAAGGGCTACGTGCTCAAAGACGCCGCCGCCTCGGAGCTCGAGGTCGCGCTCAGAGCCGTTTACCGCGGAGAGAAATACCTCTCGCCGCAGGTTTCTTCGCAACTGATCGACCAGTACGAAGCGCTTCTTCCCGGGAACCCGGGGATATCCGATTTGTTAACGCCACGCGAGCGCGAGGTTCTTCAACTTATCGCCGAAGGCCATACGACGAAGGAAATCTCTTCCATTCTCAATGTGAGCGTAAAAACCATCGACACTCACAGAACCCACCTCATGAACCGCCTGAATATCCATGATATTGCCGGTCTGGTCCGATTCGCAATTCGGGCGGGCCTCGTTTCATCGGACAAATAGCCCGAATTTTCCAGTTTACCAGAACTCTCCCACAACTCAGGCATATCTCCTCCTCTTCTCAGGAGTTCTCCCTATTGCGGACGGACGGCGCCGGAACTAGGCTTGATACGGGGGATTCACGCCAGCAGCGGACCTCCGGGGTGGAAAATGCAACGATGAACACGATCACGATCCTTTTCGTCGACGACAATGAGGCATTTCTGGAATCTGTCGGGCACTCCCTGCCGGATGTTCCCGGGCTCAATCTCGTTCCGGTCGGATATGCGCGATCCGGTGAAAAGGCGGTCAGCATGGCTCGTGAGCTGAACCCGGACCTTATCCTGATGGACCTCGACATGCCAGGTATCGGCGGCCTGGCCGCGATGCAATTGATAAAAAAGGCGTCTCCGACCATACGGGTGGTCATAGTCACGGTCCACGCGAACTCCGAGTATGTAATGGCCGCGACATCGGCCGGCGCCGACGGATTTCTTTCAAAATCCGATTTTCTGGACAAGCTTGTGCCGCTTTTCCAATCACTGTTCCTCGGGCAAACAGCATGAGCGGTCCGCAACGTCTTCTCGGCTTCGAGATCGACGGAAACAGCTATGCGCTGCGTCTTTCGATCGTCGTGACCGTTGTGCCGGCCGTCGCGGTGAC
This sequence comes from uncultured Spirochaetota bacterium, assembly GCA_963832675.1. GTDB lineage: Bacteria > Spirochaetota > Spirochaetia > DSM-27196 > DATKUC01 > DATKUC01. The sequence goes on along the minus strand of CAWHUY010000023.1, from coordinate 214,160 downwards.
CCCGCTGCCGAAGGCGCCCGCCATCGTAGCAGGCGTTGTCGATATCCACGGCCGGATAGTCCCGGTCGTCAGTCTCCGCCGGAGATTCGGCCTGCCCGATCGGGATATGGTCCCGGCGGACAAATTCATCGTGGCCCGCGCTCAACGGGCGGATTCTGACGCAAAGGGCGAGATGTTGCTTGCTCTTGTGGTAGACGCGGTGAGCGGAGTAGTCGAGGTTCCTCCAGCGGACATCCGCGCCGCCGACACTATCGTTGCCGGACTCGAGCAGATAGAAGGAGTAGCGCAAATCGCCGGGGGACTGCTCCTGATACATGACCTGGACCGCTGTCTGTCGCTCGAGGAGAACAGGGTGCTTGATACAGCGATGGGGGCTGTCGAAAACAATGGTTGAGCTTCTGACAGATAGAGTGCTTTCACAACTCAGCTCGCTTGTCTCGGAAAAACTGGGACTGCATTTCCCGGAAAAGCGCTGGGCAGACCTCGAGAGGGGAATTGCCGCCGCGGCGCAGGATCTCGGGCTGGCGAACGCGGCGGAGTGCGCGCGCTGGCTTGCCTCGACTTCGTTTTCCAGAAGCCAGGCGGAGACCCTCGCGGCAAATCTGACAGTTGGAGAAACCTATTTCTTTCGCGAGAAGCGAAGCTTCGAGGTTCTGGAAAATGAGGTGCTCCCTGAGCTGATTCGTCTTCGGCAGAACAGAGACATGCGGCTTCGATTCTGGAGCGCGGGATGCTGTAGCGGCGAAGAGCCCTATTCTGTCGCGATCCTGTTGAGCCGTCTCCTTCCCAATATTTCCGACTGGAACATCACCATTCTTGCAACAGACATCAACCCGCGTGCCCTCGCGCGGGCGGTCGAAGGGGTATACGGCGAATGGTCTTTTCGTGACACGCCCGACTGGATCCGACGGCGCTATTTCACGGAGATCGCCGCGGGGAAATGGAAAATCAGCGACGAAATCAAAAAGCTCGTCACCTTCTCCTATTTGAATCTTGTCGAAGACGTCTATCCTTCGATCATAAATCAGACAAACGCGATGGATGTGGTCTTTTGCCGCAACGTCTTAATGTACTTCGTTCCGGAGCTATTACAGAAAGTGGCCGAACGTCTGTATCGAGCGATATACGAAAATGGCTGGCTACTCGTCGGTCCGAGTGAGACATCGCAGTCACTTTTCGCGGATTTCGTTCCGACCAATTTCCCGGGAGTCATTTTCTACCGCAAGAGGTCAAAACGAGAACCTGTTTCCCAGGCGCCAACGGCTTCCGTCGAATACCGGATGCCCTATGTAGACATTGAGCCGTCTCCCGGCCCTTCTCCCGGCGGTTGACACTACATTTCCGGATTCATTCACGATACCGGAGGCCGTTGCCGCGAGTTCGATTCCGGCAGAAGCTTCCAATCTGCCGAGGAACGTGATCCGCAATATCCAGGAGGCTGAATCCCTATACCGGGACGGCGGATGGGAAGATGCCGAGAAGATTGCACGCGAACTTGCTACAGATAAGCCGGTTCAACCGGCGGTATCGGCTCTGCTCTCGCGAATATGTGCAAACGCAGGCCGACTCTAGGAAGCGCTCATCTGGAGTGACCTGGCCGTCGACTCCGCCAGGCTGAACCCTGTGTATCGATACCTTCGCGCGATGGTGCAGGACGAGCTGGGTGACTCGGCGGCGGCGGTTACATCGTTCGAGCAGGCTCTCTATCTCGACGACACGCTGGTAGTCGCCCATTTCGCCCTCGCGAATCTTCAGCGTCGCCTCAAAATGAGTAAGCGTTCCGCCCTCCATTTTCGCGTTGCTCTCTCGCTTCTGAACGCATGCACGCCGGAACAACTGCTGCCCGAATCCGAAGGGCTCACCGCCGGGCGTCTTATCGAGATCATACATGCTTCGACTGCCGGAACGCAGTCCGGCCAAGGAAGTTAGGACAATGAGATTGACAATCGGAACAAAAATAGGCGGTGGATTTGGCCTGGCGTTGGCGCTCCTTCTCGGGCTTGGCGTTGCCTCCTATTTTACGGCGACCAACCTGATCAAATCGGCTGGACGCGTTTCGTTCACCTACCGGGTTCTGGGAGAGCTCGATGCAGTTATGCAGGCGCTGACGGATGCCGAGACCGCGCAGCGCGGCTATGTCATTACCGGCCAGAAGACTTTCATCCAGTCGTTCAACAGTGGAATCTCAGACATTGACCGGCACATCGAGGAGCTCCGTACGCTGATCTCGGGCAACCCGGGCCAACTCACGCGGCTCCAGGCGCTGGAGGCTCTCATCACCGCCAAAACTGAATGGAACCGCCGGACAATTGGCCTTAGAGATACTGTTGGCTTCTCAGCCTCGCAGCAGCAGATTGCCGCCGGGACCGGAAAGGCGATGTTGGACGAGGTGCGGGCGGCAATTGACGGGATGAAGAGTGCAGAAGACGAGCTGATGAAAGCGCGAGACGCCGCGGCGACATCGAACGCCGCGGCGATGGTTTCGATTATCGTATTCGGAATCCCGGTCGCGCTGGTGTTGCTCGCAATCGTGGCCCTGCTCATCACGCGCAACATTTCGGGGCCTCTCGCTCTCATGACCGGTGTCGCGCTGCGGCTTGCAGAGGGAGACGTAACGGCAGAGCTTTCACCGGTCCGACGCAGAGATGAAATAGGCATTCTCACCGATGGTTTCCACGCCATGAGTCTCTATCTCAGGCAGATGGCTGCAACCGCCCAGGAGATTGCCACCGGCAACCTGACGGTGAAGATCATACCGCGATCGGAGGCCGACGTTCTCGGGAACGCCCTGGTCCAGATGGTCGACGGACTTCAACGGTTGACCCTCAATGTCAAGGAGGCGGTTGACGTTCTCGTCTCTTCGGTTGGCAGGATCATTCTCGCAACGACACAGGTGGCGGCCGCCGCGGCCCAGACAGCTGCCGGCGTCACCGAAACGACTGCCGCGGTGGAAGAGGTGAAACAGACTGCCCAGGTCGCGAACCTGAGGGCAACGCATGTCTCCGAGGGTGCGCAAAGGTCGGTCCAGTTTTCGCTCGCCGGCAGAAAGTCGGTCGATGAAACTATGGCGGGAATGTCCCGGATTCGGGCGCAGATGCTATCCATCGCCGGGAGCATTGTACGCCTTGGCGAGCAGAGTCAGGCGATAGGCGAGATCATTTCAACGGTGAGCGATCTTGCGGAGCAGTCGAATCTGCTTTCGGTCAATGCGGGAATCGAGGCGGCGGAAGCGGGCGACCAGGGGAAGGGATTTGCCGTGGTCGCGCGGGAGGTCAGAAGTCTTGCCGATCAATCCCGGCAGGCAACCGCGCAGGTGAGAGGGATCCTGGGTGACGTGCAGAAGGCGACCGGCGGCGCCGTGATGGCCACCGAACAGGGTACCAAGGTGGTAGAGGCCGGGGTAAAGCAGTCGGTCGAGGCGGAAAAGGCGATACGTCTGCTTGGTGAAAGCATTCAGGAAGCGGCGCAGGAGGCGACCCAGATCGCGGCCTCGAGTCGGGAACAGGTGGTGGGGATCGATCAAGTTGCGCTGGCAATGGAGAGCATAAAGGCCGCGAGCTCACAGAATGTCGAGAGTGCTCGACAGACCGAGATCGCTGCACAAGTGCTCAACGACCTGGGCACAAAGCTGCAGCACGCAGTCGAGCAATACCGGGTATAGGAACGAGTATGGGGAAAATCGGGTCAATTGACTGGAATGCCATTCGCAGTCGAATGGAAGTTGTTACCGCGAGCGTCGGACATCCAGAAACTTCCGGGGCTGAGGCGGCGCGAACGATCCTCAGGGAACGGGCGGTATCGCTGGCGAAAAAACCGGACGAAGCACGGCCGTTCGCCGATTTCCTCGACGTCCTGGCGTTCCAGCTTTCCGGTGAGAAGTACGGCCTGAACCCGCGTCTCGTGAGCGAGGTTTGTGGTTTGACTCAGCTCACACCGCTGCCGGGGCTACCGGATTTCGTGCTCGGCATCATGAATCTCAGCGGCAGGATCGTTTCGGTGCTCGACCTTGGCAAACTATTCGGGCTGCCGAAACGCGGTTTGACGGATACCGATCGGGTCATTATCGTCGGCGACGGTAAGATGGAGTTTGGACTCCTGGCTAACGGTGTAAGCGGCATAGTGACCATTCCGTCAGCCGCAATTCAAGAGCCGCCGGCGACTCTCACCGGCATTCGCCGTGATCTGCTTCTGGGTGTGACGCCGGAGGGCGTGGCGGTGCTCGATCTGTCCAAGATGCTTTCCGACGAGCGCGTCCTCGTCCGTGATTCGAGGCAAGAGGTGGAGCCGTGACCCCGGAAAAGAAAGAGAGGGATTTTCTAAAACGCCTGCTGGAGACCTTTCGTGTCGAGGCCGACGAACATCTGCATGCTCTGTCGGCAGGGCTCGTCGCGCTCGAACAGGCTCCGGATGCTGAAACCCGGGAACCGATTGTCGAAACGCTTTTTCGAGAGACTCACAGCCTGAAAGGAGCGGCCCGTTCTGTCAATCTTCTCGATGTCGAGGCCCTCTGTCAGTCTCTCGAAAGTGCAATGGCTGCCATGAAACAGCATAAGATTCCCGTGACCGCTCCTACGCTGGACCTGCTCCATGCAGCGGTAGATAGCATCGATCAGCTGTTGGCCGTCTCGTTGGATGGCGGCAGCGCGAAAACCGACCACGCCGAAGCGAAGCGGCGACTTTCGGCGCTTCTCGAAGGGAATGCCGACCACACGGGGTCCACCGTTTCCGAAAAGCATAGCGGCACCAACGCGGGCGCAAGCGAAACCTCGGCCGGTGCCGTCGCGCCCGAGAGAGAGGTCGCCGCGGAGACCATCCGGGTTTCGATGAAGCGGCTCGAAGCACTCCACCGACAGGCGGAAGAGTTGTTGCCGATTCGGCTCGGCGCAGGCCAACGGTCGATCGAATTGCGCGAGCTGCTGACGGAAGTTGCCGGATGGAAGCGGCGCTGGGCTGAGGTTCGGCCGCTGGTAAATGCGTTTCGTCGATCACCCGGCAAGGGTGAACCCGATGGGCTCGGACGCTTCATCGAGTTTGCCGACCTGAATGAATCGGTACTGACCTCGGTCGAAGACAGGATAGCGCGCATTGCGCGTTCGGCGGAATCGGACGGGAAGGCCCTGAGCGCGTGTGTAGACGGACTGTTGTACGGCACCCGGCTGACGCTGATGCTGCCTTTTTCATATCTGACGGACATTGTGCCGAAGACCGTCCGCGACCTGTCGAGGGAACAGGGCAAAGAGATCGAGCTGGTCCTGCGGGGAACAGACATAGAAATTGATCGCCGGCTTCTGCAGGAAATGAAGGATCCGTTGATCCATCTGCTCCGCAATTGCATCGATCATGGAGTCGAGTCTCCCGATGAACGCAGAAACGCCGGGAAACCGTCCCAGGGAACCGTCACCATTTCAGTTCAGCGAAGGAACGGCAGTAAGGTTGAAATCGATGTCTCCGACGATGGTGCGGGGATCGACGTCCTGCGGGTCAAAGCATCGGCTGTGAAACAGGGAATCATCCCCTCCGACGAAGCGGGAGTTTTAAACGAGAGAGATGCGCTTACGCTGATATTTCAATCCGGAATCTCCACCAGTCCCCTCATTACCGACATTTCCGGAAGGGGCCTTGGATTGGCCATCGTGCGGGAGAAGGTCGAGAGTCTCGGAGGAACGGTGAGTGTGGAGACGCAACCCGGCGCCGGGACAACGTTTCACCTGGTCCTTCCTCTCACGCTGAGCACGTTCCGGGGGCTGCTTGTTCGCGTCGGCGAACGAAAATTCGTGCTGCCCACCGGTTACGTTGAACGGGTCGCCTCCTTCCGGGCAGAGGAGCTGCAAAGCGTCGCGAACCGGAAAACGGTATCGCTTGGCGGAGTGGCGGTCTCGGTTGTCTGGCTCGGGGAGGTGCTCCGGATTTCGCAAATGCGCTCTGCGGAGAAATCCGGGAACAGCTTCCCGGTAGTCATATTGAGTGCGAACGATCGTCGCATGGCGTTTGCGGTCGATGAGATTCTGGCCGATCAAGAGGTGCTGGTAAAGGGATTGGGACCCCAGTTGAAACGTGTCTGGAACATTGGCGGCGCGGCGCTCCTCGGTACCGGCGAGTTGGTTCCGGTTCTCAATGTCCCCGACCTGATGATGTCTGCCGTCAATGCCGCCGATTCCGTCCCCCTGCCGGAGGAGGGACCGGAGGCGGAAGCCGTTACACGAAGGTCGATTCTCGTGGTGGAGGATTCGATCACCGCCAGAACGTTGATCAAGAACATACTCGAAGGAGCCGGATTCGACGTGACCACCGCAGTGGACGGTGTCGAAGGATATGCGACGGCCCGGGAGAAACCTTTTGTTCTCGTGGTGTCGGATGTCGACATGCCGCGCATGAACGGGTTTGAGTTTACGGCGAAGATTCGGGCGGACAAGCGGCTCTGCGAGTTGCCGGTTGTGCTTGTTACGGCGCTCGAGTCGCGTCAGGACCGGGAACGGGGGATCGATGTGGGCGCAAACGCCTACATCGTGAAGAGCAGCTTCGAACAGAGCAACCTTCTCGAGGTTGTCAACCGGTTGGTGTAAGGAGAGCGTTCATGATTCGTGTGCTGATCGTCGAAGACTCGCCCGTTGCCCGGGAGTTCCTTATTCATATTTTCTCATCCGATCCCGCTATCGAAGTAGTGGGTACTGCCGGAAGCGGGGAAGAGGCGATCGGTGCGGTAGCGCGGACGAAACCCGATGCCATCACAATGGACATACACATGCCGGGCATGAACGGGCTTGATGCAACCAGAAGAATCATGGAAACGAATCCGACGCCCATAGTCATTGTGAGCGCGATCCTTGATACAGCGGAAGTTGCAATTACCTTCCAGGCCATCGAGGCGGGAGCACTTGCCGTCGTGCCACGCCCGGCCGGTATCGGCAACCCCGGATATGAATCCACGGCCAGAGAGCTCATTCAGACCGTGAAGCTTATGTCCGAGGTGAAGGTGGTTCGCAGATTCGCACGCCCCAGTCGAATCCCGTCACAGGCGCCGGACAAGACGCGAGGCGAACCGCAGACCGTTGCGCCCGGGCGCGAAGTCAGACTTGTCGCGATCGGCGCGTCCACCGGCGGACCAGTCGCCCTGCAAACCATCCTGGCGTTGCTTCCCAAACCGGTTGCAGTCCCCGTCGTCGTTGTTCAGCACATGGCGATCGGGTTCATTCATGGTTTTGCCACCTGGTTGGCCCAGACTACGGGCCAACCGGTTCGAGTCGCAGCCGACGCCGAGACTCTCCAGGCTGCCGTCTTTTACGTCGCCCCCGACGGTTTTCAAATGAAAGTCGGGCGCGGCGGAAAGATCGTTCTAGGAAATGACCGATCGGAAAACGGCTTGCGCCCCGCAGTGTCCTGTCTCTTTCGATCGACAGCCGAAATCTATGGCGAGCACGCGCTCGGGGTGTTGCTCACCGGAATGGGGACGGACGGGGCGAAGGAATTGCTGCTCATGAGAACCGCAGGGTCGGTGACCATAGCACAGGACAAAGCCAGCTCGGTGATATTCGGCATGCCCGGAGAGGCAATCCGAATCGGCGCGGCGGCGCACGTGCTGCCTCCGGAGGGCATCGCCCGCTTGTTGGCAAAGCTGGTCGTTTGAGAACAGACAAGGATTATAGAATGAAACCGGTGAACAGAGAAACCTCGAACATAAGCATCCTCATCGTGGAAGACAGCGCGACACAGGCCGCGCAACTGCAGCACCTGCTGGAGACCAGGGGGTACGAGGTGGAGGTCGCCCGGAATGGACGCGACGCCCTCAAGATTGCGCGGAATGACAAGCCATCCCTCGTGATCACCGACGTCGTCATGCCGGAGATGAACGGATACGATCTGTGCAAAGCGATCAAGAACGATGATGAGCTCAGGGATCTTCCTGTAGTTCTGGTTACCGCCCTGTCCGGGCCTGACGACATTTTCCGCGGGCTCGAATGCGGCGCGGATAATTTTGTAAAGAAACCCTACGAAGAGAAGTACCTGCTTTCCCGAATCGATAATGTACTTTCGAATATAAACCTTCGGTCGACGAACAATCTCCAGGTGGGCGTCGAGGTGACTATTGGAAATCGAAGACATTTCATAACTGCCCAACGGCAGCAGATCCTGGACCTTCTCATCTCGACCTCCGAAGAGGCAATGCGCTTGAATGAGGGACTCACCCGTTCGAACCTGACTCTGAACGGTTTGTATCGCATGGCGGACGGTCTGAACCGCGCCAGGAGCGAAGCGGACGTATGCTCGGTAGCGCTGGATGAGGCGATGGAGCTGACAGGAGTCAAGTCGGGGTGGATCTATCTCCGGGACAGCGGTGACGAGTTTCGCGTCGCGGCGTCCCGATCGGTTCCCGAGGCGCTCCAGGAGCACGGGAAACTGGACGGTACCTGTACCTGCCGGGAGCTCTGTCTGTCCGGAGAGCTCGACAGGGCCATGCGAATCACGGACTGCGTACGGCTCACCGAAGCCGATGAAGCGGAAGGGGCCATCCGGTGCCACGTGAGCGTTCCGCTGTGGATCGACCAGAAAGTCGGAGGGATCATGGTTCTGCTCGACAATGAACAGGCCTCCTCCTTCAGCGATGAGGAGCTGCAAACGTTAAGTGTTCTGGGGGCACAGATTGGAACAGCACTCGATCGGACCCATCTGCGCGATAACCTGTCGAAGCTCGTGCTCGAGCGCACCTTCGAGTTGACCAAGGAGATCGAGGAACGCAAGAAGGTGCAGGAGTCGCAGGATCGTCTGACGGCAATTCTCGAGGCGACGACCGATCTGGTCTCCATCGTGAAACCGGGTGGACCGCCCCTCTACTTGAACCGCGGCGGAAGACGCCTCTTGGGGTTGCCGGAGACGGGGGACTCGCCTTCCCAGGGCGTTACCGAGTTCCGCCCCGCGTGGGCGCAATCGCTGCTGGTCGAAGAGGGGTTTCCCACTGCGCTCCGTGACGGTTCCTGGAGCGGTGAGACGGCACTTCTGAACCGTCAGGGGAAGGGAAATTCCCGTGTCGGAGGTTATCCTGGCACATCCAGGACGCAATGGAGAGCCGGTCCTCTTCTCGACAACGGCCCGGGATATCACCGAGAGCAGATCGGCAAAAGAGAGGATTCAGACTCAGCTCGACCGTCTGAGTGCGCTTCGGGCTATCGACATAGCAATCACCGGCGGTCTGAACCTCCACATTGCCCTCGATGTCCTGCTCGCGGCGGTCACCGATCTCCTGCAAGTTGACGCTGCATCGGTTCTCGTGCTCAACGAGGATCTGAAACTTCTAGAACCGGCGGCCGAACGAGGCTTTCGACTAAACTCGACCAGGTGGTCGGTCCCCTTTGGCCAGGGCACAAGCGGACGAGCCGCCCTCGAGCGTCGCACCATCACATGCGCGGATCTTGCGGCGGAGCCGGACTTCACGCGTGCATCCCTGTTTAAGAATGAGGAGTTCGTAGCGCATTTTGCGGTTCCTCTTGTCGCGCACGATCACGTTAACGGAGTCCTCGAGATCTTCCACCGCGGACGACTCGACCCGGACAGCGAATGGCTCGATTACCTGCAGGCACTTGCCGGACAGGCTGCCATTGCAGTCGACGTTGCGCTTCTCTTTGAGGGGCTCCAGCGCTCCAATGCCGAACTTACGATGGCCTACGATGCAACCATTCTCGGCTGGTCGCTGGCCATGGACCTTCGTGACAAGGAAACCGAGGGACATACGCAGCGGGTCACGGAAATAAGCCTGGCACTCGCCCGCAAGATGGGGTTCAGCGAGTCGGAACTGGTTCACGTTCGCCGGGGCGCGCTGCTGCACGACATCGGTAAAATGGGCGTTCCGGATAGCGTTCTCCTGAAGCCCGGGGCGCTGACTGACGAGGAATGGGTGATCATGAGAAAACATCCGGAGGACGCCTATGGCATGCTCCTGCCGATAGACTACCTGAAAGCGAGCATCGATATTCCCTACTGCCACCACGAAAAATGGGATGGTAGCGGCTATCCGCGCGGGCTGAAGGGGGAGCAGATTCCGCTTGCCGCGCGCCTGTTTGCGGTGGTCGACGTCTGGGATGCGCTGCGTTCCGACCGCCCCTACCGAAAGGCGTTGCCCAGGGAAACGGTTATCGAAGAGGTAAAAAAAGGTGCGGGGACTCACTTCGATCCGGACGTCGTAGCAGCATTCCTCGCGCTTGTTGCAGATGAAGAAGTTTCACCTGCGCGTGGGACCTAGGCAGGCTGCCATGCAGAGCCCAGTCATGGATTTGAGCCGGATTACGATACTCGTTGTGGAGGATAGTGCGACTCAGGCGCAGGCGCTCAAGCAGATGCTCGAGCAGGAGCGCTGCCGTGTCATTCTAGCGGCCGACGGTGAGGCGGCGCTGAGGTGCCTCGAGAAGAGTCGGCCGGACATTGTATTGACCGACGTGGTGATGCCGATTATGGGCGGTTATGAGCTGTGCCGGCGGATCCGGTCGAGCGAGACCACAAAGGATCTGCCGGTGATTCTCGTTACCTCGCTCTCCGACCCGGAGGAGGTCATCCGGGGGTTGGCGGCCGGCGCGGACAATTTCATCCGCAAGCCGTTCGACAGCCGATATCTGATCTCGCGACTCCGTGACCTGATTGCGAATATGGAACTCCGTCGGTCGGCGGAAGTTGCCGCCGGTGTCCGCGTCCATTTCGCGGACCACGACTATCTGGTGAGCACCGAGCCGCGCCGCGCCATTGATCTCCTTCTGTCGACCTACGAGGCGGCCGTCGAACAGAATCGGGAGCTTGTCGCCGCCGGGGAAGCACTGCGTGTGACAAATTGCACCCTTGAGGAGGTCAACCAGGATCTCGAGGCGTTCTCCTATTCCATCTCTCACGATCTGAAGGCGCCGCTGCGTTCGCTTCTCGGTTTCGTCGAAATCATCGAGCAGGACTACGCGTCGGTTCTCGATGACGAAGGGCGGCGACTGCTCGGGGTAGTCGCTCGCCAGTGCACAGAACATGCGGCATATGATAGACGGTCTTCTGCGATTCGCCCGGATGAGCCACATGGAACTCGGGTTCGAGATGGTGGACATGAACAGCCTGTTCCGGGAGTGCTGGGAACAGATCCGCACTGTCGGCGACGGGAGAAAGATTGTGTTCGGCGCCGGCCCGCTGCCGAATGCTATCGGTGACAGGTCCACCCTGCAGGAAGTGATCGTCAATCTGCTGTCGAATGCGCTGAAATTCACCCGACTGCGGCCTGTCGCACACATCGACGTATCGGGCCGAATCGAGAATGAGCATGCCGTCTTTACGGTGCGGGACAACGGGGTCGGTTTCGATCCTGCCGGAACGGCAAACCTGTTCAGCGCGTTTCGGCGTTTGCACAGCCAGGCGGAATTCGAGGGAAGCGGGATAGGACTTGCGCTGGCGAGGCGTATCGTCGAACGCCACAATGGCACGATATCCGGCACAGGCGTGGTCGGCAAGGGCGCGGAGTTTTCGTTTTCGCTCCCCGTGACGCGGGTAGATGAAGCTTGAGGAGATGACGATGACGGTGGACAAGGTTGAAGGTACAAAGTCGGAGCTCACTCCTCTGAAAGTTCTCATGGTTGAAGACTCTCCAAACGATTGCGAGCTGATCGTCCGAACCCTGACCCGGGGCGGCTTTGAGCTCACGTGGAAGCGCGTAGAGACCGAAGAGGAGATGTCGAGGGCGCTCGAGCTGGAGCACTGGGATATAGTCACGTCCGATTACACCATGCCCCGCTTTTCCGGCCTCCGAGCCCTGAAGCTCCTCGGCGAGACCGGTCAGGATATTCCGTGCATTGTAATCTCGGGAACCATCGGGGAAGAGGTAGCCGTCGAGACCATGAAGGCCGGAGCGAACGACTATGTCATGAAGGACAGACTGCACCGGTTGGCTCCCGCGGTCGAACGCGAGCTGCGCGAAGCCGCGGTTCGCAGGAAGCGTGTCCAGCTCGAGAAAGATCTGTTTGCCGCCGCGCAGGAGTGGCGTACGACTTTCGACTCCATCAAGAATCCCATAGTTCTTCTCGACGCGAACGGGGTGATCCTCCGCTGCAACCGCGCATTCCGGGATCTGGCAGAAAAGCCCTACGACGAGATCCTCGGCCACAGCTGTTTCACCGTAGTAGACGGACTCTGTCGGAGAAACGACGATTGCCCGCTTGGCAAAACGGATGATTCGGACACACGCACGTGCAGGAACTTCGAGATCAAGGGACGCCACTTCGAGGGCAATCTCGATCGCATTCTCGACGACAGCGGGGAATGCGTCGGTTTCGTCCACGCGCTCGAAGATGTCACCGAGCGGCGGACATCCGAAATGATTCTGCGCGACAACGAAGACAAGTACCGGCAGCTGGCGGAAAATTCCGCGGACGTCATTCTCACGATCGACCTCGAGGGACAGATTACCTACCTCAATCGCGCCGGTCTGGATTTGACTGGCTACAGCACGTCGGAGATCGAAGGTACGAGCGTTTTCAAACTTATCCCCCCGGAATACTACGACGATCTCCGTACTCGGTTAGAAGAAAGACGGGAGGGAGAGCAGCCGCGAAATGAATACGAACTGGAGCTGGTAAGAAAATCCGGTTCCCGCGTGCCGATTGAGGTCCGGTCGGCTGCAATAGTACGTGAGGGTCGGACGACCGGCGTGCTCATAAACGCGACAGACCTATCTCATCGCAGGGCAGCAGAGGCCGAGCTCTCGATCCAGCGCTCGCTCGTGGAAGCGATGATGGAAAATATTCCGGACCAGATCTATTTCAAAGACACCGAATGCCGGTTCATACGGGTCAACAGGGCGCAGGCGCATATCCTCGGAGTCGAAAACCCCGCAGACGCAGTAGGAAAAACTGATTTCGACTATTTTACCGGGGAAAGCGCACGCCTGGCGTTCGCCGACGACAATAGCATCCTGACGACGGGCGAGGCGATTGTGGACAAGGAGGAGCTGGAGACGCTGAAGGGTAGACCCGATCGATGGGTGTCGACCACGAAGATGCCGCTCACGGATTCTGCGGGGAAACTGATCGGGACATTCGGGATCTCCCACGACATCACCGAAAAAAAGCAGCTTGTCGAACGCCTCGCCGATCTTGCCAAGTTTCCACAGGAGAACCCCGATCCGGTGCTGCGAGTCGGCGGAGACGGGCAAATCCGATTCTCAAACCCTGCCGCTTCGGTCCTCGTCGCAAATCCGGATTTCTGCCGTGACGGCTGGTTGACCGACGAATGGCGGGAGCTGGCCTCGCGGACAACGGCGAGCGGCGTAACCTCCCGGATTGAACAGCAGGTCGGTAAAACAACATTCCGGTTCGTGATGACTCCTTTAGCGGGGCGTGACTACCTGAACATCTACGCGAGCGATGTAACAGAGACAAAGACGCTCGAACGGATGCTGCTGCAGTCGTCAAAACTGGAAGCGATGGGACAGCTCGCGGGCGGGGTGGCCCACGAGTTCAATAACATGATGACCGTCGTGAACGCCTACAGCGATATTCTCATACTCAAGCTTGCAGAGAACGCGCCGCTTCTTTCCTACGCCACAAAAATCAAGGAGACCGGAAAGAAGGCTTCTTCGATTACCGATCAGCTTCTTGTTTTCGCACGAAAGGATCCGATCGCACTGGAATCGGTCGACATCGGGGCTGCCCTCAGCGACCTCGAAAAGATGCTGGGACCAATCGTGGGCAAGCACCTCGGATTCAGCGTCAAATTTGAACCGACGATAGGCCATGTGCGGATGGATCCGGTACAGATCGATCAGATAGTTATGAACCTCGTAATCAACGCGCGCGACGCGCTGAACGAAGAGGGCACCATCCGGGTAGAGGCAGAAAACCGGGAAGTCGATTCGACCTACCACGCCCAGCAATTCCCCCTGAACCCGGGACGATACATCGCGCTTCGGGTAGCGGACAACGGTACTGGAATCTCGCCGGAGATCGCCGAAAGGATCTTCGAGCCCTTTTTCACCACCAAGAGCGTGGGGAAAGGAACCGGACTCGGTCTTGCCGTTATCTACAAGATAGTCAAAGACAACCTGGGTGACATTCGGGTTTCCAGTGGAGCGGGTATCGGGACCACTTTTGAAATTCTTCTGCCTCGTGACGAGGCGGAACCGGGTCAACCCTCTGTCGCGTGACGGATGGAACATCCGCCGCCCCGGGTCATCGAGACTATCGCGACAAAAGAAAGCTCCGCACGGTGCGGAGCTTTTTCCATATCAATAAATTCAGTACGGACCGCTTCCGCGATTATTACGGTTATCCCGGATCATCCGCACAACTTTTTGCACGCCTTTGTCGATCTGCGGCTTGAAAAACCAGCCCAGCGCTACTCCAACGATAAGCCAGAGAATCATTTCGCGCCTCCTTCCTTGTCATCGTCCTCAGTGTCGATGTTGACCTTGAACCCTTCCTTCTCGCCGACCTCTTCGCGAGCCGGAACCGTAACTGTCAGAACGCCGTTTCGGAATCGAGCGTGCGCCGCCGGCTGATCGAACTTATCCTGCGGCGCGTAGTACTTCTGCCCGGAAAAGTCTTTGAACTTCAGCCGGTGCTTGAAGTATTTCACGTTCTCCGGTTCGGCGTCGCCGCCGGCAGTTTTCGCCGAGAGCGTGAGATAGTCGCCCTTGAACTCGAGGGTGATGTCCTTTTCGGCGAAGCCGGCGAGGGCAAACTCGAACACCAGGCTCTTCTCTTCGGTGATGTAGACATTCGCCGGCGGATAGACGTAGCCGGGGTAATAGTCGTGTCCCTCGTGCCAGCTGAAGGTGTGCCACTTACCTTTGGGTCCGAAACCTTCGGTAAATGCCTGTCCAAACTCCTCGGCCGCCGAGAATATCTCGTCCATTATCCGACCGATGTCCATGAAATCACGGTCTTTCATAGTTCCTCCATGCCCCTGCGGGCCATGGTTTGATGGCTCCTCATACGAGGCAGCCGTACGGTTCCCGATTCCGGCGAACCGAAGGGCCTGCAGATCCGCCTCCCGGCTGTGCAGCGTCCTCACTTATTAAATGCAAGAATCAGGCCAACCGGTCAACAATCATGCGTTTTTTGGCATGACACCGAATCTTCCGGATCCGAAATTTGGATGGAGTATAAATCTATTATGCATATGGAATTAATTTAGACTGTTCGCCGGGTGATATTCAGCGATCGCAGACCCGAGTCCGATATTCGTCCTACCGTCGAGCTCCGGTTTCGGGGGAACAGGGGGGACGTGGGTCAAATCGATCCAGATCGCCGGTCAGCCGGAAGAATTTGTGTCGCGCGTGCGCTGCGACTTTCCCAAAGAGCACCCTTCTGCTAAGATGCTATCGATCGTAAACGGTCCGGAATAAGGATTTTTCTTGGCTCTTCGAATACTGTTTATTGGCGAGATTGTCGGCAAGGCGGGGATATACTGCGTAAAGACGCTTCTTCCCGCTGTAAAGAAGGATCTCGAGGTCGATTTCGTCATCGCCAACGGTGACGGTGCCACCGGCGGGTTCGGACTCGGGAAGAATCATTCCATCTATCTTCGCAAGCTCGGCATCGACGTCATCACCTCGGGCGACCAGATCTACTACAAGAAGGACATGGTAGTTCACATCGAGAAGGCTTCCTACCTTCTCCGGCCGATGAACTTTCCGCCTTCGAATCCCGGGCGCGGCTGGCGATACTACTCGGTTCGCGGTCCTTCGGCAGGGGAGGAACCGGAGACCGGCACGGGGGAACAGGAAGAGCAGAGCGCCGCCGACCAGACCGAAACCGACGGAAAGACGCAACGATCGCGGCGTCCGCCCGGTACCCGCACCATCGCGGTAGTGAACTTTCTCGGACAGTCGGGTTTCAATCGCACTCATCTGAGCAATCCGTTTACCTACCTGCCGGATCTGGTATCGCGGATCGAGCACGAAACAAAGACGATCATTGTCGATTTTCACGCAGTGACCACCGCGGAAAAGAGCAGCATGTTCTACCACGCAGACGGAAGGGTCTCGGCGGTGATCGGGACCGGAACCCGTGTGCTTACCTCCGATGCGACAGTCCTGCCCGGCGGTACGGCAGTAGTGACCGACGCGGGCAGAACCGGCAGCCTGAACAGCGTCTCGGGCCTCGATCCGAAGGTCGAAATACAGAAATTCCTGAGCCAGATTCCCGAGCGATCACGCGACGCGTGGGACAACATAGAGCTGCAGGGTGCGCTGATCGAAGTCGGTGAAGACGGCCGCGCTACCCACATTGAAACCATCCGGCGTTCCTGTCCTGAGGTACCCGATCGTGACCGAAACAGCAAAGATAACGAAGATTGAAGGCAACCTCGTAACGGTTTTCTGCGGGAATGGCGCAGGTTCCGCGGCCGCAGGTTCTGCGGACAGTTGTGCCACCTGCGGCGGGGCGAGCTGCCTGATGAAGTCGCGGCCCTACACCGCACGCAACAGCCGGGGGCTCGACCTGAAACCGGGCGACGAGGTGGAGATCAGTGTGGCACCATCGCGCGCAGTCGTGGCCGCGATTGTCGTTCTGGGGATTCCTGTCGCTTCATTCGCCCTATGCTGGACGGTCGCGATGCGCCTGTTTGTGGGTGAGCTGGTGCCGGCGCTGGCCGGATTTTGCGGGCTCGTGATCGGCATCCTGCCGGCTCTCGTGTGGAAGCGGTTCCGCCGCTTCGACGACATGCCGGAGGTCTCAGCGGTTGTGGAATCTTCCGATCCCGCGGCTCCCGTCTCTCAGGTCTGACGGTATTCGGGCGGAGTTTCGTAGCCGAAAATTCCGCAGAATCGGCGGACGAGCCTGCCTTTCACCTCATCCATGTCAACTTCGCGGCCAAGCAGCTTTTGCATCGAAGTTTGCCCGCGGTCCTGGATGCCGCAGGGGACAATCCAGCCAAAGTGATCCAGGTTCGTGTTCACGTTGAATGCGAAGCCGTGCATCGTCACCGAACGCTTCACCGCTATCCCCACAGCGGTGATCTTTTCGTCTCCCACCCAAACGCCGCGATGTTCGGCATCGTGACGGGCTTCTATACGGTAGTCTTCGGCAAGCAGCTCGATGAACACCTCTTCGAGATTATCGACGAACTTCCTGAGCTTTCGCTGGTGATTGTAGAGGTTGATGATGAGGTAACCAACAATCTGGCCGGGTCCGTGATAGGTGACTTCGCCTCCACGGTTGATGCGAAAGAGCCGGACCCCGAGGTCGGAGAGAGTCTCCGCATCCGCGAGAATATCGGTCTCTTTCCCGCTCTTGCCCATCGTTATCACCGGCGGGTGTTCGACCAGGATGAGGGAGTCGACCACCTCTTCGGCCTCTCGCCGGGCCACCAGCTCGAACTGCAGATCGAGCGCTTCCTGATAGTCCATTCGGCCCACGTCAAGGACCTGCAGCGGCAGCGCCACTAGTGAAACTCCCGGGCCAGCCGGTTGATGGCACCCGATAGCTCATCGAGCGGTACCTGCAATTGCACGTAACCCTTTTCCCAGGCGACTTTCGGCATGCCGTAGACAATCGACGATGCCTGGTCCTGGCCCAGGGTGATGCCCCCTGCGGCAAGTATCCGTCCCAGGTTCTGGGCGCCGTCACGTCCCATTCCAGTCATTATCACCGCCATCGTCCTGGCGCCGAAGACTTTTGCCAGGGAGTCGAACAGCACGTCGACCGACGGACGATGGCCATTCACCGCCGCCTCTTCACCTACGTGGGCCACGACGCCGAGGGGCAGTTTTTCAACCGTCAGATGCTTGTTGCCCGGCGCGATCAGTACCCGCCCCGGTTTCAGGAGATCCCCCTCATGTGCCTCGCGTACGTCGAGCGGGCAGATGCGATCGAGACTCTTGGCAAACTCTTCGGTGAAGCCGGCCGGCATGTGCTGAACCACCAGCACCGGCATGCCCAGGTGCGCGTCGATTTCAGCGAAAATCTTCCGGAGCGCGTTCGGTCCGCCGGTGGATATCCCGATGGCAACTACCTCCAGCGGCTCGGCACCGTGTGCTCCCGCACTTCGCCGGGCAATGAGGCCGTCAATGGTGGCATTCGGTTCGGCATGGCGTGAAGGAACGGCTTTTTCGGTCCGTGCCGGCGTTGCCGACTCGATCGACGAAGGTTCGACCGTGGCTCTCGGCGCAGCCAGTCGCACGGAAGATTGCGAATTCCGATCATAGTCCAGCTCATTAGCAGCCGCCGGAGGTTTCGGGGATTCGGCGCGACCGGGTCGAAGCATCTGTCGTCGGTTCTGATACTGCCGTCCATACGACCGGATCATGTGCGTCAGCTGTTCGGCAATAATATGGAGGTCCTCGCCTTCCGACCCGGATGGTTTCAGGACAAAATCGGTCGCGCCGAGCGCGAGAGCGTCCATCGTCACGCGTGCTCCCCGCTGGACGAGAGAGGAGAGAATCACTACGGGAATCTCTACATTGCGTTTCTTCCGCTCTTCGAGGAATTCGATCCCGTTCATTTCGGGCATCTCGATATCAAGTATGATAATGTCGGGGGCGAGCTTATCGAGCTTCTGTAACGCGAAGACGCCGTTCATCGCCTTGCCTGCAAGAACCATGTCCGGTTCGGCCTCGACAATTCGGCCGATCAGGTTCCGCATGAGTGCAGAGTCATCCACGACAAGAACAGATACGGGCGGTGAATCCACGGGTCTCCTCTATGAAAACTTCAGAAACTTCCGGTATATGCACGCCCAATCGGTCTTGAGAAACTCGAACTGGGTGTTCATGCCGAAAAGAGACTCCGAATGGCCAATGAACAGGTAGGAATGTGAGTTCATCACATCCCAGAACCGGTTGATGGACGCTTTCTGCGCAACTTCGTCAAAATAGATGAGCACGTTTCGGCAGAACACTATGTCCAGACCCCGCAGTCCGCTGTCATTTTTCAAATTGTGATAATCAAACTTGACCAGGCTTCGGATTTCATCCCGCACCTGATACCCACCGTTCTTTTTCTCAAAGTACTTCGGAAGGTAACTTTCGGGCACGCCCACAACGCGATTTTCCGGATAGAACCCCTCCTTGCCGATCATAAGGGACTTCAGGCTGATATCGGAGCCAATTACCTCGAGCGCGATGCCGGCCGGAACCAGATCTCGCAACATCATCGCGACTGAGTAGGGTTCTTCTCCGGTCGAACATCCGGCGCTCCACACGCGGATCCGGTTTTCACCGCGTTTTCGCTTTTCGGCGACCAGGTCCGGAATTACGGTGTATTCGAGTGTCTGAAAATGAGCAGTGTTTCGAAAGAACCGTGTGAGGTTGGTTGTGACCGAATCCAGGAGGACCTTCATCTCTTCCGGATCGCGGTTAATCAGATTATAATATTCCCCGACACTCTCGCTCCGGGCCGACTTGACCCGGTCACGTAACCGGCTTTCGAGTATCGATCGGTTCGAGTTGGAGAAATGGATTCCGCTCTCGTTGTAGATGAGCGTTCGGTACTCTTCAAATTCAGTGTCGGTAAGGAATTCTGCCATATTTGCGGGCACACCCACCTTTTCCTGCAGTCTACGCGCATCTTCGCACCCGTGTCAATAGTGGAGTTTTATCTAATAATGAATATAATTGACATGGCGGGAAAAAGCACCGCTTTTCCAGAAAAATGCGCCGCCCGTGCTATATTCAACTACGATGAGTCTTCGCATCAGTGATCTCGAAATCAAAGCAATAGTGCTTCACCGAAAGACACATGAGCCGACCGCCATCCTTCAGGACGCCACGGGCCTGCGCATGGTCACGGTTCCCGTCGACATCGCTTCGGCGGGGGCTCTCATCGTCGGCGTTGAGCAGCCGGAGAGCGACCTACCGCTCGATCACAGCCTCGTTGTTCGCCTTTTTGATCAGCACGGATTTACCGCCGAAGGAGTGCTGTTCACCGCTGCCGCCCCCGGGCAATTTGGTGCGACGCTAAGGTACCGTGCGGGCCGTCGACGGTACGAAATTGCCGTCAGTCCCGGTGAGGGGCTGCTGCTCAGCATCCGATTTTCGGTTCCCATCTACATGAAACCCGAGGACCTCGATCGCTGCAGTTCCCGCGGGTTGCCTGATTCCCTCGACCTCTTTTCCCAGGACGTCCTGCTTCTCGACTCCATTTCCCCGCCTCGATCGTAAGCCGGTGGGACTCTACCTTTCGCAAGGGCGCAATACACTTGCGGATAACTCTGCGTAACAGTAATCTCAGGTGATGAAGGCGCTCAATGTGCTCGTGCTTCTGACCCTGGTACTGGGGGTCGCGTCTCTCTTCGTTGGGGAAGCGCATATCGCCGCGTCCTGGGTTGCCGTTGCCGTCGGGATAATCGACTATGCGATACTTGCGCTTCTGGTATTGGAAAATGTCCTGGACTACCGGAACGAGCCGGTGAAGAGCGGGTACTTCAGACGAAACCTGCCTGCGCTGAGTCTTGCGATCGTGTTCGTCGTCCTGTTTCTGATTGCGCACCTGTCCTCCACGGGCGGTGGATACGGAGCGGCGGTTGTCATTGTTCGCAACCTCTTCATAGTCGCGAAGGTGTTCACGCGCTTTCGCAAGCTCTCATCATTTCTGGCCACTCTCACCACGCATCCTGCCCAAACGATACTCCTCAGTTTTCTGCTCGTAATCCTGGTCGGATGTCTCGTCCTTATGATGCCGTTTTGCACGGTCGATGATCATGGCCTCTCGTTTCTCGACGCCCTGTTCACCTCCACTTCGGCGGTCTGCGTAACCGGTCTTATCGTGGTGGATACCGCCACGGCGCTGACCACTATCGGGCAGGTGATCGTGCTGCTTCTCATCCAGATCGGCGGCCTGGGAATCATGCTGCTCTCGTTTTTCACCCTGTTCGCCCTCGGCAAACGGGTATCCATCGAGAACAAGCTGCTCCTGTCCTACATGTTGAGCCAGGAGGACATGAGCTCTTTGGTCGGAACCATCAAGTCCATTGTCAAAATCACCGCAGTGATCGAGGGCGGGGGGGCAATTCTGCTCTTCTCGGCCTTCGTGCCGCGGTTCGGCTTCTCGTTCAAGGCAGCCTACTATGCGGTATTCCACAGCATTTCCGCCTTCTGCAACGCCGGTTTCGCACTGTTTTCCGACAGCCTGGAGCAATTCCGCGGTGACGTCGCGGTGAATCTGATCGTCAGTCTGCTGATCATCCTCGGCGGTATCAGCTTCGCGGTGATGGCCAACCTTTCCGACCGTGTCCGTGGAAAGGTGGGTCATCTGACGCTCAATACCCGGGTCGTACTGATCGTCACCGCGATACTCCTGACAGCCGGGACCTTCATCATCTACGGCGCGGAGCACGGGAGCGTGATGAAGCACTACTCGCTCGGCGAGCAGTACCTCTCAGCGTTCTTTCAGTCGGTGACGCTGCGGACTGCCGGTTTCAACACCGTTCCGTTCGGTTCGTTCCGGACGTTCACCTATATGGAGATGATGGTTTTCATGTTCATCGGAGCCGCATCCGGAAGCACCGCCGGCGGCATAAAGGTAGGCACCGTGGCGGTTCTCGCCGGCTACGTCGCGGCGGTACTCCGCAACCGGCGCCGCGTCACGATCATGCGGCAGTCCATTTCGCAGGAGCAGGTAGTTCGAGCCTTCCTGATTCTGGTTTTCGGTCTCACGGCGCTGCTGGTTGCGTTTTCCGTGCTCTCGCTGAGCGAGAGACTTCCGTTCCGGTTTGTCGCTTTTGAAGCGGTTTCCGCGTTCGGCACCGTGGGGTTGAGTGCCGGTATCACTTCGAGCCTTTCCGCGGTCGGTCGAATCGTGATCATCGTACTGATGTTTCTGGGACGTCTGGGACCTTTGACGGTGCTTGCCGCGGCGACCCAGCGTGAGAGCAGTGTCCGAGTAGAATACCCGCAGGGTATCTTGTCTGTGGGATAGGGGGAGTTGTGGCGCGTGAAAAGGTGTTTGCCGTTGTTGGCCTGGGCACATTTGGCCGGGAGCTTTGCGCAACGCTCATGGAGAAGGGTGGCAAGGTAATCGCCATCGACAATCAGGCCAAGCTCATCGACCGCGTGCGCGACGAGGTGACCCAGGCTATGCTTCTCGACTCGACCGACGAAGAGGCGATATCGCAGGCGCCGCTCGGCGATGTCGACATCGCCATCGTGGCAATCGGGGATAATTTCGAGGCGAGTATCCTCACCACGGCGCAGCTCAAGCGGATCGGGGTTCCCAGGATCGTTGCGCGCGCGATCAGCGATATCCACCAGCAGGTGCTTCGCCAGGTGGGAGCCGATGAAATCGTCAACATCGAGATCGATGAGGGAAGGCGCATCGGCCAGCGTCTCATCAGCCCGGAGGTGCTCGACACGGTCCCGATATCCGAACAGATAAGTATGGCTGAGATCTACGCCCCGCGGTCATTCCTGGGGAAGACTCTCCGGGAGGTGGATCTGCGCAGCACGCTGCGACTGAATATCGTGAGCATCCGGCGGGACGAGATATCGGTCGATGGAGAGGGAAATCCCAGCCGTCACGAGCGGCTGATATTCCCCGGCGCCGCGGACGTTCTCGAGGAGAGCGACGTGCTGATTGTCGTGGGAAGCAATGAGGACCTCGATGTGTTGCGAGGTTACTGACGGGAGGACGGAATGGTAGTCGTGAGGCATTTTCTTCTGGTGTTGTTCGGCGCAGTTGCGGCGGTTGCCATAGTCGTGACGGGTATCTACGGATACCACCTGATCATGACGACGGCGATGCCCGCGGCGACACCCGACGTCGCGGCCATCCTGAAGACTGATGCCGAATCCGTCCTCTTTGCGGCGATAGTGACCGCCACCCTCATCGCCCTGTTTCTGCTTGCTATTCTTTCGCGAAGTCTCTATCTCAGCCGGGAGCTGGACAAGATTGTCGAAATGAGCCGCTATCGGGATTTTTCTCCCGAGGTATCGCTGAAGAGGCTCGGCCGCATAGGAGATCGTCTGAGCTCACTCTACCACAATGCCAACGCGATCAGCGAAAGCAAGACTCGAAAGATAGGTGCCCTGTCGGAGCTGAACTCCTTTCTGGTTCGCAATGTTTCCGCGCCGCTGGTTGTGTTCGAGCTGGCCGGAAACGTCGTCCACGCGAGCCGCGGCCTCGAGGAGCGGATCGGATCGGTCAGGACGGAACTGCTCGTCGCAACGGTGACAACGCTTTTTCCGGATCTTGCGTGGAACGAAGTGGAGATCGAACTTCTGCGGCGACGGACGCCGGTGGCGAGGAAAACCGGAATCGGCGAAATGACCTTCTACCCGATTGAAGACCGCGCCGATGAGATCGCCTACATAGTCTGTTCGCTCGAGAAACCCGAAAAAGTATGGCTGCCCGAGAAAATGCGGCGCGCGATTGAAGGCGCCGACAGGTCCGACGCCAAGCGATCGGACAGTAGAGTGGGTCGCTCTGTGGCATCCGGACTCCGCGGGATACTGTCAAATATCCGCCGAGGCCGCGGCAAAAAAGAGCCGGAAGCGTCGGATACGCCGGAGCGGTGAAGGGGACGGCTCCCCGCCGCGGATCGTCGATCGAGGCCGGTCCGGCGAAGTCGCATTGACACTCCTCGGCGTTGTAATAAATAATGCTGCTACATGAAGAAGTACATCATCGTCACGGGCGGTGTCTGCTCCAGCCTGGGGAAGGGAATTGCGTCCGCATCCCTTGGCAGCCTTCTGGAGAGCAGGGGCCTGCGAGTGCGGATTGCAAAAATCGATCCGTACATCAACGTGGACGCCGGAACGATGAGTCCGTACCAGCATGGCGAGGTCTATGTCACTGACGATGGTGCCGAGACGGATCTCGATCTCGGCAACTATGCGCGGTTCACATCATCTCCTTTGTCACGTGCAAACTCAATCACCACCGGCCAAATCTACCAGGAGGTAATTCAGCGCGAGCGTGAGGGCAGATACCTCGGTCGAACGGTCCAGGTCATTCCGCACATTACCGACCGCATCAAGCAGCGAGTCTACGCCGTCGGAGAGGCAACGGATGTCGATGTTACGATCGTGGAGATCGGCGGAACGGTCGGTGACATCGAATCGGTTCCCTTTCTCGAAGCAGTTCGCCAGATGATACACGAGCAGGGTCACGATAACGTCCTTTCCGTTCACCTGACGCTGGTTCCCGAGGTGACGAGCGGGGAGCTGAAAACCAAACCCACTCAGCACTCGGTCAAGGAGCTGCGAGAGATCGGCATCCAGCCCGACGTACTATTGTGCCGTGCGCCCTGGCCGCTCGATGACGACATGCGGCGAAAAATCGCGCTGTTCACCAACGTTGACTACGAGGCGGTGGTCTCCGCCTACGACGTCCTGTCTACGATTTACGAAATACCCCTTATGTATGCCGAGCAGAAGCTCGACGAAATCGTTCTGCGCAAACTCCACGTGGACAGCTCGGATCCGGCCTACCGCGCTCCGGACCTGTCCGCCTGGCACCAGGTTGTCGATGTGTTCCGGAACTGTCGCAAACGCGTGCGCATCGCGGTGGTCGGGAAGTATATCGACCTGCAGGACTCCTACAAATCGGTGGACGAAGCGCTGTTTCACGGCGGAATAGCGAACACGACCCACGTGGAGCTGGTGAAGATCGATTCCGAGCGGCTCGAAAAGATCGAGGATTTCACGACGGTATTCGAAAACATCGACGGTATTCTCGTCCCCGGTGGTTTCGGCAGTCGTGGAATCGAGGGCATGATTCGGACTGCGCAGCATGCGCGGGAAATGGACATCCCCTATTTCGGGATCTGTCTGGGGATGCAGGTCATGGTCATCGAGTACGCCCGGCACAAGCTCGGGCTCGCAGAGGCGGACAGCACCGAGTTCCATCCCGATACGCCGCACCCGGTGATCACGCTCCTCGAAGAGCAGATCGACGTGAAGAACTACGGCGGCACTATGCGCCTCGGGAGCAGCAAGTCGAAGCTTCTGCCGGGAACCCTTATCAGGTCGATCTACGAGTCGGAGATCATCGCTGAGCGGCACCGCCATCGCTACGAGGTGTCGAATCGGTATCGCCAGCAGCTTCACGAGGCGGGGCTCGAAGTAACCGCGGTAACCGAAGACGATGCGCTCGTCGAATCGGTGTCGTGGGCGGGCCACCCGTGGGGGCTGGGAGTTCAGTACCATCCGGAGTTTCTTTCCAAGCCGACGAAGGCCCACCCGCTTTTTCGCACATTTGTCGCAGCATGTGTGGCGAGGATGACGAAAGAGGGTCGAGGCGATGAATCGGCAGGCTGCAATGACGCTTCCGAGACTTCGGAAACCCGAAGGAGTTCGAGAACCGTTTCCCAGGACGCGCGCACGGAAAACCATGACCATCTGCCAAAAACTCGCGTGCCGGGATAGAGCCGGTTGCTTTGCAACCCGCGCCATCGTCTCGGCGTGTGGAATGTTGCTTCTTCTGTTTTCCGGCTGCAGCCTGGACTACGGACCGGCTCAGATAGCGCAGAAGCTCAACGAGAACACACCCGACCTCATCATCTACGACTTCCAGAGCACCAGCGTCCGGCACGACAGAAAGCAGTTTCAGATTTCCGCGAGTCTTTCGGAGACCTTTGACCAGAAGCAGCAGCAGAGACTGAGCGATGTCCGGTTTTCCGAATACGACGACAAAGGAAACGTGATCACCAGCGGTACGGCCGATAACGCGCTGCTCTACACCGATAGTAACAATGTGGAGCTCTCCGGCCATATCACGTTTCATTCCACGCAGGAAAAGGCAACGGTTACCTGCGGCTACCTTTTCTGGGATGACAAGGCGCGAACGCTGACTTCCCGGGCCGACGACACCGTGACCATCAAGCGGGACTCCGGCACCTCACTGGTCGGCAGAGGGTTTTCTGCCAATGTTGCGCGGCGCGAGGTCGATTTCTCCGGTCCGGTGTCCGGCACGGTCGTCGCACAGGAGGGGGAGGCGCAGCAATGAGACCAGGGTTGCTGATCGTTGCGGCGACGATCGTCGCGGTGTTGGCCGCAACGCCACTTCACGCCGCTACCGACATTCAGTTTTCCGCCGATCAGCTTTCAAGCTCACTTGCAAAAGGCAAGGAACATACCATTCTCTCCGGTCATGCCGACGTAAAGACCAAGAATACCCGGATTCAAGCCGATCGGATCGAGCTCTACGGCGACAACTTCCGCTATGCAATCTGCAGCGGGAACGTAGACGTGGTCGACTCGGAACGGAAGCTGCACATCAGCGGAGACCAATTCTTCTACGACCGCGAAACCGAGCTCGCGCGGATGGAGGGAAACGCCGTACTCGAAGATCTGAAGAATGAGGTAGTGGTGAAGGCCGGCTTCATCGAGAGCCGCGCAAAAGAGGATCTTGTGCTCATCCAGATCGGTGTCAGGATCTTCCAGAAGGACGTAGTGGCGCGAGCGGAGCTGGCCCTATACCACCGGAAGACCAACACGCTCGACCTCTCCGGCGTCCCGGTCGCCTACTACAAAGGCGACGAGTACCGGGCCGGTAGAATCACCATAGATCTCAATACCGACGATATCACGCTCGAAGGCCAGGTAAGCGGACAAATTGTTACCAAGGAACAAAACCAAAACGGCGAGCAGCCAGCATCGGGTACAAACGGAACGGCCGGTCCCGCAACGGCCGCACCCGCCGGCACCGCCGCACCCGCCGGCACCGCCGCACCCGCCGGCGAGCCGCCTCCCGCCGTAACGCCCGGCATCCCGGGGACCGCGCCGTGAATGCCGCTTCGATACTCGAGGTAAGCGGGCTCGTCAAACGTTTCGGCAAGAAAGCGGTGGTGCGTGGGGTTACCTTCGCCATGCACGAGGGCGAGGTCGTCGGTTTTCTCGGACCCAACGGCGCCGGCAAGACCACCGTGTTCTACATGATCGTCGGCTTCATCCATCCCACCGAGGGCCAAATCCTTCTTAACGGCCGAAACATCACCCAGGAGCCGATGTACCGGCGTGCACGGGCGGGCATTTCCTATCTCCCCCAGGAGCCTTCAGTCTTTCGGAAGCTCACCGTCGAGCAGAATATCATGGCCATTCTGGAAACCCGGAACGATCTGGATCGCGTCTCGCGGCACGAGCGGATGGAAGAGCTGCTGGTCGAACTGGGAATTGCGGAAAACCGCCGGCAGAAGGCTTACACCCTTTCGGGCGGCGAGCGCCGGCGAACCGAAATCGCGCGCAGCCTGGCAATTCAGCCGAAGTTCCTGCTCCTCGACGAACCCTTCGCCGGCATCGACCCGATAGCCGTGTACGAGATCAAGACTATCGTACAGAGCCTCGCTGCCCGCGGCATCGGCGTCCTGATCACCGACCACAACGTCCGCGACACGCTCGAGATCACCCATCGCTCCTACATCATCAAGGACGGCGAAATCGTCGTAGCGGGCACCCGCGAAGAGGTCATGGGCAACGCCATCGCGCGCAAGGTCTACCTCGGCGAAGGCTTCCAGATGTAGAAAGCGGACGACGCAAGTGCCGTCCGGGCACTCCCAATCCATCTCTTTCACTCCCGACGTTGACAAACCTCCCGGGGTGCCCCAATATAAATATGTGGGAGGAAACCTTGCAGATCCAGAAACCTGTTCTTATCCAAGAACAGAGACTAAAAATGAACCCACAGCTCTTTCAGAGCATCCAACTCATGGCTCTTCCTCTCCAGGAGCTCAAGTTTCGGATCCAGGAGGAGCTCGAAGCGAATCCTGCCCTCGAGGTGGTGGAAGATCGGTCGACGGTCTCCATCGAGGCGGAGCCGCCGCAGCGAAACGAACAGAACGAAGAGTATGACTACTTCGAAGACTCCTCCGATCCCGGATACACTGCGAGCGGATATGACGACGCAGCCGGCGATGCAAAGCGCAAATTCATGGAAGGGGCGCTCTCCCGGCCGGAATCACTGCGCGAACACCTGATCTGGCAGCTTCGGGTGCAGCCGATCACCGAAGAGGAGTTCACCGTCGGTGAGCTCGTAATTCGGAATCTCGACGACAACGGATTCTTTCACGAATCGCTCGATCTTCTGCTCACAGCCGAGCAGAAAATAGTAGCCGGGCGCATCATCCCGATTATCCAGACCTTCGAGCCGGTGGGCACCTGCGTTTCGGATTACCGCGAATCCCTCATCGTCCAGGCGAATCTCAACCCACTCACCCCGGCCGGAACGGTGAGAATTCTCACTCAATACCTCGATCTTCTCGAGCGCAGCAAATACGCGGAAATCGCGCGAAAAATGAAGTCGGATGAAGAGAGCGTTCGAGCGGTGCCTCGAGTTCATCAAGAATCTCGAGCCATTTCCCGGACGCGAATTCTCGGCCGAGAAACCGACCTATGTGATACCGGACCTCATGGTCAAGATGAAAGAGGGGCAGTTCGTCATCATCATGAACGACGAAGAGATCCCGGTTCTCGGCATCAACACCTTTTTCAAAGACATGCAGGGCAACCCGGTAAAGCGGCAGAAAGAGGTCCGCCAGTACGTGAGCAACAGCGTGAAGAATGCACGCTGGTTCATTCACAGTATCCATCAGCGAAACCAGACACTGTTGAAGACCGCACGGGCCATAGTCGAGTTCCAGCGCGAGTTCTTCATCCGCGGCCCCAAGTATCTGAAACCTCTCACTCTGAAAGACATTGCCGGCGAGGTGGGCGTTCACGAGGCCACCGTTTCGCGCATCACAACCGGCAAATACGTGCAGACAGAATGGGGCATCTTCGAGCTGAAGTACTTTTTCTCGAACTCCATCTCCGGTTCCGGTTCGACCGGGTCCCGCTTTTCGAAAGAGGGCGTCAAACAGACAATCAAGGAGATCCTGGAGGCAGAGAAGCAGGAGCAGCATCTTTCGGACCAGCGCATCGCAGAGTTGCTTGCGAAAAGGGGCATCAACATCGCGCGCAGAACCGTTGCCAAATACCGAAAGGAGCTCGACATATCCTCGTCTTACGATCGATAACCCGACCATTTCCTTCTCGGAGGATCGATTCCGTCGGAATTCTGTTCCCTCGAGCTTCCATCAATCCGGTCACGGAGGTAGCATATGAACCTTGAGCTGAAAGGCGTTCATTTCGATGTCAAGGATGAAACGAAAGAGTTCATCGACAAGAAGATCGAGCGTATCGAATACGCCCATGACATGATCGTAGATCTCCTGTTGACGATGACCAAAGAAAAACGAGACTTCAATTGCGAAGTGAACATCAACTTCCGCTGGGGGGTCTCGAGCCACATAAAGGTTCGCAGTTTCGAGTTGCATGAAGGTCTCGATAAACTATTCGATAAGATTGATCTGAAGGTCAAAAAGGAAAAGAGTAAGGTTCAGGAGCACAAAGGCGCTCCTGCCGAAACCGAGTAGGGAGAAAGCGTGCGCCGCGGTGAAGCGGCGCACGGTCGAAAGAAAACGGTATGAAGAAGTTTACAGTTCTGGACCTGCTTGATCTCGATCTCAAGGAGCACAATGCGCTGAATCTTCGGTGCATCGGAGGCAGATCCGGGCTTGCGCGCGAAATCACGGTTCCCGACCTGAATCGCCCGGGGCTGGCCCTCGTCGGTTTTTTCGAGAACTTCGGCCCGAACCGCATTCAGCTTTTCGGTAGAGGGGAACATGCCTACCTGCTGAAACTTGAGCGTGAAGGCAACACGGCAAACCTCGAGGAGCTCTTTCGCCGGGAAATCTCCTGCTGTGTCTTCACGCACATGCTCTCGCCGCCGGACGCCTACATGGCTATCTCAGAACAGGCGCAGGTCGCCACGCTACAGACGGATCTGGGTACCAGCGGATTCGCGGAGCGCCTGATTCGCGCGCTCAGCAACGTCTTTGCTCCGCAGG
The DNA here is from genome assembly GCA_963832675.1 of uncultured Spirochaetota bacterium. Classification (GTDB taxonomy): domain Bacteria; phylum Spirochaetota; class Spirochaetia; order DSM-27196; family DATKUC01; genus DATKUC01. The sequence goes on along the minus strand of CAWHUY010000023.1, from coordinate 184,391 downwards.
AGGTGATGCACGGCGTGCTGGTCGAGGTCTTCGGGATAGGTGTTCTGATTGTCGGGGACAGCGGCGTCGGAAAGAGCGAAGCGGCCCTCGAGCTCATCGAGCGTGGTCACCGGCTCGTAGCGGACGACGCGGTGGAGATAAGATGCGTTTCGGGCAACATCCTCGTGGGCGCAGGCGCGCACAAGACCCTTGGTCACCACATGGAGATCCGCGGTCTTGGCATTATCAATATCACGCACATTTTCGGGGTCGGCGCAATCCGCGACAATAAGCAGGTGCAGCTCGTGGTCGAGCTGGAGTTGTGGGACCAGAACAAGGTGTACGATCGCATCGGGGCGGAAGATCGGACCAAGGAAATCCTCGGGGTTCACGTGCCCTATCTCCAGATTCCGGTGAAACCGGGCAGGAACGTCCCGATCATCATCGAAACCGCCGCAATGAACGAGCGGCTGAAGAAGATGGGCTACTACTCCGCGCGGGAATTCAATCAGAGCGTTCTCAAGTGGCTTGAAAGCGAGAACGCGCGTAACCTATACTTTGAAAAGCAGAGGGAACTGCAGGAACGGGAGCAGCAGAACGGAGGTTCCGCGGATTCCCCCGGGGCGTCGATTGTCGAGCTCGACTAGGCCGTTCCCGGTCGTTCCGCCGCAGAAATTTGGCCGACTATCCCATACACTAATGATCGGGGTTCACGATGCTGGAAAAGGAATTGACGATCAGAAATCGGGCCGGAATTCACGCGCGCCCGGCCGCTTTGATTGTGCAGACGGCGACGAAGTTCGCCTGCAAGATCAGCTTTCACAAAGAAAACGAGACCGTCAATGCCAAGTCCATCATGGGAATCATTACGCTCGGGGCGGGACACAACACGAAGCTGACCGTCCTGGCCGATGGAGAGGATGAGCAGGACGCCGTGGAGGCGTTGACCCGGTTATTCGAAAACCGGTTTGAGGAAGAGTGAAGCGGAGCTCATCGAAAGAGGTTCGAACCGCGATCGCTGCGCTGCTTTTTTCCGCAGGGCTGTTCCTTTTCGGGGTTTTCGCTCCGAGAGCCTCCGCGCTGAGTATCGCCGCGCACCTCCAGGCGCAGTCCCAGGGAGTATCCCTCGATGTTCGCGCCGATGATCTGCCCCTCGATGACGTGCTGCGCACGGTCGAGGCCGGCATGCGCGCCGAGGCGGTCTTCACCATCCAGATATATCGGCGATCCCGGCGGCATCATTCGCCTGCTCGGCGACCGTCTCGTCCAGGAGATTCGCATTACGCGCGAGGGAAGCTGGGATGCCTTCGGCGGCCAATACGTGGTCTCGAGCTCGCTCGGCCCCGAAGTTCGCACTCGAAGTGTCGACGACTTTGTCAGCCACTTCTTCCGCGTGACGAACTTTCTTCTGCCCTGGTCGTTTCTGCAGGGTGGCGAGGCCGATTCCGCATCGCCGACCTACATGATGGTGCGGCTGCAGGTGCGGCCGATGAAGCTGGTCTCTGCGCTGGCAATTCTCTCCTTTCTGCGGCTCGAAAAGGAGATCTCATCGGACTGGGAGCGAATACCGATCCCGGAAGGCGACCCGAAACCGTCGAATGCAGGTGCGGGACGCTGAGATGAGAATCCGGCGGAACGCGAGCACATCGTTGACCAGTCTCATCAGTCTGGTTCTCCTCTACATCCTGCTCATCGGGCTGGTGCTGGTGTTTTCGAATCAGATCCTGATGGATCTGACCTTTTCGCACTCGTTTTCGAGCGTACTCGTCATCTTCGTCGGCGTTCTGTTTCCGCTTGCGCTTACCGTCACCATTATTCTCAACATCGCCCGGCTCATCCGGGAAAAGACCACCGGCCGACCGGGCGTTCGCTTCAAGCTGCGGCTTTTACTGTTTTTCTTCTTCATTGTACTGCTTTCATCGGTTCCTCAGGGCATCCTTTCGATTAACTTCATCGGCAGCGCGACCAATCACTGGTTCAGCGGCCAGACTGGCACCGCGCTGCGCAGCGCTCAGAGCATCGCTCTGCAGTACTATCATGAGAAAACGACGAATCTGCAGGAGTTCGCCGGCAGCGCGCTGCTGCGGACGCTTTTTCAAGACGTAGCGCGAAACCCGCGGCGCGTCTGGGACGGAATCCGCACTATCCATCCCTCGATCGACTCGATGCAGGTATTCGGCCCCGCCGGCGAAGACGTCTACTTCGTCGGACAGCCGGCGACCCGGCTCACCTACGGCCAGATTCAGGGTAACCGGCCCGGTGAGGTGGTGAAGGATTCCACCGGAGCGCTCAGCTTCGTGCGAATCATCGTCGCGCAGCCTCCCACGGGGACCAACCGGCACCTGGTCGTGCTCAGTGAGGTTCTTCCATCGGGATTCGATCGAGGCGCTTCCGAGATCACCAAGTCGCTGGAGACGTTCCGACAACTCGATCAGCTTCAGGCGATATTCCTGGTCGGGGTCATTCTCTTCTACGGATTCTTCTCGCTTCCCCTGCTGCTTCTCTCGATTCTGGTAAGCTTTTTTCTCAGCGATGAGATCATCCGTCCGATCGTCCAGCTCGAAGAGGCCACCCGCCGCGTTGCCGACGGCGACTTTTCCTACCGCATTCTCAGCAGACGGGGCGATGATCTGAGCCTGCTGGTGAGGTCCTTCAACCAGATGGTCTCGGAGCTGGAACGCTCCCGCCACAAGCTGCTTCAGACCGAGAAGGTTGCCGCCTGGCAGGAGATAGCTCAACAGCTTGCTCATGAAATCAAGAATCCGCTTACGCCGATCAAGCTTTCCGCCGAGCGTATTCTCCGCAAATACAAACAACTCGAGCTCCAGGGACAGGAGGAGTTCGGGCGAATCCTCGAATCATCCGTTCATTCCATCGTGTCGGAGGTGGACGGACTGAGCAGCATGCTGGGTGAGTTCCGCGACTTTTCCCGGATGCCCGAACCGCAGCCCGAGCCGGTCAACGTCGCGACGATCGTCCAGGAAGCGGTGGCCACCTACGGGGCGGCCTCGGGCACCACCTTTCACTACGAGCATCTGGATGCGCAAATAACCGTCGTCGCCGATCCGGCCCAGTTGCGGCAGGTGCTCGGCAATCTGTTCAAGAACGCGGTCGATGCGATGGACGGAAACGGGGACGTGTTTGTACGAGCGGACCTTGTCAAGAAGGGGAATAGTCTCTACTGTAGAATCCAGGTGCAGGACACCGGTCCCGGAATTGATCCGGAGTTCCACGACAAGGTGTTCAATCCGTACTTCACTACCAAGAAGCACGGGACCGGGCTTGGACTTGCGATAGTTGAACGGATCGTGTTTGACCATCGCGGACAGATCTGGTTCGAAACCGAGCAGGGGCTCGGAACGACTTTCTTTATAGATCTCCCGACAGGATAGGCCATGAGCGATTCAGCCACGGGTAAACGCGCGCAAAGCATCCTCATTGTCGACGACGAATTGGGAATCCGCGAAGTGATGTCCGCCATTCTCGAGGACGAAGGCTACGAAATTCACGCAGCCGAGGACGGCATACTTGGCCTCGCTGCGCTCAAGACCGAGGTCATCGACCTCGTGCTGCTCGATATCTGGCTGCCGAATATGGGGGGCATTGATGTTCTCAAGGCCATCAAGAAGGACTGGCCGGACACCGCTGTCGTCATCATCTCCGGGCACGGAAACATCGACCTCGCGGTAAAGGCGGTCAAGCTCGGTGCATTCGACTTCCTGGAAAAGCCGCTGAGCCTCGAACGCGTGGTGACGGTCGCGAAAAACGCGCTCGAGCTCGAGACCCTTCGCCGTGAGAACGTACAGCTCAAGAGCGTCCTGACCTTTCAGGATGAGATCACCGGGCGAAGCGCTCCGATCATGCGTATCCGTGAGCTCATTCAGCAGAGTGCTGCCACCGATACGCGCGTCCTCATAACCGGAGAAAACGGTACCGGCAAGGAACTGGTAGCCCGGGAGATCCACCGGCGCAGCGCGCGAAACCGTGGCCCGTTCATCGAAGTCAATTGTGCGGCAATTCCCGACACCCTTATCGAGAGCGAGCTCTTCGGCCACGAAAAAGGGGCATTTACCAGCGCCGTAGGGCGCCGAAAGGGCAAGTTCGAGCTTGCGCACCGCGGCACGCTTTTTCTCGACGAGGTGGCCGACATGTCCCCGAACGCGCAGGCCAAGGTGCTGCGCGCAATCCAGGAGATGCGTTTTGAACGAGTTGGCGGGGAGGAGTCGATCTCGGTCGACGTGCGTCTCATCGCCGCAACGAACAAGGACATCGCCGCCGAGATCAAGAAGGGCCGTTTCCGCGAAGATCTCTTTTTTCGGCTCAATGTGATTCCGATACACGTCCCTGCCCTCCGAGAACGGACGGAGGACATTCCGCTTCTGGTGGACTACTTCATGAAAAAGTATGCCGTCGCGCCGGGAGCACTGGAACGGAAGATATCTCCCGAAGGCATGACTGTTCTTCGCAAATATGCCTGGCCCGGAAATATTCGGGAATTGAAAAATTTCGTCGAACGGATTAACATTATGAGTGACGAGCAGGAAATATCCGGCGAGACCGTTACCCATTATGTCGGTGAGAAGAAAAACGACAGTGAGCCAGAAGGTCTTCTGGCAGAGTACCAGGAGATGGGGTTGAACGAAGCCCGTGACTCGTTCGAAAAAAGGTACATTGAGCACAAACTGAAGGTCAACGGTTACAACATAACCAAGACCGCCCAGGCACTGGGGATCTACCCGAGTAACCTTCACGGTAAAATCCGGAAGTACGGGATTCAGATAGAAAAATGAAAGAGATCACTGCCAGACAGCGGGAAGTCCTTCAGTACATCAAAACGTTCATCGCGACGCACAAGTTCCCCCCGACAATACGCGAGGTTTCCGAGCGATTCGCGATTTCGGTGAAGGGCGCGTACGATCACGTCAAGGCGCTCGAGAAAAAGAACTTCATCCGATGCAACAACAATCGATCGCGTTCGATCGAAGTGCTGGAAAAGAGCGGCGAAGACAATGAGCTTGTTGTTCGCGTGCCGATCATCGGCAATGTCGCCGCCGGCAAGCCGCTGTTCGCGGAGGAAAACTTCGACGGCGTCGTCCGAATCCCGTTCGAGTTTGTGCGGAAAGGCAAACATTTCGCAGTCTACGTGAAGGGAGACAGCATGACGGGCGCCGGTATTATGGACGGCGACATCGCCGTAATCCGGCAGCAGAGCACCGCGGACAATGGGGATATTGTGATCGCCATGGTGGAAGATGCGGTGACGCTGAAACGGTTCTACCGCGAAAAAAACCGTGTGCGGTTGAAGGCGGAAAATCCTGCGTTTCCGCCGATCTACACACGTAACGTCCGCATCCTCGGCCGTCTCGCACATCTCATCCGTAACTATGAGTAAGCTTCCATCGGTCTACCTTCTTCTCGGCCCGGAACAGGGAGAGAAGATGGAATTCATCCAGTCAATTCGTGCTGCCATCGAGAAGCGCACCGGCGAAAAGCCGGAAGAATCGAAATTCTATCCCTTCGAGACCGGCATGTCGGAGCTCGTCGCCATGTTGCGAAACGGGTCGCTATTTTCCGCCCATCGGCTCATCGTGCTCGACAGCGCCGACCAGGTGACTACGAAGGCTGAGATCGAAAATCTGGCCGCCTATTGTGAACATCCGGTGGAGGGAGCCACGCTCCTCCTGCTCAGCGATCAGACCGCGGTGAACAAGCGGCTGTCGGCGGCCGTTCCATCCGATTTCTGCAAGATCTTCTGGGAGATGTTCGATAATCAGAAGCTTGGCTGGGTGACCTCCTACCTGCGCAAACAGGGATGTGCAATCTCCACGGACGCGGCAAACCTGCTTCTGGAAATGGTGGAAAACAACACGCAGGAGCTGCGGCGGGAGTGTGACCGGCTTGGCCTCTACTTCGGCCGCGATCACGAGATAAACCTCGATGATGTGGAAACCTTCATCTACCACAGCAAAGAGGAGAATGTTTTCACGCTTTTCCAGGAGATGGCTGCCTGCAATTTCGACTCGTCCCTGGAAATACTGCAGAAGATGATGCTGGGAAGTGAAGGAAACGCAGTGGCGGTGATCGCCGGCCTCACCTGGCAGTTCCGGCGCCTCCTCGGCCTGCGCATCTTGCTCGACGAACGTCACAGCGCCCGCGACGCATTTGTAAAACTGAATATCCGCAGCAAGCGTACCCAGAAGAATTATGAAACTGGGGAAAAGAACTACACCCGGGAGAGCCTCGAACGAATTCTTGTGCTCGCCGGCCGCTACGATGCGAACTTCCGACGAGTAGGCGCCGCAGTTCACCCGCTGCTTCTGCAGCTTTTTGTCTACGCTGTTGTCGTTCGCAAGGGGGAGGAACCGGAGCCCGGCAACTTCGAACGTGGCGAATACGAACTGTAGATCAATGGTACGATGGTCTCTATTCAGGAAAACAGGAGGGTAGTATGAGCTCCAAAGAATCCGTTCGGGTTCTGATCGCAGACAAACTCTCTCAGACGGCAGTCACCGCGCTCGAGAAACTCGGTGCCCAGGTCGAGATGCTCGCCGATCTTTCGGCGGACGACCTGCCGTCCAGGGTGGGCGAAGCTGAGATCCTCATTGTCAGATCGACCAAGGTCACCGCAAAGACCATTGACGCGGCGAACTCACTGTCTCTCATCATCCGGGCGGGCGCCGGGGTAAACACCATCGACGTAGCTGCCGCGACGCGGCGCGGTATCCACGTAAGCAACTGTCCCGGAAAGAACTCGGACGCGGTTGCCGAGCTCGCTCTGGGGCTGCTGCTCGCGGCCGACCGTCGTCTGGTCGACGCATCGGCGGACATGAGAGCCGGTCGATGGCGGAAGAAAGAATACGGGAATTCGGCCGGACTCCGCGGACGCACGCTGGGGATCGTCGGCCTTGGCGCAATCGGGCGCGCGGTCGTCGCAGGCGCCCACGGTCTGGGGATGAAGGTGACGGCCTGGTCGAGAAGTTTGACGCCGGAACAGGCGGAGACGCTCGGGATCAAGTTCGCGGCCGATCCGCTGGAACTGGCCGCAAAATCGGACGCCGTTACGGTGCACCTCGCCGCCGCGCCGGAAACCGCCCATCTCATCTCGGGCAAGTTCTTCGATGCGATGAAACCCGGCGCGATCTTCATCAACACCTCGCGCGGTGAAATCGTCGACACGGCGGCACTTGTCAAGGCGATTGCAGACAAGAAGATTCGGGCGGCCCTGGATGTGTTCGAAGACGAGCCGGCAGGCGGGGATGCGGCCTTTCCGCAGACCGACCTCGCGGCAGTACTGGCGGCGGCCACCCCCCATGTAGGTGCCTCGACGGAGCAGGCCGCAGAGGCCATAGCATCCGAGGTGGTTCGGATTGTGCGGGTCTATCTGGAAACGGGCAAGCCCCCGCAGAGCGTAAACGTGCGCGACAAATCGGCCGCTCAGACGAGCCTGGTAATTCGACATTTCAACCGCGTCGGAGTTCTGGCTTCTGTGCTCGACGAGCTGAAGAACGCCGGAATCAACATCGAAGAGATGCAAAACACGATTTTCGGCGGGGAAGGCATTACCAGGGATTCAGACGGCGTTGCCGCTTCGTGCACGCTTCGTCTCGACGAACGGCCCTCCGGGGACGTGGTCAAAAAGATTCGCGCGCTCGAAAACATAATCCAGGTCAGTCTGAAGTAGCTTTTGATTCCGGTCCGCTCCGCCGGCCCCGTTGCCGGCGCGGGAGCGGCGTCTTTGCCTTCCCGGGTGATATGGGCATCGGTTTCTCAGCGGGCGATTCTGCCGCTTCGAGGGCGTCGGCGGCCGATCCCGCCTCCTTTCGCAGAGTTTCCTGCAACTTCCCGGCCCGGGCTTTCCCAATTCCGACGACCGCAGCGAATCTTTCCGGCGATGCCTCGACCATCGCCGTAATCGTCTCGAATGCCTCGAGGAGTTTCCTGCTGCGTTTCGGACCGATCCCCGGAATCCGCTCGAGCAGACCCAGGCCGATATCCTTCTTTCTCAGTCCCTGGTTGAAGCCGGTCGCGAAACGGTGCGCTTCGTCCCGGACACTCTGAATGACCCGCAGCGGCGCGGACCCGAAGGGCAGAAGAACCGGGTCCGGCTTGCCGGGCAGGTAGATTTCCTCGTTCTTCTTCGCAAGTCCAATGACCGGAATACTCATGCCGAGCGCTTCGAGGACGCCGGCAGCCGCGCCGATCTGCCCCTTTCCACCGTCGATCAGAATGAGATCGGGCGCGGGCAGGTTCTCGTTGATCACGCGAGTGTAGCGTCGGGCGACCACCTCCCGCATGGAGGCGAAGTCATCGATGGCGCCTTCGAGCGTCTTGACGTGAAATCGGCGATACTGCCCCTTGTCCGGCACCCCCTCCCGGAATGAAACCATCGATGCGACAGTGTGTTTTCCCGAAAGCTGCGCGATGTCGAATCCCTCGATCCGCATCGGCAGTCGGGGCAATTTGAGTATGTTCTGAAGCTCCTCGAGGGCCGGTCGGTTTCCGCGTTCCCGGATTCGTTTTTCGAGATCCTGCCGCGCGTTTTCCACTGCCATCCGCATAATCGACGAATCCCGTCCTTCGTCGGGGGTCGCAATCAGAACCCGTTCGCCGTGCTGCGCGAGAAAAAAGGCCGAGACGGCCGACGTATCCATCGCAATCGGGACGAACAGCTTGGCAGGGGGTCGGCGTCCTGCGTCGTAATACAGGGTGAAGAATTGTTGCAGGTCCTCTTCCTCGGTCGCGTAACTTTGCGTTCTATAGATGTCGCTGCCAAGCAGCTTGCCGTTTCGCATCTGGAACACGACAAAGGTGGCAAGCTCCTCTTTCGCGGCGAATGCAGCGTAGTCGCGAGAGTCGAGATCGGCGTCGACTACCTGCTGTTTTGCCTGCAGCGTCCTGATTGCTTCGATGCTGTCCCGAAGCTCGGCGGCCTTTTCATAACGAAGAGCTTCCGCCGATTCCTGCATGCGATGTTCCAGGTCGGCGATCAAGGTCTCGGTCCGCCCGGAGAGAAGCTCGCGGATCTGATCGACATGGCCGAGATACTGGTCCCGACTAATTCGATCAGCGCAGGGAGCGGCGCAGCGGCCGATGTGAAAGTAGAGGCAGGGGTGGTCCCGGTGCTTCAGCGGACCGCGGCACTTGCGGAGTGGGAACAGACGCTCAATGAGCTCGAGATAGGTGTCGATGCTCTGGACATCCGGATAGGGGCCGAAAAAGTCCGACCCGTCCTGCACGATTCGGCGGGTGCGGAACACGCGCGGGTATTCATCGGCAGTGATTCGAATCACCGGATAGGTCTTTCCGTCCTTGAGATTGATGTTGTAGCGCGGTTTCCACCGTTTTATCAGATTGTTCTCGAGAATCAGCGCCTCATATTCATTCTGCGTGATGATGTAGTCGATCTGCGCGACCTTCTTCATGAGAACGGATGTTTTTACGTCTTTACCGCCGGAGAAATAGGAGCGAACTCGATTGATCAATATTTTCGCTTTACCGACGTAGATGATTCTGCCGGTAGAGTCCTTCATGAGGTAGACGCCCGGCTCACGCGGGAATTGAGAAATGCTCTTTCGGTTGACGGTCTGTTTCTCCATAGTCGTCTGGAATAGTGTATTGAAGTTACGGGGAAAAGAGCAACCAACCCTTTCAGTCGGTCATTGGCGGGACATCGATCCAGCGCCGTTCCTTCCAGCTCGCAAGGCCCAGCTCGGCAAGCTGGACACCTTTTGCTCCCTCCAGCAGGCTCCAGGGGAACGGAGCATCCTCGGCGACATGTTTCAGAAAGAGCTCCCACTGGACTTTGAATGCGTTGTCGAAGGGCTTCCGCGTCGGCATTGTCATCCAGTTCTCGAAGAAATCAATGGGTTGATCGATGTCCGGGTTCCAAATCGGTTTGGGTGTCTCCGGGTCGGACTGAACCCGGCATTCCCGAAGGCCTGCGACTGCCGACCCGGCCGTGCCGTCCACCTGGAGCGTAAGAAGATCATCCCGCCTGACCCGTACCGCCCAGGAGCTGTTGAACTGGCAGATGACTCCGCTCTCGAGCTCGAAGGTGCCGTAGGCCGCATCATCGGCAGTGCACAGGTAGGCTGACCCCTGTTCGTCGATGCGTTTCGGGATGTGCGTGGCGCCGGTCGCGCAGAGCGCCTTGATTGGACCAAAGAGATTATCGATCACGTACCTCCAGTGGCAGAACATGTCGATCATGATGCCGCCGCCACGCTCCTTGCGATAGTTCCACGACGGACGTTGGGTCGGCTCCTGGAATCCGTCGAAAACCCAATATCCGAACTCGCCACGCACCGACAGGATCCGTCCGAAAAAGCCGCCGTCAATGAGGTAGCGGAGCTTCAGGAGGCCCGGCAGCCACAGCTTGTCCTGGACCACTCCGTTCTTTACGCCTGTCGCCTTGGCCTTCCGGTAGAGGCCAAGTGCTACCTCGGTGCTCGTTGCGGTGGGCTTCTCGCAGTAGATGGCTTTGCCTGCCGAAATCGCACGCTCCACGGAATCTGCTCGCGCCTCGGTTACCTGGGAGTCAAAATAGATCCTGTTGTGTGGATCGCCGAGCGCAGCGTCCAGGTCGGTAGTGAACCGGGTGACGTCGTGCTCGCGCGCGAGTCGGGCGAGCTTCTGCTCGTCTCTGCCGATGAGCACCGGCTCCGGAATGAGTACATTTCCATCAGAAAGTCGTACCCCTCCCTGATTTCGCAGAGCCAGTATCGACCGCACGAGATGCTGGTTGGTTCCCATCCGACCCGTCACGCCGTTCATGATTACACCGATCTTCTGTTCCACAGATGACTCTCCTCTCGTCTGCCGACCGTAGTCTCAAACATGTGCTTTGTACGCTTCGATGATCCTTCGGAGAAATCGCGACTGGTCCTGGGACCAGAGCTCAGTCGAGAAGATTTCGACCTCGTTGAAGCCCTTGAACGACGCCTTTTCCACCCAGCCGCGAATTTGACGGATCGGAATGCAGCCTTCCCCCATGAGGCCGCGGTCGTTGAGCAGATCGCGGGTCGGCGTACGCCAGTCGCAAACGTGAAAGGCAAAAATCCTGCCCGAAGCGCCGCATCGGGCGATCTCGCTCTCCAGATGGGGGTCCCAGAACAGATGGTAGACGTCCACGGCGACACCGACCTCTGGACTGTCGATGAGATCGCACATTTCGTTTGCCTGTTCGAGCGTGTTGACCGCAGATCGGGAGTCAGCGTACATCGGGTGCAAAGGCTCAATGGCCAGTCGGACACCGGCCTCCCGTGCCGCCGAGGCGATCGCGGTGACTCCCTCGACGATCTGTTCCCGCGACACCGAGAGAGGCTGAGCCGGATCTGCGCCGCACACGAGCACGATGTGGGGGGCACCCAGCGCGGCAGCCTCCTCGACCGCCCGCAGGTTGTCGGCCAGGCGTCGCCGTCGTTCTTCGATATCGATAGCCGCGAAGAAACCGCCGCGGCAGAGACTCACAACCTCCATTCCGGCGTCCCGGATCTGACGCCCGACCGCTCTTAGGTCTCTTTCCGCGATCGCGTCTCTCCAGACGGTGATCCCGGCTACGCCGTTGCGCGCGTACTGTTCGATCGCAATTTCGATCGACCATGGCCGCGTGGTGGCGGTGTGGATACAGATGCGGGAAAGGTCTTCGATTACTTTCGTCATACGCTGTCCTTTTTCGGGGGAGCTCCGCCAAAGCGCCCCGATCACTCCGGCTTCTCGACACCGCCGAAAAACGTCAGGTAGGGACCGGTTCCCGCCAGACGGCGGATGTAAACGCCGAGCTCGAGTGCATGATAGTCGCCCCACATGCAGGACTCTCCGCCTGCGACGCGTCGCCCTTCGGGTAGGTGATCCCAGCCGTTGGGGCGATGATACACCGAGTGCAGCAGAATCCCCTGATGATTCTTTCCGCGCGCGAGATAGGGGTCGGTAAAGAGCGACTTCGCGATAGTAAGTCCGGCCGAAACATACCGGGCCGCAGCCGGGTCGGTCTGACCGGGCCGCGACCCCAGGTACGCGCCGAGCCGCAGCAGGCCCTGAGCCGCGATAGCCGCTGCTGAGCTGTCGACCGGCTCGTGCTCGTTGTATGGATCGGCCGGACGATCGAGGTAATCTCCCATGCGGATCAAACCGGGGGCCCCGGTGTCCCAGTAGGGCACGCCATCGGTCGGTGTGTTTTCGATGTAGAAGTCCGCGACCGCACATGCCGTTTCGAGAAAGCGCTTTTCGACGTCTGTCAGGGATGGGAAATAGGGCAGCTCCAGCTCACGGACTTCCCGGTCGGTTACCGCCCGCAGATACTCGAGCTCCTCGGCGTACCCGCAAAGAATCCACGCAAGACCGCGGGTCCAGGTGGAAAAAGGAGAATAGCCCTGCTGGGTCGACGGACATCGATAGGCGCCGTTTGTGACGTTGAATATCGCCTCGTGGGCGACGCGGCCGCGGACGTCGTAGATGTCGCGCCCCGCACCGAAGTAGACGTTGTAGCGCGCGGTAGTCTCCGCGTGCTGAAGAAGCCGCCGCAGCAGCGAGATCTTGCGGTCCTGTTCACCCATGAGCGCGTGCCCGAAGGAATGAGACAGCGCAAGCACTCTCATGGAGCGGATTGTGTCCGAAAAGAGAGAATGAGGACCGTTGAACGAGTAGACATAGCCCAGATCGTCTCTCAGCTCGGTCCATCGTGCGGCCTGTACCGCACCGGAAACCCGGAGAGCGAGCCTGAGGAATTCCTCTTCCCATTCATTTTCGGGGAGTCGGCCCTCCTTCATCAGACGAAGCAGATTGCCGTAGGTGCTCACGTTGTTGAACCCGTGGTCGTGTACGCCGGTATGTGTAAGGTGGGTTGCCATGGTCCGCACGGTGCCCGTGCGCGCTCGCTTCAGCATTTCCGCGTCGCCAGTAGCATCAAAGATGTATATTGCATTCCCAAAAACGAAACCCTGGGTCCATTCGGTCCAGCCCCGCGAAGTATAGAGACCGTCGACGGTAAACACCGGGGTACCATGCGAAGGATCCCAGCTTTTGTGCAGGGAACTTGTCGCTCTGGTAGCGCAGGCGAAAAGGTCGTCCAGCTCCTTCTGCAGAGTGTCCGGGCGAAGTGTGCTGTCGATATCTATCATGGATGCCTCGCTCCTACAGGCGCTCGATGTGAAGACCGCCACCAGAATGGATGACGCTTCCGGTCGAGAACGAAAAGTCACGGGAAAGAAGCGCGCGGACCGCCTTCCCCACATCCTCGGGGGTTCCCCATCGTTTCTGGGGAACGAGCCCATCGGAGATGAGCTTGTCATACCGATCCTGCACCGCACTCGTCATGTCGGTCTTTACGATACCTGGCCGTACCTCGAAAACAGGAATGCCGAATTCGGCAAGGCGCAAGGCGAAAAGCTGAACAGCCATTGCGAGTCCTGCTTTCGATACGCAATAGTCGCCGCGGTTCAAAGATGCACTTGTCGCTGAAATCGAGGTTACAAAGACGATCGTCCGGCCACTGTCGACGAGTGGTTCTCTGTCTGGCGCGACCCAGCGACGGGCGACCTTCTGGGTGAGGAAATAGGGGCCCTGAAGGTTCGTTCGCATGAGCTCTTCGAAAGACTCTTCACTCGCCGCGAGAACGTCGGCGCGGACGCGAGGGGCGATTCCTGCGTTGTTGACAAGGGCGTCGATCTCACCGAGCTCCGCGTATACCCGGTCCAGCATCCGGTCTCGTTCGGCCGCAACGGAAATGTCGGCCTGCATGCCGACGAATTTGGACCGGGAATCTCGCGCCGCTTTTGCGCACAGCCGCAACGTCTCTTCAGCGGCTTCATGATTCCCCCGGTAGTTGACCGCAACCGAGTACCCGGCTCGGGCAAGTTCCACCGCAACGCCGCGGCCTATTCCTCTGCTCGCTCCGGTTACCAGGGCAACCGGGGATTTTTCAACCTTCATTTGTATCCGCCTCGAGGTGAATGGTCTTTCCGGGAACATACTCTCCATCGACAAGCAGGTGTATCGGGTCCTGTTTTCTTTCAATCACGCGGGCACGCAGCCAGCGCCCGGCCTCTCGGCCCAGACGGTGAACCGACAGCGAAACGGTGTCGAGCGGCCGCACCAGCAGATCACGAACCGGTGAACGATCGAAACCCGGAGAGGCTGATGTCGGCGGGAATCCTGAACCCGGCCTGAACTGCGACCTGGTAGAAATAGACGGCAACTACGTCGTTGAAACAGAAGAACGCATTCACACCGCGCCCGATCAACGCGTGGATGGGCGCAACGGTAAGATCCTGAATTGCATCGATATCCCAGTATATCGCGATGTTCCGATCCAGGCCGTGCTTCTGAAGACCCGCATCGAAGCCCTGTCGTCGCTGCAATGACACCGGCTCAACCGGCCGAAAACCCACGAAGCAGGGTTTCAGTTTTTCTCCCCAGCGAGAAACCGCCTGTTCGACCAGCCGGACCATCCCGCCGGCGTTGTCGAGTGGCGACAAAGTTGAACTCCCGGGAGATCCTGTTGAGAACCACCCACGGGACGTTCCGCCGCAGCAGCTCCGCGCGCAGCGCCGCATCGGGGAGAGTAAATGCGAACACGCAGCCGTCGAGATCTCCGAGTTTCTTGTGGTCGAACATCCCTCCGCTCGATCCGGAGAGAGTTACCATAATCTTCGAACGCACCTCCCCGAGTCCTGTCTCCAGGCCATCGACGAGCTCGGCGGGATCGTAGAAAAGGTGTATGGAGGTTCGGGCGTAGTGCGGAATCACCAGCGCAACGTTGAGAATCGTCCGGGTTTGCTGGCGGCGAATCCTCCGCTTCCGGTACCCCATCTCTTCGGCGATCCTGAGCGTGCGATCCCGCGTCTCGCTGCTTACGAGAATCGAGTCATTAAATACCCGCGAAACCGTGCTCGGGGAAATACCGAGACGATCTGCGATGTCGTACACCGTTACCTGTTTTCTCATCCAGTACTTTCCCGCGGGGCGGCGTCGGGGAGCAGCGTCCCGCACTCTCCGGCGTGACCACAAAGTGTCCGCGGAAACCGATTTGTTGCATGCAACAAGTTGCACAAATCATAGACTAACCGACTCTTGCGCCGGTGTCAACGATAATCTTTCACACCATATTCGGACTATTATCCTTGCCTGAGGGGCGGGAACGCACCCCCGGATCCTCATTTCGGCGCAGTTTCCGCGTTCATTTCGCGCGCGACTGTCTGTTTATCCATTTTTGCCGATAATAGTGTTTAGAGTTATGGGAAGAAGAGACATTGCACTATACCTCATGCTTCTTACCGCCTGTGCGCGGCTTCTGTACGCGCAGCAGGAGACCATTTCACTCGGGAAAGAGGCGGGGTGGCACGACATCGAAGAGACTCATTCGCTCATGCAAAAACCCGGTCGTCAGGGGTTTCCAGACTTGACCCTGGGATCGAGCGAATACCGACCCGACCCCGACACCGACGTCCTTCTTCACTTCGATTCCGATCCTCTGCGCGATGCGGCGGGACGCTGGACCGTTGTCAAGAGCGCCGTTTCGACTCGAACGAACGTGCCCCGACTTGGAGACGGTGCGGGAGTTTTCATGCCCGGTGGCGCGGGCGCCGAGTTCTCGGTTCCTCCCGACAGCCTCTTCGGACCCGGAGTGGCGGGCGGAGACTTTTCGATTGAATTCTGGCTCTACGCCGTCGGTGGGCAGGAGGAGAACACCCTCCTCTATTGGAAGGGCGCACGCTGGGCCCCCTCCGGCGGCAGCGGAACTGCATCGAGCGGGCGCTCGTCCCAGCCGCTGCCGCAGGAAGTTCGCATCGAGCTGAACGACCGGCGTCTGCAGTTCGTCTTCGACAACTTCTTCCTATCGCCCGATAACCGTCCCTACTCGGTCACAATCCGCGGAGTTCAGGGTGTCATCCCCCGAACCTGGCACCACCATCTGCTCCGATTCGATCACACGTCGGGTCTGATGGAGTATCTGGTGGACGGAGTGCCGGAGGCGGTGACCTATGTCACGTCGACCGGGCGAGAAGGCGGTTCCGTCTATCTGCCATTTCCCGGCGAACTTTCCCAGCCGCTGATATATCTTGGCAAATCGTTCACCGGGATGCTTGATGAGTTTCGCATCGAGAAACGCGTAGTGGAGTCGCCCAGTCTCGATGTTGTTGCCGACGGACGCGGAGTCGGCGTAAGCCGCGTGTTCGACCTCCAGTACTCCCAGACCCGACTCGCCCAAATAAATGCAAGCTACGACACTCCGGGTGCCACCGCAGTCCTGTTCTTCTATCGAGTAGGAAACCGAAGCGACGGTCGAAACATCCGCGACGCCGACTGGACTCCCTTCATGCCAGGGACCGATTTTCTTCGCGGGAATCGGCCGATTCGGGGTCGCTATCTCCAGGTGCGAGTGGAGCTCCTTCCCGATGGACCGCATGAGCTATCACCGCGACTCGAGGCAATTCAGATCCGGTATGTTCCAGATCTTCCGCCACTACCTCCTGCGCGCGTCACGGCGCAGCCCGGAAATGGACAGGTGGTTCTCCGATGGACCGCGGTTCCCGAACCGGATGTGGAAGGCTACCTGGTGTTCTATGGCGACCGTCCGGGTCAGTATTTTGGCACGGATATTCCGGCGGGAATGTCTCCCATCGACGTCGGCAAGGTCACCACTGTTACCCTGAACGGGCTGACAAATGGCAAACTTTACTATTTTTCCGTGTCAGCCTATGATAAGTCGCGTGCAGCCGGGGCCGGCGGATTCCATGCGGGCGCATTTTCCAGCGAGGTGACTGCGAGACCGCTGAGGGTTTACTGATGGCAAAAAGCAAACTCGGAACAGTCTTTCACCAAGCGAAGCAGGCATATCGGGCGCGGGACTACCAGACTGCCGAAGGCCTTGCCCACAAAGTAATAGAGTCGGCGGAAGGGTCCTCGACGGCACACATCCTCCTGGGAACGATCTACGGAAGCACCGGCAAGTACCAGGAAGCAATTGCCGAGTTCAATCGGGCTATCGAACTCCATCCGGAGAACCCCGAGGCGTTCAACAATCTCGGTGTCGTCTACCGACAGATGAATCAGCCCCGCGACGCCCTCTACTGGATCACGCGTGCAATATCTCTGAATCCCACGAAAGCAGATATCCATTACAACCTCGGCAATGTTCACAAGATGCTGAACAACTACGACGAAGCGATCGAGGCCTACCAGGGCGCAATCAGAGTCGATAAATCCTTCGCCGCCGCATACAACAATCTCGGGACACTTTACGAGCAGCGCGGAGAGTTCGGGAACGCGACATCGGTCTTCAACGACGGCCTTCAGGAAGACGCGAACAGTCCTAATCTGCACTACAATCTCGGGATAGCCCTGCAGTCGGAGGGGAAATTCGAGGACGCGCGGGGGCAGTACGAACGGGCACTGAAGTCCCGTCCCGGATGGAAAGACGGGTTGAACAATCTTGGAATAGTTCTGGAAAAACTCGAACGCTACGATGAATCGGTAAAAACTTTTCAGGAGATCTTGCGGATCGATTCGGACAACGCGACGGCGCACAACAACATCGCCACGGTTCTCGCAAAACAGGGTCGGTCCGACGAGGCAATTGCCTACTTCAAGCGCGCGCTGTCGAACAAACCAGACTACGTGCGCGCCGCAGTCAATCTTGGCCAGATTCTCGAGACCTACCGGAATCAGAATGAGTCTCTCGAAGAGGTGCGAAGGCTCGTTTCAGGCGCGCCGGACAGCGTCGACCTTCGATTTCAACTTGTCCATATTCTGATCAACCTGCAGCGGTACGTCGAAGCGGAAAAGCACCTGCGGCACATTCTCTCGAAAGAGCCGCAGAATGCGCGAGCCTGGCAGGACCTCGGCGGAGTCTACACGCGGCTGGGCAAGAACAAAGAAGCCGCCGAGTGCTACAAGCACCTGCAGAAGCTGGAGCCGGACAATCTCGACTTCCGCCTCGAACTGGCCCGAATACTCAGGGATTTAGGGCAATTTGCCGCCGGCCTCACCGAGGCGAAGAAATACCTCGAAGCCCGGCCCAACGACCTGCGTGGTGGTCTGCTCTACGGCGAACTTCTCTGTCTTTCGGGGAATCCGGCGGAGGGCGCGGAAGTTCTCGAAAAGCTTAAAGATCGTTACCCGGACAACGGCAATATTCTTGCCGCACTCGCCGAGGCGTATCGCCTCCTCGGGGATCGGGACCGCGCGATCGGCGCCGCAGGTGAGCTCATCAACCTGCAGGGAAACCGGGCCAACCCCGAAGATATCGAGAGCCTGAATGAAAGTCTTGGCCTCTACGAAAAAGCGGTCGAGGCCTTCGAACGCGACCACCAGGATGACTGGCAGCGGAGCCTGGAACGGCTCGGCAGGCTCACGGTAGAAGGTTCCCCGGAAGAAGAGCGGGAATCTGCCGCGAAGCTGCTTGAGACCGAACCTATGGGGTTTCAGCACGAGGACGAAGACTCTCTCCTCGATTTCGAGGAGGAAGAGTCGGAAGAGGAACAGGACGAACAGCTCGAAGAGGCGGCACGGGACGACGAGGAGTCGTCATCGATATTCTCGCTCGACGACCTCGTTGCCGATGCGGGCGTCGGACCGGAGGACGAGGTTGAACCCGAGTACAGCTGGCCGGCCGGAAAGAAACCGGATTTTTCGCTCTTCGACGATGATGACGATGACAAATCAGCATCGCTGATCGAGCCGGAAGAAGAGGGCTCCCGACCAGCCGCGCCGACCGATCAATCCGGATTGGGAAATCCGCCGCCGCAAAACCCGCCCTGGCCGCAGCAACCTCCGAGCGCCATGGGACCGCAGCCCGGCACCCCGCCCTGGCCTCAGCAGCCGCCCGCGTGGGGCTCGCAGGCGCAGCAGCCCTATCCGCCAATAGAGCAGGCAACGGGATGGCCTTCGCCGCAGGGCGGCGGGGCGCCGGCCGGTGCGGGATCGCCGTCGGGAGCTGCCGCACCAGGCGGAGCTGCTGCACCGGGCGGAGCTGCCGCACCGGGCGGAGCTGCTCGCACCGGGCGGAGCTGCCGCACCGGCGGGAGCTGCCGCACCAGGCGGAGCTGCCGCACCAGGCGGAGCTGCCGCACCAGGCGGAGCTGCCGCACCGGGCGGGCTTCTCTCACGCGGGAACTCCATGAAAGGCAGCCCCGCTGTCGCCCGCCCTCCCGGGTTCGAAGAAATCGACGGCGGAGATATCCCGGCCGATGAAGCTCCCCGGTGGCCCGCGCCACCGCCTCCGCGCTGGGTTCAGCCGCGCCCGTCCGAGCCGCATCCCGATGACCGCCTCCCCGAACTTGAGCCTGTATCGGATCTCGAGGAGGCGCCGTTTGAGCTCGCGGACGAGCTCGACGTCGAGGGGCTTCCGTTGACCGATGTTCCAGAAGCCGACGCGGACGCGGTATTCGAATCGACCGGCGCGGAACAGTTCGAGCCCGCCGATGATTTTCAGGAAGCCGGAGAACTCGAACCGGTGGACGATACGCCAGATGACTCAGCACTCGAATCCTCCGTTTCGGAGAGCGAAAATACGAAACCCTACGAGGCGCAGAGCGCCGATGCGGCACCCATTGAAGGTATCGAAAGTTATCTCGAAGAGTCCGAAATCGACGATAATAGAGCGCGGCGGCGGGCCGAGGAAGAAACCGAGTTCGGCGGACCCTTTGGCGCTACGACACCGGCCAGGCGTGTGCCGACCGGGGAGAAGCGGGAAGAGCCGGAGCCGGGGGCGGAGGACACTTAAGTCCGTCACTCCACCGGCCCGCGGAGCGATGAGGAGCGTGAAGCCGACATGCTCGACTATCTGGTCGATCTCACGCATCAGCTGCCGCCCGATCGAGCCGACAATTTCGAACACAGCGAGTTCCGACTCCGAATCGAAACACTGAAATCACGTTTGGCCGGACGTTCCGGGCTGTTGCGTCGGATGCAAAAGTACCGGGATGACGCCGGTCTGGTTAACGGAACTGCGAAATCGACGGACCCCATCACCGCGGCCCGCATCGCGGAAACGTTCACGTTTCTCCGTCGCCTGGCCGGCAATCTGCCCGATCCCTCGGTAGGGACGATTCTTCAAAACAGGGCTCAAGGGCTGCTCAAACGGCTTCAGGCCATCCGCGACTCACAGAGTTGAAATGACAGACGCGAATGAAAAGTTGTCCCGCGTCAGGGGCTACATCGAACGGATGCCGAGCCTGCCACCAACAGTTACCAAAGTGCTCGAAATTTGCAACGATCCCAGAACTTCCCCGATGGATCTGAACAGGATAATAAGTCTGGATCCGGTTCTGATGGCCCGCGTGCTCCGGCTGATCAACTCGGCCTACTATGGGCTTTCGACGAAGATCGTATCGATGGTTCGCGCGATAATCATGCTCGGGATCAACACCGTCAAAAACCTTGCGTTGAGCACAGCCGTGATGGACACCCTTCATCGAAAGAGCGATCTCGGCGTGCTCGACCCCGTTGAGTTCTGGCGACACTCGCTGGCCGTCGGCGTGACGTCGAGACTTCTCGCAAAACTGCTGGGTGCCGAAGCTGCCAACCTTGACGAGTATTTCACCGCGGGCCTTCTGCACGACATCGGCAAGATTCCTCTCGAACGAGTTTTCGCCGGCGAATATGCCCGTGTTATCGCCGTGTGTGCCGAACGGAAATTCCCGCTGTCGGTCGTAGAACGGGAGCTGCTCGGTTTCGATCACACCGAGACCGGAAAGATCATCGTGGAAGCATGGAGCCTCGGATCGGTGATTCGGGATACGGTAAGCCATCATCACGATCCGGCCGCGTACGACGGACCGGACCGGAGCATCGTCTATACGGTGCACGCCGCGAGCAACTACGTTAACCAGAAGCGCATAGGCGACGCCGGTGACCGTTTCCCGGCCGGGCTCGATCCGACCGTCGCAGAAACGCTGCAGATCGACGACGACATGATGGATGGGCTTTCCGGAACCGTGGATGCGGAAATTCAAAAAGCGGAGATATTCCTGAAACTGATATGATGCGCGTAAAATTCTGGGGCGTCCGGGGATCGATACCGACTCCCGGTGCAAACACCGTCGGTGTCGGCGGAAACACCGCCTGCATCGAGATTCAATACGGGGATGATCATCGCATCATTATCGATGCGGGAACCGGAATTCGGGAGCTTGGAGATACGCTGCTCCGCACCCGCGCCGCCGCCGGAGAGCTAAGACCCCTTCACCTGTTTCTCTTTCTGACGCACACACACTGGGACCACATAATGGGGTTCCCGTTCTTCGCTCCAATCTACACGAACGGCACTTCGATCGATCTGTATGGCCCGGTCACGTGGGAGGATGAGTCGCTTCGGAAGGTGATTGGACACCAGTTGAGCTATCAGTACTTTCCGGTGCACTCCGGCGAACTATCCGCCTCTCTGAAATTTCACGAGCTGCGGGAGGAGAGCGTCGATCTCCCCGACGGCATGACGGTCCGGACGAAATATCTGAACCACCCCGTGCTCTGTCTCAGCTATCGTTTCGAATACCAGGGGCGCTCGGTGGTCACTGCGTACGATACCGAGCCATTTCGCAACCTTTTTCCCAGTGACCCGGCCGATCCGGACTATGACGCCGAGATAGCGGCCGAAGCAACTCGGACAGCCGAGTCGGAAAACGACCGGTTGCGCGTCTTCTTTCGGGAAACCGACCTTCTCATTCACGACGCCCAGTACACCCGCGAGGAGTACGTGAAACAGCGCGTCGGATGGGGGCATAGCTCGCTCGAAGACGCGGTGGAGACTGCAATTGCCTCCCATGCGCGGCGGCTCGTGCTTTTCCATCATGATCCGGAACGCAGCGATGAGGACCTCACTCGGCTTCTCGCGCAGTACCGTCGCAGCGGCGCCGAACACGGACTCGATATCGACCTCGCAAGAGAAGGGCTCACGATAACGCTCGAGTAGGGTACTGTTGCGATCGTTCGACTGGACAAACCGATTGTCACGCGTGCGTTTTCTCGCTAAAATACACTTCGCCTATTCATGGGGGATTAGCTCAGTTGGTAGAGCGATAGGTTCGCAATCTATAGGTCAGGGGTTCGAATCCCCTATCCTCCAGGTACCGTAACTGACCGCGCATCCGCAGAAAGGCCTTCCGGAACAGGCCTCGCACAAGCGGAAACGCGCCGGGCGAGGGCGGCGAGCGTCGATTCAGATGCCCAGCCGCGCTCTACGCGTTTCCGGTGGTTTTCATTCTCGAATGCCTCTTCCGCTTCGACGCTCGCCACCCCCGCGTCACACGATCCGGGGATTCCCGTGCCCGACCATCGGTAGTATGATATTCACAGAGACTCTCCATCACAGATCGGTAGAACCGTTCCGGGAAGTTGCGATGTAGGGGAAACCTTGAGCCGGGGAAACGCAGGTGCTGAAATGAGGAAAATATTCACGAGTGCGACGGTCGTGGTGCTCGTTCTCGGGGTCATAGTCGGTTGCGGCGGACGCAAGGATTCCGGACCTGTCAGCGCAAGTGCGGCCGCATCAGTTGGTGAGTATAACGGTAAACCGCTCGACCAGATCCCGGTCATTGCTACCTTCAGCTACCCGGATGATTTTGTGATAACCACTTCGCGCAAACAGGTCGTCGAAAAATGGGGCGAGCCCAAACAGGTGACAACGAAAACGGTGACGAGTCCCTACGACAAGAACACGGAAGATACGCGCTACACCCTCGAGTACGATGGGTTTACCTTTCTCTTCTACTACTCCGCGGCAAAGAAACAGGAACTTCTCGTCGCTACGACCATATCGGATCCTCGATACGCCGTCAGTGACGGATTACGCGTCGGCATGTTCAAATCGGTAATGATCGCGAAATACGGTGAGCCGACTTTTGTCGAAAAGAGCTCCTATGTTTACACTGCAGGAATGAACTCGTCGGCCCAAATGAACAAAGAGCTCACCGTAACCGATAACATCGTATCAAAGATCGTCATCTACCCGGAGATTCCCTGAGCCTGGCCGATCGCGGAATAGTCGGTTCAACCTAATCCGCGGCACGGTTCGACCGCTTGCGGCACCTTTACATTCGGGTGCAATTCAGATACCAATAAAGGATTATGACACGTAGATTTACCGCCAGCGGTCACCTGATCGATTCAGGTATCATGACTACGATCTTCAACCTCATCATCGGCGAAGGCGCTGATTACAAAGTAGTCTCGTTCGACATCGGAAAGATGAACGAAGAGTACTCCACCATGGAGCTCGATCTTATCGCAAAGGACGAGGAGCAGATTGAAGTTCTGACGCAGAAGCTCGTCCAGGCCGGCTGCTACGAAAAAACCGCCCCCGAAGCTGTCCTCAAACCGGCGCCGCGCGACGGGTGTGTACCCGACGATTTTTATTCGACCACCAATCATAGAACCGAAGTGTTTGTGGACGGTGAGTGGAGTCCGGTTGCTGCCCAGCGCATGGACGCCGCGATCGTCCTCGGCAAGAACGGTCCGGTATGCACAAAGGTACGTGACGTTCACACTGGCGATCTCGTTGTCTGCAACGCCGAATCGGTCAGAGTCTTTCCGCCCTTCCGGGACCGGCAGGGGGATCTCTTCGGGTTTATGACGAACGATGTCTCCTCGGAGCGCAGCGTAGACGTAATTGTGGACAAGGTTGCACATGAGCTCGAGGAGAGCCGGCTTTCGGGCATGAAGGTAGTCTTCGTCGCCGGCCCGGTTCTGGTTCACACCGGCGGCAGCAGCGCGCTCCAGTGGCTGATCAGAAACGGGTATGTAAACGGATTGCTTGCCGGGAACGCGCTTGCCGTACACGACATCGAGTCAGTACTTTACGGCACATCGCTTGGCGTCGGTTTGACGACCGGGCGGCCGACGCACGAGGGACACAAGAACCACATGCGCGCGATAAATCGCGTAAGATTCTATGGCTCCATAAAAGCCGCGATCGATGCCGGCGCCCTGACCAGCGGCATTATGTACGAGACCGTTGCCGCCGGAGTTCCCTACTGTCTGGCTGGTTCAATTCGGGATGACGGTCCGTTGCCGGAAACGGTGAACGACATGATAGAGGCCCAGAGGCAGTACGCCCAGATCGTTTCCGGAGCCGGCATGGTCATCATGCTTTCTTCCATGTTACACTCGATCGGCACCGGCAATATGCTGCCCTCGTGGGTCAAAACCGTCTGTATCGACATCAATCCGGCTGTGGTAACCAAACTCGCGGATCGGGGATCGAGTCAGGCCGTAGGGGTGGTCAGTGACGTGGGGTTCTTTCTTCGCGCGCTTGCCGCTCGTCTGGAAACCATTCGTCACGAACCCGGCCAGCATTGAAAGGCCTACGCGATGGAGCTCGCGCTCCGGAACCAGGAGTCATCTAACATGAGTGTTGAGGCAATTCTGAAGACTCTGCACCCGCTCGAGGTGCGGGTCCTGCGTCATTTTTCACCAGGAGATCTGATCACCACGAAGGAGATGATCGAATCCCTTGGATTCAATCTCGGACAGTGCAATCAGGCCTTGAGCTGGCTGACGGCAAAGGAGTGCGTGGCCGAACATTCGCGCGAACAGCGCGTGGTCTATGAGCTCACCGAAATGGGCCGCGGTTATCGTTCCGGTGGGACACCCGAGGAGCGGATTGTCGGTCAGGTGCGGCAGAAAGGGCCTGCTCGTCTTCCGGAGCTCGCTGCCGCACTCGGCCTCGACAACAAGGAGGCCGGGTCGGCATACGGCGCACTTTCCCGGGAGGGGCTGCTCGCGATGGACGAAGAGAAGCGAGTGGTTCCCGGCGTCGCGACGAAGTCTGCTGGGATTGAGCTCGTTCGGAGCCTGCTCGATCGAACCGGCCAGTCGGAGACGATTGACGATCGGGAACTGAGCGAAAGCGAAAGAGCCGCGATGGCGGGCATCAGCAAAAAACGCGGCGCGGCCAACAGCGCATTTCGGGTCGCCGAACGCGAAGACGTCACCTATCGGTTGACCGATGACGGGAAGCAGCTGAAAGAGGCGCTTGTGCGTGCGGGGATGACCGGCGACGAGATCGGGTCGCTGACGCCGGAGATGCTCAAGGATGGCTCCTGGAAGAGTGGCGCTTTTCGCGCTTACAACATACAGTTCCCGCCCGGACGACTTATTCCCGGTCGACGAAATGCGTACAGCGAGTATCTGGATCAGGTGAAGGACAAGCTCACTACACTCGGATTCGAAGAGTTCGACGGGCCGCTTGTCGAAACCGAATTCTGGAACAGTGATGCGCTGTTCATGCCGCAGTTCCATTCGGCGCGCGACATTCACGACGTCTATTACATCAAGAATCCCGACCACGCAAAGGCTATCGAGGAGCCGTACCTTAGCCAGGTCGCGCAGACTCATGAGAACGGATGGAAGACGGGCAGCACCGGATGGAATTATGCGTTTGACCGTGATTTTACGCGGCGTCAAATACTACGCAGCCAGGGCACGGTTCTCTCTGCGAAAACGCTTCCTCATGCCAACGTGCCCGGTCGCTACTTCGGCGTTGTCCGGTGTTTCCGGTACGATAAAGTGGATGCAACTCATCTTTCAGATTTCTATCAGACCGAAGGAATCGTTTTGGGCGAAGACGTGAATCTTCGAACGTTGCTCGGACTCCTCAAGATGTTTGCCGAAGAACTCGCCGGGGCGACGGAGGTGAAGTATGTTCCCGGTTACTTTCCCTTCACTGAACCTTCGGTGGAAGTGCACATCAAGCACCCCGTGCTCGGCTGGTTCGAACTCGGCGGCTCCGGGATATTTCGTCCGGAAGTTACCGAGCCGCTTGGCATCAAAGTGCCTGTTCTTGCATGGGGACTCGGCATCGACAGGATGGCGCTGATGCATCTGGGACTCGACGATCTGCGGGAACTGTTCAGTCAGGACATCGAAAGCGTGCGACTGCGGAGGAGGAAGTAACAGATGCCCAAGATCGACGTTCAGGAAGGCACTCTGTACCGGTACGCCGGAAAGAAACTGACCGGGACTACGGAGCTGGAAGAGCTACTTGTCTGTGCGAAGGCGGAGCTGGATGGCCGGGACGAAGAGACCGGCGCACTCAAAATTGAGTTGAATGATACAAATCGGCCGGATCTTTGGTCGACTGCCGGGCTCGGTCGGCAGCTCAGGCTCTATCTCGGGGGCTCTTCTCCCACCTATTCGTTCTTCTCCCGGAAAGGGGAGATGCAGGAACCCGGAAAGCGTGCGGTAGTCGTGGATCCGAAGCTGCGCGATCTGAGGCCCTTCATTGTAGCGTTCGAGGTAACCGGGAAAGCGATTGACGACGACACGCTGAACGACCTTATCCAGACCCAGGAGAAACTGTGTTGGAACTACGGCCGGAAGCGAAAGTCGATTGCGATGGGAGTATACCGGGCGCAGCTCATCCAGTACCCGGTGCACTACCGGGCGGCGGATCCGGATTCCACTCGATTCGTCCCGCTCGGAATGGAAAAATCGTTGACCCTCCGGGAAATCATTGCGGAACATCCGAAGGGCCAGGAGTTCGGGGGGATTGTGGCTGACTTTCCTCGGATGCCGTTTCTCGCAGATGCGGCGGACGATGTGCTGAGCTTCCCGCCGGTCATCAATAGCGCCCGGATCGGCGCGGTAGAAGTGGGGGACTCAAGCCTCTTTGTCGAATTGACCGGGACCGACATGCCCTCGCTTGTCCTCTCGGCCTCAATCGTCGCCTGCGATCTTGCAGACGCCGGATTTACCATCCTCCCGGTCAAGATCGAGTACCCCTACGATACCCCGTTCGGGCGCAGTGTCGTCACTCCCTACTATTTCCAGTCTCCGGTACGGCTTGATGTGAGTTTTGCCAACAAGATGCTGGGAGAGGAGCTGACGATGGTCGAAGTGGCTGCTTCCGTCAGGCGGATGGGATGCGGTGCGAACGCCGGCGGCGGTAGCCTCGAAGTGCTGCCTCCTCCGTACCGCAACGATTTCCTTCACCCGGTGGATGTTGTCGAGGACATCATGATAGGACGCGGAATGAACACCTTCAGTCCTGCGATGCTGACCGACTTCACGGTCGGGCGACTGTCCCGCACCGAGACTTTTTCCCGCAAGGCGAAGAGCATTCTTGTGGGGCTGGGCTATCAGGAGATGATGTTCAACTACCTTTCCTCAGGACGTGATCTGATCGATCGGATGTATCCGGACGACCCGGATGTCAGGCTCAACCGGCAGTATATCCGGCGGAATCAGGTCGTCCAGATTTCCAATCCCATGTCGGAAGGATTCGAGTTTGTGCGCAACTCCATCATACCGAATCTGCTTGCTTCCGAAGGCGCATCGGGAAGCGCGCCCTATCCGCACAACATATTCGAAGTCGGAAAGATTGCCGTGCTGGATCCGGATGACAACAGCGGAACGCGTACGATAAATAGTCTCGGATTGCTGTCTGCCGACGCAGGTGCCGGTTTCAATACGCTCAGCGCGCAGGTTGCGGCTCTCTTCTACTTTCTATTCCGCGAGTACAGCCTGTCCGCAGCCGATGATCCGCGGTTTATTTCGGGGCGGGCGGCACGGATTAGCTGCAACGGCGTCGATGTTGGGATATTCGGTGAGCTTCACCCTGCGCTGCTGGAGCGCTGGGGCATCCAAATGCCCGCGAGCGGGGGCGAGATCGACCTGGATCGGGTGCTAGGGTAACGGAAAAATCACCTCAGTGCGCGTGCCCGGTTCGGCCCGTTCGGCGGTGATTGTACCGCCGAGCTGGGCAACCAGCGTGGCGACCAGCTGCAAGCCGAGGTTTTTCGATTGGGAGACGTCGAATCCGGCCGGGACGCCGACTCCGTTGTCCGCCACCACCAGCCGCGCAACTATCTCGCCTTGACTGTCAGTTTCGCTGTGAAGCGAAACCGAAAACCGCCTCCCGCAATCCGGGGACTTCGCGCCCACGGGGAAGGCGTGGCGTGTCACGTTTGTGAGGAGCTCGTTCAGGATGAGCCCGCACGGAATCGCAACCGACATCTTCAGTTCCAGATCGCCCACATCGAGGTGGTAGGAGACCTCCCGCGGCTCCGACTCTCGCCCTGCCAGCAATTCTACCAGGCTCTGAACATATTCTCCTGCGCTGATTCGCGTTGTTTCGGTCGAACGGTAGAGCAGGTCGTGCACCAAAGCGATGGTCTGCACCCGCTGCTGGCTGGCGGTGAATGCCTGAAGCGATGCCGGTTCTGAAACATACTGCTGTTGCAGCCGAAGAAGACTCGAAATGACCTGGAGGTTGTTCTTTACCCGGTGGTGGACCTCTTTCAGCAGCGCCTCCTTTTCATCGAGTGAGGCGACGAGCCGTTCCTCAACCTTTCGCCGACCGGCGATCTCGACTCGCAGCGCCTGGGTTCTCCGGCCCACTTCGTCCTCGAGATGCCTTTTGTACCGGTCGTTTTCCCGAACAAGTTTTGCTCTCTCGAACGCACGAGTAACAGTATGAGTCAACACCTGCATGTCGCGCACAGGCTTTGTCACGAAATCCCACGCACCACCGCCGAGCGCTGCTACCGCATCGCGAACCACCACCGTCCCGGAAACAACGACAATAGGAATACCTGCGTCGAGCTTATGAATCTCCCCTACCAGTTCCAGCCCGTCCATTCCGGGCGTCCGGAGATCGCAAAGAACGAGGTCGGGTAGTTCGCGTCGGAAGGCCGCGAGTCCCTCCTGTCCATTTGCCGCCGTAGTCACCGCGAATCCGGACTTGCCCAGATGATCCGAAAAGAGATCGCGAATCAACGGATCGTCGTCGATGCACAATATGCGTTTCTTCATGCGAACTCGCCTCTGACTGCGTTCAGAATCTCTTCCTTGAGTCTACGGCACTTTCTACTCCAACGCAATGAATCGGGAGACGCGTTATTGCACAAACGCTGGTTATGCGGGTACATTTGGTTCAATGGCAGTCGTGCATGGCGCACTACCGAAAGTCCTGATCCCGTATCCGGGCCCGACCGGGGATCCGCGGCAACAGGATATTTTCGTCTACCTCAGGCCGGAGACGAACGGTGTGCGCGTTGAAAGCGCAGTACTGAAGGTCATCGAGCACTGTCCGGCATACAAGCAGGACATGAATCTGGTCTATCTCGCGAACGTCCCCGGAGAATACATTACCGAACAGCACATAGTCGAACACTACTACGCGCTGAAGCTGGATTTCGCCGTGTACGGGAAAGACCGGTTTACGCCACACATGAAGGAAGCGTTTACGCAGGCATTCCGGCTGCCGTTCGCGGAAGCGGACATTATCGGTTCCTTCGAGGCGCTGCGCCGGCTCAAATTGGGCCCGGAAGAGCTGTTCGCGCTTTGGGTTCCCGGAGGAGGATCTCGCCGTGATTAACGGCCAGTCGGTCAAGCGGGTCGGGCAGAGTTATATTGTCAACTATGACATCCCCGCGCTGCTTCACAAGAACAGTCGGGATACCGATATCGCCGTCATGATATTTCGCGTGGGGCTTGGATACTCATTCTTCAACGATCTGGTAGAGCAGATCCGGGACTCGCTGATCGAAAACGGCCTGACCAATCCGAAAACCCCACCGAGTCGCGCATTCCATTACTCCAAAGGTCCGTTCGAGCAGATCCTCGATGGGTTCGGGTATCTCTTCACCGCCGACCTGCACGCCGCTTCGCTCGCGGATCTGACCTTCTCGACCTTCCTGATGCGCAATGGCATCGATTTCGATACGATTCGGGGCGTCATCCAGCACCCGATCCTGCATTTTCGAGACGAAACCGGTACAACCGTGGAGGAAAATCTGTTCAGCTACACTCTCTTTGACGACTACGAAACTGCGCTCCGCAAACTGAGTACCATGGTTGCGCAGGTGATTCTGCCCAGGCGTGCGACTTCGCGGCGATGGTGACAACTTCGGACGAAATCGCCAAATGAACAGCGACCCACTCCCGACGACATATGACGGTCTGGCGGATACCGCGCCAACGCGAATCGAGTACTCTGCCGACCCCGAGCTTCTCCTCGAGCAGATAATACCTTTCCGGTTTCTGCCCCGGGAAAAACGGACGACAGCTTGCGCGGGAACTTCGACCCGCGGCACTTTTCACCCGGCGAAGTGATCATGCACCAGGGCGACGCGAACGACCGGACCGTCTATCTCATGCGATCGGGTACGGTCGATGTGTATGACCGCCGCGCCGGACATTCGACGGGAACCTTGATCGAGGCAGGGCACTATTTCGGGGAATGGGAACCGCTGTTCGAAGAACCGCGCGTCTACGAAATCCACGCAATCGAGTGAAGTCGACTGCTTCGCGATGACTGCAGGAGCAGTTCCTCGGTCTTTTCGCCGGCGCACCAGCGTTTACGCAGGCATTCGGGATCATACTCCGGGACAAACAGGGCATCTTCGCGCCGTTTGACCGATTTCGGACTGAACTGGTGCGCGGCGCAATTCTGGGCAATATTTCCATCGAGCGGCTGCTTTCCTTCTATCGTGAGCTCGAGCCCGCCCTGCACCCGCGAGTCGGATCGGTAGTGGATCTCGATCTGAAGGCGTTGCCTACGCGGTACGCCGCCTTCCTGACAATGTCACGCGCACGTTCGCGTTTTACGCGACCGACGAGGCGCCGCCAACCTATAGCGCTCCCGAACGCTACTTTCCCTCGATTGGCACGACGGCAGCGAGACGAAGGAATATCTGGGAGATGCTGCCGGGTAAGAATCTCGTGCTCATGCGCAACGGGCTCTCCGATCTGATCGACCTGGTCACCTGTCTCTGCCTCTATTCGGTGGAGGCGCAGAAGCTTCGCCACCGGCTGCAGCAGCCGGAGGCGCTCGCCGTTGTCGAACGAGGCGCAACCGAAGCCGCCAACCTGTCCGACGTGCGCGATCGCCTCGCGAATGTCGAGGAGACTCTTGCGCGACTTCCGTTTTCCGATCGACGAAAGAGGCGAGCTTACGTCGATCTGGAACGAAGCACACCATCGACCGGCTGTCCGACATTTCCCGCCACCGGGAAATGTTCAGCGTCGACGTTCGTCGCCATACCAACAAGTACAACAGCCGCCGATCCGAACTCTGGACTTCGCAGCTCGCCGCCGCGACCCGCGAGCACCTAGGATGCGACCCTGCCGATCTTCCCGCGACACAGAAGTTCACATCATCAGCAGCAATACCCACTCGGTTTCGAATTGTCTGAACCCGTGGTTCACGAGCAACCGCGAGGAGGTTCTCCGAGTGGGCGAAGGCGGGGAAACATCCGCTTCTCGAACGCCCTTGGACCAACGAATCTGACGCGCTGTACGCGGTAGTTCGCGACTACTTCGTGATGACCCTGCGCGTGCAATTGCCAGCAAGACCGTCGGCCGTTCCCGGGGTATCTTCCGTCTCGAGGAGACCGCGTCGACCGGGATTCAGGTTCAGCTCATCGATACCGCCAAACTGGCAGGAATGCCGATTGATCCCGGGATTGGGAAGGTTTCCGACGATGTCCGCAGGCTCATTGTGAATATCGACTACGCGTTTGGGGAACAGGCAGAACATATCATTCGCAACCTTCTGCTTGCTCTACGGGCCGAACGTCAAAAGCGTGAGTTTTCTCGGCAAAGCAGGTGCACTTCTCGGCACCCGCGGCGACATCCTTGCCCCGACGGCGTTCATCGAACAGAGCACCGACATGTATCAACCCCTTCCCGCTCCCGACGAAGCTGCGGTCGAACGCCTCCGGCGGACGACCAACCGGGATGTCCATCAGGGTGCGATGCTCACCGCGGAGGGGACGCTCATGCAGAATCGAACGATGCTGCATTTTTACCGCAGGCTTTGGAATTGCGTGGGCATTGAAATGGAGGGCGCCTACTACTACCGGCAGGTGATGGAGTCGGAAGCGCTCGGCATCATTCCCGCGGACACCAGGGTTCGCTGCTACTACTACGTTTCCGATCTGCCGCTCAGAACCAATTTCGGGCTTTCGGATCGGTTGCGGGCCGAGGAGGGAGTTCCGCCGCTCTATGCGATAACGCGGGAGATCCTTGCGGATATTCTCGCCGGAGGAGGGCGCGCCGGATGACCTTTCGGGTCAGCGATCCGGCAGACGGGATCTCAACAGCGCGGACGAAACCACGCCAAGCACCGTTTCGGTCTTGAACGGTTTCGCGATGTAGTCATCCATTCCCGCCGACGCGAACCGTTCCCGGTCACCGGGTTCAGAATGTGCCGTCATTGCGATGATCGGTACCCGCGCATCGAGCGCTTCAGAACCGTCTCGGATGAGACGCGTCGTCTCGAGTCCGTCCAGTTTCGGCACCTCGATATCCATGAGGACCAGATCGCACCGGGTAGTCGAGAGGTAGGATAACGCGTCGCGTCCGTTTGACACCACATGCACATGGTGTCCCGCCTTCTTCAGAATCAACTGCAGGACGAGAACGTTTACCGCGTTGTCTTCGACGATGAGAATATCCCCTGTCGGTCCGTTTAGCTCCGACCCGCTCCTGATCGGCGTCACAGAGTCATTCGACTCAGGCGCAGCTGCACCTGCTTTCACCGAAAACGCGGTCGAATCGTTGCGGTCCGGGGAGTCGACTACGACAGTAACAAGTTTGAATTTCGTACCTTCATCATCGAGCGGCGCGCTTCGCAGCTCATACCATCGCTCGGTTGCCTGCCGGTCTCGGATTCTGATCCAGGCGTTGTGCAGTGCGCACGTTTCAATGGTACGCTCGATATGGTCGAGAAAGACGACGTGAAACTCCTGAGGAACAAATGAGAGAAAGGGTTTTCCGACGATTTGAACCGGTTCGGCCCTCAAGAGATCGGCACCGATGCGATTCACCCGTAGAGTGGTTCCCGATCTGTCGAGGAGAAAGCATGCCACAGGCAGATACTCGAATAGGTCGGAATCTTTCGAATTCATCTCCTACTCCAGGATGCGCTCCAGGAACCCCGTGAACTCCGAGTAATCGTTGAACGAGGGAAAACATTCGTACTCGTTTCTTATGGTCTCCGGCGGCCTGAAAAGGACACCGTGATCCGCTTCGTTGAGCATCCCCAGATCGTTGTAGGAGTCGCCGGAAGCGATCACCTGAAAGCCGAGTGTTTTGAAAGCACGAACGGCGTTCCTTTTTCCCTCGGATTGGCGCAGCCGGTAGTCGACGATTCTGTCCTTTGCGTCTGTGACCAGGTCGTTGCAGAAAAGGGTCGGCCATCGAAGCTTCCGCATAAGCGGCGTCGCAAACTGCCGAAACGTATCAGAGAGGATAACCACCTGCGTCCGCCGACGGAGAAACTCGAGAAAGTCGAGCGCGCCCTCGAGCGGCTCCACCGAATCGATGACCTTTTGGATCTGCGACAGAGTAATTCCTCGCTCGGCGAGGATTGCGATCCGCTTCTTCATGAGGAGGTCGTAGTCGGAGATGTCCCGGGTGGTAAGTCGAAGCTCGGCCACGCCGGTGCGTTCCGCAACGGCGAGCCACACCTCCGGGGTGAGCACTCCTTCGAGATCGAGGCATACAATCTGCATACGCCGAGTTTATACCACAAATGTTATCCGGTGGGAAGAAGAGTCGAAAACAGGCGGCCGCGGACTCCGACGACGTGAATTCTCGTTGCGGGCACCGTCAGACGGGATTATAATGGCAGAAAGGAGCCATCCGTGAAGAAGATCGCACTCTTTGCCTTCAATGGAGAGCCTACCTGTTTCATGCACGTGCTTTTGAACGGTCTTGATCTGCGCGAGAAGGGGCACGACGTGGCTGTGGTTATCGAGGGGAGTGCGACCAAACTGATCGAATTGCTCGCCCGGGACCCTGGAGATGACGCTGAAGCGCAGACGCTGCACCGTCTGTACGAGGAGGTGAAGGACCGCGGTCTGGTTGATTGCGTGTGCCGAGCCTGTTCGAGTAATATGGGGGTCATCGCCGAAGTCGAGCGACAGGGACTTCCGTTTGGAACCGAGATGAAGGGCCATCCGTCGGTTTCCCGCTACGTTGACGATGGGTACGAAATCCTGATCTTTTAACCTCCGTTCGGACTCAGCTATCCGGGCTCTCTGCCGCCAATTGCTTTTTGAAGATAACGAGCGCCGCGCCGGCTATGACCAGCGCCGCAGCAGGGGCAAGGAGCGGGGTCGGTATCTCTCCAAACAGGATGAAGGCGAAGAGGCCGGCGAAGATGAACTGTGTCAGCATGCTCAGCGAGACGATCTGGCTTGGGAGGACTCCCATGCTTCGGTTGATAATCGTGTGCCCGATGATAGTGGGAAAAAGGCCGAGATAGACGGCCAGCGCGATATTCACCGGCGTAAGCTCTCGTACCGCCTGTACCGCTGCCCCGGAAACCGAGCTTGCCGAGGACATGATAACGGCAGCCGCACCCAGGGAAAGCAGACCCGCGAACCAGTAGAGGGGCACAACGTAGAGCCAGACCGTGGGCTGCCGGTTGTTCCGCCGGGCGAGTGCGATGTAGGCGCTCAAAAAGATCATCGAAAGGAAGCAGGTGAGATCTCCGGGCAAAGTCGATTTCCCCACATGAATATCTGCGCCGGTCAGCACCGCGACCCCGGCGATCGCAAGCAGGGTACCGACCACCTCGCGACGCGTGATCAGCTCGCGAGTCATCCCATAGACGAGAAACGGCATTGCAATCGGCACGAGATTCACGATGAGATTCGCGTTCGCGGCGATCGTCGCCCGCGCGCCGTAGTTCCAGCTCACAAAGTGGAGAGCGAGAAACAGCCCCGGAAGAATCGACGGTTTGATCGCCGCGAACATCGCTGCGCGGTCGCGGTTCTCGATTCTCGAGTCGCGCAAATAGAGCGGGGTCAAGACTGTCGCTGCGATGAGCAGACGCACCGCGGCGAGAAGAACCGGGTGGAGCGTCGAGGCTTTGATCGCGATGACCGCCGTCGCAGCCACCACCTGCCCGACCATGAGAAGCAGAATTTTGAGAAGCATGGGCCACAATACTCGATTCCGCGACGGACGTCGAGCGCGAATCGCCTCTAATGGCCAAGCTCCAGAGTTTGTTTTTTGCTACACAGCTGTGAAGTCATTCTTCGCCTTTTTCGGCATCACCATTCGCCAATTTATTGCGTCATGTTCTTGCGCGGGTGGTCCGCGTGAACGAGACTTTACCATGGAGGCATAAGAATGAAACGCTTTTTTGCGATACTACTGGTGTTGCTTCTCGGGTGCGGCACTGCGCTCTTCGGGCTCGATTTGAGCGCAGGAGCAATGATCGATTACACGCGGGTGAATGAGCACGTTGGTGGATCCTTTGGTGGTTCCAGTGGATACGACAACATAAATATCCCTGCGCTGAATCTCGGCGCGTTTTTCGACGCGACCTATGCGCAGGTTTCGATTGGGTATTTCGGGTCACTCACGGGAAAGGAGGATATAAGTAGCGGAGGAACTACGACGAGCGCCGACTACAACTATTATACGAAGTACATCTCCGCAGGGCTCCTGGGAAAATACCCATTTGATCTCGGAATGGTCAAACTCTTCCCGCTCCTCGGCATCGAGTACGATCTGAACCTTTCTCTGACCGATCAGAACGGAAACGACGTCAAATCCACTTTGACCGATCAGGAAAAGAAAGATATGAATCAGTTCTGGGTGAAGGTGGGCGCCGGCGCCGACTTCGATTTGACCAAAAATATCTATTTTCGTCCGGAAATCCTTTTTGGGTACAAGTTGCCGTCGCAAACGGACAAGGACACTGTCGATTCGCTCCAGGCGGCGGGCGCGACAGGCGTGAGCGTCGTCTGGACGCGGTGGGATTTTGGACTGATGGCCGGATATAGATTCTGAGTTCGAATCGTTTCAAGACATGCCGCCTTCCCTAGGCGGCGTTTTTTTGCGTGCGTCAGTGGAAATCCCGACTCCCGAGCGTTACCGGTTGTTGCGACAGTTTCGGGATCCAGCATGATTCGACGAGGATATGAACCACGTTTTCGGTCGACTGGACCTTTCCGGTAACGCCGAGGAACGGCTGGGTCAACAGGACGCGCCTGTACTGCTCGAACTTCTTCTCGTGAACAATGAGATTAACGAATCCACTTTCGTCTTCCAATGTTACAAACATCACGCCGGCGGCGGTTTCCGGTCGCTGACGGCAGATAACGAGTCCCGCGTAGGACACGATCCGGCCGCTTTCGGTGCCGATGACCTCCCGGGCATCGGGGAGCTTCTGCCGGCGAAGTTCCTCCCGGTAGGGTTCGAGGGGATGACCTTCGGTGCTGTGGCTTGCGGCGGCATAGTCCCACGCGATCGTCTCGCCAGCCGTGAGACCGGCAAACTCCGGTGAGCTCTCTTCGAAGAGCTGATTCCCGGCGGCGAACGCGTCAACGGGCGGGGCGGCGCCGATTCCGGGGAAGTCTGTGTTCATCCTTTCCCGGCTTTGCTCGACCGCTCTGCCGAGAGTCCGCCACAGGCTGCCGCGCCGGTCGATGCGGAAACATGAGAATGCGCCGCTTTTTGCGAGCGCGGCCAGTGCTGGTTCATCGAGCCGGCTCAGACGCACAAATTGCGCGAACGACCGCTCTTCGGTGAGGCCGGCACGGACCTGGCGGATTCTTTCCCAGTCTGCGAGGCCGAGACCCTTCACGTAGCGCAGCCCCATCCTGATGGCAAAGCCGGGACGGGAAGTGTGCTTCGCGGCACCTGCCGTACTGGCTTCCGCGTTATCGGTTACCGGCTCGAGAGTGCACTCCCAGTCGCTCGTGAGCGCGTCCACCGGCAGCACCGACACCCCGCGCCGTTTTGCGTCCGACACAAGGGTTGCGGGATGATAGAAACCCATCGGCCAGGCGTTGAGCAGTGCGCAGCTGAAGACCGCGGGATGGTGGCAGCGCATCCAGGCGGTGGCATAGGCGATGAGGGCGAAACTTGCTGCGTGGCTTTCGGGGAAGCCGTACTCGCCAAAGCCGCGAATCTGGTCGAAGACCTGTTCGGCGAACTTGAGATCGATTCCCCGGGCGATCATGCCTGAAATGAGCTTGTCGTGATGCTTTTCGATCCGGCCTGATTTGCGCCATGCCGCCATGTCCCGGCGCAGCTGGTCTGCCTGACCGGGTGTGTATCCTGCTGCGATGACCGCCAGCTTCATGACCTGCTCCTGGAAGATCGGCACGCCCAGCGTTTTCTTGAGGACCGGCTCGAGATCGGGGTGAGGATAGACTACCGTCTCCTCCCCGTTCCGACGTCGCAGGTAGGGGTGAACCATGCCCCCGGTGATTGGCCCCGGACGGACGATGCTCACCTCGATCACGATGTCGTAGTAGCTGGCGGGACGGATCCGGGGGAGCATGGCCATCTGCGCGCGGCTCTCGAGCTGGAAGACTCCCACCGTGTCGCTCGCCGTTATCATTGCGTAGGTCGCAGGGTCACCCGCGGGAATTGTCGCCATTGAAAGCTCTATCTGCTCGTGCTGACGAAGCAGCCGGAAACAGTAGTCGAGGTGCGTGAGTGCGCCGAGTCCAAGCAGATCAACTTTGAACAGGTTCATCGATTCGATGTCGTACTTGTCCCATTGAATGACCGTGCGGCCCGGCATCGTCGCATTTTCGATCGGTACAATGTTGCTGATAGGCTCGGTTCCGAGCATAAAGCCGCCGGGATGGATCGAAAGGTGACGCGGGAACTCGAGGATCTCGGAGGCGAGCGTGTAGAGTAGCTTGATCGACTGAGCTTCAGGGTCGAGTCCCGCCTCGGTGATAGCCGCGGCAAGATCGCCGTCGCGGTAGGAGACGAGGCGAGCGAGTCGGTCCACTGCGCTCGGCGCGATATCGAAGACCTTTCCGACATCGCGAACCGCAGACTTGCGCCGATAACGGATAACATTCGCCACCATAGCCGCGTGAGACCTGCCGTACTTCTCGTACATGTGCTGGATCACCTCTTCACGCCGATTGTGCTCGATGTCGAGGTCGATGTCGGGGGGTTCGGCGCGTTCGCGCGAGAGGAACCGTTCGAACAGCAAATCCATCCGTACCGGATCGACCGCAGTGATGCCGAGGCAGTAGCAGACCGCCGAGTTGGCGGCTGATCCGCGTCCCTGGCAGAGGATTCCCTGCCTGTGGCAGAACTGGACGATCTCCCACATCGTCAGGAAGTACCCGCAGTAGTCGAGATCCTCGATGATGGAGAGCTCCTTCTGTATCTGGGTGCGCACGGTCTCCGGGATGCCGGAGGGGTAACGCAGGTGTGCGCCCTCGAATGTGAGCCGGAGCAGCCAGCTCGCAGTGCTGTATCCATCGGGAAGCCGCTCGGAGGGATAGCGGTAGACGATCTGGTCGAGGGTAAAAGTACACTGGCGGGCGATCTCGACTGTCCTCGCGAGAAGCGCCGGGTCGTCGCCGAAACGATGGAGCATGTCCTGGGCTGAAGGGAGAAAGTGCTCGGCGTTCGCGCGAAGCCGGTCGCCGGCTTCGTAGATGGTACAGTTGTGGCGGATGCAGGACAGGACATCCTGCAGCGGCCGGCGGGCCGGATCGTGATAGAGCACCTCCTGGAAGGCAACAAACGGGATCTCCGGGTGAGGGCCGGTTGGCCCGGCAAGCTCGCGCGCTATCGCCTCTGCCCGGATGTCCGTCTCTGTGTGGTGGCGGGAAATACCGAGGTAGAGTCGCCTGCCGAACGCACGGGAGAGAAAACGCAGATAGTGTTCGGGCCGGACCGGGCCGGAGAATGTTCGTCGCCGCCGTGCTATCGCTGAGTCCTCCTGTGTCGATCCATCGCAGCAGTGTGCGGCCCGGTATCACCCCAATAAGGTCTTCGGCGTGCTCGTAGACTTCGGCCCAGCTCACCGATGAGATTCCCTTTGGACTGCGGAGTCGACCCGCCGATATGAGCGTGCAGAGGCTGCGGTATCCCGTCCGTCCCCGGGCGTACAAGACGATGGTACCGCCGTTGTCGACGGTGATTTCGGAGCCGATGATGAGCGAGACGCCGTGTTCCTTTGCCGCTTCATGCGCCCGGACAATGCCGTACACCCCATCCCGGTCGGTGACCGCGATTGCGCCGAGACGTAATCGCGCGGCCTGCTCGACAAGCTCTTCGGGGTGGCTCGCACCTTCGAGGAAGGAGTAGTTGCTCTTACACCAGAGCGGGACGTAGGAGGGGCGGGAGGAACCGAAGGTGTGCGGAGTGATCGGTTTGTTATTCAACTGATCCCTGTATGACCCATCCATCATCCTGCCGCTCATGTGCAAGCCAGAGGACGGCACCGTCCCCGGCGCGGAAATAGCGGTACTCAACCTGATAGGGAGCATCCCACCAGGTTCCCGAAAAATGCAGCGTATCGGTGGAGCCGTCCCGTTTCACTGCTGCAGGAAGTGTGGAGATCGCCTCCGGCGAACCGAAGAGACGCCGGACACGGGCAAGTAGAGCAGTCGAAACAGGACGCTGGTCGGACGCCTCCTGAGGCATATGTTCAACCGGTTCCCAGTTGTAGCGTTCGCGGGGGAGATGTTCCGGCAAAAGCTGTGCAACACAGACCGCATCGTTTCCCAGCTCTGCGCGGATCAGCGCAAACGCTTTGTCTGCGGCGGAAGGGTCTCGCGCGGGTCTGTGCATAAAAAGATCCGTCTGCGTGTGATGTGCGCGCTGCAACGTGAAGGAAAGTGAGATTGTTTCGACCGGGTCGGGGATGACGAGATCCTCCATACGCAGGCGGAGCAGTTTTGCGAGGAGGTGCTGCTCGCCCGTTGGAGTGGCCGGCCGCAAAACCGCACGCAGCGGTTCCAGCCCGCCGCCCTGTCGGCCGGGCTCGAGAGTCAGGGTCAGCTCCATCTCTTTGACCAGTTGCCTGCGGCGGGCAGCTTCCTCGTGAAGTTCGCCGAGAAGCTGGGTCGCCGCGACTATTAGGTAAGTTTTGTTTGTCATGGGCGAGGCAAAGCGGCGTGTCCGCGAGAGCGGATCGCTGCGAGTCAGCGTCTGCACGGGAAGAGTTCCGAGTCCCTGAACAAACCGGTGAACCGCCGCCGCATCATCCCCGAATCTTTTGCGCACTCCCCCGTAGGGAAGGGCCACAAAATCGCGAACAGTGTGCAGGCCGAGATTAAACAGAATGTCGGTCGTGCGCGGGTCGAAGGGGAGGATGCGGAGAGGAACGCGGCGGGTGATCTCCAGTTCCTGGCGCGGACCTTCGAAGACGGTATTTTCGCGAAACATGCGCGCCGCGGCGTAGGTACCGAAGTGCGTGGTGCCGATCGCGACAACGGCGGAGAATCCGGGAGCCGTTATATCGGCAGCCGGCCCTTTTTCGAGAGCTCTGCAGATCGCTGCCGCCCATTGTGCAGGGCTGCCGAATATCCTGGTGAGTCCCTCCGCGTTCAGCCAGAAAACCCCGGCGCATATCTGGCCGGTACCGATTCGAGCCGGTTCCACCGATGGGCTGAACTCGAGAAGGAGCTCGCTCAGCGTCAGAACAGTTTCTTCTACCTCGGATTTAGATATCGCCGCGGCCTGGAGCGCGGGAACAAGCGAAAGTGCCGAAGCGTATCGCATCCCGGGCCGTACCCCCTCTGCAAGCGCCGTGCGGTTTGCTTCGAGTACGATTCCCAGTGGCCGATCTTCGGAGATAATCGCCATCGGTCGGTTGCGTAGCTGCGGGCACCGCCGTCCGTAGAGCTGAAGCTTCAGTCGCGCTATGTTAACACAGGCCAGCAATCCCATTGCATATTTCCCTGTAGACTCGCCCCGGTCCGTTTCGTTTGTCTTTGGTAACGGTGAGCTCACAAAGGAAGGTCCCCTGCGGCGATCGGATAAATGTCCCATGGCGGGCATGGTATACCGACTCGTTGCTGCGGTACGGTGAACGGGCGGGCTCCTGCCGTACCCGGCAGTTCATTCGCAGTGATATGAGCGACCCTAAAGTGTCGTAAGCGGCCGGCGCCCGCAGGCGGCGTACGGGCGCGCTGGTCACAATGAGAAGACCGGCGTTATACTGGTCGGCGAGGCTTGCGAGCCGGCCGAGGATCGCATTTGAAAGACGCTGTCCGTCAATCTGGAGAATAACGAGACTGAAGGCTCCCGAGCGGAGGAGGTGTTCGGCCGCCCGTGAAGCACGGCGGGCATCGGGCGCAAATACCACCGGCAGGCAGTTGAGATCTACGCCATTCGCCTGAAAGTCCGGCGGGTAGAAGGTGTCCCGGGAGGCAGTTACCCATGCGGCGGGCTCTCCGGCCGACCCCGCATCGAGAATGAGACGGCACAGGAGCGTGAGCCACGGGCTTCCCGGTTCGGTTGCCAATTCGCACAGCCTCCCGGAGAGCGACGGGAGCGACCAGGAGAAGGCTCTGCCGCCCGTCTGCGCGGCGGAAGCAAGATCGCGGGCGCG
The DNA here is from genome assembly GCA_963832675.1 of uncultured Spirochaetota bacterium. Taxonomy (GTDB): domain Bacteria; phylum Spirochaetota; class Spirochaetia; order DSM-27196; family DATKUC01; genus DATKUC01. The sequence goes on along the minus strand of CAWHUY010000023.1, from coordinate 143,134 downwards.
GCGGACGGGAACTGGTTTTCCGGAGGCCGTGGTGAAGATCATGGCCTCTCCATAATACTATACATATGTTAAGTAATCAATCAATTTTCCGTCCCACCCGATATTTTCTATTTCCGGATACAAAGAGACGCTACAACTGGCGGCTGTGGAAAATCGGTGCCCTACCGGTAGTGGTTGTAATCGTCGCGGCGCTGTCCGGATGCGCAAGCCTCGAGTATCCGCTCGACGTCTACCTCGGTCCACCCGGCGTGAACGGGCAAGCGGACGGCCCCCGTCCTGCGGCGCCGGGCGATCGGCCGATGACGGCAAACTCATCCGCCGGCTTCCGGTGGGCGCCGCTACACCGGGGAATCGACATTGTACGGTTTTCCCGTTGGGATCCGCCCCTCCAGGTATGGGGTGTCCGCATCGACCTGATGTCGCCGGGAATCTCGATCGTTGTCACGCCATCGAACGGCAGCCGACCGCTCGATACCGACGGAGAGACGACCGAGACCTTCCTGCGCGAAACAGGAGTTCAGATTGCGGTCAATGCCTCTCCGTTCGCGCCGGTCTCCGACACTCCAGGCGCGCCGGAAGATATCATGGGAATCTCCGCCGCGGGGGGCGCAGTCTATTCGCCGCCGGAAGGCAGCGACGGCGCCCTGATCATTGACGATTCCGGCCGCGCGTGGGTGGTCGATCAGAATGCGTTGGAATCATCGGTCGCGGCCGGGCCGGGCCTTCCCGGGTCGATAGACAGCGCCGTCGGCGGCTTTTCGGTGATACTGCGCGACGGCAGGAACCTCGGCGGATACGATCATCGCCATCCGCGCACGGCCGCCGGAGTTTCCAGGAACCACCGGTACCTCTACCTCGTCGTGGCAGACGGCAGGCAGCTCGGCTGGAGCGTGGGGGTGACTACGCGGGAGCTTGCCGCCTGGCTCTCCTACGTCGGAGCTTCCGATGGGCTGAATCTCGACGGAGGAGGCTCGACGGCCCTTGTCGCGCAGGACCCTGACGGCCTGCCGCTGCTGATCGATTCGCCGATAGACCGGATGGTCCCGGGGCGGCTGCGGGTGGTGGGCAACAATCTTGGCGTTCGAGCCGCTCCGCTTTTCGCCGATAGAAGGACCGCATACGCGGCTGTCCGACGGACTCTGCGGCAGGTTATCGCAGATCCTCGCGCACTGCGCTGATGATCAGGGGAGCCTGCGAACGCTGGGAACCAGAATCGCCAGGCCGATGGCGGTGACCAGGCAGATTCCGGCACCGAGCGCGACCGCAAAGGGGGCGGACGCCCGGTCCGCGATTCCACCGGAGAAGAGCGATCCCAACGGCATGAGACCGAGGAAGGTGAGGCTGTAGACGCTCATGACGCGACCGCGAAGCTCGTCTGCAATCTGTGTCTGCACCAGAGCGTTGGCGAGGTTCATGATCATGATCTGGGCGAGGCCGGTTACCACCAGAACCAGGAGCGAAGCGGGAACGATTCGCACAGCCGTGAATATGAGGATCATCACCGGAAAGGCAAAGGTACCGGCTGTCAGAAGCTTCCCTTTGTAGGTGAAGCGCCCGAGGGACGCGATGAGCAGCGCCCCGCAGAAGGCGCCGATGCCGCGGGCCGACTGGAGAAGGCCGTTGGTTGTCGCATCGCCGTGCAGAACCTTCACTGCCCATACCGGAAAGAGCGTCGCGAAAGAGATCCCGAAAAGGGAGACGACGCTGATCAGTCCGATGATGGCGAGCACGACGCGCTGCGACCTCAAGTATCGGAACCCTTCGACTATTGACGCGAGTCCCCGTTTCCGGCCTGTGCGCGGTGGCGCCGATTTCAACCGCATCCGCACAAGCGCGTAGATCACCGCCCCAAAGGTCGCACCATTCACCGCGAAGCACCAGCCGGGGCCGAGCGCCGCATAGACTATTCCGCCCGCCGCCGGACCGAGTGCCGTCGCCGTGTTGAACATCGTGGAGTTCAGCGCTATGGCGTTGGTGAGATCCTCCCGCTCGACCAGCTCCAGCACGAAGGACTGTCGCGCCGGCGCATCGAACGCATTCGCGGTCCCAAGCAGGAACGAGAGAACGACGATATGCCATGGCTGTACAACGTGCAGAAAGGTCAGCGCCGAAAGCACGAATGCGAGCAGCATCATGAACGACTGCGTAAACACCAGAAGCGTCCGACGCGGGACGCGATCTGCCACGACCCCGCCGTAGAGCGTGAAAAGCCAGATCGCGCCGCCGTTCGCGAAAGCTACGTATCCAAGGTAGGCGGCCGAATGGGTGAGCTGATAGATGAGGAATCCCTGAGCGGTTGCCTGCATCCAGGTCCCGAAAAGGGACACTACCTGACCTTGAAACCAGAGGCGGTAGTTGGGGTATTTCAGCGCGGTAAACGCCTGGCGGCGCGGCCGTGATGCGGACTCTTCAGTTGCCATCGTCGAGACTGAAAACTATCCTCCCGTCGCACCCTCGTGTCAAGGCGCAGGGTCCGGCCGGTCAGGCGATCCGCGCGATCACTTGATTGGCATGCCGGGCCGCCGTACAATAGGCCATTCTTCCGCACGAGTACCAAATGCTGAACGAAAGACTGGCGGCCGATCTGGTGGACCGGCTGAGTGTGCATCTCGATTTCAACATAAACATCATGGACGATCGCGGTGTGATCATTGCGAGCCGCGACCGAAATCGGGTAGGCGCATTTCACGCGGCAGCTTACCGAATCGTGACGGGAAACGAGAGCATCGAGGTGCTGCATCCGGATGACGAACTGCCACCGGGGGTAAAACCCGGAGTAAACCTTCCGATAACTCACCATGGAAAAACGGTGGGCGTGGTCGGAATAACCGGGAATCCTCGCGAGGTGCTCAATATTGCGTACGCGCTGAAGACTTCCATCGAAGCCATTTACGAATACGAAATGTACAAGGCCAGGATGGAGCGGCGCCAGGGCATAAAGGACCTTTTTCAGAACCTCCTTCTGTATAACGAGGGGATTGCGGGTCCGGATGCGGAAAGCGTGGCAGAGAAGCTGGGCTACTCCAACCGTTTCCTGCGGGTGCCGATGATACTTCGGTTTTCGGTCGACACCGACACCAATGAGGTGGTGGCAATGTTGAAGCGCATGCCCTGCCACTCGCGGCAGGACATAACTTTCATCACCGTGACACACGATATCCTCGTCTTCAAGACGGTAAATCCGGGGCGTGGCGGTGCGGTCGTCGCTCTTCGACAGACCACCGGAGAGTATGTGGCGCAGCTTCGCGCTGCGCTTTCGAAGCTTGCCGACTGCGATTCGGTCTCTGCAGCCGGCACCGGACCCGTCGATTTCACGGTCTATGTCGGCAGTCTCCAGCACGATTTTCGGAAATATAAAACTGCCTACGCGCACGCCCAGTGGCTCGTGAGCGAAGCTGCAGGCAACGGGGAGTCCGGTATTTCACCGATCATGTCTATCGCTATATTCGCAGCACAATTCCCGGCACTGTGTTCGAAAGTGCTTTTTCCGGAATCGTAGATTCATTGCCTGAACCGCCCGATGCTTCACTCTGTTGTACAATCGAAGCGCTGCTCCGGGGCAACATGAGTCTCAAAGACGCTTCGCAGACGCTCGGTGTGCACCGGAATACCATGCGGGCACGGGTCGAGCGAATCGGCCGCATCTTCGGAATCGATCCGGTCAACAGGGCGCAGGATCGCGAGTTCCTTCTCTGTCTCAACGAATACCTGAAGATGATGCGGACCTGAGCTTCCGGTCATCCGAATCGGCCAGAACCGGCGGTATGCCGCATTTGGTTCGCCGCGCACAATATTTGCCTCTGAATATGTGCCTGGTGCACGTTGTGCCGGCTCGCAGCCGCCCTTACAATTGCATCATTCATTGCAGTATCGGAGGCACGTATGGTTTCAGGTGGCATTGCGCTATTGTTCCTGCTCATCGCGGTCATTCTGATAGTCTTTTTCACCGCGCGATTCAACGTCAATGCGTTCATCGTTCTGATTTCCATCTCATTTCTTTATGGGTTGGCAATCGGATTGCCGGTGGACGCGGTGGTCAAGAACATCCGGGACGGTTTCGGGGGAACGCTCGGGTACATCGGTATCGTCATTGTGGCGGGAACCATCATTGGTTTCATCCTCGAAAAGACCGGGGCCGCGCTTTCGATGACACAGGCGATTCTGCGCGTAGTCGGCAAGAAAAACTCGCCTCTTGCCATGAGCATTGCCGGGTACGTTGTCTCGATACCGGTATTCTGCGACTCGGGTTTTGTCATTCTCACGCCACTGAACAAGGCGCTCGCCAAGGAGACCGGCCGATCGATGGCGGTCATGGCTGTTGCGCTTGCCACTGGCCTGTACGCCACGCACACGCTGGTACCTCCGACACCGGGACCGATCGCAGCAGCAGGGCAGTTGCATGCCGATCTGGGATCCGTCATCGGACTGGGGTTGATCGTCGCAATTCCGGCGATGATTTCCGGCCTTATCTGGGCCACAAAGTTTGCGAAACGGTATGACATCAAGGCGGAACTGGCCGAAGACTACGACGATCTGGTGAAACAGTACGGAAAGCTTCCCGGCGCGTTGCACTCGTTCTTGCCGCTTCTGATACCAATCGTGCTGATTCTCCTATCGTCGATCGCAGCCTACCCGACCAAACCGTTCGGTGGCGGCGGCCTCGCGAAGTTTATTGCCTTCATCGGCGATCCGGTCACCGCACTGATGATCGGTGTATTCATTGCGCTTACGCTCGTGCGCAAGGATCAGCTTCGGACTGCCGCAGACTCGTGGGCCGGAGAGGGGATCAAGAACGCGGCGATTATCCTGGTCATTACCGGCGCCGGAGGTTCCTTCGGGGCGATCCTGAAAGCGTCCCCGATGGCGACCTTCATCAACGCGAACCTGGCGGGGCTGCCGCTGGGAATTCTTCTGCCGTTCTTCATCTCGGCCGCACTGAAAACGGCCCAGGGCTCCTCGACCGTCGCCATCATAACGACCGCGTCAATCATGGTGCCGCTTCTTGCACCGATGGGTCTGAATCCTGCGTTGACCGTGCTCGCCATCGGCGCTGGCTCGATGGTTGTCTCGCACGCGAACGATTCCTACTTCTGGGTGGTATCGAAGTTCTCGAATATGCCGGTTGCGACAGCCTACAAGGCCTACACGACGGCAACACTGATCGAGGGCGTGGTGGCCTTTATCTTCGTCGCCATTTTGTCGATCTTTATCCATTAGTAGTATTTTCGGAACGGGGCTTTCGCTCGTCCTCTCAGGCGGTCCGGGAGATACCTCTCCATCTGGGCTGCCTGAGTGGGCACCCTTGAAGAGAACGGAGTACACAGGTGCTGTCGATACGACGAAAAATGGTGGAGCGATTTGCCCTCAACGCCTTTGTCACCGGCGATTATGAACGGGCGGAGAACTATTTTCTCCAGCTCAAGAATGATAATCCGGACCGCATCGGCGTGGATCACAACATGGGGCTCGTGAAGCTCGGACGGAGGCAGTACGCGGAAGCCGAAGCGTACTTTCTTCGCGATTGCGAGTTGTTCGGCAACAGTTGTCTCCGCTCGCGGACATTGGGCGATCTATACTACATCTGGGGCAGTCGAGAGAAAACATCGAAGTGGTACTCCGCCGCACTGAAGCAAAGCGAAGATGAGGTGGAGAAGGCGCTGCTCCGCGAACGCGTGAAGATCTGTTCCGACGAGACGGCATTCGCCGCGGTCCAGGAGAGTCATCGCAGCTTCGAAGCTGCGGTCCGATTTCAGAAGAGCGGTGAGCTCGCAAAGGCGAGGGAAACGCTCGAGCTGGCGGTCCAGCAGGATCCGACGAACTTTCAGGCGTGGAACAATCTCGGCAGCCTGTTCATGGAAGATCCCGAGCGACAGTCCGACGCGGTGGCCTGTTTTTCCCGTGCACGAACCTACTCGTCACTTCCCGCCATAGTCCGGAATCTCGAACAGGCCGAAAAGCGGGCGGGGGAATCGAAACGGGGATGAACGAGCCCTTTGACGATCTTACGGCCATATTCAAAGCCGGCGTGGCGCGCGTCGACCCCCGCTCGATGATGACCGACCGACTGAAGCTGCACGGAAATCGTCTTTCGGTGGTAACCGAGACTCAGGAAATTGCGATCGATCTGGAACGTTTCCCTCGGCTGCTCGTGATTGGCGGCGGGAAGGCGGGCGCGAAAATGGCGGCCGGGGTCGAAGAGGTTCTGGGCGACCGGATCGACGGCGGGTTGGTCGCCGTGCGAGACCCTCACGAGGAGAAACTGGAGCGGATCGAGACGGTCATTGCCGGTCACCCGGTGCCCGACGATCGGTCGGTCGAGGCCGCGAGGAAAATCGTCGCGCTCGCACGCTCGGCCGACGAGCGCACGCTGGTGATCACCCTCATCTCCGGCGGTGGGTCGGCGCTTCTCTGTTATCCCTTCGATGAAGCGGGCCACCGTCTCGGCCTCGCCGAAAAGCAGGAGGTCACCAGGCTCCTGCTCGCCTCCGGCGCGACTATCCACGAGGTGAACTGCGTCCGCAAACACCTCTCCGGGGTGAAGGGTGGGCGACTTGCCGCCGCGATATACCCGGCAGTCTCTGTCAACCTGATTCTTTCAGACGTTGTGGGTGACAATCTCGACGCTATCGCTTCGGGGCTCGTAGCGCCTGACAGCACCACCTACGCAGATGCGCTCGCCATTGTCGGTCGGTACAACATGGAGAGGCGACTCCCCAAAACGGCGTTTCGTCTCCTGAAAGAGGGCGCGATGGGCAAGCTGCCGGAGACCCCCAAACCCGGAGACCCCCTGTTCCGAAACGTGTCCAACGTGCTCATTGGTACGAATGCGCAGGCGCTCCTGGCCGCGAGCACAAAGGCAGCCGAGCTTGGCTACCACACCAGGATTCTCTCATCGCAAATCTCAGGTGAGGCGCGGGAAGTCGCGAAGTTCTATCTGGGAATCGGCAAGGACATTCGAAAACGGTCGCTTCTTGCCGAGCCTCCGGCTTGCATCGTAGCGGGTGGGGAGACCACCGTATCGATTCGAGGTACTGGAAAGGGCGGCAGAAACCAGGAGATGGCACTCTCGTTTCTCTGCGAAATGGAAAAGCAACCGGCGGACACCGACGGGGTTTACTTTCTGAGCGCAGGCACCGACGGCACAGACGGACCGACCGATGCGGCCGGCGCCTTCGCGAGCCGCGAAATACAGAGCGAAGCGGCGGCCGCGGGTTTAACCCCCGAGGACTTTCTGAACAGAAACGATTCCTACAGGTTTTTTGATCCCATCGGGCGGCTTCTCAAGACCGGACCAACTTCCACAAACGTGTGCGACATTCAGGTGCTTCTCGTCAGATAGGAGCTACTGCCCGCCTGCGCGCATCTTTTCCAGCGCCTTCTCGATCACCGACACCGAGCTTCGATCAAAGGCGGAATCGATGATTTCCTCCCGGTTCCGAGCAAACTCGGCCTGCCATTCGGCTTTGTCGACGGTTGACGGCGAGATTGTGTTCAGGCCGTACGTGCTCATGGCGGCGATTGCCTTTGCGTCGAGATCCTTCAGCGCGGCCTGCAGGGTTGTCTCCGCCGCTCGAGCGGCCTCGAGAAACGGTTCGTGGTACTCCTGCGGAATTCGCGACCAGGCACGGTCACTGATCAGGACACAGCCTGCCGCGGGGGCTATCTGGAGGTCGAGCATATTCCGGGCGACGCCGAACCACTGATAGCCTGCCGCGATGAGCGGGCTCGCGAGAACTGCGTCCGCGAGTCCGCTGTTCAGCGCACTGATCACCTCGGTCGTGTCGAGCGGCAGAGACCGGAATCCAAGGGCCTTGAACGTATTGGTCAGCTCAGCTTCGCCGGCCGGAACTCCGAGCCGGAGCACTTTCATCTCCGCCGGAGATCGCGCCGGCGTGCGGGAGAAAAAGTAGATCCACCCCGCCTGCGTCCACGCTACCAGTTTGAACCCGGCCGCATCGAATCGGCGATCGAGTAGCGGCCGAAGCTCCTTCATGACGAACTGAAATTCTCCATCGGTTCGAATGAGAAAGGGGACGCTTATCGAGATGGCCTCACGAACTACATCTGCGACCCCGGTGTTTGTGAAGATCCCGCCCTGGATCTGTCCGATGCGAATCTTACGGAGGATATCCGATTGATCACCTACGATTCCATTGTGGTAGATTTGCACGCGGACCGCGCCGTGGGAGATGCGCTGCCAATCGGAGGCCAGTTGTATGAGCGCCTTTCCGTAGGGGGATCGTTCCGGCGCGACGCTCGCGATTTTGAGCTCCAGCCCGGTAAGGGTCAGCGACGGCAGCAGGAATAGCGCACACAAAAAAACGAGCATGCGGAGGGTTGTTCGATTCCTGAGAAACATCGGCTCCAGTCTAAGACCTATCCGCAACACTATGCAAGGGTGACCGGCGAGCTCCGCCGCACGGAACAACTACCGGGAATCTGCACGAAGTTCGGCCAGTTTTTGCTCAATCAGCTCGACTGTCTTCGGATCGAAAGCCGAGTCGATTATCGAATCGCGATTCCTCTCGAACTCGTGCTGCCAGGCCAGAGTTTCCGACGGTGTAGTCGCGATCACCCGCAATCCGTATTTCGCCATCGCGTCGATCGCCTGCGTATCGAGAGCTTTCAATCCTGTCCGGAGCGTCACCTCCGCGTTCCGGGCCGATTCGAGAAAGGGCGCCCGGAAATTCTGCGGAATCTGGCGCCAGGTACGATCGGAAAGCAGGATACAGCCCATTGCCGGCGCGATCCGCAGGTCGAGCATGTTTCGAGCTATGCCGAACCACTGGTAGCCGGCGGCCAGAAGCGGGCTTGAGAGGATTGCATTCACCATACCGCTGTTCAGTGCGGTGAGCGTTTCGGGGATGTCCACCGGTACCGCCCGGAATCCCAGGCTGCGGAACGTTTCGAGAAGGTCGCCCTCGTCGGGAGGAACTGCAAGCTTGAGCGATTTGACCTCATCCGGACTACGGACAGGATCTTTGGTAAACAGGTAGAGCCACCCCGCGGCAGCCCACGCTATCGGTTTGAAGCCCTGACTCTCGAGGTGCTGATCGAGGATTGGACGAAGAAGCTCCATTGCAACCTGGAACTCCTCGTCGTTGCGGATAAGGAAGGGAACCGTGACCGACATCGCTTCTTTTGCGAGCGGTGCCAGGCCGGTATTTGCGAAAATTCCGCCTTGCAGCTGCCCGATGCGTATCTTCCTGATAATATCCGCCTGGTCGCCGGCGATGCCGTTGTGATAGATGACGACTCGCACACTTCCCCGGGATATCCGCTGCCAGTCGGCTGCAAGCTGATTGAGCGCCGAACCGTAGGGCGAGTTCTCCGGGGCAACGCTCGCGATCTTTACTTCGAGAGCGGGTGCGGCAGCGATGACGCCCGCGAAGACAAGAAGTGTCAAAAGCGTCAGTCTCGCAGTCCGGCTGACGCGCAATCTTTCTTTGAACCATTTCGCTGGTAGCCTCATAGTCTTGCCTTTCCATAAACTAATGAACGAACACTCATTCATATTCCCAACGACGAATTCTTTCAACAGGCGCTGACGCACCTCGGCCGCAAAAACCCCGTCGAAAACATGGAGAACGCACCACTTGCACATTTCGGAAATCCGTTCCATACTGCAAACAAGTTTACAATATAAACTTGTTTATGAAAAGGAAAAAGGCCTTTGGGAGAAGGAATCGATGATGGAAAGTAGAGATAATATCAACCGACTCGTGAAAGATCTCGAGTACATCAAGGCTGCGGTCAAGAGAAACCAGCCGGTATTCCAGCAGTGGGCCGCGACGACGCCCATGAGGTTGCTCATGGGCTACTATGGCGCAGGAACCATCGCCGTGGCCCTGCTCTTTCAGCTCTTCATCATTCACTACGCATCCTTCGGTGGAATACCCGAGATGGTGAAGATTCTGCTTTTCGCGTTCCTTGCCGTCATAGCCATATCCGCCACCTTTCTGAAATGGGCAACGATGAGCCGCTCTGCGAAGAGGATCGACCGAAAGCTCGGAATGTGGTCGCTTGTCTGGAAATACTACTTCTACCGCGGCATCCACGTGCACGCTCCCCTCGCCGCGCTTACGTTCGGTCTCATTTTCTATTTTTGCCTCTACGGACCAGGCCGGTTCATCATCGGCGTTGTCGGAATGTATACCGGCCTCTACATGAATCTCTTCGCGGTCACGGTAAACCTGCTCGAGTACTACGTCTTCGGGTACTGGATGATCGCTGCCAGCATCCTGAGTCTTCTTCTGCCGGGTATCCCCGGCGGCTTCTGGGTGGCGCTCTATGGCGTCGGCTGTTACGCGTTCGTTGTCGCAGTCGGCATCCGCGAACGGGCCGACGGAAACAGGACGGCGGGAAACCGGCGCCGCCCGACCGGCGCCGGTCAGGAGTAGAACGTGGGCGGAGCGTTCAAGCCGCAATTCGACAAGATTATCCACGAGCGGGTTCGACTCTCGATCCTGGCCTATCTGTCGTCGAGCTCTGCGGCCGCGGTGAGCTTCACGAAGGTGAAGGAGGATCTCGACCTCACCTCCGGTAACCTGTCGATCCAGCTGCGCAATCTGGAGGAGGCGGGCTACGTGAAAATCGCCAAGAGCTTTGTAGAGAACAAGTCCAATACGGCGATCCATCTCACCGTACGGGGCAGCCAGGCGCTTGCCGAATACCTCTCGGAGATGGAGATGCTCATTCAGACGCTCCGGAGAGGTGAAGCGCCCGACGGAACTTCAGAATAGGAGGTGTAGGGGGCAGTTCCGGTGCCCTGCGGCACCCTTCGAAAAGTGTTGACGAAAAGCCAGGATTGTATTAGAGTTACATTGTATTAGAGTACTAATACAATTCTTTCGCTTGATGTGGAGCAATTATGGGCGAAAAGACGAATCCGCTGCGGGTTGCGCTCGATCCGGCAAGCGGGGTGCCATTCTATCGGCAGATCATCCTCCAGATTGAGATGGCTCTCGCCGACGGCAGGCTCAAGGCCGGTTATCAGCTCCCGACTGTCCGCGGACTTGCCGTTGAGCTTCGGGTAAATCCGAACACGGTAGCGCGGGCCTACAACGAGCTGGAGATCCGCGGGATGCTGAGTATGCAGCAGGGCACCGGCACCTTCGTAAGTGACAAGGAGGCGAGCCTGACCGACGTCAAGCGGGAACAGATTCTCGCCCAGCTTGTTCGCGGGTTCGTCAGTCAGGCCGGTTCCTACGGCTTCACGGTGGATGAAATAGCCCGGTACCTGACGGATTACCACGAGGAGGGAGAAGAATGACACAGAATGGTGTGTGGGAGTCGGCGACGAAAAAGGTCTCGACGATGACCCTTCGCGGTCATTTTCGTTTCACGACACTGTCCGGCAGCCTGCTTCTTCTGTCGTTGATTGTGGCGATCGGAGTCCGCTACGTTTCGGGCGCCGATTTGCCGCCGATCGAAATGGCGGTGCTGGCCGCGGCGGCTGCCGGGGCGGCAGTTGTCCTGCTCGTCCTTCCGTTCTGGCCCGTCGTCCTTCTGACAATTGTTTCCGCGTGGGCCTTTGTCTTCGCTTTCACGGGAAGTGGTCATGTCGTCGCCATGATGCCGGCCGCCGCGGTTGTTGCCGCCGGCATTCTGTTTGCTCCGACTCTTCAGATCGCCAACCACTGGCAGAAGGCGGTTATCCTGCGGTTCGGGCGTTTCACCCGGGTTTTCGGCCCCGGCCCGAGCTTCATTCTCCCGTTCGCCGACACCATCGTCAGATTCGTGGACATGCGAATTCGCGTCACCGATTTTTCCGCCGAACAATCGATCACCCGGGACACGGTTCCCGTCCACGTCGATGCGCTCACTTTCTGGTTGGTCTGGGACGCTGAAAAGGCGATCCTTGAGGTAGAAAACTACGTCGATGCAGTTACCCTTTCGGCGCAGACCGCGCTTCGTGATTCAATCGGTCGAAACGATCTTGCAACTCTTCTGAGCGAGCGGGAGCGGCTTGGGTCGGAGATCCAGACAACCCTCGATGCCAAGACAAACCCGTGGGGAATCACCATTCTCTCGATTGAGTTCAAAGAGGTGCTTGTTCCCAAGGAGCTCGAAGACGCATTGAGTAAACAGGCCCAGGCTGAAAGGGAGCGCAAGTCGCGAATCATTCTCGGGTCGGCCGAAGTGGAAATCGCCCGGAAGTTCGAGGAAGCCGCCGCAACGTACGAGAAGAATCCGACGGCTTTTCAGCTTCGCGCCATGAATATGGTCTACGACAGCATTAGAACAAACAAGAATATCGTCCTTATGCCCAGCTCCGCGCTGGATTCCATGAACCTCGGCACGGCGCTGGGCGCAAGCGCATTCGTGCGTAACTTGCATGCCTCTGACAATTCGGCTTCGAACCCCGAAAGCGCGACCGACATCGGGTCAGTGGGCGACGCCGCCGCGAAAGACGGCGAGTAAGGAGAAACAGATGGAACCAATTCTGATACTCGATGGTGTCAAGAAGGTCTACCAGAAGGCAGAACGGAGCGTGGATGCGCTTCGTGGGATCGACTTGACTATCGACAAGGGAGCGCTTCTCGCAATCGTGGGTCCCTCGGGAAGCGGCAAGACAACACTGCTCAACATCATCGGCTGTCTCGACCGGCCGACAAGCGGAAGCGTTCGTTACGACGGTCGAGAGCTTGGCGGGATGACCGAAAAGGAACTTGCCGCCTATCGCAAAGAGAATATCTCCTTTATTTTTCAATCGTACAATTTAATTCCTGTCTTGACCGTCGTTGAGAACGTCGAGCTGCCGATGGTAATCGAGCGGCGTTACACAAAGAAGGAAATGCGTGAGCGGGCGATGGATATCATCTCATCGGTGGGGCTCGGCGGTATGGCCGACCGGTTCCCGCGCGAGCTTTCAGGTGGACAGGAACAGCGTGTAGCCATAGCGCGGGCGCTCGTGAAACAGCCGATTGTGGTTCTCGCCGATGAGCCTACGGCGAACCTGGATTCACATACCGCCGAAGAAATTGTCGAGCTCATGGAACGGATGAACGAGACGCGCGAGACAACCTTCATTTTCTCGACTCACGATACCCTCGTTCAGCGACACGCCCACCGGGTGGTCACCATTCGGGACGGACTGATCCAGGCTGATGAGGCAGTTTCAGACGAGAGGGTGCCTGTATGAACGAGGTATTTCGCATCGCGCTTCGCAATGTGCTCAGACATAAGAAACGGGCGTTCATAACGGCGATCACGATGATGGTCGGCATCGCGCTGTTCATTGGTTTTGATTCGATGATGGCCGGGCTCGACCGGCTGTCGATCGAGAACATGATCAACCTGAGCTATTCTTCGCTCAAGATATTCACGAAGGCGTATGTTGCCGAGCGTGATGTCTACCCGCTGGACTATGGGATTTCCAACCCGGACAAGATCGTGACAGAGCTGAAGACCGATCCGCGCGTGCAGAGCGTTGCATTGCGTACCGAGTTTCTCGGCGAGCTTTCGGACTACCGCAACTCCCTGCCGGTGCGAGGAATTGTGGTGAATCCTTCGGTCGATGCCGGGGTATTCACGCTGCCGGAGCACGTTTCGGGAAGCTTTTTCGGCGAGGGCGGGAAGCCCGCCGACGGTGTCGAATCCGGATCCCTCGCGCAGGCGGTAAATCCTATTGTCATAGGATCGGGTCTGGCCGCGAAGTTCAATCTGAAGATCGGCGATACGATTCTCTTGTCGGCGCATACGCGATACGACGCGCAGAATGCCGACGAGTTCACGGTTGTCGGTCTCCTGTCCTCTTTCGATCCGACGCTCGACGACAATTCGGTCTTCATTACCTACAACACTGCCGACAATTTTCTCGACCTCGAAGATCTTGTCACCGAGATGGATGTTCGACTCGTCCACCGACTGAACATCGATGAAGCAGTCGGCGATGCGAATGCGGTCGCGGCCGCCGTAAAGGCCGCGAATCCCGCACTGGATGCCCAGACATTCAAGGAGCTTGGGCGCGCCTATTTCGACCTCATGGGCGCCAAGAGATCGGGTACCGTCGTGCTCGTCCTCATCATTCTGCTGATCGCCGCCGTTGGTATCGTGAATACCGTACTGATGAGCGTCTACGCGCGAATACGCGAGGTGGGCGTGCTGAAGGCGCTGGGATTTCGACGCCGCGAAGTCGTATGGATGTTCACTTTCGAAGGGATTTTCGTCGGAGCGATCGGGAGTGCAATGGGCGCGATACTCGGGATTCTGATCGACGTCTATCTTATCTTCGTCGGTTTCCCCCTCGACAAGATGGCCGGCTCTTCGGCTGTTGGAGGACTTTCCTTCTGGGGCACTCTTTACGGAACCTGGAATCCCGGGATGATTGTCTTCGCCGTACTGTTCGGGCTGGTAGTCGCAACGGTCGCCGCGATCATTCCCGCGCGAAAAGCCGCGAAGATGACCGCAACGGCCGCGCTTCGGTTCGTGTAACGGAGGACGTTAGTGAATTACCTTATAAAAATGGGATTGCGGAATCTCCGCAGGAACAGAAGGCGCTCTCTGCTCGCCTTCCTGTCGGTCGGCCTCTCGGTAATGCTCTGCGTCGTCCTCCAGGGATTCCTGGGCGGATTTCTGGGCTCGATGGTAAAGAATTATACCAAGAACGAGACCGGACACATCAGAATTACCACCGAGGGATTCGTCTCGCGGGCGGAGTTTTTCCCGGTTGACGAGAATATCCCGGACCCGGCGTCAATCGAGAGGAAGCTCATCGGGGACCGAGCGGTGAACGATGAGATTGCGCTGATGACCGAGCGCATCTCATTCGGGGTTCTTCTGGAGAACGAAGGACTCAACAAGAACGCGATGGCGCTGGCCGGGGATCCGACGACAGAAAAGCAGCTGCTCTATCTGCAGCGCTCAATACGACCGGGGGGACGCTATATCGAGGCGTCCGGGGAGACGATCGTCGGAGACAAGCTCGCCGCTGACCTGCACCTGGACGCAGGAAGTCTCCTGAAGGTCGTGACCCAGGCAAGCGACGGCTCTCTGCAACTGAAGAAGTTCCGGATTGTGGGGATTTTCAAAACCGGCGTCGCCTCATTCGATGACCGGATATTCCAAATCCCGCTCGAAGACGCAAAACAGTTCCTTCGCACAGGCGGCGGTGTGCAACAGATCATCATTATGCTGAAAGACTACCGGGATGCGGGAAGGGTTGCCGGCGAGATCAGAACGCTCATAGCCGATAAGACCATTGCGGTGCAACCGTGGAGCGACATTGGCACTTTTCCGGCCTATTTCCAGATGGCGAGCCGCATCTACAACTATATCTACCTATTTGTCCTTTTCCTCGGGGCATTCATTATCACCAACATCATGATGATGGTGGTTCTCGAACGGCGCAAGGAGATAGGAATTCTCAAGGCGATGGGATTTTCACGGCATCAGATCCTGGCGCTCTTCGTCTGGGAAGGGGTGTTTCTCGGCGTCTGGGGAAGCGTTGCAGGTGCCGTTGCGGGCGTTGGGATAAATCTTCTGACCCGAATCAACGGTGTGGATGTAGGCTCCTTCTCCGGGGCGATCGAATTTCCCATGGATAACGTCATTTACTTTCAGCTCAATCTTCCGGTTGTGCTCGGCATCGTGGCTCTTGGCGCGGTAATCGCTGGCCTCATGTCGTTTCTGCCCTCCCGACGCGCGGCGAGAATGAACGTTGTCGATGCCATCAAGAGCGTGTAGGCAAAAGGAGATACCATGAACAAATATCGCACTGCCAGTCGCGTCGCAGTTGCCGCCATAGGGTTTCTCGTGCTGCTCACCGTCGGTTCGGTCGGAAGGGCCAGCGCCCTCACCGGGGAAGAGATCCTTCGCAAGGTCGATCAGAACATGGCGTACGACTCGATATCGTATGCAGCAACCCTCACGTATACATTCGGGAGACAGCGTGCGTACAAAACAGATGAAAGCTGTCGCGGTGGGGACGTCGAAAGCGCTGGTCGAGTTTACCAACCCGGAAGACAGACGGAACGAAGTATCTCAAGATCGATAAAAATTTGTGGATATATTTTCCGTCCGAACAGGATACGGTCAAGATTTCCGGGCACATGCTGAAAGAGGGAATGATGGGAAGTGATGTCTCCTACGAGGACGCGCTCGAAAGCGAAGATCTGTATGTGAAGTATGCCGTCGCGCTGGACGGTACGGACACGATCGATGGGCGCCCTGCTATGTCTTGAAACTGACGGCGAAGGTTCGCAACGTACCCTACGAGGTGCGCAAAATCTGGGTGGATGAGGAACGGTTCATCTCACTCCGCGAAGAGATGTACGCAAAAAGCGGCAAACTCCTCAAGGTGAGCCGAACGCTCGATGTCAGGCAGATAGAGGGCCGGTACTTCCCGGTGGAAGTGGAGATGTCGGACCAGCTGCGTCAGAACTCGAAAACCGTTTTCACGATGACCGACATCAAATTTAACGTTCCGGTCAACAACTCCGAGTTCAGTTTGAGGAATTTCGAGCCGATGATCCGAGTAGATTTTTCCGCCGCGCGGCCGCGCTGCGCGCGGAACCCTGTTATCGGTTTTGTCATCGCCTGTTTCGCGCTGACGGCAATCGGCCCGGCAGCGCACGCGCAAAGCGGCGGTCTCGATCTCAGCGGCTCGCTCAGCAACGATACGGTGCTGCTTCAAAACGTGGACGGAGGGACGCCGGGAGCCGCCGCCGGGGCCTCCAACCCCTCCGTCGGCGGGGTGTCGAAGTTCACCCTGAACTTTGTGAACCGAAACCGCAGCGCCGCAAAGGTCGAAGGAAGCGTCGCACTCTCCCTGCTCTATGGCGCGTACGCCGACGCGTACGTCGCGGGACTCTCGTCGCAGCTCGGCCCGTCCTACTCCGCGCTGGTCCCGTTCCTTACCTCCAACGGTGCTGTATTGAATTTCGACCTGCGCAAGCTCTATCTTTCGGTCTACACCGACCTCATGGATATCTCGGTCGGCCGGCAGATCATCAACTACGGCGTGGGCACCCTGTTTTCTCCGATTGACGCTTTTTCGACGCCGGCGCTGTCGGACCTGAATTACGAACGAAGTGGAAGCGACGTTATCCGTTTGGAGCTCCCGTTCGGCGACCTTTCCGGCCTGGACGCGGTAACCACGGTTTCGGATACGCTTTCCGGGCTCGACTCGGCCGTCAAGCTCTATACGAATATTGCGGACTACGACATAGCGGCGGTAGGACTCTATCGCGGAGTCGACCGCGGGCTCATTGGCGGCCTCGATTTCAAGGGAGACCTTGTGCTCGGCATTCACGGGGAGGCAGTGCAGCATTTTCTCTTCGATCCGTGGAAGAGTTATTTCGAAGGTATGTTTGGAGCGGACTATTCATTCAGCGGAAAGCTCTTTCTATCGGCCGAATACTACTACAACGGCGATCCGGCGGCGCCGGGAAGTCTCAGCCCGGTCGAGGTGGCGTCGGCCCAGCGAGTCTTCCTGAATCAACACTATCTCTACTCCGACGTGCGCTATCTGCTCACCGATCTTGCCAGCGTCGGAGTCAGCGGCGTGTTCGATCTCTCGGCAGGATCGGTCCTGGGAACGGCACAGTATGCCTACAACATCGCCCAGAATGCCGACCTTCTCGCCTATGTGCGCTGCTTCTGGGGCGACGTTCGGAGCGGGATTTCCGGCGGCTCGACCGTTCAGTACGGTGCCCAGCTCCGCGTGGTCTTTTGACGTTAGTGGGCCGAAGAGGTGCCTGTTCGACGACGCCTGTGATTCAGGCTGACATTCCGATTACCCCAGCTCTCGCGGATAACGATGCTCTTTTCCATCAGGACCGCGAAACACGTACCAGGCCGTCTCGGTTCGGAGCAGGGACGATTCGACAGGCACCTTTCCGCCACCGTCGGGGAGGTCCACCGCGTAGGTTGGAATAGCGATGCCGGATAGCCGCGAACGCAGCTGCCGCATCAGTTCGATACCCCGTTCCACCGGTACCCGAAAGTGGGAAGTGCCGGCGGCGAGGTCGCCCTGAAAAAGATAGTAGGGCTTCACCCCCGTCCGAACAAGCGCGCGAAAGAGCCGTTCGAGGGTTTCCACATCGTCATTGATCCCGCGAAGCAGTACCGCCTGGTTGAGCACGGGAATCCCCCCTGTCATGAAGGTCCGCACTGCGCGGCGGAAATCCTCGGTTACCTCACGCGGATGGTTCGTGTGTATGATCGCCCACACAGAATCGAAGCGTCCGAGTGTCGCCGCCAGCTGCGGTGTTACCCGGGATGGGAGCACGACCGGCAATCTGGTACAGAGACGGATGATATAGTCCGAATTGACCGCTTTGAGCCGGGCGATGATGCGTTCTATTTCCGCGTCGGAGAGCATGAGCGGATCGCCTCCGGACAGCAGGATCTCCTGAACTGCCGGTGTACGCTCGAGGTAGCCGCAGATACGGTCGAGCTGCGGATCGGTGAGGCGACCACCGCCATGGCCGGTGAAGTGACGACGGAAACAGTGCCTGCAATAGGTGGCGCATCGGTCGTTTGCGAGGATGAGCACCCGGTCGCGGTAATGGTGGACGAGCCGCTCCTCGACGAGGTAGCGCCTGTCGCCTATCGGATCCGGCGTCTCCACCGGGAGAGTCACGAGCTCGGCCTTCTGGGGGATGAACTGAGCGGCGATTGGATCGAATGTCGGGTCTTCTGAAGCAGCGAGCTGCGCGTAGTAGTTGCTGACGCCGTAGGGAAGGCGTGTCTCCGGGTCGATGCCGGACAGAAAGGAGTCGTCCATGGGGGCAGTATACAAAAAAAAGGCGGCATCGGGAGACGCCGCCTTTGGTTGCTCGAACGGGCTTACTTCTTGCTGACCATAAACTTCAGAAGATCGACCATCCGGTTCGAAAATCCCCACTCGTTGTCATACCACGAGACGACTTTGAAGAAACGCTTTTCTCCGGGCAGGTTGTTCTGCATGGTGGCGAGCGAGTCATATGTCGAAGAAGCGGAGCTGTGAATGAAATCAGAGGAGACAACCTCTTCATCGGTAAAGTCGAGAATTCCTTTGAGGTAGTCACCGGACGCCTTCTTCAGCAATTTGTCGATCTCTTCGATCGACGTATCGCGTTCGGCCCGGAATGTGAGATCGACAACCGAACAGTCCGGTGTCGGGACGCGGAACGACATTCCCGTCAGCTTGCCGTTGACGGCCGGGAGAACCTGTCCCACCGCTTTAGCGGCGCCGGTAGTGGACGGGATAATGTTGATCGCCGCCGCGCGTCCACCGCGCCAGTCCTTCTTTGAAGGGCCGTCAACGGTCTTCTGGGTGGCAGTGTAGGAGTGGATCGTCGTCATGAGTCCGGTTTCGATTCCGATTCCTTCCTTCAGGATGACATAGACGAGCGGTGCGAGACAGTTCGTCGTGCAGCTTGCGTTCGATACTATCTGATGCTTCGCGGGCTCATATTCCCAGTGGTTGACTCCCATGAGGAGCGTCTTCACGTCGCCTTTCGCCGGGGCGCTGATAATCACCTTTTTCGCGCCGGCTTTCAGATGCCCGGCAGCTTTGTCGGCAGTGGTGAACAGTCCGGTCGATTCGATAACGTATTCCACGCCAAGCTCTTTCCACGGCAGCTCTTCCAGACTCTTGGTGGCTCCGATGCATCGAATCTTGTGACCGTCGACGACCAGCACGTCGTCCTCTTCCAGCCCGGGCTTGCTCTTTTCCGAGCCAATTTTCGCCTTCATCCGGCCATGCACCGAGTCGTACTTCAACTGATAAGCAAAATAGGCTGCGTCGGTGGAAACATCCACTACGCCGACCACGTCGAAATCTTTGCCGAGCAGACCCTGGTCGACCAGCGACTGAAATACCAGCCGTCCGATCCGTCCAAAGCCGTTAATCGCTACCTTAGTTGCCATTGGTTTCCCCCTCGATTTTGTATGATCATGAATATCCGTTCCTGGATTAGAGACTTTATTATACGAAAATCCTCCATATCTCGACAAGGGTCGGCATTGACCGTCGGGGTGGCAGACTCGGAGGCCGTCGAATCCGGCCGGAACCGGGTGGTCTGCGCCGACGCCTTGACCGCCTACGGGCGTTCAACTACTCTGATTCAACCGAACAGATGGGTATCTTCGACCGATCCAACAGCACATCCCGAACCACGAGACAGGTGCCCATCATTGTCGCCGCGGCCTTGCTGGTGGTCGGCATTTTCGTCAGTGTCGGGGTTTCCTATCTCCAGTTCCGCACTGAAGCGGCGAGGGTGCGGGAAACCGTGGCCATTGAGCTTAACCGACTCCGCGGCAAGCTGAACGTCGAGTTACAATCGAGTATCTATCTCACGCAGGGCCTGGTGAGTCTCATCAAGACTCAGGGAAGGATCAGCAACGCGGAGTTTGACGCGTTTGCCGACGACATCGTCTCACAGCGGGGAACGATCCGGGATGTCGCGGTCGCCCCCGGCGGCATAGTTTCCTACGTCTTTCCGCGGCGCGGAAACGAAGGCATAATCGGCGTGAATTTTCGCGACATTCCCAGTCAGTGGCGCACGGTCGCGCGTGCGATCGAGGAACGACGGATCGTTGTGGCAGGCCCGGTGGCTCTCGTTCAGGGCGGCGTCGGCATCATTGCCCGAGTACCCGTCTTTCTGGACAACACCGACGGCCCGGGCTCTACCTACTGGGGAATCATTTCGACCGTGATCGATTTCCCCGCCTTGATTGCGGCTGCCGGTCTCGATCGTGCCGAAGCGACGATGCGTGTTGCGCTTCGCGGAACCGACGGACTGGGTCCGGATGGAGCCGTGTTCTGGGGTAGTTCCCGGATCTTCGAAGAGGATCCGGTGAATCTTGACATTGTGCTTCCGTCGGGCAGCTGGCAGATTGCCGCTGTTCCTCCGGACGGCTGGGCGAAATTCAATGCGCCGCGCTCCCTCTACTTTTACGCCGGGTGCGCGTTGAGTCTGCTTCTGTCCCTGCTCCTGTTTCAAGTGATGTCCGCGAATCGCGCCCTCCGCACGGAGGTAGTGGAGCGCCAGAATGCGGAAGCCGACGCCCGCGAACGCGAGCGCTACTCCCGGAACCTCATCGAAGCGAGCGTCGATCCGTTCATGGTCGTCGGTCCCAGCGGCGAGGTGCAGGACGTCAACGGTGCGATGGAGCTGGTCGCCGGCCGTCCGAGGGCCGAGCTGGTCGGCTCTCGTTTCCCGACTCTCTTTGCCGACAGTGAACGAGCGCAGGAGGGACTGGATCGAGTGTGGAGGGAATCCTCCCTGCGCGACTATCAACTCTCGATTCGCAGACCCGACGGCGTCGAGGTGCACATCCGCTGCAACGCGTCTCTCTATCGGGACGACGAGGCAGTGCGCGGAGTCTTTGTCGTCGCCCGCGACGAGACCGAGCGGGAAAAGAGCGATGCTGCTCTGCAATCCGAGCGTCAGCGGCTTCTTGACGTGGTCGAGTTCTTCCCGGAACCGACATTCATCATCGACCGGGAGGGACGGGTGCGGGCGTGGAATCACGCGATAGAGTTGCTCACAGGGATCAAAGCCGAGGAGATCCTTGGCGAGGGGGACTACGCCTACGCTATCCCATTCGCGGGCAGCCGGAGTCCGATACTCGTCGACCTGCTCGACACTTATGCGGAGGACCAGGAGGCGCGATACAAGTATGTTCGGCGTACCGCCGATGCAATATACGCTGAGAGCTTCGTGGCCAGCTTTCGCGCCGGCCAGGGTGCACACCTTTGGGCGGTCGCCGCACCGCTCAAAGATCAGAACGGCGTGCGTTTTGGGTCTATCGAAGTGATTCGGGACATCACCGATCTGATGGAAACCGAGACCGCCCTGCGCCAGGCGGTTTCGCTCCAGCACGCTGTCCTTGACGCTACCGCCGACGGAATTCTTGGTGTAGACAACGCGAACGCAATCGTGAGCTACAATCACAAATTCGTCGATCTGTGGCAGATACCGGAATCGGTTCTGACGCCGCGCCGGGACGGCGCAATTCTTGGGCACATTCTGTCGAAGGTGAAGGATCCGGAGTTCTTCATGGCAAGCATTCGTGACGTCGTCGCCGGCGGTAATCCCTCTTCCCAGGAGTTGATCGAGCTGAAGGACGGGAGAATATTCGAACGCTACTCGCTGCCGCAAATGCTTGATGGACGTATCGTGGGTCGGGTCTGGACCTTCCGCGATGAGACGGAGAGGATTCGAGCCGCAGAACAGCTCACCGAGTCGGTGCGCGAAAAGGACGTGCTGCTCCGGGAAATCCACCATAGGGTCAAGAACAATCTACAGGTCGTGGTAAGCCTTCTCTCCCTGCAATCTTCTCGGATTCGTGACCCGCATGACATCGAAATCCTCAACGCAAGCAAGAACCGGGTGTTGACGATGGCGCTGATCCATGAGGTCCTCTATCAGAACGAGAACTTCGCGTCTATCCGTATGGATGACTACGTCCTGCGCCTCGTCTCCAAGATCCAGAATACCTACGGAACGGCCGCCGCAAACGTCCGCATCGTCAGCGATATCGGACAACTGGAGCTTGACATCGAGCACGCGCTTCCCTGCGCACTCATCATCAATGAATTGGCTTCCAACTCCCTCAAGTATGGGTTTGATGCCGGCGCGAACGGAACCATCCGGCTCTCAATGTCCGCCGACACGATACGACACTGTACGCTGGTGGTCGAGGATGACGGAAAAGGCTATGCACCCGATCCCGATCGGCCGGTCGCCTCATTCGGGCTCATGATGGTGGATCTGCTGGTGCGGCAAATCCGGGGCGAGCTCACCGTAGATGCGAGCCACGGTACGCGAACGCAGATCCGGTTTCCGATGAGCGCCGATAGTGACGAGGGCTACAGGTCCGCAGAAGCCGGCCAGACTATTGAATCCATCGATTCAAACTGATCGAGCTCCCCGACAAGCGTCACCAGGTGACGATCCAGACGCAGCCTCTCTTCCGGAACCATTGCGACGCGGGCCGAACCCGCCATGAGCTTCTCGTCGAGGTACCCATTCGTTGACCACTCCCGGAGAACAGGCTTGAGCGCATCAATGGCCCGGTCGCCGAAAATAGACCGGATTCGCGACAGGCTCACGCCTTCGACAGTCCGGAGGCCGGTAATGAAATGTTCGAGCAGGAAATCACGCGGACTTATCTTTTCGATCTCACGACCGGGATCGTCCCATCCAAACGGCGTGCGGCCGGGCTTGTAGAGAAAGAGGCCGGGATTCCGGGTGCGGATCGCTTGAATCCGAGTCGGCTCTTCGGTCGATGGACATGAGGCTGCAGGCACCGTGGATACTGCACCCGGACCGAAGCCGATATAGGGTTCGAGTGTCCAGTAGCTCCGGTTGTGGGCCGACTCGCCGCCGGCGTGGGCAAAGTTCGATATCTCGTACCAGGCGAAATCCTCGTCCCGCAGGAGCTCCCTCGCCGTGAGCCAGAGCGACTCACCGAGGACGGCCCCGGGCAACAGGTGAGGGCGAATGCCGACGGCCTGTGCGAGCGGCGTCCTCTCTTCGACGGTCAGTGAGTACAGGGAAATGTGATCGGGCATCTGCTCGATCGCGGTCTTCACGTCTTCGTGAACGTCGGCAGCCGTCTGGCCCGGAACGCCGGTCATGAGGTCAAGGCTCAGGTGGGGGATCCTGTCCCGATGGCGCAAAGCAACGTCGAACGCGCGAAGCGAGGTGCTCCGGTCAGCTCGTCTGCCGAGAAACCGGAGCAGATGGTTCTGGAACGACTGCACTCCTATGCTCAATCGGTTGATGCCATGGGCGCCGAGGACCGCGAGCAGCTCTTCACTCGTGGATTCCGGGTTTGCTTCGAAACTCCACTCCACGCGATCGGTCTCGGAGAAACCGATCGCGCGCTTGAACCGCGGAAGAAAAGCATCGAGGAGATCCGGCGCGAGAGCGCTCGGCGTTCCACCCCCGAAGTAGATCGAACGAACACGCGGGTGGCCGAGAGCCGGCCAGACCGATTCCGCCTCCCGTTCGATCCGGTCCAGGACGGCGCTCATCACATGTCGTGAGTTTGTCGTTTCGAAATGGAAGTTGCAGTAGCGGCAGCGGCTCGCACAGAACGGGATGTGAACGTAGACGCTCACCTCTTTCAGCGGTATCGGGCAAATCACGACTCGACCCGGATGATTCCGTTTAGACGGCGCACTGTTCCCGACCGGGTCACGCGATCCTCTTCAGACGCTGACGAGCCGGACACTTGCCGGGATCGGTAAAGTGCCAGCAGCGCGGTTTGCAGTCCTGGCAGACAGAGATCCGGCTTTCGTGGCCGGACAGAGTTTTGGCCGCCCAACCGGGATCGGCAAGCATCGCGCGTCCGACTGCCACAAGGTCCACAATCTGGGAGTCGATCAGAGCATTCGCCTCCTCCGGCTTCCGGATTGCCCCGACGCCGATGATCGGAATCGAAACTGCCCGTTTCACTCTTCGTCCCATCTCGACGACGGGCGACCACGAGCCGTTGGCCGCCGTAAGATCGAATGGAATGCTCCCTCCGTGAGAGACATGCAGGGCGTCGGCACCCGCCTTTTCCAGAAGCTGCGCCGCGCGGATGCCGTCGTCGATCGAAATGCCTCCGGCCGCTTCGGCGACCCCGAGCCGCACGGTCACGGTGAGCCCACGGCCCGCCGGGCCCTTGCCGGTTGCCGCGCTTTGCGCGATCTCCTCGGACGCAGCGTCACGCACCGCGGACAATACCTCGACCAGAAACCGTACACGGTTTTCGATGCTTCCGCCCCAATCATCAGTTCTCCGGTTCAGATGCGGCGAGAGGAATTGGCTCCCCAGGTAGCCGTGCGCTCCGTGGATTTCGATCAGCTCGAATCCGGCCCGCACGGCTCTGACTGCGGCGCGCGCGAAATCCTCGATGATTCGCCTGATTTCCCGCTCGCTCAGCTCTTCGACCTCCGCGCGCGAATCGGGAAGTCGCGATGGTGCAAAAATTCTTCCGCCGTAGTTTCTTGAGGGGTCGGTGCGCGATCCGGCATGATGCAGCTGGATTCCCGGTACTGCACCGCCATCGCGAATTACCTTTGCCAGCGATGTGAGTCCGTCGATCTGACCGTCTGAAAATGCGCCGAGCTGAGTGGCAGCCAGGCGACCTTCCGGGGAGACTACGGTCGCTTCGACGATCATGAGTCCCGGGCCCGCGCTCCTGCGGTAGTGGTCGAGATGGGTATCCGTGACCTGGCCAGTCTCTCCGGATTTCCAGATGACCATCGGCGGCATCACGATGCGGTTGGCAAGCAAATGTCGACCGACTCGCACGGATGAGGAAAGTGATGCATAGCTCATAACTACAGAATGGCGCGAATCACCTGAGAGGCGCAAGAGGGGAGGAGCGGATCGTCGATCGAACAGATTTCGAGACGAGCGTCTACGAATCCCCGTCGTGCGCGTAGAGATCCCATCCGAGATAGGTTTCGGCTGCCTCGCGCAGAACTTCCGCGTAGCTGCCGCGCGCCATCGCTACGTGATGCTCAAACCCGTTCTTGGTGATATGACGCATCAGGTCGCGGACACCCGGTATGTGGCAGACAGCTATACCGCCGTCCATCGGGAACGGATCGTCGGTGAAATCGCCCTCTCCAACATAGCTGCGAATCCTGCCCATGCGGTCGTCGGTCGACATGCGGAAAAAGGTGAATGCTCCGGGTGCCACGTGCCCCTTGATCGCACCGAAACATCGCTCTTTTCCCAGGCTTTCACCCAGGATGTCGAGGTTGGAAATCTCGACCTCCCGGCCCATGAAGCTCTTGGGGAAGTTGCTGCAGTGGGTGCCGACAACCATGTCCTTCTGATGCCCATAATTGTTGTTCCAGTCGAGGAAGCCGGGAGGATTTCCGGTCGCGAGCGCGAGCGCGTACATCGAAATGACACCGGTCACGTCGACCTCACAGGCGCTTGGCATCAGTTTTTCGCCCATCATGCTCATTGAAAGGCAGGTCGCGCATCCGTAGTTGTTCTGCACCGAGTCCCAGCACTGGATTGCGCTCGCGTCGCATTCGTTCTCGTCCATCCATCGGTCGATCGTCACCGAAAGGCACGCCTGCTTCACCACATTGTGTTCCACAATTACGTTCGGGATCTTTCCATACGAATGAATGGCGTCGAGTTTCTCTTTGACCGCAGCGTCCTCTTTCTTCAACCGCGAGGCTGCGCCGAGAATCTCCGACAGATCCACCGTGACCACCGTAATTCCGGCCGCCTGGAGGAGTTTTTCGCTGTACCGCACCGTGCGGAATGGCGCAGGTCGCGCGCCGATGGCGCCGATTCGTGCGCCGCGCAGCCCGCGCACTGTCCGGCAGATTCTCGCGAATCGGTCGAGGTCTGCGGCAAAAAGATCGCTGTCGATGTCTTCGGTGTGCTCGACTGTATCGGTCCAGGGAATTCCGCACTGGTATAGGTTGTTGCAGACGGAGAGCTTGCCGCAATAGGCATCGCGTCGTCCCTTCACGTCCACGTGCTCGAGATCATCGTTGCAGGCCTGAACAAGGACCGGAACTTTGAGCCCGGATCTCTCGATTGTTTCGACCACCGCGATTTCGTCTCCGAAGTTTGCGAGACTTACGATAATGCCGTCGATCTCATCCCGATGTTCCTTGAAGAGAGCCGAGTATTTCTTTGCATCCGACATCGTCTCGACGGCCCCGTTGGGCGTAGCTTTCTCGTCGAGAATGAAGTAGCCATATTTCAGGCTGTCGAGTCGTTTTGCCAGGTCGCGCCGCGCTGAAGTGGCGTGGGCTGCGTTGAAGAAACCGCGTGATGAGACAATCAGTCCGAAACGTACCGGACGTTCGATCGCTCGTGTCCAGGGATGATCCGCCATATCAAGCCTCCTTAGTCTGTTCCGTCAAGAGAGTCTGAGCGACCGCGTGATTCCATCCGCGAATATTCGCGTCTCTCGCCGGCTCTGTCATCTTCGGGTTGTAGGTTCGAGCCGGCGTCGCGATCGACTCAATCTCCGCCCGGTTTTTCCAGAGCCCCTGTTTTTTTCCGGCCATGAGAGCAACGCCGCGTGCCGATACCTCCTCGATTGCGGCGACCTGCAACGGCGCGCCGAGGAGATCCGCCTGAAATTGCATAAGAAACCGGTTCGCGGTCGCCCCACCGTCAACCCGAAGATCCGTGAACGGCACCGTTCCCCGGTCGGTCATCGCCGAGATGACGTCCCGGACCTGATAGGCGATGCTTTCCAGCGCCGCGCGGGCGATTTCGGCGCGTCCGGCGCTGCGCGAAAGACCCGTAATCGACGCACGTACGCCGTGGACCCAGTGAGGAGATCCGAGGCCGGAGAATGCCGGCACAAGATAGACCCCGCCATTGTCTGCGATACTCTCGGCAAGCTGTTCTGCCTCGGCGTAGTCCCGGAAACAGCCGAGATTGTCGCGCGCCCAGCGGATCGTGTCTCCGGTGTGGTTGATGTTCCCTTCGTAGACATAGGTTACCTCGTCGTCCTCTCCCCACCCAATCGAGGAAACGATGCCCTGCGGCGGTCGGAGCGCAGACGTTCCGACGTTCATCATGATCGATGATCCGGTCCCGTAGGTGGTCTTCGCGGCACCGGGAACAAACGCCGCATGGCCGAACAGGGCGGCATGGGAATCGCCCATGACACCGCATACAGGAAGCTTTGTCGATAGCCCGGCTATCTCGGCAACCCCGTAGTCGGCGTTCGAAGGCAACGCCGACGGCAACCGAATGCCGCTGAGGCCGAACAGGTCGATCAGATCCGAATCCCATTGGAGCCGCCTGATGTCGAAAAGGAGCGTCCGGCACGCATTTGAGTAGTCTGTAGCGAAGCTGCGGCGGCCAGTGAGATTCCAGATGATCCACGCGTCGATCGTTCCGCACAGCAGTCGCCCCCTGCGCAGCGCATCCCGTGCGGCATCGCTGTTCTGGACTATCCAGCGGAGCTTGCTTGCAGAGAAATAGGTATCGACCACGAGGCCGGTTTTCTCCTGAATCGATACGGCCGCGCCCTCAGATTTCAATGCGTCGCAATAGGCCGAACCTCGCTCATCCTGCCAGACCAGAGCGTGATGGACTGGAGCCCCGCTTTCTTCATCCCAGGCTACAATCGTCTCACGCTGGTTGGTGATTGCAAGGGCGCAGATATCTCGAGCGTCGATGTCGGCTTCCCGGACGACACGAACGAGCGCTTTGATGCTGTTGTCCAGTATTTCCACTGCGTCGTGCTCTACCCAACCGGGTTGCGGATAGTGCTGCGCATGTTCGATGTTCACGCGATGCACCGGGACTGCCCGTGCGTCGAACAAAAACGCCTTCGTGGCCGATGTGCTCTGATCTACCGCGAGCACGAAAGAGTTCTTCATCGCCGTTCTCCGGATGCTGTCGGCATTGTGCGATTTCGTCTGGACAAACGCGAAGATGGTGTCGGCAAGCTTTGGTCCGGTCAGGCCGTAGTAGTCGTACAGCTGCGGCGATTCCCCCGCCGGCACGAACTCGTCGGGAAAGCCGATAATTCGAACCGGAACCGGGTACTCTTCACCGAGAACTTCGGCAACCGCGGACCCGAGTCCGCCAAAGACACTGTGCTCTTCCACGGTAACCACCCGTCCGCTCTCCCGGGCAGCCTGGACTATGGCTTCCCGATCCAGCGGTTTGATGGTCGGTATATCCAGAACCGTGCATCGGACGCCCTTCGTTCGCAAGAGCTTTTCAGCCGCGAGCGCGTGAAAAAGAGTCTCACCGCACGCGATGATTGCGCAATCCTGTCCGTCGCTGAGCCGGTTGGCCCGGCCAAAGTGGAAACTGGAGTCGGAGGAGCGGTAAACGTCGGGAACCGGCGCCCGGCCGAGCCGCATGTAAGCGGGGCCGGCGTGACTCGCCAGGTACCGGGTTGCCGCTTCAGTCTGCGTGACATCGGCAGGAATTATGACGGAGAGATTGGGAATTGCCCGATACAAAGCTATGTCGTGCAGGGAGTGGTGGGTGCCACCGAGCGCCCCATAGCTCACCCCGCCGCTCACTCCGACAATCTTGACATCCGCGCCCGCGTAGGCGACATCGTTTTTCACCTGTTCGGCGCTGCGGGCCGAGTAGAAACATGCGGGTCCACAGACGAAGACCCGTTTACCGGAACGCGCGAGTCCGGATCCGACGCCAACAGAATTCTGTTCTGCGATGCCGATCTCGACGAACTGGCCCGGGAGCGCCTTCGCGAAGTCGCCCAGAGTCACCGAACCCCTTGCATCGGTGGTCACCGCGTAGAGCCTCGGCTCGTTGAGCGCCTCTTCGAGAAGGGCAGCGGTGAACGCATGCCGGCAGCTGATCCCGGAACCGCTCATTTCGCGACCTCCTCAATCTGACTATTCAGCTCGCTCATCGCCTGCGCGAGCTCCTTTTCAGTGGGAACGTGGTGGTGCCACGACGCGTTGTTCTCCATAAACGAGACACCCTTTCCCTTGGTTGTGTGCGCGAGCACCAGGGTCGGCATGTCGCCGGTCGACGACAACCGGTCAAAAAGCGTATTCAGCGCGGAGATCTCATTTCCGTCGACCTCCTCGACGCGCCAGCCGAAGCTTGTCCAGCGGTCCCGCAGCGATGAAAGCCTCATGACCGTATCTACGTTGCCGCTTATCTGCAGCTTGTTGTAGTCGATGATGCCGACAAGATTGTCGAGCTTGTAGTGCGCAGCGGCCATTGCGGCCTCCCAGATACTCCCTTCCGCCTGCTCTCCGTCGCCCATGAGAACGAAGACGCGATAGTCGGTGTTGTCGCGTTTGCCGGCAATCGCCATTCCCACGCCAACCGAAAGACCGTGGCCGAGGGCTCCGGTCGGCACTTCGACGCCCGGGACCTTCATGGTCGGGTGTCCGTAGAGCCGCGAACCGAACTTGCCGTAGGTCGCGAGTTCCGATTCCGGCAGGAAGCCTGCGCGCGCGAGGACGCAGTAGTAGCCCTCGACACTGTGTCCCTTGCTGAGGATGAATCGGTCCCGCCCGGGAGCCTGCGGATTGGCCGCGTCGTATTTCATGACGTGGAAAAAGAGACTCACGAGAATGTCTACCGACGAGAGGGACCCGCCGGTGTGGCCCCCTCCGGCCCCGTAGATGATCTGCAGGAGCTGTTTCCGGATCTCCACCGATATTCTCCGCAGGTCCTGCGTCTTGAGCGCGATCATACACTTCCCCCATCACTGCCACGGTTGCTGTCCCTGAGTATATGCCAGATATCGCGCATTGTCAAAGAAATACGAAAATAAACGAAAATTATAGAGCGTATGAGTCAGTCGGACACCATGACCGTGACACCGAGATCGGCGATTCGCCGAATCGTCTCGTCGGAAATTCCCGGGTCCGTAATGAAATAGTCGACAACCCCCATAGTTCCCAGCGAAGCGAACGATATTTTACCGATTTTCGTCGAATCGGCCACGAGATATTTCGTCGATGCAGCCTCGATCATTGCCCGTTTCACCGGGAGATCCGCGAATCCGGGGTAGGTGAGCTCAAAATTGGGGGAGATACCGCCGGTTGCGAGGAATAACTTGTCGATGTAGACGTTGCGGAAGAAGGCTGCCGCCTTATCGCCTGTCAGCGACAGGGTTGGCGCCTTGAACTCCCCGCCGGTCACCAGAAGCTCGAAAGAGTACTCAGCGCCGACGATGAGTGCGATGTTGAGCGCATTCGTGATTACGGTGAGATCCTGCTTTCCGTGGAGCTGTTTCGAAATCTCAGTGGCCGTCGACCCGGAGTCAAGAATAATTCTTTCTCCGTTGGAGATTTGTTCGGCCGCTTTTCGGGCTATTCTGATCTTCTTGTCGAGATTCTCGGTGTGCTGAAGTGAGAGTGAGCGTACCTGCTGGGAGACGGAGCGGAGGAATGCTCCGCCATGCTCCCGGAGTACGTAGCCCTCACGTTCGAGCTTTTCGAGATCCTGACGTACGGTGGGTTCCGATACCTCGAAGATCTCACTGAGATAGGTTACACGCGCGCTGCCCTCTTCCTGAAGAAGCTCCAGGATCTTCATGCGGCGCTTCTGACCCAGCATGTCCTTGTTACCCACAGATCGGATTATACGCGATTGGACAAGAAAAGGAAAGGCAATTTGTCCCATTTCTGTTCGTATCACTGCAGTATTTCTCTGATAACTTACGATTAGTTTGTTTTTTTGTTGACAATTCAACGGAGTGGCCGTAGACTCGGAGATAGCGTCCGGTACCTGCTCGAGAGGATCGAGCATCCGAAGGGGCCGGGCAAACGTACATTGTTGGAGCCTGAGCTTTTGGTGCGGGGATCCACCTCGCCGCACATCGCGAGCATACCAGGTGCAGGAAAAACCGGGAGAACTCAATGACGAATAGGGCCATCAAGAAACTGGCGGTGCGAGTTGGTCTACCCGTGCTGGTCATCATCGTGCTGGTAGTCCTCTATTTTGCCGGCGCGCTGGCCACCGTCACACCGATTGCGGACGCAAAGTCGCTTGCAGCTCTCTCGGAGGGGGGTACGGCATTCGACAAGGTCAAATACGTCGACAGCATCTGGGAGTCGAAGGTCATTCCAACGGTGGAAAAAGAGTCGATTGATCTCAACACTCTTGTTGCGGCGATCGGGGCCGATCCCGCGAAAGCCGAAAAGGAGTACGGGAACGACGTAGGTGGGGCAACAAACTTCCTTGTATCCTTCAGCGGCACGGTGAGCAATGTCGACACATCCTCAATGACCGGCGCCCTGACTGTCGACGTTCCGTTCGAGGGCGGAGTGTTGCCGGTCAAAGTGCAGATTGGGCCGATCATTCTCGGAACGGCTCTGCGTGACGCGGTAAAATTCATCAGGTTCGAGCAGTTTCTCAACCAGATGCAGTTCGGCAATGTCTCGGATGAGCTCAACACCCGCGTGGAAAAAAACGTGGTGACCAAGATAGACCTAAAAGCGCTCCTCAAGAAAAAGATATCGATCAAGGGAGCGTTCACCTACGACGGCACGAACGCGAAGAACCTTCTCGTCACGCCCGTCATCGTGACGGTGGAGTAGCCGGATGGGTGATGCGATCGTCTTGCGCGCGGAACACATCAAAAAGGTCTACCCCGGAACAGTTGCGCTCGACGACGCGAGTTTCAATGCCTACGCGGGAAAGGTGAACATCCTTGTCGGCGAGAACGGCGCGGGGAAGTCGACCCTGATGAAGATCATCGCGGGAGCGGAGATGCCCACCGAAGGCGATCTGGTTATCGAAGGTCAGACGCTTCAGATTCGCAATCCTCTGGACGCGCAGCGGCACGGTATCGGGATCATCTACCAGGAGATGGATCTCTGCGCGAACATGAGCGTCTCCGACAACATATTCCTGACGCAGGAAATCGCGCCGCGCGGTGTCATCAACTTCAAGCAGCAGAGAGAAAAAACCCGTGAGCTTCTTGCGCGCCTCGAGCATTCGATCGATCCGGACGTTCTCGTGGGGGATCTTGGCGTAAGCTCCCAGCAGATCGTCGCCATCGCCAAGGCGCTTCTTCAGAACGTCAAGATTCTCATCATGGATGAACCGACCTCCGCGCTCACCGCGAACGAGGTCAAAATTCTGTTCCGTGTCATTCGCGAGCTGAAGAACCACGGAGTCGCCATCGTCTACATTTCGCACAGGCTGGAAGAGGTCATGGAGATCGGCGACTACATAACGGTGCTACGGGACGGCAAGGTTCAGGCCGAAGCGAAGATTCCGGAAGTCGACATCGACTGGATTATCGAAAAGATGGTGGGTCGATCGCTCTCCTCATTCCTGCCGAGTACCGAGCATATCGCCAGCCACGGTGCGCTCGAAGTGAGCCATCTCACCTACCCGCGCGCGGAAGGCGGGTTCCACGTGCGGGACCTATCCTTTTCAGTAGGTGCCGGAGAGATCGTGGGGCTCTACGGGCTCATGGGCGCCGGGCGTTCCGAGCTGCTCGAATGTCTCATAGGTCTCCACGCTGAAGCTACCGGCGAAATCATCGTCGAGGGCAATCCGATAGCACACTCGATGAGGGTCGACGAACGGATCGATGCCGGCCTCGCGCTGGTTCCCGAAGACCGGCAGGTGGCGGGTATCGTGCAGACGATGACCGTCGGCAACAACATCACACTCTCCAATATCCGGGAGTACGCGCGGGCGGGCATCCTCCCGGCGAAGGCGGGTCTTTCGGACGTTATCCAGATGATCAAGAACCTCGCGATCCGGGTATCTTCCCCATCACAACTGGTGACTGCGTTGAGCGGCGGGAACCAGCAGAAGGTGGTAGTGGCCAAGTCGCTGCTCACGCGGCCGAAGGTGCTTCTGATGGACGAGCCGACGCGCGGAATAGACGTGAACGCGAAGGCGGAAATGTTTGGGATCATGAACAATCTCGCGCAGGAAGGCATTGCGATACTCTTTGCGTCATCGGAGCTGAAGGAAATCACCGCGAACTCGGACCGCGTGCTGGTCATGTCGCGCGGAGAGATAGCGGGGGAGTTCGCGCGAGGGTCGTATACGGACGCCGATCTGGTGGCGGCGTCGGCGAAAAAACGGGCCGTTGCGGCTCCGTGAGTCGAAACAGAAAGGTGTGGTATGGCGCAAACTGACGTTCAAACGGTACGGGCGAAGTCGGTCAACATCAAGCTTCTCCTGCTCCGATTCAGGACGATCATCGCTCTCCTGGTGATCATCATCATCTTCTCGTTCCTGTCGAAAACGTTCTTGACCGTGGAGAACATCCTGCTGATGACGCGGCATGTCGCAATCAACGCATTCCTCGCCATCGGCATGACCTTCGTGATCATCTCCGGCGGAATCGACCTGTCAGTTGGCTCGATCCTGGGTCTGACAGGCATGCTCGTTGGGGCGCTCATCGACGTCGGGATTCCATTGAAGATGTTCGGCGTCGTCGTCTATCTGCACACCTGGCTTATCGTTGTCATCGGTATTATCGCCGGTGGACTGATCGGCGCGGTCAACGGAGTGGTTATCACGAAGCTCAGAGTGGCGCCGTTTATCGCCACACTCGGAATGCAGTACGTCGCGCGGGGGTTCGCACTTCTGAGCAGCAACGGTTCGACGTTTCCATTTCTCTACGGCAATCCAAAGCTGGGCAACGCCGGGTTCACCTGGCTGGGAGAAGGCGACATTCTGGGCATTCCCGTGTCGATCTGGATGCTCGCAGTAGTTGCCGTGATTGCCATGTTTGTCGCAAAGAGAACCCCCTTCGGCCGACACGTCTATGCCGTTGGTGGAAACGAACGGGCGGCCCAGCTTTCCGGAGTGCGGGTCAAGAGGATCAGCTTCACGGTCTACATCATAGCGGGTGCGCTCGCCGCACTGGCCGGTCTGGTCGTCACCTCGCAACTGGTAGCCGCACATCCCGCCTCCGGTGAAAGCTACGAGCTCAATGCGATAGCGGCGGCGGTGCTCGGCGGAACCTCGCTCATGGGGGGGCGCGGCACGATTGGCGGCAGCATAATCGGTGCATTTGTCATCGGGATTCTCGCTGACGGCCTTGTCATGGTCGGTGTGTCCGACTTCTGGCAGCAGGTAATAAAGGGACTCGTGATCATCGTAGCCGTTGCGATCGATCAACTGCAACTCAGAGCTTCGCACGTTGCAGCAATTCAGGAAGAACAAAGGGGGTGATGCAAATGAGGCCGGCCTGCGGTGCAGGCCGTGAGTTGAGCGCGCGTGTACGTGCTCTCAAAAGTCTTTCCAAAGGAGAGGAGTCGACTATGAAGAACTTGAAACGATTTGTTGTATTCGCTGCATCAGCGGTTTTCCTGCTCGTATCGGCAGGTCTGTTTGCGAGTGGCAACCAGGAGGCGCCAAAGTCCGGTGCCCAGCCGGCCGCCGGCAAGAAGCTTATCGCGGTCATAACCGCATCGCTGGACAATCCGTTTTTCGTGACAATGGCTCAGTCGGCGAAGGCCGAAGCCGAGAAGCTCGGGTATGACACGATGGTGGCGAGTCACAATGACAACGTCGACACGCAGAACACGCTTTTCGACACAGCCATTGCCCGCAAAGCGTCTGCAATCATTCTCGACAACGCAGGGGCGGACGCTACGATCGCCGCGATTCAAAAGGCGAAGAAAGCCGGCATACCGACTTTCTGCGTCGACCGGGAAATCAATGCGAAAGGCGTCGCCGTCTCGCAGATCGTATCCAACAATTTCCAGGGTGCAACCCTTGGCGCGACCGAATTCGCCAAGTTGATGGGCCAGAAGGGCAATTACGTAGAGCTGACCGGTAAAGACTCCGACACGAATGCACATGTTCGGTCCGACGGCTACCACAGCATCCTCGACAAGTTTCCCGACCTGAAGATGGTCGCCCAGCAGACAGCCAACTGGGACCAGAACCAGGCCTTCACCGTCATGCAGACCATTCTTCAAGCGCACCCGGACATCAAGGGCGTCATTTGCGGAAACGACACCATGGCAATGGGCGCAGAGGCCGCACTCACCTCCGCGAACCGGTCGGACGTCATCGTCGTCGGCTTCGACGGAAGCCCGGACGTGGCAGCATCGATCCTGAAGGGACAGATCAAGGCCACGGTGCTTCAGCCGATCGTCAATCTTTCCGTGATGGCAGTCGACCAGGCCGACAAGTACATAAAAACCGGTTCGACCGGCGTCGACGAGAAGCAGACGGTCAACTGCATCCTGATCACCAAGGACAATGCAGCGAAGTTGAACAACTTCGTACTGGCGCAGTAATTTTCGACGGTTTTGTCCGGCTGGACACCAGCTGGGAAAAGGCCGGCCTGCGGTGAGATTCCGCGCGCCGGTCCTTTTTTTTGCCGCCGCACCAGTCAGTCGGTGCCGGCGCTATGCCCCCAGCAGTTCATTCTCCCGCTCTCGGAAGTAACGGGCGGTCTGCTCCACCATGTGGTCGAGACCCTTCGGGTCGGGATTGCCGTACATTGCCGGGTAGGGGTCGCCTCCGGGGCCGAGTGGTTCCGGAGTGCAGTAACGGCCCTCCTCGTTGTAGCCGATCAGATAGAGCGCCATGATAATAGCGTCGAGATCAAGCGAACCCTCGCCAAGCGCGGTGCGGTTTGAATCGGCCAGGTGCAGATTGGTCAGCATTTTCCCGGCGTCCACGATTGCTTCGCCGATATGCGACTCTTCCGACTGCATATGGTAGACGTCGCCGTTGATGTGCTGGACCCCCGGATGGTTGACCGCTGCAATATACCTTTTCGCCTCGGCGATGGTGTGGACAATGCTGACCTCCGCGGAACGGATTGGCTCGACCGCGGCGCGCATCTTGTGTTTCACGAAGTTATCTGCAGCAATTTGCATCCCTTCCACGCTTCGCTCGAACTCAGTCGAGTCGTACGCTCCGGGGCGTCCCACCGCCGCGGGCACCACCAGAATATAGGAGGCGCCCACCTCTTCGCCGAACTCGGTTTCGCGCTTGATGTAGTCGATCGCGCTCTGGCGGTGACCCGAGCGGTTGCTCGCAAGATCACTGTCGGCCGAGAACATGCCGCAGATGCCGCCGACCCTTACTCCGTTATCGCCGAGCACCTTCAGCACGTCCTTCGCCTTGTAGCCGAGGTCCGGCCCGTAGTGGTTGCCGTGCAGCTCGATGTACTCGACCCCGTGCCTGGCGAGGCGCTTCACCGACTTTTCGAACGGTTCGATGCCGAATCCCCAGTTGCTCCACGAAAGATTGAGACGTTTCTTGAGCCTTTCGGGATGATTCTTCTTGAGCTCTTCGAAGGCTGTCCGGATCTTTTCGCGCCTAATTTCGTAATTCTGTGGTTTCACAATTCCGCCCCTCCAACGCGCGGTCCACGCGCAGAGCGCGATCGCGGCGGTGACCGCCTGCCTATCGCGCTCTGCAGATTTCTAGTTCAAGCTCAAAAGGTGCCCGGAGTCTGGATGAGTTTCTGCATCTCCGGGGTGTTGAAATTGTCTGGTGTGATGACCTGCACCGGGATCTGGATCGACTTGTTCGCAATGGGTTGTCCCTTGCGGTAGCGATCGATGGTGTCGACGCCGCTATAACCCATCTGGTAGGGATCCTGCGCGATGATCGCCTGGATCGTACCGTCTTTGAACAGCGGAATCACTTCCGGGCTGGGATCGAAGGTTATCAACTTGACCTTGCCCTGCAGGTTCCTTGCTTTCAGCGCCTGAGCCGCGCCGACGCCCATCGGCGCCGCAGCCGAGTAGATCCCGTTCACGTCCGGGTTGGCGGTGAGCAGATCGTTGGTGTCGTTCAGCGCGACTGCCGCCTCCGCTCCTGTCCACTGTGTCGGAAGGACGGTGATGGAAGGGAATCCCTTCATGGCGTCGGTGAAGCCTTTGTCACGCTGGTTGCCGGTTTCCGATCCGGCGGTGATTCCGAGATTGATCACCTTACCCTTTCCGCCGATCAGCTTCGCAAGCAGATCACCCGACGTCTTGGCGCCGCCGTAGTTGTCGGTGGTGATGCTGGCCACCGCCACGTCCTGGTTGACGCCCGAGTCGACCATCACAACCGGTACGCCGGAGGCCATCGCCTCCTTGACCGGGTCGACGAGCGCGGTTGCGTCCGTCGCGGCCAGAAGGATCCCGGCCGGCCTGGTTGCGGCCACGTTCCGTACCAGATTGACCTGTCCTGCAACGTCCGACTCGCGGGCAACTCCCTGGTAATCGAGCTTGTAGCCGAGCTCTTTCGCCCTGTCCGCGGCTCCCTTTCTCAGGAACAGCCAATAGGTGACATCAGTCGACTTCGGTATGAACACGATGGTGTTCGATCCCGAAGTGGCTGTCTGTCCCGAAGACTCTTTGGCTCCGGCCGCGAAGATATTTCCCGCGGTCACAAGAAGCAGAACCGGTGTCACCAGTGCCAGCACAATTCGACTCAACTGCTTCATTGCTTACCTCCCTTCTCCGATGCAGATTTTCTCGACTCCAACGGAGCCGTTGTACCCGGTTTGTTATTGCCCTCGGGCGCGGCGCGCCTGATCCAGTGCAACCGCGACAATGATGATCAGGCCGTTGACCACGTACTGCCAGAATGCGTACACCCCCAACAGGTTGAGTCCGTTTCTTATGGTGGTGACTATGAGGGCGCCGACAAGCGTCGAGAGTATCGCTCCTTCGCCGCCGAACAGGCTTGTGCCGCCGATAACCACCGCGCCGATTGCGATCAGCTCGTATCCGTTGCCTGCCGCAGGCTGGAAGGTTCCGAGCCGCGCCGATTCGATGATTCCGGCGACCGCGGCCAGCACCCCGGACATGACGTAGATGCCCAGCGTTACCGCCACGATATTGACACCGGAAAGGCGCGCGCCTTCCCGGTTGCTTCCGACCGCATAGGTAAATCGGCCGAACTTGGTATTCCGCGCCAGGAAATAGGCTACGGCGAAGACGACGATGACAATGACGGTGGGAAAGGGCATGACGCCGAAGATCTTGCCCTGTCCGATCCAGAGATACTTCGCTTCCAGACCGAAAATCGGAATGCCGTTCACCACGATGAGCGCAAGGCCGCGCGCGATTCCCATCATGCCTAGCGTTGCTACAAATGGCGGAACGTTGAGTTTGGTGATAAAGGCTCCCGTAAGCAGGCCGCAGGCGGCACCAGCCAGCAGAGCGGAGGTGAGCGAGATGAAGATGCTGTGAGTACCCGAGTAGGCGACGCCGCCGACCATTGACGCAAACGCAAAGACCGATCCCACCGAAAGGTCGATACCGCCGCTGAAGATCACGAACGCCTCTCCGGCGGCCATTATCGCAAATACCGCTGCCTGCAGAGTAATCTCGAACAGGTTCCGAATGGTGAGAAAATAGGGGGTAAGCAACGCCAGGAGGAACCACATGAGAAGAAGAATCAGAAACATCGCCAACGTCTGGTTTCGAAATAGTGTTCGGATTCCTCGCGAGCCCAAACGCATACTACCTCCCTGCTAATTTCCGGCGGACATGCACAGTCCCAGAATGGCTTCTTTGGTTGTATCCGCCGGGTCAAATTCCCCGGCAATGTGCTTGTTGGAGACGACAAGAAGCCTGTCCGCCACAAGCAGCGCTTCGTCGATGTCGCTGGTTACAAAGAGAACTGCGTGTCCCTCGTCGGCGAAGTCACGGACAAGGCGATAGATTTCCGAACGGGCGCCGACGTCGATGCCGACAGTCGGCTCATCCAGGATGAGAAACTCGCAGTGTGCGCAGAGCCATTTGGCGAGCACCACCTTCTGCTTGTTACCGCCGCTCAGAAACTGCACCTGCTGGTCAATGTCTGTGCATCTGATCCGGAGATCTTCGACATACTTCTCCACGATCCGCCGCTCCTTCGCGCGCGCGTAGAAGGCGCCGGTGTACTTTCCGTGGTAGGTCAGTGTCACGTTGTCGCGGATGGTCATGTTCAGGCAGAGGCCGTCGACGTCGCGATCTTCAGGGAGAAAGCCGATCCCTCGCCCGATCGAGTCGCGCGGCGAACGCACACGGTAGCGCCGGTCGCGTAACGCCACCTCGCCGCCGTTCGGAACATCGGACCCGAAGACCGCGCGCGCGATTTCGCTCTTCCCGGAGCCTACCAGGCCGGTGATCACGAGGACCTCCCCCTCCCGTACCGAGAAGCTGACGTGCGTGTCGAGCCGCGGTACGTGCAGATCTTCTACAGCAAAATGGGGTCGGGTGTGCGTTTCCCCGCTTCCGCGGCGGCCGGTATCCACTTTGTGCCCGGTCATCAGCTGGATGATCGTCGCGGTGTCGGTCCCGGCAACCGGGCCCATATGGACTCGCTCGCCGTCGCGAAGTACCGTCACCCGATCGCCAATCTCGCGGATCTCCTCGAGTCGATGCGAGATATAGACGGTGCCTATCTGTTTCTTCCGCAGCTGGCCGATGAAGGAAAAGAGCGTGTCCACCTCTTTCCGGCTGAGGGCGGATGTCGGTTCGTCCATGACCAGAACGCGTGCGTTCCTCGAAATGGCGATGGAAATTTCCAGTAGCTGTCGTTCGGAAATGGTCAGCTTGTTTACGGGAGCTGCAAGATCGAGATCAAGTCCGAAATCGGATATCACGCCGCCGGCATATGCCCGCATTCGTTTCCAATTGACTATTCCTCCGGGTGCGTTTATCGCAGTCAGCGAGACGTTTTCCGCCACGCTCAAGTGAGGAATGAGATGGAAGTTCTGATAGACGGTCGACACGCCGAGTCGTTGTGCCTCTCGCGGACTGTACTTAGCCGGATCAACGTCCGACCCGCCGATACAAATCGATCCGCCTTCGCAACGGTACGCTCCGCTCAGAATTTTGATGAGTGTGGATTTGCCGGCGCCGTTTTCGCCCAGCAGAACGTGCACTTCCGACGGCAACACGTCGAAGTCGACATCCTTGAGGACAGGTACGCCGAAGAATGACTTTGTGATACCGCGCATCTCGACCAGCGGGGCCATAGACAAATCGACCTCAGGAAGCAATGCAGGTTATGATAACGATTGCGCAATCGTTATCATGAGAATTATAGGGGGCGTTCGTCGAATTTGTAAAGTTCTTTTCGCTTTGAGGAACCTGGATTTACAAATAAAAATCGGCCGACCAGCCGATATTGAGCGGGATTTAATCTATTTGGTCCAATAGAATTGATCGTAGAGCCAACGCCCCTCCGGCCCGACTGAGGCGAAAACCGCAGTCTGCGCGCGCTTTTGTGACACAGAAGAGCTTTACAGGATTAAGAAGTGACGGTACAATTCAGTCATGAAAACGATTGTGCAATCGATTTCATCAGCACGCTAAGGTAGAGGTGGGCCTTCAGACATAAATGGCAACGATGAAGGATGTGGCGCGGCTCGCCGGCGTGTCGGTTTCAACAGTCTCACGTGTTATCAACAACACGCTTCCGGTGGAGGACGAGACCCGGGTCCGAGTGGAAGACGCAGTCCGGAAGATCAACTTCCGGCCGAACCTTCTCGCCAGGGGGCTGCGTTCCAAGAGTGGAAATCTTATCGGCCTGATTGTGCCGGAGATCGTTCACGAGAGCTTCGCCTTCTTTGTAAACTTCGCCGAAGCGAGCGCTGAGCGGCACGGCTTCAATCTGATCATCGGGAACACGAACAACGATCCGGACAAAGAAGAGCTTTTCGTCCGCAACTTCATTCGCCGCCACGTGGACGGCGTCATTTTCTCGCGGGTTTCCGACCAGAGCCGGATCTTCCGTATTATCGAGGAATCGCAGGTGCCGTTTGTGATCATCGACCGGTCCATGCAGCGTGAAGACGTTCCTACTGTCGTGATGGACAACTACGGCGCCGGGGTGATGGCAGCGGAGCACCTGGTCGATCTCGGGCACGAGGAGGTCGCCTGCATCACCGGACCTATGAACATCGCGATCGTGCGGGAGCGCTTTTCGGGGTTCAGGGACACGGTGCTTGCGAAGGGCGGAAGGCTCCACGACTCGCACGTGCTGGAGGGCGACTTCAAGTTCGACGGTGGCAAGCGCGCTGCGACGACGCTGCTCGAACGACGCAGCGAGTTCAGCGCGATCTGGGCTCAAAACGATCTGATGGCCATCGGCGCGATGCACGAGTTTGTCCGCCACGGGGTGAAAGTGCCGGAACAAATGTCCATACTCGGGCTGGACAATGTTACCGCATCCTGGATGGTCTCGCCGGCACTCACGACCATCGCTCAGCCCTTTGCCGCGATGTGCGAAAGCGCCGTTGAGATGATTCTCCGGCTGCGCGCAAAGGAGACGATTACCGAGTGGCGTGTCACCCACGCGCCGGAGCTGGTTGTACGGGAAACCACTGCGCGTCGAGCCGCGGGCCAAGCCGAAGAGCACGCGTCGACTGAGAATATGCGTTCAAACCAATTCTAAGGGAGGTCTGTACAAATGGCAGGCGAAAAACAAAAGATCGAATCAGCCATCGACAAGGGCAAAGGGGTCTTTCGACTCATGCCGAACTGGGTCCCTCGCTCCTTCTGCATTCCCGGGAAAAGACTGAAGCTCCATCCCAACGACTACTACTCATTCGGCGGGCACCGCGGCGGTATTGACGAGCGCTGGTTCTCCTCGACCACCAAAGCAGACAATGGACCCGAGACTCTCGCCGACGAGGGTTTGAGCTACATCTACGTGGAAGACGGCGCGCCATCGAAAGTACTTCTGAAGGACGCGATCGAGCTTTCAGGCAACGACATCCTTGGGTCCGCCATCGTGAAGAAGCACGGCGGATGGGTTATGTACAGTAAGTTTTTCGATAACCAGGAGCCGCTTCCGTTTCACGTTCATCAGACCGACGAACGCGCCGCCGACGTGGGTCAGAAAGGCAAACCCGAGGCCTACTACTTTCCGAAACAGCTGAACAACCACGGCGGATGGTTCCCCTACACCTTCTTTGGGCTGCATCCACGGACCACCAAGGAAGACATCAAGCGCTGTCTCGAGAACTGGGATATTGGCGACAACGGGATTCTGGATCTGTCAAAGGGATACCGCCTTCGCCCCGGCACGGGCTGGGATGTACCGCCGGGAATTCTCCATGCACCCGGTTCCATGCTTACCTATGAGCCGCAGCGGGCCTCTGACGTCTTTTCGATGTTTCAGTCGCTTGTGTGGGAAGCCTACACGCCGAAGGAGCTGCTGGTGAAAGATGTGCCGAAGGCACGGCAGAACGACCTGGACTACCTTGTGAGCCTGCTCGACTGGGATCTCAACATCGATCCCTATTTTTACGAAAATCGGTACATGCCGCCAAAACCGGTCGCACCGCCGGAACAAATGCGTGCCGAAGGGTACGAAGAGAACTGGATCGTCTACAAGTCCGACTTCTTTTCTGCAAAGGAATTGACGGTTCTTCCGGGCAAATCGGCGGTCATCAAAGACGACGGTCCCTACGGCGCAATTGTGATACAGGGAAAGGGAAGTTTCGGCGTTCTCGATATCGATTCACCGGCGATGATCAGATTCGGACAGATGACTCAGGACGAGCTGTTCGTCACCGCGGACGCAGCAAAAGAGGGTATCAGGATAACGAACACGAGCGATACGGACAACCTGGTGATGCTCAAGCACTTTGGACCCCGCGCGTAAGAACGCAAGCCGCGCGTAAGAACGCAAGCCGCGCGTAAGAACGCAAGCCGCGCGTAAGAACGCAAGCCGCGCGTAAGAACGCAAGCCGCGCGTAAGAACGCAAGCCGCGCGTAAGAACGCAAGCCGCGCGTAAGAACGCAAGCGGTCCGAAGGAATGCTATGCGCGTGCAGCGAAAGGAGGTGAAAGGGACCACAGGCGTGCGCAATGCAGACGCGTACGAGTCGGGAATTCCGTGCTAAGATGGACGGAGCAATCCAAACCCGTTACGCATCTGCGAAAAACGAGTAAATCAACGACAGAGGCGTTGGTTTGTTCGCGGGAGGTGCCGCGCGATTGCGCCGGCATTGTTGAAAACCTCAAGGAGGCTATTGTATGAAGAAGGTATTGATTGCGTTTCTCGTCGCTTTGTTTCTGATTCCGGCATTTGCTTTTGCATCCGGATCGAAAGAGGCCGCTGCCGGCAGCACTGCGAACAAGCAGCTCGTGATCGGCATGTCCGTTCCCGGTCTCCAGTTTCCCTTTTTTGTTACCATGAAGAATGACGCTGAAAAGGCCGCGGCGGCTCTGGGTGCGAAGATTGTCTTCGCGGACGCCCAAAACCAGTCGGCCAAGCAGGCATCGGATGTTGAGAACTTCATAGCTCAGGGCGTTGATGCGATCCTCATCTCCCCGATGACCACCGATTCGCTCGTTCCGGCGATCGAAGACGCGGTGAAGGCCGGAATTCCCGTCGCGACCGTCGACCGCAAGGCCAATACCGACAAGGTGCTGGTTCACGTGGGTGCCGACAACGTTCAGGGAGGCCGTGCAGCCGCCAAATTCATCATCGACAAGCTCGGCAACAAAGGCACCGTCATCGAGCTCGAAGGTACGCCGGGATCCTCGGCCGCCATCGACCGCAAGAGCGGTTTCGACGAAGTCATGAACAAGTCCAACGTGAAGATCCTCGTGAGCCAGAACGCTGAGTTCGACCGGGCCAAGGGTCAGAACGTCATGGAGAGCCTGATCCAGAAGTA
This sequence comes from uncultured Spirochaetota bacterium, assembly GCA_963832675.1. GTDB lineage: Bacteria > Spirochaetota > Spirochaetia > DSM-27196 > DATKUC01 > DATKUC01. Next base: position 99,146 of record CAWHUY010000023.1, on the reverse strand, counting down.
CCCGAAGTTCGACGCGGTCTTCGGTGCGAATGATGAAATGATTATCGGCGCCATCGAAGCGATGTCCGGCGCGGGCATCGATCCGGCGAGCAAGGTCACCATCGGGTTCGACGCTACCCCCGACGCCTTTCAATACATGAAAGAAGGGAAGCTCAACGCGACTATCGACCAGTTCCCCGGTAAGCAGGCCGGCCAGGCGCTCCAGTATCTCACGGACTACATCAAGAACAAGACAAAGCCGGCGAAGTCGGTTGTCTACATTAATCCGGAACCTGTTACCCAGGCTCCGTAACGCGCGACTTTTTTCCGACTCAAGAGGGTCGATGCTGCCGGGCCGGTCCCGGCACGTCGACCTTTCAATTTCCAGCCGGCATTTCCGGATAAAAACAGGACTGACGAATGGCTACAGTGCTTCGTATGAGCGGAATCTGTAAGGACTTCCCCGGTGTTCGAGCGCTCGATCACGTCGATTTCGACCTGAACGAGTCGGAGGTCCATGCACTTGTTGGCGAAAACGGCGCGGGAAAATCCACCTTGATGAAGATACTCTCCGGTGTATACCGGGCGGATGAGGGAGAGATCGAGCTCAAGGGAACGAAGATCGCCCAGGCCGACCCACGGTCGATGATCGAGGCCGGCGTGAGTGTCATCTATCAGGAGCTCAACCTGGTGCCCTATCTTTCGGTGGCGGAAAACATCTTCCTTGGGCGCGAGCCTCGGCGCCCGGGTGGTTTCATCGACTGGAAGACGATGCGATCCGAGGTGCGAAGGCTGCTCGAACCGTTCGGGCTCTCTCTCGACCCGCAGGCAAAAATCTACTCTATCGGGCCGGCTTACCAGCAGGTGGTCGAGATTGCGAAAGCCCTGTCACTCAAATCCGAAATCCTGGTGATGGACGAACCGACGGCCGCGCTGACAGGAAACGAAGTCGACAGGCTGTTCGAAATGATTCGCAACCTGAGAGCCGGCGGTGTATCGATCATCTACATTTCCCACCGCCTGGAAGAGATCAAACAGGTGGCCGACCGGGTGACTGTTTTGCGGGACGGTCAGCACATCGTCACATCGAAACTCGAGGACATCAATATCGACGAAATTATCCGGCATATGGTTGGCCGGACGATGACTGAGCAGTATCCGAAAACCGAAGCCGTCATATCCGAAGAGGTGCTTCGCGTGGAAGGTCTCTCCAAGCGCGGAGTCTGCAGCGATGTCTCATTTTCGGTCCGGCGAGGAGAGATTCTGGGATTCGCCGGACTCGTCGGAGCGGGGCGCACCGAGATCATGGAGCTGATCTACGGAAGCAAACGCAAGGATTCGGGCCGCGTCTATGTAAATGGAAAAGAGGTAAATATCCGAACTCCGCGGGACGCTGTTCGGGAAGGAATTGCGCTCATTCCCGAAGAACGCAAAAAGCAGGGCCTTGTTCTCGGCCTCTCCGTGCTCGAGAATTCCAGCCTGACCATTCTCGATCTGCATTCGATGGCAGGTTTTATCAAACGACGTGACGTCACCGGCCTCGTGCGGGAAATGTCGAAAAACGTGGGCGTTCGCACGCCTTCGCTCAATCAGCTGGTGAGAAATCTCTCCGGCGGAAATCAGCAGAAGGTAGTCCTGTCCAAATGGTTCGTGCGGGACTGCGAGATTTACATTTTCGACGAACCGACACGTGGAATAGACGTCGGCGCGAAGGTCGAAATCTACCGTCTCATGCAGGAGCTCGCCACCAACGGAGCCGCCATAATCATGATCTCTTCGGAATTGCCCGAGGTGATGAACATGAGTGATCGAATCGCGGTCGTCTACGATGGGCGCATTGTAAAAGAGTTCGATCACGGTGAGGCCTCCGACGAAGAGGTGATGGGGTACGCCCTCGGATTCAACGGAAAGGCCTCCTGAGGGGCCGCTGTCAGGTATACAGGGAAGGAGCCTTCGGATGACGCTGGATATCAAACGGATCCTGAAAAACTACGGAATAGTCTTTGCATTCTTTCTGATCTGCATCGCTATGGCATTTCTTTCGCCGGTCTTCCTGCGGTGGACGAACATTTTGAACGTAATCCGCCAGACTTCGATCTACGGGATTATGGCGGTAGGAATGACATTTGTAATTCTGACCGGCGGCATAGATCTGTCGGTTGGTTCGATCCTGGCATTCTCGGGAGCAATCGCGGCCGGGCTGCTCAAGGCCAACGCGGATCTTCTGGTGATCATCGTCGCTGCCATCGGGATGGGTGCCGCGCTGGGACTTGCAAACGGACTTTTCATCACGGTAGGCCGAATCACACCTTTCGTGGTTACTCTGGGTATGATGAGCATCGCGCGAAGTCTCACCCTTATCTTCACCCAGGGCTATCCATTAAGCGGTTTTGGCGACCAGTTCCGCTACATCGGCGGTGGAGACCTGTTCGGTATACCCTTCCCGATCGTCGTCTTTCTTCTCACGGTTTTTGTTGCCTGGGTTATTCTCACCCAGACGCGTCTTGGCCGCTACACTTATGCCATCGGAGGCAATGAGGAGACTGTCCGCCTTTCGGGTATCCGCTCGAAGGTCTACAAGACGATCGTCTACGTGATCTCCGGCATCACTTCGGCTATCAGCGCGCTGATCCTTACCTCGCGGCTCAACTCGGCCGAACCGGTTGCCGGCGTAGGTTTTGAGCTCGATGTTATCGCGGCCGTTGTCATCGGTGGAACCAGCCTCATGGGTGGACGAGGAAGTGTGTGGGGAACGCTCGTCGGCGCGCTTTTGATCGGTGTAATCAACAACGGGATGATCCTGCTTGGGATCTCCCCCTATTTTCAGCAACTCGTCAAGGGACTCATAATAATCGGCGCGGTCCTTCTCGATCGTCTGCGCGAGGAGCCGGCCTGAGCGGGTCGCTTCTTGCCGAACCGGTGGCTTTCGCCCGGCCGAAGAGCTGCGTGGAAGGCGCCTCAATCGCGTGCCGGGAGGCGGATCATATCCCCGTGCGCTGCAAGGAGCTCGTCAACCATCGCACGAATCTTGTCGAGCGGAAGCTCCGCCGCGGTGTGCGGATCGAGAAACGCCGCCTGATATACGTGCTCCCGTCTTCCCGTCAGGGCCGCCTCGATGGTAAGTTCCTGGACGTTGATGTTGGTCATGTTCAACGCGGCGCACTGCGGCGGCAACGCTCCCACGGAGACCCCCTGCACGCCGTTTCGGTCCACGAGGCATGGAACTTCAACGCAGGCCGAATCGGGAAGATTCGAAATGAGACTCCGATTCAGAATATTCCCGTGAATTCGAATGGGAGTTCCAGTTTCCATCGCCTCCATGATGTACGACCCGTACTCGTGGCTGCGAACGTGGGTCAGGTTCCGGGTGTGAACGAGCTCCTCCCGCTGAGATGCCCAGGCGTTAATCTGTTTGACGCAGCGGCGCGGGTATTCATCGAGCGGGATATTGAACTGGTCGATCAGGTGAGGATCAGAGGCGCGAATCCAGTAGGGCGTATACTCTGCGCTGTGCTCGGATGATTCGGTTACGTAGTAGCCGAAGTTCCTCATCAGTTCGAGACGGACCATATCGTCGTGTTTGGGCGAGCGACCCTGCCGGGCCGCATCGTTCTTTTCGGCAGCTTTGTGCCGGATTTCCGGATATAGATCGGTGCCGTTGTGAGTTATGGCGAGAAGCCACGCCATGTGGTTGATTCCGGCAATCCTCCAACGGGTCTGTTCCGGATCAACCGATATGCCGAGCTCTTCGAGGAGGTGCGGAACGCAGACCTGGACCGAGTGACAGAGCCCGACGGTCTTTACGGAGGTGGCTCGCAAGACTGCACCGGTCACAATTGCCATGGGATTCGTATAGTTGAGAAGGAGCGCATCCGGGCAAACTTCTTCCATCTCGCGGGCAAAATCGAGCATTACCGGTATGGTTCGCAGCCCGCGCATTATTCCACCAATTCCCAGAGTGTCGGCGATCGTCTGCCGAAGTCCGTATTTCTTCGGGATGTCGAAATCCAATACCGTCGCCGGTTCGTAGCCTCCCACCTGTATCGCGTTTACGACAAAATCGGCACCCTTCAACGCGTGCCGCCGTTCAGTTTCCCCGAAGTGAGTGGTAATCCGGCACCTGCCTCGATTAATCGAATCATTGAGGTTTGCGGTCATCATCCGGGAATCCTCGAGCCTGTCGGCATTGATGTCGTACAGGGCGATCTCCGAATCTGAGATCGGTTTGCTCAACATTACATCGCCGAGAATGTTCTTGGCAAAGACGGTGCTCCCTGCACCGATGAAAGCGATTTTTGCCATTGGAACCTCCAGGTCCGGGTCATGGTGATCTGAAATCGATCCTTTCCCGTAAGTCGTGCAAGCCAGGAATAGGTCCCGGCCCGTCAGAACTCGCGCGGTGCCGAAGGCACCGCGCGTACCAACTTCAGTGTGTCGACGGCGGCCGCCGCGGTCGGCAGCATCCGTACGGAAAAATCAATGCTCTTTTCCGAAAGCCGATATCTTTCGAGGAGCTCCGGTCCGCAGCTTGCAGATCCGAGTCCGCTCATCGCACAGTCGAGGTGAACGATTGTCTCCTTTCGTCTTTTCGGCCAGAGCTCATGAGGATGGGCCGAGGTCTCGATATCTTCCGGCGAATAGTGGGAGGCGTTGAAAGAAAAATCATTCATCCCGACGAACAGCATTCCGACTCCGGAGCCGTCGGTGATCCGCGCCCACTCGGTTGCAAAATGGCTGCCATTTTCCTGCGGCTTCAGATACTCTTCGTGCATTTCGTCCACTGTGGTAGCGAACCTGCCTTTCCGGGTGCCGAAACGCTTGTCGATGTAACTTTCCTGCGGTCCATAGCCGAAGAACTCCACAGACTCACATCCGGCGGCGAGCGGCACCCTCAGGCCGAAGCGCGGCAGGAAGGGCAGCGCCTCGCGAACCGAGCCGTGAAGGTGCAAGATGAGGTCTCCCGCGGGGTACATCGTCCATTCTGCGCGCCCATGAAAAACCGGCCGACGTGTGTATCCACCGAGCGAAAAACGGGTGCTCAATACTACCGCGCCCTGGGAAGCTTCGGCAACCGTCACTTCGTAGGTGTGCATGTTCAGTCGATGAAACCCCTCGCTCCGCCATTGTTCTGCGATATAGCGGTCATTGTCGGCGGGCGCCCGCCACAGACTAACCGTCTGTGCACCGTCGAACAGTTCCCGCTCGCCGAGACGGACGCCGACAAGCATGCCGTGGGTTCGGTCGAAAGTGTAGGCGATGTCGCCCGCAGCGACGGTCACGCCGGCGGCACTTTGGCGCACGATCGGAGCGGGTATCTTTTCCATCGCCATGCCCCGACGCTCGGTCGTCGGCACGGGAAGCTCGAACTGATCAAAGCCGACTTCATGGCCCCGAATCGCCCACGGAAGATCCCGGGAGAGGACATAGGTGAGAGTAAGAAAGTATCTGCCATCACCGGAGCGAGGCAGATCGTAGGGAAGGGTAATGGCGGCCGAACCATGAGGAGCGACATCGAGTCTCCCTACCTCGCCGGACTGAACCGAGACTCCATCCCGCTCGACGCGCCAGATCAAAACCAGATCAGAGAGCGTCGAGAAGTCGTACCGGTTGGTCACGGTGATTATTCCGGCAGACAGATCGACCGCGCGCACTCTGACCGGCGATATGACGTTCTTGAGTTCGAGCAGTCCGGTATGCGGCCGCCTGTCAGGATAGACCAGTCCATCGAGGCAGAAATTACCGTCGTTCGGAACGTCACCGAAATCGCCACCGTATCCGAGGTACTCGACCCCTTGGTCCGTTTTCGTTTTTACGGCATGGTCGGCCCACTCCCACACAAAACCGCCCGCAAGGCGCGGTTGTTCATAAAACAGGTCCCAGTAGTCGGCAAGATCCCCCGGTCCGTTCCCCATCGCATGGGCGTACTCACAAAGAACAAGCGGACGCTTCTCGCGGCGGTCCTTCAAGAACTGATCGGTGATCCATGAAAGCGGTGGATACATCCTGCTGTAGACATCCAGAAGCGCTGTCTCCGCGATCGGGTCGCCAATGGTCTTCAACACATCTGGTTCGAAGACCCTTTCGTAGTGTAGCAGCCTGCTTCCGTCCCGTTCCTTCGCCCAACGCGCCATCCCCTGATGGTTCGGGCCGAATCCTGACTCATTTCCGAGCGACCACATGATCACGCACGCATGGTTCTTGTCCGGCTCTACTGCCCGTTTCATCCGGTCGAGAAACGCCTCGGCATAGGAGGGTTCTCTGGCCAGCATGTTCACGTCGCCTGCGTTGGTCGTTCCGTGAGACTCGAGGTCGGCCTCGTCGATCACGTAGAAACCGAGCTCGTCGCAGAGGTCGAGAAAGCGTGGATCGTTCGGATAGTGAGAGGTTCGCAATGCGTTGATGTTGTGCTTCTTCATGAGCAGCAGGTCGTCCCGCATGTGAGAATAGGGAATCGCGTGGCCGAACTCAGGGTGCGTTTCGTGACGGTTCACCCCTTTCAGTTTGATGGCTGTACCGTTCAGACGCAGGACCGAGTCTTTGACCTCGACGCGCCGGAAACCGACTTTTGCGAGAACGACTTCATGGCCGCAATGTAAGAAGAGCCGATAAAGGTGGGGCGTCTCGGCCGACCAGAGCTGCGGAGACTGAAGCCGAAACGAGATCGTTGCCGAGTCTTGAAGGATGATCGACTCTTCGAGAAGAGTAGTTCCGTCGGTATCGACGAGCGATGCAGTTACCTCGGCTGCGGTACCCTCTGCCCCGGCAAGTTCGCACGTGACGATCCCCCCGGAGAACTCCCCGGTAAGCGAAGTTCGAACAAAGAGGTCGTGGATGTGTGCCGGTTCCCGCGACAAAAGATAGACTTCGCGGAAGATGCCCGACAATCGCCACATGTCCTGGTCTTCGAGATAGCTGCCATCACACCACTTCAGCACCAGTACGGCGATTCGGTTCTTTCCGGACCTGAGACGGTCAGTCACATTGAACTCGGAGATGGAATGACTCACCTGGCTGTAGCCGGCAAATATTCCGTTAACCCAGACGTAGAATGCCGAGTCAACCCCTTCGAAGACAAGGAATTGCTGACGGTCTGTCGGATTGGCCAACTCGAAGTCCTTTAGGTAGAAACCTGCCGGATTTTCATTTGGTACGAACGGAGGATCGCAGGGAAACGGATAGTTGACGTTGGTGTAGTGGGGTCGATCGTACCCCTGCAACTGCCAGTTCGACGGCACCGGTATCGTGGCCCATCCTGATGCGTCGTAGTCTGCCTCGCCTGCCTTCAGATCGACGTCATCGACGGAATCGTGATATCGAAAATGCCACGTTCCGGTGAGCATGGTGACAGAGCTCGATGCCTCCCGAATGCCGTGAACCGCTTCCTCACGGCTGTCGTAGGGAATGAAGTAGGCATGCGGCTCCTCGCAGCCGATATGGAGCGAGTGCGGATCTTCCCAGTAGCGGGGGAGCGACAACATTGACCAAACCTCCGTGATCTCGTGTGACCGGATCGTAATGGATTTTCGCGTAAAACGCTCGTGGCGGCAACCGGCCGCGTCAACCCTTTTCGGCGCCAACGGCGAGCCCATCGATGAAGAACCGCTGAAAAAGCAGGAAAACGAGCACCGGGGCAATTGCTGCGACGAGAGAGCCTGCCGCTATCATATTGTAATCGGTAATATACTCTCCCTGCATGTTTGCAAGGCCGAGAGTTACCGGTTTCAGCTTGTCCGATTGCAGGAGAACGAGCGACCAGAGTAGATCATTCCATATCCACGTGAACTCGAGGACCGCAAGTGCCGCCATGGTAGAGACACTGAGCGGAAGGACGACCTCCCGGTAGATTCCGAAGTCGGTAGCGCCGTCGAGCTTCGAGGCTTCAAAGAGGCTGTAGGGAATCTGTTTCATGAAATTGCGCAGGAAAAACGTGCAAAAGCCGAGCTGAAACGAAACGTGAAACAGGATGATGCCGGGAAAGGTGTTGATGAGTCCGGTGTTGGAGGAGAACCGGTAGACGGGAATCATCAGCATCTGGAAAGGAATGAGCATCCCGGCGATGAAGACGATGAGGATGGTTTTGTTGAATTTAAACCGATAGAAAGCAAGCGCAAATGCTCCGAGACTCGAGATCATGAGCGTGCCGATCACCGACGGAATCGTTATGATGAAGGTGTTCAGGACGTACCGGGACATTCCAACCTTGTCCCAAACCAGGCGGAAATTATTCCACACCCACCTTGCCGGGACCATCCACATGTACTTGCTGGCCATGAGCTCGTCCATAGATTTCACTGACGTAAAAAGTGCGATAACCAACGGAATGAGCCAGAAGACAACCAGGATTGTTGCCAGGAAGTAGAAAACGAGTCCGAAGACGAATCGCCGTGCTCCCGAACCGGTTGCAATTGCCACCCTTCACCTCCCTATCTCTGCATTTCGGTCTTCATCACGTGGCTGACATAGAAGTAGATGAATCCGAAGGTGATAAGAAACTGGATCACTGCGATTGCCGATCCGTACCCGTAGTCAGAATAGGTGAACGCGGATGAGTACATGTAGGTCGCGAGCACCTCCGCGGCCCGTGCCTTGGTGTTGGTCATGACGTAGATAATGTCGAACGAGCGGAGACTGTCGATAATGCTAATAGTCACCGCGACTACCGTTGCCGGGGACACCATGGGGATGACGATGTTCAGGAAACGTTGCCACCAGGTGGCGCCGTCGATCATGGCGGCCTCGACGAGCTCCCCGGGAACGTTTTTCAGCCCCGCGAGGTAGAGGATCATCACATAGGGAATCTGCCGCCAGATGCCGACGACAATGAGCGAGAATGTCATGTAGCGTTTGTCGCCGAGCCACGGTTTTGCCCACTCTCCAAGGCCGATCGACCGGAGAACGGTATTGAGAACGCCGAAATCCGGATGATAGATCCAGGCCCAGATTGTGCCGATCACGGCGAACGAAAGGGTCATCGGGAGATAGAATAGGGTTTTGAAGATCTTGATCCCGAAGTAGGCGTTGTTGAAGAACATCGCAATGAGCAGTCCGAGCGGGACCGGAATGGCAACAAAAAAGACAAGCCAGAAGAAGTTGTTCTTGAGCGCCAGGAGGAAGGTCGAGTCGGTGAAGAGTCGTCCAAAATTGCGCAGTCCGACAAACTTTGTGCCGTAGAGAATTGTGTCGGTCTTCGTGAACGCAAATAGCATACTCTCGACGATTGGGAAGAGTACATAGATCAGGTACATCAGGAGGGGAAGTGCGAGAAATGCATAGGGGATCCACCAGTCTTTTCGCAGTCGCGTCACATTTCCCCCTTGAGATACGGGCACATCTTATCATGAAAAACAAAGGAATCGCCGCGATCCGACTCGGCGATTCCCTGTATTCACTAACACGATCGCAGTCTATTGCTCGGCGTAGATTCGGACCCGCTCCTTGTCGAGATTGCTGAGGATCGTGTCCATGTTGGCCGGATTGGTCCAGATATCGATGATGGCATTCATACCCTTTGCCGCCATCTCCTCGGGCGAATCCCGATCGTAGAACTGCATGGCGAAGGTTGCACCCTTGACCATGTCGAGTCCTTTCTGCGCGTCGGCGTTGGGGACGGCAACATCAACGTTCGCCGCCAGACGACCCAACGGTTTGCAGAATGCCTCCTGAACCGCGGAGGTTGCCAGGTAGGCCATGAACTCCTGCGCGGCCTGCATGTGCTTCGCTTTTGCCGGGACCACGTAGCCGTCCGTGGGGGTGTCCACCGAGTACTGTGTGTTGCCGCCAATCGTGGGGAACTTGAAGAAATCAAGCTTGTCCTTCACGTCGGCAGGGGCCACGTCTTTGATGAACTGTCCCATGAGATACATTCCGGCCTGGCCTTTGAAAAGAACGGCGGCAGCCTCCTGCCAACTGTAGCTCGTTGCGTTTGGCAGCAGGTAGCCCTTGCTGGACAATTGCGCCATGTAACTGAATGCGTTTTTCACCTTCGGGTCGGTGTAGGATACCTTTCCGGCCGTCAGTTGCTTGTGAAACTCACCGCCGTTCACTGCTGAATCGACCGCATCGAACCATCCACCGGCAGTCCAAGTGTCCTTCGCGCCGATTGCGATGGGTGCGATGCCGGCCGCTTTGAGCTTGTCACAGACTGCGGTGAACTGCTCCCATGTAGTGGGAATGCTGAGGCCGAGCTTCTGAAAGACGTCCTTGTTGTAATAGACTGCCCACCAGTACCAGCTCTGCGGCATGAAGTAGATCTTGCTGTTGTAGGAGCTCGCATTCTTGAACGCCGCCGGGAATTGTTTTTCCATCGAGCCGCCCGGAAAGACGCTCTCCGGAATGGGGGCGAGGAGCCCTTTGTCGGCGTACTGCTGCATCCGGTACCCGGCGAACCAGGTGGCTACGTCCGGCGCGTTATTTGACGCGAGCCAGCTTGGGAACAGCGTCTTGAACTGCTCGTGAGCGGTAGTGTTTACGGTCACTTTGATGCCGGGATTCTGTTGTTCGAAGGTGGAAACGATCGCTGCGAACGCGTCCTTCGGCGCCTGATCGGACATGTAGGAGTTGATTGTCAATTCCTTGTCCATTGACGCCGTCGCCTCCTTGCTTCCCGAAGCAAACAGCGGGACCGTTACCATCCCGACGACGAGGATCGATACGATCAATCTAAACCACGCAAGCTTTTTCATGCGCATCTCCTTTTTGATAGATCCCTACCGATGCATTCACGATGCACCGTCCACGAATTTCCATCGAAATTCTGAAAACGTTTTCAGGCATTTTACACCCGGGACCGGCAATCGTCAAGGAAATTTGCGGTCATGCGGCTGCGTGGACCGGCACCATTCCGAATTTGAAGCGTTCTTCGGGCTGAATACATTATCCGGTACTCCGTTTAGGTGAGGATACGAGTAATGTATAAGCGAACGTTTTCAGACTTCTGCGTCCACTGAGGATTCTGTCGTCAATGTAAAGCAGCGCTCGTAAGCCGTCGTACGGAGCCCCGGATTACCAGCTCGGTGTGGATTTCCACCGAATACGGGTCGGAATCGGGTTGTTCCATGAGCTCGAAGAGCATCCGTGCGGCCATTTCGCCCTGTCGAATGGTGGGTATGTTGGTGGTGGTAAGCGGAGGATTGGTGTATTGCGAGAGATTAGTGTTGTCGAATCCGACCACCGAAACATCGTCCGGGACACGTTTTCCCACTGCTTCCGCCCCGGCGATAGCACCGAGTGCAACGAGATCGTTCATTGCTATTACTGCGGTAATTCCGAGCTCGCGCGAAAGGAGTGTCTGCATGCCCTCATAGCCACCGGCGGAATTGTCCACGCCCACCGTCTCGGCGATGTACTTGTCGATATTGGCGATGCCACGTTCATGGGCGTAGTCTCGGAACGCCCGCAAACGCTCGCGCAGGGGAAATCCCTTCGGCCTGTAGGTGATCAGACCTATCTCGGTGTGCCCCATCCCACGCAGGTACTCGATCATCGTAAGTGTGGCAGCGTAGAGGTTTACCCGAATGCAGTGTCTATCGGATGTGAGGTGTGCCGGCGTATTCGTCTGTACGAAAGGAATGCCGGCGCTGACAAGGGCGTCTTTTGAAGCCTCGCGGTAGATGGCATCGAGAATCACGCCGTCGGCGCCGCGGGTAATAATTGAATCGAGGACGCGCTGCACGTCATCCGCTTCATAGAGAAATGACACATATCCCCGCTCCGCAGCCACCGACCACACCCCGCGGTAGGTTTCGGTGAAGTAGGGATTTGAGATTTCGGGCACCATGAACACGATCGAGTGCGATCGACTGGTCTTCAGCGTCCTGGCCGCGAAGTTGGGCTTGTATTCGAGATCTTTCACTGCGCGCAGAACACGCTCGCGCAGGCTGGGTCGGACCGGTGTGCTGTTGTTCAGTACCCGTGATACGGTCGAGAGCGAGACTCTCGCGCGTTCGCTAACATCATGTATTGTTATAGTCTTTTTCATCGTAGTGCCGATGTTGCGCCTCCTCGATAGTGGACGGCGCGCCGTGCCAGAATAACATGAAAACGTTTTCGTGCCACCCTACAACCAAGCCACCGGTCTGTCAACCGAATCGTCACTGGCGAGCTGCGGTCCGGCAGCACGCAATCAGGAGGTCGGTGGGCCGTCCCGCACGGGGCGCACTACCAAGCGGCGCGCGCGATCACGCGAAGCGTCGAGACCGGGACCCCGAGGGTATTCGGACTGTTGATTCCGAATCGGGACAAACCGTCGACGTTGGAAGGATTGGCAAGGGTCCGAAGCCGGGCGATAATTTCCGCAGGCAGGCACGATTGCTTTTCGTTCACAAACCACCTCCGATCTCCGACATTCGAACCTGCCCCGATCGGACGCCCCCCTCGCCTACGTTGCGAGCACGCTCTCAGTCACCACGCTGAGCCGTTCCAGAAGTCTTTTCGCGTCGGCCGGTTCGCTTCGGTACCCGATGTAGCCGTCGGGTCTGATAAGGTAGAGACACTGTCCGCGCGCGGCGTATCGGTGATGGATCATCCCATCCGTATCCTCGATGATCGTCGAGTTCTTGCCGTCAGTTCCCGCTTTCCCTTCGCGCGTCCGGACTATGAAGGATCGTACCGCGCAGTTGGGCGTTTCCGCGACGCCGCGCGCGACTGCTTCGAGCCCGGACGCGTCTTCACGGCTGTCGACCGCGTCGCTCCGGCCGGTTCCCTCAATGGCGGTGTGGGTTCCCTCGAACAGAAGCAGGGTGTACCGGGTAGGGTCGAAAAGTGAGTAAAGCGTCGGAGTGCGCGAACCGTTGCGAGCGTGGGGAACGACGATGACGGCGTCCGGAGCGCGGTCACCCGCCTGGGGCCCGGCGCTGAACCTCGGACACTCCGAAAGGTCGCTGTGGCGTGCCTGGTGGCGGTGGAATCGCGACCCGGCCTCCCACTCGGAGACGATCGGGCTGTTGCGGTAGTGGCAGGAAAGCTCTCCGAGCTGGCGCGAGGCGAGGTTGCGGACGTAGACCGAGTGTCCGGCAAGGCCGATCATCTCATCCCGGAGTCCCATGACGATACGGGAGCGCAAATTCAGCTCGGCCTGGAGGAAGCTCGTTAGCTCTACTATCGATCGCCCAACAGGGTGCCGCTCGCTGTGGTAGCTCTCGATCAGATCTTCTCCCGCAAATCCCTTGCGCACGAAGGCTAACTTCCAGGCGAGGTTGGCTGCGTCCTGCAGTCCAGTATTCATTCCCTGGCCGCCGACTGGACTGTGAATGTGGGCGGCGTCGCCGGCGAGAAAGGCTCGGCCCACGCGGTATCGCGGAACCTGCCGGTGATTTACGCGGAAATAGCTCTTCCAGCGCGGTTCGGAAAGTTTCGCCGACAGTGGAGAACGCAGATCGAAAAGCTGTTGCAGCTCCTCGAGCTCAGGTTCGGACTCACCGTCGTTCTTCCACTGGGTCCGGTCGTATTCGCTCGCTATGGACCATCTGCCATCGGGGAGTGGAATCCCGAAAATTGTTCCTTCCGGAGAATTGAACTCGAACATTCGGTTCGACGGCATGTCCCAGTCGATCTTGAGGTACCCGACTACATAGTGCTGCGCATCTTCGGACCCCTCGAAGCTCAGCCCGAGTAGGTGGCGAACGGTAGAATGCGCGCCGTCACAGCCGACAAGGTAGCGGAAGCCCGCCTTTTCTACGGATCCGCGCGGGTCGGAGAGAGTGGGGATCACGCCGTCGTCGACTTCGGCGAAATCGAGCAGCTCCACACCGCGCTCAATCTGTCCGCCGAGTTCGCGCAGGCGCTCTGTAAGCAGCTCCTCGGTGCGGAATTGTTCGAGCCCCAGAATGAACGGGTAGGGCGTGTCGAGATGATCGAAAGAGAGTTCCATAAGTGGAGCTCCGGCGTGGGGTTTGCGCGTGTCGTCGCCGGCCGGACCGGTTCGTCGTTTCGTCATCACCGTCAGTCCGGTAACGCGATTACCCGCCTCAATGAACCGCTCCGAAACGCCAAGACCCTGAAAGAGTTCCAGCGTTCTCGGCATTACCCCGGAAGCCTTGCTGATCTGGCGCGGCGAGTCGAGTTTGTCGATGATTCGATACGAGCAGCCCTGCAGCGCAAGGCTGTTCGCGAGCATCAGTCCCGTGGGACCCGCACCGACAATGAGGACGTCAGTATATTCAGGCATCGGCACTCCCCGGAACGACGGCCTGCGCCCCTAATATGAGACATTTACTAATAATTATCCGGCGTGAATGGAGATGAGTCAAGGAAGAATTGTTCTCGCGCTTTTCAGGCCTGTCTCTCAGCTCACATCGACGTACTGCCGTCGCTTCGGTACCTGGTCGGTGGCACGAACGCCCGGGTCGGCGAACTTGTCGTCGAAAAAATCGCCCCCGTATCCGATATCGCGCGAAACTCGCGCGGCGCATTCGAGGATCAGCCGCCCGAAAATCGACCGACGTTCGACATCAACGGTGTTGAGCAGGCAGGTCGTGCCGAGTCCGGCAACCACTTTTCCTTCCACCCCGAAGACCGGTGCGCCGATGCACACAATCCCGTCCGTGTACTCCTCATTGTCATATGCCAGACCCGTTCGCCGCACCTCGGCGAGCTGTTCCATCAGCTCAGTACGCTGGAGAATCGTACTTCGCGTCATTGCCGGAAGAAGTTCCGGAAGGATGGTTTGCACATCCGCCGCTTCCATGAAAGCCAGAACCGCCTTCCCGTACGCATTTGGATGATAGTGAACCAGGCTTCCCGGAACCACCCGCAGATAGAACTCGGTCTCCGGGGACACCGTGTCCATGACAAGCATGCGGTCGCCCTGTGGAACCTGCAGCTGACAGGTTTCCACGGTCTCGCGGCACAATCGTTCGAGATGCGGGCGCGCCGATTGGCGAAGCTCGAAGCGGGTGTAGAGACTCATACCCAGCGTAAAGACCCGGGTGCTCAGCTGATATCCTCCAGATTGCGGGTCCTGCCTCGTGTATTCCCGCTCGGTCAGGCGCTTGAGGATACGAAACACGGAATTGAGCGGGAGTCCTAACTGCCGGGCAAGCTCCGTTGCGCCGAAAGGTTGGGGGTGAATCGCCATGAACTCCAGTATGTCCAGCGCACGATCTACCGCCGGCGCCGTATACTCACGTTTCTGTGTCACACTTCCCTTAACCACTTCCCTACCTGCCTTAGGTCTATCGTTTCACAATTGCTATGCCTAAAGTAGGTTTGATATATCAAACGGTCAAGTCAAATCGGCCGCTGGAGCGCAAGCGACACAATCGGCGAGATTCGGCTGACAAGCGCCGCGCAGTTGCGACATACTGATGAAGATGATCACGATAGGATCGGGAGCGAACTCACCGATAGAAATCCCGTTCATCCCGGAATGGATCGTTGACGCTGGTCCCGACGAGAAACGCCGCGCATTGCGCGAGCTGCCTGAGGTCGAGCTGTCGCATGCACTCTGGACGCCGCGACCGCGCGGCCTGAAAGTCACCGTGAGGCTGGCGCACGACGGTCGGAGGCTGATGATTCTCTACGCGGTGATTGAGCCGGCAACCCGTGCGAAGTACACGCGCGATCAGGACCCCGTCTATACCGACAGCTGTGTCGAATTCTTCTTCGCGCCTGGCCCCGGTCGACCCTACTGCAACTTTGAGTGGAATGCGATTGGGACGATGCTGGCAAGCTGCGGAGTTTCGCGCCGGAACCGCCGTCGATTGGATCAGAACGATCTTGCCCGTGTCGAGCGGATTCCCAGTCTTGGCCGGGAACCAATCGAGCTGCGGACTCGTCTCAACTCCTGGGAATTGCTGGTGACAATCCCGGCCGACCTCATAGCTGCGATCGGGGACGCAGCGCCGCTTTCGGGATGCCAAATCATCGCGAACTTCTGCAAGTGCGGGGATGAGCTGCCGGAGCCACACTACCTCTCGTGCGCGTGGATAGATACCGTGCGACCCGACTTTCACCGGCCGGAGTTCTTCCGGCCGGTGAAGTTCCGGTAGCGGATGAACTCGGGATTCTGTGACCTCAGGCAACCGACGTGACTGCGACGCACCTTTTTGGGTATCATGTTCCGACGAACGGAGGATCCCAATGGCAGATCTCGCAGATGAAATCGGTCAGCGCGAAAAAGAGGAGCTTGAACTGCAGTTCAGTTCGTTCTCAAACGAGATGGCGCTGGAAATCGGAAACTTGATTGTGGAGCGCGCTCGCGCGGAACACAAGAGCATTGCTGTCGATATCGAGCGTAATGGCCATCAGCTCTTTCACCATTCCATGACCGGCACCACTCCGGACAACAGCGAATGGATCAAACGAAAGAACCGGGTGGTGAATCGCTTCGGAAACAGCTCGCTGCACGTCGGGCAACTCTTGAAGCAGGCCGGAACCACAATCGAAGCGCGAAGCTTTGTCAATCCAATGGAGTTTTCGGCACACGGAGGCGCATTTCCGATCACGATCCGCAATACGGGGATAATCGGAACGATCACCGTCTCGGGCCTTCCACAGGAGGAGGACCACCGCCTGGTCACTCGCGTAATCGAGGAATATCTCGCGCGCTCGTAGCTACAGGTTCTTCAGCACGTCGAGAATGTAGGGCAGAAGCTGCTTCTTGCGCGAAAGCATGCCGTGCATCTCGTAGATGCCGCTTCCTGCTTTTGGATACTGGATTGCGCCCGCCACTCGCGGGGCGCCGGAGAAGAGCAGGAGGCTTGTCTCGCGGGTGATGTCTGTCACGAGCAGGCAGGTGAAATCACACGCCAGCCGATCACGAGAATCGCTGAGCGCCGAAGCGAGGTCGGCGCTGCGCTCGTGGAAACTCCTGAATCCCACCATTTCAATTTGACTGACTGCGAACTTGAATCCGTTTTCTTCATAGATCTTCTGGTCCTGACGTATGATAACATCCGACGGTGTGCTCGAGAGCTCGCTTCCGGCTGCGAACATCTCCTCGCCGTAGGGCTCGATTTCAACCTTTGCGATACCGGCAAGCCAGCTCGCGATATCGTGATCAAGCGCGGTGGCAGTGGGTGATTTGAGAATCACGGTATCTGAAAGGATTGCCGAAAGCATCATCCCGGCGAGTGGCCTCTCGGGATCTATCCCGCGACTGCGATACATGTCTGCGACGATGGTGCAGGTTGAGCCGACAACGCGGTTGATGAAGGTAATCGGCATCTCCGTGCTCCGGGCGCCGAGTCGGTGATGATCGATAACTTCAACGATTTCCGCGTGTTCTGCGCCGTCGACCGCCTGCGAAAGCTCATTGTGATCCACAAGCACCACCCGGAACTGTGCCTGATTCAGGAAGTTCAAGCGCGTGATGACGCCGCGAATGACTCCCTCATCGTCGGTCACGATGAATCCACCAGCGTTGTATCGGTTGATTTCCCGTTCGGTTCGACGGACCAGATCGTGTATGCGGAAAAGCGGTTCGGCCGGTTCGAGATGACTTTCCAGCGGTGACGACTCATAGATGGCAACGAGTGTTTCGACGAGACTGCGTGGAATGTAGAGTACTCGCATCTCGGAAGACGGTTTTGCGACTGTTGGAGTGCTCCGTGCGGGCGTGGGGCGACCGGGGGACGAGTCGTTAGCGGCGCCGTAGGCGATAACGACGTCGCGCCTGGCTCCCTTCTGCGACCCCTCGAGAATGCGATATACGTCTTTGGCCGGGGTGATAAACAGGCGCGTTCGCCGGTCGCCGTCCGAAACCGGCCCGACCGCGGATTCCCCGTCCTTTCCATCGATAGCCGGCGCGACGACAATTCCCTCAATCCTGGCCGGAAGGGATTTGCCCGGATCCGTCCACCCATCGGTTCGGGCGAGAAGCTCTTCGGGAAAGAGCGTGAGCAGGTGACCGCTTCGTATCTGCGACAGGTGTTCGGGTGCAGCGGCGAGCCCGAGCAGGCTCACCTTGCCGAGGCAGCGTCCGCGGTCGTCGGTAACCGGGAGAAAGGAGAATCGCTTTTCCAGCATGATCGATCTGGCCCGGCCGATCGGTTCCTGCGGCCGGACAGTGATCAGCTCGCGGTCGTCGATCATGATATCGGAAAGTCGTGGGTAGACGTCGGTAAGAAGGGGCGGGGGTGCAGTGCCAAAACGTTCGAGCACGTAGCGTGTCTGGGCGTTCAGGTTTCCCGCGCGAAATGGCCGCGCAGCCGTTCCGGTGACAGTTTTGAAACGCGCGTAGGCGATCGCGGCGCAAATGGAATCGGTATCGGGGTTCTTGTGCCCCACTACGATAAGCGGTCGCTCTTGCATGACACGCCTCCACGGCTCAAGCATAACAATGCCGGGACCCTGGCGTCACTATTTCGCGGCTTTTGTCTGAACTATCTTTGTCTCGCCGCACGACTCCCGAGGCACCAGAGCTGCCGGAAGCACGAGCTCGCGCGGGTCCGGGTCACGCCCGGCGACGATCGCGAGCAACATGCGGGTCGCCGCGCGGCCCATCTCGAGAAGCGGTTGCCGAACGGCGGTGACCCCTGGGGTGACGAAGTCGAGAAATGCGTAGTCGTCGAAAACCGACAGTCCCAGCGTGCCTGCTTCTTCATGAACGTCCCGGAGTGCGCGAAGAGTGTCCAGGAGAAAATCGCCGCCCGCACCGACAAAGATCGCGTCCGGTTTCCACCGGCTCACCATCTCGCGTACCACGCCTTTCGCTTGCGCCCCCTCGTACCGGGCATGGGCGACTCGCTGATAGCGAATACCCATCTCTTCGAGCGCCGTTCGGTAGCCGCGCTCCCTTTCCCCGGTGTAGTGGTATCCTTCGGGTCCTGCGAGCATTGCGACACGCCGGAATCCGCGTTCCACCATGTAACGGGTCATGTCGCGCGCGCCCTGGTAGTTGTCGACGTCTACCGCCCAATGGGAGAGAGATCGGCTTCTGCCGATCAACACGAACGGTATTTCGGAGGTGATGAGACCGGCGACTGCGGTCGAATCGAGATCTTCTGCTGCGACAATCAGGCCGTCTATGGTCCGTCGCCGCACGGCGTCTCTGTAGGCTGATGCAATATCTTTCTTGTCGGTCGGGACGAGGATGAGCAGATGACAGTCGTTGAATGCCGCTTCACGGGTGATCGCCGTGGTGAGTGTAGACCAGTAGGCACCATCCAGCGTAAGCGCGCTCTCGTGCGGAATGACGAAGCCGAGATTTCCCGTTCGCCGGGAGACGAGTGCGCGCGCCATCGCGCTGGGCTGGTAGTCGAGGCGGTCCACGAGCTGAAGAATTCGATCACGAGTCTTCGCACCAACCCCCGGCTGCTCGTTGAGCGCCTTGGACACGGTACTTTTCGACACGCGCGCAAGGGCGGCGATTTCTTTGATGGTGAATCTCATTGCCACCTCTAGAGTGCTTTCGGCGGTTGACATCCGCTGTGGCCATGGTATCATGAAAGCGAAAGAAGCGGAATCGGTTTCTCGGGATGTCATCAGATTCTTTCGGCTGTCAAAAGACAGAATGACGCCTCTAAATAATTATGCAGTATAGGAAATCGTCGTAGATAAGGTTGAACGGGGGACTTCGTCATAGAAAAAGAGAAACCGGTTTCTCTTTTTCTGATGCAGCGAGATGAGGAGGCGCGGAAAGCAATGGGTAAACGCTCGCAGGAGGTCACACGAACTCTGCAGACGCTTCATGACGAGCTTGGCAGGGAGTTCGTCGACAACATCCTGCCCTACTGGATGACGGTCGGCCGCGATCGCGAAGGTGGCGGATTCTTCGGGCATATCGGGGGCGACGATCTACCCGATCCGTCCGCAGAAAAGAGTGCAGTCATGGTGAGTCGGCACTTGTGGACCTTCTCAGCGGCCAACGCGTTTGCCGGCATTGACCACTATCTTTCGTCGGCTCGAGAGGCCTATCGGTTTCTGACTACCCGCCTGTGGGATCCCGAATCCGGTGGAGTCTTCTGGTCGGTTGCTCGAAGCGCAAGTGCGACGCAGAACCGGAAACAGATATATGCGCAGGCGTTCGCGATATACGGTCTCACCGAGTACCACAGGCGGACCGGGAGCCCGGAGGCGCTCGCATTCGCACGACAAATTTTCCAATTGCTGGAGCTCCACGCGCGCGATGAGGTGGCAGGTGGCTACCTGGAGGCGTTCACCGAAGACTGGCGGCCGACTCCGGACCGCGCCTTGAGCGAAACCGACCTCGACTGCGACAAGTCGATGAATACAAATCTTCACGTTCTGGAAGCGCTCTCCAATCTTCTGCGCGCGGGGCACGACCCGGAGGTGGCCGAGGCGCTCGAAGCGCAAATAGGAGTGTTGGAAACGCGAGTGTTGCAGCCCGACGATCACTTGGGCCTGTTTTTTCGCACCGACTGGTCCCGGATGGACGACAAGGTTTCCTACGGGCACGACATCGAGGCGAGCTGGCTGCTTGACGAAGCGCGGGAAGTGCTGGCCTCGGCCCGCCGGACACCGACCTGCGAGTCGGACGCCGCGCTTCGGCTCGCGCGGGTAACGCTTGCCGAAGGATTCGACGCCGATCGCGGCGGCGTATACGACGAACGGGAGAACGGCGAAATTGACCCGTGCCGCATCTGGTGGGTCCAGGCGGAAGCGATGGTGGGATTTCTGAACGCATATCGGCGAACCGGTGATTTCGCGTTTCTCGATGCGGTCAGAAAGACCTGGGATTTTGTGAACCGTAACCTGATCGACCGGCGGGGCGGGGAGTGGTTCTGGGGTGTCACCGAGTCGGGCGCGCTCCTCGATGCCTATCCGAAGGGTGGGAATTGGAAGACGGGCTACCACACGGGACGCTGCTGCATGGAAATCGTGCGACGAACAGAGGAGATGCTCGGCTCATGAAGATGCCCGATTTTGCAACACGGAGGCAGATGCTGGCTGCAGAGCACGATTCGCTCATAACCCGAAGGAACGAACCGATTCTTCCCGGCAACGGGATATTCGTGCGCTACCGCTATCCGATTCTGACGGCCTCGCACACGCCGTTATATTGGCGCTACGATTTCGATCCGGTGACCAATCCGCTTCTTCTCGAGCGTCTGGGGATCAATGCAGTTTTCAATGCCGGAGCGATACTTCAGAACGGCCGATACTGTCTGTTATGCCGCGTCGAGGGCGCGGATCGAAAATCCTTCTTCGCCCTGGCCGAGAGCGGAAACGGAATCGACAACTTTGCTTTTCGGGAGTTTCCCATCGACTTGCCGCAGCTCGGTGAGCCGGAGGTGAACGCATACGACATGCGTTTGACCAGACATGAAGACGGATGGATATATGGCCTCTTCTGCGTCGAGCGGAAAGACCCGGCCGCCCCTCCGGGTGATACGACTATGGCCGAGGCGAAGGCTGGTATCGTGCGTACCCGGGACCTGGAAACCTGGGAACGGCTGCCCGATCTCGAAACTCGCTCGCCGCAGCAACGCAATGTCGTTCTTCATCCCGAGTTCCACAGGGGAAAGTATCTCCTTTACACGCGTCCCCAGGATGGGTTCATCGAAACCGGATCAGGTGGCGGTATCTGTTGGGGGTTGTGCGATACCATGGAGCGGGCGGTGGTGGGAACGGAGACCCTGCTCGATCCGAAGCGCTATCACACAATCAAGGAACTAAAAAACGGTGGCGGAACGGTCCCGATTCGGACTCCCGCTGGCTGGCTCCACATTGCCCATGGCGTGCGAGGTACTGCCGCCGGGCTGCGTTACGTGCTGTACGCCTTTCTCACCGATCTTGCCGAGCCCGGCCGATTGATAGCAGCGCCGGGCGGATACCTCCTTGCTCCGGAGGGCGACGAGCGCGTAGGAGACGTGTCGAACGTCGTCTTTACCAACGGTGCAATTGTCGATACCGACGGCCGGCTCCTCGTCTACTACGCGTCCTCCGATACGCGCCTGCATGTCGCCGAGACTACCGTCGAACGAATGGTCGATTTCTGTCTGCACACGCTGCCGGACGAGGGCCGCTCACAGCTGTCCGTGAAGCGGCGCATGGACCTCATCGCCCGCAACCTTCGCATCCTGAAGTGAATATTTATGCATCCCGAAACCACACGTTTGCATAAATCTATGGACATCGGCACGCCTTTTCTATTAAATATGTGCTACATGTCTCAAACATGATCCGGGCGAACGCTCGGAACAACAGGAAAGGAGGAGCGTATGCAAAAAGTCATGCGGGCCGTGGCAATCGCTGCTTTGGTGGTTTTGGCTGCCGGGACGGCGTTCGCCGGAGGAAAGGCCGAGCAGTCGACCCCGATCATTGGAATTTCGAAAATTGTGTCTCATCCAGCTCTGGACGCGGTCGAGAAGGGCATCCAGGACCAGCTGAAAGAGATGAACATTGCCGTGCAGTATGATCTGCAAAATGCAAACGGAGATGTGAACACCGCGAAACAGATCGCGAACAAGTTCAAAGCGGAAAACGTGAAGCTTGCCGTCGGCATCGCCACGCCGACCGCCATTGCGCTCGCTGAGACGCTCAAAGAGATCCCGGTGGTGTTTTCCGCGGTAACCGACCCCGTGGGTGCAGGGTTGGTTCCTTCGCTCGACAAGGGCGGAAAGAACGTGACCGGCTACTCGGACATGACTCCCGTGAAGTCGCAGATTGAGCTGATGGCGAAGTTCATGAGCGTAAAGCGGCTCGGTCACGTATACTCGAGCAGCGAACCGAACGCAGTGTACCTTGCGGATCTGGCCAAGAAGGCGTGCGCCGAGCTTGGTATTCAGTTTGTTGCGGCGACCGTTACGAACTCCGCAGAAGTGCGCCAGGCAACCCAGTCGATCGTCGGGCGCGTTGATGCGATCTACGTGAGCACGGACAATACTGTGGTTTCCGCGCTGCCGTCGCTCACCGAAGTGGCAATGCAGGCGAAGGTTCCGGTCATCTCTGCGGACCCCAGCTCGGCGGAAACCTACGATGTTCTTGCGGCCTACGGTTTCGACTACTACACCATGGGCCGCGCTACCGGGCGGTTGGTCGCCGAGATCCTGAAGGGCAAGTCACCCGCCGACATACCTACTCAGTTCCTTACTGATCGCAAGGATCTCATCCTTCTGGTGAACCTCGACGTGGCCAAGAAGATGGGCATCACCCTGCCGAAGAACATTGTCGACGAAGCAAACAAGATAGTGCAAGACGGAAAGGTCATCTCGAAGTAGAGCCGCCGTTGTCCGGGCCCCTGTGGCCAAGCATCGCGTCCATCTCCGCCCGCCATCAGGCGGGCGCGGATGCGGGCTTATGATCTCCCGCCCTTTCTGATATACTGCGGCACAACATTTCTCTCAAAGGAATCTATAGATGATCGAAGGGATCCTGCTGGAAGGATTGATCTACGGAATAATGGTCCTGGGGGTGTTTATCACCTTTCGGATTCTCGATTTCCCGGACCTTACCGTAGACGGCTCGTTCCCGCTCGGCGCGGCCATCATGGCAAGTCTCATCGTCGCAGGGCAGCCGCTCTGGTTCGCGCTGGTGATGGCGGCGATCGGTGGAGTTCTCGCCGGAATCGTGACCGCCCTCATCCACAACAAGCTGGGAGTTCCTCACCTCCTTGCCGGTATTCTCACCATGACCATGCTCTATTCGGTAAACATCCGCGTCATGGGCGGAAAGGCGAATATCTCTCTTATTCGCCATGAAACGATTCTGACGAAAGTGAACAGCCTCTTCCCCGCCGGGGTGACGCAGGACATGTCGAACCTGGTCTTTTTTGCGATTGTCGCAATTGTCATGATGCTCGCGCTCAACCTGTTCTTCCGTATGGATTTGGGAATGACCATGGGTGCAATGGGAAACAATCCTCAAATGGTTATTTCGACGGGCACCAACCCGGCCATGATGAAGACCATCGGAGTAGCGTTTTCCAACGGCCTCGTGGCAATTTCGGGTGCGTTCGCCGCGCAGTATCAGGGCTTTTCCGACGTGAACCTCGGGCAGGGCACAATTATTTCCGGGCTTGCCTCGGTCATGATCGGGGAGTTTCTCTGGAAATCCAATCGCATTTCCGTGCTGACCCTGCGGGTGATTCTCGGCTCTATTCTGTTTCGAGCTGTCATGTATCTCGGCCGTTTCTATGGCTACTACATCAACCTGACGCCGAACGATCTGAAGCTTATCACCGGTCTTCTCATCATTCTGAGCCTCGTCATCACCCGCGGACGCGACACGATGAAGTGGCTTACCTGGTCGCGGAAAACCGAGGCGCGCGCACGGGAACAGAACGCGCCCGCAGACGCCGGGAAATCGTAAGGTAGGGGGTGATCCATGATCAGGCTCGAAAACATAACAAAAATCTTCAACCCCGGAACGAACAACGAGATATCCGCGATTCGGAACGTGAACCTCGTGGTATCGGAAGGCGAGTTCATCACGATTATCGGGAGCAATGGCGCGGGAAAAACCACGCTCCTCAACCTGATATCGGGGACTGAGGCGGCGAGCTACGGACGCGTATTCATCAACGACCGCGACGTGACGAAAGACCCGGAGTACAAGCGGGCGCGTTACATCGGCCGCATCTTCCAGAATCCGACGCTCGGAACCGCCGGAAACATGTCGGTCGAGGACAACATGATGATCACCTACCTGAAGGGGTTCAAGGGTTTGAAGATCAGTCTCAACTCCCACATGAGGACTTTCTTCAAGGAACAGCTCGTTCCGCTCGACATGGGACTGGAGACGCGCACCAAAGACAACGTGGGTCTGCTTTCCGGAGGGCAACGACAGGCTCTCACGCTGCTCATGATGGTCCTTT
Source organism: uncultured Spirochaetota bacterium (assembly GCA_963832675.1). Taxonomy (GTDB): domain Bacteria; phylum Spirochaetota; class Spirochaetia; order DSM-27196; family DATKUC01; genus DATKUC01. The sequence goes on along the minus strand of CAWHUY010000023.1, from coordinate 74,452 downwards.
CCCACCCGGCACTGATTCTCCTGGACGAGCACACTGCCGCACTCGATCCAAAGAACGCACAGATCGTCCTCGATTTGACCGTGCGCTACATACGGGACTACAAGCTTACGACCATGATGATAACGCACAACATGAGCCACGCGATTGAGTACGGCAATCGGCTTCTGATGATGGACAAAGGGGAAATAATCCTTGATGTTTCCGGGCCGGAAAAGCAGGAGTTGACGGTCGAAAAATTGGTGCGGAAGTTTCACGAAATCAGAAAACACTCCCTCGAGACGGACGAGATTCTCCTCGCCGAGGAAAAGGATCGCTGACCACGACTTTTTATCCGTCAGCGGTTATTCATGATAATAATAGTTGCTATTTCGAGCCGGCCATAGTATATAATTCGATAGCGTCTTGAGTGATCAGACGGTCTCCTCAAGGATGAGGGCGTGCCGCATCTAAACGAACGGATTCTGGGGAAAAAGGTGAACGGCACGCGCGTCGTGCCGCTGATGCTGAAGATCGTTCTCATATTCACGATCTTTCTGCTCCTGTCCAACTTCGCGACGAACTACATCAACTTGATGTTGAACCGTGGTGAGTTACTCAAGCTGGCCAATCAGCTCCTGGTGAAGGACCTGAAGGAGATTTACACCTACGGTCTGAATCAGTTCGAGATCTACCAGTACAATCGTGATCTCAAGTCTGTCGTGTCGAACCTGGAACAGAGCGCCACCGGTCAGCTCACCGGAGCGAAATCGGTTGCTCTCGGCGTTATGCCCGACGGGAAGCTCTTTTTCGACGCGAGCAAGCTTTCACGCGAGAGCTCGTTCCCCGACCAGAAATCGCTGGTCCTCTTGAACGATAATCTTGCAAAGGGAAAGCCTGACGGGACGATCGATTTTCAGTTCGCCGGGGGGAACTATTTCGGGGTTTACAAGTACAGCGACCAGTGGAAGACCTTTTTTGTCCGGGCTGAAGAGGTACATGAGTTCTACGCCGATTCGGTTCGAATCTTCCGCAACGTGTCGTTCATTATTCTCGGTCTCACACTCATCTGCGTTGCCGTCGGCGTATTCCTGATTTCCTACATTCTGCGGTTCGTGAACGTCATTTCGGCGGCGATTATGAAAATGCAGGCTGAACAGCAGATCAACCTTCTCGATATGAAGGGTGCACCCAACGACGAGGTGACCTATCTCGGAATCGCTTTCAACTCCCTTGCGAGCACCATCGATAACCTCATGATGATCTTCAAGAAATTCGTTGCGCGAGATCTGGCGGCCAAGGCATACCGCGAGCGCGAGATCCGGCTCGAAGGAAGCAGAAGGGAACTGACGATTCTGTTCACCGACATCAAGAGCTTTACCTACATGACCGAGACCCTCGGAACCGACATCATCCGACTTCTGAACATGCACTACGACCGCGCGATTCGCCACATTCACGCGCACAACGGCGACATCGGGTCGATAATCGGCGACGCGCTGCTGGCCATCTTCGGCGCGATGGAAGATGCGGGCGCAAACAAATCCGCGCAGGCCGTCAACGCTGCTTACGAGATCCAGGCGGTCGCCGCGTCGCTGCGAACGGAGATGCATAAACGCCGCGAGGGGATAATTCGTCTGCGGGGAGCCCTCACCGATGCGGAGGAACGGGTCTACCAGGCGGTTCTGCTGGAGGTCGGAGTCGGCATCGACGGCGGACAGGTATTTTATGGAACAATAGGTTCCTATGAACGGATGACGAATACGGTCATTGGCGACAACGTAAACTCAGCCTCCCGTCTGGAGGGACTTACCCGCCTCTACAAGGTTCCCGTAATTGTTTCCGATTATATTCGCGATGAGGTGCTCGCGCATGGGAACGGATACCGGTTTCAGGAGCTGGACACCGTCCAGGTCAAAGGCAAGACCGTGGGCCGCAAGATCTATTGGCCGATAGCCTCAAAAGATCTGCAGGAGGATCTGGAGGGCGATCTATCGACCTTCAACGAAGGTCTTACCGCCTACTACGGCGGTGACTGGACGGGAGCGAATCGCCACTTTTCTGCCTGCAAGCTTCCGGTGGCCGACCTGTTTGCCCGGAGGACTCACAACATGGTTTGTCCGAAGGATTGGAACGGCATATGGACAATGAAGGAAAAGTAACCGACCTGGTCGAGCAGAGCAAGCTCGTCTTCCTTCGCGAAGCGATCGAAGATTTTCAGAATCGACAGGCGCAGTACGATCTGGGTCGGGAGTTCGCCAAGAGCCGCCGCAATCGTTCACCTCTTGTCCCGGGCGTCATTCTCGGAATGATTCTTCTATTCTTCATCGGGGCATGGGGCGTTACCTGGTACATTCAGGCAAGCAGCAAGAATATTACCGTGACCCTCCGTGAGTTCGAGGAGGTGAATCTCCGCGAAGTGCTCGACACCGCCAAGCGAATCGACACACAGATCACGAACGCAGTTGAACAGAAGAACGCGATTATTGCCGAGCGGGACACCAGTATCAATGCGGTTCGCACTGCCGCGGATCAGCAGATCTCCCTTCTGGGAAATGAGAACCTCTCGGCTGCACAACGAAGCGTTCAGACCCAGGCGATCAACTCTCAGGCCGACAGACAGGCTCAGCAGATAAGCGCCGCCTACGCACCCCGGATTGCAAAGTTCGACGACTCAATTAAGGTTCTTCAGGACAAGATGGCGCAATATGATTCACGCCAGGTGGAACAGGCAAAGAAGCAGGAAGAGGTGCTGAACAGCCAGCGAACCTTGTACGACCTAGAGCTGGCGAATCAGAGAAGCGGTTATGAACAGCGAATCAGTTCGTTGAACTCAGATCACCAGAAGCAGCTTGCGGAACAGAAACGTTTCCACGAGCAGTTCGTAGCCGGCATGCAGCGCAAATTCGACGATGAACGAAGCGCCCTTATCGCGAAATACAATCCAACATTCACCGACCCATCGGTGGCCGCACTTCTGACGGCCTCAGTCGACGCAGCCGCGGTGAAGGCACCACGGTTCGCGCCATTCCAGCCGATCCTCTCATCGGCCGGTGTCATTTCCGAAACCGACTACGACTCTCTGCAGCAAGAGCTCGACGAATACGAAACTCTCGTGAAACAGCTCGAGTCGATACCTTACGAAAACTCGGTGCCCAACGCATTGTCGCAGATCGACTACCGCAGCATCGCTTTGCTTCACCGCCTGGAAACCGTCTGGACCGGACTCGCCGATGCGGTTCGCCGCGACCAGGAGGCGATTGCACAACGGGACCGGGCCATCGTCGCCCGTGACAGGACCATAGCCGCCGAAAAGGGCGAGCTCGCGCAGTACAACTTTGCGCTGGATTCACTTGTCCGTTCCGCGCGGGAGAACGGCTACGTCATCGACCCGCGCGACACCGACCACATTGCGGTCTACATCGACAAAATCCGCCAGGTGTCGGACGGGTCGACCGGTTACGTCTTCCGCCGCGATGACCAGTTCATTGGAACTGTCAAATTTCACCTCGCCGGCGGGATCGTGTCTGCGTCACTTGTGAAGCTTGCCGGAACGAGCACGCTGCTTCCCTTCGACAAGATTCTCATTCAGGTCCCGCCGCAGAACTGACCGGCTCGCGGCCGCAGAGGGAGAAATATGACAAGCAAATCAGCGCCCTTCATAGCAGCAATGGTTCTCTGCGGAGCGCTCGCCTACGGTCTGTCGTTTCAGAATGCAGGATACATCGTCGACCGTCAGTACCAGGACAGCGGCATCAACTACGCAGACCTTACCGACGCGCAGGGACACGAATTGACGGTCGGCTTGTCCTCCGCCGAGCTCACGAATAATCAAGCAGCGCTTCTCAAGACTGTCGTCGACCGCCTCTATGATCTGCAATATGCGAAGGTCGAGAACCTGAAGGTGGTGTTCACAGCCGGACGCGTCGAAATCGTACTCATACCTTCGACCTTCAGCTACAACGGGATGGATCTTGCGCAGTTCATGCCCTCCGGAATGCAGTTCTACTACACCGATTTCCTCGAATACGATTTCCGTCTCCGAGTGAACCAGTACTTTCTCCGGTTCGCGGGACGGTACACCGATGAGAAGGCGTTTGCCGATCGGCTTGTCGACGTGGTGAAAAACCCCACGTCGTTTCTCCGCAGTCAGGATCCGGAGTACATGCTACAGAGGCTCGACACTATCGAAAAGGCCCTTGGTGACTCCACCCGGGCAAACCGTGAGACCCTGAGCCGTGTGGCTGCGCTCGCTCAGCAGGTAACGAAACTTCAGAGTCAGCTCGACGCGGCCGACTCTTCCCACGACGCGCTCGCCAGACAGATGCAGCTCCTGGAGTACGGGGTGATGGTACTGCACAACCGCGGATGGCTTTTCGGGACCATCTACCTGCCGGACCGAAGAGTCGTGGAAAAAGCGATCGAAATGAAGAAGGCGAACCCGACCTGGACGAAGGACGAGCTTGCGAAAGAACCTCGAGAAGGAGGGGTACAGGATTTCGGGAAACGAGCTGTTCCTGGTCCTCGGGCTCTATTTCAACGAGTTCAAGTAGCGGCGGATAGGCGCGGCCGCGGGTTCTCCGCATCGAGCAGCACCGAAAGTTCCTGAGCATTGTGAAAAGCGTTCCCGCCAAAATGATTGTTGAACGCCACGAGCATCAGCGTGGTCTTCTCGAGCGGCTAACCGAATTGCGGTCGCCAGCCGGTCGAGCTCGTCCGGCGAGTATCGATAGTTGTAGCGGCTCGCGTTGTCGCCGGTCCACCACTGCGTACGGTTCCGGCCGTGCAGGCGCACGTAGGATGACGACCCGGTCACGATGGGGTTGAATTCGGGCAGCTCTTCGAGCGCCGGAAGATCGGCGATTACGAGGCTCAGCCCTTTTTCGCGCATGTAGTCATAGACCCGGTCCTGGTGCCAGTCGCGATTGCGGAACTCGACGAAGAGCGGCAGCTCCGGGAGGCTTTCGCAAAGCTTTGCAAGGTAGAGCCGATTGTCGGTTGTGTAGTGGAAACTAAACGGAAACTGGAGCAGGATACCCAGAAGCCGATCCGACCGTACAAGCGGCGCGACAGCGCGACGGAACGTCCAGCGCCGTGCCGCCCGGGTCGACAGCGCGCTGGTGAGTCATCGATTTGTGCGCCTTCAGCGTGAATTTGAACGTTTGCGGTGTTCGTTCGGTCATCCCGGACAATGTTTCCGGCTTCGGCATGGCGTAATAGGAAAAATCGAGCTCGACGAAGGGGAGCCTTTCGCGCATACCATGAGAGGAAATCGGGCGATTGAAGTTCGGGCGGGTAGACCGGTCCCACCCAGTCCTTATAGGAATAACCAGATGTCGCTACCAGTATCGACGCGCCCGACCATGCAGATAGTTTACCAGACTCCTCATTTTGTAGGTATTGATGAACACCCCCTATTTTGATTATATTAGCGCCCAGTAGCGTCCCGTTTATCTCGTGGTCGAAACAGACTTACCATGAAATCCCGTTTAAAACTCAAACGGCAGACCGTTGCCGATGGATGCTCACGCTGCAGAAATCGAGTTGAGAGGTTGATAATAGTATGTGTGCTGATTTGACAAAGCTCAGGAACATCGGGATAAGCGCCCATATCGATTCGGGGAAAACCACCCTGACAGAGCGCATCCTGTTCTACTGCGAAAAAATTCACGCAATCCACGAAGTCCGAGGAAAGGACGGCGTCGGCGCAACGATGGACTCCATGGAGCTCGAACGAGAGCGCGGAATCACCATCCAGTCTGCCGCCACGAACGTTACCTGGAAGGGTCACAACATCAATATCATCGACACCCCGGGACACGTCGACTTCACGATCGAAGTTGAACGCGCGCTGCGCGTCCTCGACGGGGCCATCCTGGTCCTCTGTTCGGTGGGCGGCGTACAGTCGCAGTCGATAACCGTTGATCGGCAGCTCAAACGGTACAACGTACCCTTTGTCGCCTTCGTCAACAAAGCCGACCGAACCGGTGCGAACCCCTATAAAGTCAAGGACCAGCTCATTGAGAAACTCGGTCACAATGCAGTCCTTGTTCACATGCCGATCGGGCTCGAGGATAAGTTCGAAGGTATTGTGGATCTGATTCTGATGAAAGCGGTCTATTTCGACGGCGACGCGGGCGAGCAGATCCGAATCACCGACATCCCTGCGGGCCTGATGGAAGAGGCCGCCCGGCGCCACGAAGAGCTGATTGACGCCGCTTCGATGTTTTCCGACGAGCTCGCGGAGGCGTATCGTCGAGGGCAAGCGTGACCGAAGAGCTGCTCCACGATGCCATCCGAGCAGGTGTCATTCGGACGGGAGCTTACCCCGGTGTTCGTCGGCTCGGCCTACAAGAACAAGGGCGTGCAGCTTCTGCTCGACGCGGTAACGCGCTATCTTCCCGACCCGACGCAGGTCACGAACATCGCCCTCGACCTCGATAACGGGGAGCAGGAGATGAAGCTCGTGGCCGGCGACGAGAAGCCGACGGTTGCGCTTGCCTTCAAGCTCGAAGAGGGACAGTACGGGCAATTGACCTATCTGCGGATCTACCAGGGCAGCGTGAGAAAGGGTATGGAGCTCTACAACGTTCGGTCCCGGAGAAAATTCAAGGTAGGTCGGCTCATTCGGATGCATTCGAACCACATGGAAGACATTACGGAGGCAGGACAGCGGAGACATCGTCGCGCTGTTCGGGATCGATTGTGCTTCGGGCGACACCTTCTGTGATCCTTCGCTCAACTACTCCATGACCTCGATGTACGTACCGAATCCGGTCATTACCCTTGCGATCAAACCCGAAGGACAAGAAATCGTCGGACCAGATGAGCAAAGCTCTCAACCGGTTCTCCAAGGAAGATCCGACGTTTCGAACCTTTGTTGACCCGGAATCTCAGGAGACTATCATTCAGGGCATGGGTGAGCTGCATCTGGACGTCTACATTGAGCGCATGCGCCGCGAATACAAAGCCGACGTGGAAACCGGAATGCCACAGGTGGCGTACCGCGAAGCGATAAGCTCAAAGGTCGAATTCGACTACACCCACAAGAAACAGACCGGCGGCTCGGGTCAGTTCGCCCGCGTCGCGGGACACATCGAGCCGGTGGACGACAAGGATTACGAGTTTGTCGACAGCGTCAGGGGCGGTGTCATCCCCAATGAATACATACCCGCAGTCGACAAGGGATTCAAAGCCGCTTGTGAAAAGGGGTCGCTGATCGGATTCCCGGTTATCGGCGTCCGGGTAGTCATCAACGACGGAAGCACCCACCCGGTAGACTCCTCAAATCTCGCGTTCGAAATGGCGGCGATCGGCGCTTTTCGCCAGATCTACGGGCAGGCAAAACCGATCATTCTCGAGCCCATAATGAAAGTTTCCGCAGAGGGTCCAACCGAATACGCGGGCAACATCTTTGCCAGCATTAATCAGCGTCGCGGCCTTATCCTTGCTTCGACCGAAGACGGCAACAGCTCGCAGGATCGAGGCGGAAGTTCCGCTGAGCGAAATGTTCGGCTATTCGACAGTTCTGCGGTCGCTCACGCAGGGCAAAGCGGAGTACTCCATGGAGTTCCTGAAATATGGCAAAGTACCCACAAATCTTGCGGAGGAACTGAAAAAGGAGTATGAACAGAAGAAAAAGGTCGAGCAGCGATAAGCAGCGGGAGGATGAGAATGATCAAGGCAGAGCTGGTAAAGCGGAGTCCGCTCCGAATACTTGAAAAATCCACCCACGGCGGGCTCAAGGCCGGAGAACTGGGTGTCGTTGCCTCCCGGAAAGGCGTCGGCAAGACCGCGTGTCTCGTCCATATTGCCACCGACAAACTGTTGCAGGGGCACCACGTCATCCACGTCTCGTTCGCCGGACGCACCGACCATATCATAAGCTGGTACGAGGACATCTTCCGGGAAATCGCGAAGAAGAGAAACCTCGACGACGCGATGGACATACACGATGAGCTGGTGAAACATCGGGTGATCATGAACTTCAGTCCGGACGGGGTGTCGATCGATCAGGTGGTGAAAAGCCTGCGCGCCATGATCAACGACGGCGGGTTTGCCGCCGACAGCGTTATTGTGGACGGGTTCGATTTCGACGGCACAAACGTCGACGCTATCCGGGAAATCCGGAAATTCGCCGAAGAGCTGCGGATCGCAGTCTGGTTCAGCGCGTCGCTTCGCGGCGACGATCCGCTCTATAACAAAAAAGGCGTGCCTTTTGCCCTGGAGCCCTATGTTGACCTCGTCGAAGTTCTTGTAACGCTCACTCCGCGGAAGGAGTTTGTGCACCTCGGTCTGATCAAGGATCATGAGCGCATTCTGCAGGAGGATCTGCACCTCAAGCTCGATTCCAAAAGCCTCTTGATCGCGGAAGAATAGGCAGAGGCGCGGGACGCTGCGCCCGCCGGGTTGCCCGTCTACCGAGAGGATCCTATCCCTACGCGTCGGCACACGAAGATGTTGTCGGTTTGCCTCCCGGGCGGCACCGGCGCGTTATGCATCTCTCCAACCTCATCCGAGTCTGATTTTGCCTTCCGCAGGCGCGATTTTGCCGTTTGCGGGGAAACAGGGCAGCGGGAACATCTGGGCGACAGCGGGGTACAAATTCGCTGTCCGAATGCGACAAACAATCCGTTGAGCTCTATCCAGTGCTTGCGCGGAAGAATCATTTCCAGCGCTGCTTCCGTCTTTTCCGGCGTCGCAGTTTTCACCCATCCCACTCTATTGCAGATGCGGTGGACGTGAGTGTCTACGCAGATGGCAGGAATTCCAAAACCGAGCCCAAGCACGAGGTTTGCGGTCTTTGGTCCCACGCCAGGCAGCGCGGTCAACTCCGCAAGAGTCGTCGGGACTGCGCCGCCGTGGCTGCCAACGATCGTCGCAGCGGTCTGTCTGATATGAGCCGCCTTAGTGCGGTAGAATCCTGCCGGAAAGATGATCTCCGCGATCCGCTGCTCCTGAAGATCCCGGATCTTTTCCGGGGTGGATGCCACGGCGAAGAGCCTTCGCGACGCCGCGAGCGTCACCTCGTCCTTCGTGCGGAGCGAAATCATTGTCGAAATGAGAATTTGGAACGGCGTCGCCCGCTCTTCCGCGAGCTGGGACACCGAGGGGATGGAATCGGGCGGGAGAACACGGCGAACGGCGCGGAGCGTCAGGCGCCACCGCTCGGCGTCAGAAGTCCTCTTCGTCGAAGTCCTCTTCTTCACCCATGTTTTCGCCGGAGTCTTCCGCCAGGACGATTTTTTTCTTCGCGTGCTCGGCGCGTTTCCCTTCCGTTTCCAGCCGCGCGAATACTATCTGTTCCACTTCGTCCTTGGACAGATTGAGCGAGAAGGAGATCTCGTCGACGAGCAGTTTCATGGCACTGTCGAAGAGTTTTCGCTCCAGAATCGGCAGTTCCTTGATCTTGCTCCGGTGGTAGAGAGCACGCACTACGGTGGCGATATCGGTGACACTTCCCTGCTTCAGCAGGTCGAGGTTCATCTGATAGCGAAGTTTCCAGTCCGCGGGTACCGGCTCGTAATCTTCAGAAATCAGCTTGAGGGCGCGGTCGGCCTCTTTCTTGTCAACTATTGCGCGGATGCCGAGCTCCTCCGCCTTGTCGACAGGAACCATAACCGTCATATCTGAAACCTCGAGGTATATGACGTAGTAGAGGAGCTGCTGGTCCTTGAAAGGGCGCTGCTCGATGGATCTGATGTGTCCAACACCCTGAAGCGGATAGACCACCTCCTGGTTCTCTTTGAACTTGGTCGAAGGGCGTTTGGACTTTGTGCTGGTTTTCATATGTTGCAAATATACAGTAAGTCGATTTTCGCGTCAAAGGGCAAGAGAGTGTGTCGAAAATTGCACACAGCGCGCGCTGTAACCTTTGTAAGGGAAAGCATTCAATCAGCGCAATTCCCGGAAACTCCAATTTGTCTTTAAAGGTGACGTAAGTGTTTGCCACATAAGCTTGTATATCGGCTCTGCGTGCAGGCTTCGTCACAGGAGCAATTGAGTCCGCAGCGTGGTCCGCGTATAATCAGGTTTCCTATGAACCGGCGAAAACTCGGAAAATTCATCTCCACTGCAGCGTTCCCCTCAATTATTGTGGCAATAGTGGTGCTGGCGCTTCTTTTCCGGAGGGAAATCGGCCAGGTCTTTTCCTCGAAAGAGCGATTTCAGAGCTGGATAGACGGATTCGGAGTGTTTGGGCCGCTCATGTTCATGGGCGTTCAAGTATTCCAGGTGATTATCTTCATCGTACCGGGAGAGGTCGCGCAGATCGCCGGAGGGTTCCTGTTCGGTGTGTGGGCAGGGATCTTTTATTCGCTCGTCGGAATTACGGTCGGTTCGGCTTTCAATTTCTATCTGGCACGGCTTCTCGGCGTATCGTTTGTCGAGGGGCTCTTCAAACCTGAACAGGTTGCCCGTTTCGAGACGATCATCAGCTCCGGCCGGGCGCGGGTAGGGTTTTTCATGCTCTTCCTGATTCCGGGCATACCAAAGGACATTCTCTGTTATGTCGCCGGTCTGTCCCGGCTCGGATTCTTTCCGTTTCTGCTGATCTCGATGACCGGTCGGTTGCCGGGAATCGTAGGGAGCGCGGTCATCGGCAGCTCCGCTGCGAAGAGCGATTGGGTTGTCACCGTGTCGGTGACCGGCGCGGCGGTAGTGGCCTTTGTCGTTGGCCTGGTCTTCCGGTCCCAGATCCACGAGCTGGTCGAGCGAATTACTCGCCGCCGAAATCCCGGTCCGCGATAGCCGGTGTCGGGCGCGTGAGCGGCAATCCCGCAACTCCCCTGAGCGGCTTTTTCGCCGCGAACTCAAGGTATTTGAATGGATGAATATCGAGCGGATTTGGATACCAGCCGTCGATCTGATTCAGATCGATGATGTTGATTGCCGGGGAGTGGCTGAGAGGAATCACTTCGGCAGTGTCCAGTAGTATCTGTTCGGCCTGGCTGAGAAGCAGGTAGCGCTCGCGTCCCGATTTGCCGAGCGACTGGCGCACGAGCGAGTCGAACGAAGCGTTTTCGAAATGGGCGTCGTTCAGATTGCTGCCGCTGGTCCACATCTGCATGAATGTCAGCGGGTCGGCGAAATCGCCTATCCAGGTGAGCGTCGCAAGCGTGTAGTCGGCGGTTGACAGATTGTCGACGTAGCTCTGGTAGGGCTGCGTATCGGTTTTTACATCGATCCCCAGCGCGTCGTGCCACGCCTTGGCCATGATTTCGGCGATACGGGTATTGTCGGTTCCGTCCGGTATGTGAATCGTCAAAGACGGCAAACCTTTTCCGTCCGGGTAACCAGCCTCGGTCAGCAGCTTCAGTGCTTCATCCTTGTTGGACGCCGTGATTCCCTTCACCTCCGGGTAGTAGGGGATCGGGGGTACAAGCGTCGTCGCCGGGATGAACTGGAACTGGTCGCTGCGCAACTGCTCGAGCGGAAGAAGCAGTGTCAGTGCTTTTCGCACGCGGCCGTCGGTCCACGGCGCCTGCACGGCTTTGAAGTAGAAGTAGGTAGTTGCAAACAGGGGGTTGATGACGATAGCGTCGCGATTCGTGATCTGGTCGAGCGATATGCCCCCGGCGACCCACTGGATCTTGTTCTTGTTGAAATCGTCGGCTTCCGCCTGAACGTTGTCCGTAAAAACGATCTTGATTCGAGGAATCTTGACGCTGTCGGCGCCCCAATAGAGATCGTTTCTGGCCAGATCGATTTCGCCATCGGTTCGTTTCGTGATGTAGTAGGGCCCGTTGCCGATCACCGACGGCAGTTTTGACCAGTCGGAAAAATGGAGCAGGCTGGGGTGAATCGGCACGAAACTGTGGTGGCACAGGATGTCGAGAAACTGCGTTGCCGCCTCGACAAGATCTACCTCGAGAACCGATGGTGAGAGGACGTGTATCCCCACACTCTCCGGGTCCTTGTTAATCCCTTTTCTGTAGTTTTCAGCGCCGACAATTACGTCGAACAGAAACGAATAGGCCGAACGGTTCTCCGGTTTGAGCAACTCAAGCCAGCTGTTTCGGAAATCTGATGCGGTGACTGGATCGCCGTTCCAGTAGCGAGCGTTATCGCGAAGATAGAAGCGGTACTGCTTTCCATCGGGAGAAACCTCCCAGTAGCTTGCAACGCCCGGCATCGGCTTGAGCGTGACCGGATTGTAGGTGACGAGCCCCTCGTAGATCGCCGTGAAAAGCTGGGCCTCGGTCGACGAGTAGGCCTTTATCGGGTTCAGTTCGAGCTTAGTTGGAAGGTAGCTTACGACAAACTCGTCATTTCCGGGACCGGTCGGTGGTTGCTTTCCATTGTTTTTCGGGGTAACTGTTTGCGCGGCCGCCAGACCGCTGGCCAGGAGAAGGATAGCAAGCAGCACATGGGGTCGGTTTAGTCTCATTTCCTGTCCTTGGCGGCGGCTTCGCCAGTGTTCTGGCGGCGGCTTCGCCAAAACAATAATACAATAAAAAGCCCCCTTGGGCAGGGGGCAAGATCCATAAGAACGACCATCCAGGGAGAAACCGTCTGCCGAATAGTATACTCCACCTCCCGAAAAAAATCATCGAAATTTATTGCCTTTTCGCCTTTTTTTTAGGGAAGCCGCGAATAGGGCAAGTTGCAGCTTTTTGCCACTCCCTGGTGCGTACATGTTCCCTGATAGGTATTGAGTCCCGTTCTGATGGGGCTGTGGTTTCGCAGCGCGTTTTCGAGTCCCAGATCGGCAATCAGCAGCCCGTAGGCGAGAGTAACGCTCGTGAGGGCTATGGTCGAAGACCGTGCGACCGCGCCCGGCATATTCGCGACGCAGTAGTGGACGACTTCGTCGACGATGTAGATCGGCTGGTCGTGCGTCGTTGGGCGGCTCGTTTCCGCGCATCCGCCCTGGTCGATCGCAACATCAACCAGAACCGCCCCCGGCTTCATCCGTTTCAGATGCTCCCGGCGGATAAGCTTTGGTGTGGATTCGCCCGGGAGGAGAACCGCGCCGATGAGGATGTCCGCTTCCTCGACAACGTGGTCGATATTTGCCTCGGTCGCATAGAGGGTGGTGATGGAGCTGCCGAAAATGTCGTCCAGGTAGGCCAGGCGCCGCGCGTTTACGTCCAGGATCGTCACGTTTGCACCGATTCCGACGGCAATCTTGCATGCATTAGTGCCTACGACGCCGCCGCCGAGGATGGCGACGTTACCGCGTGGGACACCGGGGACCCCTCCGAGCAGTATGCCGCGTCCACCGAACTCCTTTTCGAGATATTTTGCGCCCTCCTGGACCGAGAGTCGCCCGGCGATCTCGCTCATTGGGGTCAGGCAGGGAAGACTGTGGTCCGGCAGCTCGATGGTTTCGTAGGCGATCGACGTCACACGGCCCTCGAGCAGCGCCTGGGCGAGCTCGCGATTGGCCGCAAGGTGGAGATAGGTGTAGAGGATCTGGCCGTCTTTCAGCAGGGCATATTCGATTGGAAGCGGCTCCTTCACCTTCACGATCATCTCGGATCTTTCGAACACCGGCGGAGCGCTGTCCAGAATCTGCCCGCCGTTTTTGAGATACTCGTCGTCGGCGTAGCCGGAGCCAAGCCCGGCGCCCGTTTCGATGAAGACTGTGTGCCCGTGGCTCACGTAGGTGCGCACGCAGTGGGGTGTCATTCCCACTCGATATTCATGTTTCTTGATTTCTTTGGGTACACCGATATTCATATTCCGGTCCTCCAAGTCACATTACCATGAAACCAAAAAACACTCCAGAATGCACAGAAGATCTGTCGATACTAGACGAGGTGAAGTGGAGGGATTGTCGAATGGTTCGAAAAAAGATCCCCGAGGCGTTGTTTGCGCTATTCGCGGCGTTGTTTCTGTTCGTGTCGGTCGTCGGAAACCTCGCAGCGCAGGATTCAAACAGTCAGCCGAACCTGCAATCGATCGATTTTTCGAATGCGACTATCAGTCAGGCCGGGCCGGATTCATTCTACGTCCGATCGGTGAAAATCAACGATTCCAACTACTCGCTTTCGGTGGGTCGGAACAGCGCAGGCGACTGGGTCGTGACGAAGATGATTCCGGAGAGCGAGAACCTCCTTCCCAGGAATGTCATGCTCGATTTTGCCTCAGTGACAAAGGTGACCGCTAATTCGCTGGTCGTGGACGGCATAATTCTCGACGGTCAGATATATCAGGGAACGCTGAACGTGAGCGGTCCGGGTTCCAACATCCTGCTCGCGAACCTGACGCCGGGAAGTCTTACCGACCGCGCCGTGCAGACCGCGGACCAGTTCCGACAGTTGCTGCTGTCACAGGAGACAAGCCGATTTCAGCAGGAGCTCGAAGCGCAGAGGCAGGAGATGCAAGCCCGAAACGACAAGCTCCAGCAGCAGGTGACCGACCTCACCCAGGAGCGAGCCCAGCTTCAGGCACAGCTTGCGCAAGCCGGCGGTTCAGGCGAAACGACCGACGCCCAGCTGACAAAACGGGTGAACGACCTCCTTGCCGCAAACAAAGCATTGATCGACAACAACCAGAAGCTGATCGCACAGAACCAGGATCTGCTGAAGAAGAGCCAATCGCTGCAGGCAGACAGTCAGAAACTGACCTCCGGCAGCGGAAACGCAACCGGTTCGGATGCTGCACTCAAGGACCTGCTCGACCGATTGCAGGTCGAAAAGACCGATCTGGACAGACAAAACCAGCAGCTCGCCGCCCAGGCTGATTCAGTGAAGACGCTCGTCGATGGGCTGCAGACCCAGAACGGGGTTCTCGCGAAACGGGTTGCCGATCTGCAGTCGGAGCTTGCCAATCTCAGGAGCTCGTTTCCGACCCAGTACGGTGTCAGTCAGAACCAGTTTTCCCAGACGGCGGACCGACTGCAGGCGCAGCTTGCCGCGCTGCAGGAGCGCGTCAACGCGGTTTCTCGGCAGATTGCGAACGTTTCCTCGGGGCAGACGGGCGCCGCTCTGACGTTGGCCGGCGACGGGTCATCCGGCGACGCACAGCTCCGCGCGCAGATATCTCGACTTCAGACAGAAAACCGCCTGCTTACCGGTGATAGAGCAAATCTCGAGCAACAGATGGTCACAGAAATACTGGACAAGGGGTACATCGGCCTTTTTCGTCCGCTGCTCAATCGCGTTCTCTACCGCGGATTCGCGGGAGGTGATCCGCAGATGGGGTCCTGGCAGCGTCGCGCGCAGACCCTTCTCCAAAACGATCCGACGCAGTATTTCGCGAAGTACGCTCTCCCTGTTCCGCAGGTCGCGCGCCCGACCCTCTACACAATGCAGCTTCGCGCTACCGGAAGCGGCTGGGTAGGGGTGGGGCTTCACATTTTCGCGAGCGACGTGCAGAGTCGACGCGGCTACGGAATGGGCAGAAGCCTTCTGGTCTGGCTCACCCGCGATCGGCACTACTACAAGAACGACGGCACCTACCTCCAGCTTTATCGGTCCGATGACGACGTGAACATGGGGCGTGTTCTGGATGCGAAGATTCCGGAATCGATCGGCGATTACCTGAAGCTTGAAGTTCTTTATGAACCCGACAAGGAGTACATTACGATCGCCGTGAACGGCCAGGAGAAGGTCCGCTATAAGACCTGGTTCGGCGTCGATTCGGGGGTCACCGTCGCGTTGCGAACGCTTGGAGCCGGAGCAAGCTTCCGTGATTTGGAAGTTCGCACACTAGATCAGACGAGGTAACCCACCATGACGATACAGGGTAGAACGAGCGGGTCGGTGCGGTTTGCACCCGGATACGAGAAGGTGCTGCCGCTGGCCAATTACGCTCCCTGGCTGAATGATGTCGAGTTTGCCACACTCCTGGCAGCGATCGAAGGGAACACCCTTGTCGATATGTATCGCTGCTACTCGCTATGGAAGTTGGTCGAACAGGCTGTCCAGCACGAAGGTGATCTGCTCGAGGTAGGCGTATGGCGAGGAGGCACGGGCGCTCTCATCGCATACCAGGCGTCCCGCGCGAAACCGGTTTCAGCTCAGCGTACACCAGAAGCAAACGGGCCATCCGAGCCTTCTCGTGCTGTTTTTCTGGCCGACACGTTCAACGGGGTGGCGAAGGCGGGACCTCGAGACTCCTACTATCGCGGCGGGGAGCACGCGAACACCAGCCAGGAGATCGTCGAAAGTCTTCTGGGAGACGTCGGAATAAGCAACGCCATCCTGCTCGAGGGGGTATTTCCCGAGGACACAGGAGATCTCATTGACGATCACCTCTTCTGCTTCTGCCACATCGACGTTGACGTCTATCAGTCAGCACGAGACGTTTTCGAGTGGGTCTGGCCGCGGCTCACGGTCGGCGGCATCGTAGTTTACGACGACTACGGTTTCTACGGTTGCGAAGGCGTTACCGCCCACGTCAACGAAATCTTCCCGGACGCTCGCCGGACCGTCGTCCACAATCTGAACGGGCAGGCGATAGTGGTGAAAACCGCTTGATCGGCTACTGAGATTCCGTCCCCTTCCAATCGACCCGCCGTTCGTAGTATTTTTCCCGGTATGAGGCGAGTCTGGGCATCTTTGAGCACGAATCGAACACTCTTCCTGCTGGTCCTGGCAGGTTTGCTTAGTTGCAGCACCGGTTCGGTCGTCGTCGAACGGCACGACTACTTTTCCGATCCGCGCAGCGACGTGAAAGGTGTTTTTACGCGGCCCACCGCGAGTGAGCTCGCCATGGAGCGATCTCGCCTGACCGATGAAGATCGCAAGCGCGTGGAGACGCTGCTGACCGACGCCGATCCGGCGCTCGCCCTGTACCGGGATCCGGGCACGCGGAACATGGTCATTGACTACTTCTGCAGGCTCACCGGATCGGATGATGTTGCGCTTTCCATTCTCTACCATGCCGACCGGGAGAACGTCCCGCTCGTCCTCGCATTCTCACTTGCATGGGTGGAGAGCAAGTACCAGGCAGTAGCCGTCAATGTCAACGATGGATCGGTCGATCGCGGCATCTTCCAGCTCAACAATTTGAGCTTCCCGTCACTCTCGGTTGGAGACTTCTTCCATCCGGAGACAAATATCGCCTATGGCATCGACCATCTCAGGTGGTGCCTCAACTACTCCCGCGACGAACAGACCGCCGTTGCGATCTACAACGCAGGGTTGACCCGGGTTTCGCAGGGCATCGTACCCGCGAGCACCCGGGAATACGTAGCTAAAATAATGCGCTTTCAACGCGATCTGACTCGCGATTTCTGCAGCTACATCCAGCACAACATCCAGACCGCGTAGCGCGCCGGGCGTAGAGAATCGCTCGTCCCGCGCCGGATGCGGCCGCACCAAAGAGGTTTGAGAATGGTTGTTATACTCGAGCGAACTATCCGTGACGACGACAAGGCGCGCATCCGCAGCTTCCTCGAAGAGCGCGGTCTCAAGGTACGGGAGATCGTCGGCGTAGAAGAGACAATATTCGGCGCAGTCGGCAAGGTTTCAATCGACTACCGTGAAGTGGAGATTCTTCCCGGCGTTGAACGGGTAATTCCCATATCAAAACCGTTCAAACTCGCGTCGCGCGAGCTCCAGAAAGAGGACAGCATTGTGAGCGTGGGCCCGGTAAAGATCGGCGGTCACCGGATTACGGTGATCGCGGGACCCTGCGCGGTGGAATCCCGCGAGCAGATGCTCGAAACCGCCGAGCTCGTTCGGCGTTCCGGTGCGGTGATCCTTCGAGGCGGCGCCTTCAAGCCGCGCACCTCGCCCTACTCGTTCCAGGGACTCGGCGAAGAGGGTCTGAAATACCTGAAGGAAGCGGGGGAGCGAACCGGGATGCCGGTAGCCACCGAGGTGGTTTCTCCCGCGCACGTGGAGGTCATGCGAGATTATATCGACATGTACCAAATCGGTGCCAGAAACATGCAGAACTTCGAGCTGCTCAAAGCAGTAGGATCGCAGAATATGCCGGTGCTTCTGAAACGCGGAATTGCCGCCACGATAGAGGAATGGCTGATGGCGGCCGAGTATCTGCTTGCAAGCGGCACCGACGACGTGATTCTGTGCGAACGTGGAATCCGCACATTCGAAACTTATACGCGCTACACCCTCGACATCTCCGCCATTCCGGTGGTCCGCAAATTGTGTCACCTGCCGATAATCGTCGATCCGAGTCACGCGGTCGGGATGCGGGACAAAGTCTCTCCGGTCGCTCTGGGGTCAGTAGCGGCAGGGGCCGACGGGTTGATCGTGGAGGTTCACCCTCGACCCGAGCAGGCGCTGTCGGACGGACCGCAGGCACTCTACCCGGAGCAGTTCGAGAAGCTGATGCGGGATATCGAAGCGCTCGCTCCGGTTGTCGAGAAGGAGCTTACCAGGCTGCCGGAGTTCAACGAGACCCGCCCGTCACTCGCACAGGTCTTAAAAGAGACGGTCGCCGGTTCGGAGCTCGCCGTGGCGTTTCAGGGAGAGCGCGGCGCCTACAGCGAGCTGGCGATAAAACGCTATTTTCAGACGCGACGGTATTGTCCCGCAGCCGCTCCCTTCGTTTCGCGATGTATTCGACGCAGTACTCGAAGGCCGGGTGAAATATGGCCTCGTTCCACTCGAAAACTCACTTGCCGGATCGATCCACGAGAACTATGACCTGTTTCTCCAATTTCCCGACATCCGGATTGCGGGTGAGACGCAGATCCGCGTGGTACACACCCTGATAGGAGTGCCCGGCACGAGTCTCGATGACATCAGGCGCGTATATTCCCACCCGCAGGGGCTCGCGCAGTGCGCGCGGTTCCTCGACGAGCATCCCGCGTGGGAAAAGGTGCCCTTCTACGACACCGCCGGTTCGGTCGCGCACGTCGCACGCGAAGGCAAGAAGTCGAATGCGGCGATTGCAAGCTCCGAGGCCGCCCGAGTCTACAAGATGGAGGTTCTACGCGAGGGGATAGAAATGAATCCGCAGAACTACACGCGCTTCGTGGTGCTCGCGCGAGAAGAGGCGAGCCTCATCTCGTCCCCAAATAAGGCGTCGATAGTCTTTTCCACCCCCGATACTCCGGGAGCACTATTCGAGTGCCTGCGTGTACTTGCGGATCGCAAGGTAAACATGAAGAAACTCGAGTCCCGTCCCATCGCGGGCAAACCGTGGCGGTATATGTTCTATCTTGACGTCGAGGTTCCCGAAGAGGAGCAGCAATTCCGCGATACCATGGATCACCTGTCCACGATTACCGAGGACCTGATGGTCCTCGGCAAGTATCGCGTGTAGGAAGCAGGGCGAATCGGGTCGCCGGAGCCCGGAAGGGCGGCAATCAGTCCTGCGAGGATTTGATGTCCAGAATCTTCGTGAGCTGGTCTTTTCTCGGCTTCACGAGGGAAAGTTCGGAAGCGGGAACATTCACCGACAGGCCGGACATCTGAGATTGCACGGCCCGCATCTGCTGAATTGCGGCCTGTTTCTGCGCGTCGGTCATATCCGGATTCGACTGGATCTGATTGATTGAATCCTCTATCTGGCTGTTCGCTGTCGGCATCTGGTTCTGGAGTTCCAGCGCAACCATGCATCGCGCAACCTCCGCGGTCACGAATCCAAATCGCTCTACCTTCCAGCCCTTAGAACCGAGGTAGCCGGCGAAATCGGCTCCCGCGAACGCCTGTGCGAAAGCGCCGGGGCGACTTGGATCCGAGAGGCTCTTTCCGTGCGAATCGAGCCACTTTACCACGTCCGGCCAGTCATGCATGAAGCGGGTCAGCTCCGGCTCGCTGAACGGTGCCTGATTCGGATAGGGATTCTGCATTCCCATACCCGGCATCCCGCCTTGAGACTGCTGCGCGAAGACCGGCAGCGCCGTCACAATGATTCCAATGACTATATATCTAATTATCCTGCTCATGTAACGATGATACAGCCCCCCCGTGGGGCGGTCAAGCGTTATCGGGAACCGTCTCTATGCCCAGTTTTTTCAACTGCTCCAGCTCGTCCTTCTGAGCGACGTATTCGTGCTTTTTCTGATTTGCCTTGATGATGCTGTTCTTGAGACTGGTGAGTTCTATCTTAATGCCTCGCATTTGCGGGCGTTCCTGGACGGTCACCGCATCCTTGAAGTAGCTGTCCATGGACTGAAGTCGACGGTGAATGATCTGGACTTCGCTTACGTTGCGCGCAAGGTATGCAAAAAGCTGCTCTTCCGAAGCTGCTTCGATCTTGCGCGAAATGTTCCCCGTCCTCGAGAGAATGGCCGAGTACACGCGCGCTTTTCGCTCGACGTGAAGGGTGAAATCGGAAAACTCGATTGTCTCTCTTTGGACCGCAGATGTAGTAATATCCTTGAAGGTTACGTCGTAGACCCGTTTCCGCACCTGGTGGCCCATCGCTTGCATAATCCACAGCTTGAACCGTTCCGCAAGAGATTTCCGGCGCGTTTCGAGCAAAACCGCGTTGTCCTTCAACTTGACGATGCATTCGTCCAGCGTCCGGCTGGCGCTTGCAAGCAGACGAACGCCCTCCACCAGCATCCGCCGCAGATCCACCGTCGGCTCCCTTCGCTGCTGTTTTTCCTCTTTCACCGCAAGACCTCGGAGCAGCTCCTCTTTTCGCTCCGCGGCGTTTGGCGCGTGGTCTTCCTGAATAACCTCCTGCACGAGCTCAGCGTAGAATGGCTGTTGCGGGAACTTTTTTGTCCAGGCCTTCTTGATGGTCTTTACGCATTCGTCGATGCGCGTCAGCGGCGACTCGGGGAGCGCGACATCGCGCATAATTTCACGGCGAATCTCGACCTTGTAGGCTTCTCGCTGGTAATCGGCCAGTTTCTTCAGTTGGCCGAGGATCTGGCGCTGCAGCTTTGAAAGTTGACCGTGCGCGTCGGAGACGATGTTCGTCGACATCTGGTCGCCGCCCTTCACGATCTTCTCGAGCAGCTCCGCGAGCACGCGGGTGGTCATGTTCTCCGATGTCGGGGAGAGCTGACTCCACCGGATGTAACTGGTGAGAGCCAGCAGTTCCCTGAGTCGACGCAAATCGAGAAAGTCCATACCGAACTGGGCGTATTGGTTGAGAAAATCGAGCTGGGAATCATAATCGGAGAGGCGGACACTCATCTGAGTATCGCGTTCGGATTCGAGGAAGGGGCTGTTCGACGGTGTGCTAATCTCGGAGATCTTCTGATCGTGTTTGTAGGGGTCCTCGTCGATCAGCCCTTTCCGGCGGAGAACGCTGTAGAAACCCTGATAGGAAAGGTGAAAAATGCGAAAGTTCTCTTTGAGACGCGGAAGCTCCGTGCGTTCCAGGTGTTCGCGCTGCTGTGCGAGTGCAGTCTGTAGCCTTCCGGGAAAAGCGTTTTCCGAGTCCTCTTCCATAGCAGGTCCATTATGGGCTAGAATGGAGAAAATGGCAATCCCGGAGATGGTAAACTATGGGCAGAATAGGTCCTTTTTCGCCTGTCAAATTGGTGATTTCGACCCTGGCGGCAACGACGGAGCTACTGCCTCGGATTCGCGTGGCGCTCGAGTCCGCCTTCGGTCCGGTCGACTATGAAAGTCGACTTCTCCAATTCGACTACACGGAATACTACGAATCGGAAATGGGACGCGGTCTTTCGCGAATCTTCTACTCGATAGGGCCGCTTTTCGGGCCTGAACGGCTGGCGGAGCTCAAGCTCTGCACCGATGCACTCGAAAAACGGTTCACTGTCGACGGCAGGAGGACGGTCAACCTGGATCCCGGTATTCTTTCACTCAGCCGGTTCATTCTCGCCACGACGAAGGACCATGCACACCGAATACCGCTCAAGGGGGGTATCTACGCCGAGGTGACGCTGCTTTATCACAAGAAAGGCTTCGAGTCGCTCCCGTGGACCTATCCCGATTTCCGTACGGCCGAATACCAGGAGATACTCTTTGCGATACGCGCGCTTTACCAGCGCCAGCTTTCACAAACGACTGAGGGGTAGGACCGGGGCGATAGTGGAGGCAGGGCGGGTCAAACGCTTCCGCGAAAACAGGAAAACGGCGTCCGGCAGGTGAAGCGCTTCGGCGGAAACGGGGCTGCGGAAACGCTGCGCCACTGAAGCAGGCCGGCAGATCGCGTGTGTAGGTAGACGATGACAGCTGTGCGCGCCCACCAGACGTCGGTTGCGGCAAAATGGCATGACGCCAGTCGGAAAACACTTCTTGTGGGAATCCTGGTCCTTTCGACCACCGGGTGCGAATACTTCAGCATTGCACGAACCTACACGGTGGACCTGCCGGTGCCGCCTGCGGTCTGGCGCGCCGCGTTCGGCAAAATGGAACAGCACGTTACCTGGGTCGACGCGGCGGGAGAGCTTGCCACTGTGCGGCTCCCTTGCGGCACCCGGCGGTTGACTATTCGTACGGGTAAACAGGGATTCTGCCCGGTAACAGCGCACGCCCTTCCCGGACCGTTCGTCCGGGTTCCCAATTCCGCTTCTGCCCTCCTGCTTCCGGCTGGCGGCATAATCCCTTTCGCGTGCGACCACCAGGGAAGCGTGACTCTCAGCTTTCAACAGGGCGCCGCCGCGGTAGTGCTTCTGAAGCTCGCCGAAGGCGGGGTGCCGCTCTCCGGAATAAACGTCTCGCGCCTTCTCTCAGAGTTGCCTGTCAGGACGCGGGGCGATCCGTGGCTTGCCGATCTGGCGCAGATAACGGCGGGTCTCGGTGCCGGGGAGTTTCGCGCCGATACGATCAAACCACGCGAGCCGGCCGTATTCGCGTTGCCGGAGATCGGAGTTGAGTATCCTGCATATCTGGTTTCGGCCGATCCGCTGGCCGCGACGGCGGAGGTCACGTCCGGAGCGCGCTCTTCCGTGAAGGTTGCCGCCGAAGCGCCCGGGCTTACGCGAATCTATCTGCCCGACGGGAGTCTCCGACTCGATCTGTGGCTGTCCGACGATCGACGGTATAGCTGGCTCCCGGTTTCCGCCGCCTATAGATAGGTCTATCGAACCACGATGTTCACGAGCTTGTTTGGTACCGTAATCACCTTCACGATCGACTTTCCGTCGGTCAGCTCTTTCGTCCGTTCGAGGGCGAGCGCCATCTCCTTGAGACTGTTCTCGGGCGTTTCGGCCGGCACTTCCATCTTACTGCGGAGCTTGCCGTTGATCTGGACCACAACGGTGACCCGCTCTGCGAGAGTGAGCTCCTCTTTCCAGCGCGGCCATTGCGCGAACGCGACAGACTCCCGATGACCGAGCTTTTCCCACAGCTCTTCACCAAGATGCGGCGCGTAGGGTGCCAAAAGCAGAACGAACTCTTCCCACGAAGCGCGGTAGAGCGTTTCCTCTTTGAAGAGCTCGTTCACGAAGATCATCATTTGCGCGATAGCCGTGTTGAACTCCAGGCGCCCGGTATCCTCCGAGACCTTCTTGATTGTTCTGTGGAGCACCCGTTCGAGCGCCACAGGTGGGGTCTCCTCGGAGAGTTCGCGCTCGGAGAGTCTCCAGACGCGGTCGAGAAAGCGATGGACGCCGGTCAGACCGTTGGTGCTCCAGGGTTTTGCCACTTGCAGGGGTCCCATGAACATCTCGTACATTCGCATGGCGTCAGCGCCGAACTCACGAACAATATCGTCGGGGTTGATCACGTTGCCGAGCGACTTGGACATTTTTACGCCGCCTTCCCCGAGAATCATTCCCTGGTTTATCAGACGCATGAAGGGCTCGTCGCTGTTCACCACCCCGAGATCAAACAGGACTTTGTGCCAGAACCGCGCGTACAGAAGATGAAGGACTGCGTGCTCCGCCCCCCCGACATAGAGGTCCACCGGCATCCAGTAGTCGACCTTGTCCCGGTCGGCAAAGGCTTTGGCGTTGTGCGGATCCAGGTAGCGCAGATAGTACCAGCAGGAGCCGGCCCACTGCGGCATCGTATTGGTTTCGCGAAGGCCCGTGCCCCGGCTCTCATCGGGACAGTCGCACCTCACCCACTCCTCCACCGCCGCAAGCGGGCTTTCACCGGTTCCTATGGGGCGGTAACTTTCCACCTCCGGAAGCCGCAGCGGGAGCGCCTCTTCTGCAATCGGGACAATAGCTCCGTCGGCGCAGTGTACCAGGGGGATGGGCTCTCCCCAGTATCGCTGACGACTGAAGATCCAGTCGCGCAGCTTGTAGTTTACCGCCCGCGAGCCCTTCCCGTTTTTCTCAAGCCAGGTGACGATGCTGTTCTTGAACTCTCTCGTGGCAAGACCGTTGAAATCTCCCGAGTTGATTGCGAAACCATCTTCGGCGGTTGCACCCGCTGGAGGCGGGAGGAGCTTTTTCTGGTTTTCCGGGTCACCGAGGGCACCGGCCTTCTCCAGCGTCCGGTAGTCCGCCTCCGAAGCCACCACCTGGATAATTGGAAGGGCAAACTTCACGGCGAATTCCCAGTCGCGTTCGTCATGAGCAGGGACCGCCATAATTGCGCCGGTGCCGTAGGAAACGAGAATATAGTCGGATATCCAGACCGGGATCTTCTTCCCGTTTACCGGGTTCACGGCAAACGCTCCGGTGAAGACGCCGGTCTTGTCTTTTGCCAGATCGGTCCGTTCGAGGTCGCTCTTCAGCCTCGCCTGCTCGATGTACGCATCCACCGCTTTTCGCTGGTCGGCGGTGGTCACAAGCTCGACCAGAGGATGTTCGGGAGCGATTACCATGTAGGTAGCTCCAAACAGCGTATCGGGCCGGGTGGTGAACACCTCTATGTCGCTGACCTTCGCCGCACCCGGCGATTCGGGCGCGATCGGAAATCGCACATTGGCGCCTTCGCTGCGGCCGATCCAGTTGCGCTGCATCGTTTTGATGGATTCAGGCCAGTCGAGCGTGTCCAACCCTTCGAGCAGACGGTCCGCATAAGCGGTGATCCGCAGCATCCACTGGCGAAGCGGCCGACGCTCAACCGGGTGGTTGCCTCGTTCCGAACGTGGTCCGTCCGCCGTCGCGATCACCTCTTCGTTGGCCAGCACGGTACCGAGCTTTGCGCAGTACCACACCGGCACCTCGGCCATGTAGGCAAGGCCCCGTTCGTAGAGTTTCAGAAAGATCCACTGCGTCCAGCGGTAATAGTCTGCGCTGTGGGTCGAGATCTCGCGGTCCCAATCGTACGAAAATCCAAGAGACTTGATCTGTTCACGGAATCGCGCAATATTCGCCTCGGTTGTCCTGCGCGGATGTGTTCCGGTTTCGATAGCGTATTGCTCGGCCGGTAATCCGAAAGAATCAAACCCCATCGGATGGAGCACATTGAATCCATTCATTCTCAGATAACGGCAGTAGATGTCGGTTGCGGTGTAACCCTCCGGGTGTCCGACATGCAGTCCGGCGGCCGAAGGGTAGGGAAACATGTCAAGGATATAGCGTCTGCGGTCGGGGGGGTAGGATGGATCTTCCGACGCTTTGAAAGTCTTGTGCTCTTCCCAATATTTTTGCCACTTGGGTTCGATGTCGGAGAAGGGGTACTTGCTCATGGCTGTGATCATACCGGAAAGAAATCGGCGAGGCAATCCGAAACCGGTGTCGCGGGAACTGCAGACTGTCTCTTCAAGAAGTTTTAGCTGAGTCGACCGATCGCAGGTCCGGTTGCGATCGGCCCGTTGTTCACAAGCTCCCGCGGGCACCCGCCATCCGGTTTGTTACCTACTGCCAGTCGAGTTCCTTTTACGAACACATTCGTTCCGGTCTCGTCGGTCGTGACTTCGCAGGGCTGATCGGACGGGGCGAGTCTGAGGGTCTGCTCCTCATCGCGGTGGTAGATCTCCCAGCCGCCGCCAAAGTCCATGAAGTAGCGTGCAAAGTTCCGACTGTGCACGTTCGTGTAGTAGAAGTTGCCGCCCTCGGCAGTGAGGTCGATCAGGAATTCGATGAACTTCCGGCAGAATCGATCTTTGAAGTAGTCGAACATTCCCGCGCAGTAGGTGATGTCGTAGCTGTGCGGCTCAAGATTGGTAGTTTTGCCGACGAGGATACTGATGACATTGAAGTTCACCAGGTCGATATCCACGTTCGGTCTCTTGCGAAACTGAGCGCGCTCGTAGAAGTCGGCCAGCGCATGGGCATCCATGTCGATCAGGCTGATATGGATCGGCTTGTCGAGCTCGTGGTTGTCGAGCAGGCGCAGGATCTCCTCGGCCGGCCCTGCGCCAAGGCTCAGGACGCGGATCCCGTTCTCCGATTCGCGGTAGCGATTGAGGATCTCCGTGTAGAGATACGCGATACGATTCACGTGAGCCGTGACCGGTTCGAGTGACATGATGAACCGGTTCATCACCTTTCCGAACAGGCTCGACCCGATGTACGGATCGGAGAAAAAGTGCTTCACCGTTTCGAAATCGCCAAGATACCCGTGCAGCTTGTCCATGATCGAACAGGCGAGAGGGGACCTGCGGATGAACCGTTCGAGCCTGCTGCGAAGGAGCTGCTTGTACAGGCCGAGATCGCGCGGTTCGATCGACGGCGCGACACCGTTCAACTCCGTGATGAACTCGCGCATCCGGACGAAGAAGCTCGGGGCGATCTCTTCCAGGTAAAGCCGTTCGTCCTCTGCAGTAACCAGGAACTCCTTCGCCTCCTCCCGGTCGAGGACGCGTTCGACCATCTCGAGATACATCCTCCAGTCCGACACGAGGACTTTGTATTGCGGACAAATTGGTGCGAACGAGTCGAGCTCCTTGCGCTTCTCCTCGATGATTTCGTTGGCGAACATCGCTTTCTCGGTGAGAGAGACCGAACGCAGCTCGAGCAGGTTGTCGAGAAACTCGACGACGATTTCGGATGAATCCTCGTCCGATCGGATCACGGCGGCGGCCCCGTCGTACAAACGGCGGTTGCCCGAGCCGATGGTAATTCGTACGGTCTCACCGAGAGCCGGACGGAACGATCCTTCGACCAGAAGTCGGGCCGAGCGCACGTTGTAGTCGACTACCGATCCGCTCGCCCCGGCGTCGTCATAGACCAACCGCACGCCCAGTTCGATAGACGGTCTGCGGCGGGGAAGGCGGACGCGTCCCGTCGTCGTATTGTCGAATCGCTTGCTCTGGAACGAAATGCCCACGCGGTCGCGGCGCTCGTCGAACTCGCTCCGGTGCCGGATTACTCCGGTCGCATGGATAATTTCCTGCGCCTCACTGTTCAGGATCGAGATGCCCGAAAGGCTCTCGTTCACCCGGAACCGGTTATCATTGCGATCACACGCAAACGAGAATCCTTCGGCCGAAATCTCGACTACCTCGAACTGAGGGTCGATGTCGTCGATCAGGCAATAGGTATGTTCACGCGTGGTGCGAAAATAGCTTCGTTTCTCCGTATCTGCCATTTGTCTCTCCTATGTCCTATCCTTCCAGAATACCCGCATTCCGCAAATCGTTCCAGACCCTTTGGTGGAAGTCGATCGATTTCGTCACAAAAACGTGTTATTTTTGCCGATATTTGTACGAGAGAATGATGCCCATGCGGAACGCGTCCCAAAACACGGAGCTCGAAGCAGCATTCCGGGAAGAGACCCGGCAGCGTGTCGCACATGACACTCGCTGGGGTGTGCTCAATACGCTCTTTATGTACCCGATCTTTATCCCGCTGGACTTCCTCGTCTACCCGTCTGCAGCTCCGACCTTCGTCTGGATCCGTCTCTCAGTCGTCGTCCTCAGTGTCGCGGTCCATTTCATCATGCTGTTGCCGTTCCCGAATCAGCACGCGCGTTATTTCGGAATCTTCGCCTACCTCTACTGTACGCTCTCGATAGTCCTCATGGTTCACCTGGTCAACGGCTACGCGAGCCCCTACTACGCCGGAATCAACCTTGTCCTGATCGCCTTCCTCTTCATCCTGCCCATGAATGTGTGGGAGACGGCAATTGTCTGCATCGATCGTCTACGCGGCCTACATTGTGCCGATCACCATTCGCGGAAGAATCAACGACCGGGCCGTATTCGTTGCCAACAACTTCTTCCTCGTCTCCACGATGGTACTCGTCGTCACCAGTTCGTACCTCGCGATGACGATGCGCCGCAAGGAGTTCACATCGAGATTCGAGCTCGCTCACGCGAACGAGGAGCTGAAGAAGCTCGACGTTGTGAAGAGTCAGTTCTTCGCGAGCATCAGCCACGAAGTTCGAACGCCGCTCACCTCGATCATGGCACCTATAGA
The DNA here is from genome assembly GCA_963832675.1 of uncultured Spirochaetota bacterium. Classification (GTDB taxonomy): domain Bacteria; phylum Spirochaetota; class Spirochaetia; order DSM-27196; family DATKUC01; genus DATKUC01. Next base: position 46,422 of record CAWHUY010000023.1, on the reverse strand, counting down.
CAGTCTCCATCGAGAAGATGTGGGTCCGCTTTCTTCGGCCCAGCGTTCGCTCATCGGACAGGTTCGCCGCAATTCGCTGCGCCTCCTCGATCTGATCAACCAGATGCTCGATTTCGCGAAGTTCGACGCGAAGAAGATGAAGCTCCATCTGAAACAGGTTGACATGGCGCGGGTGGTGCGTGATCAGGTGGCTCTCTTTCAGGAGGTCTGTCGCCGCAAAGGGCTCGCGCTCACCTACGACGTACCGAACAGGGTGCCCGTGGTTTATCTCGACTTCGAGAAGGTCGAGCGAATCATCTCGAATCTGATCCGCAACGCGGTGAAGTTCACCGAGAAGGGTACGATCTCCGTCGAGGTAACGCACCTGGCACAACCCGTGACCACGCCTGCCGACGACGCCAAGGCCGAAAGCGAGGACCTCGACGCAACCGGACAGAGCGGCGCGGCGACCGCCTGGATCGTCGTGCGTGTTCGGGATACGGGAATCGGAATTGCCGAGCGTGACGTGAAGAAGGTATTCCAGCGTTTTCAGCAGATCGACGGATCTACGACCCGTCGTTACGAGGGAACCGGACTCGGGCTTACAATCGTTCAGGAGTCGGTCGACCTTCAGCACGGGCGGGTCTGGGTCGAAAGCAGGGAGGGCGCGGGAAGCACATTTACGGTGCAGCTGCCGTCAAATCTCGACGAGATTGAACCGGAGGCAGACATCGATCGGCGTCAGGACGACCGTCGGCAGGAGGACGCCGAGTTCGGTGGCCACGACCGACGCCGCGGGCCGCGACGAAACGAAGATTACGGAAGGATATCGGTAAGCGACATCGCTTTCATCGAGGCCGGATCGATTTCAGAAGCCGATGTCGTCCCGGAAGTGATCCCGCCGACAAAACCGGGCACCGGTATTCGCGTGCTCTACGTGGAGGACAATTCCGACCTTCGCAACTACGTCGGCCGGATGTTGCGCAGTTTCGGCCATACCGTCACTACGGCGGTCGACGGTGTTTCGGGATGGGCGCTTACGCAGGAAGTGTTGCCGGACATCGTCGTATCGGACGTTATGATGCCGGGCCTCGATGGGTTTGAGCTCGTGCGCCTGGTGAAGACAACGAAGTCTACCCAGAAAATCCCGATAGTGCTGATCACCGCCAAGTCCGAGACCGACTCCCGGATCGCAGGTCTCGAGATCGGAGCCGACGATTACCTTGCGAAGCCGATCGACATGCGTGACCTCGACGCCCGGATCAACAATATTGTCGCGGCCCGAAACTTCCGCGACGCACTGACCCGGGCAGAAGAGCTCGAGGTCCGCGTCGAGCAGCTCGCGCAGAGTCTGTCGCGATCGCTCGAGTTGCGCGACGGGTACACCGCCGGGCACTCGGACGACGTACGCATGTATGGAACAATCATTGCGGAGGAGCTCGGAATCCCCATGAGTCGAACGCTCCGTGAATCGCTGCTTCTCCACGACATCGGGAAGCTGGGAATCCCGGACGCACTTCTGCGCAAGCCGGGCCCGCTCACGACCGACGAGTGGAAGGTCATGAGACGACACCCGCAGATGGGCGCCGACCTGCTTCGCCAGTTTGACTCTCTCGAAGCAATCAGCAAGATCGTCTTCGCACACCACGAGCACTATGACGGCACGGGATACCCTCGCGGCATCGCCGGCGAGGAGATTCCGATCGAAGCTCGCATCATTTCCATTGCCGACGCGTGGCACGCCATGTGCGAGGACCGCACCTACCGGCGCGCGATTCCAATCAAAGATGCAGTCTCTGAGCTCGTCAACAATCGCGGAAGGCAATTCGACCCCGAGATCGTGGACCGCTTCCTCTCGGGTCTGGTTCGCCGGGGACTCCTCCCGGAGAGTCTGGTGCGCGAACAGTAGATCTCCCCAGAGCCGAACTGCTTCCCCGTCCACGCCACCCGCAAACCGCTCGAGCCCCATTTCGCCGGCTGTCCAGCTTCATGGCGACTTCCACAAGGCCGGGGAGAAGCGTTTGTCCCCGCAGTCGGGGCAGTACTTTGCACCGTGAGTTTCCGTGCCGCATTTCGGGCAGACGAGCTGCCTTTGAGTTTTCACGTCACGCGTTTCCCCGAGCGACGTGCCGGCCGTGCGCGCTTTTTCGGTGGCGGCGTCGATTTCGTCCTGCATCCGTGTCGCTTCGACTTCAGCCTGGACGTCCGTCTCGCAGTCCATGCAGATGCCGCGGTCGGCGTTCCAACAGCCGTCGCACACGTAGTGATGGCAGCGCCCGCATCGGTGAAAGTGATGCATTGCCTGTTCGATGGACTTGCTGAACTCGGCATCTCTTGCTCTGCCCCACCCGGCCTGGGCGGGTCCCTCAACGCCGCTGGCAGCCTCTCCAACCACGCCACCGGGAAAACCGGATGCTCCCTCTGTCCAGCTGGCGGCTCGCGCTCCTCGATACGGCACGAACTCGGTGCGCCAGCGGTCGTTGCATCGCTCGCAATTGAACTCGAATTGAAAACCGGCATTCGCGCCGGACTGTACCGAAAGATCGCTGTAGTTCTCGCCGAACGCGATTTCGGCCATTTCGGCCTCCTGTCTACCGGACGGCGTTATCGCTAAATCTGAGTAAAATTCTAATGAACACCTTCGCGGGTGTCAAGTTGTACTGTTCGGGGCGCGGTGCATTTTTCGTTTGCCGGGTTGACGTACGATTGCGCAAAGCCGCAGCAGCTCTTCCCGCCGTGGCGGAACCAGCGCCCGACCCGCGTTTATCCGGAAGAAGTTCCGGAAATGAGGGTGCGCAGAAAACAGTTCCCCGGGGGCGGCTACCACGCCTTCCTGGGCGGCCTGCAGAAACACTTCGGTTGCGTCCACCTCCCGGGGAAAAGAGACCCAGAGCAGACATCCGCCCGACGGGCGCGAGACTCCGCTGCCTTCGGGCAGCGCTTCGGTGAGCACGCGCATGTATTCATCGAGCCGCTGAGAGAGAGCCGCACGCATCCTGCGCAGATGAGCGGGGTATGCGGGCGTCGAAAGATATTTCGCCAGCACCAGTTGCGACGGACGGGAAGAGCCGAGCGATGCTCGTATCTTCGCTTCCAGCAGCGGTTCCATAAGCTCGGAAGCCACGATCCATCCGATCCTCAGACCGGGAGCCAGCGATTTCGATATCGATGAGACAAGGACGAGTTTCCCGTAGTCCTCGAAGAGTGATAGATTCGCGGGTCGCTCCGAATCGAAACTTAAATCGCCATATACATCGTCTTGAACCAGAATGCACCCGGACGCCTTGACCAGCCGTACCAGGGTCCTTTTTTCTTCCGCCGGCATCGTGGCCCCGGTGGGATTCTGGACATTCGGTTGCACGATGACCATGCGGACTTTCCGGAGTGCGAGCACTTCGGTGAGGGCATCCAAATCCATTCCCCGTTCGATCGTCGTCCGAATCTCGATCACTTCGGCGCCCGCCGCTGAAAGCTGGCGGAAATAGTCGTAGTAGGTGGGCGACTCTACTACCACCGTGTCGCCAGGCGAAATGAATGCGCCGATCACCAGGGATATCGCCTCGGTAGCGCCGCTGGTAATCATGATCCGGTTGATCGCTGTAAATCCATTCACCGGTTCGTAGTGAAGCGAGATCCGGCGCCGGAGCTCCTCCTCGCCCTGAGTTTCTGCGTACCCGATCCAGCCGCCCGGCAGCGAGCGAAAAAGCCTTTCGAGGTTCCGTACCGGAAGCAGATCGACGCCCGGCGCCGCCACGGCGAATCCTCTGTCGCGTTTCACCAGGCGCTCGAGGACAAGATCGAGACGTTCTCCGGTGTTCCGGTTCCACTGAAGGTAGCTTTCGGCTGGCGCGGATGGTGCATCGAAACGACGCGATTCCTGCACGAAGACCCCGCTGCGTTCACGTGGCGCGACGAGCCCATCCCGTTCCAGCAGCGCGAACGCGGAACGCACGGTATTGATACCGTAACCGCCGCCAGAGGCGATCCGTCGCATCGAGGGCAGGCGGTCTCCAGCCACAAGTGACCCGCCGGCTATCAGATTACGGTACCGCAAATAGATGTCCAGATGTTTGCTCATTGCGCCAATATTACTGTATCAGTTTCTATTTTCATATCTGGTTCTGTATCCATTTAGAAATACCGGATAGGGTGGCTGCTGAGGAGGGATCATGTATCCGAAAACGGTGTACGTCGCCTTCGGCGTAGTGTGCGGGGTGTTTGGAACCACCTTTCTCGCCATCAGAATGGGACTCATGGCAGGAGCCTCTCCGGTCTTTCTTGCCGGTGTCAGATTCACGGTCGCCGGGATCGTCCTATTGGGAGCACTGCTCGCTGCCGGGAACACAAATGGCCGCACCGTTGCCGGTCTGCTTGGCAGGGCCTCCGTGATTTCTCTGTTTCTCACGGCTGGAACCTTCGGTTTCATGTTCTGGGCTGAAACCCGTATCGATTCCGGGTACATGGCGCGACTGGACTCGACCGGGCCCATCGTTGCCGCCTCGTTCGCGGTCGCGCTTCTTCGGGTTCGGATTCGGGTTCTCCACGTCATCGGGTTCGCCGCGGGAACGCTGGGAGTGATCCTTCTTGCCGGCGGGGTACGGTCTGCGCCGGCCGATTGGTCCGGGCTTGCCGCGGCGCTCGTAAGTGTCGTTCTGTATGCGCTGGGGATGGTGCTCTACCCAAAGCTTTTCACACCCGGCGATGACCCTGTCACCGTCAACGCACTGCAGATGGCAGTTGGCGGGATCGCATTGCTCCTGGTCTCGCCTCTGTTGGAGACGGTGCGCCTGCCGCTCACCGGAGGAGTTATCTTCCCGCTTCTCTACCTCGTGGTCGCGGGTTCGATTGTCGGACACACCGCGACCCTTCTGATCATCCGCCGGGCCGGACCGGTCTTTGCATCATCCTGGCTCTACGTCGCCCCGCCAATCGCGACTGCCGCAGGCGCGGTCGTCCTCGGCGAAACTGTGGGCTTACCGGATATCGCAGGGACGCTTCTCGCGCTGATCGGGGTGTTTTTCGTGACCCGGGCCGAGCGCCGGGAACCGGTTTGATCCGGGTCGGGCGTTCAGGATCGCAGCCCCGGGGATGGCGACCGCGATGCTTCTGTCGTCGATGGGCTCTAGGGCCGGTACAAAAGAAAACCCCCTCAGGAAAGGAGGTAATAAAACCTGAGGGGGTCAATTAAACCATAAGACAATCCAACGATCCGCCAACGGCGGGGTCAGCTATCTTATCCCAACGCTGGCAGACCACGATGCGGAGCGTGTGCGTGCAAGTTCAAACCGGGCTGCCAGCCTTGCTTCTTATGTTATCGGTATATTAATACTGAAACTCACACGAAGAATCAAGACCTTTTGGCTCCAAAATCGGGAGGCCTATCGGGGCGAGCGTTCTGCGGCGGGTTCCGGATTGAGGTAGCGAAGCGAGAGTATCTGCTTACGTGAAATCGCCTCTACGACGAACTTTCCTGCGGGCGTCTCGATGACCTCGAATTGCGAGGGAATTCGCCCGGCGAGATCGGTGAGGTATCCGCCTATTGTCTGCATGTTACGATTATAGGGCAGGTCCAGGTGAAGAAGGTCATTGAGCACGTAGATGGGGGTGTCGCCGCGAACGATAAAAGAACCGTCCTCAGCCCGCGTCACCTTTTCGCTTTCGCGGACCTCATGTTCGTCGTAGAGGTCGCCGAGTATCTCCTCGATCACATCCTCGACCGTCACGATCCCTGACAGGCCGCCGTACTCGTCGAGTACCACCGCCATATTCAGCTTTTCCCGCTTGAACTGTGCGAGCATGCGGTTTATCCGGCGGCTTTCGGGCACGAAGATCGGTGGGACCATGATCTTCTTCAATGGTACGGCGAGCTTGCCGTCGTTCATGGCCCTCATGATGTCTTTCACCAGCACGATTCCGACGATCTTTTCCGGGTCTTCGTCATAGATCGGGATGCGTGAGAATCCACGGCGGGTAATTTCGGGCAGCGCCTCCTGCACCATCCGGTCCTGCTCGAGACTGAACACGTTGGTCCGGTGAGTCATGACCGCCTGAATGGTGACTGCGCTGAATCGGAAAACGTTTCGCAGAATCCGGGTGCGATAACTTTCGAGGACGCCGATGTTTTCCGCGTGGCTGATGAGGTGAAGAAAGCTCTCCATGGTAATCCGCGGGTTCTTCCGGCCGCCCGTCAGGCGCATCACCACGCGGCTGATTCCGCCGAGCGCCCAGGAGACGGGCAACAGCGCGTAGGTGAGCACCGAAATCGTCCGTGCGGTGTGCAAGGTGATGAACTCGTTGTTGACGATGGCAAGCTGTTTCGGCGTCACTTCACCGAAGACCAGGATAACGAGCGTCAATATGCCGGTCATGATGCCGAGATACTCATTTCCGAAATACTCTATGGTAATCGAAGAGGCCAACGCCGAGGCTGCAATGTTTACCAGGTTGTTGCCGATCAGGATAGTCGTCAAAAGCCGGTCCGGCCGCTGGGTCAGGCTTTCGATCAGAAGCCCCCGTGCCCCGTACTTCTTCTTCATGTCTTGAATCTGGACGACCGACAGCGAAGTAAATGCCGTTTCTGTGGCGGAAAAGAAACTCGAGAGCAGAACGAGGACGGCGAGCGACAGATAGGAGAGTGTCATGACGCCGTGCTCCTCGATTCGGGGAGATTTGATACCGGCGGGCTTTCTTGTCGGGTGGGAGGCCGCATACTATGCTCTTACTATACGGGCAACGGCGGCCTTCGGCAACCGCTGCACCCCCGACGATGCGGAGGCGAGCGGTGCTCCGGCATTTGTGGCCGCGCGCGGCTACTCGACTTTGAGAATTTCCTTCATCGCCTGGAGCAACGTCGGCTTGGGGAGAGCACCGGCCGCCATTTGCGGCTTCTCTTCCATTGGGATGAACAGAATCGACGGGATGCTCTGGATTCCGAAAGCGCCCGCGAGCTCCTGCTCTTCGTCGGTGTTCACCTTGTAGACGTGCAGTCTATCCTTGTATTCCTCGGAGATTTCTTCGAGTATCGGTGCCACCATCTTGCACGGGCCGCACCAATCAGCGTAGAAGTCGACTATCGCAGGAAGATCTCCCTCGTATTTCCATTCGCTGTTCTTTTCGTAGTTGAAGACCTTTTCCATAAAGGCGTCTTTTGTGAGATGCTCCGACATATCTTCGCTCCTTGTATATAACAATCAATATATAGATAATACCAAATGTTCGCGAGAAAGTAAAGTGCCTGCGCAGGGGACGACGACTGACGGTCAGGATGTGGCGGATTCGTCCGACTTTCAACTTACTCGACGAAATCTACTGAGTCAAATCCCGCGTTGTTCAGGAAAGATCCCACAAGGGATCGCGCGCGATCTCTTGCGCGGATCCGCAGGTCGCTTCGCTCCGCGTCCTCGCGGATATGAGATGCGACGAACGCGGCGATTCGTTTCCATCCCGACGGAGGAATCTGCATGTCCGGATACACGTACGAGGTCTTGTTCGGATCCTCGATGCGGATGTCGGTGACGATCGCCTGCGGTAGCCGTACCGATGCGGAGCGGTTCGCGCCGTCGGATTCCCCGAGTTTCAGCCACCGCGCGATCTCCTGCTTCGAGGCTGCTTCCGGATGCGCAACCGTTGTCTCAGAAAGGTCGATCCCGGCGCGTACTACTGCGGTAACCACCACGAAGTCGTACCGGTCCGGTCCCGTCTGCATCCCCAGATCATGGCTCAGGTTGTATGCGCGAAGGTAGAGCTCCTGCGCGGGACTCAGGAGCGACGCAACGCTTCCTTTGGCTATCCGCGTCGCGGCGATGATCGACCTGATATCGAGAGCAGGATCCATGTAGTCATACGGGAACACGGACTTGTAGACCATTTCCACCGTGTCGAGGCGATAGAGATCCCGCACGCGTTCCAGCAGAAGCGCAGCGCTTCTCGAGTCCGAAGTTCGAACAATCCCGAGGCCTTCGAGCAGGTTAAACCGGGCGAGGGTCCCGATGCGTCCGGCAGCCGCGAGAGCGAACAAGATCACCGCTGCAGTGATCGTCCCAAACAGGGCGATTCGAATGAAGAAGCGGATCCGATGTTTCATTTGTCGTTCTCCGGCACTCGCGTGAACCGCACATCGGTGATGCCGAAGCTTCGCAGGAAATTACCGACGATTTTCCGCGCATTTTCGTCAGCCTGGGCAAGAATTCCGCGGTTGATTGCGTCCTCAACCGTGCGCTTCTTCAGCTCCTCGATCTGATCGCCGTAGTCGAGCAGGCTGACTGCGCCACCCTTTTCGTGCGAGAAGTACTGCCTGATCGACGTCTCGTCTGCATCGGCTCCAAGAATTTTCGCCGCCGGCAACGAGACCTGCAATCTTTCGCGGCCGCCGGGGATTGCTGAGACCCGAAGACCATCCGACAGGTCGATTCCCGCGTCGATCCGGATGTTGACAGCATAGAGGACCTGACGGTCCACGGTCTTGAATATGAGAACCGACCTTTCCTGACTGATGTAGCCAACCGCCCGATAGATCTGTTCACTGGTGCGAAGCTCGAGAAGCTGCCGTACGCCCGCCTCTATTCTGGCTGTGCTGACCGGAGGATCGACGCAAGAGGCAAGGAGGGCGGCGATCGGAAGGCAGATCCACAGGGTCGCATGCCAGCCCGGAAGCCGATCCGTTTTCGTAATGTGTTCGCTCTCTGCGACATCCGGGCCTCCTCGGTGAACTATATGCTCCGGCGCGCCATCCCGCAATCGGCCGAACTGCGGCTATCGGGTATGTGGAAGCGAGAGGAAACCGCTCGAGAGACCGTCAAAGAACGCGCGTGCGTTGGTTCCGAGCACACGGGTGTCGTAGCCGCCCTCCTGCACCACCACGGTCGGGATTCCGAGGGAGCCGATCAACGCGCCGTTTTGGCGAAAGTCGTCGGCGCGAAGGAGAAAATTGCCGGTAGGATCGCCGCGCGCGGTATCGAGTCCGAGAGCCACAACAAGAAAGTCGGGGTCAAAATCGTAGACTCGTTTGAGCGCCCGTTTGAGCACTTTTCTGTACGCTTCGCCGTCGAGGCTTCGGGTGACCGGGAGATTGAGGTTGTAGCCCTCGCCCTCTTCCTCGCCGGTCTCATCCTCGAAGCCGGCGAAGTAGGGGTACTGGTAGCGGGGGTGGCCGTGGATTGAGACCGTGAGCACATCACGCCTGCCGTAGAAAATATCCTGCTGACCGTTCCCGTGATGAAAGTCCACGTCGAGAATCGCCACGTGACCGCCGTCGGAGAGGTATTCCGCCGCTGCCGCGCTGGAGTTGAGATAACAGAAACCGCCGAATACCTTACGCTCGGCGTGATGCCCGGGCGGACGGACGAGCGCATAGGAGAGCCGCGATTCGCCGTGGGCGACGAGCCCTGCCGCGGTAAGAGCGCAGTCAACGGCCCGCCTCGCGGCGGGCCACACGTTCGGGTGAAGAGGCGTGAAGGTGTCGATGCAGTAGTAGCCCGCACGCACCGTATAGTCCGCAGGCGGTCGGTCCGCGTGGTGGATGGGAAAAACATAGGGGTAGACCGGATCCTGGTCGGGAGCCATCTTCAGCGACTCCCGAAGGATCGCAAGAAGCGCCGGGTCGTGAATTCTGCGAATGATCTCGTCGGAATAGTGGCGGATGGGCACCCGGCGAAGCGAGCGACTGAGTTCGAGCTTGCGAAGAATTGCAGATATCCGCACGGGCGATTCGACGTATCCTCGCTCCCGGATATGATGAATCTCGTGGGAGTCGATCACCACAAGCGCTGTGCGGTCTTCGCTCCGGATCTGCGGCGCGGCCGTCCCGCCGCGGGATGCGGCCGGTGTCGTGCCGGTGTGGTACCGCGGCGGGCGAATGCGAACGGGGTCGTCGCTGAAGGAGTCGACCACCATGTCCACGAACTGGGGCGGGCACAGCTCAGCATATTTGCGCGTGAGAATCGCCCGGACAATACGGCGCGCTGCGTTTTTTCTCAGGCCGGGCAGACCGGTTTCTCCCTCGCGCGAAAGATCATCGAAGACCAGGAACGGCGGGCAATCGTCACCCGGCCCGAGCGGCGTTTCGTACCTGGTCCCGGTGATCGGCCGGGCGCCGTAACGCTCGTAGAACCGCAGGCGTTTGCGGTTCTGGTCCTCTTGCGAGGCGTCGGAACAAATCGCCGGATCGTCCGGGAGACACTCCATGAAGATGCCGATCGCGCGCAGCCGCGTTGCCTCCTCCCGCACTCGCTGGTAAAGCGCGCCGCCTACTCCGCGGCCGGGAACCAGAGACGAGGCGACCAGGAAGTCGAGCAGGCAGAATTTCAGGGTCGGGTCGTGCGAGAGAAGCGCGAATCCTGAGAGATTGTTCTTTTCATCCTCGGCGACGAAGAGGATTGTCCGGAATTGATGTTCGACGGGATTGTGCAGCTGGTCGACGATGCCGGCGACGAACGCCGACTGGATGCCGCGAATCCGCCCCGGAAGCATCTCCTGCACGCGGGAAACCACCCGCGCGTTTCGTTCTGTTCCAATGTCGTGCACCCGTCGTATGCGAAACATAGCGCCTCGCGTCATTATACCCGAATTCCGTTGCCCATCGGCCGTTTCGCTGCTATATTTTTTTCACACAGCACTTTAGTCAAGAACACGCTATGCCGCGGCGGAGAGCCGCGAAGCTTGGGAATTGCTCGAAAAGACTTAAAAAGGAGAAACCGAAAATGTCACGTCACCAGTTCCAGACCGAGGTAAGCCAACTCCTCCACCTGATCATCCACTCGCTCTATTCTCACAAGGAGATATTCATACGCGAGCTTGTCTCGAACTCGTCGGATGCGCTCGACAAGCTCAAGTATCTTACCCTGACTGACGACGCCTACAAGTCACTCAAGTACGACGCCCGGATAGACATCCGTTTCGACGACAAGGACAAGAAGACCCTCTCGGTCGAAGATACCGGTCTCGGAATGAACGAGCAGGAGCTCATCGAAAACCTCGGGACCATTGCGCGTTCGGGGACCAAAGGCTTTCTCGCCATGCTTTCCGGAGACGCCAAGCGCGACTCGAATCTCATCGGACAATTCGGCGTCGGCTTCTACAGCTCGTTCATGGCCGCGGACCGGGTCGAGGTGCTGAGCAGAAAAGCCGGCGAGGAGAAGGGCTATCTCTGGTCAAGCGACGGAACCGGGGAGTTCGAGATCCAGGAGGCGGAGAAGTCGAGCCACGGAACGATCGTCACGCTTCACCTGAATGACGAAGGCAAGGAGTACGCGAGCCGCTGGTCGCTGCAGGATGTAATCAAGAAGTATTCGAATCACGTCGCCTTTCCCATCTATCTGCACTACACAAAGAGCGAGTACGACAACGAAGGAAAGGTCAAGAACAGCGAGGAGGCGGTGGAACAGATCAACGCCGCAAGCGCAATCTGGCGAAAGCCGAAAAGCGAGCTCTCCGACGAGGACTACAAGGAGTTCTACAAGACGATCGGCCACGATACCGAAGATCCTCTTTTCTGGCTTCATACGCAGGCTGAGGGCACACTCGAGTACACCACGCTGTTCTACGTTCCGCAGAAGGCCCCGTTCGATCTCTACTATATGGACTATCGGCCCGGAGTTAAGCTCTACGTCAGGCGTGTGTTCATTACCGACGACGAGAAAGAGCTTCTGCCGACCTATCTCCGGTTTGCCCGCGGAGTTATCGACAGCGAAGATCTGCCGTTGAACGTGAGTCGCGAGATCCTTCAGCAGAATCGGGTAATGCTCAATATCAGGAATCAGTCGGTCAAAAAGCTGCTCAACGAGATTGCCCGGATCGCAGCGGAGGACAAGGAGCTCTACGTAAAATTCATCGAACAGTACAACCGGCCGCTCAAAGAGGGGCTTTATTCGGACTTCGGGAATCGTGATCAGCTGCTCGAGCTTGTGCGCTACAAATCAACGAAGGTCGAGGGTTTCACCAGTCTTGCCGAATACAAGGAACGGATGTTGCCGGATCAGAAGGCGATCTACTTCATCACCGGCGAGCATGAACAGACCCTCAGACGATCCCCGCTGATCGAGGCGTACGCGAAGAAGGGCATCGAAGTGCTCATTATGGACGACGAAATCGACGAAGTTGTCGCTCCGATGATCGACAAATACAAGGAGATCGATCTCAAACCGGTGAACCGCGCCGATGCGGGTGAAGACCTCTCGAGCAAGAAGGACAAGGAAAAGGAAAAAGAGGCGAAACCCGTCATCGAGAAGATCAAGAAGGCTCTCGGGGATCGGGTGAAGGACGTGCGGACGTCGGTCCGGCTGGCCGATTCCCCCTCCTGCATCGTGGTCGACGATGCGGACCCGACGATGAAAATGCAGGCGCTGATGAAGGCGATGGGTCAAAAGGATATGCCTGATGTAAAACCGATCCTGGAGGTTAATCCTGGCCATCCGATCCTGCAGGGACTAAAGAACAGCGAGGACGAAGCGCACATCCTCGACGTGAGTACGCTACTCCTCGATCAGGCGCTGCTTGTAGAAGGAATCACGATAAAGGATCCCGCTGATTTTGTCGCGCGCCTGAACCGGATCATGGAAAAGGCGGTATAGGGCCGTAAACTAATCCTTTTTGGGAGCGTCGGTTCCCGAAGGCTCATCGACCGGTGAGTTGTCGCCGGCCGATGCACCGTCGCCGGCGGCATCCGGCTCTCCCTGGAAGTCGAGTCCGGGAAGGTTGTGGAGGAGCTGTTGCTTTTTCAGCACCTGGGCGACCGCTTCCGGGCTCCCCATCAGCCGCATGAGGTCGCGCTGCGCGTTCGACAGCATCTGAAGATCGGCGTCGGAGAGTTCGATTTCCTGGAATTTGTCCGAGTTGACAATCGCGCTTATCCGCTCAGTGATGTCCTTGAACAGGTCGGACTCCATGAAATGGTCGAGCCAGGGAAAACGGTCGGCGAAGTCGGCCTCATGACTTCGGTTCTTCCGCAGTTCGTTCAGTCCTGAAGTTAGTGCTCTCTTCTGTTCCCCGTCGATCTGCAGCTCGTCTATTTTCGAGCGAAGGTCTTCAATTATGGCGTTCTTCTCCCGGATGGTGCGCCGGTACTGCTGTTCCGTGAAGTCGGTCTTGGACTTGAGATAGCGCATGTAGGAGCCCAACTCGTCTGCGTTGGCCGCCAGCCGGTTCAGGATCATCGACAGCCGCACCAAAAGCTCATTTCCTGTCTGATAGGGGTAGCTGATGACATGGTCGATCTCGCCCCAGGCCTCTTCGAACACCGTCCGCGCCTGAATCTCCACGACGTACTTTTCGCGGTCAGGTCGGGATTCGATCAGGTAGTGAACCGAGCGATACCCGAATCGGTGCTCCTTGACCTCGCAATTGTTGTCTCTATAGTACCGGAGGAGCTCTTCCGAGTCGCCGGCGCGGACGTAGGCGACCGGTTTCTCCGAAAGTGACCACGTGTCGCAGATGTACTCGTGGACATGGATCCACTCTTCCTTGAACAGATGAAGCGCGCGAATACCGACAAGATCGGTGATTTCGCTGCGGAAATTGGACGAATCGACTCGGCGCTCCGGATTCACAGCGCACTTTCGGATGATCTTCTCGGCAAGATGTTCATTCTCTTTCAGCCGGTACTTGATTGAGTGGACCCTATTGCACTTCAACAGCGCATCAACCACGTATCGCCCGACCGATTCAAGGGCCGGTCGGATGCGGTCGTACTCGGCGATCGTCTTCTCGATCTCGTCCCACGGGATTCCCGTTCTCGCGAAATCGTCGTGACTGATGTTATACCGCTGGAAAAAGGATTCCTGGTCCATGGGATGACAATAGCATGGAGCCCGCATTCGTGTTAGGGCAGAATCTTTTCCTTGACAGGAAATCTCTTCGAATATAGAATTATTTATATATAAATCGAGGTGTGCGACAGGTGGCGTTGGAATTTACCCACGCGGAAGGGACAATCACTGAACCCGCGCTCACAATCTATTCAATCTCCTACTGCGACTATTGCCGCGAAGCAAAGGCCTTCCTGCACGAAAACGGCTTTGCCTATCGCTACGTCTTCGTCGACCTTCTGCCTCCGGCCGACCAATTCACCGCAAGAAAGATCATTTCTCATCCCGACATCAAATCTCCACTCTATCCGGTGCTCGAGATTGCCGGCGACGAAGAGCGGATCTACGGCTTCAACCGCGACGTTTGGGCTGCCCGGCTGAGTATCGCCGATTCCGCGCACGCGAGCGGCCTCGACTGATCTGAGACCTTCGCTCACATCACACGAAAAAAAACCAAAAAAGATAAAAATTTCTTGAGAAACCGTTGGACAAGGTTCGGAACGTAATATACAATGTTTTATATATAATCACTTTCATATCGATATGAAAAGCACATCTGCGGGGTGCGACTTCCGCAGCAGACTGCCCGCGGTCGCTTTCGGGACCATCGCGGTGCACCCGGGGTGTGTTTTCCACGAGGGTGCCCGGACAGGTCCGGGCCTCGATTCGAGGAGGATGTATGAAGGCATTTGCCAGCCGGGTATTCCTGGCGCTGGTGCTGTTCGGTGTCTGGATTCTGCTTACGTTGCCGGTAAGTAACGACGAGATCATAGTCGGTGCGGCTATCGCGTTGATTGCTGCGGTAGTGACCTCCCGCGAGGGCATCCGGGTGCTTTCGGGAATCCGCTTCACGCCGAAAGCGCTCGCGTATGCCGCAGCCTATGGCGTGGTATTTCTATTCGAATTGGTGAAAGCAAATCTGGACGTGGCTCTCCGGGTGATACAGCCGACGATACCTATCAATCCCGGCATTGTGAAGGTGAAAACGAAGCTGAAGACGCCGATGGGGCGCCTGCTCCTGGCCAACTCGATCACCCTCACGCCCGGTACTATCACCGTGGAAACCGACGGAGAGGACTTCTACATCCACTGGATATCGGTAACGACCACCAACGTCGAGGAGGCAACCCAGAAGATCGTTACCGGATTCGAGCGGTACCTGGAGGTGATCTGTGGCTGACCTGCTTTTTATCATTGCCGGCGCAATAGCGACCCTCGCAGGGCTCCTGATGTTTGTCCGGTTGTTTCTCGGGCCGACTCTGGCCGATCGAATTACCGCACTGGACGGGATGACCATCGTGGCCGTCTCCTTCATCGTCTTTCTCGCGTACATTCTTGGTCGTTTCATCTATCTGGATGTCGCGCTTGTCTACGCCCTGATAAGTTTTGTCGGCGTTGTCGTGCTTGCTCGTTTCATCGAGCGTCGACTTTAGAGGGAGAATAACATGAACGCAATAATCGGCGGATTCGTCGCCATCGTGGGAGCGCTTTTTCTGCTCCTGGCCGGCATCGGCATGATCCGGATGCCCGACGTGTACAACCGCATGCAGACCGGCACCAAGGCTACGACACTCGGAACCATCCTCTTCATTCTCGGCGTCGGAGTCGCACAACCCGGGTGGCTTCCCAAGGCGCTGCTCATTATCGGATTCGTGGTGATGACAAACCCGATCTCTTCGCACGTTCTTGCCCGAGCCGCACATATCGGCAAAGTTGCCCTCTCGCGCCGCAGCGTGCGAGATGACCTGGCCGATTCCACAGGAGCAGGCTCATGAGTTCCGTGGAAATCTTCATCATACCCATCGGTCTTTTCATGATTGCCGGTGCGATTATTGCCATCTACCAGAAGAATCTGGTAGCTGCGATAGTGAGCTCGGGTGTAGTCAGCCTGGTGGCAAGCGTCATCTACATAGTGCTCGCGGCGCCGGATGTCGCAATGACCGAAGCGGCGATCGGGTCGGCCCTGACCACGGTAGTATTCCTGTATGCGCTTTCACGCATTCGCAGGCAGGGGGGGAGCGAGAATGATTAAGCGGCTTCTGATATTTGTGGCGATTGCCCTGTTCGGGCTGATGATTCTCCCCCTGGTGACCCAACTCACTCCGTTCAAGGAGCTGACCCCACTTGCAACCCGGTATGTCGAAGGTGGTACCTCCGAGCTGGGAGCGGCGAACCTGGTGACGGCGGTTGTGGTGACCTATCGCGGTCTGGACACGCTCGGAGAGGTGACGGTCCTTTTTGCCGCTACCGCGGGCGTAGGCTTCCTCCTTCGCCGGCGCGCGGGGAAAGAGGAAGACGAGGCGGAATCCGCCATTCCGGCGAATGACGAAACCGCGACGGGGCCGAGCATGCCCTCACCGTTCAGCGAAATTCTTTCAACCGGTTCGGTCGTGCTCTTCCCGCTGGTTCTCATGTTCGGCGCCTACATTTTCGTTCACGGCCATTTGACTCCGGGCGGGGGTTTCCAGGGCGGCGTCGTCATCGCATCCGGTTTCGCGCTGCTGCTTGCAGCAAACGCCGCGCGCAAGTTGAACCATGGGGTGCTTCTGGTCGTCGAGTCTCTTTCCGGAGCCTTTTACGTGGCGATGGGACTGCTCGGCCTGCTTCTGGCCGCGGGTTTCCTCGATACGACGATTCTTCCGCTTGGAACGCTGGGACAGGTTTTCAGCGCTGGTGCCATCCCGATCATCTATTCCCTGGTCGGGCTGAAGGTCGGCTCGGAGCTGACCAATATTCTCGAATCGCTTCGAAAGTAGGGGAGTGCTGACCTATGACTATTGTAACGGTTCTGGGCTTTGTCCTTCTCGGGATTGGACTGTGGGGCATGCTGACCCGGAAGAATCTGATAAAGATCGTGATTGGATTTTCCATCATGGACACCGGCGTGCATCTGATCATCGTTTCGGTCGGTTACCTGTGGGGCCGCACGGCTCCGATCATCGATAAGGCGGTACCGCAGGCGCAGGCGGCGAGCAGGGTGATAGACCCGATACCGTCTGCGCTGGTGCTTACGGCTATCGTAATCGGGCTTGCCGTCACGGCTCTCATGCTGAGCTACGCGGTGCAGATGCACAAGACGCGCGGGTCGCTCTCCATCGATGACTTCAGACTTCCGGCCAGGAAGCAGGGGGAGCCGTGATGCTAAGCCCACTCTATCTTTTTGCCGTGGCCCTGGGACTTGCGTTTCTGTTCGGCCTGTTTGACAAGATCGGACGTGCGATTTCCATGACGCTTCTGTATGCCGCACTCGCATTCTTCGTGCTGATTAGCGGCAGCTGGCTGGTTCATCTCCTTGGCGGGGCAGCGCCGGTGCTGATCCAGACAGCCGGTTTCCCGCCGCCCTTCGCAATCGCATTGCGAATGGGTGTTGAAGAGGCGATTGTAACGCTGTTTGCGAATGTCGTCGCCCTTCTCGGGGCGGTCTACCTTGGTCGTCGATTGAAATCGGGCCCGGTGACCGGGATCGTGCTCTACCTTCTGGTGGTCATGGGCGTCAACGGAATGGTACTGACGCGAGATCTTTTCAACCTGTTCGTATTCATCGAAATAACCTCCATATCGACCTATGCAGTGCTTGGCATGCAGCGAAG
Organism: uncultured Spirochaetota bacterium; assembly: GCA_963832675.1. Classification (GTDB taxonomy): domain Bacteria; phylum Spirochaetota; class Spirochaetia; order DSM-27196; family DATKUC01; genus DATKUC01. The sequence continues at coordinate 29,054 of CAWHUY010000023.1, read as the reverse complement.
CGGCGCGAGCCTCGCCTCCGGTTTCAAGTACATCATGGCCGGCGGAATTGCCTCTACGCTCTTTCTCATTGGGGTAATCTACGTATATCGCGTATCGGGTACGCTCTATCTCGACGGCATTATCGGATCGGGTACCCTGTTCACCGGCGGGGTGGGTTTTCTGGCGTTCTTTCTGCTTTTTGCCTCCATCCTGGTGGAGCTGAAGCCCTTTCCGGCGAACGGTTGGGCGCTGGACGTCTATCAGTCCGGCCATACCGGTCTCGCCGCTCTGATCGCGGCGGTGAATTCCGCCGGGTTTCTATTCGCCTTCTACAAACTTCTGCCGTTGCTGCCCGAGAGTGCGCTGCCGACACTGGTCGGGCTCGGGCTTTTCACCTTCTTCTTCGCCAATCTCATCGGATTGCGCCACAGCGATCCGCGGCGCATTCTGGGTTTCTCGTCAGTTGCGCAGGTGGGGCTGGTCACCGCGGCGGCCGCCTTTGGGCGACTCACCGGCTTTGGCGCAGTGGTTACCCTCGTCGTAGTCGGCGGGCTTTTTCTCAATCATCTTGTCGCCAAGGCGGGACTTTTCTGGACCGCGGGAATACTCGGGCCCAACGGCTCCAGGCCCGCTGCGACCGGTAGTGCCGGCGCAAAGCTGCCGGCGCTGTTCATTGCGGCGTTTGGGCTTCTTATCGTCGCGCTGGTGGGACTGCCGCCCTTTCCGGGATTCTGGGCGAAGTGGCAGCTTGTGGTGCGCCTGGTGAATGGGGGAAATTGGGTCTGGCTGGCAATGCTTCTTTCCGGATCGCTTTTCGAAGCGATCTATCTTCTGCGCTGGTTTGGCACAACCGTAGCAGTGCGGCGATCGGCATCTATTGCGGCCGAGGCCGTCACCCCGAGCCCGATTGCCGGCGTTGTTGGCGCCGGAATGGGCGCCGGATTCCCTGCCGCGACGGTCTCGATGCAGGTCGAAACCGCGGTGAGCGTGGTGGCCGCTTCGGCTTTCACGCCTGCGCCAAAGGGCGTTGAGCTGGATGAGGCCGAATCGGAAGGTTCGCCGGTAAAATGTGGAGCGCTCATTCTCGGGGCGATACTCCTGGCTGTTACTGGAGCGGTGATGACGCTGCTCTCCGGGGAGTTCGCGCTGGTGCAGATGCTTCCCCTGGCTGCCGCCGCCGCGCTGTTCATCCTGGACTTTCTTCCGGGCAAGCTCAAAGGGGTGATCTCGCTCGCGATCATCGCGGCGGCCGCCTACCTGGTGGTTCCGAGCCTTGGCGGGCTGCGATGGTTCTTCGAGTTGATCTTTCTCGTGGGCGGAGGCGTGATCCTCATCAGTTCGCTCTCACGAAAGGGTCGCCAGGTCGGGTACTACCCGCTTGCCACCATGCTCGTGCTCTCGCTGGGCTCGATTGCCGCCGCCGCCACGGCGCTTGATTTCATCTTTGCCTGGGAGCTCATGGCGGTAAGCTCCTACCTTCTCGTGCTCCGCGGCGACCGCACCGGAAAGCCGTCATTGCGATACGCAGCGTTCTCAATTGGCGGTGCATTTCTGCTCATGACCGGCTTTGCCGCGGCTGCTGCTGCGCTGCCGGAAGCCGTTCGGGAAGTCCCTGCAGTTGTCGCTGCCGCCGGCGGACAGGCTGTCGCGTGGCTTTCCTCCTTTGTATCGGGGCTGTCGCTTTCCGGGCTCACCGCGGGAATATCCATCGACAGCCTTCTTGGCATCGGTAACGCGGCAGGCTCCGCTCTCGCGGGGGCGGCTGTCTCCTCCGGTGCCGCACCCGCGCTGGTGCTCGCCGCTATGATCCTGCTCGCCCTCGGGTTTCTCATGAAAGCCGGCGCAATCGGAGTTCACGTCTGGTTGCCGGGCGCCTACGGCGAGGCTGAAGATGACGCGTCTGCGCTCATAAGCAGTGTCATGAGCAAGGCGGCACTCTTCGCGATCGTGCTTTTTGTCGGGGTCCTCGGACTGCGTGCGGCCGGGATAACCTCCGCTCCGTCTGCGAACGGCGCCTTGTCGGTTGCCGCGTCGCTGCCGGAAATCGTTGCGTGGGTCGGTATCCTCACGGCGCTTTTCGGCGCCCTGATGGCGGTCTTCCAGGAGGACGTGAAGTACCTGATGGCCTACTCCAGCATGAGCCAGATCGGCTACATGATCGCAGGCGTCGGGATGATGACGCACCTCGGCTGGACCGCTTCAATGTTCATGGCGGTGAACCACCTGCTCTACAAGGGCATGCTGTTTCTCGCAGTAGCGGGCGTCATCCAGCGGACTGGAACCCGATCGATGTACCGGATGGGCGGGCTCATCAAAAAAATGCCGATTTCCTATATCTCGGCTCTCATAGGAATCATCGCACTTTCAGGCGTTCCGCCGCTTCCCGGCTTCGGCGGCAAGTGGCTTTTCTACACCGCCCTTCTCGAAAAGGGATGGTACCTCATGGCGGGAGTCGCGTTCTTCGCGTCGACCGTGGCCTTTCTCTACCTGTTCCGCTTCATCTACACGGTGTTTCTCGGCCAGCTCAAGACCCGGTTCCAGCAGTTGAAGGAGGCATCGGTCTGGCTGCTCATCCCCCAGGTGCTCCTGATTTTCGGCACGATCGCAGTGGCTGCATTTCCGAGCATCATTCTGACGCCGATCATGAACATCGTCTCGGGGTTCTTCCCGGCGACGATCCGGTGGGAAAACTACACGGTAATCAGCACGCTGGGATACTGGAACGGAAGCCTGGTGATGCTGGTCACGATGGGAGTCTTCATCACGCCGCTCGCCTGGCTTCTTCTGGTCTCGCGCAAGCCACAGGTTGTGAAACAGTTCAATATGGTGTACGCGGGTGAACGGCCGGATCGGCCGGAGACCACCCACTACGCACACAACTTCTTCCAGCCCTACAGCCGTGCGCTCGGTTTCATGGTCAAACCGGTCTTCGTCCGCTTCTGGAACGCGGTCAATGAGGGCGTACACTCTATCGCAAAAGCATTTGACAACCTTTACAGCGGGAACGGACAAACCTACGCTCTGCACATCCTGCTGTATGTAGTGATCGTCTATTTCATCATGAGAGGGTCCCTATGAATCCGATAGTGCTGCAAATCCTATTCGCGGCGATTTCACTTTTTGTAATTCTGAACTGGGGATTGATTCTCGGCGGGATCACCGCGCGAATTCAGGCCCGTGTCCAGGGACGCATCGGCATTCCGGTCTGGCAGGGGTACATCGACATCATCAAGAACTACTTCCAGCGCACCTCGATCAGCCACGGCATCATGTTCTACCTCGGTCCGATCTTCCGCGTGGCCGGCGGAGTCGGGACCTACCTGTTCATTCCCGCGATATTCGGTTCGGTTCTGTTTTCGAACTTCCACTTCGCCGGCGATGTGATTCTGGTAATGTACTTTATCTTCTTCGGCCAGCTCGGAATGGCGCTCGGAGCCGGGGAGAGCGGCCATCCCTACAGCGCTATCGGCGTAAGCCGCGGTCTCGCACAGATGACCGCGTTCGAGGTTCCTTTCGCCCTCTCGGTGATCGCGCTTGCCGCACAGTACCACACGCTGTCGATCACCGACATTGTCGCGGCGCAACAGGGCGGCTTTGTTCATTGGACGCTTTTCACGAATCCGTTTGCAGTCATCGCCGGGGTGATCTCGCTCCTGGGAATGAACATGCACAATCCGTTCAGCGTCGTCATTGCGCCGCAGGAGATCCCGATCGGACCGCCGACCGAGTACCACAGCTCATTTCTTGCTCTGCTTCAAACCAATCGCGCGATCTTCAACATTGCGAAGCTCGTGCTTTTCATGAACCTGTTTTTCGGCGGCGCCACCACGATCTGGGGAATGCTTATCAAGACGTTCCTGCTCTACATGGTGACGATCTTCGTTGGCGTTAGCTTTCCGCGGTTCCGCGTCGACCAGTCGATTCGTTTCTTTCTGAGAGTGCCGACGGTGATCGGTCTGGCCGCTGTGGTGTTTGCGATACTGGTAATTTGAAAGAGGAACTCTATGAGTGAAGCAAAGATAGTGAGACCTGACGAGGGCAACGATGCGGCGGGTGACGGACGCGAGGCTGTGGGTCGGGCAATCCGGCTCGCTAACCTCGACCTTCCCGAAGCCGATCGCGAGCTCTACTGCGATGCGCGGCCCCAGGTGGTCAAGCCCTACAACGGCATACTGGAAAAGTTTGCAAACTGGGCGCGGGCAAACTCGCTCTGGATCCTGGGGTTCGGAACCGGGTGCGGAGCGATCGAGTTGCGACCGCTCATGACCTCCCGGTTTGACATGTACCGATACGGTATTCAACCGCGGCCTACTCCGCGGCAGAGCGGCGTATTCATCATCGGCGGCTACGCTTCGGTGAAAACTCTGAAGCGAATTGTCCGAAGCTACGAGCAGATGCAGAACCCGAAGTTCGTCCTGGCTCTGGGAAGCTGCACCATAAACGGCGGCATGTACTGGGACAGTTACAACACCATCAACCGGCTGGATCACTACATCCCGGTTGACGTTTACATCGCCGGCTGCATGCCGCGTCCCGAAGCCCTCATTGCGGGATTCAACAAGCTGAAAGAGATAATCAAGTCGGGCAAAGGCGAAGGGGCAAACAGGTACGCCGAAAACTTCGACTGGTATAAGGCAAACCAGAAGAGGGTCATCCGTGACTGGAACATGCCGGACTACAACTGGTAGGGGGGGAGACCATGAGCAATGAATCGGGATCGAACGGCAGGGTCACCCTCGGACAGAGCAGACTGGCCGGGACAATGCAGGAGATTGAACGACGTTTCGAGCTTTCCGATGCCTACGTGCAGCGGGATTCGCTTGGCTTCGTTACGGTGCCGCGCAAAGACGCGGTGCCGCTCATTACCCATATGCGCGACTACCTCGGCTTCACGCACCTGGTACTCGTCACGGCGGTGGACGTCGTGGAACGCGGAATCCTGCGGCTGCTCTATCTGTTGCACAATTACGGGCTTCGGGCAGATATCGGTATTCAGGTGGAAATTCCGCGCGGTGAAAATCCAGTCGCGGTGAGCCGGAGCGAGGGGGCGAACGGCCGAAAAAACGGACAAGCAGAGGCGCGCCCCGGCCACGACGGCGACACGCTGTTCGCGCCCGGCCTTGCCAGCACAGCCGGCGCACCGAAGCCGGCCTACACCGAGATGGAATCGATTCACCACCTGTGGGCACAGGCGGCGACCTACCAGCGGGAGCTGAAGGAGATGTACGGCGTCCATTTCCCGGGAAGCCCGCGGATCGACGACGAGTTTGCCCTCGAGGGCTGGAAGGACATCCCGCCGATGCGTCGGGACTTCGATACCCTCGCCTATTCCGAGCGAACCTTCTTTCCCCGCCCGGGCCGCGAGTCGCACGATCCTGTTGAATACATGAAACAGAATATGTACCCGGACGAACCGACGCCGCCGAGCGCCTGAGGAGAATGTTATGTACGAAGTAGATACTACGATCGAACCGGACATCATCGATCCCGCGAAGCTCCGGAGTGGAGAAGAACGGATCGACCTCGATTCCGAAAAGTTCGTGAAGATCTGGCAGGGGCCCAATCACCCGGGAGTCACCGGCAACATGTCCCTCGAGCTGATCCTGAACGGCGACACGGTTGTCGGATGCAAGACCCACGTCGGATATCTCCACCGGGGATTCGAGAAGCTCATGGAGCGGCGCCGCTACATCCAGAATTTTCCGCTCGTTTGCCGGATCTGCGTGCCCGAGCCCGATTTCAACGAGTACCTCTACGCGGCAGCCGTCGAGGAGCTCGCGGGGATCAAGATACCGGAGCGTGCCAGGTGGTTGCGCGCGCTCACTCTCGAGATGGCACGGCTTGCAAGCTTCCTTATGTGGATGGGTGGTCAGGCCGGATCCTTCGGCATGGGCACGATCGGCCAGTGGACGGTGACGCACCGCGACTACATTCTTGACCTTTTCGAAGAGTTGTCCGGCGGCCGCATCTATCACATGTACATTATCCCGGGCGGCGTCCGGGCCGACATGCCGGAAGGGTATGCGGATCGCGTGGAAGAGGTGCTGGTCAAAGTCGAGAAGCTGCTCGCCGAGATTGATCTGATCCTGCTCAACAATTCGGTGTTCAAGGCGAGATCCGTGGGACTCGGCGTGATCCCCAGAGAGATTGTCGACCAGTTCGGCATCACCGGACCAAATGCTCGGGCGGCCGGCATAGCGCGGGATATTCGCAAGGACGATCCCTACCTCGTGTATGACGAGCTCGACTTTTCGATTGTGACCGGTGAGCTCTCGGATGCATACAACCGGGCACGGGTGCGCTGGCTCGAAATGCAGCAGAGCGTGGAGCTGATCCGCCAGATTCTGGCGAAGATGCCCAAAGCAGGCGAAATCCATACGATGCTGCCCAATGTGCTCCACTGGAAGATCCCTGCCGGCCAGACCTACCTGCGCGCGGAGTGCACGCGCGGCGAGTACGGCTATTTCGTCGCGGCAGACGGCACCGGCTATCCGCGCCGGGTCTGCGTCCGCGGGCCGAGTTACACCCACGCGGTAGCGCTTCTGGAAAGGCTCGCGGTGGGAACCAACATCTCCGACATTGCGGGGTTGATGGTTTCGCTTCACACCTACCCACCCGAGGTTGAAAGGTAGGTGCCGAAAGCAGGCTGGCGCTCGAGCGGCGCCGGCAAGAGCCGCCCGGCGGCGAGAAGGAGATAAACTGAATGAGCGTGAAGGATGTGATAGCCCCGTTTGCGGTCTGGAAACGGGTTTTCGAAAAACCATATACCACGGCGAAACCGCTCGACGAGCGCCCGGGAGCCCCGCGCTATCGCGGTTTCCACACAAATGATATCGACAAGTGCATTGGCTGCGGTACGTGCGAAGAGATATGTCAGAACAACGCGCTGGACCTTGTCCCGGTGGAGGGAAGGAAATCCAGGCACGGCGACAGCGGACTGCGCCCGCAGGTCGACTACGGCCGCTGCTGCTGGTGTGCCCTGTGCGTGGACATCTGTCCCACTGGATCGCTCGGCATGAGCAATGAGTACGTCTGGGTGGACAACGACCCCGAAGTCTTCCGGTTTGTTCCCGGCGCAGAGGCCAAAGCGTGGGACAAGAGCGAGCTTGGTTACGAGCGTGCCGAAGAGTACCGTCTTCTGGATCCGAACCGCGTCCCGATGCCGATGCTGCCGCCGGAGGAGAGTGAAAAAAGCTTCCTCGAGATGGTGCAGGGCTACTCCAAGGAGCAGGCCGAGAAAGAGGCCGATCGCTGCCTGGCCTGCGGGATTTGTGTCGCGACCTGCCCGGCTCACATGAACGTGCCGGCTTATATCGAAGCGATCCGGGAACGGGATGTCGATGAGGGCCTGCGAATTACCTACGAAGCGAACCCGCTTCCGGCCTCATGTGGAAGGGTCTGCAGCCATGCCTGCGAGTTCGCGTGCGCCATGAACAACAACAACGGCGAAGCGATTTCGATCCGCTGGCTCAAGCGCTACATCGCCGACCAGATCTACCTCAAAGACTACGAGAAGGTGCTTGATCAGGCCGACGAGCTGAACGGTCATCACATCGCCGTCATCGGTTCGGGACCGGGAGGACTTGCCGCGGCCTACTACCTTCGCATGATGGGGTACCGCGTGACCGTCTACGACGGAAACGACAAGCCCGGCGGCATGCTGCGCTATGGCATCCCGGAATACCGGCTTCCCTATGAGCAGATCGATAAAGATATCGAATACATCCGGTCGCTCGGTGTGACCATTCACCAGGGCGTGAAAATCGGCGTCGATATCCCGTTCGAAAAGCTCTACGCCGAACATGATGCAGTGTTCTTTTCCACCGGGCTCCCGAAACCCTACGCGATGAACGTGGACGGGGAAAACCATCCCCGTGTGCTCGCCGGCGTTGCCGTTCTCGACGACGTGACCCGGGGGGCAGACCCGGGTTTCGGGAAGAAGGTAGCGGTGATCGGCGGCGGAAACGTCGCGATGGATGCGGCGCGAACTGCGCGCCGGCTCGGGTCGGAGGTAGCGATCTACTACCGCCGCCGCGAAGAGGACATGCCGGCCGACGAGGAGGAGATCCACGAGGCGAAGGGAGAGCACGTCGATCTTATTACCCAGGCGATCCCGGTGAAGGTCGAAGATGCGCCCAACGGACAGGTAACCCTTGTCTGGGGTAAGGCCCGCATGGTCGACAAGGGACCGGGACGGCGCCCGGAGCCGGTTCTCATTGAAGACGAGCTTTTTCGCGTGACCGTCGATTCGATAATCTCAGCGATCGGGCAGGACGCCGACTACACCTTTCTTCCTGCGGACTTTCTCGAGCGGGTCAAGGTTGAACGCGGCAAAGTGGTCATCGACCGTTTTGGCCGGACGGGCGACCCGAGGGTGTTCGCCGGCGGCGACATCGCTAACAGCAAGCGGGACGCGATCAGCGCAATCGCCAACGGTCACGAGGCGGCAAAGGGCATCGACTGGATGCTGAATCCCGACGAGCCGACTACTCCGGCCGGCAATATATGACATTGAGAGGAAGTGCCAGATGCACAAGATAATCGAAAAGCAGCAGCTTTCCGAGCAGGTGTTTCGCATGAAGATCGAAGCTCCGCTAATCGCGACGGAACGCAAGGCAGGTCAGTTCGTCATACTCCAGCTCGATACCAACTTTGGCGAGCGGATTCCGCTCACCATTGCCGATGCCGATCCTGTCGAGGGAACGGTAACTATCATCTTTCAGGCGGTGGGGAAGACCACGATCAATCTATCCCGCTATGAAGTGGGGCAGTCGATCGCCAACGTGCTCGGTCCGCTGGGCAATCCTACCCACATCGAAAGATTCGGGACTGTAGTCTGCGTCGGCGGCGGTATCGGCGTGGCGCCGATGCATCCGATCGCCCAGGCGATGAAGCAGGCAGGGAACCGGGTCATCATCATAATGGGCGCTCGAACAAAAGAGCTGGTCATCATGGAAGAGGAGATGCGCGCGATCGCCGACGAGCTCATCGTGGTAACCGATGACGGTTCCTACGGGCGCAAGGCGCTCGTGACAGAACCGCTCAAGGAACTTTGTGCGCAGGGTGACGGGCAGGTCGGCGGAAAGCCGGACCTCGTGGTCGCCATAGGTCCTCCGGTCATGATGAAGTTCTGCGCGGCGACCACGCGACCCTATTCCGTTCCGACGGTTGTTTCGCTCAACACCATCATGGTCGACGGAACAGGGATGTGCGGCGGGTGCCGTGTCACCGTGGGCGAGGAAACGAAGTTCGTCTGCGTCGACGGCCCGGAGTTCGACGGACATCGAGTTGATTTCGAAAACATGCTCAAGCGGCTTGGCTCCTACCGGGGTCAGGAGGAAAGAGCGCGACACGCGTGCGTACTCGACGCACAGGCGGACAAACTTGCAGCAGCACAGACGGGAGCCCCCAAATGAGTCACAAAACACGGGACGAACATGACGCAGCGGCGTCGGAGGTACTTGCCGCACTTCTATCCAAGAAAGCGGAGAGCGGCCTCAAGAATCGCGACCGCCTCAGCTTTCCACAACAGGAGATGCCGAGCCAGGATCCGCTCAAGCGACGCCACAACATGCAGGAAGTCACCTTCGGGTACACCGAGGCCCAGGCGCTCGTCGAAGCCGAGCGCTGCCTCCAGTGCAAGAATGCGCCCTGCATTGCGGGTTGTCCGGTGACGATCGACATTCCCGGATTCATCCGGGAAATAACCGAGAAGGACTTCGCCCGGTCGATCGGGGTGATCAAAGAGGCAAGTCTCCTTCCAGCGATATGCGGCCGGGTCTGTCCGCAGGAGAGCCAGTGCCAGGAGAATTGCACGCTGGGCAAGTCGTTGAAGGACCAGGAAAAATCGGTATCGATCGGCCGGCTCGAGCGGTACGTTGCCGACCTCGACCGCGCGTCGGGTGCGGCCTCCATCCCGAAGATTGCGCCCTCGACCGGCAGGCGTGTTGGTGTAATCGGAAGTGGACCGGCGAGCATCACCGCCGCCGCGGATCTGCGAAAAGCCGGCCACGAGGTGGTGATTTTCGAAGCGTTCCACAAGCCGGGCGGCGTAATGCTGTACGGAATCCCGGAGTTCCGGCTTCCCAAACAGATTGTCGAAGATGAAATAGAGGCTCTGCGGAAGATGGGAGTGGAAATAAAGACAAACTTCCTCGTGGGCAGGACGCGCAAGCTCATGGATCTGCTCGAGAAAGACGGGTTTGATGCGCTGTTCATCGGTAGCGGAGCCGGACTCCCCAAGTTCATGCACATCCCCGGCGAAAACCTCGTGGGTGTTTTTGCCGCGAACGAATACCTGACACGAAGCAATCTGATGAAGGCCTACGATGAGGGGCACGCCGATACGCCGATATCGCATCCGAAAAAGGTGGCCGTGCTCGGCGGAGGGAATGTGGCGATGGACGCCGCGAGAACCGCCGTTCGTCTTGGTGCAGAAGAGGTCAACGTCGTCTACCGCCGCACTCGAAAGGAGATGCCGGCCCGCGTGGAGGAGGTCGACCACGCCGAAGAGGAGGGGATCATATTCCATTTCCTCCGCAGTCCGGTGTGCATTCTCGGGGACGAAAACAGTCACGTGCGAGGTATCGAGTGCCTTTCCTACGAGCTCGGTGAGCCCGACGATTCGGGACGGCGCCGCCCGGTCGCCATTGCGGGAAGCGAAAGCATCATCGAGGTCGACACCGTAATTGTTTCGATCGGTAATGATTCGAATCCGCTGCTGCGGAAGACCACTCCCGAGCTCACCGTGAACAAGTGGGGCAACATCATTGCCGACGAGGAAGGCAAGACAAGCATCGATCGGGTCTACGCGGGCGGGGACATCGTCCTTGGCGCAGCGACCGTTATTCTCGCCATGGGTCAGGGGCGGAAGGCCGCGGCCGCGATCAACGAAATGCTCGCCCGTGAAGCCGTCGAGCCGGTCCCGGCCGGAATCTGAATTCCGGTCGTCGTATAGCCACCTCTCCGGGCCGGAAAACTATATGAGCTCGACGTCCGGGTTGTGAAACTCGCTTGCCGAGAAGAAGCGGTTATAGTTGGCTTTATTGTACCAGGTAAGGTACTCCTCCTGCGGCCGCGTCCGTTCTTCGAGCTCGTTCCATACTTCCGCGGGGAGGTCGGAGTCGGCCGAGCGCATGTTGTCCTCAAGCTGTTCGAGACTCCGCACTCCGATTATGACCGAGGAGACGAACTTCCGCCCCAGCGGCCACGCTATTGCGAGTTTCGTATTGGCGATTCCATATTTGGCGGAAACCTCATTCACGATTTCCGCCGTGTGGTACCCGGTCTCGTTCCAGAATCGGGGTCCGTCCACATTCGTGCGGTAGGAGGCCCGTGACCCGGCCACAGGTTGGCGATCTCCGCCATACTTTCCGGTAAGCAATCCGCCTCCGAGCGGGCTGAAGCAGGTTATGCCGACCCCGGAATCAACGGCCGCCGGGATGACCTCGCGCTCGAGCTCCCTGTGGATCAGACTGTAGATATACTGTCCGGCGACCATTCGTTCGAGCCTGTACCGGTCGGCGATTCCGTTGGCCTTCGCGATCTGCCATCCGAAGTAGCTGCTCACTCCCAGATATCGAACTTTGCCCTGCCGGACGAGGTCGTCCAGTGCGCGTTGCGTCTCTTCATAGCCGGTTACCGGATCCGGCACGTGAATATAGTAGAGGTCGATATAGTCGGTCTGGAGGCGCTTCAGGCTGCGCTCGCACGTCGCCATGATCTGCTTTCTGTTCGCCCCGAACTCCGTTTTGCCGTTTCCCGTAGGCAGAGATGCCTTTGAGGCGATGATAAGTGAATCGCGGTTGAGCTCCGGCAGAAGGTTTCCAATGATGGTTTCAGATTTCCCGCCGGCGTAGATATCCGCGATGTCGAGCGAATTGCCGCCGCCTTCCAGATAGACGCGAATGATCGCGTGGGACTCTTTTTCGTCGCAACCCCAATCGGCAGCGCCGAAAGTCATGGTCCCCAGGGTGAGGCGCGACATGAGCAGCCCCGACGAGCCAAGATAGCGATATTTCACTTCTGTTTCCTCCAAAAAGTTCCCATCAGCCCCGGCGAGGGCTTTTTTCGTACTCGTAAATACGCTGGATCTTCGGCTCTGATCGACCACCGGGCGTATATTCGCTGTTCATCCAGATAGTAACCAGCGTCTTCGCCAGTTCCACGCCGATTACCTGAGACCCGAGGCACATAATATTGGCGTTGTTGCTCTTCCGGGAGCGATCGGTCGAATAGGCGTCCGAGCAGATTGCCGCGTAGGCGCCGGGGACTTTGTTGGCGGCAAGACTCACCCCGATTCCGGTGCCGCACATCAGGATGCCGCGCTCATGTTTTCCGGCCGCAACAGCTTCTGCCAGACGGATTGCCGTGTTCGCGTAGATAGGGTCATCGCTTCCGTAGTCCTCGGACTCAAAGCCGAGCTCGGACAGATGCCTGATGAGTGCCTGCTTGAGCTCCAATGCGTTGGGATCGCAACCGATGGCTACCTTTTTCATGGGCCTTCTCCTGAGCGTTCCGTTTCGGATGCCGTTCCGTCGGGGCACAGCACCGATCGAGGACGAGTCGATCTCGTCCATTATATCCTCGAACCTCTTTACATGCAAGATTTTGTATACAAAACGCGCGGGCCCGTGATATGCTTTTCCCGTCGACACCGATCCGCGCCGGAACTGCGGCAGGGAGGTCACATTCGATGATGCACAGGATCCGAAGCAGGATTATTGCCGGGTTTGCAACCCTGTTCCTCTTCGTAGTTGTAGTTTCTGCGGGAAACCTGATTGCTCAGCAAATTCTCGAGCGCGGATACTTCTCCTACAAAACGCTCGCCGATGAGGCAACGCTTGCCGGGCGCATCCAGTCAAGCGCTCTCGAGTCGCAGATGGCCCTGATGCAACATCTGCTCTATCGCGACGAACAATCGCTGACGGATTTTCGTGATCAAGCGGGTTCGCTTCTGGTTTTTGCAAAGCAGCTGCTGGCGGTGGAAAACAACGCCGATCGGAAGCGGCAAATCGACGCCATCCTCGAGGTGGCAGGGGCCTACCAGAACGCGGCCGACCTGGTAGCCGCGCAGGCGGACCTTGCCGGCGGGGCGGAGGCCAAGCAGCAGATGATGCTTCGGCAGAAGTTTACCGGCGAGGATTTGTCGAGCAAGGTCGACACGCTGAGGCTGATGCTGAAGTCGGATCAGGACCAGATTGGGGCGCGGATAGACCGCGAGACTTCGCAGCTTTCGCTTTTTTCCCTTGCGGGAACCGCGTTTGTCCTGTTATTCGGCATTGTGCTGGCCATCATGATCGCGCGCCGCATTACGCGGCCGGTTGTGAACATGGTGAACAGTCTCAAGGACATTTCGGAGGGCGAGGGTGACCTTACGCGACAGCTCGTGGTGGCGAGCCGCGATGAGCTCGGCGAGCTTGGAAGCTACTTCAATCGCTTCGTCGGGCGGCTGCACGACATCATTGCCCGGTTAAAAGAGGTGGTCGAACGAAACAATCATGTGACTGACGATCTGTCATCACGTTCCGCGGAAATCTCATCAGCACTCGTTCAGGTAGCCGCGACCGTTGGGAGCGTCGCCGGAAACGTCGCCTCGTTGGACCGCATGATCCAGAGTGCCCGCGGCGAGATCGGGGAGATACGGAACCAGACCGCCGTTGTGGCCAACAACGTCGACACCCAGTCGACGTCGGTAGCTCAGTCGTCTGCTGCGATCCAGGAAATGATCGCCTCCATCGGGTCTATGAGCGCAACCGCGGAATCGCGTCAGGAAACCATAGAGGGCCTGATCGCACTCGCCGGTCGTGGCGCGGAGGCAATGCGCGAGACGCGGGAAAGCACAAAAGAGATCGAGCACGCTACCGGGAGCGTGAGCGAGTTGATCGCACTCATTCGCAACGTTGCGGATCAGACGAATATGCTCGCGATGAATGCGGCGATCGAGGCGGCGCATGCGGGCGAGTACGGAAAGGGTTTCGCCGTCGTCGCGGACGAGATCGGCAGCCTGGCAGCTGCCACCGGAAAGAACGTCCGGGAAATCACCGGCAATCTGAAGGAAATCTCGGTTGGTGTCGAACGAAACGCGTCTGCCATCGCGCACACCGATACCGTGCTTCACGAGATTACCGCCTCGATACAGGAAGTCGCACAAAGCATGGCCGAGCTGGTCCGAGGGCTGATCGAGCTCGGCGCCGGTTCGACCGAAATCACCTCGGCGGTCTCCCAGCTGACGGGCACCACCGACAGTCTCCGCGACTCGACTCACTCCATAGCCGAAAAGGCCGCAACGGTGGGTTCGGCCATCGACTCGATATCAACATTTTCCGCAGAAAACAGCGCCGCGTTGGTCGAGGTTCGGCAGGGTATCTCAGAGGTGGCGTCTGCCGGTGAGTACCTCTCTGCGCTCAGCGTGGAGAATGCCGATATCTCGGACGCGATCGAGCGTGAGCTTGGCAGCTTCAAGACGGGAGACAGCACAACGCGGCCGGACACGCCGACGGTTCGTTAATCACAAAAAAAGCTTGACACCGAGCAGTGCCGTGTTATCATGGTTTTGTATACAAAATATTCCATTCTTTCCCTGGAGGTGCGTATGAAAAGGAGTTTGGTCATTGCGAGTGTTCTCGCTCTGTTGACCGCAGGTGTTCTCCTCGCTGAAGGCCAGCAGGAGTATCCTGCACGCGATATTACCAACGTAGTAGTTTGGGCGGCGGGCGGCGGTACCGACACGTGCAACCGTATTATCTCGGCCGAAATGGCGAAAGAGCTCAAAGTCAACATCAACGTTGTCAACGTGACCGGCGGCGTCGGCGGCTCGGTCGGCATGGCAGAAGCGTACGGCAAACCCCATGACGGCTATACCATCGCCGGAATCTCGGAATCCTGCGTCACCGCCGGAGTTCAGGGCGGATGGGACAAGTCATTTGATGTCTGGGATCCCTTCATCGTCGGCGGATCCCCGGACGTGGTTTCGGTAACCCCCTCGAGTCCCTACAAGACGCTCAAAGATCTTATCGAGGCTGCGAAAGCGAAGCCGGGCGAAATCCGTGCAGGTGCAAGCGCAGCGGGTTCGATCCATCATCTGAACCTTCTGGCCCTGGAAAACGGTACTGGCGCCAAGTTCAACTTCATTCCCTATACCGGTTCGGCCCCCGCGCAGAACGCGGCGATGACCGGCGAAGTCTCCGTGGTCGTCACCTCCATTGCAGAACAGGCTCAGCTGATCCGCGGTGGCAAGCTCCGCCCGATTGCAATGCTCATACCGAAGTCGTTCGATATGTCGGGTCAGAGCATCCCGTCCGGCTTCGACGTCTATCCGAGCCTGTCGAAGTATCTGCCCATCAGCCAGGCGATCGGTTTTGCGATTCCGGCGGACACACCCGATAGCGTGAAACAGACCCTTACCAAGGCGTTTGACACGGCGATGAAGTCAGACAAGGTGCAGAGCTGGCTAAAGGACAACTTCTACGTTTCGTCCGGCGAATCGGGCGCAGCGGCGAAGAAGACTTTTTCGAACCTGCAATCTCTGTTCTCCTGGACGTTGTGGGACCTGAAAGCGGCGAAGGTGAATCCGGAAACGCTGAACATTCCGAAGCCTTCCGCACAATAACTCGGAATCCGGAACCGACCGGAGCTGAATTTACCTGGATACAATACCGCCGGCGGGAGGTCCTTCCGCCGGCATCTCCCAACTTCTTGAGGAAAGTCACCCTATGAACGAGAACGAAAAGCTCAGACGAGCGGATTTTGTGACCAGCATCATACTCGTCCTGTTCGGCCTGTTCATTCTGTCGCAAGCCCTGCAGATGCCGATGAAAGACACCTACGGCGGCGTTACAAACGTCTGGTACGTTTCACCGGCGCTGATGCCGATGATCGTCTCGGTTGTGATACTGGGGATTGCCATTCTTCTATTGGTCAACTCCGTTCGAACCGGCGGCGCCCGGCATTTCTTCGAGTCGGCGAGCCGATACAAGTTCGGTGTTTCGGACGCCGGTTTCCGGTTTCTGGCTACGCTTTTGGCGATCGTCTCGTTCGTCTACATCTTCATACCGCGGACTGACTTCTTCCTCGACATCACCCTTTTTCTGCTCTACTTCGTGTCGGTCTTCTATCTCGACGACATGGTCTTGCTGAAGAAGATCAGCGTTTTCTACATCATTGGTACGATTGTCATGCTGGCGATGGCGGTGTTCGGCCTGGACACTTCGCTCAAGAAGCTTTTCTCCTACACGGTCGACATTCTCGTGCTTCTTTTTATCGTCGGTTTGTGGGCGTTCGAACGCGTCAGCGTTGGCGCCGATCCTGTGTTGCGGCGTAAGTTACGGATTACCCTCATTCTTTCGATCGCGGTCCCGCTCGCCCTCTGTCCGATTTTCAAGTATGGACTGCTGGTACCGCTGCCCTACGAAGGCGGCATACTCAAGCTCATGGACCTGATCCGATACTCGGTGTTTGGAAGGTAACGTATGGAAGCGGTACTCAGCCAGTTTGGCTTTTTCTTCCAGTCCTTCGGGACCATTCTCTTCAATCCCATGAACGTCGTCATAGTCCTCGCGGCTGTCACCATGGGAATCGTCTTCGGTGCCATGCCGGGACTTACCGCTACGCTTGGCGTTGCGCTTCTTACCACGCTCACATATGGGATGAACATCACCACCGCGATGCTTGCTCTCTACGCGGTCTACGTGGGAGCGGTCTACGGCGGGTCATATTCTTCGATTCTCATAAACATCCCGGGGACGGCCGCAGCGGCCGCTACGGCGATTGACGGGTATCAGATGGCCTTGCAGGGCAAGGGCGGAAAGGCCCTTGGTCTGACGACGAGCGCGTCCGCGATTGGTTCGATCATCGGCGGACTGTTTTTCGTGGCACTGTCGCCGCTCATTACCACATTTGCCCTTCAGTTCACCTCCTACGAGTATTTCCTGCTGGCGTTCTTCGGGATCATTATTTCCGGCACGCTGCAGAGTACCGATCTGGTCTACAAAGGCTGGATCTCCGGGTTTATCGGACTCTGGCTTTCGACTATCGGGCGGGATGGGCTTCAGTTCTACCCACGGTTCACTTTCGGATTCCCGCAGCTCGACGGCGGAATTGACGTGGTTCCGGTGCTGATCGGAGCGTTCGGCATCCCGCAGATTATCCAGGTGCTCAAGGACCGCGTGATAATTGGTGAGACGCAGAAGTTCAAGAGAATTCTCCCGGAGTTCGGGGAGCTGTTCCGGCACATCGGCGCCATTGCCCGCTCCGCTCTGATCGGTGTCGGAATCGGCGCCGTCCCCGGCATCGGCGAGGATATCGCGGCCTGGGTAAGCTACGGTGCGGCGAAGAACTCGTCGAAGCATCCGGAGACTTTTGGAAAGGGTGAGCCGGCCGCGATCATCTCCACCGAAACGGCCAACAATGCCTGTGTCGGCGGCGCCTCGATCCCGCTCATGACACTCGGAGTTCCCGGCAGTCCGCCGGCGGCCATGCTTCTCGGTGCGCTCATGCTCCACGGGGTGCAACCGGGGCCGCTCATTCAGACCGACCACCCGGGTTTCATCGTCAACATCACCGCAATCATTATCATATCGACCCTCGCCATGTGGGTGGTCGGAATACTTTTCGCAAAACAGGTAGTAAAGATCCTGCGCATTCCGCAGCCGCTTTTCATGCCGGTTATCGCAGTACTTTCGGTCATCGGTTCCTACGCGCTCGGGCAGAACATCTTCAACCTCTATCTCATGGTAATCGTCGGAATAGTTGCCTACTTTCTCACGGAGATGAAGTACCCGATAGCACCGCTTGTCATCGGCGTAATCCTTGGCCCCATGGCCGACACCAACCTGCGCCGTGCCCTCATGGTATCCAAGGGAAGCCTGCTACCCATGTTCACGCGGCCGGTATCCCTCCTTCTGATACTGGTGATAGTGCTCACCGTTGTAAGCCAGACAAAGTGGTACCGGGCGATGTGGGCCGGGATCAGATCGCGTATGTCGTCGAAGAAGGATCAGGGTTGATGCCTATTCCTACGATCGGAGTATCGCCTGCTTTCTTCATATCCCGATACGGCGAGGGCTTCTCGCCAAAGGACGTCGCCGAAGGACTTGGGTTGCTCAAAGAGCTCGGCTATGACGCCTTCCAGCTGGAGGTGTTCGATCCGAACACCCTCGATGAATGGGCAGAAGAGGGCGTGCAAATCGTACTGGCTGAGGCGCGGAAGCTCGGCCTGGCCGCGACTCAATTCGTTGCGCACTTCATGCTTCACGGTTTTGTGTCAGCGGATGCAGTCTCGAGCGCGGACGAGCTTGCGGCAGCGCGAAAAATCATCAAGATCGTCGAACGGTTCGAAGAGTGCCGGGTGGTGACGTTGCCGATGGGACCCTATCGTCCCCCGCTTACCGGAATATTTCGGCACACCGCGGAATGGGAAAAGATGAGACTTCGCCTGGACGCGCTCGCGGCGGTTTTCCGTGGTGCCGATTTGCGAATGGCGATCGAGCTCATCCCCGGAGCATTCTTCACCGGGACCGATGGACTTGCCCGGATAGTCAATGAACTGACACCCGAGACTGTCGGGTACAATTTCGACACGGGTCATGCGAATGCGTGCAAGGAGAATGTTGCGATAGTTCCGTACCGATTCGAGCGGACTCTGCTCGGCACGCACCTGTGCGATAACTCTGGAAACGAAAACCTCTCCCTCTGTCCGGGAGAAGGCAGCATCGATTGGGACGCGGTATTCGGCGCCCTCGCGGCCACCGGCTACGAGGGCTCCCTGGACGTGGAAATCCGATGCAATCGTGACGAGGTGGCCGAAAAATACGACCGCGCGCTGCGAACCGTGCGGGAGCTCAGGAGTCGCCACTTCGGCGCTCAGCTGAGCGCACCGGCCGGAAGTCTTCACAATTAGTGTTTCAATAGGAGCAATGAGATGGCAGTAGCAGTTAAGAATGCAGTAATCACCAGTTTCCTCAGCCGGACGACCGATCGATTCCACACCTACAATCAGGAGATTGGAATCGAAGAGCGGCTTGCAATGGTCGGAAAAATTCCCGGGATGACCGGGGTCGAGTGCGTCTACCCCTATGAGGTGGGAAAGGCTACCGAGTTCTCCGCGCTGCTCACCAGGTTCAAACTGGATGTGGCCGCGGTCAACGTAAACGTGAAGGGCGAGCCGGAGTTTCGAAACGGCGGACTGACATCGACCGACAGCGGGATCCGGGCCAAAGCGGTCCGGTTCATCAAAGAGGCGAAAGAGTTCGCAAAGGCGATCGGGGCCAACAAGGTAACCTGCTGTCCGCTCGGGGACGGCTATGAGTTCAACTTTCACTGCAACTACGGTCAGATGTGGAAGTATCTGGTAGAGACATTTGGCGAGGCCGCCGACTACCTCCCCGAGATTCCTCTGTTTGTGGAATACAAACCGAGTGAGACCAGAGCCCGCTGCTTTGTCAACAACTCTGCCAAGGCGCTGTGCCTGCTGAACGACATCGGCAGCGACCGTATGGGAGTTACCCTCGATTTCGGCCACTCGATGTACGGAAACGAGAATCCAGCCGAAGCGCTCTCGATGCTCGCGGAGAGCCGGTTTCCCTACTATGTCCACATCAACGACAACGACGCCCGGTGGGACTGGGATTTTATGGCCGGAACCCGACACTACCTGGACTATGTAGAGTTTCTGTTCTACCTGCAGGAATACGGCTATTCGGATTACCTCACTTCCGACACCTCCCCCACGCGGTGGGACGTGATCGGAACATTTGAGCTCAACACGCGCCTCACGAACAAGATCTGGAATAGGCTGCTGGAAATAGATCGGGACTCGCTTCGAAAGCTGGTCGCCTCCCGGGACTTTCTGGAGACCTGGAAGTTCATCGAAACAGAAATTCTCAAGGTATAGGAAACATGATTACGCGCCAGCAGAAGGCCGGGGCCCAGCGGCGCGCCGCGGACCTCATTCGGGCCGCCGGACTCCCGATAACCGACGATGAAGCCGACCGGATCGAAGTGGCCGACTTCGGCCTGAGCAATCTGGAGATCGAGGGTGCGCAGATTCTTACACTGGTCCAAACGGATCGAATCGGTGCAAAGGTGATTGCACTGCTTCCCGGCCAGGCTCTCCCCGAGCACTGGCATCCGCCGATGGGTGCGGACCCGGGCAAGGAAGAGACCGTCCGGCTTCAATGGGGAACCGTTTTGATCTACGTCGACGGGCCGGATACGTTGCAGCTCGGACGCGTTCCCGCGGGAAAAGAACGGGCGTACTCGCTCCGGCACGAGCTGGTGCTTCGACCGGCCGAGCAGTTGCAGTTCCGCCCCGGCGAGAAGCACTGGTTTCAGGCCGGGACCGAAGGGGCAGTACTTTTCAGCTTTTCGAGCGTTGCCCGGGACGTACTGGACATGTTCACCGATCCCGCGGTGGAGCGGGTCACCAAGGTCAAGGAGTAGAAAAGTGGCGCAGATGCAGAAACGCAAGGTGGTAGTCGCGGTCGCCCCGGTGGGGAAGCACATCACCAATCCTGCAGTCGAGAACCCGCTCACGCCGGAGGCAATCGCAGCGCAGACCGTTGCCTGCGCCCGGGCAGGTGCCAGCATGGTCCACCTCCACGTACGTGACGAAAAAGGCGACCCGACCGGCCGGCTTGAGATGTTTCACAAAACCCTCGACCTCATTCGCGCGGAGTCGGACATCATAATTCAGGGTTCGACGGGTGGAGCCGCAAACCTGAGCCTCGAGGAGAGGTGCGTCTCTCTCGATGAACCGCGAACCGAGGTCGCCTCCCTGAACATGGGAAGCGTGAACTTCGGCGAGGACGTCTACATTAACCGGTATCCGGACATTCGATTTTGGGCCGGACGAATGTTGGAAGCTCGGGTGCTTCCGGAGATGGAAGTCTTCGATCTGTCGATGATGGAGACCGTGCGTATTCTCCACGGCGAGGGAGTCCTTAAATCGCCGCTTCACCTGAACTTCTGCCTTGGTTTCCATGGAGCGCTGCCTCCCCGGGCCGAAATGCTTCACATTCTGAAATCGCAGCTTCCGGCGGGTGCAAAATGGGGTTTCCTCCATGAGCGGATGGAGGATCTTGACCTGCATGCCGCCGCCCTCGGAATGGGAGCCGACGTTGTCCGGGTCGGATTCGAGGACGGGGTAACGTGGGCTCCGGGAGAAACCGCCCGCACAAACGTCGAGCTGGTTGAGCGTCTCGTCGAGCTCGTTCGTGCGGTGGGTCTGGAAGTGGCGACCGCGTCCGAAGCACGGTCGATACTCGGTGTCCTGAAATAGATTAAACCAGGAGAAATCCACAGATGCAGCTTGGCGTGAGTACGATGATATGGGAAAAGAGCGGCCGCGGGTTGGAGATGAGCCTCAAGTCCATCAGCCGAATGGGATTCCGGTATATCGACATTGCCGCGACCCGGTCTGCCGATCCGACGAAACTCTCGAAGCAGGACCGGAAGACTGCCGTCCAAATGGTGAGAGATCTCGGGCTTCGGGTTTCGGGAATGGTCCTGCTGGAGGCGGACGACATTGCCACGCCTGACGAAACGAACAGACGTCGGCAGATGGAGTTTGCCAGGGCGTGCGCCAATTTCATGGTCGAACTCGAAGGGGAACATGTCCTGATCGGTCTTGGGTGCGGAAGCATCTCCATGGGCACGCACCCAGCCCACGCGTGGACGAGTTCCGCCACCTTCCTGAATGAGTATTGCGAGTGGCTGCAGCGGGAAGGGATCTCGCTCCCTGTGCTTCTCGAGTTCGATCCGGCCCTGTTTTTCGTTGTCCGGGACACGGCGTCGCTCGAACGTATGCTGGGGGAAGTAAATCGTTCAAACCTTTTTGCAAATATCGATGTCGGGCATATGAATGTAACCCGGGAGATGCCTTCTGCCATGTGGAAGCTCAAGGATAGAATTCTCCACATGCATATGAGCGACAATGATGGCCGTGACGACGCTCACCAGGCACTAGGCCGCGGCAACGCGCCGATTCGGGAGTTCATCGAGGAGGCCGCCAAAATGAATATCGACGAGGCGTGCCGGCGTCACGGGGTGACATCCGTTGCGACCATTGAGCTGGGGGAGCGCAAAGAGAGCGATCCGGAGGCCGCGGTGACCACGAGTGTCGAATACCTGGCTAAGAATGGTATAATTCTCGAAAAATAGGTGTGGAGGAGACGAGATGCAGAGAATCATAAACGAGCCGGATCTGGTTGTTGAAGATATGCTCAAAGGATTTCTAAAAGCACACGGAAACCTCGTCTCGGCGACGCCGAACCCTCGTGTCATCAAGTATGCGAAAGCTCCCGTGCCCGGGAAAGTCGGAATTGTGACCGGCGGCGGGTCGGGACACAAACCCGCTTTCATCGGGTATGTCGGTAGGAACATGGTCGATGCGGTAGCGGTTGGAGAGATCTTCTCCTCTCCGACGGCGGCCGCGTTCCTGGAGGCGTTTCGATCGGCAGATTCCGGCCGCGGGGTTGCCTGTCTCTACGGGAACTACGCGGGCGACAACATGAACGTGAAGATGGCGGCGGAGCTTGCCCAGGAGGAAGGAATCACGATCAAGACCGTCGTCGCGAACGATGACGTTCCGTCGGCGCAAAAGACGGAACGCGAAAAACGGCGCGGCGTCGCCGGTGAGGTCCTTATGTGGAAGGTCGGCGGCGCGAAGGCGGCGGCGGGCGGTTCGCTCGACGAAGTCATCGGTGCCGCTCGGAAGGCGATCGACAACACGAGAAGTGTTGGAATAGGTATTGCTCCGTGCACGATACCAGCTGTCGGGCACCCGAATTTTCGGATCGAACCGGGAAAGATGGAGCTGGGAATAGGACACCACGGCGAGCCCGGGATCAAGGTGGTCGACCTCGCGACTGCGGACGAGATGGCTGCGATGTGCCTCGACATTGTGCTGCCGGATCTCCCGTTCAGCTCAGGCGATCGTGTTGTCGTACTGGTCTCCGGACTCGGGGCAACTCCGGTAATGGAGCTCTATATCTTCTATAACATGATAGCCGAGATTCTCGGGCAGAAACGAATCACAATTCATCGCTCCTACGTCGGCAACTACTTCACCTCGCTGGAAATGATGGGCATTACGCTCACCATAATGCGGGTGGACGATGAGCTCTCCACGCTCATCGACATGGACGCAGAATGCATGGGGCTCACCCAAATTGGAAGGGATGACAATGGCTGAATCCTTCACGACCAGCGACGGGGGCAGAATGGTGCATGATCTGGTACAGACCATCCAGGCAAATGCACAGATGCTCAGCGATGTCGACGGTGCCATCGGTGACGGCGACCACGGGATCAACATGAAAAAGGGGTTCACGCTCGCCGATGGACGGCTCGCCGGAAGGAACGCCGATCTCGCTGAGTCATTGAGGACTCTGGGCACCGTTCTGCTGACCGAAATCGGCGGCTCAATGGGCCCGCTGTATGGAACGATGTTCCGTGAGATGGCGAAAGCTGCGCAGGGACGGGAAACGATCGATGGAGAAGCGTTCGCGCTGATGCTCGACTCCGCTTGCAGTGCCATTCAGGAACTCGGCGGCGCCAAAGTCGGAGACAAGACGCTTGTAGACGCCCTCGACCCGGCCGCGCGCGCGTTTCGGTCGGCTCTGGCGGCGGGAAAGAGTTTCGGCGATTCGCTTTCAGAAATGGAATCTGCAGCCGAGAAAGGAAAAGATTCAACGAAGCAGATGGTGGCCAAAATCGGCCGTTCGGCGCGGCTGGGCGAGCGCTCGAAAGGCGTTCTCGACGCCGGCGCGATCTCATGCTGGCTCATCCTGAAGTCGCTGGCTACCTCCGCGCGCGAGCTTCTCGCGCATTAGTTCGCTCGTTCGGTCTCAACCAGACTTCCACTCTCTTCGAGCATTTTCGCGTACCAGATCGCCGCTGAGCGCATTTGGTGTGCAACCATCAGTTCCTGGGCGTGGCGGCCGTCCCGCCCGCGTATTGCGGCAAGAATCTCACGATGCTCCGGAAGCGTCTCCTCCGGCGGGCGGGCAAGACCCTTCTGGTAGCTCTTCATCAGATAACCGAACGATTCGTCCATGTTCTGAATCAGCTCGTTGCCCGCGCATTCGATAATAGCGCTGTGGAAATTCTGATCGGCGACGATGTAGGAATGGAGCAGCCTTCCAGATATCGGCAGCTCAAAACCTTCGAATGCCCGGCACAATCGGTCGATGAGTTTGTCGGTCGACCGTTCAATACAGAGTCGTACCGCGATTCCTTCCAGGCCGGCGCGAACTTCGTACATCTCTTTCATATCCTGTGCGGTGTAGATTCGCACGAAGTAGCCCTGTCTGCTGCGCTGTTCGAGGTATTTCTCGCCGGCAAGCCGATTCAGAGCATCGTTGATCGGCGTCTGGCTCACGCCGAGTTGATGAGCGAGGGCACGCTTTTCGATTTTCTGTCCCGGCTCGAACTCCCCTTTGACCAGCATTTCACGAACCCTGAGGTAGATGTGATCGCTCAGGCTGCGGGTGTCTATGGTTGCCACATCAACTCTCCTCGTGCGACTCGTCTGCAATCCGGCCGCGGATAGCGTTCCGCGACTCGGAAATATGCTCATACATGACCCTTTCCGCCTCATCCGGATCGTTTCCGCGGATCGCCGCCACCAACATCTGGTGTTCGGTACCGCTCTTGTGCGGATCCTTCTGGAAGCCCTTCAGGTTTGCGATCAGCAGGATATTGAAGGTTGCGATCATTTCGTAGAGAAGCTGGTTGCCGCTGAGGCGCATTACTTCAAGGTGAAAGGAGTGGTCCGCATCCTTGATCCTGCGGAAATCCCCTTCGGCGACCGCGGCGGCAAACTCGGTCGCCAATTGCGAAAGCGTTTCAACTTCGGCCGGGGCGGCGTGTTCGGCCGCGTGACGTGCGCCGAGTGGTTCGAGACGCAGGCGGATGTCGTAGATATTGAGCAGCTCAGGGAGTGAAAACTGTTTTACAAAAACGCCTCTACGCGGAATGCTGACGACCAGCATGTCTCGTTCGAGACGGGAAAAAGCGGCGAGGATTGGCGTACGGGAGATGCCGAGCTCACGAGCGAGGTCTTCCTGCACAAGCTTTTCGTTTGGTTTCAACTCTCCAGTCAGAATCATTCCCCGAACCGCCTGATATGCCTGCTGAGCGAGAACCTGATACTCGATTTTTTTCATACGTTTGCCATTGAACTCGCCAAGGTGCAAATAACTTTGAATTCAAAATACACCCCAGTTTACCCGCGGGGGACGCACCGGTCAATGGTATCCCGTTCTTCCCGGAGGCATCTGCTCGACAACAGCATCGGACAACGAGATAATGGGCTCCGATGAGTGTGAAAGGATACGAAACATATGAGAATCACAATCCTGGGCGCGGGCGCCATGGGAAGCTCCTTCAGTTTTCCCCTGGCCGATAGCGGAAATGAAGTTTGTCTTGTAGGCACACACTTCGACGACTTCTTGATTGCCGAGACGATACAAACCGGTGTTCACCCGCGCGCGGGAATGCCTTTCCCGGAAAACGTCCAGGTCTATCGGCATAGTGATTTTGCCAACGTAATAAGAACGGCTCCCGATCTGGTTGTCCTTGGCGTGAGCTCCGCCGGCATAAGGTGGGCGGTCGGGCAGCTTGCCGCCACTCTCAGAAAACCGGTGCCGGTTCTGCTGCTCACAAAAGGCATGGCAACGGAGGGCGGGCGCCTCCGGGTTCTGACTGAGGTGGTGGCGGAGGCGCTCTCGGACTCCCGCGGAGACAGGTACAATGTGGCCGGCGTAGCCGGGCCGTGCATTGCCGCGGAGCTTGCCGCACGGAGGCCCACATCGGTGGTCATTGGTGGCCCGAGCGACGCGGCTCTGGAACTCATCCAACGCGCCATCGAGACTGACTACTATAGGGTATCAATCACCAAGGACGCCGCCGGAATCGAAGCGTGCGCAGCCTACAAGAACTTCTACGCCCTCGCGGTCGGCGCCGCGGCGGGCTGGAACGAAACCCGTCCGATTCCCGGAAACGGGGCGAGATTGAACAACCCAGCCGCCTCCATGTTCGCCCGGGCGCTGCGAGGAAATGGAATATCTGACAGGTATGCTGGGTGGTAAGACGGAGACAGTCTACGGGCTTGCGGGCGCAGGTGACCTCTACGTGACCTGCCAGGCCGGGGCGCAATAGCCGTATGGGTCGGCTTCTCGGGACCGGTCTTGCCTACTCTGTGGCAAAGGCGTCGCACATGCGGGAAGAGACGGTCGAGGGCGCGGAGCTTGCGGGTGTGGTAGGTCCGATCATCGAACATCAGATTGCTCGCGGGGAAATTGACCCGGCCCGCATACCTTTGCAGTCGCCGTTATCCAGGCGATATGCCACGACAAACCCTTCCGTTTCGAGTGGGAACGGCTGTGGACCTAGCAGGCAACCCGCGTCAGCCGGCGTGCTCTATTTGGCGCGTTCTTTGGAAAAGGACTGAGAAAGGCGGTTCGGTCGGTACCGCGTCGTGCGCGCTGCGCAGGACTGCGATTCGCCGTGAACCTGTTCAGTCATCCGGCGGTTGTACCGGGCTCGCCGAAATGCTCATTCAGAAAGTGTTCGAACTCGGCCGCCGGAAGGGGTTCGGAATAGTGAAATCCCTGCAGCGCATCGCATCCCACCTGCCGGAGCAGCTCGGCCTGCCCCTCGGTCGTGACCCCCTCGGCTATCACCCGTTTGCCGCGTGATTTGACAAGGGTCACGATGTTCTCGATAAACGACAGATCCTCCGGATGGTCAATCAGTGCGTCCACGAAGCTGCGGTCGATCTTCAGCGTCGACACGGGAAGATTCTTGAGATAGGAAAGGCTCGATTGACCTGTACCGAAATCGTCCACGTAGACTTCAACGCCGAGGGCGTTCATGTCTCGAATCCGTGAAACGGCCAATCCGGACGGTTCATACATTCCGATTCAGTGATCTCGATCTTGAGCCTGCCCGGGATGACCGGTGGCTCCTGCCCGATCGCGCTGCGCACAACGTCTCCGGAAATCTTCATTTTCGAAATCTTTCGCTGTCATGTTCACTGCAATGTAGATCGGGAATCTCTCCTGTATTCGCCCGATTTCCCGAACGGCCGCAAAAAGCACCCAACGCCCGATCGCGTTGATGATACCGCTTTCTACTGCCAAGGGCAGAAACTCATCCGGCACGATCGTTCCCCGGCCGGGCAGCCGCCACCGGATGAGCGCCTCGGCGCCTTCGACGGTTCGGTCCACGCGAAAGATAGGCTGGAAATAGAGCTCGAACTGATCATCCTTCGAAGGCGTGGCGAAGGTGGCCTTCCATAAAAAGTCGTTGTACCGCGCGGTCGTGCATGCCGGGGTCGAAGAGCAGGAAATCTTCGCCGCGGCGTACCGCTTCATTCAGCGCAGCTACCGAGCAACGGATAAGCGAGTCGCGGTTGTCCGCATCACCGGGATAGAGGGCGATTCCTACGCGACAGACAAGCGAGATATCGTTTTCACGGTATCGGTAGGGGGTCGAAACGGATTCCACTATCTTTTCCGCCACTTTGGCCGCGTCCGTTTCGTGGGCGAGGAAAGAAAGAATAACCACCAGCTCGTTGCCTTCGAAGCGAAACACGTAGTCGCTGTTGCGGATGCATTCTTTGATTCGAAGCCCGGTGTTCTCAAGGAGCACGTTGCCGATCCGTGCCCATACTGGCGGTTGACCTCCGTCAGATTCTCGATACCGATGAACAGGAGCGCGCGTAATCGCTCCTGACGTGCTCGACGCGCCTTTTCCAGCTCCATGTCGAGAAGGATTTCGAGGGATCTGCGATTGAAAAGACCGGTGAGCGGGTCGCGATACTCATAGTTCATGAGTTTCGCTTCGATTTCTCCCAGTTTTGTTACGTCATGGGAGAACACCAGCGCGTGAGTGGTTTCCGTCACCTCTCTCCGAGAAAGGGTAGTAAGAGACGTGCATGTAGCGCTGTTCGAGGCCGAACTTGAAACGTTCGAGGTAGTGAACGCTCTCCCCCGAGAAGCAGCGGTCCAGATAGGGCTTTATGGTAGACTCGAATCGGTCGGCGCCCCAGATTTCGGGAACACTGCGGTGAAGCACGTCGCTCCGTTTCTTCCCGATTGTCTCGCAATAGGTATCGTTGACGATCTCATACACGTATTCGCGATTGATAAGTGTAATGAAATCGCCGGATCTATTTACGATGTACTCATACTTGTCGGGCATATTGGGCCCTTTGTCCCTACCCTCATCATAGCGGTTCGATCCTTCTTTTGCCAGCCGAGTGCGGCGAATGGCGCGGCGCCGGACACGAACTCGATCTCGCCTTCGTCACACAGCTGTCCCAGGATGCGTGCGGCGCTCTCTCTCGCCTGCTGCACCTCCTCGGCGTCCGCTTTTTCGCGGTACTCGAGCTCCTCGCGAAACATCTGCGCGGCTCTCCGGCTCAAGTTTCGAAAAACCATCCGCACAATTTCCGGATTCGCCTGAACCAGCGACAGAGCGCTCGTCGCCGTGTCGAGTCGGCTCAAGAGTTTTTGTATTGCACGATCGTCCAGATAGAGAATGTCTTCAAAAACGAACATCCGTGAGCGAACGTCCTCGCGAACGGTGCCGGGAAGCGCTTCCACCAGCTTCATCCGGATCGGCCGGTGAGACCCTGGCGATGGCGCGGGCCAACAGGCGCAGCTCAAATTTGGAATCATCGACGTAGTTGTCGGCCTGGAGTGTCCTGCCAACTGTGTCCGCAACAATTCGTTTCGCCTGCTCCAGGGACTTTTCGCGCAGTTTGAGGTCATACTCGGCCAGCTTTGCGCTTCTCCTGCCATAAAGCCGCAGAAGTTCCCGCACCATTTCGACGAGCTTCTGTGAAGTCTGGTTCTTTGAACTATTTGTCGGCATTTCTTTCATGCACACGGCCTCGGTTGCTATCCTTCGCTTTAGCGGGCAAGGACGAGTCTATCTTTCCGTCGCACCAGTGTATCGAGAAAGTAATACACGATTACCGAGCCCGCGACTCCTCCTGCGAGGTATCCGACGCCCTGGAACTCCGGATGCCCGGTCGCGGCCAAGGCAATGCTCACACCCAGGTTGA
>CAWHUY010000022.1:0-41377 GCA_963832675.1 uncultured Spirochaetota bacterium | reverse complement strand
GATCAACACTTCGGTAGAAAGCAACATTGGTACCGACATAGCCAACATCTACGCGGACGATCTGAAGAAAGTCGGAATTACCATGCATGTAACGCCGATCGACTTTCCAAAACTGGTCGACAAACTGATGAAGACCTATGACTGGCAGGCGGTATCGCTTGCGCTGACCGGGGCCAATTACTTTCCGGTGCAGGGGAACAACGTATGGCCGTCGTCCGCAAATTTGCACTTCTGGCATCCTCTCCAGAAGCACCCTGCCACCGACTGGGAAACCAAGATCGACAGGCTCTACTTTGAGGGCTACACCACGCGCGACTATGAAAAGGCGAAACAGATCTGGGACGAGTATCAGAAGACCATTCTCGATCAGTTGCCGCTCATGTACACCGTATATCCGGATACTTTTTCTGCATATCGGAACAAGTGGGGGAACATTCGGGTGGACAGTATCGGCGCACCCGATATGAACTACGTCTACCTGAAACAGCCATAATGGAATTCCCCGTATGAGCCCGACTCGTCCCTGGGAAGCTGTGGCCGGCAGAATTGCCGGCATTCGGGAGCGGCACCCGCTCTCGACCTTTATCAGCGGACGGATTCTCACGATGGCCGTGATCCTTTTCGTCCTGGGCTTCGGTGTGTTCGGACTGATGTCCCTCGCGCCCGGTGACATTATCGACAACTACGTGCGAAGCCAGATGCTGAACACCGGAACCTTCCGGTCCGCCGGCAATGCGCTCACTACGGAACAAATCCAGCAGGCCAAGCACCAATTGGGCCTCGATCTTCCGTTCTACGATCAGTATCTTCGGTGGCTTCGGCGGGTCCTCGTCGAGCACGATCTGGGACGCTCGCTCATTTCCCGCGCACCGGTGCTTTTTCTGGTCTCTACCCGGATGATCAACTCGATCATCCTCAATCTGATATCGCTGGTGTTTCTGACCATTATCTCGTTCGGAATGGGGATCTACTTCTCATCAAAGGCGGGAACGAAAGTCGATCCGATGGTGGCTTTTGTCAGCCTTTTTCTCAACGCCTTCCCCGGCATCCTCATGCTCCTGTTGCTGCAGATCTTTGCGGCGTCAACCGGCTGGTTCCCGGTGACCGCTTATCCGACCGACGACTTCACGGGGAGACCGGTTGCCTTCGCT
The DNA here is from genome assembly GCA_963832675.1 of uncultured Spirochaetota bacterium. GTDB lineage: Bacteria > Spirochaetota > Spirochaetia > DSM-27196 > DATKUC01 > DATKUC01. The sequence goes on along the minus strand of CAWHUY010000022.1, from coordinate 40,226 downwards.
TTTTCCTACCTGTACCACATTATCCTGCCGCTCATCGGCGCCTTTCTCGGCGGGATCGGCGGTTCGCTGCGGCTCATACGCGCAACAATGCTCGATCAGCTGGGCCAGCCCTACATCACGGCGCTTCGTTCCCGCGGGATAGGCGAGCCAAGAATCTACTTCAACCATGCATTTCGCAACACGATGAACCCCTTCATCACCGGCTCTTCGAACCTTCTGGCTGATCTGTTCTCCGGATCACTCATTCTGGAAATCATCTTTTCCTATCCGGGCATCGGGCGCCTTATGTACGAGGCGGTTCTGCAAAAGGACATCAACCTGGTAATGACGAACATCATGTTCATCAGTTTCCTGATTCTTCTGGGTATGGTGCTTTCGGATATTGCCCTCGCCCTGGTCGATCCCCGGATACGGTACGCACGGTCATGAAACGATTCTGGACGATTCTGCGGCACAGACCGATTGCCTTCGCGGGACTCATCGTTCTTTTCATTCTCTATTCCGGGATGATCTTCTGTGAGTTCCTTGCCCCCTACGGACCGAACGATCTGTTTCAGGGCCATTCCGATCAGCCGCCCAATCTGATCTTCTACTCCGAGAAATATGGTTTCCGACCACAGGTTCAGGCCATGGAGATGCTGAACGACATAACGAAACAGTACGTCCTGGTAACCGGTGAGTACACTCCGGTGAAGTTCTTTGTTGACGGACCGCAGGTTGAGCTCTGGGCGAGCGTTCCGATTCATACCCATCTATTCGGAACTGACTACTTTTCAAAGAGTTCCGACGGCTCCACAGCGCAGCCGGTATTCGTATTCGGTACCGACAATCTCGGACGCGACGTATTCAGCCGGATACTCTACGGGTCACGGATTTCACTGACTATCGGTTTCGTCGGGGTAGCCATCTCGCTCGGTCTCGCGCTCATTATGGGTGGACTGGCCGGGTATTTCGGGGGGATATGGGACTGGATCATCATGAGATTGTGCGAGTTCATCATTCTGATTCCGGGCCTCTATCTCATTCTGTTCCTTCGGTCGATTCTAAGCGACCACATGAACTCCGGCGAATCCTACGCGCTCATCACGGTCATTCTCTCCTTTGTCGGTTGGCCGGGAACGGCGCGCATGATTCGCGGCATGGTCCACGCGATCAAGCGGAACGACTTCGTCGCCAACGCCGAGCTGGAGTCGATGCCGCCGCTTGCGATCATTTTCAAACATATTATTCCACAGATGTCCTCGATCCTGATCGTGAGCGTCACGCTCGGGGTCCCCGGGTTCATCCTCGGCGAAACCGTACTTTCCTATCTCGGACTCGGTATCGTGGATCCTGCGGTGAGCTGGGGCAGCATGATCAGCAGAGACGCGACGACGTTGTCCAATCTTCAGAGTTTTCCGTGGCTGCTGACGCCCGGGCTCTTCCTGCTGCTCGTCACCCTGTCGTTCAACTTCCTCGGTGAGCTTCTGCGGGATGCCGTGGACCCCAACTGGAAGGAGCACCGACGTGGGTGACGCGAGAGCACTGGATGCGGGACAGAGCCTCACGGTGAAAAGGCTCACGGTGAGCTTTCGAACCGCCGAGGGGCCGCTGCACGCGGTTCGCGGTGTCGACTTCTCGCTCGAACGGGGAGAGTGTCTCGGCATTGTCGGCGAATCCGGATCAGGAAAGAGCGTTACTGCGGCGGCGGTAATGGGACTCATATCCAAAGATGCGGCAACGGACGGCGAAATCCGGTTCAACGGGACGGATGTTTCGTCGCTGACCGGAGAAGAAAAACGGGCATCGCGCGGAAAGGTAGTGGCTATGATATTCCAGGAGCCGAGCCGTTCGTTCGATCCGATCTACAGCATCGGAAAAACCTTCGAAGAGACCTTCCGCGCAAAGAACCCCGCGGTCACGAAAGATGAGGCTGGAAGGCGAGCGGCGCAGCTTCTGAGCGAAGTGCACATTCCGCATGCGGAGGAGCGACTCAAGAACTTTCCCCACCAGTTTTCCGGGGGAATGCTGCAACGGATCATGATCGCGCTCGCCCTGGCAAACGATCCGGAGATACTCATTGCCGACGAGCCGACCACCGCGCTGGATGTAACCATCCAGGCCCAGATAGTCGCCGTTCTGAAAGAGCTGCAGGAGCGACGGCGGCTGTCACTCATTTTTATATCGCACGATTTAGGATTGGTCGGCCAGATTGCAGATAGAATTCTCGTAATGTACGCCGGTATCGTTCTTGAATCCGGTAGCGGCAGGGAGGTGCTCACTCGTCCGCGCAGCCCCTATACGCGGGCGCTTCTTGACGCGCTGCCTTCCTGGGGGAGCCACTATTCGACTCGGAACCTTTACACCATAAAAGGCACGGTGCCCGATCCTACTCATCCAGAACCCGGCTGTCCGTTCGCGCCGCGATGTCGCTTTGTGGAGGACCGTTGTGTGGCTGAGGTCCCGCTGCTTCGAAGCGACGCTGATCAGACCGATAGTGCCTATCGGTGCATCCATACGGGGGTAAAATCGTGAGCCCCGGCACCTACGCGCCTGGCACCGGTGACGCACTTCTCCGTCTCGAGCATGTGAGCAAAGTATTCAAGCTCGAGGCGGGCCTGTTTGCCTCTGCCGGTCGCTACGTCTGGGCGGTAAACGACGTAAGCTTCAACGTCAACCGGGGGGAAACCTACGGGCTCGTCGGCGAATCCGGGTCGGGAAAGACCACGCTCGCGCGCACCGTTGTCCAACTTGTTCGCCACTCGGGTGGAACAATCGAGTACTATCCGACCGGCGGTGCGCGTGCCGGGCTCCCCTCACCATGGACGATCAGCGGCGACAATGCAAACCTTCTGCGTCATTTTCGTTCGGACGTGAAGTACATTTTCCAGGATCCCTCCTCCTCCCTCGATCCGCGGATGAGCGTCTACCGAGTTCTCACAACAGGCGCGCGCTACAGTCCGAGATTCAGCAGGAAAGAGGACATCCACGCAAGAGCAATCGACGTTATGGAGGCGGTCGGACTGCGCGAGGCCGATCTCGAGCGGCGCCCCTCAGAGTTTTCCGGCGGGCAGCGTCAGCGCATCTCACTTGCGCGGGCGCTCTTGAGCAACCCTTCGACGCTCATCTGCGACGAAGTGGTAAGTGCGCTCGATGTGTCGATCCAGGGTCAGATTCTCAATCTTCTGGTTGACTTGAAAAACCGCTTCAACCTGACCATTGTCTTCATCGCCCATGACCTCACGGTTGTCTCATATATGGCTGACCGCATCGGCGTCCTCTACGGCGGCAGCATGATGGAGGAGGCGCCTGCGGCCAACCTCGTAGACCATCCGCTTCATCCCTACACGCAGCTTCTCTACAATTCCATCCCGGAGCTCGGGAAGCCTCTTCCCAGCCGTGCCGCGGCCCCCGGGCAGCCGTTCAACCCCACGCGACCGCCGCAGGGCTGTCCTTTCGCCGGCCGCTGCCCGATGGCCCAGGAAATCTGCACGTCAGAGAAGCCGGCGCTTGGAGAAGTTGCTCCCGGGCACCGCGTTGCCTGCCACTTCGTGAAGTAGGTCAGGCGACCCTATCCTTCGCCTATTCCGGTGCCTGTCGCCTTGCGAGAAAGATTAGCGGTATTGCTGCAAATTGCGCGACCATCGATACGATGACCAGAGCCGGCAGCGACACTCCGTAGAGAATGCCCATAACCGTACTGCCGGCGAACCAGAAGAGCCCATAGCCTGCGTTGAACAGCCCAAAGGCAGATGCCCGGCGATTTCGCGGCGCCATATCGGCGACAACCGAGCGCATTATTGACTCCTGCGCGCCCATGCTGATCCCCCACAATACGATTCCCGCCCATGCCGCACCCGTTCCGAACAGGAAGGTGAGCGGGGCAAAGAAGGCTCCGATTGCGGTAGCTGCGGCGAGACTCGTCGAACCGATGCGATCATACAGCGCGCCAAAGAGGAGCGCCGAGAACGCGTCGACGCCCATTGCGACCGCGTAGACGATTGGTATGAGCTCGGCGGAAAAGAGCGCACGAGCCTGGAAGTGATAGGAGACGAGGGTAAAATCAGCAAAACCGAACGCGACCGAGCCGACGGCTGCAATGTATATCCAGAACTGCCGATTCATCCCGGTTGAGGCCACACTCAGCTTCTTGACCTCCAGTTTGGACGGGTTTCGATAGAGCGCGCGATTGATGCCCACAAGTGTCAGCGATATCAGCGCCGGGGCCAGAAGAATCGCGAACGCGAAGTGATAGTTGCCGCCCTTCCAGGAGAGCACACCCGCAACGATTAGCGGTCCTGCCACGGCGCCGACCTGATCGAGTGCCTCGTGGAGGCCGTAGGTCCAGCCGCTTCCAACCCTGTCCCTGGCGAACGAAAGCATCGCGTCCCGCGCCGGATTCCTGATCGATTTGCCGAACCGTTCGAGCAGTATGAGGATAGATGCGGAAACCCAATTCCCGGTCAGCGCAAGCAGGGGCACCGCGAGCAGGTTGAGCGTGTAACCGAGGATAGTGATGAGCCAGTAACGCCTCGTTCGATCGGCCAGAACTCCGGAAACGATTCTGAATCCATATCCGACAAATTCGCCAAGACCCGACACGAATCCGACCACTGCTGCGCTCGCACCGAGAATCCGCAAATAGGGACCGAGCACGCTCCGTGCTCCTTCGTAGGTCATGTCCGCGAAGAGGCTCACCAGTCCAAAGAGTAGTACAAAAATCAGTGCGCTGCGCCGGGTTAAGGCCGGACTTTCGTTCATGCGGAAAACCCCACGATAAACCTCGACCCTTCCCGCCGGTCCTTTCCATCCGGACCGGTGACGACCGGTCGCTCAAGGGATACCGTGCCGCCAATCTGTCGCGTCAGCGCCGTGATCAACGTCATCCCCATCGTGCTCATCTGGTGGAAGTCGGTATTTACGGGGAAACCGTCGCCGTCGTCCTGAACGGCAAGTTCCACGGTTCCCGGCCCGGACCGCCGGAACGACACTGTTATGCGGCCGGGTCCACTCGCCGGACCACTTCCGTCGGGGCTGCTCATCGGCGGAAGTTCCAGGTCAGTCAAATCACGCTGTGCCGTCTTATGCCGTCGAAAAGCGTGTTTGAGCGCGTTGGTAACAAGCTCATTCAGAATGAGTCCGCACGGAATTGCGATGTCTATATTCAGGTGGATTGATGCGACCGAGAGCGCAAGCTCGGTTTCGGCAGTTCCCAGAGATCGGACCAGTTGGGGAGTCATGACCTCGAGGTAACGGCCAAAATCGATCGCGGCCAGGTTATCGGAACGGTAGAGCTGATCGTGGACCGTTGCCATCGCGCGAACCCGCTGCTGAGCGTCCAGAAAGACCTGACGCGTCGGCGTGTCGCCTACATTTTCGGTCTGGAGCCGAAGAAGACTCGATACGACCTGGAGATTGTTCTTCACGCGGTGATGCACTTCGCGCAGCAGCACCTCCTTCTCCTCGAGGGACGCTCGCAGATGTTCCTCGGCGCGAATCCTGTCGGTAATGTCAATATTGACACCCACAATTCCGTCGATCGGTCCTGTGTCACCAGCGAGACGAAGCGGGCCGAGAATGTTGTAGTAGTTTCGCCGCTCGCCGTCGAGATAATAGCTCACCTCTCCGGTCACCGCCTCGCCCGAGAGAGCACGCCGGTTGTTTTCGAGGAACTGTCGAGCTACCTCTTCGGAGAATTCCGCTTCGCGCGGGTCCTGGCCGATGTGATCTCCCCAGTGCGCGACCGAGACGCTGTTTTGAATGAGATATTTCCCGTTCGCATTGCATAGCCAGATATCGAACGGGAGGTTGTCGATGACCGCGCGAAGCCGCGCCTCGCTCTCTGCCGACGCCCGCTTCGCGCGAAGTTCTTCCGACGCATCGCTGATGATGGAGAATATCACCGCTCGACCGGCGATCCTGAGTGGCGTAGGGTGCACTTCGACTTCGCGAACTTCGCCGTTCGCCAGCCGGTGAGTCGAGACTAACTTCCCGGTCACCTCTCGAGAGAATATTCGGCCGACGCCGTCGTGGAAGTCCTGGGAAGGCTGGGCAACAATGTCGCCAACCGACAGCGATTTGATGACCTCCCGCGGGTAACCGTAATATGCGGCGGCAGCGGGATTCGCGTCGAGGATTTTTCCGCTCTCGATGTCGAACAACAGCATGACCGCGTTGTTTTCTTCGAACATGCGGCGGAACGTGTTCCCCTCCGCCGGATCTTCGCCGGAATGCGAGTCGCCCGCCGCGTCGTCAGTCGGGTCGGTGCTCTTTTTCATTCGCACGCTCCAGGGAAGAGATTATGCGTCATTCAGCTGCTGCAGGTAAACCACGCGCACGGGTACCCAAACGGAGGTGCTGAGATTCGCAAAGGGGGAAGCACCGCCGGGGGCAGCGTGGGGCGTCCTGCTCAGGACAGGGGCTGGTCCGATATCGGATTCTTCAGGCGGGAAACCCGTGCTGCCACGGTTCTCCGGCGTCTGCGTCAGCCGGTCTTGAAACGACTGAGTTCCAGATTGAGCGTATCTCCAACTGTCCCGAGATTCTCGGCGATTTCGAGGACATTCTGGACCGACGATGTGATCTCCCGCATCCCTCCGGAAATCTCGGTCATGGCGCCGCGGACTTCAGCGGAAACCTGGCGGACCAGCTGCGTCGTCTCCTGGATGTCCTCCGAGCTTTCCCGAATCACCGACGAGCCGTCCTTGACCCGCGCCGATGAGTCTTGCAGCGCACTCATCGCCTGCAGGATCTGGTCACTGCCGGAACGCAGTTCGCTCATGCTGGAAAAGATCTCCGTGAGAGAACGGGCAAGGCTTTCGGTTTCCGCAGTGATTTCGTGGAACGCCGTGCTCATCTGTTCGCCCGATGACCCGGCCACCGCAACCCGGTCAACGATGACCCGTAGAATTCTGCTGATCTCTTTCGAGTTGCGCGACGCGGCCTCCGAAAGCTTGCGTATTTCGTCCGCCACCACCGAGAATCCGCGTCCTGCCTCGCCCGCGTGCGCAGCCTCAATTGCGGCGTTCATCGCCAGAAGGTTCGTTTGCGCTGAAATGCTCTCCAGTATTCCCGTGATGTTCTTGATGCTTTCCACGCTCTGCGTGATTTCATTCACCACATTGAAGGTATCCGTCATCTTCTGTTCGCCCGCAGACACCTTGTTGACGAGGCGTTCCGTCGCGTTCCGGCGCTGCTCGGTGATTCGCGATACATTTTCGATCGAGGCAATCATTTCGGTAACCGACGCGGTAGATTCTTCTACCATCGAGCTCTGATCGTGGATCTGGTCGTTGAGGCCCCGGATGTTTTCTGCGATCTTCTGTACCGCATCGCCCGACCGATTGAGGTTCTCGCTGAGGCTGCCTATCTGGCGGTCGACCGACTCGGTGTTTGCAGTGATCTGCCGGGCGGAGCTGGAAGACTGTTCCGCCGAGACGATGAGGCTCTCCTTCATCTGAATGTTCTGCGTGGACACCTTCTGAGCCGCATCCACCGATTCCCGCAGAGACAGAATGAAGCGATTGAGATCCGCTGCGAGTCTGCCGATTTCGTCTTCCGACTTTACGGCGAAATGCACGGTCAGGTCGCCTTCACCCATCTGACGAATAGTTGTCTCGATCGAACGAACGGTAGTGACAATCCTGTTCGTGAGCAGCAGCGTGATGAGCACCGCAATCGCCACCAGAACCGCCACGATCCCTGCCGTGACCAAATCGCTGCGACGCGACACCTGGGCGATCTGCGAGTCGATTTCGGCGTTCTGTTGATCGATGATATCAGCCGATTTCTGCATGACCATCGAGAGAGTGTTGAGCTGGGAGAGAAGTTGTCCCGCGTCGCCGGTGACCGCATCTGCCAGACTCTTGTTTCGAAGAACGTCGTAGGTGGTGAGCGAAAACAGCGTGAAGTGCGCCGGATCGAGGCCGGCGTGTTCGGCGTCGGTTTGAATGTTGATGACCGAAAACAGAAACTCCGAGACGCCCTTGTCGAGGCTCGTCTTCAGATTCCGTATGACATCCAGAGATTCTCGGATCGATGAGGCCGCCGCAGGAAGAACCTGCAGCGTGTCGAGATTCCCAAATGCCGTGGTCATGTCTGTGCTGGACTTCTTGAACGCACCCAGCTGTGTCGGAAAATCGGTCGACGGGATTCGGTTCAATTGGATGATCTCGTCTCGGATTGAGCGGCCGAGGGAGGTGAGGACCTCCTGTTCCGAGTCGATCCGATTTATCGGCGCACGTATGAGAAAATAGGCGGCGACCGCTGCCGCAAAGAATCCGACCATGAAAATCACAATTAGGAGCAGACGTTGTCGTATGGTCATATCATTTACCTGTGAAAATGGAGATTGTTAACAGTCTATTCTACCATTTTTTGCCCCGGTTGGGCAGATTTCGATTCGACTTTGCGACGAATGGGCCCGACGCCGCCCGCGACAGCCTCTTCCACGCCCAGGGCTCGCCGGCCGAAAACACCCAGCCATCGTGACCGAATTGTGATACTAATTTGATCATATTACCATCGCTTCCATCCGCGAAACGACTTACATTAGCCGAATGGAGACTTTCAACAAGGAGATGTCTATGAAGTTACACCGGTTGATCATGCTCGCGAGCGTGTTCGCCCTCTCGGCATCGGTGATGCTCTTTGCAGACGACAACTCGATGAACGGCCCCGCAATGACTGCGCCGGCGATGGGTGGGGACTCGTCGATGTCGGGGTCGAATGCCGGCAGCGCCGATTCGATGATGGCGCCGAACACCATGAATGCCGACCCGAAAGTCGGGAGCATGCTGAGGTTTGCACCGAGCGCTGCGCACAAGGTGATATTCACCGATCTGAAAACTGCACAGTCTTTTGCCGCCAAGGGTCCTGCTGTTCTGTTTTTTGCCGCCGACTGGTGTCCGTACTGCCAGGCAGACCTGAAGGATATCAATGAGAACGGCGCACGGCTATCGCCCGACATTACGGTTGTTGTCGTCAACTACGACAAGGAGTCCTCACTCAAGGCCCGGTACGGAGTAACTGAGCAGGACACCTACGTTCAGATTGACGCAATGGGAAACCGAGTCACCGCCTGGAACAGCGGCGGAGTCGATATCATCAACAAACGTGTCGTTCGCATGTAACCTGAACAGGTAGGAGAAATAGATGCTGGTCCTTCTCGCTTTTGCATTTGTATCAGGAATTGTCACCATCCTGTCACCCTGTATTCTCCCGGTTCTCCCGATTGTGCTCTCCGGGAGCATTGGCGGCGGGAAGGCCCGGCCTCTTGGAATCATCGCGGCATTCGTCGTCAGTTTCACCCTATTCACGCTGGCGCTCTCGACCATCGTGCAGGTGGTGGGAATTCCTCCGGACACCCTCCGCATCGTCGCCGTCGTCCTTCTCGTCATTTTCGGCCTGGTCATGCTGGTTCCTGCGCTGCGCGACCGGTTCGAGTTGTTCGCGTCGCGGCTATCCAGCCGCGGTGCCACCAAAGCCGGACCGGTTTCGGCAGGCCGCCGGTCGGAGGATGGTGAAGAGACAGGGCCGTCCCGTTGGGCCGGATTCTGGAGTGGAATCCCGGTCGGGTTCAGCCTGGGTCTCGTCTGGACTCCGTGTGTCGGTCCCATTATGGCCTCTGTGATCAGCCTGGCGCTCACGCAGAAGGTGAGCGGCGGGTCGGTTCTCATAACGCTCGCGTATTCGATTGGAACCTCCATCCCGATGCTCGCGGTCATGCTCGGCGGGCGTGCTCTGCTGAACAGAGTGCCGGGCCTGAAGCGAAATATGGGCAACATTCAGAAGGTCTTCGGCGTGGTCATGATCGTGGTTGGTGTCGGCATCGCCGTGGGATGGGACCGCCAAATCCAGACGGCACTGCTCAATGCTTTTCCTCAATATGGCAGCGGATTGACCGCAGTCGAACAAAACGGTGCGGTAAAGAAGGCGCTCGCAACGCGGGGCGGGGCGGTAGCCTCTGCAGGAACCACAACTGCCGAGATGATCGACGGTTCGAGGTCGGCCGATATGGTGTTTTCCGGCTCAAACGGCGCCGAGCCGACAAACGGAAGACTCTCTGACTACGGGCTCGCCCCGGAAATCCTCACCAAAGGTGTCTGGTTCAACAGCGCCGGCCTGGGGAGCGGATCGGTGCCGGCCTCCGGTGAAACTGTGGGAAGTACCCCGCCGCTCACTCTGGCCGACCTCCGGGGGAAGGTGGTCGTGGTGGATTTCTGGACCTACAGCTGCGTCAACTGCGTGCGGACGATCCCCTATCTCAAGGCGTGGTACGAGGCGTACAAAGACAAGGGGCTGGTGATAATCGGCGTCCACACTCCGGAGTTCGAATTCGAGAAAAACGCTTCGAACGTGCGGGCGGCAATGAAGGATCTGGGGGTAACGTGGCCGGTGGTTCTCGACAACAACTATCGGGAATGGAACGCGTACGGCAACCAGTACTGGCCGGCGCACTACTTTATCGACGCAAACGGACACGTACGCTATTTCCACTTTGGAGAGGGAAGTTATGCCACGTCCGAGAAGGTTATCCAGGAGCTCCTTCGAGAGCGCGGAACCCAGGTTTCGGGGATTGTCTCGAAGCCGGATCTCGTGTTCACCGCGCAGACTCCGGAAACCTATCTTGGCTACGACCGTGGTCGAGGCTTTGTCTCAGCGGTCAAGCCCGTCCCCGACAAGCCCACTGAATACCAGGCGGCGCAGACACCGGGAAACGGTCAGTGGAACCTCGAGGGAACGTGGACCATCACGTCGCACTACATAGCTTCGGACAAAAGTGGAACGCTGAACTTCGGCTTTAACGCAAAAAACGTATATCTCGTCGTCGCACCGGAAGAGAATAATTCGGGAACTATCGAAGTCCTCGTAGACGGGAAAGCTCCGGCGGACACGGCCGACGTCAAGAACGGAACCGTCACGCCTGACATGAGCCGGTTGTACCAGCTGGTTGGGCTCTCGTCGCCCGGGCAGCATCTGCTGACGCTCAAGGTGTCCGGGAAGCTGCGGCTCTACGCGTTCACGTTCGGATAGGGCGAAAAGGGCCGAGCTCAGAAAGGCAGGCGTGCGGCGAGCTGATCGTGGGCGGTGATTCCGGGAACGCCGCGGTCTGCGCCGTGCGGGTTGCCGTCGCTGTGGTAGACGAGCACCACGGCGTTCTTGTCGGTAAGCAATACGGGGCTTTCGACGGTGACAGCTCCGGTTCCGTCCGGATCGGAAGTGAAGCTGTTGTCGAGCCCGGTTCCATCGGCCGGTGCGTAAGCATCGCCCGCCGGGTTGAAGGTAATGACAAACAGGCTGTAGCTCCCGCCGGGGATGAGACCAGAGAACTCCGTCACGACACGGGACCCGGCGCCGTTTCGAGTGACGGTCATCGTGCCGGTCGCCCCGATCCATTTGCCGAGTGTCAGGTTGAGCGGATTGCCCTCGGCATTGTACAGAAGCAGATTCTGCCGCGAATCTAGCTGGAGTGGAACAACGCCGGCCGCGTGTGGGATATTCTGCAGTCCAACCCCCGCCTTTGCGTTTTCAGACTTCATGAAAATTTGCGGATCCACGAGTCGCCCCTGTCCGGTTACAATAGAGTAAAGGGTGCCATGATTTATGAAGGTTACCCTTGCGTAGCCGGAAGCCTGGGCATCCACCCCGGTCACGGCCCAAACGAACAGAATCGCACCAACCGCCCCTGGAAGAACGAAACGGGCGGATCCTCGTCGCGAAACAGCATTCCTCCGCATTGTGTGGTAATAACACGCGTGGACCTCAACGCGCAAGGGTGAGTCCTTCTATCCCAGGTAGACTTTCAGATTCTTCAGGCTGTAGAGGCGGACGAACGGTATCAGAACAGGAACTGATTTGACGTACTCCTGGAAGGCCGGAACTCCGCCGTATCTTTCTCCCTGCTTTTCTTCGAGCCGCCTGGCGGAGCCAAGGATGATCAGCACGAGTGCGGCGAGAGCGGCGCCGCTTATCAACCACTGGGCAATTCCGTGGTAGAACGGGATTCCGACAATCCAGCTTCCGGTCCACAGGACGATATCGCCCAGGTAGTTCGGGTACCGGACGATGCGGTAGAGACCGCCGGAACAGAAATTGCCGGGGTTCCTGCGCTTCGCGCTTGCCTTCTGACGGTCAGCCGCCCATTCGAACAGCAGCCCGATGAAACCGACGAGCAACCCGGCAACCGGTACCGCACCCTCGGCGGTTCCGGCATGCGAGGCCGCGAGTGACAACAGGTAGAGGCCGGCAAAGTGAAAAAGCACCGGTGACGTCATCGCGACGTAGAGGAGACTGACGCCGAGCCAGATTCCAAGCCGCACCGGAAAGCTCAGGTTATCGTATGTCGAATCGGTCGACTGCCGCTCCCGCTGATACGATCCTCGGCGGTCCCGAAGCGTCAGATAGCCCGCCAGGCGGAATCCGTACAGAACAATGAGCAGCATGTGGAGCAACGCGCCGGGACTCCCGCTCGAGCGGAAGAGAACAAAGGAGAAATAGGAGGCGCCCGCAACGGCGAGCCCGTAGCCGGAGCCGACGAAATAGACCGTGCGGACGAACCCGATGGACGAAAGTATGAGCGTGACGAGGAGAAGCGCCACCATCGCGGATGGCACGCTTCCGAGAAAGTAGTTGCCCGGCGTGAGGATCCAGGCTGCGATTCTGTTCATGGGGGCGGGTCTCCTGTGTCCGCCATTTTCGGGACGAGACCGGGCGGCGTCAAGGGTTCGTTTCCGACCCTCCCCTCGGGTGACACTTTCTGCCTGCGACGGTGTTCAAGAGGCAGGGAGGAAGTCAATGCGGTTTGCGTGCAGGTTTGTCCTTGTCCCGGCGCTTCTCGTCGCGCCGGTCTCGTTGGTACTCTTCGCCGAAGGCTACGGTGGAGGGGGGATGACCACCTCTTACCAGCTCGCCGCTCCGTCCGGAGTGGTCAATTACGAGGCGACGGGTCCCGGTCCCGGGCTTTCCTATGTCGGCGGTTTTGGGTATGGTGTGGATGGCCGTGGCCAAATACGCGGCGGTTTTGGCTACGCAGTCGTCGATCGCAGCGATGAACGCGGGATCAAGGGCGGCATGGCCGGGTTTATCTCCGGATATCGTTTCATCAGCCAACCGTTCAACCTTTCGCTCGTCAGCTGGACCGGATTCGGCGGGGTTTCCACCGGAAACTCCGGCTCACATCCGCAGACGGGCTACTTCTGCGTAAGCGAGGAGCTCGATCTGGAGCTGGGGCTGCCGATTGCCCGCTGGTTCATGCCAACCCTGTTCGTCGGTTATCAGGCTATTGGCAATCTGGCCCCGGGTCCAGTATTTCAGAGTTTCTTTACGCTCGCCCCTACGGCGGGCATCAGACTCACGTGGGGTAAGTTTCGATGAAGCCGCGCCGCACGAGCAACTCCACCAGGCGGTATGAATGGTTGATGTGGAAGCCCTCTACAGGAAGTACGGTCCCATGGTAATTCGACGTTGCAGGCAGATCCTCCACGATGAGGACAAGGCGCTCGACGCGGCTCAGGACGTGTTTGTTCAGCTGATTCGTCGCCAGGACCATCTCGATCAGACAGCCCCGTCGAGTCTCTTGTACCGGATAGCGACGAACGTCTGCCTGAATGCGCTGCGCAGCGAGCGCAGAAGGCCCCAGACCCGTGACGAAGAGATCCTGCAAGCCATCGCCGGCGTCGATGATCCTGCGGAGATGGTCATCAACACGCATTTGCTTGAGAGGGTCTTTCACCGCGAGCAGGAGAGCACACGGGCAATAGCCGTGCTGCACTATGTCGACCGACTTACCCTTGAGGAGACGGCCGCCGAGGTGGGACTATCGGTTTCCGGGGTCCGCAAAAGGCTCAGACGGCTGCGGGAAAAGGGGTTGATACTCAAGGAGGCGGGCTGATGGATCATTCAGAAGTCCCCGATCTGTCACAGATTCCGGATCTATACGTCGAAATGCTTGCCGCTGGTGAGCTCGATGACCAGAAGCGAAATGAGCTCGAAGCCAAATACGGCGCCGACGAAATCCGCAGGCGCGTGGATGCGCTCAAGGAGTCCGATGCGGCAATATTCGCTCGCTATCCTGCCGACAAGATGGCCGCACAGATACTCACCCGCGTGGGAGATCGAACCGCCCCGGTCGAAGCCGGCCGGAAGGTCGGAGAGCCGGCGGCCGCGCCCGCGCAGACTTCGTACGGGCTGCGAATGCGCGAGTTCGGCCGCAGGATTGTTGCGGAGGGGCTCGCAGTTCGGTACACAGCAGGTTTCGCCGCAGCCGGGCTGGTTCTGGTTTTCGGTATCTATCTGATCGTTCACATGGAGCGGGTCTCTCCCGATTCGGGAGTCCGCGCGAAGGGTATTCGGCCGACCGTCCTTATCTATAAGCATTCGGGAAACGAGGCTGAGCTTCTCCAGAATGGTGATATAGTGAAAGCGGGAGACACGCTGCAGTTGAGTTATGTATCTGCCGGGAAGAAGTTCGGTGTGATTCTGTCCATCGACGGCCGCGGCACGATTACGGTTCACCTTCCGGAAACCTCCGGCGGAACAGCAAACCGGCAGGCCGCCGCGCTTGAATCCCACGGTCAAACCGCACTGCCTTTCGCCTACCAGCTAGATAACGCCCCACGGTTTGAGCGCTTCTTTTTTGTGACTTCGGACCGGCCGTTTCCGGTATCCGAAGCGACGAAGAGTGCCGAGCAGCTTGCGGGTTCCGGTAAGGCTGATACGGTAGGGGCACTACCGCTTCCCTCCGGCCTCGATCAGGTCTCGGTGCTGCTTCGAAAACCAGGAGATTGACCTATGGCAATGCGGCGCGGGCTCTTGCCCGCTTCGATATTCCTCGTGTTTCTCGTTTTGATTTCTTCGGTGTCCGCGCTCGACTCGGGCACGGACGGTTCGGGCGGACAGGCGCTTCGCCGATTCGGACTCTTCGTCGGCGCGAATGACGGGGGCGCAGGGCGCACCCGGCTTCTCTATGCGGTCAGCGATTCGCGTTCCATGGCCGAGGTGATGTACGAGGTCGGAGGGATTCAGCGAGCGGACAGCATTGTCGCGGTAGACCCTTCGCCGCGTGAGCTTTCCGACAAGCTCACCCAGTTGCGCCGTCTGATCGCCTCGCGGAAGGCGCAGGCCGATCGCGGCGACTCCCTGCGCACCGAGTTCATCCTTTACTACAGCGGTCACTCCGACGACCAGGGGCTGCTTCTCGGCGGTCAGCGATTCAGCTACCGTGATCTCCATGATGCCCTCCGCGAAATGGACGTAGATGTCGGGATTGCGGTTTTGGATTCCTGCGATTCGGGCGCCTTCATTCGTTTGAAGGGCGGCCAGCGCGTTTCCCCGTTTCTCGTCGACGAGTCCGCGAAAATGAAGGGGCAGGTGTTTCTGACATCAAGTTCGGAGGACGAGGCGTCGCAGGAATCCGATGCAATCGGCGGATCGTTTTTCACGCAATCGCTTATCTCCGGGCTTCGTGGTGCGGCCGACTTCTCGCGCGACGGGAGAGTAACGATCGACGAGGCCTACCAGTTCGCGCGCGCGGAAACGACAGCACGCACCGAAAAGAGCGCAGCAGGTCCGCAGCACCCCGCCTGGCACATCGAGCTTACCGGAACCGGCGACCTCGTGCTGACCGACATCCGCTCCCCGTCGGCGGGCCTGATCATTTCGGATGACGTCGAGGGAAGACTCGCCGTCCGGGACGCCGCGGGCAAGCTTGCCGTCGAGATACACAAGGCGGCCGGATCGACGCTTCAGCTCGCGCTGCCGCCGGGCAGTTACACCGTCTCCGGCGGAACAACGGCACGGTATCTCGAAGCGTCAGTGCGGCTTCGGGCCGGAGACTGGTCGGAGGTGAGGCGGCGTGATTTCGTGGGGACAAACCGACTTTCCGCGCGAACCCGCGGGGATCAGGCAGATTCGGCAGCTCCGGATGCTGCGGCCGATGAGTTTATGGCGCAGGACTGGGGTCTCGCGGACGATGCCCAGGTGCTCGACAACACGGTCAACCGCTATCTCCGGCGCGTCACGCCTCCGGGTCCAAACGCGGCAGCGAGCGCGGCAAATGCCGCCCGGAACGAGAAGGTGTCCCCGGATGCGACCAACGGCAGCGTCGATGGCTCGCGGCTTCCCGACAGCGCCGGAAGCGAACGCCCGTCCACAGAAGAGCCGGGCAACCCCTCTTCTCACGCACAGACGCTTGAGGAGCGGGGCGACGCAGCGCACCCATTTGTTCCGGTCAGCGCCTCGTTCGTCCCCGGGATTGGACTTCCACCGCTCGTCTTTGGGGCGGTAAAAGGGGTTTCGCTCAATCTGCTCGTTGGTGAGTCCTACGCAGTGCACGGCGCGGAGTTCGGTTCCATAATCAACATCGCGACGCATGATCTGGATGGCGTACAATTCGCCGGGGTTGGCAACATCGTCGGGGGGCCAGCGCGCTGGGTGCAGGCGGCGGGCGTCTTCAACATTGCGGGTTCCGGCGCCACCGGGTTTCAAGGGGCCGGAGTCTTCAACATCGCCGGAACGGGGTCGGACGCTGCGGGACCCGCGGGTTCCGCGTTCAGCGGCGTTCAGGGGGCCGGAGTATTCAACATTGCAGCCGGAGACGTTTCCGGCGTCCAGGCGGCCGGAGTTTTCAACGTGGCCGGGGGAGCCGTTCGTGGCGGCCAGCTCGGATTGGTAAATATCGCCGGTAAGGTGAACGGCGTCCAGATCGGGCTGCTGAATATCGCCACCGAAATGGACGGTCTCGCGCTCGGGCTAGTGAACATATCCCGAAACGGCTTCATGAGTGTCTCGGGATCTTCCGACGCGTCCGGTATGTACTATTTCGACTTCCAGTCCGGGGGTACGCTCTACACCGTGCTCTTCGGCGGATGGAACCGGCCGCCTGACGCCGCGTACAACCTCGCGTCGTACGGTGCCGGACTCGGCTTGCACATGGACCTGGGGCCCTTTTTTGCCGAGATAGACGGTTCGGCAAAGACGGTTTTTGCTGCAGCGTCGGGCGTATCGGTTGATCAGACTCAGCTCATTCCCTTCTTTTCCGTGCGGACCAAGATCGGCGCGTTGCTCTTTCGGAGAGTCGGAGGATTTCTCGGCTGCACGTTCGATTTCTCCTTTCCCGGAGAGGTGCCGAACGCTTTCGCGCACAGCGGCACCTTGTGGAAGATCCCGGTCGCCGC
This sequence comes from uncultured Spirochaetota bacterium, assembly GCA_963832675.1. Classification (GTDB taxonomy): domain Bacteria; phylum Spirochaetota; class Spirochaetia; order DSM-27196; family DATKUC01; genus DATKUC01. The sequence continues at coordinate 23,073 of CAWHUY010000022.1, read as the reverse complement.
GGGCGCCATCGGCATCTATCCGAAGTTAACAACCGGTCTTACCGTCAGGCTGTAGTCCGAATCAAAAAACGTGGATCACTGGGCACAAACTCGGTAATCGGGTGATTATTCTGATAGACTTTCAATCACTTTAGTTCTAAATTATGGGCAGGTGCGTGAGTGAACATGCAGGACCAGGTGAATGAAAACCGACGCGCCCGGCAGGAGGTGTCTCTGCTCTTCCGGCTGGCGCGGGTGCAGCGGTCGCTCAGGTTGGCGCTCAATGAACAGATGCGCGCGTGGGATTTGTCGCCGGCCCAGTTTGACGTGATCGCGCAGGTGGGGTCGTCGGAAGGACGGACCCAGCGTGATCTGGCAAACCGACTGCTCGTCACCGAAGGTAACGTCACCCAGATCCTGGACAAGATGGAGAAACGCGGGCTGGTGTGCCGGCACGCACTTGGACGGTGCAATCACATCGCGTTGACGGAAGAGGGACGGAAGCTTCATGACCGTGTTGTGCCTGAACACGAGCAGCTTGTCGCTTCGCAGTTCTCGGGCCTTTCGGCACACGAAAAGGAACACCTTCTCCGACTGCTTCGAAAGCTGGGGCGCTCACTCACCGATCCGTGAAGCCGCCTATTTTGGCTTCAACACTTTAGATGTAAACCTTTCATCGGTATTCGGTGCCCGCACCGCAGCCGGCTGAGAGACAGGGAGACAACATTATGGCAGGAAGCTCAAGAGTAGCAGTGATTTTCTACAGCGCTATGGGCCATACCTACACCGTCGCCAGGGCGGTCGCCGAGGGCGCGCGGGCGGCAGGAGCGGAAGTGCGCCTTCGCAAGGTTCATGAGCTCGCACCGCAGCAGGCGATCGATTCGAACCCAATGTGGAAGGCAAACGCCGAGGCAACAAAAGAGGTTCCGGAAGCAGCACTCGATGATCTCGACTGGGCAACCGGATATGTCTTTGGAAGCCCCACGCGTTATGGCGTGATGGCGGCACAGCTCAAACAATTCCTCGATATGGCAGGCCCGTTGTGGGCGCAGGGAAAACTCGCCGACAAGCCTGTTGCCGCGTTTACCGGCGCAATGAATCCCCACGGCGGACAGGAGACCACTCTCCACACGATCTACAATGTCATGCACCACTGGGGAGCGGTAATCGTCCCGCCGGGTTACACCGATCCCGCGATCTACGCAGCCGGGGGGAATCCCTACGGCGTCAGCCACACCGCTGCAAGCAGGGAAAAGATGGATGTCGCAATAGAAGTGCTCAACGCGGCCAGGTACATGGGCGGGCGAGTCGCCCGATACGCGGGAGTACTCTCCGCAAACATGGAAAACCTTCGCGCTCGCGATTTGGCAAGTGTGAACTAGTGAAAGGCGACCGCCGGGTTCTGGAGACTCGGCGGTCGCTTCCCTGCCTACGAAACGGATTATATTGTTATAAATTGACATTTACCTGATAATAGTTGTTATGGTATAATAATCGGTATCATGGGTATCCCGTGAACACGAAGGAACACAAGACCATCCTCCTGGTGGAGGACGAATTTCCCATTGCGCTTGCAGAGGCCCGAGCCGTCGAAGAATTCGGCTACCGGGTGGTCACGGCGCACTCCGGAGAACGAGCAGTTCAGATTGCGACGATCGACTCCGAGATAGCATTGGTCCTCATGGACATTGACCTGGGCGCCGGGATCGACGGTGCAGAAGCGGCGAGGCGGATACTCGAGAAGAGGAAGCTGCCCATTGTATATCTCACCTCCCACGCGGAAAAGAACTTCGTCGACAGGGTAGAAGGCGTCGACCGATACGGCTACGTCCTCAAGACAGCGGGCGATGCCGTGATAAGATCGTCGATCGAGATGGCTTTCGACCTGTTCGAGGCTAATATCGAGGCCCGTATGACCGAGACGGCGCTTCGCTCGAGCGAAACCAGGTATGAAATCATGTTCGCCAACATCTCCGACATCATTTCCATTGTCCGCGCAGATGGCCTGGTGAAATTCAAGAGCCCCAACGTGGAGCGATGGTTCGGCTGGAAGCCGGAGGAGCGTGTCGAAAGTGACGTGTGGCAGCTCGTCCATCCGGAAGATCTGGCTCGCCTGCGAGAACAGCTTGCCGCACTTCTCCGTCACGAAAACGCGCAGAAAACGGCCGAGTGCAGATACAGGTGTAAAGACGGAAGCTACAGAATGATCGAGCTCACTGCCACGAATCTCACCGCCGATCCCGTCGTCGACGGAATCCTGATCAACTTTCACGACATTACTGAACGCAAGCTCGCGGAGGATAAGGTCAAAGCTCTGCTTGCGGAGAAAGAACTCATACTCAAAGAGGTTCATCACCGCATCCGCAACAACATGAGCACCGTAACGAGCCTGCTCTCACTCCAGGCCGAAGCGCTCGTTGATCCAGCCGCCGTTTCGGCGCTGCAGGACGCGAAGGCCCGGCTCCGCAGCATGGGCCTGCTCTACGATAAACTCTTCCTCTCCGAGAACTTGCGGGAAATGTCCGCGAGAGACTACCTTGCAGCTCTCGTCGACGAGATCGTCGTTCTGTTCGCGGACAACGACAGGACGCGAGTCGAGAAATCCATTGCCGATTTTACGCTTGGCGTGAAAGAGCTCTCTTATCTGGGAATCATCGTCAACGAGCTGGTGACCAACGCGGTCAAGCACGCGTTTGCCGGAAAATCCGATCCGCTGATCACGGTTGCCGCAGAAAAGAATGAGAACCGGGTTACCCTGACCGTCTCCGACAACGGCACAGGAATTCCCGAGGAGACCGACTTCGAAGGATCTTCCGGTTTCGGCCTTACGCTCATCGCTGCCCTGGCAAAACAGCTCGACGGCGTGCTGCGCCTCGAGCGGGACAACGGGACGCGGGCGATTCTCGATTTTGCCGTTTGACCGGATCGAAGCATTGTGCACTCCCGGCGCCGACCCCCGTGCCTTGTCCTCTGACCGCGGCCCGGTTATGATACCTTCATGGCCATAAAGCTTCGTTCCAGAGGCGGCGCAGGCGAGGTGACCGGGTCGCGGCACCTCGTTGACACCGGGCGTTCAAGGGTACTTGTCGACTGCGGTGCGTTTCAAGGTAAACGCAAAGAGAGTGACGAGAAGAACCGAAACAGCACCTTTGAAGGCGACCCGATCGATGCGGTGATTCTTACACATGCACATTACGACCACTGCGGTCTGCTCCCCCTGCTGGTGAAAAGCGGGTTCCGGGGAAATATCCATGCCACCGGCGCAACGCGCGACCTCGCGAATATCATCATGATGGACAGCGCGAAGATACAGGCTCGTGACGCCGAATATCTCGCTAAACAGGCGGCGAAGCGCAACGAGCCCTTCACCTGGAAGCCGCTCTACGACACCAAAGATGTCGTGCGCGCGATGACTCAGTTCGTCACCGTCTCCTACGAGAGAAAGCTGCAGGTGACCCCTGACGTTTCGGTCGAGTTTTTCGATGCCGGTCATATCCTCGGATCGAGCATGGCGAAACTTCGCATAGAGACGGCTGCCACGTCGGCTGTCGAGGTGTTGTTCAGCGGTGACCTCGGCCGACAGCAACAAACCGATTATCCGCGACCCGGCACCTATGCCTGACGCAGACTACCTCGTTCTCGAAGCAACCTACGGCGATCGGCTCCACGAAAAGACTGACGATATCCTCGCGCGACTCAAGAACGTGGTAAACGATGCGGTCGCGCGTCACGGGAAGATCGTCATCCCCGCCTTCGCCGTGGAACGGACCCAGGACATCATCTACTATCTGCACGTGCTTTTTCAACAACACGCCATACCGAAGATCCCGATATACGTCGACAGTCCGATGGCGTTTGAGGCGACTGCAGTATTCAAGTTGCATCCGGAATGTTACGATGAGGAAACCTACGATGCATTTCTGGCACGTCATCAGGATCCGTTCGGATTCGCCTCTCTGCACTATATAGAGAACGTGGAGGAGTCGAAGCAGCTGAACAGTCAGGACGGAGCCGATGATCATCATATCGTCGAGCGGGATGTGCGAGTCGGGAAGGATTCAACATCATCTGCTTCATACCGTGGCCGACCCTCGGAACACCATCCTCGTCGTTGGATTCATGGCAAAGGACACGCTCGGCCGAAAGATCCAGGAACGCCGTTCCGAGGTGCGCATTCTCGATGTCACGCTTCCATTGCGGGCGCGAGTCGAAGAGATCCACGCATTGAGCGGGCATGCCGACTACGGCGAAATTACCAGCTACGTCTCCCATATGGATAAAAAACGGCTCCGCGGCGCCTATCTGGTTCACGGTGAACCTGAGGCGCTTGCACACGAAAAGAAGGTGTTGAGCGAGGCCGGGCTGCGGGACGTCCGCATCGTGGAATACGGTTCCGACTACACCCTCGAGTGAGGCATTCGCATGCGTCGCGCTCCGCTGCTCCGAATCGCCGGGACAGTCCTGCCTGCCGCTCTGCTTCTCGCCGGCTGCCAGGCGGGGCCTGCGGCTCTTTCGCCGCCGGTCTCACTGACCGGGGGCGAAAGAGCTCCGCGCGTGACCGCCATTGATCTCATGCCCTATCCGGAATCCGTCGTCCTCCAGCCGGGGAGCTTTCCGCTCGTCGGCGAAATCGCGCTGTCGATCCGTGGCCCGGACTCCTTCCGGGTAACTTCCGCCGTCGACCGGCTCGCCGCGCGACTCAAACAGGTCACCGATGCTGCACTTATTCTTGCCGAAGGCCCCGGCGTCCGCGCCGAAAGACCCGGCGTCCGCGCCGAAGGACCCGGCGTCCGCGCCGAAGGACCCGGCGTCCGCGCCGAAGGACCCGGCGTCCGCGCCGAAGGACCCGGCGTCCGCGCCGAAGGACCCTTGAACGTTTCGGACTCGACGTTCACGCTTGAGTGGAATCGAACAGTCGAGCTCTCTCCCGACGTTGATGAGTCCTATACCTTTACGGTTGGCCCGCGTGGTATCGCCCTTCGTGCCGGCACCGACATCGGCGTGGTCCGTGGGATAGCCACCCTCTCGCAACTCGCTCTTGAGGCGCCCGCCGCACGCGACGGCGCACTGTCGATCGCAGCTCTCACCGTACCGACAGTCCGCGATTCGCATGGCGTGGCCTGCTCCTCGACTGTGTGCGCCACTTCATGCCGGTCGATACGATAAGGCGGGTTCTTCGCGGAATGGCGGCAGTAAAGCTCAACGTGTTTCACTGGCACCTGACCGACGACCAGGGTTTCCGGATCGAAAGCAAAGTCTTTCCCCGGCTTACCTCGGAGGCATCCGGCGGGCACTTCTATACGCAGGACCAGGTGCGCGAGGTCGTTCGATACGCCGATGAGCTTGGCATTCGGGTAGTGCCCGAATTCGACGTCCCCGCCCACACCTCGGCGCTCCTTTCGGCATATCCGGCGCTCGGCGCGGGGCCGGGTCCATACGAGGTTCAGAAGACTTTCGGAGTATTCGACGCGGTTCTCGACCCTACGCAGGAAGAGACCTACCGCGCGATCGATCAGTTCCTGAAGGAAATGGCGCCGCTCTTTCCGGACGAATACGTCCACATCGGAGGCGATGAGAACAACGGTCACGCCTGGGCCGCGAGCGCAGCAGTCAAAGCCTTCATGACTGATCACACAATTCCCGATTTCGTCGGTTTGACCCGCTACTTCACCGGGCGAGTCGAGAAAATGCTGAGTAACCTTGGCAAGCGCGCAGTGGTCTGGGAGGAGGCCTGGAACGGCGACCGTGATGGATCACTTGCGGTACAGGTGTGGGCCGAGCCCGACCTCATAAAGGCCGCTGTTGCCGCGGGGCAGGACGTCATCCGGTCCCAGCGATTCTACCTGGATTTGATGTTTCCCGCATCCTACCACTACGCTGTTGATCCCCGACGCAGGGACTGCGAAGCCCGACGCAGGGACTGCGAAGCCCGACGCAGGGACTGCGAAGCCCGACGCGAACCGGGCGCCCCATTTTCCGGTTCTCGGCGGGGAGGCTGCCATGTGGTCGGAGCTCGCATCGCCGGAAAACGTCGACTCCCGAATCTGGCCCCGACTTGCCGCAATCGCCGAGCGGTTCTGGTCGCCGGCGTCCCTGCAGGATATCGCCGACATGTATCGCCGCCTCGATGTGACGAACACCTATCTCGACGACATCGGTATGCGGCAGAAAAGCGGCGAACGCGACATGCTGCTCGCGCTTGCCGGGGGCAGGGAGAGTGGCAGCCTTCAGCTGCTTGCGGACGTACTGGAGCCGCTCAAAGGCTACCGGCGAATTTCTTCACAGCGGTATACGGTTGCCACGCCGCTCACTCGCATGGCGGATGCCATTCCCCCCGAGTCTGAGGTGGCGCGATCCTTCGCCGAATTGGTGGACGAGGCGGTGGCAGGGAGCGTCGTCTCGGACACCCCGGCAAAGGCCGGCGCCCACGCCGCCAATATCCAGGTTTCCCTCGTTTCGACAGCCGGCGAGAAGGACAAGTCGCGCCCTCGGCGCGAAGCTACGCTCTCGATGATACTCGCCCGACTGTCGGTCTGGCGAGCGAACGATCGCGCCCTGCAGCCTCTGCTCCGGTCGGAGAACGCGCTTGCGGAGCTCATTCCGGTCTCGACCGACCTTTCACGGGTTGCCACGGTGGGGGAGGACGCCGCAACACGCCTGCTACAGGAGTGGCGCGGAGACACCGCCTGGTCCGGCCGCGGAGGAGCGGAAACCGGCTGGGCCGAAAGCGCAACCAGGGTTCTCGATGAGGCTTCCCGCTGGAATTCAGCCCAGGTATCGATCGCGGTAATTTCGCCGGTTCGGCGCCTGGTCGAGGCGGCGACCCTGCCCAGTGCCAAATCGCGGTGAGGCGGGCGCGTGGATGTCAGGCCGGTCCGCTCGCGCCGGGAGGTTGGGGGCCCATTGCGTTGGCGGCGCGATAATCGCTTTCATACATGAGCCGGAAAATTGACCACACCTGGACGAACACGGCCATCACGATCGGTCCTATGAGGATGCCGGCGAGGCCGAAGAGGGCGACTCCGCCGAAAATCCCGAAGAAAACCAGCAGATCGTGCATCCGGATATCGTCTCCGATGATCCTTGGACGAATCACGTAGTCGCACACGCCCATCAGTCCGCCGACTCCCAGCAGAACCACGAGGGCAGAACCTGGATGTCCGGAAAAAGCCAGAAGAAGTCCGGCCGGAAGCCAGATCAGGATGGGACCAAAGTTCGGCAGAGCCGCGAGCAGCCCCGTAAGCAGCCCCCACAGGAGCGGCGAACCTACACCCGCCAGAACAAAGCCGATTCCGGCTATTACCCCTTGAATGATTCCCATGACAATGGTGCCTTTGATAGTTGCGCGCGCCACTGAAATGAAGTGAGAGAGTATCGAATCCTTCTGATCCCGGTCGACCGGAACATAATCCAAAAGGCTGTTGAGGATTGCATCACCGTCACGCAGGAAGAAGAAGAGGCTGTAAAGGTAGACGATGGCTGTCAGCACCGTCCGGATTGCATTGCCGAGGAAGTGGCTCACCCTGCCGGCAATTCCGGAGGAATACTGCTGCAGCGCTCTGAGAACCGAGTCACGGCTAAGTATGGTCGACGGTTCCCCGTTAGGAACGAGCCCGATCTGCTGTGCGAAACCGAGGATCGACTCGATCATGCGGTGGACGTCGGGTCCCCATGCGGAGACCGTCCGTGCCAGTCGCAGAACATTCGCAATGGCCAGATATATCAGACCGCTCACCGGGATTACGACTATGAGAACGACGATCAGAAGCGTAAGAGTGGCCGCGGGAGCCCGGCGCCCGCCAAATGCGGAAAGGAGCCGGTTGCGCAGAGGAAAGAATACCCCGGCGGTGATGGCGGCGAGGAGCATCGGCATGAGAAACGGACGAACCACCAGAACAAATAGGACGGAGGTCAGGGCAAGCAGGATTCCGAAGACGATCCTCGAGATGGCCCGTCGCCGCGTCGGATGAACGCTGTGATCGCCGCTTCCCGCCATGGAACCCCCGAGGCAACAATACCAGACGGCACCTCTTTCGTCATCTCCCGGTTTTGTCCGATGAGCGGTGCCGCCTTTGCACATTCCCCGCTCCTAAGGTAAGATACGGGCTGCATCAAATTACCGATGCGACCGTTAACCGTTCCGGGAGGCGCATTTCATGTATCCAAAGGTGGAGAAAGATCAAGTTCAATCGGCATACGCCGCGGCGAAAAAACGCTACTCTGACTACGCGGTCGACACGGACGCAGTTCTAAAAAAGCTCGCCACGATCCCCGTCTCGATGAACTGCTGGCAGGGCGACGATGTTGCCGGCTTCGAAGGTCAGGGGCAGCTCTCCGGAGGCGGCATCCTCGCCACCGGCAACTATCCCGGCCGTGCCCGTACGGCCGACGAACTTCGCGCGGATGCCGAGTTTGCCTTCGGTCTCATTCCCGGTCCGCGCCGCTTCAATCTTCACGCCAGCTATCTCGAGGCCGGCGGAAAGAAGGTCGAACGCGACCAGATCGAGCCGGAACACTTTTCCCGCTGGATCGACTGGGCCGGCAAGAATCGGATCGGGCTCGACTTCAACGGCACCTATTTTTCACATCCGAAAGCTGCGGATGGATTGACGCTCTCGCATCCGGAGGCGGCCATCAGGAACTTCTGGATCCGGCACGCAATAGCGACACGAAAGATTGCCGCGGAGATGGGAAAAGCTCTCGGGTCTCCATGTGTCAACAACTTGTGGGTGCCCGATGGGTTGAAAGACCTCACCGCCAATCGCAAGATGTACCGCGACATCCTGGCGAAAGCTCTGGACGAAGTTTTCGCCGAATCTTTGAACGCGAAGTTCACTATTGACGCGGTCGAGAGCAAGCTTTTCGGGATCGGGTCCGAGGCGTATGTGGTGGGATCGCACGAGTTCTATATGGGCTATGCGGTTTCAAGGAAGATGATGCTCTGCCTCGATGCCGGGCACTATCATCCGACCGAACAGATTGCCGACAAGATATCGGCGATGCTGTGCTTTCTCGACGAGCTTCTGATTCACGTCTCCCGCCCGATGCGCTGGGACAGCGACCACGTGGTTCTCCTCGACGACGCGACAACCGGAATTGCCGCCGAAATCGCCCGCGCCGACGCTTTCGCGCGCGTGCACCTGGCGATCGACTTTTTTGACGCGAGCATCAACCGTCTGGTAGCGTGGACGGTGGGGATGCGGGCGACCACAAAGGCGATCCTTCTCGGTCTTCTCGAGCCTGTGCGGCTGCTTCGGGAAACCGAGGAGAGCGGTCGATTCGGCGAACGGCTCGCACTTATGGAGGAGTTTAAAACGCTGCCGTTTACCGCTGTCTGGGATAAGTACTGCCTCGATCAGGGCGTCCCAGTGGGTACCGCATGGCTGGACGATGTCCGGGACTACGAAGCGAAAGTCCTGTCGAAGAGGAGTTGAAGGTTCATGAACGCCGTTGATCAGCTGGTGGAAATATCGCGCGAGGTGGGACGGGATCCGGAATGGGTGCTTGCCGGAGGCGGCAATACATCCGTGAAAGAAGATGGATTTCTCTTTATCAAAGCATCGGGAACCGGTCTGGCGGATATTACGTCGGAGGGACTGGTGAAGATGGAAATGGCCAAGCTTGGTGCGATCTGGCATGCGGACTACCCGACCGACACCACGGAACGCGAAGCGAGGGCCCTTGCAGATCTGATGGCTGCGAGAGCTCCGGGTGAGGAGAAAAAGCGTCCGAGCGTCGAGACTCTGATGCATGCGCTTCTCCCCTATCGCTTTGTCGTTCACACCCATCCCTCGCTGGTAAACGGAGTCACCTGCGGGCAGGCAGGCGAGGTGACCGCAAACCGTCTGTTTGGCGGTCGCGCGCTCTGGATACCGACTGTCAATCCCGGCTACATTCTGGCGCAGACCCTCAAAGAGCTCGTCGACCGGTTTGCAGAGACGAACGGGTCGGCGCCGCAGATCATTCTGCTGCAAAATCACGGGCTCGTCGTTGCCGCGGATTCGATAAAAGAGATACGAGCCCTGCAGGAGGAGGTGGCGGACCTGGTCAGGCATATGGTCAAAAGAGAGCCTGATTTGACGCCTGTAGCCATCGATCCCCAACTTCTCCGATCCGCCGAGGCCGCAGTAAAGGCGGCGGCCAGGAGTCAGGCGGCCCGCTTTCTGGTGAATAAAGAGATCGCGCGGGCCGCGACCGACCGCTCATCGCTCGCCCGCGTCATGTCGGCCTTCTCGCCGGATCACATCGTCTACGCGGGCGTGGAGCCGCTCTTCGTCGCTGCCCCGTCGACCGGTGGGCCGCCGGCCGAGGCGGAAATCGCTGCCGCAATAGCCGGCTACCGGAATCGGCTCTCGGTTGATCCGAAGGTCTTCGTGCTGCAGGGCCTCGGAATCGTGGGCGTTGGTCCGAATGAGACCGCGGCCGACCGTGCCGGGCAGCTCTTTCTCGACGCGCTCAAGGTTTCGATCTATGCAGAGAGCTTCGGCGGATACCGCTTTCTTCCGGCCGACCAGGTCCAGTTTGTCCGCAACTGGGAGGTGGAGCAGTACCGTTCCCAGCTCGGCGCATAGACCAGGCAGTCATCTGACCGAATTCTCCCAACGTACTATAACTGACGTCACCCTGGAAATCGGACGGATGTCCGAAAAAACCCAGCCGTAGACAGCGGGTCTCTGACCCTTTATCATTTGGCAAAAAAGGAGACACTCTTCTTCATGAGCAGTTCCTCGGAAAATCAAAGTAGCAATAGTGAAAAAAGCGGGTTATCGCGTTTCGCCATTCCTGGTGCAATCGTTCTGCTCGTTGTGTTGCTCGTCGTAGCGATCGTGCTGATACTGCCGGGAAGCTTTTCGACGAAAAGCGCGTCGACGCAACAGCTCGGCGCACTCTCAGGTAGTGCCACTACAAACGAAACTGCCGGCGCAGCGACGACCGCGCAGACTCCCGACGCGAACGGCGTCGGCAACGCCGCGGTCGGAAATCCTGCCGCAAGCTCGAGTTCGGCCGCAGACTCGGCGGTAGCCAACGATGCCCCGGGCGCGACCACGGCAGACCCTCCCTCATTTGACATTACCACCCGCACCTCCAATCCCCCGGTGGACAGCGAAGCGGACTATCTCAAATGGATGCTCGCACACTCGCCGGAAAAGGAGAGCTATCTCCAGGCTAAATGGGAGCGGGCGCAGGTCATCCAGTCGCGAAAAGACGCGAACAATCCCCGGATCATAGAGGCCTTTCTCCGCGCCCCGAGGGAGTTCTTCTGTCGCGAAGGCAACCTTTCGCGCGCGTACGCCGACGCTGCCATGCCGATCGGCTACGGCCAGACGATATCGGGACCGCACCTGGTGTCACACATGACGCAGGCGCTCGACCCGCAGCCGAACCAGAAGGTACTCGAAATCGGGACCGGATCCGGCTACCAGTCTTCCGTATTGGCCGAGCTTTCGAATCACGTCTACACCATCGAGATTGTGAAGGAACTTGCAGAGTCGACCAATGCCATCTACACAAAGTGGACGAAGGATTATCCGGAATACAACAATATCAAGCGCAAGAACTCGGACGGGTACTACGGCTGGGCGGAATACGCTCCCTTTGACCGAATTATCGTGACGTGCGGTATCGACCACATTCCACCGGACCTTCTGAAGCAGCTTGCCCCCGGCGGAATCATGGTCATACCCGTTGGTCCTCCTTCGGGTCAAACGGTTCTCAAAATTACGAAAGAGGTCGGAACCGACGGTTCGATCACATTCAAGCGGGAAGACATCTATCACGGTGTCCGGAAGGTCATCTTTGTACCGTTTACTGCGGAGAAGGGCGTTCACTCCCAGGGATCTGACAGCACACAGGCAAATCCGTGACTCTGAAAATTTCGAATTTCCGGCTGGCGGCACTCTTCGTCCTGTCGGTAACACTAATCGCCTACGAACTGGCGGTTATGCGCACGTTCGCGGTCGGCAGCTGGTCCAATTTTGGCTCCATGGTTATCAGTATTGCCCTGCTCGGAAACGGGCTGGCCGGCACTCTCCTGACGTTCTTCAGCGAGAGGATTCGCCGCAATTCCGACGCCTGGTTGAGCGTGACAGCGATGCTTCTCGGCCCGGCGATGGCGGGTGCGCATGTCCTTGCGCAAGCCGTGCCGTTCAACCCGGTCATGCTGGCCGTCGATTGGACGCAGCTGCTCTGGATCGGTGTTTACTATCTGATCTACGCAGTGCCATTCTTCATCGGCGCGGTTTTTGTCGGGGCAATCTTTGTCGGGCTGCAGGACCGGATTCACCAGCTCTATTTCTGGAACATGGTGGGGTCCGGGCTTGGCGGATTCGTGATTCTGGGACTCATGTACCTGCTCCCGCCGGACCGGCTCATCGGTCCGCTTGTCCTGCTCGCAGCGCTCGTTTCGCTTGCAAGCTTTGTCGAGCTCGATTCAACAGGGACGCAACTCAAACTGCCGCTTGGCAGATCACTCATCGCAGCAATTATCATGGTTGTCTCGATCGGCCTCATCGCCGTCGACGGCCGCATCAAGGTCTCTGAGTTCAAGCCGATCAGCTATGCACGGCAATTCCCGGACGCAAAGGTTGTCTACCACTCCTACGGCCCAACTGGCGAGTTCTACGCGTACCAGAGCTCCTTCTTCCACTTCGCGCCGGGGTTGAGCGACAACGCGAGCATCAACGTCAAATCGATGCCGGAAAACGCATTTCTCGGGCTCTACATCGACGGTGACGGCCCCATCGGCATCATGAGGAGGCTCAAACCAGCGGAAGAGGCCTATATCGATTACCTCCCGATGGCAGCTCCCTACGTGCTTCTCAATCAGCCGAACGTGCTCCTGCTGCGGCTCGGCGGCGCCGTCGGCGTGTTCGATGCGCTCTACCACAAAGCGAGATCGGTTTCCGTCGTTGAACCCGACCCGACGCTCGTGCACATGCTCAGGGACCAGCCCTTTTTTCGGCAGTACAATGGAGATCTTCTGCGCGACCCGCGGGTGCACCTGTACAACACCGAGCCGCGGGCCTTCACCGCGAGCACGAAAGAACGGTTCGATCTGGTTGAGATCGGCCTGATCGATTCGGTCGGTTTGTCGCAGACTGGCGGTTACCCGCTCAACGAAAACTACACATACACGGCGGAGGGCATAGACAGCTATCTGCGGAGCCTCAATCCGAACGGAATGCTTTCCATCACGGTCTGGAATCGTCTCAGCCCGCCTCGAAACGTGCCGAAACTGCTTTCAACGGTAACGCGGGCACTGGAGATGCGGGGGGTCAAGGACCCCGGCAGTCACATTTTTGTATTCGACTATCTGCTTTCCACCGCGACCATCCTGGTAAAGAGCACTCCCTTTACGCAGTCGGATATCGCGACGCTACTGCGATTCTGTCACAAAACGTCGTTTGAACCATGTTTCTACGCGGGAATGCCAGGCCCAAATAAGGATTTCAACGCCATCCTTCGCGAGTACACAGATCAGTTCACCGGGGCAGGTTCGTTTGCAGGATCGGGCCGCGCCGCGTCCCCCTCTTCCGGTACCGCGACCGCCGCGGCTGCCGACGCGGTTCCGGCTCCAACGGAGCTGATCCCCGAAGACATGTATTACTTCAGCATGAAGTGGCTGCTTGACGGGAAGGCACAGGAGTTGTACGGCAAGTACTTCTTCAATATTCGACCCGCGACCGACAACCGGCCATACTACACAGGCTACGTCAAGCCGTCGATGATCCCGACCGTGGTCAACAACATGAAGGATCTTTCAGAAGAGTGGGGGTACGTCCTGCAGCTCGGAACGCTTGCACTGTCGATTGTGTTCGGGCTCGTCATTATTCTGATTCCACTGCTTGGCAGGTGGAAGGAGCTGTTCAAGCGGCAGAAAGGGACGGTTCGCGTTATTGTGTACTACGCTGCGCTGGGTGTCGGCTACATGATGGTGGAAATCTATCTCATTCAGCGGCTGGTCTTCTTCCTTGCAGATCCGATATTCTCAAATTCAATTGTCATCACGGCAATGCTGGTGATCTCAGGAATCGGCGCTCTGGTCGCCGGACGATACCGCGGCGATCGCAGGCGTCTCATCGCATATGCGGCAATTGGCATCGCGGCGTCGATGCTGTTCTACCTTGCCGTTCTTCCCTCGGTTCTTGATGCTCTTCTCGGGCTCCCGTTGGTCGTAAAGATGCTGCTCGCTATCGTCTTCGTAGCTCCGGGAGCATTTTTCCTCGGAATGCCGTTCCCCACGGGCCTCTCGACGCTTTCGGAAAACCGCAATGGGCTCATTCCTTGGGCGTGGGGCATGAACGGGGCGCTGTCGGTGACCGGAACCGCGCTCGCGCGTCTGGTATCGATTTCGTGGGGATTCTCCGTAGTGCTGACTGCGGTTATCGCGCTTTATCTGCTCGCCCTGCTGGTATTTTCCGGAAATCAGGTCAAGGCCGCGGAGGGCCCGTAAAAGGGTTGGCCTGCGGCCCAGGCCGCAAGGCGCTCGACGACAATGCCGCGCATTTCCGGCAGTTCCTGATGGCCGCACGGGAAGCGGTGGAGCGACCAGTTTGTTGGCTTCTTTTCGGCCTCATACACCCGCTTGAGCTCGGCGTCTATCGCGTCGAGCCCGGAGCGTGGCGTCAGTGCATCGTTGTCACCCTGCAGACTGAGGTGCGGTCGCGGCGCGATCAGCGCATTGATTGACGAAGCGGTGAAGTATTTGAGCAGCCCGGGTACGTAGTAGTACAGGCCATGCAGATCCAGCCCGCGTTCGGCGATCAGACTCTGGTAGTCGGTGAGACAGCAGAGGTCGACGCAGAGTGAGATTCTCTCGTCGAGTGCAGCGGTCCACCACGAAAGCGTACTTCCCATCGACATCCCGAGCGAGGCGATTCTGGCCGAATCGACATCGTTTCGTGCCACAAGATAGTCGAGCGCGCGCAGGCTGTCGTAAATCATCATCCCCCACATGAGGCGCCCTTCCCACAGGAACCGTTTGAAGAGGGCACTTTCGGTGTCCCGGTGGCGCTCGCCGAATCCCCACTGATCGATGGCAAGCGCACAGATTCCGAGCCGCCCGCACACCTCCGCGTATGGCGGATCGGCCATGTATTCGACTCCGTCGGTGAGCTCTCGTTTGCCAAGGTCGTAGTGATGCCCGTGGCTGTGGAAATAGAGCACTGCCGGGAGCCGGCCTGACCCGGTCGCGATGCTGCGGGCCGAGGGCGAAACGAAGAATGCCGGCACCTCCTCGATCCCGTTCAGTTCCAGAACCAGCCGGTCGAGCGTATAGTGCTCCCGTTCCTCCCGGTTGACGAGCCGCGCGGAAGGCGGCGTCGATTCGGTGGGGAGGTCACCCAGGAGATCGAAAAGTCGCGCCCGGGAAAGCTCGCTGTGTGAGCGACGGGCTCCCGCCGTGTCCTTCTGTCGATTCAGTCCGGTCCTGTCATTCATGGCTCCTCCATCGCTCTGAGAGTCGTTATCGGCCGATGAGCGCGCCGGCCGCCGCGGCGCTGCTCCGGGTTCCGGTCACGGCAACTTCCGAAGCTTCTGCAGGAGCGGCAGCTTGTTCGCCTCCGCGTATTCCCTGAACACCTCGAAGTCGCTTTTCGACTCGGTGTCGGAACCGGAGAGAATGAGCACGTTGTTGTGCCAAAGATACCAGAGATAGTGTCGTTGTCGAATACCGCGGACACCGGATTGCTGCAGTTGAGATTCGAGGTAACGCGACAGCTCGATATGGTTCTCCTGGCCGTGAACGTAAAAGAGATCCTCGTCGGAGATGAACAGCACCAGACGGACGAAACCATCCTGCATGGCGCTGTCGTTGCGGAATCCCTGGACCTGCAGATCCCGCGACCCGAGCGTGAGGTCGTACCCCTGGTCACGAAGCAATCTTCTGAGATCGACAATCTGCTGCCGTACCTCGCGGAAGATCTCGGTGTTGCTCGGGTTGTGCTGAAGCTGATAGCGCCATTCTCGCAGCATTTTCTGGTACTGGTCGAAGAGCGACGTCCGGCTGAGAAAGTTGGTCGTGTCTGAAAGCAGCTTCCAGACTGATGCGAAATGCTCCGCGAATCCGTTGGCGATTCGCCGGAACGCCGAGTCGCTCATGGTCAGATCATGGCACATCGGTCGCGGCTGGAAAAGGTGGCCGAGCGGACGCAACGGTTTTCACCAGGGTATTGAGTTCCGGGTTCCCCGCGGCGTAGGATGGGAGGACCCTATGGTGACGACGTCTCAGGAGGCGATTATGAAAGTTCGGAGTCTTTGGTACGCGGGAGTCAAGAAGACAGATATCCGGGAGATAGAACTTCCGGCCCCGGGAGCCCGAGAGGTCCTGGTCCGCGTCGAAGCATGCGGCGTCTGCACGTGGGATCTGTTCATTTTTTCCGGCGGCTTTCAGGAGAAGAAGAAGTTCCCGTTCTACTTCGGGCACGAGGGAATCGGTCGGGTGGAGTCGGTAGGACCGGAAGTCACTCGGGTGCGTCCCGGTGACCGTGTGGCGCTGCGCGAAACGCCCAACATTGGTTCCGCCGGCGGAGGTCACATGGCCGAGTACGCGATTCAGGATGAAAGCATCCTCATTCCTCTGCCGAACGACGAGGTTCCGGCGGAACACTGGATGATCGAACCGGTGGCCTGCTGCGTGAACGCGGTAAATCTTGTGCGAATTCAGCCCGGAATGAGGGTGGCGTTGGTTGGCTCCGGGTTCATGGGAAGCATCCTCCTGCAGCTTCTGGCGTTGTCACCCGTTGCCGAAGTGGCCGTCTTCGACATGCGCAAGGAGAGCCTGGACTACGCCCGGAGCCTCAAGTCCCGAGGACCGGTAAGTGTCCACGATCTGAACGACAAATCGTCGGTATCCGCTTCGATGGACGGCGCCTACGATCTGGTATTCGAGGCTGCCGCGGTCGAACCTGCGTTGCGGCTGGCGAACCGGTTGGTGCGAAAGGGCGGGACCATGGCGATCTTCTCGTGGCACCATCACGACATTCTTTTCGACTTCGGCGACTGGCACACCCGCGGGATAACCGTCCTGAATACCTCACCGGCCGCGAACCCGCATTTCGCCGATTGCTTCTATCAGTCGATTCCCCTTATCTCCTCAGGCCGGATCGATCTCGCACCGCTCGTCACCCATGTCGCCTCCCCGCAGGAGGCACAACCGCTCTACGAGAAGGGGCTTTCCAAAACCGACGGCTATATCAAGGGAGTCATTCGCTGGAACTAGGCGGTCTAGTGTGCGTCCCGGCTTGCCGAACGATTCGGTGTGCGAAGAGGAGCCGCGGTTCCGTCCGAATCATTGGCCGGCGCGAAATGTTCTCTTTTCCAGATCGGCACACGGCTTTTTACCTCGTCGATGATGTAGCGGCATGCCAGGAACGCCTCGTCGCGATGTGCGGAAATCACGCCGATCCAGACCGCGACGTCGCCGATAGAAAGGCGACCCGTGCGGTGGACGCATTCCGCAGCAACAATCGGAAACCGCTCGATCGCCGCCGCCATCACCTCGGCACCCTCACGAAACGCCATTCGCTCGTACGCTTCGTACTCGAGCGAGACAACAGACCGTCCGTCGTTGTGGTTGCGTACCCGACCTTCGAAGGTAACGCACGCGCCGGCCGCGCTGTCCGCGAGCGCTGCGGTCAGTCGGGCCGTATCGATTGTCTCTGCGGTCAAACTGAAGCGTGCACTGTCGGGCCCCATCTCAACCACCTCCGAACGGTGTGAGAAACACCACGGTATCACCGTCGCTGAGTCGAGTCTCCCACGCCACGATGCGGTCGTTGACGGCGACCCGAATCGTTTCGTGGTCAGTCTGAAATGCGTATTTCCCGTCGATCTCGGCGAAAAGATCCCGCGCGGTGGCCGCTTCGGTGACTACGGTTTCGTTCTGTCGGCCAAGAGTCTCCCGAAAGAAGGCGTAATACTCCACGAATATCGATTTAGCGATAGCTGGCACTTCGGGACTCCATGGTTCGTTTCGCCAGATCGACGATCGCCTCTTCGTACTCTTCCGGTGAGTTGATATTTCGCAGAGCGCCGGGGTCCGAGAGCGTGACACGCCGGACATGTGAGCTGAGCAGCGCTTTTCGCGGGCAGGTCCGTCCCTCCGCCAGCAGCTGGTGAAGTCTCCGCCGGTATGCGGGCTCATAAACTGCGCACAGTGGTTCGGGAAGGCCGTCGAAGCTGCTGTCATACGCGGTGGCCAATTTAAACGGATCACGTGCCGATAGAAGCTCACCGATTATCGCGTCGGTCACGAACGGCATATCGCAGCCGAGGACGACCCACGCCGCCTGCGGGTGGGCATGCAGCGCCGTAAGAATTCCGCCCATCGGGCCAAAGTCCATGAATCGGTCCGAAAGGGGCGGTAACCCGCCGCCGGGTGCCGCGACGAGTGAGACGTCGGGTACGCCGCCGGGTGAGCCTTTCGGCGCGTCGGATGAACCGTCGGCGATCGTTACATCTTCAACTCGGGCGTCGCGAACGGAAACGTAGACCCTGCTGCAGTAGCGCTCGAGCAGCCGGTATGCGTGTTCCACCTGCGGTTCGCCGTGGTAGGGGATTTCCCCCTTGTCCCGCTTCATACGCGTGCTCCTGCCTCCGTTGAGGACCAGCCCGTAGATCGGGATAGCCCGGCTGCGCTCTGCAAACAGCGCGAGAGTAAACTCCGCAATTCCCTGAATGTCGCCGATCGAAAACACCGGTGCGTCGGTAATCTCGCCACGCACCGAGGAGACGACTTCGGCGCTGGAATCCGCATCGACCACCAGGGCTTTGACGTTTGTCACCTCGCCGGAACGAATTTCCGACAGGATTTCCGCGTTGTGGCCAACCAGAACAATCTTCGCCAGATCGGTGTGACCAAATCCTTCAGCGAAAACGAAATCCACGTCCTGAAAAAGCGTTCTCTGCAGATCCGCCGCCGGGCTGCTTTCGCTGAGAACCGTCCACCGCCGTTCGTCGTTGATCAGTACCGGATACGCGCCGCTCGCCGATGCGCGGTAGGTGTCCTTTCCCTCCCGGTCCATGTCGAATCCGTGCACGTCATGTTTGACATACCCGACCCGGTAGGCGGGCGCGAGATGCTCGACGAGTCTGGTGATGAGGGTTGTCTTCCCCGAGCCGGAGAATCCGGCGAACGCGAGCTCGTAGGGCGAAAAATTGAAGGCCGGTCTCTCTCCGGCCGGACGGCCGTGACGGGTTTCAGCCTGCGGGCGCGAAGTCATAATCGCTTTTTCCTCCCCGTTTTTCCAGCAGATGCACCTTCTCAATCACGATTCCGCGCGACGCCGATTTGCACATATCGTAGACGGTCAGCGCGGCGACACTGGCCCCGGTGAGCGCTTCCATTTCCACTCCCGTCTTATGGTGCACGGAAACCGAACAGAGGATATGCACGCGGCCCGCCGGTCCCATGGTGATATCCAGTTTGCAGTCTTCGAGCCCAAGGGGGTGGCAGAACGGGATGAGCTCGCTTGTCCTTTTGGCCCCCATGGTTCCGGCAATGATCGCGGTCTGAAAGACCGGTCCCTTCTTGGTCCGCAGCTCTCCGTTGGCAAATAGGGCGGCAAGCGTTTCAGGCAGCTGGACCCACGCTTCCGCGACCGCAGTCCGATGGGTGACTTCCTTGCTGCCGACGTCCACCATGTTCGGAATATCAGATTGTGAAACGTGTGTGAGCATCTGTTCTCCTATCCGCCGATATGATACATCTCAACCTTCGGGTCTCCGCTTCCACTCTCTTTCGAACTGGCCGTCGGCGTTTCGGATTCGGCGCGCAGCTCCGAGTAGCGATCGCTCCGGTCTCCCCAGACCGCAGAAATCGCCCGCGCGATATCGGCATCGCTCGCGTCTCCGCGGAGAAGGCTCCGCAGGTCATGCCCCACCCGTGCGAACAGGCAGGTGTAGAGCTTGCCGTCGGCGGAAAGTCGGATCCGGGTACAGTCCCGGCAGAAGGGCTGCGTGATCGAGGAGATGAAGCCAATTTCACCCGAGCCATCGACATATCGATACCGGTCGGCCACCTCACCGTGGTAGCTCGGGTCCACCGGTTCAATGGGAAACCGGGCGTCTATCCGTTCGCGTATCTCCCGCGAGGGGACCACCAGGTCGCGGGACCAGCCGTTTCGATTGCCCACATCCATGAACTCAATGAATCTGACGATATAGTTGGAGTTCCGAAAGCGGGACGCAAACTCGGTCACCTCGTGGTCGTTCACGCCTCGCTGCACCACCATGTTGAGCTTGATTGGGCGGAAGCCGGCCCCTTCGGCCGCATCAAGGGCGGAAATGATCTGCGATAGCTGATGGCCTCGCCCGTTCAGCTGTGCGAAGATTTCCGGATCGAGGGAATCGAGGCTGACGGTGATCCGTTGCAGACCGGCCCGCTTCAGCGGCCCGACCATGTTCTCCAGCAGTGATCCGTTGGTGATAAGTGCGATATCCTCAACCCCGGCGACGGTCCGGAGTCTGCCCACCAGGTCGGGTACCCATGGACGAAGCAGCGGCTCTCCGCCGGTCAACTTGAACTTGCGCACACCCAGGCCGGCGAAGACGCGGGCCAGGCGGACGATCTCGTCAAACGTAAGGATCTGCTCCTTCGCGAGGAATGCATAGTTTTCACCGAAAATCTCTGCCGGCATGCAATAGGGGCAGCGGAAATTGCAGCTGTCGATCAGGGAGATGCGCAGATCCCGCATGGGTCGGTTCATCCGGTCGCGGATTTCAAAGGTGCTCATTGCCGGCTCCAGCCGTAGAAGCGCCACGCGCTGCCTGCCGGAAAGCGGTCTCGGGCCGCAGGCAGTTCGACGAAACCATCGCTTTCGACCAGGCGTGCAAAGTCTCCCGAGCTGTGAACCGGACGGGGAGACCCGAGAAGGCGGCCGCTCTCCGGGTCGGATCGAACCGATACCGGAAGGAAGTAGGTGAGATTGGGCTCGAACTCCACCTCCGCTTCGAGCACCGCGTACCGCGGCTCCGCTTCGGCGCCCGCGCATGCGTCGAGAAATGGAATAACGTATCGCCGCGTCGAAACGAGAGTTGATACCGGGTTGCCGGGAAGGGCGAAAACCGCCTGACCCCGCGGTCCAGAGCCGAACCAGAGCGGCAGTCCGGGTCGTTGTGTGACCCGGTGAAACTGCTCGAACGACGCCCAGCTCCCGCAGAACCGCAGGAACCATGTCGAACTTGCCGGCCGAAACTCCACCGCTCAACACGACTACGTCGGAGGCGTCGATCAGCTTCTCGAAAGTTTTCATCATCACCTGCATATCGTCAGGTACATGATACTGCGCCGGCGCCGGATAGTCATGCCGGGACAGAACTGCAGCTATTTCGAACGAGTTGGAAATGCGGATCTGGTGGGCGAGAGGCTGCGAATCGACCGGAACGAGTTCGTCACCGGTAGCGACGACTGCAATGCGAGGCTGCGCGGCAACGGTGAGGTTGCTCTTGCCGACCGAGGCACACACGGCGATGTGCGCCGGAGCAAGCCGCTGGTTCGGAGGGAGAAGAACCGCACCGGAAGGATAGTCGGTTCCTCTGCGATGGGTATTCGCAAACCGTGCTGTCTCAAAGTCGACTCCCAGCTCAGCTTCGCCGTCGGCGAGGGTCAGGGCCTCTACCGGAATCACGCAGTCGGTAAATTGCGGCAGGCTCGCTCCGGTCATCACTTCGATGCAGCAGTGGCTGTCATGGAGAGAATAGGGCGCAACCCCCGCCGGCTGCGTTGCCTCGACACGGAAGCGCCTGCACCCCGCCTCGTACGCGTCAAAGCTTATTGCGATTCCATCCATCGTCACCCGGTCAAACGGCGGCAGCTCCCGATCCGCGCGCACCTCCTCACGAAGGACCCTGCCGGCGGCCGTGCTGAGATCGCAAACTTCCGGATCTGTCGGCCGAATGTGCGCACGAATAATCGCTTCCGCCTCTTCGACAGTGATTCGGGTGCGGGGTGATGTGCGTGCAGTTTCCATCTCAGCCTTCTTTGAGGATTGTCCGTAGATCGTCCGACGTTGACCCGGTCTCTCTGTAAGGGTATAATCTCATGTTGATATCCGTTTTGTAAAGTCCCGTGAGCTTCGAACAGTGCTCCAATCCGGGTATCGCAGAGTGCGCGGACCGACCTACGGGCTTTTACCGAAAGAGTGGCGCATGAAAATCGGAATGTACAGATGATCTCAAAGACTGCCCAGTATGCACTGCGTGCGGTGGCTCTGATCGCCTCCGAACCCGGGAAGAACCACGGTGCGCAGGAGCTCGCCCGCCGCATCGGAGCGCCGCCGAACTACATGGGGAAGCTTCTCAAACAGCTTGCCGATTCCCGAGTGCTGCACTCCATTCGCGGGAACGGAGGCGGGTTTCGCCTTGCGCGGGCACCCGGTGAGATTCGACTCATCGACGTAATCGATCCGATCGATCGCGTCAGCCGGTGGCGCGACTGTTTTCTTGATTTCGGCGCCTGCCGTCCCGATCAGCCGTGCGCGATACATCCCTACTGGAAGCCGATCCGGGAGAGTTTTGTGCGACTCCTCGAGACCGCGACGATCGAGTATATTCCCGCGGGGCGTCCGAACGGCGACGCCGCACCCGCGGCCGGTCTTTCTGTGCAATTGCCGACTCCGGAAAAACCTTGACATAACGGGCTATTGCGCATCAAACTGAGACAGGATATTCCCCTGTCAATCAAAGACAAGAATAACACTTAGGGTCGAGACAATCTGTGAAACAAATTCCGCAGGCAGGATCTCGCCGGAATGAGCCGGTGCGCGATCAGGCGACCACGCGGTCGCGGCAGCGCCACGTATGCATCGATCCCTGCCGGAGTCAGTCAACGTTTTGCAGCGGGAGGATAGAGCATGGATATCACGAATCTTGTGCGCCCTCGTTCGATCGATGAGGCATACCGGTACCTGACCGAAAGAAATGCGACTCTCATCGGGGGCGGTGCATGGTTGCGGATGAGCGCGAGAAGAGTCGACACGGCGGTTGACCTTTCGTCCCTCGCTCTCCGGTATATCAAGAACAGCGGCGACCGTATCGAGGTCGGTGCGATGGCCACGGTCCGGGATGTTGAAACCTCTGCGGTGCTCGAGCGAGCAT
>CAWHUY010000021.1:0-124295 GCA_963832675.1 uncultured Spirochaetota bacterium | reverse complement strand
GAAAGGCTCGATCCACAGGCGGCGCAACGCGCTCACGTAGGCGCCCCGCAGCCAAGGCGCTCTCCGAGGTCGCGCACCAGGCTTCGCACGTAGGTACCCGATCCGCATTCGATGTGCAGGCGCAAACCGGCCGGGGTCATATGCACGAGATCAAGGCGCTTGACTTGGATTTGGCGTGGAGAAGCAGTCACATGCTCGCCACGACAGCACATCAATACAAAGGCACGCCATCGCGCTTTATTGCCGAGTAAACCGGTGGAACCTGATTGATCAGGCCCGTCAGCGCGGCCGACTCGGATTCCACGGTCGAAGGCGACAGTCACGGAACTGCGCGCTCGGTCACGACCTCGCCTTCGGCATCGTCGGTGCTCGTCGTGACGCCGAGCCGGCATTCGGCCTCATAAGCCTTGTCGGAACCGAGCAGGAGGCCCGCGATCTTGGTCGCCTCCCCAAAGCAGATCGGCAACAACCCGCTCGCAAGCGGGTCAAGGCTCCCGGTGTGCCCGGCCTTTTCGGCGCGATAGATGCGACGAACCTGCTGCAGCGCGCGATTCGAACTTGGGCCGCGCGGCTTGTAGAACAACAGGATGCCGTGGACGGCGCGCCAGCAGGACGATGATCGCTGGCTCTCAATCGGCCGGGCCGGGCTCGCCTGGATCATCTCGCAACAGATTTTCGATGCGTTCGCCACGAATGACAACGTCGTAGCGAAAACGCAGTTCCGGGACGCGCCGAAGGCGCAGCGAATGCGAAAGCGTATATCGTGGTAAACGGCTACACCAACGGCGTAGTGAAGATTGTCGGTACGCCGACCGAGACCACGGTGACTGGCAGCCTGCTGGCCTATCAGACAAACATCACGCTCGCCGACATCGGGGGCCCGGTCACCACCCCTTCCACCTCTTCCAAAGAGCCGCCGGTAAATCTCGACATGACAATCGAGTCGGGCAAACGGGTCGAGTTCTTGTGGCCGACAAGCACGATTCCGGTGCTTCGAGGCTACGCACGCCTCGGACAATCGATTCACATCACTCTTGCAACTGACACAGGAAACTTCTCGCTCCGCGGTGACGTCGGCATTCAAAGCGGAGAGATCTTCTATTTCGAACGCTCGTTCTATATCAAGGACGGAATGATCAAGTTCAATGAGAACGAGAACTATTTCGACCCGCGCCTTACTGTCAACGCTGAGATTCGCGAGATTTCCAATTCCGGTCCCGTGCGTATCAGCCTCGTGGCAACCGACGAGCGGCTAAGCAGGTTCACGCCTCGGTTTGTGTCGGATCCGCCGATGACCGACGCGCAGATTGCCGCCCTGCTCGGGGGAAACCTCTTCGGCGAGCTCGGCAACAACCAGAACGGCCTCTCCTCCGCGGTGTTTCTCACGAGTGATCTGGTGGGTCAATTCAGCATTGTCCGATCCTTCGAAAACATGGTGCGGGACGGGCTGTCGCTCGACCTGTTCTCAGTGCGCACGCAGCTTTTCTCGAATCTTCTCCGCGGGGCGATCGGGAGCACACAGCCGACCGTTACCCCGGGGACGGCCACAGGAGGGACGAGCACCTCCAGCACCCAGTACCCTCTTGACAACACATCGCCATCTCTTGGAAAGTATCTAGACAATACCACGGTCTTTCTTGGGAAATACCTTGGCACGGACCTTTTCCTGGAGCTCCTCGTGCAGCTTCAGGCCCAGAATCCGTATTCAACCACGGAACAGGCGAGGAGTTTCGGAGGATTAGTGATTAACCCGGAGATAAGTCTCGACTGGCGTACGCCGTTCTTTGACTTACAATGGAGTTTTTTGC
This sequence comes from uncultured Spirochaetota bacterium, assembly GCA_963832675.1. Classification (GTDB taxonomy): domain Bacteria; phylum Spirochaetota; class Spirochaetia; order DSM-27196; family DATKUC01; genus DATKUC01. Next base: position 122,487 of record CAWHUY010000021.1, on the reverse strand, counting down.
CTCAAACTCCGCAGACGCTGTTCCTTACCGACAACACGATTTCCCTTTCCTGGGGTTTTACATACTGACGAAGAGCCATCATCCAAGGAGCTGCAATGCGTAGGTTCGTCTTTCTTGTGCTGATTATCGCGGGTGCAAGCCTGCCCCTTTTTGCCCAGCAGTCCCCGCAGGCACCGGCGCCGCAGACAGCGGTTCCACAAGCACCCGCACCGCAAGCCGCGCAGGACCAGCAGCCTCAGGATGCAGCCAGTGCCGAGTGGTACCTCGACAAGCCAATTCAGAACATTGAGTTCACCGGTTTGAAGACGGTGTCGGAAAGTGAGCTGCGTGGAATAGTCGCTCCATTTATCGGACAGAAGTTCACCGATGCGCTTTTCCTGGATCTCCAGCGCAAACTGTATGCGCTCGGCTACTTCGATCAGATAATTCCGCGCGCAGTCAAAGCTGATACGCAGGGCAGCGCGGTGATTCTTCAGTTCGAGGTGAAAGAACGTCCGGTTGTCGCCGACGTAAAAATCGAAGGCAACCAACGGGTCCGCACCAGTGACATACTCGATGTTGTGCTTTTGAAGCCCGGTGACATGATCACCAACGCCAAGATCCGGCTGGATGAAGATGCCATCAAAAACCTCTACCTCCAGCGCGGTTTTCCAAACGCGACGGTCGCCGGTTCCACCCGGACGGACACCGGCGGGAAGACGACGCTGGTTTTTGCCGTCGACGAGGGCAATCAAACCATTGTCAAGCAGATCAAGTTTTCCGGAAACACCTACGCCTCGGACAGCACGCTCCGAGGGGTAATCAAGAGCAAGGAGCAGTCTCTTTTCAACAGCGGAGTCTACCAGGAGTCGCTGCTCGAGCAGGACAAGCAGCTTATCCAGAAATACTACGAAGATCGCGGATATGTCGACGCGAAAGTGACCGATATCACGAAAGATTTTCAGAACGACGAGCCAAACAAGCGGAGCTATGTCACGCTCACCTACTATGTCGAGGAAGGCCAGCAGTGGACCTTCGGCGGGATAAAGTTTGAAGGCAATTCGATATTCACCTCCGCACAGCTTGGCGCCTACTTCAAACTGAAACCGGGCGATGTTCTCAACAAGTCGAAAGTGTCCGACGGTTTCAACCAGGTTGCCAACCGGTACGCCGAAAACGGCTACATATTCAACCAGGTCAACATGGAAGAGAGCCGAGACGCCGCCACGCGTACGATCTCCTACACGGTCAAAATCGTTGAGCTGAACCGCGCTCACATCGAAAACATCATCATCAAGGGAAACACGAAGACAAAAGACTTTGTAATTCGACGGGAGATTCCTCTCGAACCGGGCGACATCTTCAGTGCTGCGAAGATTCGCGAAGGGTTGCGAAATCTGACCAACCTGCAGTTCTTCCAGTCGCTCTCGCCCGAAACGCCGCAGGGGAGTGTTCCGGGACTGATGGACCTGGTAATCAACGTCGAAGAGGCCAACACGGCCGACGTGCGATTCGGTATCAGCTTCGGTGGCAACACCAGCTTCCCGATTGCCGGACAGGTCAGCTGGCAGGACCGGAACTTCCGCGGCATGGGGGAAACCATAGGTGCCCAACTTTCGGTTTCGCCGGCAGAACAGACCGCGTCGTTCAACTACACGCAGCCGTGGCTTTTCGACAAGGCCCTATCTGCAGGCATCAACTTCAGCGTCGATCGCGCCACAATAACCGGTGTTCCCCAGGATGTTCTGTACCCGCAGTTCCCGAACGCTACCGACTCCGCGTCGGTCCCGGACCCGTTCACGGGCGCCTACGTGTTCTCGAAGCCCACCCACTACCCGACCGCAAGTGACCCGCTTTATCCTGCAGGCGCGGTCTTTCCCGAAGCGGTAAACTCGACGGCAATCAGCACCTACGGCCTCGAAACCGACTACGCCTACGCGGGGGGGACCACCGCCGCCATTCCCTCGGCCTACCTTATGTCCTACATCAACTGGAATGTCACGCTCGGCACCAACCTCGGATACCGGTTTCAGACCCGGGCCGGGCGCCTGGGACTGGGTACGGGCCTGAGCACCAGTCTCAACTACGTGAACTACGACGATTCGGTCTATCGTCCGTGGGACGAGGCGATTCGTCAGAGCCACCTGGCCTGGTACTTCACCAATAAATGGAGTTTTACTACCTACCTCGACACGCGTGATATCACCTACAGCCCGTCGAGCGGCTACTATTTGCGAGAAGATCTTACGCTTGCGGGTGGATTTCTCTTTGGTCGCTCACAATTCATCGACACCTCGACAACCCTCGAGGGCTACCTGACATTGTGGAATCTGCCGGTCTCCGACAGCTGGAGTTGGAAGATGGTGCTCGCGGCTCATACGGCGCTTTCGGTACTGCTTCCGCAGTTCTGGATCCCACCATCCGCATCAGCCAATGGGAACCCCTACGTGCCCAACGCGATCGATCAGCTATACATCGACGGAATGACCGTCGGCCGAGGTTGGCCGAGAACGGCCGGACAGGCGCTGTGGGACAACTGGGTCGAGTTACGTATGCCGATTGCGCCTCAGATCATCTGGTTCGACATGTTCTTCGAAGGTGCATCCTTGTGGGATTCGTACAAGAACGTCAACATGGGAGATATCGGCAACTTCAACTTCAGTTTCGGCGGCGGTATCCGGTTCGTCATTCCGCAGTTCCCGATCCGGCTTTATCTCGCGAAGCGGTTTCAGATCGTCAACGGCAACGTCGAGTGGATACAGGGCGGCCTGTTCAACGGCGGCAGCTCCACCGGTGGCGTTGATTTCGTCTTCTCGATCGGTACCGGATTCTTCTAACGGGCAGGCCGGGAGACCGCTATGAGCATCAAAGGAGTTCATGAGATGAGTAGGTTTAGCTCAGGCGCGCTTTCCGGCGGCGCCGCGGCGCTTAGATTGATCGCCGCAACGATAGTTTTGATCGCCGCCGCGCTTTTCGCCGCACCCCCGGTTTCCGCCCAACAGCTGACCACGGTAGCCGTGGTCGATCTCAGCAAGGTGACGACGACTTTCTTCGCTGAGTCGCAGGCGGTGCGTGATCTCAAGAAGAAGGCGGACGATCTGCGCGCGGAGATCGCGCGGCAACAGTCGGACATCCAGCAGCTGCAGCAACAGAAACTGGCTGCCGACCAGCGCGGAGACAACAGCGCGTCCCTCCAGCTCGAAGACCAGATAAGCAAAAAGCAGGCTTTTCTCGAGGAATTCCGGCGAATCAAACAGGAAGAGCTCAATCGTCAGCAGAAGGGCCTGCTGCAGACCAATTCCGCATTCTATACGCAGATGTACACCGCCGTCAGTTATGTTGCCGAGAGCCTCGGCTACAGCGTAGTGTTCGACATAAGCAACCCGAATCTGTTGTGGTGGAGTCCGACCGTGGACATAACCAACCAGGTCATCGACCGGCTTCGAACGACGAACAACCAGTAGGCGGACTCGAGCGGGGAAGGGACGCCATGACTGAGACCACCCCGATGATGCACCAGTACGCGCAGATAAAACGGGAGCACGGCGACGCCATCCTCTTCTTTCGGCTCGGCGACTTCTATGAAATGTTCCGCAAGGACGCCGAAGAGGCGTCCCGTATTCTGAACCTCACTCTCACGCAGCGAAACGGGGTCCCGATGTGCGGGATTCCGTATCACGCTTCGCACAACTACATCGGCAGGCTACTTCGTGCGGGCAAGAAAATCGCGATCTGCGAACAGGTGAAGCTGCCTCCCGGCGGAAAAGGTCTCGCAGACCGGCAAGTCATCGAGGTAGTTACCCCTGGAACTGTCACCGAAGAGGACTATCTCGAAACGGGAGCTAACAATTACCTGCTCGCCGTCGGAGGGCACGACAACGGGATATCGGTCGCCTGGATCGACCTTTCGACCGGCGAGTTCTGTGCCGCAGAGATTTCCGGGAAAAGTGGTGAAAAAGCTGAAGCCACGACCGGCTCCGACGCCCGCGGAGATAGCGGTGAGGGTCTTCGCCGCCACCTCGCCCGAATTCGACCTCGTGAAATCCTGGTTCAGGAATCGCTCCTCGAGGAGGACGCGGCGGTAGGCCGGATTCTGGGAGAACAGAACGAGCTCGTCGTAAATCGCTTCCCCGACTGGAGCTTCGATCAGGTATCGGGTCGCGAACGGCTCAAACAGCTGCTGTCGGTCACCAGCCTCAAAGGCTTCGGACTCGCCGACGATTCCCCCTGTCTGGCTGCCTGCGGAGTTCTCATCCAGTACGTCGAGGACACCGCCCGCGCCCTGTTGACCCACGTGCGATCTATCAAGTTCGAACGCGAATCTGATTATGTTGCTATAGACGAATCTACTCAGAAGAACCTGGAACTGGTGCAGAATCTCAACGACGGCGGTCGCAGGTTCACGCTGCTCACGGTGATCGATCAGACGAAAACCGCGATGGGGGCGCGCCTGTTGAAACGGTGGCTGCTCGCACCGCTGCTCGATCCGGAACAGATCGTTCTTCGACAGGCGGTGGTCGAGGCGCTGTATCGCGATCAGTTGACGCTTGGGGAGCTGCGAACGAGGCTTTCGACCATCCTGGATCTTGAGCGACTTTGCGCCCGGGTTGCTCTCGACAAAGCGCATGGCAAGGATCTCGCAGCAATCGGCGCGGCCCTCGGGCGCGTGCTCGACGTCGCAACGCTTCTTCGCGAATCCGGAAATCCAGACGCGACGCTCGAGATCGCCGAGAATGAAGCGGCGCAGATCACCTTTGTTCGCGATCTGATCGACAAAGCGATTGCAGACAATCCTTCGGTCGTACTTACCGAGGGAAACCTGATTCGCCCCGGTTATAGTTCCGAGCTCGACTCGCTGCGCGGCCTGCGGGACAACAGCCGCGCCGTCCTGGATGAATATCTCGCCGAAGAGCGCCAGACCTCCGGAATATCGAATCTTCGGATTCGATACAACAGGATCATCGGTCACTATCTCGAGGTCTCCAAGGGTAACGCGGACCTGGTTCCTGAACACTTCATCCGACGTCAGAGTCTGGTGGGCGGTGATCGGTTTACTACTCAACGCCTGGGGGAGATAGAATCCGAGCTGAACAGCGCGTCCGAGAGAATCACCGATCTGGAACGTGAGCTTTTCGTCGAAATACGCAGTCGCATCCGAATGCACACAGGAACCATACTCGATGTCGGCGCTAGGATCGCGTGTCTGGACTGCCTGCAGAGTTTCGCCTACGGAGCGACTCTCCACGGGTACGTCCGGCCAATCATCGAGGAAACGGGGGACCTTCGCATCTCTGGCGGCAGGCACCCGGTAGTCGAAGCCTATCTTCCGGCCGGATCCTTCGTTCCAAACGACCTCGAACTTGGTGCCACCGAAGGTAGCTTCGCGCTCATTACCGGACCTAACATGGCGGGGAAGTCCACATTTCTTCGCCAGACCGCGCTCATAGTCCTCATGGCGCAGATCGGCGCGTTCGTCCCGGCCGAAGAGGCTCGGCTGTCCATAGTCGACAAGATCTTCTGCCGGGTGGGAGCTTCCGACAATCTCGCAAGAGGAGAGTCTACCTTTCTCGTCGAGATGAATGAGACGGCGTTCATCCTCCGCACTGCGACGCCGAAAAGTCTCATTATCATGGACGAGGTCGGGCGAGGAACCGGAACGAACGATGGACTTGCCATAGCGTGGGCGGTGACCGAGCACATTATTGAACGTCTCCGGTGCCGGACACTCTTCGCGACCCACTACCATGAGCTGACCGCCCTCGACTTCGCGGGGATGTTCAACCTTTCCCTCGCCGTGCGTGAAAGAAACGGCGAGATTGTCTTTCTCAAGAAGGTGCAACGTGGCCCGTCGAGCAATTCCTACGGGATCCAGGTAGCGCGTCTCGCCGGACTCCCCGAAAGCGTAGTTTCCCGCGGTCAGACGCTCCTTGCGCGCCTGCAGGAGGCCAGAGGACAACTCCCGCTTCGCGCGGGGCCCGACGCGGCAGACTCCCGGTCGGCAGTAATCAAAGCGGCCGATCGTGAGGCGAAGTCTCAGCCCGGGCTCTGGGACAACCGGGATCTCGTGATCCAGGAGATTCTTTCCGCCGACATAGCGCGCCTCTCACCGCTCGATGCGTTGAATCAGCTCGCCCGATGGCAGAAGGAGCTGCAGTAGACCGCCCGCCGCCGATCGGGCCGCCTGAATCGCGGCCGATTTTCGGTGGTAACCAAGTCCGTGATCAGAAAGACGAACGGGTGTGCTGCCCGGATCGCGGCCCGGATTCGCCGGATCTCCCCGCTTGGATGCATCGAGGAATCGCTTCTTCCCGCTCGCTGTGTGCTCTGCGGTGCGGTCCTTCAGTGGAATCCATGGCGACAAGTACCGCTTTGCAGCGAGTGTCCCGATGCGCTCCCCATTTCGCGAGAGGAATGCAATCGTCTCGTGCTGTCGGAGGCGGAGGGCGTTGGCGCCCTTCGCACCCTTGCGCGACGGTGCCGCGAATGCAGCCGACCTCTCATCTCCGAGCAGGAAATATGCACGCGCTGCAGGAACCGTGAGTTTCTCTTCGACCGGCACATCACCGTTTACCGATACCGGGGATCTGCCAAGGCGCTTGTCCGGGCCTACAAGTTCCAGGGCCGCGCAGATCTTGCGCCGCTGTTCGCCCGTGAACTTGCATCGCTCTACCGCGAAAACTTCGCCGGCCTGCCGCTCGTCCCGGTTCCGGCGCGACCCGGTGCCGCCCGTGAACGTGTCTTCGATCCGGTCGGCCTGCTTGTTCGCCACCTTTCCCGCGAAACCGGAGCGCCTGTCCGGCGACTGCTCTCGCGCCGGCGGGGAGTCTCCCAGAAGAGCCTGAGCTACGCTGCTCGTCTGACGAATCTTCGCGGACGCATCGTCCTCCGGCCTGCCGGACTACATCTCGACCGCAGGATCGATTCCGGCGTTGTACTCGTCGACGACGTGTTCACGACCGGCGCGACCTCACATGAGTGCGCCCGGGTTCTAAAGGCAGCGGGCTTCTCGGCGGTCTATGTGCTTACTATCGCGATGGACTAGCGTTTCGGAACACAGAGCCAAGCAAAGCTTTGACGCAGGCACCAATTCTTTGTATACTCTGGAGTGAACGATGAGGTGAGTCTACCGACTCGCGGCCACGGTTCATGCCCGCCCCTCTGCAACTTTTTGACAGGCACCAACCACTCAGCCATCGGTAACGGGCGTTGACACAAGAATTCCATCTTGTTACTATTACCGGGCAGCGTTCATGATTCTTAAGCTCGGTACCGGGCTTTGGCGAAAGAGTCGATTTCCGGCTCTTTTTTTATGGGTAGGTAGCAGGTTGTCTGTCGTTCGGTCAGAGGAAGGTCTCCTTGAAGCTCTTGAGCCGGTGGTTCGGGGGTTGGGGTATCTAATCGTCGACGTCCAGCACAGTCGTGTGCACGGCACCTTCCATGTGAACCTTGTCATTCACCGGCCTGAAGGCGTAAGCGTCCAGGGTTGCGTGGATGTCTCCCGGACGATCCACCCGCGGTTGGAAATTCTTCTTGACAGTCAGGACATCTACCTGGAGGTCACCTCGCCGGGAATCGACCGCAAGATCCGGCAGCCCAGGGAGTACTCGATATTCGCGGGAAGAGGAATTGGAATCTGGTTGAAGGACGGGTCGACATTGGGCGGAATCATCAAGAGCTGCGACGAGAGTTCGGTGTTGATCGATACGAAATCCGGGAGCAAGCGTATTCCATACGAGCAGATACAGAAAGCAAAATTAGACGACACACAGGAGGCCAGGTAGGGATATGACTTCTGGACTGAGCGAGGCGATACGCCTCTTGGTACAGGACAAAGGAATCTCAGAAGAACTGGTGCTGAAAACCATTGAAGAGTTCCTGCTTGCCGCGTACAAGAAAAAATACGGTGCGAATGAGAATGCAGTCGTCCGGTTCAGCGAAGACGACTCCGAGGTCACGCTATTTGCACAGAAGAAGATCGTGGACGACGTCGACGATCCGGTGACCGAGATCAGTCTCGAAGAGGCGCTTCTCTACAACGAAGAGTGCGAGATCGGCGACGAGCTGCTCATCGAAATCAACCCCAAAGAATTCGATCGGATAGCTGTCCAGAGTGCCAAACAGAAGGCTCGACAGACCATTCGCGAGATACAGAAAGACACGCTGTACTCGGAATTCAAGGACAAGGTCGGTGAGATGATCATCGGCTATTACCAGCGAGAACGGAACGGCAACATCTATGTAGATCTTGGAAAAACCGAAGGACTTCTTCCAAAGCGTTACCAGTCGCCGCGGGAGACCTACCGCCCGAACGATCGGATAAAGGCCCTGATCTATGAGGTCAACAAGACCCCTTCCGGTCTTCAGATCATACTCTCGAGGACGCATACCGAATTTGTGAAACGGATCTTCGAGCTCGAGGTTCCCGAGATCTACGACAAAACTGTCGAGATCTACAAGATTGTCCGTGAGCCCGGCTATCGCACCAAGATCGCAGTCTACTCCAACCGGGACGATGTGGACCCGGTCGGTGCCTGTGTTGGGTTGAAGGGCGTGCGCATTCAGGGAGTTGTCCGGGAGCTCGAAGGTGAGAAAATCGACGTTCTGAAGTTCGAAAACGATCCTCGTTCCTTCATCAAGAACGCGCTCTCGCCGGCTGAAGTTGCGCAGGTAGTCGTGCTCGACGAATCGAAACGTCAGGCGCTTGCGGTTGTGCCCGAAACTCAGCTCTCCCTCGCGATCGGAAAACAGGGACTGAACGTGCGTCTGGCCAACCGGCTTGTCGACTGGAATATCGACGTGAAGACCGAGGCGCAGTTCCTTGAAATGGATATTTCGGCAGAGTCGAAGAGGGCTGTTTCTGCGCTCTTCCGCGACTACGACGAGGAAGAAGAGGAGATAAGCCGTGTCGAGGAGCTTCCCGACGTCCCGGCGCCGCTCGTTCAGGTTCTTGCGAAGAACAAGATCGAACTTATCGAAGACCTCGTCAGCCTTACCGAAGAGGAGCTCGAGGCACTCGACGGCGTAACAGCTGAAGACGTTGCGACACTGAAAAAGATAATCTCCGAAACCATTGAAATCATCGAGGAGGGGCCGGCCGAGGCCGAACAGCTCGAAGCCGATATAGAGGCGGTTGAGGAAGAAACGGAAGAGATGCGCGAGCAGGATCGGGAAGAGTCCACGGCGGAGGAATCGGTTCCCGACGATGTCGTGGAAGAAGAACCCGATGAAGAGGAAGAAGAGATAACGCTTATCGCGGAGCTTCCTAACATCCCCGAACATATCGTCACGGCGCTCACAAATCACGGTATCGATGACATCGTCGACCTGATCTCTCTCACCGATGCAGAGCTGACCCGTATTCCGGGCGTCTCGAAAAAGGATGTCGAGGCGATAAAGGATATTATTGCGGAGACTGTAGAAATCATCGAACAGGATGACGAGGAAGAATAGACGAGAATCAATAAGTTCGGGGCCGGAAATCTCTTACGGGTGCGAATCATCAACGAATGCGGGCATTGAAGAACGAAGGAAAGCAGGTTAAGGTATTGTATGGCAGAGGATAATAACAAACCAAAGGCAACTCTGATCAAGCATAAGAAAGATGAATCGCCCAAGACAGATCGACCCGACGACTCTCAAGATAAGAGAAAAGTACGCGTGGTGGTGAAGAAAAAACCCGCGACGAAATTTGTCGCTCAGAAGGAGACTGCCGAAAAATCGGCCGCGGAATCGCGCCGCAAAAAGGCAACTCCGGTTCATGAGGAGGCCGTCAAGGCTCCTCAGGAGACCTCCGTGGTACAGTCGCAGAAAACAGCCGAAGCCTCACCAGCGGAATCCACAGTCAGCGAGCCGCGTGAGCCTAAACGAGCGCCCGAAGCCGCACGAACCGAGACACCTCCCGTGCGTACACGATCGGCGGCAGGATCCGGCGCCGAGAAATCGGGAAGCGAGACCGTCAGGGAAGAGCCGCGTGCCGCGGCCGCGCACCCCGAGCGCAAAGAAGCTGCATCCAAGGCAGGGGCCGAAGATCGCCCGGTTTGGACGCCCGAGGGGAACCGGGTGGTGCGGCCAACCGGTCCGCGCGGCGGGCAGGGCGCCATTCCTCAGTCGATCCGCGAACGGGCTCGCGCCGGCGAAAACGTGGGGCTTCGCCACGGCGGCAAGGTAGAACGGGAAGCACCTCCCTACCGCGGCCCCGCGCGTTCCCCGGAGGGTTTCCGCCCCCCGGAGGGAGCCCGACCAACGGAAGGGTTCCGCCCGGGTGGCGGTGCCCCAGGTACGGGCCGCACCTTCCGGCCCGCCAGTCCTTCCGGCCCCGGTAGACCGGGACCTCGCCCGGGCGGTTTCCGCCCGGGTGGGCCGCCTCGCCCTGGCGCTCCGCGAACCGGATCGCAGCGTCCTCCGGCCGAAGGCGGAGGGTCGCCCGAAGAGAAAAAGGGCGGTGCCAAGAAGTTCTTCAAGGCGAAAAAGAAAGAGAATTACCCGAAAAAAGAACGGCATCAGGAAAAATTCATTCAGGTCAAGCAGAAGAAGAGCTCGCCGAAAGCGAACCCGGTGCCAAAGTCCATCGATATCATGGAGGTAATCACCGTCTCCGAGCTTGCCCGGAAGATGAATCTCAAGGCCTCTGACCTCATCGGGAAACTGATGGGAATGGGAATGATGGTCACGATCAACCAGCAGATCGACGCCGAAACTGCAGGAATCCTCGCAGGCGAATATGACTGCAAAGTGAACATCGTCTCGCTGTATGACGAAACGATTATCGACACACCTGACGACAAAGAGGAAGACCTGCATCACCGGCCGCCGATTGTCACGATTATGGGTCACGTCGACCACGGCAAGACCAAGCTTCTCGACGCTATCCGGTCGACCGATGTCGCGGGCGGCGAATTCGGTGGCATTACCCAGCACATCGGCGCCTATCAGGTTCAGCTTCCCCAGGGAAAAATCACCTTCCTCGATACTCCCGGTCACGAAGCTTTCACCCTCATGCGCGCCCGAGGTGCTCAGATTACCGACATTGTTATTCTGGTGGTTGCGGCAAACGACGGCGTCATGCCGCAAACAATCGAAGCGATAAACCACGCGAAAGAGGCCAAAGTGCCCATTGTGGTCGCCATAAATAAAGTCGATCTTCCTGAAGCCAACGTGGACCGCGTGAAACAGCAGCTTTCCGAGCACGGACTGATGCCGGAAGCGTGGGGCGGTCAGACGCTCTTCTGCGAAATATCCGCACTCAAGAAGCAGGGAATCAGCGAATTGCTCGAGACGGTCTTGCTTCAGGCAGAAATCCTCGAGCTTCGCGCCAATTTCGACTGCGCCGCGGACGGCAAGATCATCGAATCGAGGATCGATCCGGGCCGCGGAACCGTAGCTACCGTCCTGATCGAGCGAGGTACGCTTCACGTCGGAGATTCCTACGTAGCCGGAGTCTTCCCCGGAAAGGTTCGCGCAATGTTCAATGACCGCGGCGATCGAATCGACGAAGCTCCGCCGTCGACGCCGGTCGAGGTTCTTGGATTCACCGGAGTCCCGGACGCCGGCGACCCGTTCCAGGTAACCGAAAGCGAAAAACTTGCCCGCCAGGTTGGCGACAAACGGCAGGAGCTCCGCAAGGTCGAAGAGGCGAAGAACGTAAAGAAGATCACGCTCGACAACCTGTACGATAGCATCCAGGAAGGAGAGATCCAGGAGCTGAAGGTGATCATCAAGGGTGACGTTCATGGGTCGGTCGAGGCGCTGCAGTCCTCTCTCGAACGGCTTTCCACCAAGGAGATCAAGCTCTCGGTGATCCATGCGGCTGCCGGTGCGATCAATGAAGGCGACGTCCGCCTCGCGTCGGCCTCCAACGCCATCATCATCGGCTTCCACGTTCGCCCAAGCACCGCCGCGCAGCAGCTCGCGGACCGCGAAAAGGTCGAAGTTCGCAAATACAATATCATCTACGACATAGTGGAGGATATCCGCTCGGCCATGGAGGGCCTCCTCGCACCGGATCTCAAAGAAGAAGTTATCGGTACCGCGGAGGTTCGCGAGACCTTCAAAGTTCCGAAGATCGGCTTGATTGCCGGCTCGCACGTCCTGACCGGAAAGATCCGGCGAGGAGCGAGCGTGCGGGTGATACGCGACGGCATCGAACTGTACAGCGGCGCGATTTCCTCGCTCAAACGGTTCAAGGACGACGCCCGCGAAGTCGAAGCCGGTTATGAATGCGGAATCGGTGTTGAGAACTTCAACGATCTGAAAGTCGGCGACCAGTTTGAAGTGTACGAGATACGCGAAATCGCCAAGAAGCTCGAAGGCTCCCGCAAGGAAACCGGTAGTCAGGGGTAACGCCGTACCATGGCGAAGTTCCGGCACGAAAGAATCGAACACCTGATCATGGGGGTTGTGGCGGGTCTTATCCTTCGCGGTGAGATACGCGACCCCCGTGTGACAACAATGGTCTCGATCACCGGCGTCAAACTGGCAAAAGACCTCACCCAGGCGACTGTCATGGTTTCCGGATTTGTACCGGACGACCAGCTGAGCTCAGCGGTCGCTGGTCTGAATCATGCCGCCGGATTCATTCAAGGGCATATAGCGCGCCAGATCAAGTTGCGCGTAACTCCGCATCTCGCCTTCCGCGAAGACCGGTCAATTAAAGAGGGGTTTGAGATCATTCAACAGATGAAGGATCTCGATCCCTGATGAGCGATTTCACCGGCGTCGCGCTCATCGACAAGCCGGCCGGAATATCATCATTCGCCGCGCTCTTCCCGCTCAAACGCGCCACCCGAACGAAACGGATCGGCCATACCGGCACTCTCGATCCGTTCGCCTCAGGCCTGCTGGTTGTACTGCTGGGCCCACTGACGCGACTCGCTCCATTCTTCAGCGGAATGGACAAGGACTACCTCGCCGACTTCCATTTTGGCCGGGAAACGGACAGTGCCGATCTGACCGGAACAACTGTCCGGGAAGCAGGCGTACCTCCGATCGATGCAATTGAATCCTCGCTTCCCGGTTTCATCGGAACGATTGCACAGGAACCGCCGCCGTTTTCCGCTGTTCACGTCGGAGGGCGACGGGCCTACGAGCTCGCGCGGACCGGAATCGCGGTGAAGATGCCGAGCAGAAAGATTTCGGTCACCGGCATAGAAATCGTCTCCTGGAACCCGCCGATTCTGCAAGTGCGCGTCAACTGCTCTTCAGGAACCTACGTGAGGAGCCTCGCGCGCGACATCGGCCGCGCGTGTGGATCGGCTGCACACGTCTCACGGTTGCGCCGCAGTGCGGTGGGACCATTTTGCGTCGATCATCCGGCGGTCTGCGGTCCGGATGACTTTGACCCGGAAACAAATCTTCTTTCTGCGCGTACGGCCCTGGGAATGACCGCGGCTATCGGGATTCGGGAAATCTCGGCCGATCAGGAACGAAGGGTAGCAACAGGAGCGGAGATCACGTGCCGCGAGTTTGCTCCCGACATCTGCGAAGACGGCACCTATGCGCTTTTTTCGGCCGATGAGGGCCTGCGTGCTGTGGTGGAGACCGCTGGTCTTTGCGTCTCATACCGCTTTGTAGTTCCGAGGCCGACGTGAGAATCATCGAGTGGGAACACCATGATTTTGTGAGCTTGCCGCAGGGCGTTTCAATGACAATTGGAGTTTTTGATGCGTTGCACCTCGGCCATCGGGAGTTGATTCACCGAATACAGGAGCGTGACTTCGGAGCAGACTCCCTGGTGATAACATTTCGTGACAACCCTCTCAAGGTGCTGCAGCCGGGCGGGTACCCGGGAAACGTTCTGACTCTCGATCAGAAACTCGAACGAATCGCAGCGCTCGGCGTCCGCTCGGTGCTTCTCATTGACTTTTCCCTCGATTTCAGTAAAATGTCAGGAACCGAGTTTATCACGAGGATAAACGCGCTTTTTCGACCACATTTGCTGGTTCTCGGGAGGAATTTTCGCTGCGGACACAGAAATGATACTGATGCCGAAAAGGTGCAGTCGCTCCTCGGTCCGCAGGGAGTCAGGGTTGACATCGTAGAACCTGTACTCGATAATGGAATCCCGGTAAGCAGTACGAGAATCAGAGCGGCGATACAGGCCGGCGACCTGCGCACGGCACGAAAATTGCTCGGATCGGACTATTTTCTCGAGCTTGGCGGCGCTGCGATTCTGACGAACCACCAGGTGTGTCTGGTGGATGCCGGGTCCCTCACCCAGGTGCTCCCGGCAGCCGGAACATTTGATGTGACGATGTACCAGAGCCTGCCATCTTTCAAGGGTGACTACCGTAGGGAGGCGTCCGCCGGTACTGTTCACCCGGCTCCGATAAGAACTCGGGTCACGATTGATCACGGTTCACTCCGTTGGCCGAAGGAGATCGGCAGCGGATATTCACATGTTCGATTCGACGGAACGACCGTGTAGGGGAAGATGCGATATGCCGCAGACTGACCTCATACGGCCGGACAAGATTGGCAAAAAAGAGACTGGATACAAAACAAGGAGACAACGATGGGCCTGACCAAGGAAGCCAAACAGGAAATCGTTAAGGAGTACGGTGCAACCGAAAAGGACACCGGAAAGACCGAGGTGCAGATTGCACTCCTCACCAAGAGAATCGAAGAGCTCACGGGACACTTCAAGATTCACAGCAAGGATCACAATTCGCGCCGCGGGCTGCTGAAGCTCGTGGGACAGCGCCGCCGCCTGCTGAACTATCTCTCGCGGAATGACCTCGCGCGGTACCGTGACGTCATCAGCAAGCTCGGACTTCGGAAATAGCAGGGCATAACGCATGCAAGACATCAAAATACGTATTGGCGACCTCGATCTTATCCTGGAAACTGGAAAGATGGCGAAGCAGGCCAACGGCGCTGTTTTCGCCCAGTTTGGCGGATCGGCAGTTATTGCCACGGCATGCTGCGGTGACAAGATCATTGAAGATCTGGACTATGTTCCGCTCCAGGTGGAGTACAACGAGAAATTCTATGCTGCCGGGAAAATCCCGGGGGGATTCATCAAGCGGGAAACGCGGCCGAAGGACAAGGAGATACTTGTTTCGCGACTCATCGACCGCCCCATGAGGCCGTTGTTCCACAAACAGTTCAAGCGCGAAATTCAGATCGTTCCGACCACCATTTCCACGGACCAGATAAATCCGCCCGACGTCCTTGCTATGGTTGCCGCATCGGCAGCCGTCCTCATCAGCGACATCCCATTCGACGGGCCAATCGGCGCTGCGCGCGTCGCCCACGTAGATGGTACACTGATTGTAAACCCCACCTATGACCAGATAGAGCGGGGGGATCTGGACATCATAGTCGCGGGCACCGAAGAGGGCATCACGATGGTTGAAGGTGGCGCCGCGGAAGTCTCGGAAGAGCTGATGATTTCCGCGATCGAGAAGGCGCACGAAACTATCAAGGCGCTCTGCCGCGCCCAGATCGAACTGCGCAAACTGGTCGGCAAAGAGAAATTGCCGCTCGCCGAGCCCCTGGCGGCCTTCGAAAACCGCGACGCGATTCATTCGTTTGCGCATCCGCTTATGGAAACCGGCTGTTTTGTGAAGGGGAAGATGAGCCGTGCGGCGGCGATCAAAGCGGTGAAAAAGCAAACCCTCGAGAAGTTCCGGGATTCTATCTCCGCTGAACGGGAGAAGCAATTCGGGGAACTGATGGAGGAGCTTGAACAGGAGGTCGTACGCAAATCGATCATCGATCGGAAGGTGCGCACCGACGGACGGGGCCCTGAAGAGATTCGTCCCATAACCTGCGAAGTGGGGATACTCCCGCGCACGCATGGTTCGGCGCTTTTCACTCGCGGAGAAACGCAGGCCCTTGCCGTGACCACGCTCGGAACGGTGTTTGACGAACAGATTTTCGACGATATCGAAGGCGATCGCCGCGAAAACTTCATGCTTCACTACAATTTCCCGCCCTATTCGGTCGGAGAAACCGGCAGGCTTGGCACCGGCAGACGCGAGATTGGTCACGGCCACCTCGCGCAACGTGCGCTGCAGGCAGTATTGCCGGAAAAAGCGGCCTTTCCCTACACGCTTCGCGTTGTTTCGGAGATCCTCGAGTCGAATGGGTCCTCCTCAATGGCGACCGTGTGCGGCGGAACCCTCTGCCTGATGGACGCCGGTGTGCCGATTCGAAAACCGGTGGCTGGTATTGCGATGGGCCTTGTCCAGGAGGGTGACCGCGTCGTGGTACTCAGTGACATCCTGGGTGAAGAGGACCACCTGGGCGACATGGACTTCAAAGTCGCCGGGACAGTCGATGGAATTACCGCTTTCCAGATGGACATCAAGATATCTCGGGTCACCGCCGAAATCCTGAAGGTCGCGCTGGAACAGGCACGCCGCGGACGCCTCCACATCCTCTCGATCATGGAACAGGCTATTGCAGCGCCACGAGCCGACCTCTCCAGCTTTGCTCCCCGCATCCTCACGTTCAAGATCGATCCGGAGAAGATCGGCCTCTTCATTGGCCCCGGCGGCAAAACGATCAAGGGCATTTCGGAGCGACACGACGTAAACACCAACATCGACAACGATGGTACCGTCACAATCTACTGCAAGGACAAAACCTCCGGAGAGGCAGCTAAGGCCTCGTTCCAGAAGCTTCTTGAAGAACCGGAAGTCGGAAAGACCTACGACGGAATCGTTCGGCGCATCGTGGACTTCGGCGCTTTTATCGAGTTTCTCCCCGGCAAAGAGGGGCTCTGTCACATTTCAAAGATGGCGGACCATCGCGTTAATGCGGTAAGCGACATCCTGCAGCTCAATCAGGAAGTTCCGATCAAGATCATTGAAATCGACAAGATGGGGCGGGTCAATCTCAGCCTCATCTACGAAGGCTCGGATGAGGGCACCGGTGGCGACCGAGGCCGACAGGGCAGACCGCACTCTTCTTCGCGACCCCGGGGAGGGAGCGAGTCACGCGGCCACCAGGACGGCGGAGGACGCCGTCACTACGACGACTAGACGGCGGACCGCACCTTTCGGATAGGCTATGAATATTCGTGTGGTCAGCGAATGCGTCCCCGGCTTCGAGCCGGTCTACGCCTCCGAAAGGGCAGCGGGCGCCGACCTCCGTGCCCACATTCCCGCGGAAATTGATCTTCTTCCCGGCACCCGGATGCTTGTGCCAACAGGCGTCCGACTTGCAATTCCCGAAGGTTTCGAGGGCCAGGTGAGACCGCGTTCCGGTCTTGCATCGCGCGACGGCCTGACCGTGCTGAACGCGCCGGGAACCATCGACTCCGACTATCGGGGCGAGCTGTCGGTAATCATGATCAATCTCGGCTCGCAAAGCGTCCGCATCGCCCGCGGCGACAGGATAGCGCAGTTGGTTATCGCTCCGATCAGCCGGGCTGAGTTCTTCCCGGGGCGGCTGTCGGAAACATCCCGGGGATCGGGCGGTTTTGGTTCTACGGGGGTGTAGTAGCAGAACTCATGCGCAGCCGTTACGTAACATTGTACGTCGCAAAAGAGTTTCTGCTGTCATTTCTTGTTGCGTTTCTCTTTTTCTTTTTCATCTTCTTTGTAAACCAGATGCTGCTCATGGCCGAACAGGTACTTACCAAGCGGGTAGGGGCGTGGGAGGTCTTTCTTCTGGTTCTCTACTCACTTCCCGCAATTGTCGCGCTCTCTTTTCCGTTCGCATCGCTCGTGGGGGCGCTAATGGCCGTCGGTCGTTTCTCCTCGGACAATGAAATAATCGCATTTCAGGCTTCAGGCGTTCCTCTGACCCGGTTGTTCGTTCCGATCGCCGTGCTCGGACTGGCTTTTTCTTCCGTCTCATTCATAATGAACGATTACTTCTTGCCGTTGGGGACCATTAATTTCACTCGACTATACCGGCAGCTCATCTACACCAACCCGGAGCTCGAGCTTGAACCCTACACCGTGAAGAAGTATCAGGACACCGTACTGGTGACTGGTGCCGTACACAATCGCACGATCGGCAATCTCCTGATCATTGACCGCGGAGACAACAAGGCGAGAAGGGTGATAACCGCAACAGGGGCCAATCTCGTCCAGGACGGACAGGAGGCAAGTATTATTTCGCTGAATCTGGACAACGTCTTCAGCGTTTCGGTGCCCTCCGGCAAGCCGGACCAGTACGATTACTTCAGTTCGCGCCGAATGGTCTACAACATCCTGTTGAAAAACATCACGTTGAGCATACAGAATCCTACTGCCAGCGAGATGAGCTCGGTCGATCTTTACGCCTTGATCCAGACCGAGAAATCCGATCTGCAAAGCCGGGAAGAAGATCAGAGGCGACAAACGTCCCGTCTGCGGCTCCGACTTGCCCAGGACTACGCAGACTTCGTTAGGTCACTCGACAACGGCACCCTGTCCGCCGCCGCGAAACGGCGGCAGGAGCTCGACCAGGAGCTGCAGGATGTCCAGACGTCGGCCGCACGAAAAGTCGCAAGCCGACTTCTGCAGATCAATCGGCTCGAGTTCTACAAAAAATTTGCAATTCCGTTCGCCTGTGTCGTGTTTACGATTTTCGCGTTCCCGACAGCACTATTCACCCGGCGGAGTGGACGCGTAGTCGGGTTCGGCGTCGGCGTGCTTGTGTCGGTGCTCTACTGGGCACTTCTTCTCGCCGGTATTACCCTCGGTTCCCAGCAGAACATGTCACCGTTTCTTGCCATGTGGGCACCGGACTTCCTCTTTCTGCTACTTGGATCAATTCTATTCTTCCTTCGGATGAGACGATGAGACGACTCGACTTCATGGTTTTGCGGCAGTTTGTTCCGGTATTTCTGGTCGCTCTCACGCTTTTCAGTCTCATAATCGAGCTGGCTGATCTATTTTCGAACATCGTGAACTATCTTAATCAAAACGTAAAGATATCCGAGATTATCCGGGTTCAGTTGCTCTATCTCCCGAAAAGCATTTCCTACGCGCTTCCGATCTGTCTTCTCTTCTCGGTGTCCTTCACGCTCGGTACCCTGTACAGCAACAACGAGCTCATCTCCGTTTTCGGTGCCGGAGTGCCTCTGGTAAGGTTTGTCCTCCCACTGCTTGTTCTCGGTTTGCTTTTCACGGTCGCAACCTTTGTCTTTCAGGAGCGGGTGGTAATAAGGACTCTACAGGCGAAAACTGAGCTCTCACACAAGCTTCTCAAAATGCAGCAAAGCGAAAGCAACACGGAATCGACGGTCCTCGGCGAGAACGGCAGAATCGTCTACTATGCCGAGTACTACAATGACGCGACGCGCACCTTGAACAATCTCATAGTGGTTGTCCGGGATGAACGGGGTGAGCTTGTGCGACGCATCGACGCCGACTGGGCGGTTTGGGACGGCAAGCTGTGGGTACTGCATAACGTCAGGGAATTCTTGCGCAATGGCACCGGCGGGGGAGGCGACTTGGTCCAGACAAGACACGACACTTTGTCCGACCCTACGCTCAATCAGCCACCGGCCACTTTTGGACGAATCAGCAGCGGAAAGATCGACGAGATGCAACTCACGGAAGCCCGCACCTGGATTACCTCCCTGAGGAAAGCGGGACTGCCCTATCGAAGCGCGCTTACGTCCTATTACGAGAGATTTTCGTTCGCAATGACACCATTTCTCGTAGTCCTGATGTCGGCGGCAATTGGCGGTCGATTCAGAAAGAACATTCTCCTGATGAGCCTGCTCGTTTCACTCGTACTTTCGGTCGTCTACTACGTGACTCAGATGCTAGCCGGGCTCCTTTCAAATGTCGGCCTTCTGCGGCCGCTTTTCGGGGCATGGGCTGCGGTGGCTGTTTTCACCGTGACCGGCGTATTGCTGTTCCGTACGTCGCGAACCTGAGATTTGCCCGAAAAGGATCACTCCCGTGGAAAGGAATCCGGCATCTTCCGACATCTTCAACATTGATTCCGTCGACCGCGCGACGCCTGCACGAACCGGTACTCTGAAATTGGCCCACGGATCTCTCGCCACACCGGTGTTCATGCCGGTCGGGACGGCGGGAACGGTCAAGGCAATTCGGCACGACGAGCTTTCCCAGCTCGGATTCCGCCTGATCCTCGGTAATACCTATCACCTCTATCTGCGGCCCGGCACTGAAGTAATCGGCGGGTTCGGTGGCCTTCATCGGTTTTCCGGTTGGCCGCATAACATTCTCACCGATTCCGGTGGATACCAGGTATTCTCGCTTGCCCCGTTTCGCAAGATTGAAGAGGAGGGTGTCTACTTTCGGTCACATGTTGATGGGTCTTCACATACCCTAACTCCTGAAAAAGTGGTTCAGGTCCAGCGCGTTCTTGATAGCGACATCCAGATGGCCCTCGACGTCTGCACTGCGCCCGGAATCTCGCTCAATGACGCGAAGCTGGCCGCCGACCGAACGTCGCGCTGGGCTGCCCGCGCCAAATCCGCCTGGTTATCGCTTGACGGGACCTATCGCGGTCTTCTGTTCGGAATTGTTCAGGGAAACTTCTACAAGGATCTCCGAAAGCAAAGTGCCGAGGAAATACTTTCGCTCGAACTGCCGGGAATTGCGATCGGAGGATTGTCGGTCGGCGAAAGCTACGATATGTTTCTGGAATTTCTATCGTACACCGCTGCTCTTCTCCCGGTTCCGGTCCCGCGCTACCTCATGGGTATAGGGTCGCCGCGGTACATCCTGGACGCGGTTGCAAACGGCATAGACATGTTCGACTGCGTTTTTCCGACCCGCATCGCCCGAAATGGTACGGTATTCACGCGCTCCGGCCGTCTTGCGCTGAAACGCGCGGAATACACGCGAGACACCGGTCCAATCGATCCGGCATGCACCTGTGCCGCGTGCCGCACCTATTCGCGCGCCTATCTTCGCCACCTCTTCAAGGCCGGCGAAATGCTGGGACCTATGCTCGCGACGCACCATAATCTGTTCTTCCTTCAGAATTTCATGGAGGAGATCCGTCGGGAGATCCGCCGTGGCGAGTTCGCGGCATTTCGCGCGGAATTTCTCGAAAAATATCCGGCGTCGGAGGGTTAGAAGACGATCGGAACGCTGTCCGCAGCAGAGGCCCCTCACCCTCGGCAGCAGCCTGACCGCGGCCTCGAGCCTCCGACGGCGGTCCGCAGGCGGCGGGAATAGCGCGCGATTGCCGATATAATAGTCGGGGAGGCGTAACAATTGACTGAGCGACGATACCTTGTCCGTGCGGCCGCGACTGCACTTCTTCTGATTTTTTTCTCATTTTCCGCCGCAGCCCAGAACGACGCGTCGACGTCCAGGGGTGCCGCAACCGTACCCACTCCGTCCTCCAGCGGTGAAGACTCCGTTACTGCACAATGGCGCGCAACGCTCAAGTATGGTATCAACTCGGAAATCGTGGATCTGATCGGAGCTCTGAAGAACCGAAAAGATTCGCGTTTGAACGCCGACCTTATCACGACTTTTTCTCAAACCTACGACGACACGGTACGCAGCGCAATTCTGGATCTCTTCACCGCAATCTCCTACGATGGCGCCGAAAAAGCGGTTCGTGCCTATCTGGAGTCGAAGCCACAGAACTCGGACCTCGAAATAGCATCGATAGCCTACCTTTCACGGACAGTCACACATCCGTCGAAGGAGACTGTCGCGCTTCTGGAATCGGAAGTTGGCGATTCGGCCGAATCCATCTCAGGCGCTGCAATCCGCGCGCTCGGTACGATCGCCGACAACAATTCACCAGGCGCTTACGATTTCAGCGGACTGGAAAAGACCCTTATCGCCGACCTTGCAGGAAATGATAGCACGACCGCCGCCCTGGGCGACGCTATCCTTACGCTGGGAGATCTGAAGTCGAAAAACGCGGTTGATCCTCTGCTGGCGATCGTAACCGACACAACACAGCAGGCAACACTTCGTGAATATGCGGCAGATTCACTTGGCAAAATTGGCGATCCGAAGGCAATCCCGGCTCTCACCGACCTGGTGAAAGACCAGAATGCCTATCTTCGCGCCTACGGGGTCTCGGCACTTGGCAGATTCAACACGTCCGAATCGGCCGACGTCCTCTCGGCAGCGCTACGCGATTCGGCCGTGGGAGTTCGGCTTGCTGCGCTCGAGGGAATCGCCCGAAACAAGTTGACCGCCGAGACGCAGGCGGTAATCTACAAGGCTGAGCACGATCCGGACGTCCACGTCCGCATAAGCGCAATACAGACCCTCGGCGAACTGGGCTCGCCTGAGGCGTGGAAAACTCTTCACACAGTAATCGAACAGACAGGCGCCTCGCTCGACCTTCGAACAGCGGCGCTCGACATGATGGTGAAGAACGATCTCTCTGGTTCACTAAATTCGCTGAAGAATGTGATACGGACGGAATGGGCGGCAACCGACAAGCACATGCTGTACGCGGTGGGAAGCAGGCTTTCCACCACAAAATCACCGGCACTCACCGATCTTTACGCACTTCTGCTGGGTCACCCGGACTATATTGTGCAGATCTACGCGGTACGCGGAATCGCGCTGAACGATCTCACGTCGCTTCGCGGCAATGTGGAAAAACTTCGAGCAGAATCGGCTCCTCCCGTTCTCAAACGGGAGGTGGACCAGGCGCTTGGCACTCTCGGTGCCGCACCGTAGCCGGAGGCCGAGCGGCCTTCGGCGGCACCGGCTCAACCGGGTCTGAGCTGTGGCTGCGCCGTTTTTCAGCGGATCGGGCTTTTCGCCTCGATATCTTCAGAGGCTCGAACCTGTTCTGCGATGCGATCGAAATCGGCGAGCGTGATCTCTTCGACACGATAGTTGTAGGGGCGCTCGTTGATAATAAAGTTCAATTCATCGCCAATCTCGGCGCCGTAGAGCTCGTTTCCGAAGGGTGACAGGTAGGAGATTATCGATTCGTTGGGATTGGACTCCCACGGCCCCATGATGGTAAACTCTTCGCTCTTCCCGGTATCGATGTTCCGCAGTTTCACCTTTGTGCCGTAGGAGACCTTTCCCGGGTCCACGTCGTTCGCACTGATGACCTGAGCGCGATCGAGCTCTTCGGTCAGTCTTCCCGCAGTGGTATTGAGTATCTCCTGGCGCTCTTTGGCCGCCTTGTACTCTGCGTTCTCCTTCAAGTCCCCATATTCGCGCGCAATGCCGATCTCCTTCGCATTGGCCGGAACTTCGACCTGTTGAATATGGACCAGGGATCGTTGCTTCGCTTCGTAGCTTGCCGCAATCACGAAGAAAGAACCGCGGCTGACGGCCTCTTTGCCTTTTTCGCCACCGTAGAACTTGAAATCGGGGAAACGCTCTACGATCTTATGTCGAAGCTCGAGCTTGACTGCCGGATCGAGCTCCTTGACGTCTTCAAGAAGCGTGTAGATCCTGTTCAGCGATTCCTGTGCCGCCTGATCCACAAACCGCGGGAGGTGATTGTCCTTGAAAAGGAATGCCTGTATCTGCTTGTTTACCTTGCGGTTCATGCTCGCATCTTTTCTATTGCCGACGTCCCGAAAAGTTAGATCGAGCAAATGGACCATCCCGATGAGTATCTTCTCGTAATCGACATCGAGCTCCCGGAACCATTCGTCTTCCATGCAGTTCCGCGCGATCCAGACAAATGATTCCCGTGAGTCGCGATAACTCCCGAGCGCCGAGTGAAAGAGGCCGACGAGCTTATCCTGATGACCTGCGCGTTGAAGCTCCCCTATAATATCCTTGCTGAGAAAGTAGGGGAAAAGCCGTACAAAAATCTCCGGCCAGTCCCGGTCTGTCTTTCGGATCTGCGTGAGAAATTCACGTTTGAGATCGCTATTGTCTATTTTCGAGAAAATCTCTTCCACGTTTCCGATCTGGTTGTACAGCTCGCGAAAATTGAGTGTGACGCCCGGATTCAGGTAGGGATAATCGGCAACCACCCGCCGGACAAGGAGAAAGCTGGATAGGATGTGTTCGTTCGGCTGGCCGAAGGATTTCAGGAACCCGGTGAAGTAATCAAGCATCTCACGGAAGAAATCGGTGTCCGGATCGGGATTGTCGTCCCGTTCGATGTAGTGCAGGAACTCCTCGAGCGTCTTCACGCGTTCGAAGAAGTTCTTTTCAGCTTTGAATTTGTTGTAGGTCTTCTCTTCAAACGAGATCGGCTGATCGCGAACGACGTAGTGGTCGGGTCGGTCGGGGAGGTTCCCGAAACTCTCGTCGGTTTTCAGCACTTCGCGCGCCCGCGTACTCCAGGTCGACCATTCGCTGGCGGTAAGTACCGACGGCACGAGCTCCGCTTTGATCTTCTTCATATCTGCGGCGTTGTCGTAGCTCTTTATGACTGTTCGCACCGCCCAGGCCAGGTCTTCTTTCACCTGCTTGTGAAGCCGATCCTTCTTCCAGGTGGTTTTGAGCACCCAGATATGATCCTTCGGTAGAATAGTAAGGGCGCTTACCGCCATCTTGAGTGACATCGTATGGGCCCGTTTCTTCACAAAGTCGATCAGTATTTCGTCATCTTTGATGCCGCGGATGAGTCCGACACCCCAGGTTCGATGATAGACGAAGTTTCCGGCATCAAAGGAGATATGCTTTTCGAAATCCGCAATCGCATCGTGCACATTTCTCCAGCTCTGTGTGAGGTTCGACAGCTTGATGTATTCCTCGAGTTGGCTGTGGTGACCGTACTTGGCCCGAAAACACTCGGTAATTTCCTTTCGCGCCCACGTATTCTTGGAGTCGTAGTCGAGGATACGGCCGAGCAGACCAATCGCGGTATCCCACTGTCCCTTTTCTTTGAAATAGGGGTATAGATCGGTGAGAAGCTGTACTGCGCGATCCTCGCTTATTGCTTTCGCGATCTTCCCTTCGGCGTGATAGAAGAACTCGGTCTCTTCGGGTGCGAGCTGAATCAGCTTGCTCCAGATCTCCTTGATGCTCGTGAAAAGCTTCTTGTTGATGTAACGGTGGAGCGCCTTTTTGTAATAGTTGACCGCCTCTTCCGCAGCGCCCTCTTTTTCCTTCTTCTCGGCCAGGTGCTTGACGATGTCCGCCTCTTCGTAGTCGACCCGAATGAGCCGTTCCCAGACTTCGTGCATCCGGTCCGGCTGATTCTCGTTGTTGTAACAGTCAGCCAGCGTGCGAAGCGCGCTTTTGTTTTCGCCGAACTCGAGGATCCTCTGACACAGATACTCTACGATGTTCCACTTGTGGTTGTCCGTGAAAATACTGATCAGCATGATCAAATTGGTGTCGTCGACCGTCTGCCGGGACAAATTGAGCACGCCGGAGATATAGAGTGCTATGATGCTGTTCTTCGTGTGTTGAAGATGTTCGTCACACAAAGCCACAACATCGTCTTCGACACCGGTGGTAAACACCTCCTCGAGAAGCTTGTCGAGCTCCTTGAAGTTCCCCACCGTGTAGTTGTTCAGAGTGGCACGCGTCCACTTTTCTTCGTTCAGAAGCTCGCTAATCGACGCCAGTAACTTTTCCGACATGGGTACCGCTCCCCGGTTAAAACGTATGGATTGCACAACACCCGCCGGATTTCGATTTCGTGCGGGCAGCGTGCGCGATGGCTCTAAGTTGTATACCGCTGATAGATCGCGGGGTTGAGTGTCCTCAATTTGAGGAGAACCTCGTCGATCCTTCCACGATCCTCTCCGGTGCTCACATAGTGGTCGATGAGCCAGAAGTACCGGTTAATGAGGCGTGGCATCAGCACATCCTCGTTGTCGTTACGATCCTGTTGTTCGCGCTCCAGGGCGTAAATCGACTGCTTCAATTTTCCATATTCTATCGAACGGAGTTCCCGCTTCACGGTGAATACTCCGAACAGCACTCCGTACACCGGCACCCACTCCTCCAGTACCGGGCTTTCGTATCCAAGATCTCTCACCTTAGCAATAAGACGTCGAATCATTTCGGATTCCAGACTCCAAACGTCTACGCGATCCGGCGCAATGAAGAACGCCTCTCGGAAAAACGCTTTGGAAATCTGCGCTTCGTTGACCAGCGCATAGCAATCGGCGAGCTCCGCCAGAATTTCGGCATCCTCTCGCCGCTGTTTCGATGCCGCCTGAAGCCGTTCCAGCGCCTTGTCGTATTGTCCGACGCCCTTGTAGCAGCGACCGACGCGAAACAGAAGTTCAATATCGCGTCCTGCAGAATCATCCAAGAGTCGTTCGAAATGACCGAGCGCCTGACCAAAAACGTGATGGCGGACGGCGTAGAGCGACTGTTCCGACGGCGACCCGACCCTGTCGAGAAACGCCTGGAAAGGCCGCCACTGCGACAGTAGATATTCGCCCTTCTCGAACGTGTCGCTTGTTGAATCGGCGGTGTCCTGCCTCTCTCTCCAGAAATTCGCGATCTTCAGGGAGGCAACGACCTCCGCGTGGTCAAAGTCCAATGAGAGGGCGCGCTCGAGGAGATTGATAGCTCTGTCCATGTCGTGGCTCTTGATTTTCTCATAGCTTTCATGCAATAGCCGTTCGACATTTTCCTCATCCACCAAGTGCTTATCCTGAGCCATACCCTTCGTACATCAAGTGCTTTTAATCATTATATCAGTAGGAAATAATTAGTCAACGAAGCAGGAGGCCCATTTCGTGTCTGCCGGCCTTTGCCTTCGCCCTGCAATTCGCATATGATAATGCCATGAACGGACAGAAAAACGCAGGAAACAGCTTGCAGATGCACTCCATACTCGTCGCACCGTCGGTGCTTTCATCGGATTTCGCCCGGGTCGCGGATGGAATTTCCCTTATCGAACGTGCGGGAGCGGATCTCGTTCATCTCGATGTAATGGACGGCCATTTCGTGCCGAATCTTACCTTCGGCCCGAAGATGGTAAAGGACCTGCGAAAACTCACCACACTTCCGTTCGACGCGCACTTGATGGTGAACCAGCCGGAAAAGATGCTGGGTTGGTTCGCAGACGCAGGAGCCGACCAGATATGTTTCCATCTGGAGGCGGTCGTTCATGCGCATCGGATTCTCCAGGAAATTCACGGATTTGGAAAAAAAGCAGGGATTGCCATTGTGCCGTCCACGCCGGTTGAAGCGCTTCGCGAGATTCTCGGGTATGTCGATGTGGTGCTCGTGATGACGGTGAATCCGGGTTTCGGCGGCCAGGAGCTCATTCCCGAATGCGTACAAAAAGTGCGGCGCCTCGCCGGGATGCGAAAAGAGGGTGGGTACGAGTTTCGAATTTCGGTGGACGGCGGGGTGAATGGGGAAACGGCGCACCTGCTCACGAACGCAGGCGCGGACATTCTGGTCACCGGTACTGCCTTTTTCGCGGCCGAGGATCCGGCCGCGGAGGTGAGGTCGCTTCGAACTTCATGATCAGCGCCGGTAAAAGCCGTTGAGTTGCCAACGCCCAGCGCCGACAATGGAAAAGAGGTACTCGAAAGACATGAGAACGCGAACCGCCGACATCTCGACCCGGATTCAGGGACCACGCATGTTCGTTCATGTTGCGAGCCGGAGACGCGGCGACCGGCCTGGGGCCGCGCGGCTTCTCCCGGTCGCTGCAGCGACACTCCTCGCACTCTTCGCCGCCGTCCCGAGCCTATTCGGTCAATCCGTACCAGCCGGATCCGCAACGACAACAGTTGCAGCCACCACAATTGCCGACACGACCCCTCGCCAGATTCTCACTGACGGCCTCACTGCATTTTCGAAGGCCGACTACACAACGGCGCTACTCAGGTTCCGCGAGCTCACTATTCACCCCGGCGATCCGATGTTCCAGCCCTACGCGGCCGACGGTTACTTCTGGGTGGCCAAGAGCGCGATGGCGCTCAACCGTCTCGATGAAGCGCAACGAAATCTCGAGTATTTTCTCATGAACTATCCGAAACTTCCGGCGTTCGTCGAGGCAAGTTACCTGAAGGGAAGGCTGCTTTTCATGCAGCAGGACTATCAGTCCGCGATCCAGGTATTTCAGAAATTCATTTCGCAGTTCTCCACGTCACCTTTCATCGCCAACGCCTACTACTGGTCGGGCGAATCGCTCTACATCCTTGGCCAGTTCGATTCGGCCAAGAAGTTGTTTCTGGCGGTTGTCGATAATTTCCCGACTAGCTACCGGGTCGACGCAGCGAGGTATCATCTGTCGCTCATCGATCAAAAAAAACGGGAAGAGGAGCTGCTCAAGCTTCTGCAGTGGAGCCACGAAGAGGCCTTGCGCTCCCTGGACGACTACCAGAATCAGATCAGAACCTACAAGGAAGCGATAGCTGCCTATCAGAAACGACTCGCCGGGCAGCCCAACGACGGACTCTCGCAGGAGATCACGCGGCTGAGCGGTCAGATCCATGATTTACAGGGCACTCTGTCGCAGCGCGATCAGACGATCCAGGAATTGCAGAAGCAGCTCGCAGATCTGCAGGGCCAGCCCCAAAAGCCTGCTCCCGGCGCGCAATCTCAGGCGCAATCCGGCGCAGCACCCGATAGCAGTGGTTCATACCGTCAGGAGCTGCTCGACATGCAGCAACAGACCCAACAGCTCAAGCAGTATCTTCAGCAAGAGATGCAGAAACAGCAGGGAGGAGCACAATGAATCGGGCCGCTCCCGGGCGGGTTGCGGCGCTCCTCGGAGGGCTACTCCTGCTCATGAGCATCGTAGTCAGAGCACCGGCTCTCGAGCTCTCCCAGGGGCCGCTCAAGCTGGTTCTCGCCGAATCGACCGGGCGGTTCCTGCTCTACTACATCGAGAACCCGCTGAAGAAACAGTACGTGCCACTCTTCTTTTCCGATGACCCGAGAACAAGTGTTTTGACCATCATCATCGATGGCAAACTTTACCGGCTCGGAGACTCCTCCGCGTTCCAGATATCGGTCGAACATCAGAACGACACAGCGGCGTTCGTGTTCACATCGAATACTCTGACGGTAACCGAGGAATTTGCACTCACTCGTTCGACCGGCGCATCCGCGGCCGACGGAGTGGTTGTCACCGTCACAATGCGAAACATCTCGAAGACAGCAGAAAGCGTCGGAGCGAGGCTGCTTCTGGACACCACGCTCGGTGAACATTCTTCGGGCCATTTCCATACTCCGGTCGAGGGAGCAATACAACATGAAACCTCAATCATCCCGTCGACCGCTGACAGTTCGGTGATCTCAGAGTCATCGGCCGAGAGCAAGATCGGGCTGCAGGTCATGCTCAGCGGCGCGGAGATCACCCAACCGGACCGTGTGATTCTCGCAAACTGGAAACGGCTGAACGAGTCTCCGTGGGATTTCGAAGTGAATAGATCCCGTGATTTCAGTCTTCTTCCATACTCGATCAACGACTCGGCGGTTGCCCTCTACTACAATCCGCAGAGTGTTCCTCCCGGCGGATCGCGACGCGTCGTAATCGCTTTGGGGAACAAGAGCCCAGGCGGCTACACCGGGGCGCCCGCCGCACCGCCGCCCGAGTCGCAGGTTGCCGCTCCCGCCGCCGGTTCCCAGGCCGACGCCAGCCCTGTTCAACCCGGGCACAATCTGATAGACAATAGTGCGCTCGAAAACGACTACAACAAGACCGTGGAGCTTCTGGACCGCATCAACAGCATGCTTTCGCAGCCGCCCGGCTCACTGACGCCAGACCAAATGGATCAGATCCGGCAGGCGCTCAAACTGCTTGAGGCGCGCAAATCCCAGTACGCTCAATAGGGGACCGACCGGTTCGAATGAAATCCGGGACGCTCAGAAAAGCGCAAACCCTGTTTGGCAAACGGCGGTACGCGGAAGTAATCAGCCTTCTCGAACCACAGATTTTCCTCTACCGGGAAAATGCGCATTTTTATTACCTTTTGGGTGTGTCCTGCCTCCATACCGACGACACCGGAGGAGCCTACTCCTATCTCAAACGGGGACACCAGCTGAGCGCCGATGATCCGGCCCTGCTTCATGCGCTCGCCGCGGTCCATCTCAAGCGTCGAGAGACCGACGAATCCCTGAGGATGTGGCTCGCATTGCTCGACCGCGACCCACGCAGCAGCGTCGCACGCCGCGGCCTCGAACTGATCAAGAAGAATATCGAACCCGGACTCCTTGCCGATGTAGTGGAGTCGGGGAGGGTTCGCTCGCTCTATCCGAGGCCTCGCTTCAGATTTCCAACATGGCTCCTCGTCGGTGCTGCAGCGCTTTTTGTTCTGGTGCCGGCGTCACTCCTGCTCGCACCCGAAATTCGCGCGGTCATGAATCCCGGACCTCCACCGCGGGAGGGTGGGTCCATATTGAAGATCGGCCCCGAGATCAAAGACCTCACCGTCTTCAGTGGCCAGTATCGTTATGTCCTCCGCCCGCAGGAGATCCGCGATACATTCACACTGATCAACAGATATTTCAACGAGTACCGCGATAACCTGGCGATGAGGGAGACAAATCGTATCCTCAATTCGAACGCATCCCCGGCGCTCAAACAGCGAGCGCTGCTCTTCCGCGATCATCTTCAGAAGCCGGATTTCGTCACTTTCCGCGACAATTTCACCTTTCAAGAGGTGACCGCAGATCCGTATCTCTATAACGACTGCTACGTCCGATGGAAAGGCAAGATCTCCAACCTTTCAGTGACACCAGCAGCCATTACGTTTGATTTCCTTGTAGGGTATGAAGATGAAAAAGTGCTGCAGGGGGTCCTGCCGGTGATCATGCACTTTGCGGCGGATATGAGAAATGCGCAGGCGGCCGAGATCATCGCACGCGTAATCAATAACGACGGGAAAGTGTCCCTCGAGGCGACTTCAATCCGCCCCATCCTCTCCGGCGGCAGCTGATGCGGGCGGTCGCGCAACGGGTGCGGGACTGTTCGGTGTCAGTCGCGGGCCGCGCCGTTTCCTCCATAGCGAAAGGACTTCTCGTCTACCTGGGGATCAGCCGAAACGACACCGGCAGGGACGCCGAGTATGTGGCCGAAAAACTTGCGAATCTGCGCATCTTCCCCGACACTCAAGGTAAAATGAACTTGAGCGTACTGGACCTCGACTACGACATACTCGTCGTTTCGCAGTTCACCCTCTACGGAGACGTGCGGCGCGGTAGGCGCCCATCCTATGACGGCGCAGCGGCCCCCGACGTTGCTCAGACGCTCTATCTGGAGCTCTTGGCCGCGCTTTCGACTCGCGGAATCCACACCCTCGGCGGAGAGTTCCAGGCCGTCATGGATGTTCACTACGTCAACGAGGGTCCTGTGACCATCCTGATTGATTCACAAAAACAGTTTTAGGGAAGAGAGGTATTTGACCGCGTCGAACTCATCAAAGAATGGCGAGAGCGATTTTTCTTCATGCAACCGCATGATAATTTCCGCAGAAAGCTTTGCGGACGATACCACCCGAAGAAAGGGGAGCTGGCTGCGGAGTTCCTCGGAACAGCTCACCGTGTCGGTAATCAACAGGTTTTCCAGCAGCCCATCATTGTAGAGGAGCAGAAGACGCTCGAGAGCAGGCTCCGAAAAGACCGCGTGTACTGCTGCGATATTGACCCTTCCCACCTTGCGTTTGCGAAGCTCCTTTACCAGCGCGAACACGGATCCGGCGGTGTCGATCATATCGTCTATGATCCATACCTCCTTCCCTTCGATCTCCGTATCCGAAAGAATGTTTATCGATTCGACGGTGTTCGTACGGTTGTAGTCGCGCTGTTTGTGCGCAATCATCAGCGTAGCGCCGAAAGATCTCGCATACTTCTTGGCGGCGCTCTCTCCTCCGGCATCAACCGAACAGAAGGCCCATTCGTGGTGCACATGACGACCCAGATATTCGGAAGTGCGGATAAAATTGTCGGTAATGTACTCGCTGAGAAGCGAATCGGCGGGCACGTCGTCGATCGCGCACAGCGTCGGATCGACAACAGTCTTGCTCTTGTCGGAGTGAAGCTGGTAGGTGATGATATGGTCCACACCAAGACTGACGAGCGTCTTGTAATGCACCCAGAAGCCGACTGAGTTACGACGCGTCGTTCTGTCGGATCGCGAAGAGCTGCAATAGGGTTCGAACAGCGTAATCCGACCCGCTTGCGCGCGGCGAAGGGCGTCAATTGCGTGGTAGAGCTCGAGTTTGTTTTCTTCCACGCTGAGACCGCGCTCATTTCGGCCTGCTCCGGAAAAAAGAAACACGTCCTTGCCGCGCAAAGACGTGTGCACCTCGACCTCCATCTCCCCGTCCGCAAACTTGACAGTTTCCAGACGGCCCACAAAATCAATGCTGTTCGCCGCCGTGTAGAAATCGGGAAAAGTCTTCAACTGGTAGGCGACCCGGGACGCGTACTCCTGCATGGAGCGGGTAGATAGGACCAGCAGATCTCCTCGCATGGCGCTATCTTACATGGTCGCGATAAGAAAATCCACTCTCCGCAGTCGAAAACCGGTCATCGATTTGTGCTATCCTGCCGGCTCGCCGACGCCCAGTACTCGCGGGCGAGAGTCCGTGCATCTTTCACTGTCGCTGCATTTCGGGAGTACCGCGCGATGTCCGAAAGGGCCAGCGCAAGGCCACGATTCATCCGACCTTTGCACGCCATCACTACGGCGTACGCCTCTTCTTCCAGATACAAGTCTTCGGGAAAGGTCTTGGTCGGCACAGGCTGCCGTGAGACCTGACGGTCCAGAAGCTCATAGGCTCGCAGCAGGTTCGCAGACTCCAGGACGAGCGGTTTGGTATCCAACGTCTCAAGCCGGGAAACGGCGGCTATCACGCGGGCGCGAAGGGTTCGATCGTCGAACTGCGAAAGATGGTCGTAGAGTGCAAGCAACCCGGGCGGCGATTCACGGCCCGGCCACGATCCGGTCCTATATGAAAGGAGTGAATCGAGCAGTCGGAGGATCAGCGTTTCGCGCTGATCCCACGTTACGCTCATCGGAGTATCGAGGAGAGCGGCGAGCATCGCATCGGCATCCGAGGGACTCTCAGTCCCTTTCGAAAGACCGTCCACCACCGGATTCAGCGTGTTCCACGCCCGCTCGAACCCGGCCCCCTCGATCACTATTGCCGCAAAAGTGGTCTTCCCCGTCTGCGCACCTGCCTCCCCGGTACTCCCCAGCAGAACCACGGTCAGCAGCAGAAACGCGACGACGCTCGATCGTCGCGGGCCCGATCCCTTCGTTCGATCGAGACCGGCGAAGCTGAGGCGAACGCACCTCGAACTCACACGATTCGCTATTGGCGTCACGTTTCCATTATCGGCAGACAGCGCGCGCGCGTGGAATTCTCGGTCTATTGACCGTGCATATGTGTAGCTATAAGATGCACGTAAGTTCGAAGCGCCACGGAAAACAGCCTGTGGTATCCCCTGAGGAGCTTACATGGCCAAAAAAGAGCTGAATATCATATCCCGCACGAATGAAAACCACGAAGAACGCGCACGCGCACTCGAAGCGGCAAGACTCCAGATCGAGAAGCAGTTCGGCAAAGGCTCGCTCATGCAACTTGGAATCGGCGTCACCAATATTGCAATCGAAACTATTTCGAGTGGATCAATTCTTCTCGACGAAGCGCTCGGAGTAGGCGGCTACCCCCGCGGTCGAATCGTGGAGATCTACGGTCCGGAATCCTCCGGCAAGACCACGCTTGCGCTTCATGCAATTGCGGAAGCACAAAAGAAAGGTGGTATAGCCGCGTTCATAGATGCCGAACATGCGCTTGACCCTTCCTATGCGCGCAACCTCGGCGTCAACATCGACGATTTATGGGTTTCCCAGCCGGACAACGGTGAACAGGCGCTCGAGATTGCCGAATCGTTGGTCCGATCCGGCGCGGTCGACATAATCGTCGTCGATTCGGTGGCGGCCCTTACGCCGCAGGCGGAAATAGAAGGCGACATGGGCGATTCACACATGGGCCTTCAGGCGCGGCTCATGAGTCAGGCCCTGCGAAAGCTCACCGGCACGATATCGAAATCCGGCACCTGCCTGATCTTCATAAACCAGATCCGCATGAAAATCGGCGTCATGTTTGGCAACCCCGAGACGACGACCGGCGGAAAGGCGCTGAAGTTCTACGCCTCGGTGAGGCTCGAGGTCCGGAAGATCGAAACCATCAATAAGGGAGCCGACGAGGCGATCGGAAACAAGGTACGCGTGAAAGTCGTGAAGAACAAGGTTGCTCCGCCGTTCCGCAAGGCCGAAATGGAAATCATGTTCGGTACCGGGATATCGTGGTCCGGAAGCCTCCTCGATGCCGCACTCAAATACGACATAATCCAGAAAAGCGGCAGCTGGTACTCCTACGGAGAAGAACGAATCGGACAGGGCAGGGACAACGCGAAACAGTTCATCGAATCCAACGCCGACCTCGCACAGCAAATGGAAGCCAGGGTGCGGGCGGTGATGTTTCCTCCACGTTCGGAGGCCTCCCGGGCCGAAGAGGCCGCGGCAGGCCGAGGCGAACAGGTTGCCGGCAGTGAACACCCGCCGGTGGAAACCGGCTCCGGAAACGAGGTAGCGGAAAGCCCGGCCGCGGCCGCTTCGGCAGCGAAACAGCCGACTCGACGGGCCGCAGCGCAGAAATCGGCGAAACAGCAGGATCCTCAGGACGAGGAAGAGCTTTTCTAGACTCCGATGGAGCGGGTCTTTCTCAGCCTCGGCTCGAACCTCGGCGACAGGCGCAAGAACCTGGATCAGGCCGTTTTTCGGCTTTCGGCTATCTTTGTCGACACCGCAGTTTCGCATGTCTATGAGACCGACCCTCAAGAGATCGTGGACCAGCCGCGTTTTCTCAACATGGTTTTTGCAGGCTCAACGGCGGTCGGGGCAGTGCCTCTGCTACGCGCCATTCACCAAATCGAGAAAGATCTGGGACGAGACCGTGAGCGGGAAACGCCGAAGGGACCACGAACAATTGACATCGACGTCCTTCTCTACGGATCAGAGGTGAGAGTTGCAGAACCTCTCGTTCTGCCCCATCCACGCATGCGAGAGCGGCAGTTCGTTCTTGTACCGCTCACAGAGCTCGTTCCGGATCTGCGTGACCCTCAAACCGGGGAACCCTACGCGGAAATCCTGATGCGCCTTCCGAGCCAGGGTATTTACTTGGCGTGACCGCACCGTTATAATTTCCCCTGCCGCAGAATCAGTCTTTTTTTGCTGCACCCGACACACTGTACAAAGGACGCACGGCTACGCATGGATGCGCTCACGACGGAGAATCAGCACCATTTTCATCTGGGCGACTTCGAAGGTCCCCTGGACCTTCTCCTTTTCCTCATCAAGCGTTCCGAAATTAATATCTACGACATCCCGATAGCCCAGATAACCGAGCAATATATCGAATACCTCGAATATGCGACTCGCGTCGACCTCGATAATATCACCGATTTTTACGTGATGGCGGCAACGCTTCTCTATATCAAGTCCCGGATGCTTCTTCCGGTAGAGTTCAATATTGATGACGAACTCGAGGACCCGCGGCACGAGCTCGTCGAAAGACTCATCGACTACCAGAAGTACAAAAAGCTCTCTGAAGCAATGGTTGACCGGGAGCGTGAGGCGGAATGGGTGATCGCGCGGCAGAAGAAGCAGCGCACGCTGGAGTTCACCGAGGACGACGAACTGTGGGACGAGATCGAAGTGTGGGATCTGCTGCGCACCTTCACCCTCATCATGACTTCGCTCACCCCGGAGAGGATCATCGACCTGTATGAAGAGGTCACCATAAATGAGAAAATTGCGCTCATCAACGAGCTGCTCGACTCACGTGGGGAATTCCTTTTTCAGGACCTGGTCGTGCGTGCGGGTTCCGTGATGGATGTTGTTTGCGCGTTTCTTGCAATTCTCGAATCGGTCAAATCGAAACGAATACGGATATTTCAGAACCGCCTCTTTGGTGACATCCGAATCCGCCCGGTCGAGGAAGAGACGACGGAGGTGACCGATGGATCTCCAGAATGAGGCTGCCCTCATCGAAGCCATTCTCTTCCTCGAGGCCGATCCCATCGACGTTTCATCCCTTGCACGTATCAGCAACCTCTCTCGGGAGGTCGTGGTCGGTGCGCTGGACCAGCTCAAGACCTGTTATGGCGACGAAGCTCACGGGATGGAACTTGTCGAGATCGCCGATGGATTCCAGTTTTCCCCGAAGAAGGACCTATGGCCTTCGCTCAGGGAACGGTACGGAAAGAAAAACGACAAACGGCTCAGCCGTGCGGCAATGGAGACTCTATCCATCGTTGCGTACTCCCAACCCATCACGCGCGCAGAAGTGGAGAACATTCGAGGAGTCGCGGCGGACAGCATGATTAAGCTTCTCCTCGGGCGAGACCTGATACGGGAAGTGGGAAAGAAGGACGCCCCGGGCCGACCGGTTCAGTATGGCACCACCAAGGAGTTCCTCCGATTCTTCCGACTTTCCAGCATTGCGGAGCTCCCAAAACTCGAAGAAGCGGAGCGAGACAGGTTTGAGCTCAATGGATAACGGGAAAGGTTTACGGCTCCAGGTCTATCTGGCTCGCTGCGGCGTGGCCTCCCGGCGAAAGGGCGAAGAGATCATCCTTGCCGGTCGCGTACGCGTGAACGACATCGTGGTAGAGCGTCTTGGGACGACGGTCCAACCCGGAGACCGAATCAGCCTCGACGGCCGACCGATCTATCCCCAGCGTCGCCTCATCTACCTTGCAGTTCATAAGCCGCGTCGCTACCTCTGCACCTCAGCAGACCCTGAAGGGCGTCCCCTCGCGATCGATCTGGTCAAGTCGGCCTACACCGAACGGCTCTTCACCGTCGGCAGGCTCGACTACCTCTCCTCGGGTCTCATCTTTTTCACCAACGACGGGACTTTTGCCAAGGCAGTCTCTCACCCCACTTCCGGCGTCGAGAAGGAGTACCTGGTTGAGACCGCGCACCCTGTTCCTTTGCCGTTTCTGAAGCAGTATCAGGCGGGAATCGAGGTGGCGGGGGTCACCTATCGACTTCAGCAGTTCAACGCGACAAACTCCCGCACCGTCCATCTGGTGCTTGTCGAGGGCAAAAATCGGGAGATCCGAACGGTGTTTGAAGCGAACAATGTCGCTATCAAGCGGCTCCACCGCGTCCGCATCGGAACAGTCACGGTCAAGGGCATTCAGGCCGGCCACTTCCGCGGGTTGACGCGAAACGAGATCTCCTGGTTCTATCAGCATGCGGGGCTTGAGCCGCCCGGCAAAGAGGTTCGAGACCGATGGTAATCGCAATAGACGGACCTGCAGGGTCGGGTAAGAGTACCATAGCAAAAACGGTCGCCGAGCGCGCAGGAATGCACTACCTCAACTCCGGGAACTACTACCGGGCCGTTACATGGAAAGTTCTGCAGCACGACGACCCGCAAGACATCCCCGCGGTAATACGCGTCGCGCGGGAAATCCAGATCAACGTCATCGACGACCGAATGTTCGTTGAAGGAAAAGACGTCGAACCGCTCCTCCGTTCCGACGAAGTCGATCGGTGGGTCGCGCGCCATTCGGCTCTGCCTGAGGTCCGTGAGGAGGTCAACCGCCGGCTCAAAGCGGCCGCCCACACCATGGACATCGTCGTTGAAGGCCGGGACATCACCACCGTAGTATTCCCGGACGCAGATCTGAAGATTTTCCTCGACGCGTCTATTCATACTCGCGCACTTCGCCGATTCGGACAGGGCACCAGCGCTATGAAACTCGAAGAACTCGAGCAGAGCATCCGTCGGCGCGACGAAATCGACAGAACCAAAGAGTACGGGAAGCTCCAGGTGGCTCCCGATGCCCTCTATTTGGATACCTCTCACTTGACCATCGACCAAGTTTGTGAGAAAGTAGCTGTGAACATCCACGGACACGATAAAACTTCAGGAGTTACAAGGCACTTATGAGCGATAGATCAACCAAAAACGCCGAAGTATCTGATCTTTCCAGCTTACAGGAGGAGCTGCAAGAACAATATCTTAAATCTCTCGACGAATTGGAAGTCGGACAATTGGTCGACGGCACAGTCATCGAAGTGGGGACCGAACAGGTTTTCGTCGATGTCGGGTACAAGTCAGAGGGCAAGATTCCGATCGAAGAGTTCGACGAGAAGCCCTCAGTCGGCGACATAGTCAGTGTCGTGCTGCTCAACAAAGAGACCACCTCCGGCGAAGTGGTGGTTTCCAAGAAGAAAGCGGACGAGAAGGTATTCTGGAAGAACCTGCGCAAGGCGTTTCAGGATCACGAGACGGTTGAGGGAAAGGTCGACAAGAGCATCAAGGGCGGATTCGAAATCGACCTCGGACATGGCGTTCGCGCCTTTAACCCCATTTCCAAAATGGACCTCCACCGTGTCGAGATACCCGAAGACTATCTCGGTCTCAAAACCAGATTCTATGTTGACCGCCTCTATAGCGACAACCGAATCAATATTGTCCTCTCTCGGCGGGAGTGGCTTGAAGAAGAAGTAGAGAAGAAGCGCAAAGAATTCTTCGAGCACGTCACCATCGGGGACGTCATAGAAGGCATCGTCAAGTCCTTCACCTCCTTCGGCAGCTTCATAGATCTGGGCGGTTTCGATGGCCTTCTCCACATCAATGATATGAGCTGGGGACACGTCACCCGGCCCAAGGACTTCGTCAAGAAAGGCCAGCGAATCCAGCTCAAGGTCATCCGGATGGATGCGGAAGAAAAGAAGATCAATCTGTCGCTCAAGCACATGACCGAAGATCCGTGGAACAAATTCGACGAGAAGTACCACGTCGACCAGGTAGTAACCGGTCACGTCACAAAACTCGCCGATTTCGGCGCATTTATCGAACTGGAAGAGGGAATCGAAGGTCTGGCCCACATATCAGAGCTTTCCTGGGTCAAGCGCGTCAACCACCCCAAAGAGCTTCTCAAGGTGGGCGATGAGGTCGAGACCAAGATCCTTTCCTATGACATACCCGCCGGAAAGGTATCCCTGGGCCTGAAACAGGTGTTACCGAATCCGTGGGATAACATTGAACTCAAGTACTCGACAGGGACCCGCCTCAAACGCCCCGTGAAAAAGATTACGAACTCCGGTGCGTTTGTCGAACTCGAAGAGGGCATCGACGGATTCCTCCATATCGACGATCTGTCCTGGACAAAGAAGCACAAGCACCCCAGCGCCGTCCTCAACGAGGGAGACGAAGTCGAGTGCATGGTCATTCACGTGGATCCCGAGACTCACAACATCCGTCTCAGCGTCAAACAGCTCGAGGACGATCCTTGGGAGTCTCTCCGCAAAGCCTATCCGGAGCGCAGCATTATCGAAGGTGAGATCACCAACATCACGGACTTCGGCGTTTTTGTCCGAGTGCCCGGCGGAATCGAAGGCCTCATCGCGAAGGCCGGTTTCTCCGATCCACGCGTGGAGCCCTACGAGAAAGCTGTCGAGAAATACAAGGTCGGAGACACCATTCGTGCGGTTGTAAACGAGATCAGCCCGCTGAAACAGCGACTGTCACTCTCGCTTCGCGATCTCGAAAGAAAGACTCAGGCCGAAGAGCTCAAGAAGTATATTCAGGATGACGAAGGCGAGGCCACGTTCACGATCGGCGAATATCTGAAAGAAGATGTTACCCAGAAAGGGGAGCAGTCTGAGGAGTAGCCGGCCCTGCGCTGAACGAGCATGCTCAAGTCCAGTGTCGATCCCACGAAGTTCGAAACTCTCATAGAGATCAACACGCTTATAAATTCGGACTACTCGGATGCCAAAGCGTTGCTCACTCGTATCATCGAGTCTGCGACCCGCCTTACCGACGGTGAGGCCTCTTCGCTGCTGCTTCTCAATCCGGAGAACAACAAGCTCTACTTCGAGATTGCTCTCGGGGCAAAGGGACAGGACGTCAAGAAATATTCGCTGAACCTGGGCGAAGGAATCGCGGGCTGGGTTGCCGAACACAATCGCGCGCTCGTGGTTAACGATGTCCAGGACGACCCGCGCTTCTTCGCCGAAATTTCGAAGAACATCGGTTTTCCGACCAATTCCATCCTTGCAGCTCCGATGCGAATCCGCGACAGATGCGTCGGTGTGATCGAGCTGATCAACAAGCGCGGCGGAAAAGTGTTCGACAATGAAGACCTGTTCTGGATCGAGATTTTTGCAAATCAGGCCGCGCTTGCTATCCAGAACGCCCGGGACTTCCAGCGTGTCCGGGACGAAATTGCGAGCCTCAGTGAACAGATCAGCACGGAACAGGGGTACCATTCCCTGATATACAAGAGCAAGATCATGGAAGAGAAACTCCAGATTGTTGCACGGGCGGCACGCACCGACTCATCGGTGCTCATCCTCGGGGAAAGCGGTGTGGGCAAGGAGCTGATTGCCGAGCAGCTGCACCTGCAAAGTCCGAGAAAAGACCAGCCCCTCATCCGTGTCAACTGTGCGGCGCTGCCGGAAGCGCTTCTCGAGAGCGAACTTTTCGGCCACGTCAAAGGAGCCTACACGGACGCTACGACCGACCGTCGCGGAAGGTTCGAGCTCGCGCACGGCGGTACGATTTTTCTCGACGAAATTGGCGAGCTGCCGCTTGCCGTTCAGGCGAAGCTGCTGCGAGTCATTCAGCAGCGCACCTTTGAGAAGCTCGGTTCGAGCGAACCGATTCACGTCGATGTACGGATCATCGCCGCGACCAACCGTGACATCGAAAAAGCGGTAGAAGACGGATCGTTCCGTACCGACCTTTTCTATCGTCTCAATGTTCTCCCCGTGACGATTCCGCCGCTGCGGCAGCGTCCCGAGGACATACCCGTGCTTGCCGAACATTTTCTCAAGCGATTCAACCGCGAGATCAAGAAACAGATTCGCGGTTTTACCGACGGGGCGATGCAGGAGCTTCTGACTTTTTCATGGCCCGGCAATGTGCGTGAGCTTGAAAACGCCGTAGAACGCGCCGTGGTAATCTGCCAGGAAGACTATATTCGTCCGTCGGAGCTCGTATTGCGACGATCGGACAACCCGGACGCCGAGGAATACCACGGGAAAACCCTCAAGGATTCCGTGAATATCTTCAAACGGCATCTTATCGAAAGCTTTCTCGCGCAAAACGGCTGGAACCAGACCGCGACTGCCAAGGTTCTTGGCATTCAGCGAACATATCTTTCGCGGCTCATGAAAGAGCTGAGCATTCGAAACTAGCACGATTATTCAACAGTAAGGAGTCTGCAGCATGGCAAAGATAGGCGAGCAGCCGCATAACAAACCGAAACTCACGGCGACAATCGCCACATTCGTCCAGGCGAACCGTCTGATATTCCTCGTTGCAATAGGGGTGGTATTCGCGGTCATTATAGGATTCGTCGTATTCAGTGAAATCCGTACGGCGCGGACACAGAAGTCAACGGTGATGGTGGAACAGGCACAGTCTGACTACAACGAATGGTCGAATGCAACGGACTCGAAAAAAAAGGACATTGAGGCCAAGCTCCTGTCCGAGCTGGAGACGATAATCAAGAGCTACCCGCACCTCTATTCGGCGCAGCGCGCTCTTTTCATCCGTGGCAACCTCTATTACGACAAGAAAGAGTGGAAACTCGCTGCAGAGAACTATACGCGCCTTGCCACCTCGTTCCCCAGGAGCTACCTGGCCACGGTGAGCCTCATAGATGCCGGCGCGGCATACGAACAGGCGGGCGACAACACAAGCGCGGTCAAACAGTACCAGACTCTTGCCGACTCCTACGGCAAAGACAGTCCCGAAAAACCGATGGCGCTATTCTCTCTGGGTCGGCTTGCAGAAGGAAAGAAAGACTACAAAGGGGCAAAGACTCAGTACGACAAACTCGTAAACGACTTCCCCTCGAGCAGTTGGACAAACCTGGCCCGAGACCGAATAATCTCCCTCCAGACCGAGGGACTGGTTCCGCAGAAACAGAACTGATCCCGGGCGTCGGCCACGGCAGCACACTCCTTCTCCACGCCTGTTTCGTTTACACGGCACCGCAAACTATGGTAGTGTAGTCTGCGATCGGCGGAGCCCCAAGGGGACTCTGCCGAATAACGGCCGCAGCGGGGGACGACATGGCAAGCGCACGGACCAAGTTTCTTGAAACAAAAGTATTCGGCCTGATCATCGGGCTTCTGGTAGCTGGCATTCTCATACTCCTCGACCTGTTCACTGTGATCCCCAGCCGCCTCGAAACCTATGTCCTCGACAATCACTTCGCACTCCGCGAAACCTTCGCTGGCCGCCGCGTTCAGGAAGGGGTTACGATAACTCAGCGGAACCCGAACATATCTCCCGATATCCTTATCCTCGGAATCGACGCAAACAGCCTTTCAAGATTCGGTCGCTGGCCATGGCCGCGTTACCGCCATGCTGATCTCCTCAACTCTTTGGCGCGCATCAAGGACCAGAATGATCGTGAGCGGGCGATCCTTCTCGATCTTTTCTTCGTTGAACCCAGCGATCAGGCGTACAATGACGCTCTGCTCGTCAGCGCGATCCGAAACAACGGCCGTACCTTTCTGGAAACGATCCTCGATCATGAACCGGCTGCGCCTGCGAGCGAAGACGAGTTCTTTCGACGCCAGGAAGCGCTGTTCACTCACGTGGGTAAAATCACCAATGTCTCCGGCGACTGGCAGGACATGCCGACGAACTACGGCCTTGAACCTCCGCTCATTCCCTACGCGGACGCCACGGCCGGGTACGGACACGCCAATTTCTTCGACGATTTCGACAAGATCTATCGGCATCAGCCGCTCATCATGAAGGCATCACGCCTGCTCGAATCAATCAAACTCGACGACCTTACGCCGAATACGCCGATTGACGAGTCGACCTTTCAGCGGCTCGCGTGGACGGACACCGAGGGACGCGATCACACCGTGCCCTATCCGCTCACCGAATCTA
The DNA here is from genome assembly GCA_963832675.1 of uncultured Spirochaetota bacterium. Taxonomy (GTDB): domain Bacteria; phylum Spirochaetota; class Spirochaetia; order DSM-27196; family DATKUC01; genus DATKUC01. The sequence goes on along the minus strand of CAWHUY010000021.1, from coordinate 79,811 downwards.
CTATTTCCGCGTTGAAACAGCAGATGCAGCGCATGGCTCCCATGAAGTCGGTTGATACAAACAACGATGGCAAACCGGACACCTCCTACTACGTGGTGAAGAAATACCAGGATTACTTCATTCCGGCCATCACGCTTTCCCTCGCGCTCTCCTATTTCCACAAAACCTTCGACGATCTGCAGGTGAAAATCGGTCAGTACATCAAGATATCATCACCCGAACAGTTCAATACCCAGACGGGTAAATGGGAACCGTATCGCATTCCGACGAAACTCCCCGAGTACGATGCCAAGGGCCAACTCGTGAAGGAAGGGGAGTACCGCAAGGTTCCCGACATCACCATCCCCATCAACGGGCTCGGCGACATGCTCATCAATTTTATGGGACCGCGATCGGGCGCCTCCCCGGGTGATCCGCAGACTTTCCCGGTGCGCTCGTACGCTGCCTACGCGGCTCGCGTGCCGGGCATGGACCCTGCCACGTGGCCAAGAACCAAAGCGCTCGGCAATAAGATAGTCCTTGTTGGCGATTTCGCATCGGGTATCGCACAGGACGAAAAGACGACCCCGTTCGGGCTGATGTACGGGGTGGAGATTCACGCGAACGCGCTGAACACCATCTTGATGGACAAGTTCATTCACTCTTCAGCAAACTGGATGAACTACCTCATCATACTTGGCGCGGCGCTGCTGATTGCGTTCATGACTTCCAGGCTCTCGACGATTCTCTCTTTCGTCGTCTCGTTCCTGCTTATTCTCGGATACTTCATCGCCACCTCCATTGTCTTCGATGTAAAGAGCTACTTGCTGGACTTCAGCCTGCCGGCCATCGCAATATTCTTCACCTTCCTCAGCGTCATCATCTACCGCGTGATGACGGAAGAGAAAGACAAACGGCGGATCCGTGACATGTTCGGCAGATATGTCAGCCCGCGCGTCGTGGATCAGATTCTTGATAACCCGCCCGAGCTTGGAGGAGTGGACAAGGAACTTTCGGTATTCTTTTCCGACATTCGCGGATTTACTACGCTCTCCGAAACGATGACTCCGCAGGAGCTCGTGAATCATCTCAACATCTACCTGACGGCGATGACCGACGTGATCCTCTCGTACGAGGGGACGTTGGACAAGTATGTCGGTGATGAGATCATGTGTTTCTGGGGAGCTCCGCTTCCACAGAATGAGCACGCGATCCTTGCGTGCAAGTGCGCAATCAAACAGATGCAGGTCCTCCACGAGCTCAACGACAACTGGCCGCTGGAGAAACGGCTCGACATCGGAATCGGCGTGAACTCGGGAATCATGACCGTCGGCAACATGGGCTCGAGTGGACGAATGAACTATACGCTCATGGGCGATAACGTCAATCTTGGCGCGCGATTGGAAGGCACAAACAAACAGTACATGACAAACGTCATCATAAGTGAGTACACCTACGGCCTGGTAAAGGACCGAGTCATCGCGCGGGAGCTGGACAACATCCGCGTGAAGGGCAAGAACCGACCCGTTATGATCTACGAGTTGATCGATGTTCCAGAAGGTCTCGAGCCGCCAGAACCGGCGAAAACGCCGGTCAGACGCTGATTCCCCGCAAAGCGAGGCGGGAGTAGTGGAGGCAGGCCGCAGCAGACCCCAGGCCCTTGCTCCCCGTGTCGCGTCGAAGAGAAGCGGGGCAGGCGGGGCCATGGCCATGCAGACGGCGAAATCACCACGCCGAAAGCTGAACCGTGCGTTCCTTTCTCGCTTTCAACGTGCCGTTGCGTTGCCGCTGCTCGCGGCCGCCGCAGCTCTGCTCACCGGCAGCTGCGGACTTGAAACAGTGCCCTACCTGGCGCCGCCGGCAAGTGTCACCTACAACGCCGGTCCTCTGTACGCTGCGTTCACAAATGACCCGGCAAACAACGTGGACTATTTCAGTGGCTACGAAATATACTACCGGATCTATCTCCTGCCTACCGACGCGGCAAGCGACCAGAACGCAATTCAGACTTCGACCGCGCCCGGAATATCTTTGCTGACGAGCCTTGGGTATCGTCGAATGGTACCGAGCACACAGACTTTCAACGGCCAGCCCAAAATTCCGTTGATACCGTTCACCACCGCCGAAAGATCGCAAGCGCTTCAAGTCAAGCTTAACTTTCTGTTCAGTTCCGGTCCGCCCCCGACCGCCGACGCAACCGCCGTCTGGTCGGGGACCGACTCGCCGGTCGTCCTGAAGCGTAACGCAAACGCCCCGGCAACCAATGCAACTTCCCAGTACAAGAGCTTCTTCAGCGACGAGTACGTCTCAAGCGACGGAGACCTGCCCTCCGGATACGCCGGCTCGAGTCCGCTTTACATCGTGCTCGTTGCTCTGGCGTATGGTACGGATCTCAACACGTTCCAGGCAGTCTACAGTGTACCGGTGATTCTCAACTATTCCACAACGGCGGTTCAGCTATTCAGCTTGAATGTCGGCTCATTTACACTCCAGTGAGCGACTCCACAAGTGACGGGAACTAAAGGACAAAAAACATGGCAACCTACTATCTGAACATTGGACTCACGTACGTCATTATCGGGCTCGCAATAGCAATAGTCTTTTACTACGCATTTCGCAAGCATTTCCTCGGCAATTTCTGGGGCGCGCTGATAGTAGCTCTTGTCGGTTCGTTTCTCGGCGGCATCATCGACTTCTTTTTCGGCGACATCATTCATGCGCTTGCAAACCTGAACAACTCGGTGAACATCTTTCCGCCGATCATCACGTCGTTCATAGTCGTCTGGATCTTCTCGAAGATCAGCGATTTTCGCGATTGACCTCGCGAGACTGACCCGACAAAAGGGTTCGGATCGACGGGGTTCCTGTTGCCTGGACGCTCCTTGGCCACTCCCTCCACTTCCGATAATGTATATTCTGTCTACTTCAATATCGCGTACAATGATGCCTTCTATGAACGAGTCCCGCCGCATCTCCACGTTATTCTGAACGCACCGGCAACTTGGGACGCACGGAAGTCCGGTCTGCACAATCTCTCCCCTTTCGTTGCCTCTCGTCTTGAATTGTGGTACCTTGCGTCGAGGAGCAACAATGAGCCTGTCACCCGCCAATGCGGCGTTTGATCAGTTCTTCGGGATCGTCCGGCGTCTGCGGTCGCCTGATGATGGGTGTCCGTGGGACCGTGAACAAACCGCAGAGAGTCTTCGCTCCAGTCTTCTTGAAGAGACCTATGAGTGCGTCGATGCAATCAACCAGCGCGATGACGACAATCTTCGGGAGGAGCTGGGGGATCTGAATCTACTCGTTACGATGATCGCCTACATCAAGGAGCAGGACGGATCTTTCGGCGTCGCCGACGTTTTTGCGGATATCTCGAGCAAACTGATACGGCGTCACCCCCACGTGTTCGGAGAATCATCCGCATCCACCCCCGACGAAATCATCACGCAGTGGGACCAGATAAAGGTTGAGGTCGAAGGCAAACGTCCGAAAGATTCGGCGCTCGACGATGTCCCGGCTTCATTCCCGCCGCTGGAACGGGCCTACAAGATACAGAAAAAGGCGTCAAAGGTCGGTTTTGATTGGAACGAGAAGGAATCGGTATTCGAAAAAGTCCGCGAAGAACTTCTCGAATGTGTTCAGGCGGCTGACGCGGCTGATTCTGATGCTCTGGAAAATGAGCTGGGCGATCTCCTTTTCAGCGTTGTTAACCTCTGCCGTTTCCTGCATGTCGACCCTGCTGCAGCGCTTCATAGGACGAACCAGAAGTTCGTTCGGCGTTTCCACGGCGTTGAACGTGGGATGAAAGCGCGTGGCCTTGAAATGGACAGCAGCCACTTCACGGATATGGACGAGCTGTGGAACCGCGAAAAGGCATCGGAATCCTGAGGCTCTGCGAACAGGCTCAGAAGAAGGCCGTTCTGCCTCCTGCGTCATCACGTGCGTAGAGCTCCTCCCGCGTCAGCGAAGCGCCCGACTCTGCGACCGTGCTGCCCAGGAGCTTCTTGATCATCGCTGCCACTCCGGGTACTCCCGGAATCGCCTCGCAAAGGAGCTCGAATCGGGTCCGACCCGCCTCCAGCTCTTCGACCCGCGCCACTGTGTACCCCGCTTCGCCCGAAAACGCATTTACCACTTCCTCGGCATCGCAGCCCGGCGGCAACACAAGGACGTATCGTCCGCCCCACAGCCTTCCACCAATCGTCGGTCTTCTTCTTCCGTCGTCGTGAGTCGTCGTAAGAGCAACGCGATTCACTACGAGACCTTCCGGCAGAAGTCGGCTCAGTACTTGAGGAAGTGTCTCAATATGTATCCTTTTGGCTATATCCACGCGTCCGATCTCGGCGAGTCCCTCCGCTCCGAGGGGAAGCGGCGAAGAGAGCTCCATGGCCGGTTTCGGACTGTAACCCGAGCCAAAAAGAACCGAGGCGTGCGCCGCCTGAAACGCCCTTTCGAATCCGGTCAGAACGCTCCGGTGGGGCAAAAAGCGGGCCGGGCCACGCTTCGAGAACTCAAAGTAGAGCCGATAGGAATCGGTCCGGCCGACACTTACGGATCCAATGTCCCCCGCGGCCGACTCTACTGCCTGCTCTTCGGAGATCATGGGGTCCGTCTGAGACCGGCTCTGCTCAGGAAACGCGGGCCTGACTTCTGCAGGTGTATTATTTTGAGTACTATCTGATACTAACTCTGTGAATGCGGTTGGCTCTCGCGGTGTGGTACGCCGATTGCAGACCCCGCACGGCTCCTGACATTCAGGTGCACAGATGGTGGTGGGCTCGGCATGAACAGATCGCGTCCACTCCCGAATCAGTATCGATTTGGAGACTCCGAGCGATACGTTATCCCATGGCAGCTTCTCGTCTACGGAACGAGAACGTAGTGTCTCTTCTGCGACATTCCAGCGCGCACCTTCGATCGCTGATCTCCATGCGTCATGTTTCGTGCGGTCTTCCCACGCATCGAAACGTGCTCCCCCATGATACGCGTTTCGAATGAGCGTCCCTGCGCGCGCGTCGCCGCGGGAAATAATTCCTTCAATAAAGGAATGAAACGGTGACGAGAATCCCATCTTCACGAATCCATATCTTCGCAAGGCAGCTCGTATCGCCCGGATTCGATCGATTGACTCGACCTCGGACATCTGCCTTGCCCATTGGTACGGGGTGTGCGGTTTGGGCACGAAAATTCCGACGTTCAAGTTGACATGGATGCCGGTAGCCCCAAATACGTTGCGAACGAACTCCACGATGCCTTCCATTTCCGCGTTGACTTCAGCGTGTTCGACAGGCAACCCGATCATGAAATAGAACTTCGCGCTCCGAAAACCGCGTGACTTCGCCTCTTTCAGAATTTCGATTATCTGCGCCGAGGAAACCCGCTTGTTCAGTGCAACCTGGGCCTCATCCCAGGGAGTTTCGACCGCAAACGTGAGACCACTCTTCCGAACTTCGGAGAGCTGTTCGAGAATCGGAAGGGTGAAGCTGTCGACCTTGAGCGACGGAAGAGAAAAAGCCACATTCATTCCCCGATAGCGGGCGTGAAGAAGTTTCATGAGCGGCGCGATTTCTCGGTAGTCACCGGAGCTCAATGAAGAGAGCGTGATGTCGCGATACCCGTAGTCGAACACGAGTCGATCGGCCTCTTCAATTATTGCCGGAACGTCCTTCATCCGATAGGGGCGATAGTAGACGCCCGCGTGACAGAAGCGGCAGCCGTTTGGACACCCGCGCATGATTTCGATCACTCCGTGATCCTGCACCGGCCGCAGGTGCGGAAGCGGGAAGTCTATCCGAAATGCCAGTTTTCCGAAGTCAGGCCACAAGGATCTCGTCACCACCCGGTTTTTGTCTTCATTCCATACAAAGCTCCGTTCGAGCATTGCGTCAAGAATTTCGGCTTTCGATGCACCGGCCTTTTTCAGTTTCGCGATTTGTTCGAGCAATTCCGGCAGGCAACCTTCCGCCTCCCCCACTATCACCGCATCGAGAAACTGCCCGTAGGGAGTCGGGTTCGTTAACGCAGGACCGCCGGCTATTACGATCGGGTCCGAATCGGAGCGTGTCGCCCGGTCAAGCGACACTCCGCCGGATTCGAGCACGGCAAGCACATTTGTGGCCGAAAGCTCGTATCCGACCGAGAAGGCGATCATGTCGCATTCGCAAAGGGGAATCCCCGACTCCAGTGTGTATAGCGGAACTCCCGCCTGTCGGAGCGCTTCTTCGAAATCCAGCGCGGGCGCGAAGACCCGTTCACATCGAACTTCGTCGAGGCGATTCATGAGGGTGTACAGAATCTTGATTGCGGTGTTGGACATGCCGATCTCATACAGATCGGGAAAACAGAGGGCTACCGTGTAGAGAGTGTCATTGTCCTTTACGGTTCGTCCACGTTCGCCCCCTAAATAGCGGGCGGGCGTGTCGACTCTCGACAGAAGGTCCGATATGTCGCGGTCCGGGTTTATGTGGCGACGAGACGTACGCATCGGAAGAATCAGTATTGATAGCGGTGGTGATATATGCTCATCAGCAACCCCACTCCGATGAGCGCGGTCCAGAGCGACGATCCGCCATGCGAGAGAAAGAATAGCGGTATTCCGGTAATCGGCATGATACCGATAGCCATTCCCACGTTCACGATGAAGTGGAAGAAGATCATTCCGACGATTCCACTGCCCACAATCGCCGCGAATCGGTCCTTCGCCTGGGTGACGATGTAAAGCCCACGGATCAAGATCACCATGAAGAGCGAAAAGACCACGATTGCGCCAAAAAAACCCCACTCTTCGGCCAGGATCGAGAAGATAAAGTCGGTGCTCTGCTGCGGCAGATACTGGTAATGGCTCTGGGTACCCTGGAGAAATCCTTTTCCAAAAAAACCGCCCGACCCAACGGCCGTGACAGATTGAATGATGTTCCACCCTGCCCCGCGCGGGTCGACGTAGGGATCCAGAAAGACGATGAGGCGCATGATCTGGTATTCCTTCAGAAACGCCCTGGCTCCTATTGCTCCTAACAATCCGGACAAAAGGATAAGTGCGGCGTAAGTTACCCAGTAGTAATATCGGCGTTTCAGAATTACCAGCCCGACGAGTGAGAGAAGGATCACGACAACGATACCAACGAGAGGGTATATCATGAGGTGCATCGAGCTTATGACCTGCAGCGCCGGTACTTGAGCTCCCAGAATCTGAGTTTGCCATGCCGGGAGCACCGTGAGCACGATGATCAGAAATCCCGTCAGAAGAAGAAACATGATGTGGTGAGGCTTTCCCCCGGCGGTGAACACCATGAACATGAAAACGGGCAGAAATACAAGCGCGGTCCCCAGGTCCGGCTGTGCAAGGATTAGCAGCATGGGAAGCAGCACGATTCCGAAGGCTACCGCAAAACGTCGAACATCCATCTCACGGCCGCCGCTTCTTTCGAGATAACGCGCAAGAAAAAGAATCGTCGCGATTTTCATGAATTCCGAAGGCTGAATCCCCAACCCTCCTACGCCGAGCCATGAGCGAGAGCCATTCACGATCTTTCCGGAGATGAGCGTAGCAACCAGCGCCAGACCCAGTACGCCGTACATGTAGGGAGCCCAGTCGCGCAGACGGGTGTAATCGATGATGGAAGTCCCGAACAATATGGCGATTCCGATGACCACCCAAATGATCTGTTTCAGGTATTCTTTGGAGAAAACCTCACCAGTCGCGGTCACTCCACTGGAGTAGACAAACAGTATCCCTATCACCATGAGGGCGAGCGAGGCGACGAGAAGATAGACGTCAAACCCGAGAATCGATCGGGACTTCAATACCACCAGCCTTTTCTTCGCAGATCCGCAAGTGCGTCGGTGTAGTTCATGTTCTTGAATATACCGTGCAGGATGATGTTGGCGGCCTTCGGCGCCCACCATTCCCAGGTGTTCTTCGCGTCCACCCATACGCAGACGACAACCTGATCATCAGGATTCGGCGAATCGTAGGGAGCATAGGCTACGAACCACGAGTTCCAGTTCGTATCCGATCCTACTTCACCCGTTCCGGTCTTTCCGGCGACCTTCACCGCGTCGGTGGTGATGACATACTCGGCGGTTCCGTGCGTGATCACCCCGCGAAGCGCTTTTTTCTCGGTTTCGAACGACTGTTTTCGTATCGAGGAGGTATGGAGCACCTCCGGCTCGATGCGCTTGATAACCTCTCCGGTCGAGTGATCGCGGATCTCTTTGAGCACGTGAGGTTTGTACACGATACCGTCGTTTACCACCATCGCCAATACGTCCGCCATCTGTATCGGCGTGACCATGAGGTATCCCTGACCGATGGACATGTTAACCGTGTCGCCACCGACCCAGTGCTCCTTCAAAGCCTGGTCTTTCCAGGCCGGGCTTGGCACCAGTCCCGGAACCTCACCGGGAAGGTCTATGCCGGTCTTTTCCCCATATCCGAACTTGCGCGAGTAGTCGACAATGGTGTCGACGCCAAGATAGTCCGCTCCCATCGTGTAGAAGTAGACGTCGCACGATTGAGCCAGGGCTTCGAACAGGTTCACCGGTCCGTGGCCGTAGCTCACCCAACATTTGAATACCTGGTTGCCGTACCGGAAGTAACCGGGGCAGTTCACGGTTGCGTCGAGCGGAAACGCGTTCTCCTCGATCACGGCGGTCGACATGATGATCTTGAATGTAGAAGCGGGCGCGGCAGCTCCCTGAATTGCTCGATTGAGGAATGGCGCGCTGGGATCGTTGACGAGTTTCGTATATTCGTTCGACCCTCCGGGGGCGTAGAAAACGTTGGGATCGTAGGTGGGATAGGAGACCATGGCGAGAACTTCACCAGTAGAGGGCTTGAGCACGACCACCGCGCCGCTCCTTGGTCCAAGGGCATCTTGTGCCAGATGCTGAATCCGTCTGTCCAGCGTCAGGACAAGATTGCTCCCCGCGACGGGAGCCACGTCTTCTTTGCTGTCGATGTTTATCTTCCGGCCGTGAGCGTCGACGGTTCTGAACTCACGGCCATCTTTTCCGCGCAGCACCGAATCGTACTGATACTCGACTCCGCTTTTCCCGATCACCGAGTTCGCCGTGTACCCCTGATTGTAAAGTGTTTGCAGCTCCTCGGGGGTAATATCCCCTACATACCCTACGACATGGGCGAAAGTATCGCCGTCCAGATAGTTGCGTATGGGCTTGTTGCGCCACGTGATCCCGGGCAGCTCGTTGATGTGCTCTGCGATGGGTGATATCGAGTCGAACGTGAGGCCGCTTTTCAACTCTACCGGCTGATATCGGCTGTAACTCGCCGCCGGGATCTTCTCTTTCACCTCTTTCAGTCTCATTCCGAGAAACTTGCCGGTTTCAGTGAGTACGCGATCGACGTCCTCTTTCAGGAATTTCGGCCGGAATGACGTCAACCGCGAAGGAGTCGATGTTCGTGGCCAGCGGCACATCCAATCGCCGATCGAAGATCTCTCCGCGCTGCGGCGGGACAACGATGCTTCGCGTAGTGACCTGTTCGGCGCGGACGGAGTACATGTAGCCGTCGATTATCTGCATGGAAAAGAGATAACATACGTAGCCAAGAACCGTTACCGTTACTATACCGCCGAGCACCTTCACTCGTGTTTTGGAAATATCTTGGCGTCCGGTGCGAACTGATTCACTCAATGGCGCGCCCCCGGGTGTCCAGCACGAGCGGCCGCACAAGGCTGAGCAGGCCGAAGATGAAGGGGGCCAGCACCGAGTTGTAGAGAATTTCGATCAGAAAGGTGGATGAGAAAAGGCCGGGAAAGGCTGAGCCAATCCCGAAAATGCCGGCCACGAGCCCGGTAAGTATTCCTTTGAGTATGGTCGCTGCGAGAACGATGAGAACGGGCACAAGTATAGGATCGACAAAGATGTTGCCGCGTGTTAGCCCGAACAGGTAGCCGGTAATGGTGCGAACCAATGCGTGGAATCCAAGCGGCGCCAAACTCACAAAATCCTGCACGATTCCGACGGCGAACCCCGAGACCTGCGCGGACATGCTCCCATTCTTGTTGGCGAGGTATACGAGAGTGATCAACGCGATATCCGGAACTGCTCCGCCGATTGCCACTACCCGCAGGATGTTAGTCTGGAGGAGCACGAGCAGGCTCAGCACACCGGAGGAAAGAAGTACGTTCAGCGCCATTCCTCAGCCTCCTGTCGACGAATTGCCGGAGTTTTCGGCGGGAGGAGGAGGCTCGATACCCTCGGGGCGGGTGCCTTCGGGAATAAGCGGATGCGGCACAGTAGGCGCCGGCGTGGCGGCCCCGCCGTGAAGCGTTGCCGGCGGAGGATTCGATACCGTGGGAACGGGAACGGTCACTGCGCCTCCTTCCGCAGGAGTATCGGTTCCGGTCGGCGCTTCCGCGGATCCGGCAGCACTCGCTGGACGGGGTACCGGAGCCTCGGGCTGTTCTGCGATCACGAACACGTATTCCAGTGTGGCGAAATCGATGATAGGCTTGATACCAAGTTCAAGGGAGGTATCTGATGGACGTGCGTTTATGCTGGAAACGTAACCGATGCGGATGCCCTTTGGATAGATCGAATTCATTCCGGAAGTGATGACGAGATCGCCGGTTTCGATGTATTTGGATGCGGTTTTCTCAACCCACTGCATGCTTACCGTGTTTTCCCCGACACCGTTCACAAGTCCTTCGTATCGGGTTCGCTGAAGCCTGGCGGCAACGTAGGTAAGGTGATCATACAAAGGAAGGACAACGGCGGTCTTGATTCCAACACTTTCGATTTTACCCACAAGTCCCTGAACCCCGTCCTGCACTGCGACAACCGGCATATTCGCCCGCACACCGTCGGCCCTCCCCTTGCTTATCATGATAGTGGAAAAGACATTGCCCGGGTCCTTGCCAATAATCTGCGCAGGAATGTTTCGGAAGTTCATCTGCTGGGAGAAGTCGAGAACGGACTTGAGCCGGCTGTTCTCCAGCCTCAGCTCGGTAATGTCATTCTGAATTCCTTCGTACTGCTTCACACGATCGAGCAGGATGGTGTAGTTCCGACGCAGCTCTCCGAGTTCCTTGACCGACGCAACCGTGCGAGAGACGAAACTCCCTACCTGGAAGAGCCCGCTCTGTATGAGTGAGAAGAAAGAGAGCCCGACTTCCTTCGGGCGCAGCACGAAACTCTGGGTCGAAAAGGAAAGAGATGCTAGTGAGAAGACGACGCAAACCACCAGCGTAAGTACCGTTCGGTTTTTCGCCGCAAAGTCCCGAAACTGCATGAAAGCAACCTACTCGCTCATGTGTTCAGGTTGTTGTAGATGTTCCGGGTATTGTTTCTTCCCTTCACATGGTCAAAATAGAGGCCAGCGCCCAACGCGACGCAATTCAACGGATCTTCCGCAAGAAATGCCGGAACTCCCGTTTCATTCGAAATTAGCGTATCGAGTCCTTTGAGAAGCGATCCACCGCCCGTCATCACGATACCCCGTTCGACGATATCAGCGGCAAGCTCCGGAGGAGTCTGACCGAGCGTGCGCTTGATCTCCTCGATGATTGCGTTGATCGGCTCCTGGAGCGCCTCTCGTACCTCGACGCTGTCAATCTCAAGTCGGCGTGGAATACCAGTGATGGCATCGGTTCCTTTGACTTCCATCTTCTCGATCTTCTTCTCCGGCGTGGCGTTTCCGATGCTTTTCTTCAACTCCTCCGCAGTACGCTCCCCCACTATCAAGTTGTGAACCGTCCTGACGTGCTTCATTATCGCCTCGTCGAACTCGTCGCCGCCAAGCCGGATGGCATTCGTAACAACCATTCCACCGAGCGATATTACCGAAATCTCACTGGTTCCGCCGCCGATATCGACTATCATGTGCCCGGCGGGCTCGTAGATTGGAATGTTCGCGCCAATCGCCGCTGCCAGCGACTCTTCGATTACCTTCACTTCCCGTGCGCCGGCCTTGTAGGCGCTCTCTTCTACTGCGCGACGCTCGACTTCGGTGATGCAAGAGGGAACGCCGATCACCATCCGCGGTTTCACAAACCAACGGCGCGGTATCACCTTCGAGATGAAATAGCGAATCATCTTCTCGGTGGTCTCAAGATCTGCGATTACCCCATCCCGCAACGGCCGTATCGCAATTATGTCTCCCGGTGTCTTCCAGAGCATCAACCGGGCCTCTTCGCCCACCGCTACGACCCGTTTCGTCCCACGTTCCACCGCAACCACGGACGGCTCGTTCGCCATGATTCCGCGGCCACGCACATAAATCAGGGTATTGCAGGTCCCTAGATCTATACCGAGGTCTGTCGAGAACGCGTTGAACACACTCCCTACGCCCATAAAATCCCCTCCGTTTGTGACCTCGTCACCTATTGTCCACGCAGCCTCTTGTAGGCCTCTTCGTTGTTCGGGTCTATCCTGAGAGCCTCGCGCCACTCCGCCCTCGCTCGTGCGCGGTCTCCCATCGCGGAGTAGGTCTCGCCGAGAGAGAAGTGTGCCTCGCTTGACTGAGGATTGCCCTCGAGAATCTTCTGATACTCCCGTAGAGCGGCATCAAGGTTGCCGTCTTTGCGGTAGATATCACCGAGCAGAAACATCGCCTTTTGAACGAGAAAATCGTCGGACGACACGCCGATTGCCTTCTCGACGTATTGAGTAGCTGACTGACTGTCGCCCATCTGGAAATAGGTCTGAGCGATCGTCAAGTATAGCACGTCCTTCGGACTCTCACCGACCGCCTTGAGGAAATATCCAACTCCGTCCTTGAATAGCCCGAGCCGGTTGTAGGAAAGTCCGAGATACTCATAAATGTCACTCGCGCTGTATTTCATCTCCAGCGCGGACTTCAGGTTCTTGATGGCGAGATCGGTGAAGTAGAGACCCTTCTGATAGTAGGCCTTCCCGAGAACGTAGTGTATCTGCGCTGCATACGGCGGGTGAGCGAGGAGCAGAGCGCGCCGGAGGGACTCGATTGATTTATCGATCAGCCGAAGCTTATCCTCCAAGGCTACCTGAGTTATTCCGGCGTAGAAGCTGGAAAACCCATTGAATACCAGTGCAGTACCGTCCATAGGATTCGTGTTTAGCTCTTCGTCGGACGTGCGAATAAGTTCCGCATATCGCTGACTGTTCCACAGTGATGCCAGGTCTACCCGTGCCGGCGCGGCGTTCGCCGTCCTGGAAAACGGAACACCATTCCGAAGGAGCAAGTAGCTCCCCACGCCGAGCACAACCACAAGAACGATCGCTCCCAGGACCCTTCTGATGACCTTTGTTTTGTTCCCCCGCGACTGGGAAAAGCGGTATCGGCTATCCGGGTAAATCATGAGTCAACGGCAGACATTAAAGTACACTTCTGCCAAAAAGTCAATGTGGTCAAAAAGTAGTCACGAATCTCAAATTTTCCAATGTTCATAAAAAGGTGTCCGGGATGGCCGCTCGAGTAGCCTCCGACGAGTCTGCGTTGCCCGCGCCGATCAGAACGGGTCCGCATGGGACGGGACAGGTCTATAAGCCGGGTCCTGTTTCCAGCATGCCGCAGCTTTCGCCGTGACAGCCGAACGACAGCCATCTATCTCGGCCCAATGTCGCCATTGAACTCTTGCGACCTACCCGCGGATGTGAGCGAGCAACTCTCCGCTGCTTGGTCTTGCTCCTGGCAAGGTTTACCGTGCGCCGCAGGTTGCCATGCGGCCGGTGGGCTCTTACCCCACCTTTTCACCCTTACCCGCGACAGATGGGCGTTTCCGCCGCTCCGTCGTCGGGCGGTTTGTTTTCTGTGGCACTTTCTGTCTCCGGAAGCGATTCTTTCACCGCCGGATCCCGGGAGTTATCCGGTGCCATGCTCTGTGGAGCCCGGACTTTCCTCCGCTACGCGTCAGCATAGCGACGGCCGTCCGACCTGTCCCGACTCACACGGAGAGGGTTATTCCTCTTCGTGCTCTTCGATTTCTTCCTCTTCGTCGTCGGCTTCATCGATATCCTCTTCGTCTTCGATTTCAGCCTCTTCGTCATCGGCTTCGCTCTCTTCGACCTCTTCTTCCCCTTCATTATTGAAGAGATCAACAAGTCCTTCGGAATCGACGTCTGCGTACGTGGTGTCCGATTCTTCCTGGAAAAACAGTATTCGCGAGCAATAGGGGCAGAAGAGGATGCCATCCCCGTCGCGGACATCGTTCACGAACTGCATCGGAAGTATCATGTGACATCCGGTACACACGCCTTTGCGCAAAGGCACAATACCCACGCCAGCCTTGCTGCGAATGATTCGCCCGAATTTGAAGACCATTTCCTCATCCAGCCCGGGTGTGATCTTCTTTTCCCGTTTCTCGAGGTCCTTCAGAGCGTCTTTCCGTTTGTCGCTCTCATTCTTGATGTGCTCCTGTTCGGCGCCGAGCTCCTTCTCCTGTTCCTTGATCATGGCCTCGTCGCGTTCGAGCGCCTTCGACATCTCCTCCATGACCTTTTCATCCCGTTGAAGCTCTTTTCGCAGTGACTGTTCCTTTTCAGAAGCGTCGCGGATCTCTTTATCGAGAGCCTCGTACTCGCGCTGGGTCTTGATAAGATCCATCTGCTGCTCGTACTTCTCCCTCATCTGTTCCGCTTCTTCCATTCGCAGGCGAAGGCTCTTGATGCGATCCTTCACTTCGGTGTACTGGCTGCTCTTCTCAATGTAGGTCTTCTTCAGCCGATTAACCAGTTCCTGTTTGGTCGCGAGCGCTTTCGGAATGTCGCGAATTTCCGCTTCTATCGCGAATTTCTCCGACAGGATTTCCTGAAGGTTTCGCAGTTTTTCATAGACCTCTTCCGTCGTGGCTGCCATTGGCTTCTCCGTCAATAGACTAGTATATCAATGATCGAGATAATCTTTTAGTCTCCGGCTTCGTTTTGGATGGCGCAAACGCCGAAGCGCCTTCGCCTCAATCTGCCGAATTCGTTCGCGTGTAACGTTGAAATATAGACCGACCTCTTCCAGCGTGAGGGAATACCCATCCTCAAGACCAAAACGCATCTTGAGCACCTCCTGCTCACGCGCGGGCAGCGTTCCCAGGACCTCACGCAACTGTTCCTGGAGAAGTGTGAACGCGGTCTGGTGCGCAGGGTTCTCCACGTCTTTGTCTTCGATGAAGTCGCCCAGAAGGGAGTCTTCCTCCTCTCCAATCGGCGTTTCGAGCGAAATCGGTTCCCGGGCGACGTTTTTTACCGACTTCACGCGACTCACGGTCCACCCCAGGCGCTGAGCGATCTCTTCGTCTGTAGGTTCACGACCAAGGATCTGCATCAACTGGCGCGACTCCCGCACCACCTTGTTGATCTGTTCGATCATGTGAACCGGAACGCGAATCGTGCGGGCCTGGTCGGAAATCGATCGAGTGATCGCCTGCCGGATCCACCAGGTGGCATAGGTCGAAAACTTGTACCCTTTACGATATTCGAACTTCTCAACCGCCTTGATCAGGCCAATGTTGCCTTCCTGCACCAAGTCGAAGAAATGCAGACCGCGGTTTGTATACTTTTTTGCGATACTCACAACCAGGCGGAGGTTGGCTTTGATCAGCCGGTCCTTCGCATTCTGCATCATTGTCTTGCCGTGAGTAATCTCCTTCGACATCCGAATGATATCGTCAATGCTGTTCTCGAAGTCGATCTCGAGGCTCTTGAGCTTCTTGTCGGTAACCTGGATCTGCCGTATCTTTTCTTTTATTTGATCCGCATCCATCGCCAGGTCATTCTCGATCTTCAGCCGCTGGTCCGTCATCGCGAGTCCGCGGCCAAGTCCACGCAGCTCGCGCATGTTCGAAACCCGCAACCTCTTTTCGATCTTTTCCTGTTCCCGCTGGTATTTTTTGATCTTTCGTGAAGCGGTGACGAATTTGTCCGAGAACAGGAGGATCTCTTCCTGATGGATCTCCACATTCTGGAGAAGCCCAAGGAGTTCTGTGCGTTTGTCGGTGAGCGAGTGATCGGTGAGAATATCGGAGCCCTTCTGCATGATCTTCCGCTTCTGTTCCATGTAGGCTTTAAGATGGGGCAGATATTCCCGCAAGTTGTCTCTGTAGAATTGAGACACCCGGCGGCGCTCCGCCATATATTCGGAAATCTCCTTCTTTGAGAGATTCATCTCCCGCGGGTCCCGCTTGGAGAAGGCGCGCTGTGCAAGCTGGTAGAACTCCGGAATCAGGATGCCGGAACCCTTTATCACGCTCTTGATGATGTTCTCACCCTGCTCCATCTTCTTGGAGAGCTCCACCTCCTGCTCTGCAGTGAGCAGACTCTCCTTTCCGATTTCACGCAGGTAGAGTCGGATCGGGTCGTCTATCGCGGCGTCCTTCTCCCCATATACCAGCTTCTTCTTCTTTTCCGGTTTGACGACCGGTGCCACTTCCTCTTCTTCGAGGCGGACGTCTTCATCCTCCAGACGCACGTTGTATTTTCCGAGCAGCGTGATGACCTCCTCTATTTTTTCAGAGTGCACAATCGCTTCGGGGAGAAAGTCACTAACTTCGTCAAAACTGATACTTTTCTTGTTTTTTGCGTACTCGATTAGTTTCGCAATTGCAGGATCATTCTGCAGCTCTGTCATGTATCATCACCTTCAACTTCTCAAGTTCTGCATCGAGGTACATCTTTTCCTGCTGCAACTCGAGGAGTTGTCCAGCAACGTCGCCACCACTCTTTCGGCCCGACTGTCGAATCTGGCTCTCGACCGCGGATCGCTGCTTCTCGAGATTCCGCTGTCGGATGCGATATACTGCATCTTTTATGGATTTCTCCTGGTTCAGGTTAAACTCTTCTGAATTCGTCTTTTCGAGAACAAGGGCGCGCAGTTTTTCGTCGTCTATCCGCGCCAGAAGCATCTCCAGAGATGATTCCTCCCTTCGGTAGCACTCTTCAAGGGCAATGAACAGCGTCCTCGCGCGAATATCATCGAAATCTTCGGGTCGGAGCATGCGGCGAACAAACACAAAATGACCGCGATTCACCACCGTGGCCATCATGAGAAACAGGTCCGTAGTTATTCGGGAATCAGGCGCCTGTGATACCGTTCGGTCCGGCCCAGAAGCATTTCCTCCCTTCTTGCGGAAATCGCCAATAACCGACTGCCGATCAACTCCGAACGCGTCCGCAACCAACCCGAGACTGTCCTCCCGCTTAATATCGGACGCGATCACACTAATGTAAGGAAATATCTCGGTTAAGACAAATTCCTTGCCTCGCGGCGTGCCTACATCCTGTCGATTTTTCGCGAGGGTTATAAGATACTCCAGTGTACTTATAGAGTAATTGCGGAAATTGTTCAACTGCTCAGCCCCACCCCGCTCCAATATCTCTGCGGGGTCTTTTCCATCGGGAAAATTGACTATCGAGGCCTCAATCCGCTGTTTTTCGCATATGACGGCCGCCCGTTCGGCAGCCTTTCTTCCTGCCTCATCGGCGTCGAAAAGGAGATAGCCGATCGATGCGTAACGGTGAAGCAGTCGAGCCTGATTCTCCGTAAACGCGGTACCGAGCGGGGCGACAGCGATCTCGACGCCGGCCTGGTGTAGTGCGATGACGTCCATGTACCCCTCGACGAGCATGAACGTGCCCGATTTCCGAATTTCCGGCAGGGCCAGGTCGAGTCCGTAGAGGTGTTCGCCCTTGTGGAACAGGGGAGAATCGGGGGAATTGATGTACTTCGGAACAGCCTGCCCGATCTCCCCTCCCACTCCAAGGGCCCGCCCGCCGAAACCGACGATCTCACCCGATCTCGATCGGATCGGAAACATCACGCGGTCGGCAAAGAGCGTTCGTACCGCTGATTTGCGCGTGAATAGCCCGGTCTCCGCCAGAAACTGCGGCGAATAGCCTTTCCCGATGAGAAATCGATTCAGCCAGTACGCGTCGGCAGGTGCATATCCCAGAGCAAACTTGTCGACCGTGGTTTGAGAAAGACCGCGTCGCCGGAGATAGTCCATTGCCGGCTTGCCCTGTTCGGTTTCGATAAGCAGATGTTGAAAGCTTCCAGTAATTCTGCGGTAGAGCTCGAGCAAAGCTTCACGGCGCCGGGCGTTTTCATCGTCGACGGGTGTTTCGCTCGTGGGTACAGCCACGCCGGTCCTTTTCCCGAGACGCTCGACCGCCTCGGGAAAGGTCAGTTTTTCCATCTCCATGAGAAAGCCGAAGACCGATCCTCCCTTCTTGCAGCCGAAGCAGTAGTAACTGTCGCGGTCCGGGCTGACGGTGAATGACTCGGTCTTTTCGGTGTGAAACGGACAGAGGCCCCAGTAACGAGTGCCCTTTTTCGTCAGGCTTACGTATTCGCCGACTATGGAGACTATGTCCGCGCGCGACGCGATCTCTTCGATGATACTTTCAGGAATCTTCAAACTTCAATTCCCGTTCGAAAGAGATTTCAGATAGAAAACGGCAGCCTGATTGTGGTCCGAAAGAGTCGTTGAAAAATGATGGTGAGTCGCCCCGTCCGATCGGAGAACGAAGTACCAATACTTGCTTTTTGCCGGAAAAAACGCGGCGTTCAAGGCGGTCAGCCCCGGATTCGAAATCGGACCTGGAGGGAGCCCCTTGTGCAGATAGGTATTGTAGGGCGACGGTCGGTTCAGGTCGTGATAGAAGAGTCGATCCGGGTGCGGCAAGCCCTCCTGCTCAGTCATGACGTAGACGACAGTGGCACAGCTCTCGAGCCGCATGCCAGCAGCGAGCCTGTTGTTGAACACCGACGCGATAAGCGGGGCTTCGTCGGCACTCACGTACTCTCGCTCGACGATTGAGCCAAGCGTTACCTTCTCGAAGATCTGCTCCGGGCTCATCGACTCGAAGCCCGGATCGATAGCCTTCAAACGCGAGAAGAAGTTCTCTACAAGATGCGTCACCACCTCTTTTGCCGGATAGTCTTTCGGGAAAAGATAGGTGTCGGGGAACAGGTATCCTTCGGCGCTCTTTCCCGGAATTCCCAAACTGGCCAGAAGCGCCCGGTCGGAAGCCTTCGCGAGAAAATCCTCTTTTGCCACGATCCCTTCAGAGTCCAGCCTGTCGGCAATCTGCCTCATGGTGAAACCTTCCGGAATCGTGATTTTGAAGAGTATCTGTTGCCCGTCGATGAGGGACCGGTATATTGCGGCGGAGCTCATACCGGGGTTAAGGAGATAGTGTCCCGCCTGGATCTCGCCGCTGGTACGCGATACAAGGCCGATCAGTTTCATAAGCAGCGCCGACCTGATGAGACCTGCCTTCGAAAGCCGCATTGCAACCGCGTCGAGGGACTCTCCCCGATTCACGGTGAAACTCACGTCGGGTGTGACCCCACCGCCGGTTGGTGTTCGGTCGGCGGGCAAATTGAGGTAATAGGCATAGGCTCCAGCGCCACCGGCCGCCAAAAGAATAGCCAACACGAACGCGAGGAAGATCTTCCGGCCTTTGTGTGAAGGACGGTGTCCTGCACCCTCGGTCTCTTCGGGCAGGGGCTGCGGAGGAACCGTTTTGGTTACTGTGTCAGACACGAACGCTTTCGACTCTTCCATGGTCCGACAGTCGGCCACGCAATCAAACTTTTGGATGATCTGCGGCGGGCAGTCCAATTGATGAAATCCGCCGCAGCCGTTATTTGATCAATATAAACTCTACGCGCCGGTTCTTCCAGCGGTTTTCGATGTCGGTATCGGGTACTACGGGGTCAATATCGCCTAACCCCGCAACCGTCATCCTGCCGACACTGATTCCCCGCACCGCCAGGGCGTCCTTTACCGACTGAGCGCGCGCCAGGCTCAACGGAACGAGCTCCTGCTCCTGCTCCTTCTGGGTACCGCTGATGTTCACTGCGTGCCCTTCGATCCTGATACGGTAGGTAGAGTATTTGCCGAAAATCTCCGCAAGTCGCTTGAGAATCTCTTCATTCTTGAGACCACGCAGCGTGGACGGATCAACCACCAGTTCGGGACTATCTGCCGTGAACGTAATACTGTTGACCCGCACTTTGAGCCGGTCCCCCTCGCGGATCACGAGGATATCCACAGGAATCACGCCGGTCCGTACCGTGGTATTGCCAAGAACGTCGGTAATAGTGAAGACGTAGGGGTAGTCTTCCGCTGAAATTCACTAGCTCCCCGGTTCTCGATCTGCCGTCCCAGATCAACTCCTTTGCCGGCATCCCCGTGCCCGAGAATTCGGTGAAGAGGGTGCGGTTGCGGTCGAGTATCTCGAGTCGCCAGTCGCGAATTTCGCTGGCGTCGGTCACGCCTACGCCGATGTGCAGCTCATCGTTCACCCCGTCGTTGTCGGGCGAGAACGGGAGCGGCGAGAGCCGCAGGTTGACCGTCGGAGCGGTTGTGTCCAGTGCAATATCGGGGGTCTCGGCCGACGGATGATTCCCTTTCCTGTAGACGATTTCGAAGCGTGCCCGGTATTGTCCGTCGGGGACGGCGGCCGCGACGCTTCCCCCTGATGATCCGGATTTTCCGTCCCAGGTCACACTGAAACTCGCTTTTGCCGCGTCGCCGGTATACTCACGTACGACCTTTCCGGAAATCCCCTTTTCGTCGACCTGGAAAATCGAAAGCTTCCAGCTCTCTACGCCGTCGAGGAGATTGGTGTACATGGTGAAGGTCTCGCTGTCGCGGAAACCGTCCCCGTTGGGTGAAAACGACGCTTTGTCGACGGTAACAAAGACCGCCGCCGGCCGAGTGTCGACGACGATGTTGGGAATCGACTTTTCGGTACGGTTCCCGGCCTGATCCTGCGCGGCGACCAGGTAGCGATAGCTTCCATCCGGCACGCGGTTTCCCGCATCGTCGCGTCCGTCCCAGGTGAGATTACCCAGGCGTCCCTTCCAGAAGTAGGACCTGACCTCCTTCCCGTCGCTCGAAACGACCTGTCCTTCCCACAAGGTTTCATTGCTGGAAGTCTGTTGGATCTGAATCGTGTCCCTGTTTCCGTCGCCGTCGGGTGAAAAAAGCGTGTAGACAGCGCTGATCGTCGCATCCGGGTATACCGTGTCCACGATAAAGGGCGAGGTGCGTGCAATCTCCCGATTCCCGTTCGTATAAAGGACGGTAAGCACGCCGCGGTAGGGACCGTCCGCTACCCGTCGTCCCTGATCATCTCGACCGTCCCAGACAAATGGTCCGTCGATACGGTCTTTGCCGGAGATGTTGCGTACCGGGCTGACAGTCTTTCCGCTGTCGTCCACCGACTCAATCCCGAGCGTGTAGCGGGTAATCGCGTCATTTCGCCTCAACGTCGGCGTGAGGGTAATAGTGTCTTTCACTCCGTCTGCGTTTGGCGAGAATTCGTCGTATTCCGCGGAAATGATTACCGGAGTCGCCTCGGTATCAACGCGGAACTCCACGGTATTAGATGTTCCTTCGTTCCCGGCCCTATCGACTGCTGTGAGTTTGTATCGATAGCCGCCGTCGTGCACGAGGAGTCCGTTGTCGGCGCGCCCATCCCAGGTCACCTGCCGATCGGCCGCCCCGTGCCACGTAAATCTCTTTATCTCCTTTCCAGCGGCGTCGGAAATCGTTCCATGCCACAGCTCCTCATTTGAAGTCTCCTGAAAGAAGGTGATTATGTCCTTGCTCCCGTCTCCATTGGGCGAAAACACCGGGTCGCTCTCCCTGACCGACGCGGTCGGCCGCGTCAGGTCGAGTGTAAATATCGGAGACACCGCGTTTGGCTCATTTCCGTTACGGTAGAACACGGTGAGTCTCGCCCGGTACGCCGCCTCAGGAAGCGTGGTGCCGTTCATGTCGCGACCGTCGAAGACAATCGCCGTAGGAGGCTCCTTTTCACCAGAGTAGGTCCGGACTGCCTGTTGCTGCCCTTCCGCAGGCGAGACGGCGAGTGACCAGCGCAACACCTCTTTCGGGGCGGGAGTATCAGGTGTCATTGTTACCGTGTCGTTGACACCATCCCCGTTCGGGGAGAAGTAGGAACGGTCTATTGAAAGCTCTACAGGTGTCGGCGCGGTGTCAACAATGATATTGTCGAGGGATGCGGCTCCCCGGTTTCCTGCCTGGTCGACGGCGGCAACCCGGTAGCTGTATACCCCGTCCGGCACGCTCTTCCCCGATTCGTCCCGTCCGTCCCACGCGAAGGCGGCCGGAGCCGCCTCTTTCCATGTACGAGTGAGAACCGTTTTTCCTTCCGCGTTCAGAATCTCACCCGTCCAAAGTTTCTCGACACTCCCGCCCTGGTCAATGGCAAGGGTGTCCTTGCTGCCGTCTCCGTTCGGCGAGAAAATGAGATCGTCGGCAGCGCGAGTCGGAAGCGACACTTTCGGTGGGGTGTCGTCGACGATTACGAAGTAGCGGTTGCTGGTTGCCCGGTTTCCGTTGTCGTCCCACGCTTCCACCGTGAAGCTGTAGGTGCCGTCCGGAACCACGTTCCCCGAGTCGGCCGTTCCATCCCAACGCAAGGTTGCCGGAATGGGAACCCCGCTCTTCACGGCCGTCAGACGGTCGATTACATTCTGGAAACCTTTGTTTTCGGGGCGATTTTCCTTGTTGGCAATGGCTCGCACCGGGTTTCCGTTTTCGTCTTCGATTTGCAGCAGATAGCCGGTGACGTAGCGGCTGTCTTTGATCGACACCGGAAACTCGAGCGCGTCCTGTACGCCGTTGTTATTTGGGGATATGTAGCGAGTTTCTGGATAATCAATCGTGATTGCCGGCGGAGTGTGATCTACAATACCGAGCGGCGCATTCACGCCGAATCCGAGGCCCCACGTGCCGCCGTAAAGCGGCGCAGCACTCATTCGCGTGCGAACCTCACTCTGATTCCAACCCTGTTCGGCGATGAAACCGCTCTTCTGCTTGAGGTCTGTCTTGATGGTGACGGAAATGCCAAATGAGGGAAGAAGGCTTCCCTGCGGGAGCGAGCTGTCGAGCAGGCTCCGCATGTCCACCTGCCAGCCTCCGTTCAGCGCTACGGTGCCCCATAGCGAAACGGTGGCGCCCAGGTTGAGCCGCACGTCCTGAAACGAAGGAAAACTCAGATCGGTGGTGAGACCCGCGGTTACCGACGAGTTGTCGATAAGGTCGAACCCGACTCCAACCGCCGGGGTGAAGGGGGCGGGCATCGGCGATCTGCCCGGGACTGGTGTGTACCATTTCCCCATGTTGCGCATCACTATGCCCCAACGGAAGTTCTTGAGAGCGCCTACCCGGTCGGAAAGACCGAGCACACCGAGATCGACACTTGCCCCGAAGTCGGTCGTGTTGTAGCCGCCGGCATCGAGATTCAAACCTACCCCGACCAGGAGATTCGGATACAGATCTTTCGCGAACGAAAACCTTAGCCCGACATTCGTTCCCAGCGTCATCGCCGGCAGATAGGATGAAAGAAAGTGCGCAGACCCGGTGATGACTCCTCCGCGGGTCGGAAAGCTCATGCCCACGTTGACCGCGTGACCGAGCCACCCGTTTCCGCCCGCCGCATCGAATCCCGTGAGCCCGATGTAGCTCAGATCCAGGACGGGCCGCTGATTCGCGCCGGACACCGCAGGATTGACTGTGTCCGCTTCAGGAGTCTCCGCCGAAGTAACGCTCGCACCCTTGGCGAGAAACAGCGGGGAATAGAATTGATTGATATCTTCCGCGCCAGCTGGCGGGTTGTACTGCGCGAATGCGCCTGTCAGCGCAATCACACCGTACAGTGCAACTGCGGTTAGTCGTTTCATCTATCGCTCCGTGGTGGCGTCAACGGCGGTTCGGGTCCTGGCCGCGAGAGAAGACATCGATGTGCCGTTCATACAGCTCACCTATGCGCTCTATTTCCTCGATCGAAAGCCGGGAGTAGAGCATCCCTTCAATGCGATCGAGAAACGACAGGAGTGTGTCGTCGAGCCGCTCTTCCTGCCCGTGAAGAAGCAGGTAGAGCGCCATGATTTCCCGGCCCTCCATCTCTACGGCCGGAAGCGGTGAACTGGACGCGTCATCCGACAGGCCGCTGTTCAAATCGGAATCTCCAGCCCCTCTTCCGAGAGGTATATTGTCAGCTGGTCGTTTCCGAGCCGGTGCGCATACCACCGGGCAGATTGCAGATTTCGATGCAGTTTCTTGTCGTCATACAACGGTTCGTGATGAAACAGGTAGAGCTTATTTATGTCCCACGCCGTCGCGAAATCCACGCCCAGGCTGAAAGAGCTATGGCCCCAGTTGAATTTTTCAATCGCCTCACCCAACGTATATTGCGTATCGAGAATCAGCAGATCGACGCCTCGAAAAAAACGGATATTCGCCGGATTTCGCTCGAAGTCGGTCTCCAGCAGCTCGGTGTCGGTGGCAAATATCATCGAACGACCGTCTTCGTCGATTCGATAGGCGTATGACCCTCCCGGGTGATTCAGAAATCGCCAGGTGATCTGAGCGGACCCCACCGACAGGGAATCGCCGCCCAGCACGTGGAAACCTATGTTCTTCGTCATCCTGTCTTCCATGGTGACGGGAAAGTATGGATGTCGCATGTGCTCGCTCAGGTAATGGCGAAAATCCGCCACCGGGCTGTAAAAATTCAGTTCAGTTCGTGGGTTGTAGGCGGGACCGAAAAACGGTAATCCTTGCACGTGATCGTAGTGAAAATGGGAATAGAAAATGTGAAACCGCTCGGGTACTTGAAGCTGGCGCGTAAAGTAAGCGGAAAGTTCACGAATACCGGAGCCGGTGTCGAAGACCAGAAAACTGCCGTCGGCGAGTTCCACTTCGACGCAGGGGGTATTCCCGCCGGTAGCGCCGAACAGCCAGTGTGGAAGCGATGCCAGAAATGACTCTCGGGTCCGCGCCGTGACAAGATCCTCCGGCCGGATGCGCTGTACTACGCTCGCAATTTTGCTCCGGACAGCGTCCGGAGTCATCGGCGTTGGATGTGAGCCGCGAACTCCCCAAAATCGAACCCTCATTCCCTGGTACCTGTCATGCGACGTTCCGCTTCATTCCGTGCGAGCCGGGGGCTTCTTCCCGGGAAGAAATTCTATCAACGGTTGGCCCCTGCGCCTCTCGAGCATTTTCTCAATTTCGATCCGCGTGTGCAGCTCTCCGATGTTCACGCCCGGACACTCCTTTTCGAGCTCATTCCACGTTTCCATAGATTCTAGATTGCCGTGCCAGAAAGGATAATTCCGGCACTGCAGCGGCCGATGTTCGTGAACCGTACAGCGTCCGCGCTCCCAGAAAACGCAGTCGAAGTTTGCCTTCTCCTTCAAGCTAAGCCGAAAAAAGCCGTTGATGTTGACCTGTCGGCAATACCCGCTTATCACCTGGTCACGGCCGGTCGACTTTGCCCGCACCAGTCTGTCCAGATCATCCTCGGAGAGAAACACATATCCGGGCTGGTGTCGGCAGCAACGCGAACAGCGCGTGCACGAGAATCGCAGACCATTCTGATAAAACGGTTCCTTCGCCATCGGCTCCTCAACCGTAGTATATCACGCCGAATCTTTTGCACTGATATCCGGACGGACCGCTCGGAAACGAACCCGCCGCCCCACGGCGCATCGCTTCCGGAGGTCGGTTCAAGAGTAGACGGAAATCTGAAAAATGACCATGCGATTGCTGAGCAGGATCGGCGCTTGACCTTGTGGTATGGGGAGAGAAGGATTCGAACCTTCGAAGGCTGAGCCAACAGATTTACAGTCTGCCCCCTTTGACCGCTCGGGAATCTCCCCTTGAGAGCCACGAACATAACACGCTGCTACGCGCGATGTCAATAGTTCCCTGAATTTCAGCCACCTCCCGGATTCGAACCGGGGACCCCGAGATTACAAGTCACGTGCTCTGGCCATCTGAGCTAAGGTGGCGTTTCGACATCGAAATGCAGAATCCTACGCTATTAAAAAAATGGCGGAAAGTCAATGTGCTCCCCTACTTCCGGCAGTGTGAGGTTTTCAGTTCGGCGTCCGAATATCGCCACCGTATGCTCGAATTGAGCTGTTCGACTGCCGTCAGTCGTCATGTAGCTCCACCCGTCGGGTTGAAGGCTGGTTGCCGGAGCGCCAAAACA
The DNA here is from genome assembly GCA_963832675.1 of uncultured Spirochaetota bacterium. Lineage (GTDB taxonomy): Bacteria > Spirochaetota > Spirochaetia > DSM-27196 > DATKUC01 > DATKUC01. The sequence goes on along the minus strand of CAWHUY010000021.1, from coordinate 53,864 downwards.
GACGATGGGCTCAATCGTGAACACCAATCCCGGAACAATCGGCGTACCCGCATTCTTTTCGCCCACATGATAGACTGTCGGCGGCTCGTGGATTCGTCGTCCGATCCCGTGACCGGCGAACTCACCCAGAATCGTGCAGCTAAATTGCTTCGCCGTCTGCTGGATTGCTGCGCCGATATCCCCCAGGCGATTACCCGCCCGGGCCGCTCGCACGCCACTTTGGCTGCATTGCCATGCTGCCTTGAGCAGCCGCATCGTCGGCTCGTCACCTGCTCCGGCTATATAGGTCCACGCTCCGTCGGCGTACCAGCCGTCGACACAGCTTGTCACGTCGACCGTGACAATGTCCCCTTCCGCCAGCCGATACCCGCTCGGAACACCGTGCGCGGCGACATCGTTCACCGAGACGCAAACGGCGCCCGGAAATCCCCCCGTGCTCTCCTCCGAAGACATTGCATTGTGCCTGGCGAGCAGCGAAGCGCACTCGTGCTCAACATAGGCGGTTGTGCGCCCGGGTGAAATTGCCTCCCGCACATGAGCAAGCACGAGCGACACCACCGACGCGGCCCGCCTGATGCAATCGACCTCCGAGGACGTCTTCAGCTCTATTTCGTCCGTCAGTATCTCACCCTCCGGTCACCGGGCCGAGCAGGACCAGAACAAAATTCACCCCGAAACTCAACGCGGTTCCGAGAACTACCGCCGCGGCTCCCAGAATCGTGCGCCAGAACACGAACTTGCGTCGCCTCACCATCCATATGACCAGGCCCACCGAGTAGTAGACCCCAACCAGTGCGCATAACAGGCTCACGAAACGAAGGGTATCGAGCAGCAGCGTTTGCGAGCTGTCCAGAAATTCCTGCGAGTTTCCGAGGAAGAAAAGGCTGAGCACGAACAGCAGAAAGAAAAGTGAGAAGGCGGTTGCACCTTCAAGGGTTCGAAGCAATCGATAAAGGATCGGGTGAGTCGGCGTCAAATGCATGTGCCCGCCAAGTCTACCATGGAAGGGAGCTTGCATTGAATAGCGCTTTTCTCTTAGTATTGTAGCCATGGCGGGAACCGAGCGAGAGCAATTGAACGTTGCGGACGATCTGGCCCTCGAACTTATCCGCATCCTTCGCCATGAAAACAAACCACAGTTCCCGGAACCGACCCATCCACAAATTTTCGACAACGTGACCTCTCCCATTAAGGCCCTACTCCTGGATATCTACGGCACGCTCTTTGTGTCCGCCTCGGGTGACATCTCCGTACACGCCTCTCGAGTTCGCGCCGTTCACCCTGCAGATCCGGTCGCAGATGAGGGACCAATTGTTGCTGCGCTTCGATCCGCGCGTTGCGAGATTCTCGACCGTGCGGGCACCGAAGAGGTAGGCCACGAAGAATACCTCGCTGCAATCGAGGCCGCCCACGAGGAAAAACGGCAGCTTGGCATCGAGTTCCCGGAAGTCGACATATTGCGCGTATGGACGGCCGTATTCGAAGAATTGAGCGGAACCGGGCTGATCCGCAGCTCCGACGACCCAAAGGCGCCCTATCTGGCCGCGGTCACCTATGAGTGCCGAACGAATCCGGTGTGGCCAATGCCGGGAGCTGAAGAGCTCCTTCGACTCCTCGCGGCCGAAGAATTTCCGGTAGGACTCATCTCGAACGCACAGTTCTACACTCCGCTTCTTTTTCCCGCTCTGCTAAACCACAGCCTCGAGGAACTCGGAATCGATGATTGCCTGTGCAGCTGGTCTTTCCGTCGCGGTTTTGCAAAACCGTCCCTCCCGCTCTACGACACGGTTCGTGAAGTGCTCTATCGCAATTACGCCATCGCGCCCGAAGAGGTGCTCTATGTCGGCAACGACATGTTGAACGACATGCTCCCGGCGCAGGAAGTCGGGTTTTCCACCTGCATCTTTGCGGGTGACGCAGGTTCACTCAGGCTCCGCGAAGATGATCCCCGTTGCGCTCGAGTTCGGCCGGACGCCATAGCGGGTGCACTAGGAGAACTTCCCGGAATTCTCAAGATCAGATCCTCCGCCGGAAAGGAGCACAAATGAAGAAGTTCCTGGTTGGCCTTATCATCCTTATCGTCGCGGGGGCGGTGGTCTTCTACTTCGGCTGGGTACAACTTCAACTCCCCGCGGATACCTACGCCGTCGCATTTACAAAGACCGGCGGTTGGGACAAATCCGTCCTTCAGCCGGGAACGTTCATCTGGCGATGGGAGCGGGTCATTCCTACAAATTTCAAGCTGGACAAGTATGAGTTGGTAACCCGGCAGAGTCGGCTCCAGACCTCGGGCTCACTGCCCTCCGGCGATGTCTATTCGCAATATCTCCCAGGAAATCCCTCGTTTTCCTTCGATATCGAACTCACCGTTTCATATCGATTGAAACCCGAAGCGCTCCCGCAGCTTACGCAAGACGGAATTCTGACTCCGCAGACTCTTGATATCTACTACAGTAACTTCGAAGCTGGCCTAGTGCAGAAGGCCGAGACGACGCTCCAATCGCTCGTGAACGAAAACTCAGGATCGGGTACCCTCTCTCCGGCTGCACTCGAAACCAGCCTCGTCTCCGAACTCCGGAAACAATTCCCGAATTTCGACATCCTGCACGCCACCCCGACGAAATTGCAGATCCCTGACATGGCGCTCTACCGCAGGGCCCGCGACAGCTACGTAGCGTTGCTCGACAGCAAAACCCGCTCACTGGAGCAGGCAGCGAACGCAGCCGCGGCCGACCAGGTACGAAAGGACAATCGTCTCGAACTTCTGCGGCAATACGGCGAGGTGCTTACCCAGTATCCGATCTTGCTCAAATACCTCGCGCTTGAAAACGGTCAGAATCCGGATTCGGTCAATCTAAACGACCTGAAACTTCCGGCGCCGGGACAGGCTCCCGCTGCGAATGGAACCAACTCGCGGTAGAACGCACGATGGAATATTTCTTCAACTTCGAGAAAATGACGTACATCAAAGGCGGCCGCCCGGTTGGCTGCATACTTTGCCTGATTCGCGACGAATCCCCGGAAGTTGTAAACCTTACGGTCTACCGGAGCGAGTTCTTTCTCGCCGCGGTCAATCTCTACCCCTACAATCCGGGCCACCTTATGGTTTTTCCGCGCCGCCACCTCCTCGATATCCGGGAGTACACTGCAGAGGAGGAGAAAGATCTCGCTGGCGTCAACCGTCTGCTCCTGAACGTGCTTGACCGGACGCACGCACCCCGCGCGTACAACATCGGCTACAACATGGGACCGGTGGCCGGTGCATCGATCGACCACATTCATCTCCACATCATTCCACGTTATCCCCGCGAAACCGGCATTGCCGATCTTCTCGCCGGCAAACGGGTCCTGGTCGAGGATCCGCTGCAGACAACGGAGAAACTTCGAGACGCGGTAGTAGAACTTACCGGGAGACCGGATTGAGCGTCCTCAATACCCCTCCTCCATAGCCACCAGCTGATTTAGAAGCTTCCGCAAGAAGACGAAGGTTTCGACGTACTCCGCAAGCAGGCTGTCCAGGTCACGGTTCTCCGCCTGAGTGCCGCGCAGCTGCGAGAGACGACCGGAAAAAGCCTGCTCATTCGCCGTCGATAGATTTCCGAATACTGTTTGCAGGCCCAGGATGTGCTCGGCGCCTTCATCGAGCAGGTTTCGCGCCTCGCGGTCCTTCTGAGCCATCACTATGCGAAAAGAGCGCTGGAGCGCCGGATCCTTTTCCAGAAGCACCCGCATTCGAAGGAAGCTCTTACCCTCGTCAGTGTCCGGACTGAAAGAGAGGTCAAAGGTGTGGATCTTGTCCATAACATCTTCAAGCCCGGTCGCGTGATTGAGCATGGCGCTCTGCTCGTCGCGATGACGGACGGGAATGACGTGGCTCAGCCCCTGGACAAGGTCGTGAAGTTCACCGAAATAGTGCAATCGAATGTAGTTGAAGAGGATGTTCAGAGATTTCGTGTAGCGTATGGCCGGCAACCCCAGCTTTTTCACCCACGAGAAGTTAGCCGCCCGGTAGTGCTCGAAATCTGGCGGTTCCGTCCGGAAAATGTGAGTAATCATTCTGCCGACTACGCCCATTCTCACGTCCTCCAACCGATTCTCGATCTGGCTGAGAATGCTCACGGTCAAGGCTGACGAATAGTACTCTCGGAGGTTGAGGCGCGGCATGTAGACGAGAAAACGGTAATAGGGATCCTCCCGGAAATACTTGATGATTTCGGCAAGCGGAAACGTTTTGTGAAGACGGTCAGATACTTCTTTGGCGCGACGTAGCGCCGTCCGCAGGGCAGACAATCGTTCGCGGCGCGCATCGATTTCACCCTTCGTGCCCCTCGGCTCCGAGTGCTGCTCCTCGGTTTCATCGGTTTCGTCAACCTCATCGTCCGCGCCTGGCAGGTCTTCGGGGTCCGCAGCTTCCCGGGATGCGGCCGCCTCGGCACCGATTAGCGATATCCGCTCCTCCTCGGTATGGTCTATGTAGTAGTCGATCAGTTCATTGTGAATGAAAACATTCTGTGGCAATCGCCGGGTGCTGTAAATGGCAAAATAGAGCTCTTCCAGGGTTTCCGCAATATCGGTGATTCGTACCGGGGCGAAATCGGGCGGCGTCTCGGGGATATCGTATCCAATGTCCTTTCCCATCCCGCGAAAAAACTCTTCGTATGGGAAAAGACACACGCCCTTGAGGTAGTAAAGGGGCAGCAGACCGGCTTCGAGATGCGAAAACATGTCCGACTGCAGAGATCCGAGGTAGCGCTCCAGACGGCTCGTCACCTCCTTACGAATACTCTCTTTCTTTTCCGTCTGCATAAAAAGGTCTTGCATCTCTTTCATTGGCATGAACTGATTCAGTTCCGTCTTCGCGTCAGGAATTCGTTTTTCCAGCAGGTAGGAAATCATTCCCTGAAGAAATTGCGTATCCTTCCAGAGTCGTCGAAAAACGGGAATGATGGGATAGACCGCCTGGTACAACTGAAAAACGCGCGCACCGGCCTCCGGCAGGAGAAACTTCTCCGGAAAGTCCACGATATCGGCGCCGGCACCGAGAATCCTCCGACGAAGGCGATTCATCTTGTATCGGAGAAACACCTCCTCGTCAGGATGGTGGGAAACCAGCCGCATGAACCAGTAAACTATCCGGTCCCATAGCCCGAGAGACTGAATTTCATCCTTTATCATCTCCTCACGTCGAGTCTTCGGCAAATCGGCGTGATAGATCTTCTGTTCTTCCTCGGTTTGCAGGCTGAGACTGCGCCGAATTCGTTCGTAGAGCTCTTTTCTCTCCTCGGCAGGCAGGGCTCCCGCCAATTCTTCAAGACTCTTCGACGCTGCCATACCCTACCCTTCGACCGACCGGACCATGACGAGCCGACCGCTCAACATCTCCACCTCTACGCGGTCATCCACGGCGACATTACTCATGCCTGCATCGCCGTGCCTCCACGCGAGCCCGTCAAGCGGCCACTTCAGTCCGCTGCTGTGCATACGGCAGACTGCGTCCCCGGCCGGGAAGAAGGAGAGCGTTGCCCCTGCGAGTCCGTTCAGGCGCCAGCTCCCCTCGACGCAATGCACCTCGGCTCCCGGCAACAACCAAACGCGAGGCGCGCGGACACGGTCGAAGAGCGCGAGAATGCCCAGAAGGTGGTCCAGCCGACCGCCCCCGCCGCCGACGATTACAACCTCCTCCGCTCCGCGCTCGAAAAGCGCCGCTAGTCCAAGCTCAGTGTCGGTAAAATCTTTCTCCTCCGGGTAGACGACCACTCGGTCCGCGGGAAGAAGCTTCAGGGTTTCCCGGTCACTAATCGAGTCCATGTCACCGACGACAAGGTCCGGCTCAAGTGCGAACAACTTTGCACTGTCGTACCCGGAGTCCGCAGCGACGATTATACGCGCCCCCCCAAGCCATCTCTCCACGGCCTCTTTTCGCGGACACTCGCCTCCGGTAAATAGAATCCCTCGCATATGCGATTGAGATTAGAGTATTTCCCTCCTGTTTGCAAAGCCTTTCAATGACTGATCGCAGAACGTTTTTTTTCTTCCTGACTGATGAAATTTCTCAAGAGCTTTTTTTCCACGCCGACAATCTATACAGAAGTCTCCATGGCGGAGACCCCCTGGTAGGGGAAAAAAGAGTCGAACACGGACGTTCGACACAACATGTCCCACTTACAGTCAAGGAGGATTGTATGGTAATCAATCACAATTTGAGCGCAATGTTCGCCGATCGACAGCTCAAATTCAACAACATCACCCTGGATAAGGACATCGAGAAACTGTCCTCCGGCCAGCGCATCAACCGCGCCGGTGATGACGCCTCCGGTCTGGCCGTGTCCGAAAAGATGCGCGCGCAGATCCGCGGCCTCAACCGTGCGGAAATGAACGCCGCCGACGGCATCTCCCTCATCCAGACCACTGAAGGATATCTCCAGGAATCTGAGGATATCATTCAGCGCATCCGCGAGCTTGCCGTACAGTCTTCCAACGGTATCTACACCACGGAAGACCGCATGCAGATCCAGGTAGAAGTCTCACAGCTGGTGAACGAAGTCAACCGCATCGCGTCCCACGCCCAGTTCAACGGCATGAACCTGCTCACCGGTCGGTTCGCCCGGGACACCGGCGTCAACGTCGTTACCGCCAGCATGTGGTTCCACATCGGTGCGAACATGGATCAGCGGATCCGTGTCTTCATCGGAACGATGACCGCGCAGGGGCTCGGCATCCAGAGCAAGTCCGGACTGCCCCACACCGCGAGCTTCATCTCCCTTTCCACGCCGGACAAGGCGAATGCAGCGATCGGTACCCTCGACACTGCGCTGAAGATCGTAAACAAGCAACGCGCGGACCTCGGTGCCTACCAGAATCGTCTCGAGTACGCCCGCAAAGGCCTTTCCGTAGGCGCAGAGAACCTGCAGGCGGCCGAATCACGGATCCGCGACACCGACATGGCACATGCCATGGTTCAGTTCGTCAAGGACCAGATTCTTGTTCAGGCCTCCACTGCGATGCTCGCGCAGGCGAATCAGAAACCGCAGTCGGTGCTGCAGCTCTTCCGATAATTCGAAACCGACGAAAACGACAATTGAAAGGCCGTCCCGCAAAGGGCGGCCTCTTTTGTCTACCGACAGAAAAATGGGTATAATGCCCCCATGTCGCCGCTGTTCCGTTCCAGAAGATCGATCTATCCGCCTCGTCCTCTCCGCTCATTTGCACAGGTCTTTCACGAAGCGGGATATCAGTGCTTTCTCGTGGGCGGCGCACTTCGCAACATTGCAATGGGAAATGCGCCCTCAGATTGGGATATCGCCACGGACGCAACTCCTGATCAGGTTTCCGGTCTTTTTCGCCGGGTGATACCAACCGGTGCAAAACACGGTACCGTCACCGTGCTCTTCAAGAACGAGAAGATCGAGGTAACTACCTTTCGAACCGACGCCGCATACAGCGACTCACGCCACCCGGACGCGGTCGCCTTTACCCGTTCCATTGACGAGGACCTGAAGCGACGGGACTTCACCATGAATGGAATGGCCCTCAATCTGACCTCCGCTGAGTTCGTTGACCCGCATAACGGGCTCGCCGACATCCGGAGAAAGATAATTAGAGCGATTGGTGATCCGCGGGAACGTTTTTCGGAGGATGGCCTTCGGGTGCTTCGTGCTCTTCGATTCGCTGCACAGCTTGACTTCGAGATTGAGGAGGCGACCCTCAACGCGATACAGAAATCGAAAGACCGGCTCAACGCTGTCTCGGCCGAGCGCATCCGGGATGAACTCACCCGCATACTCCAGTCGCCACGACCTTCCATCGGCCTGCTCCCGTCAGAGAAGACCGGCGTGCTGGAGCTCATTCTCCCGGAACTGCATGCGTGCGCGGGAGTCGAACAGGCCGATCCGCCGGCCGCAGTCCTCGCGCGACTTTCTGAACTGCCCTATTTCGACGTGCTGCACCACTCCCTGCTTGCATGTGACGGCGCGCCGGCAGAGGTCCCCGAAGTCCGAATGGCAGCTCTTCTTCACGACATCGGAAAAGCGCAGACATTCGCCCGCGACGCGGAAGGAGGTATATCGTTTCACCATCACGAAGAGGTATCCGCGGAAATGGCCGAAACGATACTGACTCGCCTGCGCTATCCGAATGCCTTCATCAAAACCGTCTGCCGGTTGATTCGCAATCACATGTTCCACTATGAGCCCGGTTGGTCGGACGCGGCCGTCAGAAGGTTCATTGCGCGCGCCGGAACGGATCTCCTACCGTACCTCTACCTGCTGCGCCGCGCCGATACCTTCGGCAAGACCGGCCGACCCACGCCGGACTCGCGCCTGGATGAGCTCGAACGCCGCGTGGAAGCTGTCGCCGCGGCGGACGACGCTCTCTCGATAGCTGACCTTGCGGTAAACGGAAATGACCTGGCCGGAATTGGAGTTCCGAAGGGCCCGATGATGAGTGTCGTGTTGAATTTTCTTCTAGAAACGGTGTTCGACGATCCTGCAGAGAACAACCGGGATAAACTGCTGAGTCTTGCCCGGACGTTCTACCATTCCCAGGTCAAGGCCTCCCGCGACGATACGGGCACCCGATGATCTCGGCACATTCTGAACTGATTACCCATCGCTTTCCGGGTTGTCGAAATTGTCATCCGGACCGCGCGATTTCCCATCGCTCCCCCGCCCGCGCTCCTTGGCAATCGCCAGGTAGGCGGTACGTGCGGCGTTCTGTTCGGCTTCCTTCTTGTTCTTGCCGCTGCCGGGTCCGTAGGTTCGGTCGTTGATCCGCACTTCCATCCAGAAGGTTTTGTTGTGATCGGGACCTGTGCGTTTGACCAGTTCATAACGCGGATAGGTCTTGAACCGTTTCTGAACTAGCTCCTGCAGCAGCGTTTTGTAATCCTTGCGGTGCCTGTCTTCGAGAACCTTGTTGATTTCCGGCGCGAGATAGCGTTGGACGAACTTCCGCGCGTCTTTGAAACCGGAATCAAGGAAGTAGGCACCGATTATCCCTTCCAGGCAATCCGCAAGAAGCGCCTTCTTGGTGCGGCCACCGGAGTACTCTTCACCTTTGCCGATGAGGATGAAGTTGTCTACCTTGAGCTTTCGCGCAATTTCAGCGAGGCTCTCCTCGCTCACAACAAACGATTTTATCTTTGCCAGATCTCCCTCGGGACGATCAGGCAACTCGGTGAACAGATACTCGGCCACGACAAGTCCCAGTACCGAATCACCGAGAAACTCCAGCCGTTCATTATTCCCAACATTCGCAGGATTCTCGTTCGCAAAGGACCGGTGAGAAAAAGCCAGGTTCAGAAGGTCGAGCCTCCTGAACCTGATGCCTGCATGTTTCTCAAATAGCTGTAGTTCTTTTTTTCGTTCTGAAGTTATCGGTAGAAAGCGGAGCAAGTTCGCATTCTTCAGAAAGAGCACCGAAATTACTTCTGCTGCGAGCGAATGTAGTCCAAGGCGTCGCGCACGGTTTCGAACTCGTTCGCCTTTTCATCCGGGATTGTGATTCCCATTTCCTCTTCGATTGCATACACGAGCTCGTATGTGTCGAGACTATCCGCGCCAAGGTCCTGCCGGAATGAAGAGTCCAGCGTAATCTTACTCTCATCAACTTCGAGTTTGTCGGCAATCAGCTTCTTCATCTTTTCAAAAAGCTCGTCCATTCTGATTCCTCCTCAGGGTTGTTTTCGGCCAGTTTAGGCCAGCTGCTCAGGTTCGATTACTTGTTTCCCACGGTAGAATCCACACTTGGGGCAGACCCGATGCGGCAGTTTCTTTGCACCACAGTTGCTGCATGTCGACAGACTCGTCACACTCAACTTAAGATTAATGGCGCCCCGCCGTCTGGTACGTGCCTTAGACGGTTTGTACTTTGGTACGGCCATGCGTTACCCCTTCACAATGATAATGAAGCCCACGATATCCGATCGAAGGGTCCTTGTCAAGAACTCGGCCGCTACCCGATTAGCGCACCGCCGCCTGTCCACCGACCTTCTTCCGAAGTGCCACTGCGACGATTTCCGGGACCATGGTGGAAATATCACCTCCGAGTCGGGCGAGTTCCTTGATCTGCGACGAGCGCAACACGAAATATTGGGGATCGGTAGGCATGAAGATCGTTTCAATGGAGCTGTTCAGCCCCTTGTTGACCATCGAGAGCTCGAATTCGTAGCTGAAATCGGCAAGCGCCCGCACACCACGAATCATGAGACGTGCGCCGACCTTCTCCGCGAACTCGACGATCAGCCGATCCCACAGCTGCACGTCCACGTTCGCGTAGCCCTTCAGGAGCTCACTCATCATGTTGAACCGCTCTTCCGCGGTAAAAGTGTATTGTTTCGTGACATTCACCGCGATAACCACATGAATGTGGTCATAGATACCCGAGGCGCGCTGAATCAGATTCAGGTGCCCGTTGGTTGGCGGATCAAATGAGCCCGGAAAGAGCGCTCTCAGCATCCGTCCATTGTACCGGGAGAAATCGTCGCGGTCAACAAAATCGCCTTTGGCCGCGCGGCGCCGGTATCGCCGTTTTGACACCCTCCTGCCGGCGGACGTATACTGATGATCGTGTCACCCGGAACCGACGCTCGAAAACTGGCCTCTCACCGGTTTGGAATGGCGCTTCTTTTCCTCGCGGCACTGCTCTCGGCCCCGCTTCCTGCGCAGGCATCACCACCCGGAGCCGGTCCGGACTGGGTAAAGGCTCCCGTTTCTCCCTCCCCTCTCACGCGCGAACAGATCGACGCAACGGTTGCACGCTACTGGGCATCCGCCGACAATCCGGCGGTGAAAGGGCAGGCTATCGACTATCTTGCGCCGCTCATCCACTCCGGCGAGATCACCGCCGACAGCCCGGGAGCGGTAGCATTGCTCGTAAGCCTTGCCACTGAAGGTACCGACCAGCAGCTCCGACGCGGCAGCGGCAGCCTGGCGAACGACTACCCGATCATTCGGCTACGTGCCGTCCAGTTGCTCGGCACTATCGGCGGTTCGACTGCTCGCGAAGCGGTTTTTCGCATCTGTTCATCCGATCCGAGCCCGGACGTGCGCGCCGCTGCGGTAACCGCACTTCCAACGCTCGTCCAGTCGCCTACCGCCGCTGAGGTCACTCTGCTGCGTAGCGTGCTTGAATCCAACAACAGCCTGTGGCGTAGCGACCGTCTCGCGCTCTGTACGCTCGATGTCCTAGGTCTGTTGTATCAGGCAGCGAAACGGCCGGAAACTCCGGGTATCCGGGACCCAATGTACGTAGCACCGATCCTCCAGGACCCTGCCCTTGCCCGCGCCATCGCCAATGTCGCCATAGGCAGCTACAATACCGCCGTCCGAAGACGCGCTCTCGAGGTGCTTGATTTGATACGGGATTCCATTAACCGCTGAACTTGCCCGCTCCGGCGCAGCAGAATGCGCCGCCCGAGCAGGAGCCTAGTCGCGGGAGATTCCGGGACTCAGCTCTTTTCGCCACATCACCGATCTGTCGGGTTCTTCAAACTGAATTCTTTTCTTTATCGCGTATCGGGACGCACCGGATGAACTCTCATCCTGGATGATCCCAAATGAACCGTGCCCGAGATAGGCCACGCGGTCTTTTGGTCCAATCCGCTCGTCTTCCGCGATTTTCCGCACCACGCACTCGAAGTGCGCAGGTTCGTTGTTCGGCGGAAGCGCAATTGCCGACTGAATGTCCCGCATCGGCTGAGAACAGATCGGACAGGCACCGTACTCCCGCTTCGGTGGAGGCTCGGGCATCCGGAACTTCACCTCGCGAGGAACATCCGCGTTTATCTCGCGGCGCTCAGGTTTCTCCTGATGTTGAGGATTCGCCCGCTCACCGCTCTTCTCCCCGCCCCGGTTTCCACGTCGGCGGCCGCGCCGCCTGCGCTGATCATTGTTGTTTCTGGCCATCCTTAAGTTCACTCCCGATATAGAGCTCGTTGGTGATGGTTTGCGCGATCCGCTTGATTGCCGAGGCAAGGTATGCCGGGTCATTTATGCGCGTTTTCAGGTCGCGGAGCCGTTTTGGGTCACTCTGTTTCGCGATCCTTACCATCAACTCTCTCCGTCAAACGCACTCTCGAGATGGGTGACGTTCCCTGAATCACTCGTAGCCGCGATATGCAGTACATCGAACCGAACATGATATCCCCCGAATTCCGGGTTCTTCTGCCGATAGACTGCCGCCGTAGTGATAATACGTCGTCTTTTTTCCCGCGAAAGTGCGTACTCAAGGCTCTCCACCGGGAGGGTTCTCCAGGATTTTACCTCGCAGAATGCAAGGATATCGTCCCGTACAGCTATTATATCGACCTCTCCACGCCGTATTCTGAAGTTTCTTTCCAGAATTTCGGAATCCTCTCTCCTGGAGATACCTTGCTGCGCGGTCCTCCCCTTCGTCACCCTTTTCCCGGGTACTCCGCGCGACGGTTTCCCGTTTCATCTATGTATCGCTTGCCTCTTTTGGGTCCACCGCCCGGGCAATAAACACCTTCTTTTCGTGCATCAGGTCTACGATCTCACCTTCATCCTTGCGAAATTCCTTTCCCGCTTCGTCAATCATTATCTTCACCTGCGGTCGCAGCGGCGATTCAGGGTTGGTTTCAATGACGCGGCCGACGCAGGAATTGCTCAGGAGGACCACACTGCCGATAGGATAGATTCCCATCGTGCGGATGAAGATCTTCAAAACGGCCGGATCGAACCGCCGGGCGTTGTCGGAAAGGATAGCTCGCATAGCCGCATACCCGATCATGGAGTTGCGATAGGGCCGTTTGCTCACCATGGCCTCGAAAGAATCCGCAACTGCTACGATACGCGCCGGGAGAATTATGTCCTTGCCCGAAAGCCCCTTTGGATATCCTTCGCCGTCCCACCGTTCCTGATGCTGCAGGGCGATAGTGCCGATCTCCTCGGGAAACTTCATCTCCCGGGTGATGATCTTGTACGAATGAATCGGGTGAGTCGCGATGGTTTGTCGCTCGTCCCGGGTCAACTCGCCGCGCTTGGAGACTATCGCGTCCGGCAGCCGCAGCATGCCGACGTCGTGGAGCAGCGCGCCTGTCGCAAGATGCAGAATCTTGTGCTGGACCATGTTCATGTTTATTCCGACCAGGGTTGCGAGTACCGCGCAGTTTAACGCGTTTTCGACAAATCCCGATTCGCCCTGCAATCCGTAAAGAATGTACTGGATCATATCATTCTTGTCGCTGCGCAGCGACGCGAAGAGCGTGTCAACAATTCCATCGATTTCCGAAGAATCGAGGTTCTGCTGGCGTTTCACCGATGAATGAATGCCTGCGAGGCGGGTCGCCACCTTGGAATAGATGCCCATGACCTCGTGCTGACCGGGGGCGACGGTTGTAGCCTGAAGGACCGAGGTCGCGACGACACTCTTGCCGTCGTCCATGACTTTGCCGTCCGTGGTGACCTCTTGAATGTTCCAGCGCCTCAGACGGTCGAGATCCTTGTCCTTGATCGGAACACCTTCGGGGACGAGAAGGTTTACGCCGTCAATATAGACCGGCTGATCGAATCTCATTCCGGCCTGCAACTCCGAGAGTCTGATATTCTGCATCCAAAACTACCTTCTTCGCCCTTTCCCGATATTTTGCACGAAAACCAGCAATTCTGCAACGGTTTTGAAAAACTCTTCCGGCAAGAAGTTGCCGGCGTCGACCATGTAGAGCGCATCCGCGAGCTCTCCCCGTTCGACCACGGGCACACCGCTGCGCTCTGCAAGGTCGACTATCCTGTCGGCCAATTCCCCCCTCCCGCGCGCGAGAACAAAGGGTGCAGGGAGACCCCGTTCGTACTTCAAAGCTATCGACTTGCGCATCCAGGCGTCTCCTTTTTCAGCGGTTCGATGCGATAGCGAAAAAAACTCTCTTCCAAGAGCCGGCTACAGGCTTTCGTCCACAAATTCTATTTCCACATGTTCCTGTCCGCCGGTAAATCCGTCGGTGTCCGTAAGAGGCATGATCAGTTCCGGCGCCGTAAATCCCAGCCGGCTAACGACACGCTTCAACTCGTCGAGCTGCTCACGGTCGAATTTTCGGTTTGCGAAGACCTCGAGGGCGCCGCGGTCATTGTCTGAACCGTCGAGTGGCCACGCGAAGAGCAACGATTCCCCGCCGCAATCGACAAACAGGCGCGCACGGTCCGCCTTTTGGGATCCGCCAGTCGCGCAGATTCGCAGTCGAAGACTCCCTCGCAGCTCGAGCGGCGTTTCCTCTGCCGTCTCAACCGAGTAGCCGAACGGGATAACGAGCCACCGGTCATGGGCGGCGGGAAGATGATTGAAAAGCTGAAGAACGTGGTCACCAAATTCCGAGGCGCGTGTGCAGAAAAACCGAACTGCGTCTCCCACTGCAGCCATCACATCAAGGTCGGGGTCCGACCCGACTTTTTCACCGGAAGAGGTTTCTGATTTCTCATCCTCGCCACCGTCCCGGTTGTCTCCCGGATCTCCTCCCGCGAATCCTCCGCTCTGTCCGCCGTCTGAGATACCGGCGAGCGCCTGGAGCAGCTCCTCGATTTGTGCTGCGGTAAGGTGCAGCCCGCGATCGTGAAGAAGAGCCACTACCCGCGCTGCCCCGTCATCCAGCCGTCGTAGCCGTTGCAGCGTGGCCAGCACCGCGGAAACCTGCTCGGGAACGATCGCCATGTGGGATTGCACCAGCGCATTGATTGCCATCTGCAGAGCGGGGGACTGCGGAACTCCCAGCTGACGGGCAATCCGTAGGCCGGAATCGTTGGGAATGAGGCGAAGCAGTATCCGACCAGTCGGAAGCCGCTCGACACCGGCTCGATAGACCGTCCCGACCGTGAGGCGCACATTCGAGGTGACGGCAAGCAGCTTCCCCGACAGACTCACCTGCCACTGGTCCCCCGTAAGTTTTGCCACGACACGTACGGTTACTGTCTCACCGCTGCGGAGCGTCGAAGGCAGCTCTCCGGCCACGGAGAGAGTGACTCCACGACCCGGTCGGGAAACACCGAAAGCAGCCATCGATGCACCGCTGGCTGCTTTCGAAAGAGATTGTTCTTTTGACGGAAAAGAAGAGGTCGGGGGATCACCGGGCACCGAGCCGCTCATGAGGCGTGATCTCCCTCAGAAGCAGCTATTTCTGCTCTTGAGGCTCAGGTTTCGAAGCGGGGTCCGACTTCTTCCGGATCAACTCTTTGACCTTCGCGGACTTGCCGACTCGTTCCCGAATGTAATAGAGCTTCGATCGGCGCACTTTTCCCGTGCGGACTACTTCGATCTTCTGTATGCGGGGTGAATGAATCGGAAAGACCCGCTCCACTCCGACACCGTAGGACATCTTTCGCACCGTGACTGTCCGGCGCAACCCGCCATTTTTCATAGCGATCACCAGGCCCTCATAGACCTGAACGCGTTCGTTTCTTCCTTCAACGATGTTAAAGTGGACCTTGATGGTATCGCCGATGCGAAAATTCTCCGCATTTTCCTTCAGCTGGGGTGTTTCAACCGCTTTTATCGCATCCATAATCCGCTCCTTCCAAACCTGCTTCGTTCAATATTTGCCGCTCTTCTTCCGAAAGCACCACCCTGCTCAACAGGTCGGGGCGGTATTTCGCCGTTTTTGCAAGACTCTGTTCGAGCCTCCATCGCCGGATTTTCTCATGGTGCCCGGAAAGCAGCACTTCGGGCACGCGCAATCCGTTGAACAGTTCCGGTCGTGTGTAGTGCGGGTACTCGAGTAGTCCCCGGTCAAAACTCTCTTCCGTGAGAGAGTCGGCTGAGATCACCCCGTCGAGGAGCCGGTAGACGGCATCAATCACTACAAGGGCCGCAACCTCGCCCGACGAGATCACGTAGTCGCCGATCGAGAGCTCATCGTCGACATAGAGATCAATCACTCGTTGATCAACCCCCTCGTACCGACCACAAAGGAAGACCAACTCCGATTCGCGCGCGAGCTCCCGGGCGTACGCCTGATCGAAAAGTCTTCCGGCCGGCGTTACGTAAACCGTACGAACCGAAGCCGCACCTGCGGCTTCCAGCGCCAAAGCGGCCGGATCAGGCTTCAACACCATCCCGGCACCACCGCCGTAAGGCGCATCGTCACAGGTCCGATGTCGGTCCCGCGCGTAGTCTCGGATGTCAATCGAATGATAGTCGATCAGACCCCGTTCACGCGATTTTCCCATGATAGAGGTGTTGAAAAAACCGTCCACTATCTGCGGAAAAAGGCTCAACACCGTTATCTTCATTCCAGAATCCATGCCGTTTTCAGCTCGACCAGACGCTCCTCCAGGCTGACCCGTCCAATGAACTCATCTTGAAACGGCACGAGCACTACGCGCTCGTCTTTGAGCTCTATCTCGATAAGGTCCCGACCTGCGGCCGCACTTATCGCCTTGACCCTGCCAACGACCTCTCCGTTCAGAATGATGCTGCACTGACAAAGATCACGGTAATAGAACTCGTCGTTACCGAGAGGCGCCGCATTTTCGCGCCGCACCCACAGTTCCGCTCCTACCAACGCCTTTGCGTCGTTGACCCTGTCAACACCCGCAAACTTCATGATCACGGAAGCGCCGAAGCTCGAGACCGACTCTACGCGTCGAATGTCGAGTCTTCCGTTGCCGGCGAGCGTTACCTCACCCAGAAGCGCAAAATGTCCGCTTTCCCCCGAAAGGCTCTCGACACGCAACATGCCGTCAAGCCCGTGCGTTGCGCGGACCACCCCAACCGCCAGCATATCCGCCGGCAGCTCCGGACCGGGGAAACTTCAGTCGGTATCCCCGGCATCACGTGCGGACCGTCAGTCGAGAATCTCCAGGACTATCCGTTTTCCGGTCTTCGTCGCCGCCGCGCTCAGAATTGTTCGAAGCGCTTTGGCAATTCGCCCATGTTTGCCGATAACCTTTCCGATGTCCGCCTGAGCAACTTTCAATTCGAGTATCGTGGACTTTTCTCCCTCGATCATATTGACCTCTACACCCTCCGGCTCGTCCACAAGCGCCTTTGCGACGTAGGCTACAAGCTCTTTCTCCACACTCATCTCCTTGACAATTTCCTGTCTCGATCGTTATTTGAGGTGGAAGTTCTTTCGATTCAAGAGTCTCCTTACGGTATCACTGGGCCGCGCGCCCTTGTCCAACCACTCTTTGATGCGGTCTTCCTGCAGGGTAATCTGCTTCTCTTCCAGTTCTATGGGATGATACAAACCGACCTCTTCGAGATTTGCGCCGTCACGAGGAGCCCGCGAATCGGTCACTACAATTCGATAGAATGGGCGCTTCTTCGTCCCGAACCTTTTCAGCCTGATACTTACACTCACCTGATTCCTCCTGCGCTTGCAACTTCGAGGTGCCGCGTGTTGTCCGCTTACAGTTCGCCGGCCATGAGCCGCGCCTGTAGCTTCTTGCTTTTTGACACCTTTCTCATCATGAGCTTTGTCTTCTCGAACTTCTTCAACAGTCTGTTGACTTCAAACACCGATGTTCCACTTCCGTGCGCTATTCTCTTCCGTCGCGAGGGGCCGATGATTCGGTAGTTGCCCCGCTCGTTTCTGGTCATCGAGAGGATTATCGCCTCTTCTCGCGTCATCTCCCCTTCGTCTATGGAGTTCTCGTCGACTTTGCCCTTCAATCCCGGCATCATCTCGACGAGGGACTGCATGCTCCCCATTTTCCGGACCTTCTGGAACTGATCCAGATAGTCCTGAAGCGTGAAGGTCTCCGAAGCCATCTTGCGCTGGAGCTCGATGGCCTCTTCCTGGTCAAAGTTCTCCTGCGCTTTCTCGACAAGGCTGACGACGTCGCCCATGCCGAGGATTCGCGAAGCAATTCGGTCCGGGTAGAACGGCTCGAGGGCGTCGAGTTTCTCCCCCACGCCGATGTACTTTACCGCTCTGCCCGTAATCGACTTCAGCGACAGCGCGGCGCCACCGCGTGTATCCGAATCGAACTTCGTCAGGACGACGCCGGAAACGCCGACCTTCTCGTCAAACTCTTTTGCAATATCGACGGCATTCTGGCCCGTCATTGCATCCGCAACCAGAAGCGTCTCATCCGGCTTTGCCGCGTCGCGGATCCGGACTATCTCGCTCATCAACGATTCATCGATCTGCATCCGTCCGGACGTATCGATCAGAATCGTATCGAATTGCCCCTTCTTGCCGAAAGAGAGACCGTTCTTGACGACCTTTACCGGATCAGTGGCGCCCTCTTCCCGGTATACTTCGATCCCGGCCTGTTTGCCGAGAACTACCAGCTGCTCTACTGCCGCCGGCCGGACAAGGTCCGCCGCGATAAGGAGCGGTCGCCGCCCCCGTTTTGTCAAATGAACGCCCAGCTTTGCAGCTGTTGTGGTCTTTCCGGAGCCCTGAAGCCCAAGCAGCAGGATCACCGTCTGCGTGTCCGGCCCTTTGAGCGCCAGATCCTGCCGTTCATCACCAAGCAGCTGGACCATTCGATCGTAGACGATCTTGATGAACTGCTGCCCGGGCGACACCGAGCGCATGACCGCTTCGCCGGCAGCGTCTTCAATTGTGCGGTTCACGAACCGCCTGACGACCCGGAGATTGACGTCTGCCTCCAGCAGGGCGACCTTAATCTCCTGGACTGCATCCTGTATGTTCTTTTCGGAAATCTTCGCTTTGCCGGACACCTGTCTGACAACGTCGGAGAATTTCCTCGATATACGGTCCAGCATTACCTACAAGCCTTGCGCTTCGCAAGCGTCACGAGTTTTATCCTTATTTATACTTGCCTGCTCTGCCAGTGTCAACCGGACTCGTTTCGAGGTGCCGACCGGGGCAGTCATGTACCGAGCTCCGCGGGATAGAAGTCTGTCGGAAACAGGCCCGGGTCGATCCGCTACCGCACGTAGATGAAATGTCTGGTAAGGTACTGAATCTGTTTGCCGGCCTCGTCCCAGTAGCTGCTCAGCGGAAAATCGCTGCGAAGCATCGAATAGTACTGGAGCGACTTCTCAATATTGCGAACTTTCCCGTTCTGTTCATAGAGCTTGGCAAGTAGATAGTAGGCCTCATCGGCGTTCGACGCGTAGTTGAAACGATCGATGTACTCGGAAAGCAACCTTTCCCCGGTTATCGGGTCGCCGTTTGCAACAGCGTATTTTGCGGCTGCCAGAAGTCCCTCGGCGGTGGAAACGTCGAAATTCGGAGTGCCGACGGCAGCCGAGTTTCCCGCTGAATTGCCACCCCCGGCAGGACCGCCGGGCGGAGCGCCGGCGCCTCCACCAAGAATAGAGCCCCCGGTGGTTGTCACTCCCTGGCCAACGGTTCTTTTCTGTAATTGTGACGACGCCGGAGCAGCCGCGGCGGTGGAACCGGTCGCGTCGTTGCTCGCGTTCGCATTCGTGCCCGGGCTCCCGCCTGTGCCGCCGGTCGCATTCGTACCGCCGACCCCTGTGGTCGCGGGACCCGCGCTGCCCCCGGAAGAAGCCGCCGCGGCTCCCGCTGTCTGGCCTGACGCGCCAGGCTGACCGGACCCGGACTCCGCGGCCGCACGCGTCGGCGGATTCGCCGGAACGACGCTGTCTGCAGGCGCCAGCGCGGTGCCGCCGGAGGCGCTGTCACCGGTGAGCGCAATAGGCTCGCCACCACCAAGTGCAGTTCCCCGCGGAGTGCGTCCGCCGAAATCCGGTGGCGGAGCGATCACCGTCAAAGCAATGTTCCGGTCCTCCTGGGTTCCCGTTTCGAGGTTCTGCCGTTCAAAAAGTAGCGTAAAATCGCCCGGTCGCGTTACGCGGAAGACAAACTCCGACTTCCCGTCGAGGACCTTCTTGTTGACGAAAATTTACCGCGTCGCTTCCGCTGCTGGTGCCCAGATAGATCCATCCGTCACCGGGAAAACTCACCGTCAGTTCCTGTCCCAGTACGCCGGCCAGATGCGCCGAAACAGTTCCGGAGACATCGTGCTGCGAAGAGGCCGCGGCTCCCTCAGCTGACGAAACAGCTTCGGGGGCGCCGGGCGGTTGAGTAGCGGCCCCCGCGCGGACGGCAGAAGTGGCCGTCGATGGTGAAGCGGCTCTCCTGCGGCTGCCGGTCTGATCTGCCGGCGCAGCCGTAGAGGTTGGTCTGGGAGGCGGAGTCGCAGCGACCGCCTTTCCGTTCAAATCCGGCTGTGCAGCGGATGCCGGCCCGCGCGGTTCGTGCCCCGCTGCTGCATTCGGCCGATTCGGAACTGCCTCCGACGCGGGGGCCTTGCTCGCTGCCGGCGGAACCGGTGGTGGCGAGGGTGTTTCGCTCGGAGTCTCCGGAATTGGCAATAGGCCGGATCTGGCCCGCCTTGCGCCTTTTGTCGCGGCATCAGAGCTGTTCGGCCCCGGTGCAGGTGCCACGGAGGGCACCGATGCGCTGCCCGTGGCTGGCTTCTCTCCCGCGGGTGGCGGAAGCGGCGCGGGGAGCCCAGTATCTTCGGGTGAATTTGCAGTGGGTGGCGCCGGGGGGACGACATCAGCGTCCGGTAGTGACGCCACTGCTGCGTTCGAAACGGTCGAAGGCGGAAGCTCGGGCTGGAGTGTCGGGCCCGCGTTCCGCGGCGGTGTTTGGGCAGACGGCGTCGAGACGCGAGCGGCACCCCCCGCCGAGACCGCACCTGATGTGGCGACTGCCGGCCCCGAGGTCGGCCTCGTCAACGTGGAACACGCCGCCGCGAATACCACCAGAGCGGCAGACAAAATGAAAAATCTAAAGGTCTTCGGGAAAATTGTGTGATCCATGTTACCCATCGTCCCCTCCCTGATGGCATCCCGGTCACACGGGGCACAGCGTTTCGCGCTCAAGGCGCACTGCTGTGACAGACATCTACGGCACTCCGCGAAACACCTCATCGATCAAGTCACCGTTCCTCTTCGAAAGATGCTCGACAACGAGTGCCGTCGGATCAATCCAGAATCTGTTGATCTCTTTCTGCGACCATGTCTTATGTGGAAGGCGTGACAGCCGCCACGTGACGCCGCCCTCGAGCGCCTCCCGGTCAGATCTCGGCACCAGAAAATCGGAAGGTTCGATCGGGGAGCTGATCCAACTCAAAACCGTGCCGCCGGGACTGCCGGCCAGCGCAGTTGACCTTCCGGCCGCACCCGAAGGCGCGACCTCGGGCGAGATGGGACCTGCAGATGAAGTCCCCGAACCGGCCGCAGAAGCGCCCATCGATTGAGCAGACGGCGAAGTCGGCCGGTAGAAGATCAGCAGCATAATCACAATCAAGAAAGCGATTGCCAGGGTTCCGGCCACTACGACGCGGAGTCCTCTCGCGAATCCGTCGGGCGATTCGAGAAGCTCCTTCGCTTTCTGCCTCACGCCATCGAGTAGGTCCCGCGCCGCGTTCGCAAACAACCGAAAAATGCGCGCGGCTACGCCTCCGCTATTCGATTGGCGCCCCCGCCTACCGGCCCCCCCCACATCCTCCGAAAACCGCTGCTCCGGCGTGGACTCAGCAAATGAATCCGAATCATTGGAAAATGATCCGTCATCCGGCATGGACCGGCTCCTTCCTGTCGAGGCGCAATGCGATCACCTTCGAGACTCCCGACTCTTCCATCGTGACGCCGAGCAGAGTCTTTGCCCCGGCAACGGTTTTCTTGTTGTGAGTTATGACAATGAACTGGGAAGTGTTCCCGAACTCCGACAGCATCGTCACGAAACGACCGACGTTGTTCTCATCGAGCGCAGCATCGATCTCGTCGAGGAGGCAGAAAGGCGACGGTTTAACCATGTAGGTAGCAAAAAGAAGTGCCACTGCAGTGAGCGACCTCTCGCCGCCGGACAGCAATGCGATGCTCTCGAGCTTCTTCCCGGGCGGTTGCACGAGAATTTCGATTCCCGATTCGAGAACCTCCTCCCCTTCAACGAGCTTCAGCTCGGCTCGCCCGCCACCAAACAGGCGCCGGAACATACTGTGAAAGTTTTTCTTGATCTTCTCATAGGTGTCGAGGAAAAGCTCGGCCGACTCGGTCCGGATTTGCCCGGTCACCCGTACGAGATCGTCCTTTGCCTTGCGCAGATCTTCGAGCTGGCCCGACAGGAAATCAAACCGATCCTTGACCTCGGAGAACTCCTCCGGCGCCATGAGGTTCACCTGCCCGAGTTTCCGTTGCTCCTCTCGTATCTCGGTAAGCTGATCCCGAAGATCCTTGCCGGCGGTGGTAATCTCGAGCATCCGGCTTTCGTACTCCGATAGCTCACGCGAATGACGTTCACGGAAATTCGAGTAGATGTTGCGAATTTCCGCATTCGCCTCGGCAAGATCCATCTGAAGCTTTTCGACCTGAGTCTGCGTCTTGCCCAGCTCCTCCATTCTTCCTTTCAGTCGCTTCTCTTTGTCCACGAGCGCGCGGTTCTTCACGGTAATATTCTTCTCGAGCGCTGCAAGTTCGCTCCGAAGCGCTTTCTCCCGTTCTTCGAGCTTCGCCTGTTCGGCCTGTACCGCATCGATCTGCCGGCGAATCCCCTCGATACGCTCCTTTGCATCCTCGATTGCACGACGATTCACTTCAAGAAGTTTTTCCTGATCTGCAATTTCAAAAAGATTCCGCTCTACCGTCTCCGTAACCGCGTTCACCTGCGTTCGCAGGCGCACCCTGCTCATCCGCAGCTCCTCAAGGGTCTTTCGGTACTCGTCGATCTTGCCGGCGAGCGCACGGTTCTCTTCACCGAGTCGCGCAATCTCCTCGCGATTCGCTCGCACTTTTACTCTGAGATCGAGGATCTCCTCGTCGATGTCGCGCTTCCGAGTTATGATTCCCTCGGGCGCGAGAAAATCGTCGAGAAACGCCGGGGTGAAGGTCCGGTATCGCGAAAAGAGATCGGCAAGGTGGGCGATCTGGGAGTGGAGCTCTTCGAACGCTGCCGCCCCTGAGTGAACGACCTTTTCGATCTCCTGGGGTTTTGCGGTCCCAATCTTGCCGGCGTCCGCAAAGAGGTTGCGGCGGCCATCGGTCAGAATTCGGACGCTTTCCAGGACCTGCGACAGCTCCTCTTCGACATGCAGGCGCTCCTGGTAGGAGTATCCGCTTTCTTTCAGCCCCTGATCGAGCTGCTGAACGATATCGTCGGTGAGCCCGCGCAAGTCGGTCTGCAGCGCCTCCTGTCGTTGATCGAAATCATGTATTTCCTTGTCTTTCCTGCGGGAGGCGGTCTCGTTTTCCCGAATTCTCGCAGTCGCGTTTTCTATGTTCTTTTCGAATCCTGCGATGTTGCTTTCCGTCTCTTCA
Organism: uncultured Spirochaetota bacterium; assembly: GCA_963832675.1. Classification (GTDB taxonomy): domain Bacteria; phylum Spirochaetota; class Spirochaetia; order DSM-27196; family DATKUC01; genus DATKUC01. The sequence continues at coordinate 30,653 of CAWHUY010000021.1, read as the reverse complement.
ATGCGAACCTTGAACTCTTCCAGCGATTTTTGCCGTTCGGCCACATCGCTGCGAAGCGATTCGAGCTTTTCCGAAATCGATTTCTCACGCGCTATGTCGGCCGCGTGTTTCTCTTCGGTCTCGACGATTCTTTCCTGCAGGAGTCGCGTCTGATTGACCTGATTGTTCTTCTCCAGCTCGACTCCGTAGAGCTTCTTCTGTGAATCGATCAACTTCGCTTCCATGGAGTTGACCTGATCGAGATTCTCCTCCAGCGACTCATTGATCGTATCGATTTCTTTGCGGGTGGCGTCACGCCGGTCGCTCTTCTCTTTCAATTGCGATTGACGCGCATCACGTTCGTCCAGAAAAGACTTCAGGCGCAGCAGCTGAATATCCAACTCAACGTTGAAGCTCCGGTCCCGAAGCTCCCGGTATTGCAGGGTCTTGTCAGCCTGCTTCTTGAGCGAATCGTAACTTCGTTTCACTTCGCCGAGAATGCCGTCGATCTGACGCATGTTCTCTTCGGTGCGCTCGAGCTTTCTTTCCGCTTCCTGCCCCTTCACCTTGTACTTCGTGATGCCGGCCGCTTCCTCAAAGATGCTGCGGCGCTCCTCCGGTTTGTTGGAGAGTATCTGGTCGATCTTGCCCTGCTCCATGATCGAGTAGGCGGACTTGCCGATGCCCGTATCGTAGAAGAGCTCCCGGATCTCTTTCAGTTTTGCCGGCGTGTTATTGACGTAGTATTCGCTTTCGCCCGAACGGAAAAGGCGTCGTCGGATGCTGATTTCCGCCGAATCGATCGGCAGAATTCCCGTCTCGTTTGCGAGAGTCAAGGCAACTTCGGCGACATTCAGAGCCTTCCGGCTCTCGGTCCCGTTGAAAATGACGTCTTCCATGTGATCGGCTCGCAGGCTCTTTGTCGCCTGCTCACCGAGTACCCACTTGATCGCGTCGACCACATTGCTCTTGCCGCACCCGTTGGGGCCGAGCAGGGCCGAGATACCGTCAGTGAATTCGATGCGACTTCTATCCGCAAAAGACTTGAAACCGAACAGCTCGATGCTCTTTAGAAACAATGTTAACTCCCAGTTTAGCGGCGCGGCCAAGCGGATGGTGCACGAAACCCTCGAATCACTCTACCACCAAGCTCATCGTGTGTCTCGTGCCGGAAAATTTACTCCGCCGCACGCGAACCCGGAACTCTCGTTCCAAGAGTCTATTTTCGAGGCCTATCGGAAATTGGTCAAGACCATTCGAATCTTTCCTCGAGAGTCCTTGACGCTTGTCTCGACTGGCCGCTACGGGGAGCCCTCTCTACCAGGCATCTCATACCGTTATCGCCACTTTGCCTCCGGCGTCGCCGCTTTCAACATACCTGTGAGCGTCTGCCGTCCGGTCCAAAGGAAAGCGCCTGTCGATGATCGAAACCAATTTCTTCGACTCTACAAGCTCCTTGACCAGGAGCAGATCTCCCCTGCTTCCGGGTGCAATTGCGCACACCACTCGCTTGCCACCGACAATCGCCGTCCACGCCATTTGGATAAGTTGGGGCAATTTGAAGCTCACCCGGAAGTACCGTCCGTGTTCCGTGAGCGAGTCCCTGCACCGGCGGTATGAGCTTTTGCCCAGCGTGTCGAGAATCAGGTCGTAGGTTTGACCGTTTCGAGTGAAATCTTCCCGCGTGTAGTCGATCACCGCATCGGCTCCCACGAACTTCACGAATTCCAGTCTCCGGGTGCCGCAAACACCGGTAACCTCGGCGCCAAAACATGACTTGGCAATCTGGACAGCCGCCGACCCTATCCCCCCGCTTGCCCCGATTATCAGAATCCTTTGCCCCTTCTCCACCCCTGCTTTCTTAAGAAAGCTCAACGCCATTATCGCCCCGTAGGGCGCGACCGCAGCTTCGTCGAAGGTCATGTTGGAGGGCATTCGCGCGACACACCCACCTTCGGGCATGCAGAGAAACTCGGCGTAGGCGCCCATGCTCTGTCCGAGATATCCGAAGACCTTGTCGCCGGGCGCGAAGGTTCTCACTTCCGCACCGACTGCATCAATATCTCCGGCAAACTCGTTTCCCAGGATCGTCATCCTGGGCCGTTTGATCCCGAAATACACCTTTGCCATAAACCAGAAAAGGAACGGCATGTTGAATTGGCGGGCCGAGATTGCCTTGAAGTTCCTCGCCGCCAGGTCCCCGTAGTTCACCGATGTGGCTCGAACCCGTACGAGTACCTCGTTTTGTTTCGGAACTGGTTTCGCCACCTCTTCAATCCTCAGCACCTCAGGTGGACCGTACGTCGTCCGTACGCTTGCTTTCATCCTGACCTCCCTCATTTCGTCTCTCCCTCCCCTTCCGGGTAGTGGAACACCTCGTCCAGCGGAACCTGAAAAACCCGTGCAATCTGAAACGCCATCTCCAGGGACGGCGAATACCGACCCTGTTCGATTGCAATGATCGTCTGGCGGGTCACGCCGACGCGATCAGCAAGTTCCGCCTGCGTCATCTCCCCACTGGAGAACCTCAGGACTCGAATGGCGTTCGTGATCTTCGTCGGCTTCACTACGGTTGAAAACCGCGTCGATACGCGACGATTTTTACTGTCGAGCCGAAAACCGCCGAAAGGACGAACGAAAGGTAGACCGCGTTGGCAATCCAGAAATGGTCGACCTTTGCCATCGCCAGCACGAGTGCCGCGACTGCGCCGGCTACCACGAATGATTGGCCGATGTATTCGCCAAAACGGCCGATTTCCCGGTCACGCTGGTCCTTCTTGTCGGCATCTCTGGGCCATGCGACTGCCACCACGACGTGGCTCACGATTGACGCTCCGACCGCTGCGCCGATCGTCCAGAGCATCGCGCCCGCGTAGGGCAGGTCGGTGATGGGAATGCCGTGTCCCCGCCCGATTATTGTCACCAGGTAACATCCGAAAGCACATATCGTTGCGGCGCCGTAAATCCAGATGTTCTTCTCTTCAAATGACATGCTGATTCCAGTGTAAAATATTCTTAACACCACTGTATGTATACTATACCGGACATAATGTCAATTATATTTTACGTATGATTCACATTTTCCCGCGACGCCAAGTGATCGCACGCACTGGTAAACTTGCTGATCGGACGCGCCGGAGGTATTTTAGTAAGACACCACCATACCTCGAGGAGGACCGACATGAGCAAGATTGGCGACTATACCCAGACCGCGGATTTCAAGAGCGAGAAGCACGCACCGGTGATAGAGTGCCCGCAAGCGACAAAAGCGGGCGAAAAAGTGATCATTTCGGCGTCTGTTGGGAAGGAGATTGCGCACCCGAACACTACCGAACACCACATCAGCTGGATTCAGCTCTACTTCCAGCCTGAAGGTGACAAATTCACCCAGCAGCTATCGGTGAACGAGTTCGTTGCTCACGGCGCATCGGCAAAGGGTGCCAACCAGGGCACCGCCTTTACTGAGCCCTCCGTCAGCGCAACTGTCACACTCAAACAGTCCGGAACGATTCACGCCCTCTCCTACTGTAACATCCACGGCTTGTGGGAAAGCACAAAAGAGATCAAAGTGAGCTGACCGGTTCACGTCCTGACCCGCGCTCGATGCGCAATTCGCGCCGCGCGGGCAGGTTCTGTGATTTTCAGGAGCAGGTGTTGCGTCGCATCAGCAATTTGCAAATCTCATTCGAGATGCCCGCGGCGACGGGTCCGGTTTGCGGCGTGGACGAGGCCGGCCGAGGCCCGCTCGCCGGACCGGTCACGGCGGCGGCGGTGATCCTTCCGCAGAACTTCCCGCGCGAAGCACTTGCCGACTCCAAAGTACTCTCCCGCAAAGCACGGGAAGAAGCCGAGAAACTGATTAGGGAGCACGCGATAGCTTTCGCAATCGGTTGGGCGACTCACGAGGAAATAGATCGTATCAACATTCTTCAGGCGAGTATGCTCGCGATGAGCCGTGCCGTAGCAGCAATCTGCCGTGAAGTGTCATTGGTGCTTGTCGATGGTAACAGGACCCCCGTTCTGCCGTTTCCAAGCAGAGCGGTGATCGGCGGTGACGCAATTGTGCCGGAAATCATGGCTGCTTCGATACTCGCCAAGACCGCACGCGACCGCTGGATGATCGAATACGCGAAAATCGAGCCCCAATACCTTTTCGAAAAGCACAAGGGATACCCGACAGTCGAACACCGTCGGCTTATTGGCGTTCACGGCCCTTCGAGGATCCAGCGCCGAACCTTCCAGTTTGAGGTCCCCGCATCGCCCTGACCGCCTGCTCGAAGTTGCGGGCAAACTCTTCAATATCTTCCTTGTAGACGAAGATCTGATGGCGATCGAAAGTAGCGTCCTCCTGTTTCACGCTTTCCACAAGATTCAGGAAGAGGTCACCTTTCCGGTTTTCCTTCACGTTAAAGAAATAGGTCCGCTTCACGGTGTTAAGCCGTGCGGAAAAGACTTCGCCACGTATGCCCATAGTGAGATCAGTATAAGGAAAGCACCGGTGACCGACAAGCAACGGTGCGAATCCGCACTGTTGCTGCGGACCGCGGACGCTGGTCCGCCTTGACAAAAGTCCCACCCGTCTGCTAAAAGTAGACGACCTTCTGCGCGACCGTCGTATAATGGTTATTACCCCAGCCTTCCAAGCTGGAGATGTGGGTTCGATTCCCATCGGTCGCTTTCCAACAAAGTCCTGGCCCATTCAGCATATCCTCGGGAGCAGAAGGCCGCGCGGAAGGTCCAGGATCCGCCGTCCGCCGACCACCGTCTCGAGCGCCACCGAGCGTTCGTGGGAGTTCACAATAGAGCCGACAACCGCAGAGCGGGTGCCGAGCGGATTGGCTTGTAGCGAACTCACCGCCTCTTCGACTGCATCGCGGGACACGACGGCGACAAGTACACCTTCGTTCGCAATCTCGAGCGGATTGAGGCCTAAGACTTCGGCGACCGACCTGACGATCGGATCGATCGGGAAAAGCTCCTCGACAACTTCCATCCCAAAAGTCGTGCCGGAGACCGTCTCGTTCAGCACCGCGGCGACCCCGCCACGCGTTGCGTCCCGCATGAATCGAAGTTCTTTGCCGAAAGCGACGAGAGATCTACACAGCGGATAAAGAAAAGCGCAATCAGATCTCACCTCACCGCCGACACTCAAATGTTCGCGCGCAGCCATGACGGCGATGCCGTGCGCGCCGATCGGACCGGAGACTATCACCGCGTCGCCGGCCTGAACAGATTTCGGCGAGAGTGCGAAGCCGGCAAAGAGCTCCCCGATTCCGCTTGTATTGATGTAGATGCCACCACCCCTCCCTCGCGGGACGACTTTCGTGTCGCCGGTGACTATGGTGACTCCAGCCTGCTTCGCGGCACTCTTCACCGAGGCCAGAACCTTCTCAAGATCAACAATGGGGAGCCCCTCCTCAAGTATCAAACCGAGGCTGAGGTATCGCGGAACCGCTCCTGCGACCGCCAGATCGTTGCAGGTGCCGAACACGGCGAGCTTTCCGATGTCGCCACCGGGAAAAAACAGCGGGTCGACCGTGTAGCTGTCGGTTGTCATGCAGACGGCCCCCGTGAGAGACAGACGCGTAGAATCTGAGAGCTCCGGATATGCCTCTCCCCCAAAGCAGGGATAGATCAGCTCCTCTACCAATTCGCGCGAAAGCGCACCGCCACTGCCATGCTCGAGTGTGATGAGCCTTCGACCGTCGGTTTTCATTCGACGCCCTCCCGGTACTTGAGATAGGCTGCGCAGGTGCCCTCGGAGGAGACCATGCAGGGCCCGACCGGCTGGTCGGGCGTACAGGAGCGACCGAATAACGGGCACTCCGGCGGCGTCGTCTTCCCCTGGATCACCCTGCCGCAGAGACAACCCGGTGGGTCATGGTCGACGATCTCCGGCAGGGAGAAGACCCGGTCGGCGTCCATTTCCCGGTACTCGTCACGCAGCCGCAGTCCGCTCCCCTCCATGCGGCCCAACCCTCGCCAGAGCGCCGACCCTGGAACGAGCGTCCTTTCCATGATTGCCAGCGCGGCCGCGTTTCCACTGTTCCGCACCGCTCGCGGATAGGCGTTTTCGATGGCCGGCTTTCGCTCTGCAAGCTGGACGAGAATACGAAGAATCGCGCCAAGCATGTCTACCGGTTCGAAACCGGCGATAACGCCCGGTAAGCCGTATTCTTCCGCGAGGAATCGATAGGGCTCGACGCCGATCACGACCGATACGTGACCCGGCAGAAGAAAGGCGTCGATCGCGCATTCCGGATCGGAGACGATTGCGCGCAGCGCCGGCGGCACTGTTTTGAACGCTGCCGAAAGAAACAGGTTGCGCACCCTACGATCCCGAGCGCGCTCGAACACCGAGACCACCGCCGGTATGGTTGTCTCAAAACCGATTCCCAGGAAGACGAGCGGACCGTCGGTCTCCGCGGCCATTTCAATCAGCTCGAGGGGTGAGTAGATAATGCGGACCTTTCCGCTCCCGAGATGGCCCGACAGGCTCTTTCCGTCCGGATCAGGGACTTTGACCATATCCCCGAAAGTGGCAATGGTCAGCCGGTGATCCTCGATAAGCCGCAGCGCGTTGGCAACGAAACCGGAGGGCGTTACGCAGACCGGACAGCCGGGTCCTGAAATCAAATGAACAGATCGAGGCAGGAGCGAGTGAATGCCATACCGACGCAGCGATACGGTGTGCGTGCCGCACACTTCCATGATGCGAATGTCCCGATCGAGTTTTTGCGCCGTACGCCGGATCTCAACGGCGAGTCTCTCGGCACGCTCCCGGTCTCGGAAGGGAAGTTCAGGTTGGATCGCCATCTGTCGCCCGGATTTCGTCGAACATGGCAAGGGTATCGCGTGCGGAACGACTGTCAAGCTTCTCGATCGCGAAGCCGGCGTGGACAATAACGAAATCGCCGGGCGCCGGGTCCTGCACCATGGAGATGTCGACCCGCAGTTTGAAATTGCCCTGTGAAACCACTGCCGAATGGCCGTCGAGGATTTCGTCTATCTGTAAAGGTACTGCAAGACACATAAGCTTCTCCATTGGCGGTGTGGACAACTTCGTCCAGTATAGTCCGACCTTTCCGTCGCTGTCATCGGCCCGGCCCATGCCGCGCCTATTCGCCTTCCCCTGCGTACCATGCCTGGCCGAGCGCCAGCCCCCCGTCGCCCGGCGGAACGTTTCGGTTGCGGTAAATCGAGAACCGTCCCTGTTCGAGAGCCGGTACAACAAGTTCCCACAAAAGCCGGTTCTGGAAAACGCCGCCGGAAATGCAGAGCGTGTTGATTCCGGTCTTCTCCCTCACCATCATCGCTCCCCGTACAATCGAATCCGCGATCGCACGGTGAAACAGCAGGGCAAGCGCCTCGGGGTCGTCGTGGCCGACACGCTGCGCGATGTGCGCTACGAGGGGCCGCGGGTCGAAGTGGAACATGTCGGGCGCATCTTCGCGACGGCCCAGCGGAAGAAGGTCCAGAAGCATTTCAGGATCACCATCTCCGCCACTCTTTCCATACGCCCGTGTCGCGATGCTTTCGAGCTTCATCGGCCCCTCTCCCTCGTAGGTCACATCATCTACCAAACCGAGAAGCGCTGCCACGGCGTCGAACAGCCGGCCGGCCGACGAGGTGAGCGAAGTATTCACCGAGCGGTCTATCATCTGCGCCAGGAGCTCGGCCTCCGCCTCGGGTAGTCGCGCCAACCGGCGCAGAGCGTCAGAACCATCGTAACTGTAAAGCAGAGAAAAGGCGATCCGCGCCGGATGCCGAATGGCCTCCTCTCCTCCCGGGAGAGGAAAACTTCGAAAACTGCCAAGCCGTCGGAACCCGGTTCGCTTTGCGTGAAGAAATTCGCCGCCCCAGATCGTCCCGTCGATTCCGAATCCAGTACCGTCGAACGCCACGCCGATCGATTCGTCGAGGCCGTACTCGGCCATCACTGACAGAACGTGGGCGAAATGGTGTTGGAGCGCGATCTTCCGTGGAACGGGGCTTCGAAGCGCCCACTCGGAGGAAAAGTAGGCAGGGTGAAGATCGAAGACAATTCGTTCCGGCGCCAGGCCGGATAGACGAAGCATCTGCTCCACCGTGCGGACGTAGTTTTCGCGGCTCTCCGGGTTCGATAGATCTCCGAGGTGAGGCGCAAGCAGGATCGTCTGTTCTGTTCCAACTGCAGGTGCACTCTTCAGATCGCTGCCGGCCGCGAGAGTCGGACCATCGAGAGCAATCGGAAGGCGAATCGTTCCGGGCACGAACCCGCGTGACCGGCGAACGAGGGTATAGGTACCGGCCGCCCGGGATAGAGGCCGAATCACCGAATCGTCGGTAGCGAGAAGGATTCGCCGATTGTGGAAAAGGAACAGGTCGGCGGAATCTTCGAGTTTCCGGAGCGCCTCTACCGGATCGATGATGATGGGTTCCTCTCCGAGGTTGCCGCTCGTCATCACGAGGTGACGATACGGGGCGGCGACCGTGGGGTGAAAAAAGAGCAGGAGGTGCAGCGGACTGTAGGGCAGCATTATGCCAAGAGTGCCGAGGTCTGAAACCGCCGCAAGATGCTGCGCGGACCGATCCCGCCGCGGAAGTATGAGGATAGGGCTCGCAGGAGAGCTCAGGATTTCGGCATCCTCGGTCGAAAGCGCACAGAGCTCACGCGCCTCCGCCAGGTCCCGTACCATCAACGCGAACGGTTTTTCCCCCCTGCTCTTCTCGCGCCTGAGCCGGCCAATCGCAGCCGGGAACCGGGGGTCTGCCGCGAGATGAAAACCGCCAATACCTTGAAGCGCCACAACCCGCCCCTGAGCCAAAGCGGCCACGGCAGTTGTTACCGGGTCACCCGGGACAGGTCGACCGTCGCGGGTCACGAGCCGCAGCATCGGTCCGCAATCCGGACATGAATTAGTCTGAGAGTGAAACCGGCGGTCTGCAGGATCTGCATATTCGGCACGGCAGTTTCCGCATTGCGGGAAATCGACCATCGACGTCCGTTCGCGATCGAAAGGAGTGTCTTCGACGATCGAGTAGCGGGGGCCGCACTCGGTGCAGGTTATGAAAGGGTAGAGATAGCGTCTGTTCGCGGGGTCGAGAAGCTCGCGTCGGCACTCGTCACAGAGCGCAATATCGGGAGGAATTGGCGGAAACAGGTAGCTCGAATTGCGACTTTCTATGATCTGGAACTCAGGTTCTCGGGCCGTCTCAATTTCTTCTTCGACATTCGTTTTGATACGCGCCGGTGCCGGGAGGTTCCTGGTCAACATCGTCTCGAATCGTCCGATCGCCTCGTCCGTACCCTGAATTTCTGCGACAACTTCCGACCGTCGATTCTGAACGAACCCGACAAGCCCGCACGCAACCGCGCAACGGTAGACAGCAGGGCGAAACCCCACGCCTTGTACCACACCGCGGTAGGTGATGCGCACTCTTCGGATCTTCTCAACTCTATTCACCATAGACCTTCCGCCCTGGCCCACCGTCCGTCCGCTTACATGCTATCTCCACTTTCACACATCGGCAATACGAGTTACAATTCCGCATGCACGAATGGGCTTTGGCAGAATCTGTCGCCGCATCGATCCGAAACGAGATGGAACGTCACAAAGGTTCACTCCTGCATGCGGTCCATCTGAAGTTCGGCGAGCTTCAGAATATCGACCGCGGGATTTTCGAGGATGGACTTTCGACCATGATCGAGGACATTCCCCGCGATGGAGGCGTCGTGCATATCGAAGTCGAACATGCGCAACTTCAGTGCAACGCGTGCGGCCGCCGTTGGGGCCTCGAGACCGCCGAAGACCTGACCGAAAACGAACGGGAGGCTATTCACTTTCTCCCGGAGGCGGCACACGCCTTCCTGCATTGTCCCTCCTGCGGAAGCCAGGACTGCCAGATTACGGAGGGCCGCGGAATCTCGCTCACCGCGATCGAACTCACCGAACCCGACAACGTGGACGGCGCGTAATGATCGACCCCCGGCTCTCGATAATAGAGCACAGGCTGCAATCCGTTAGCAGGGTAATAACGTTTGCCAGCGGAAAGGGTGGCGTCGGAAAGAGTTGCTGCTCTTCGACCGCGGCACTTCTGCTTGCCCGGCAGGGTCGGAAAGTCGGCCTTCTCGATCTCGATTTTCACGGCGCTTCGGCTCATATCATCCTCGGTCTCGATCCCTCACTTCCAGACGAGAAGGGGGGAATTCTCCCACTCGAGGCAGCCTACGGACTCCGTTACATGGGAATTGCCCCGTTCACCGGCGAACGCGGAGTCGCGCTTCGCGGAGACGCGGTGACCGATGCCATCCGCGAACTTTTCGCCGTTGTTGTGTGGGGGGCGCTCGACGTTCTTGTGGTAGACATGCCCCCCGGTATAGGAGAACCCATTCTCGACCTTTCACGGCACGTTCCGCGCATGGAGATCGCGCTCGTGTCGACCACCTCGACGCTATCAACGCACATCATGCAGCGGCTTGCAGATGTGCTGGTCGCCTCACACCTCCATCCGCGTGGGTACATCCTCAACATGGTAGCGGACAGCGAAAGTGAGAAACCAAGAGCGGGTTTAAAGTCCGACCTGCGACTGCTCGGCGAAATTCCCTTTGTGCCGGAGATTGAAGATGAGATAGGAAAGCCGCACAGTCTTTCATCGGGTCGATTCGCGGCTGCGCTCGAGCCCATTCTCGAGAGACTTATCCCTGCTTCTTGAGTTTCTGGCGAAGCGTTTTCAATAAAACTTCGTTATTGATCGGCTTTTGGAACACGCCCTGGAGGCCAAGCTCGCGGACGTCAATGTTCGACGCGAGCTCATCGCCGACCGAGGAGAGCATGTAGACCGGCGCCCTGTTTTCCAGGAACTTGAGCTCCTTCACGAGGTTCTTGCCAGCGTCGATGGATTCCATCATGAGATCGACAAGCACGAAATCCGGCCTCTCTTTTTTAAACTCGCGAACTCCATTTTCGGCAGAATGGGCCTCCGTCATCACATAGCCATTCTTCTCAAGTACAATGCGAAGAGCGTACAATACGTCGTCGTCATCATCGATTGCAAGAACAACGAACTTGCCCTCTCTCATCTCTGCCTCCTCATCATACTCGCCTCGACAGTCCTCGATTGGAGAAACTCAGTCAAAAAATCTGCCGCGTGGAGCAGATTGTCCGACGCCGAAGAGGTGAGTCCTTCCCGGAACATCTCAAAGGAGTACCCGCGTATGGCAAGCAGATACGCTTCCGGCGAGCGGCCGAGCGTTTCTCGGGCCAGACTCAACAGCTGCGCCGGACCGACGCTGTGCGCCATGTATCCACCAGCATCGCCCGGTTCAATTCGCTCGAACTCGAACGGCTCCTTTCCCGCCGCTGCGGCGTCGACGAATATCACAAGCGACGATTGTGAAACAGGCACAGCGTCCTCGACCAGCAGCTGGTAATTCGCTTCTACGGTAACTTTGTGCAATGCGCGCGCCTCGAGGAGCTCTGCAAAGGCGGGCCCGAGTCCGTCGTCTTCTCGTGCCGGGTTACCGTAACAGAGGACGAGCACTGATTCTTCCATGGCGCTCTTCAATCCTTTGTCTTTCGGTCGAGCAATCGGTCGCCGGAGTCGAAGAGCTCCACGACAAGCGGCATCTGCCCCATTGCGTGGGTCGCGCAGGACAGACACGGGTCGTACGCTCGAATTGCCACCTCGACATGGTTCAGTAGCCCCTCGGTGAGTTCTTTTCCCGAGAGATCACTCTCGGCCACTGCGGCGACCGCCCGATTGATGGGTTCGTTATTGTTCGTCGTGGAGACAATGAGATTGGCCCTTACGATCTGGTCGTCCTTGTTGACTTCGTAGTAGTGAAACAGCGTGCCGCGAGGAGCTTCGACCACGCCTATTCCTATGTTGCGGCGCTTGCCCTTTACCGTCAGCTCGTTTCCCTGAAGGTCCGGGTCGTTCAGAAGCTCCCGGATTTTCTCGGCCGCCCATAGCGTTTCGACCATGCGGGCCCAGTGGTAGGCCATTGAAAGGTTGCAGGGTCCTTCACCCAATGCGGCGAAAAACTCCTTTCGCGCGGCCTCCGCCCCCGGCGTATCGATAAAGTCGCACGTGTTTATCCTGGCGAGAGGGCCGACGCGGTACCAGCCCTCCTCCGGGCCCAGAGAGCGGATAAACGGAAACTTCATGTAGGACCAGTCACGCACCTCTTCGGCCAGATAATCGGGGAATTGCTGGCAGTCGACGTGATCGAAAATCGATTTTCCTTTTGCGTCGATCGCGCGCAAATCACCGTCGTAGATTTCGAGCGCCCCATCCTTCCTCACGAGGGACAAATGATTCGAATCAAAAGCGGCGAATTGACTTAAGCGCCCGGCGTTCTCGGTCGTGTAATCGCGGGCTATTCCCACCGCGCCCTTTGCCCACGTGATCATCTGATCGATGTCTTTCAGGAGAGCGTCACGCTCCGAAATCGAGAGATTCTTGTTTATTCCACCCGGTATCGCCCCGGTTCCGTGAATCTTTTTCCCTGCCGTCGCCTTGATAACCTCCTGCCCGTACTTGCGCATCATTACGCCCTGGACAGCGAGGTCCGGATATTTGCGCGCCACGCCTATGACATTGCGAATGGCGGGATCCGCGTCGAAGCCAAACAGAAGGTCCGGAGAGACAAGGTGAAAGAAGTGGAGCGCATGCGACTGAAAGAACTGACCGTAGTGCATGAGTCGGCGCATCTTTTCGGCAGTCGGCGTCAGCTTGTCCGCACCCACGATGCGATCCATCGCCTTCGCAGCAGCAAGGTGATGGCTCACCGGGCAGATTCCGCAGAGACGCTGCACGAGAACCGGCGCTTCCCAGTACGGGCGGCCCTGCACGAATCGTTCGAATCCGCGAAACTCGACCACGTGGAAACGGGCCTGGCGTACGCCACCGGCGTCATCAAGCAGCAGGGAAACCTTGCCGTGTCCTTCGATGCGTGTAACCGGCTCGATGACCACGCGTTTGTATGTAGCGCTGTTTTGGGCCATGGTAGTGTTTCTCCTTACACTCAATCGTACTTGAGCAGTGAGTAGGGCAGCTTCACGGGCCTGTCACTGAGAAGTGCGGTCAACGCTTCCCACAGCGTGTCTGCGGAGGGCGGGCACCCCGGGAGAAAGTAGTCGATTTTCACTACTTCGTGACAGGGATAGACTTTGTCAAGCATGAGCGGGATTTCCGGATCGCCCGGAATCTTCCTCTCCGGATTGTGGACGGTGGGACCGTCCAGATATGCCTCTTCGAGGCACTCTTGCAGGGGGACTGTGTTTCTGAGGGCAGGGAGACCACCGGTGGTGGCACAGTCGCCTACCGAAATGAGAATATCGCAATGATCGCGGAAGCTCTTCAGCACGCGGACGTTTTCGTCCGTTGAACAACCGCCTTCGATCAACCCGATTTGACAACGGCCTGTGAACTCTTTGATATCGTCGATCGGTGACTTGTCGAAGTCGACAAGGTCGATCAGCTGCAGAATCCGCTCGTCGATGTCGAGCAGCGACATGTGGCAGCCAAAACATCCGGCAAGGGACGCTGTTGCAACTTTCGGTTTGCTCATCGTCGACCCCCTCTCTGCTCCACATCCGAGCCGATAGGTTGCGAGTCGTAGTTCCGTTTTCCTATCGGCGTCGCGTAGGCCGTTCCCTTCTTGAGAATTGCTCCAACCGGGCAGACATCCACGGCGTGATCCGTTGACTTGAGGTCGGTCTCCGAGAGCTTGCCACGTGAGTCGACCGCTATCTTGCGCTCCGACCCCCGTCCGACAAAGTCGAAGACGTGTTTTCCGTCGGAGTCCTCGGAAGCTACTACACATCGGCCGCAGAGAATGCACCGGTTCCGGTCGACCAGCACCTCGGGATGCGAGGCGTCGATGGCCCGCTTCGGATAGAGGTAGGGAAGGGTGGGCGCCGTGATTCCGAGCCGATACGCGGCCGCCTGAAGCTCGCAGTTTCCGCTCTTTTCGCAGAACATACAGAAGTGGTTCCCTTCGACAAAGAGCATTTCGATAATGGTTCGCCGGATGTCGTTGAGCTTCTCAACATCGTTGTCGACGCTGATGCCCGGTGCTGCCGGCTGGGTGCAGGACGCCTGAGGTCGGCCGTCGACCAGCACCGTACAAACACGGCAACTCCCGAGTGTCTTGAGCCCCTTCATGGTGCAGAGGCGGGGAATATACACACCTGCCTCGTCGGCCGCCTCCATGATAGTCTGGCCGGGAGTTGCGTCGATTTCCTTGCCATCAATGCTGAATGAAAAATTGTCCGCCATTCCTATTCCCCTCTGCCTCTTCAGGGCAAGACCGCCGAACGGTGTCCGGCTATCCGTGACGAGTCGGCGAGCGCCGCTTCGAAGTCGAACGATGCTCTAAGCCCACCCTGTTCCTTTTTCATCAGCCTCGCGTACAGGGGGGCAAATTTCTCGATAGAGCTGAGGATGGGGTTGGGAGAGGTCTGGCCCAGTCCGCAGCGACTTGCCACCTTTACCGAGTTGCCGAGGCGTTTGAGCGTTTCAAGATCCTCCGGCGCCCCGTTTCCGCTGAGGATGCGGTCGAGGATGGCGAGCATCAGCGGATTTCCGGCTCTGCAGGGCGTGCAGTATCCGCAGTTCTCGTCCACAAAAAACTGCATGAAAGTCTTTACAATTTCGAGAACATCGCGACTGCGGTTGAATATCATGATCGATCCGCCGGTCGCGAGGTCTTCGTAGGAGATCGTTCGACTGAAATCGGTATCGTTGATGATCTGACCTGAAGCGCCACCCACCTGTACGGCGAAGGTCTCCTCCGCCCCGGCGTCCTTCAGAATGTCTGACACGGTCACTCCGAACGGATACTCATAGATGCCGGGGCGCGCACAGTCGCCGGCCACGCTGAGAAGCTTCGTGCCGACACTGCTCTTGGACCCTATCCCCGTGAACCAGGCAGCTCCCCGATCCATGATGTTGGGAACGACACAAAGCGTTTCGGCGTTATTGACCACGGTTGGCTGGTTGAGGAAGCCTTGCTGCGCCGGGAAGGGTGGCTTGGTCTTCGGTAGCCCCGCGGTCCCTTCAAGGGAGCTGATGAGGGCGGTCTCTTCCCCGCAAATGTAGGCCCCGGCACCGAGCTCGATGAGTATATCGAATGAGACGCCCTTTCCCAGGATGTTCTTTCCGAGCAGACCATCTTTGCGTCGCTGCTCCAGAACAGTGGCGAGGTAACGGTAAAGGTAGGAATACTCGCCTCGCAGATAGAATATCCCCGTCTGTGCGCCGACTGCGTAGCCCGCTATTGTCATGCCTTCCAGAATCCGGTCGGGAAACTCGGTCAGAACTACGCGATCCTTGAAGGTTCCCGGTTCCCCTTCATCGCTGTTACAGATGATGAATCGATTCTCGCCCGCGGCACCGCGGGCGAACTCCCACTTGAGGCCGGTCGGAAAACCGGCTCCGCCGCGCCCCCTGAGGCGCGCGTTCTTGACCTCGTTGATGACCTCTACGGGGCTCATCGAGAGCGCCTTTACGAGACCAGCGTTCGCTTCGTACGGCGCGAATATGACTTCGCCACGGCGCCGTACGTTATTGTGCACCATCGACCGAATCAGATCGTGAGCGTTGTTCCCGTCGCCGAGCCTGTGAACCAGTTTCTCCGGATTCCCGCTCCGGCGGAGCGTTGAGACGATCTCTTTCACACGGTCGCTCGAGAGGTAGGTCACCACCTCGTCGTTTACGAGCGCCGCAGGAGCCTGATCGCTCATCCCGATGCAGGGCGTGTACTCGAGCGTGATCTTGCCGTCCGATGTTGTTTCCCCGAAATCTATTCCGAGCTCCTGGCGAAAGGCGTCGGCAACAAGATCCGCACCGTTCATTCTGTCTATGATGTCATTGCACAGACGGATGATGATCTTTCCTCTCGTCTTTCGGGAGAAGAATGAATAGAACGTCAGCATGCTCTCGACTTCGACCCGATGAACACCCAATCTGGCGGCGACCGTTTCAATTGCGTCGTCGCCCATAAAGCCGTGTTCCGAGTGAATTGCCCTGACGATGTCCATGAGTCGGGTGCGATCGTTGTGGAACTGAGCGCAAACGGTTTCAGCGCTCTTCTGGATGGAACTACCCATGTCTCAACCCCCATAGAAAGAGATTGCCCCACACGGCATGCCTGCCAAATGTGGTGAGACATATGCGGAAAATTTTATCCGTATATTATTATCGTACACCCGGATTTGCAAAGGCGCAAGAAAAAATAGCGTACCGAACTACTCAACCCAGAAGAGATACCCGCCTTCGAGCACTTTGAGCTGCTCGAATCCACGCTGCACCAGATAGCGGTAGGCCTGGTACGCTTCCATGGAGGTCCGGCTGTAAAGCACAACATCCTCGTCTTCCCTGAACGGTAGATGCTCTTTTCGCAGGTTCTCCGGTGAAACTTCGACACTTCCCGGGATGAGGTAGCGAGACATGAAATCCGATGAGATGATTGCGGCAGGTGTGAAACGTCTCTTCTCAAGCTCGAACTCTGCCGGCGATATAGTTCTGACGAGTCCATCCATCTTGTTGTTCAGCATCATGCAGGCGCTCTGAGCCACGTCCACCGGATGGTTGAACTCCGGCGCGTGACCGAGGTCGAGGAGAAACATTTCGTCCGTCGTCATTTCGTTTGCGATCGCAGCGGCGAATAGCGATATCCTTGACCCGACCTCTCCCCTGCCGTACGCCTGCGCGCCGAGGATTTTCCGCGTGCGGCCGTCCGCAATCACCTTCAGGAAGATGTCCTTCGACTCGGCAGCATAACTCGGCCTGTCGGGACCCGTAAACACGAATGATACCGGCTCGAACCCCGCCTTTCGTGCGCCGGACGTGCTGAGGCCCGTTCGTGCCAACGTGAGATCGGTGCAGCTGAGCAGCACGGTACCGAGAGAGCCCCGGTAGACCGCTTCCTTTCCGGCTATGACGTCGGCGGCCGTGTGTCCCATCTTCATAGAGATTGCACCCAGCGGCCAGTACTCGTGCTGACCGGTCAGAAGGTGGCGTGTTTCCGCACAATCGCCGACCGCGAATATGTCAGGATCGGAGGTTCGCAGGTGTTCGTCAACCTGTATGCCGCCCGTGTTCCCCACGACGAGCCCGCATGCGGTCGCGAGCGCGCTGTTTGGACGCATGCCGCTACTGAGAACGACAAAGTCGCCCGCGAAGGAACGCTCCGCTGCATGCGCTGTAACCCCCTCGCCGTTGCGGGACACCGAGGTGATCTCCGTGTGGGTCGCAATTTTCACCCCCTTTCGCGTGAGCTCGTTCTGAATCTTGCCGCCGAAATCTGTATCGAAGTAGGTGCCGAGAATTTCAGATTCCCGCTCCAGCAGCGTCACTCTCGCGCCGGTCTCAAGGAGTGACTGAACAACCGAGACCCCAATAAGTCCGCCGCCGATGACCATGACGTCCTGCGCATTCGCCCGATTCAGCCGCTCTTTGATTAATCGGGCATCCTCCAGGCTATGGAGCGGGAAGACGAGCCCTTCGGCGCCGCCGGGAACCATCGGAACAATTGGCACAGATCCTGTCGCGAGCACCAGAACATCGTAGGGAACCTCAAATACCTTTCCGTCCTTTTCGCGCCTCACCTTCACGCTTTTTGCGACCCGATCGATCGCCAGCGCCGTAGTCAGGTTGAGCACCGCGATGTTCTTCATGGCGCTGAAAAAGTGGGCAGTCCGTGCGCTGTGATAGGCGCTGGAAACCAGATCATTCGGAGGGCCGATTGTGTCGCTTATGAAAAAGGGCAGCTGACATCCCGAGTAGGACAGGAACTCGTTGCGCTCCACAATAGTTATATCGAGTCCTTCGGAAAGGCGGCGAAGCCGGGACGCAGTTTTCGGTCCCGAGGTTACCCCACCGACAATCACCACTCTCCGCGGCCGCGCGCTCTTTTCGGGAATCCGCTCTACCCGCTTGCATGGCAGCGTCACCGTGAAAGTTGTGCCCGTGCCCTCTTCCGAACTTACTTCTATGGACCCTTCATGTGCCTCGACAATCCGCGCCGTGATGGCAAGCCCCAGCCCTGTGCCGCCGGTCTTCGCCACTCGTGTCTTCGAGCGGAAGAAAGGCGTGAACAGGCTGGCTATCTCGCCCGGGGGAATGCCCCCGCCGGTGTCGCTTATCGAGATGCCTACCCTATTGGTTCCGGAATCAAAAGTCATTGAGGCCTGCACCTGCCCGAGCGGTGGCGAATACTTTACCGCGTTGTCGATCAGATTGCGAATCGCGTGCTCGATCCCGGTCCTCACGCCCGAAACATAGATCGCGAGATTCCCGGGGAGAGAAACGTCGACGGTAACATCCTTTGTTGCCGCGCCGAGAGAAAAGCGGAGAGCTATGTCCGACACAAGGCTTACAATTTCGAACTCTCTGCCCTCTTCTGCGTTCCTGCTTTCGTAGGATTCGTACTCGAGAAGATCGTCAACGATCTGGCCTGCTTCCCTGGCTCGGGATATCGCCCGATCCAGCGCATCCCTCACCGACATCGAGATCTCCTGCCCCTGCGTGTCGGAGATTGCCTGGAGCAGCGACTGAATCGCGTGGACCGGCGCTTTCATCTGGTGAGAAAGCAGCCGCATAAAATCCGAGGCTTTGTTTCCGGATTCCCGTTTCTTTTCAGCCATGCAGTCCGTCTTTTGCCGGAAGCAGCACCGTGAAGGTCGACCCTTCTCCAGGTTTCGAGACCACGCTTATCCGGCCATTGTACTCGGAGAGGACCCGCTTCGCAGTGGCAAGGCCCAGACCGGTTCCGGCAATCGACCGTGTTTCGTCATTCTTTATACGGTAGAATTCCTGAAACAGGTTTTTCATCTCGTTGTCCGACATGCCGATGCCCGTGTCCCTGAACGTGATCTCGAACCAGTGCCGGTCGTCGCTCTTCCGCAGGCCGACCGAAAGTGTTCCCCCGGGCCGGTTGTACTTGATGCCGTTGAACATCAGATTCAGGAATATGCGGTCCAGATCACCCCTGTCCGCTGCAAACGGGAAGCCATCCCCCTCCGCTTCGAAGCCCACGCGTACCTTCGCCCTCGAAGCATGGTCCTCGACAAACGATGTCTCGTCCTTGAGCACGTTGTCCAGATCGAGGGGCTCGAGTGACTTCTCCGTCCTTCCCGAACTGCGCTTGTTCAGAAAAAGAAGATCACCGATCAGTTCGAGCAACGCTTCGCCGCGCGTTTTGCTTCGTTCGAGAAGCTCCCGGGCTTTCGCCGGTTCCCCGTCGAGCGAACCGTCCAGTATCAGCTTGATGTAGTTCATGATTGCCGCGAGCGGACCGCGAAGCTCATGGGCTACCATTGAAACAAAGCGATTCTTGTCCTGTTCCGACTGCCATTCGTCAGTGAAATCGTGGAGCAGAACGATGACGCCGCCTATGTCTGCGCTGCGAACGTACGGGGTGATCCTTATGCGCAGGTGGTGCTCCCCGAGCTCCTGCTCGATGAGCCGCTCGCCGGTGTCACCTGCAAGGACTGCGCGTACTATTTCGGCGAATCCAGTATCAAAACCAAGGTCGAGACAGGAAAGCCCTGCCCGATAACGGACACCCAGGTAGAACTCTGCGCGCGGATTGAGAAGCACGACATCACAGCGAACGTTCAATACGATCACACCTTCGCGCATTGAATTGATGAGTGAGCGCGAAAGACTCCGTTCACCATCCAGTTCGACCAGATACTTCTCGTGCTCCCTGATGAGTCTGCACTGGCGCTCGGCCCGCTCCACGACCTGCAGCAGATCCGCGGGATTGAACGGTTTCACCAGAAAATCGAAGGCACCCTTTCTTGTGGTTTCAACAGCCGCCTCAACGGTGGCGAGTGCGGAGACGATAACGACAACAGTCTTATTGCCCTGCCGGCGTGCAATGTAGTCCGTTACCGAGAACCCATCGATGTCGGGCATGCGCAGATCGACAAGTGCAAGATCGTAGCTCCCCACGTCGACCATCCGGATCGCCTGGGCCCCGCCTTCCGCCAAGTCGACGCGGAAGCCGTGGCGGGTGAGAATTCTCCGTATGCCCTCGCGCATACCTTCTTCGTCGTCGACGACGAGCACGGATAACGATTCGGAATCAGTTGCGCCAGGCTTGCCCTTCATTGCCGCTCACCGTCTCTCGAGACCCGAAAGCTACGTCGAAACCTGCGACTCGACGGCCTGGGCCTGCAGCTCTTCCTGCCCGGTATCTTCCGGATCGCGGATGAAGATATCGAAAAACGCGCCGCCCTCCGAACGATTTCCGGCATGAACAGACCCGCCGTGCATTTTTACGATGCCGTAACATACGGCAAGACCAAGGCCGGTCCCCTTTCCCGGAGGCTTTGTCGTGAAGAAGGGTGTAAACAGCTTCGGCAGTACTTCATCCGGGATGCCGGGCCCCGAGTCGGCGATCACCACATGGAAGCCGCCGACACTCTCCTCGCTGCGAACCTGAATGCGGCCCTTGCCGGATGTCGCCTCGACCGCGTTTGCAATGATGTTGTCAAAAACCTGGCGCAATTGATCGCGATCGACCGCGTGCTGTACGAGACCGTCGTCGAGATCGAAATCGAAGAGTGTCTCACCGGCGCGGCTGCCAAAGGACTCGGCCGATTGCCTGAGCAGCGCATTAATGTCGGCCGGTGCCCTCGTAACCTGCTCTTTGCGGGCGAAATTCAGAATGCCGCGAACAATCTGACGTGCCCGTTCCGCCTCGTGGATGATCCGTTCGACGTCGGCGGAAGTATCTGCGGGAACGTTGATTTCGTCTTTGAGGAGATGGGCGTACATCAGGACCACACCAAGCGGGTTGTTGATTTCGTGTGCGATGCCGGCAGCCATCTGACCCATCGATGCCAGTTTTTCTGCCTGAATGAGCTTCAGCTGATTGTCCTTTAGATCCTGTATCGCTACTTCGAGCTTTGAAATCAGGTAGGGCAGACACATCTCGACTTCGGCTATGCCCCGGTAGACCGCGATGGCCTTGTCCCTGCAGGAGGCGTACCCGCACGCGCGGCAATTCAGTTCGTCCTCGGGTTTCAGCTTGTTGGTGAGGGCAAGAATTTGTTTGATCTCCGACTCCGGAACAGCCACCTCCGCCGTGGTGGCGGCCTTGAACTTCTTCCGCAAGTCAATCGTCAGGAACTCTCTGTGCGCTTCCGCCCACACCGCCATATCGCCAACCAGCGGGCGCTTCTTCATGTAGTCGATGATATACTTCTTCCTCTCGTAGAACGTCAGGTCGTTCGGCATCATCGGTCCGGCGATACAGCCTTCGCAGAATAAGAGATCAAACATGGTGTTCGATATTGCTTCGTTCTTCCTGAGTCGTCCGCTCAGGACTTCCAGGATATCCGTGACACGCGAGCTGCCCTCGACCACGACCACCGGGCTCTCGAGTATGTCGGAGTCAATGGCAGCCGCTTTGAGCAAGCCACCAGTGACCGGATAGATCTTTCCGAGATTCGCGTACGGCGGATCGAACTCGCGCGGAGCGCATTCCCGATAGTCGATCCCTTGCGCCGAAAGCAGGTCAAGAAGCTCGGGATAGGTCAGAACCGCGTCGACAAGGTTCAGACGCCGGGCCTCCTCCTTCTTTCCGACGCAGGGTCCGACAAAGACTATGGCCGCAGACGGATCAACGCGTTCCCTGATCACGGACGCCATCGCTTCCATAGGCGACATGACGGGCGCCAGATAGGGGACCAGTTCCGGATGCATCTTTTCCACAAAGGCTACTACCGCAGGACACGGTGAGCTGATCACGAACTGCCGCTGTTTTTCCGGGGATGCGTAGAGCTTGTGGTAGGCGTAGGATACCAGGTCCGCACCAAACGCTACCTCGTGGACGCCGGTGAATCCGAGAGCGAAAAGCGACCCGACCAGACAATCCGGGTCGGCGTCGAGAAAGGCGGCGGGAAATGAGGGCGCAAGGATCACCCTCACCGGCCTGCGGTGCGCATCATTGATGAGCTTCTGAACCTCGTCGACTGCGGATCGCACACGCTTTGCGTTTTGGGAGCAGCGCGGCACGCAGTGACCACAGGAAATGCACTTCTCCTCGATAATGTTCGCCTGCCCCTCGTGCACTTCAATCGCTTTGGTCGGGCAGACCCTCACGCATGAGTAACATTTTTTGCAGATTTCTCCGACGGTGTAGATCGAAATCAACGCCGGCCTCCCGGGCACCGTTTCGGCCACACCTCTGCCGGTATCGTTGTGCGGCCGAAATCAACACGATGAACCCTATATGTCAATTCTACACGCTAAGAGATCGGGCCGCAAGGTTGTGGACGCAACAAAAGAGTGTAACCGGTCTGTGACATATTGCAGCCGTTTCGTTTTTGATCTACAAATAGACTGAATCACAACACCATTACGCCTTCGGTTCTCGCGCCACACAAAGGAGCCTCACCGATGAGTAGCAGCGTGAAAAGCAGATATTTCGACGAACGGGCGGAATCATGGAACGAACATGCCGACATAGACGCGATTGCGACACTGCTCGACGAGGGAATTTGCGACCTTGATATCGGAAGTGACGAAGTCGTGATGGACCTGGGGTGCGGGACCGGCGTTCTGACGAAGGCGCTCCTCAGGCACCTGTCAACCCGCGGACGGGTGGTCGCGGTTGACTTCTCACCGGGCATGCTCGCGCGGGCAAAAAGCACCATACAAGACCCGCGGGTAACCTGGCTATGCGACGACGCGCGGCGGATCTGTGCGGAATCGCATACGATAGACCGTGTGATCGCGTTTGCGGCATGGCCGCATTTCGAACTTCCTGAGCTGGTGCTTGCCGAGATGAGGCGCTTGCTCCGCGACAACGGGAAGCTTCACATATGGCATAAGGATTCCCGGCCCAAAGTGAACGCCGTTCACGCGCGGCGCGGCCATCCGGTCGACGGGGACATACTTCCGCCGGCAGACGAGGTCGCGCTTTTGCTTGCTTCCTGTGGTTTCGCCACCATTCAGAGCATCGACACCGAGGAACGATACTTGGTATCTGCGACAAAAGCGTAAGGGACGATCACGAAATGCCGTTTCGGCATGATGCTTATCGTCCGGCTAAAAACCTATCCAGCGCCTCCTTACTGGCTTCCGTGGCGCCAAAAGGATCAGCGTTTTCCCAAACATCGATATCCAACCAGCCCTCGTATCCTCCCGCAAGGATTCGATTCAGCATGGCTTTCCAGTCCATTGACCCTTCGGTCAATGCCAGATGGGTTGAGCTGCGGGATTCTATCTTCGTACAGGTGCCGTCATTGCCGGCCAGGTGAGTGTATCCAATGTAGGGCCGGAGTTTTTCCAGCAATTCCAGGGGTTTCTTCTTGCCCAAAATGTTTATGTGCGCCAAGTCGCACAGGGCGAGCAGATACTTGCTGTTGACTCCTTTCAGAATCCGAAACCAGACTTCGGGAGAATTTACCTGCTGGACTGGTTCTGCCTCCAAAACCAGAGGGATTCCGGCATCTTTGGCCAAAGCCGCGCACTGCGTGTACACATCGACCATGTTGTCGACGCTCTGTTCATTAGGGCCGGTCCCGAATAATTCGCCCGCCCAGACACCCATCGCCTCACACCCGAGAATGACCGCCAGGTCCAGCATTTTTTGAATGTACCCGACATAATCTTTCCGGCAGATAGAATAGGCGCTGGCCGGATGCCCGTTCCCCAGCCCGCCTGGCAGTGATTGGATGCTGGCAACGACCAGCCCATGGTCCGAGACGCGCTTCCGCAGCGCAATCTGCGCGGATTTCTCGGTCGGATAGTCTTCGGGCATTCCGAATAACTCCACTCCGTCAAAGCGAAGTTTCTCCGCGTGCATCAGAATTTTTTCAAAATCATAGGGCTGGTTGTAAATAACGTTCGCCCAACCAAAACCATTCAATCCCAAGGCGGTTTTGTACTTGGCCATCGGTTCCCTCCTTATCTTGCGTATTGTACAACCATCTTGTGTGTATGTCACCTCATTGTAACAATTTTCGTGATCGTTTCTGCTCGCCTGGTTTGTCGTCGGCACATGCCCAGGTCGGCTATCCGATGATCCGGTAGTGAAACGCAGGTTCGTGCGGCAAGAGGTGGGCAAGAAGCTCTCATTCCTGCTTACCGACGGATTCTTACGCTTTCAGAAGCACGTCGGCCTCGGGGCGCTTTTCTGTAAC
The DNA here is from genome assembly GCA_963832675.1 of uncultured Spirochaetota bacterium. Classification (GTDB taxonomy): domain Bacteria; phylum Spirochaetota; class Spirochaetia; order DSM-27196; family DATKUC01; genus DATKUC01. Next base: position 6,525 of record CAWHUY010000021.1, on the reverse strand, counting down.
CCGGCTTCGGGAAACGAAAAGGCCAACGTCGAGAACAAGGTCCGGTACCTGCGGCGCAACCTGCTGGTGGCGGTTCCCCAGTTCTTCTCCGTCGCGGCACGCCCTTTCAGGGGATTTGCTCTTGCACAAAACACCGGCCGCGACCTACTCGGCGTGAATTCGACAATTGAATTCCGCGTCGGGCTGGCCACAGCCGGTATCGGTTATGCTGCATTCGCGCCGCAGACCTAGTACCCGGGAAAGTAATCGCTGCGAATGTTCCCGCGGCGGACGCCGGATGAACGAAGTACACTTTTCACCGACTCCACCATTCCCGGAGACCCGGAGATGAAGAACATCCGCTTTTCGATGTCCGGCACCTCTTCGGTGAGCATCTTCTCGTCGATGTAGCCGATTCTCCCTTGCCAGCCGTCATGACCCCGCTCCCCGCCGGTGAGCGTATAGACAGTCTTGAGTCCGATTTGCTCCTTGGCCTCTTCGAAGACATCGCGAAATACGATCTCGTCCTTTGTCGAGTTCGAGTAGAGGAGAATGATATCCCGCTTCTCCCCAGTGTCGACGAGGTATTTGATCATGCTACGAAACGGCGTTATGCCGATTCCGCCGGCGATGAACACCAGCGGGACGCTCGGGTCACGCGGAAGAACGAAATCGCCGGAAAGCTCCGCCGCAACGATCGGATCGCCGGATTCCATCTCGGCCATCGCCTGCTTGAAGCGGCTGGATTTCGGGTAGAAACGTGCTGCAATCAGAAGTTCCGACTCAGTCGGCGAAGAAGCGATGCTGAAGTATCGCCGGTTTCCCCGGCTGTCGGGTTCGTGAATCGGAAGGGTCCATTCCATGTATTGCCCGAGGCGATGGTTGAAACCTTCCGGATAGTCGAACGAAAAAGCGAGAATCCCGTTCCCGATTTCCCGACGATCCTTCAATCGAAGAGCAAGTTTGAAGCTCGGGCTCACTGCGTAGGAGAACAGGTTCGCGATAAGAAGTGCCTCCTCCGGGGTCAGATTCTGCCCGAAAATCGTGAGTTGAGGCTGAAGAAAGAAAGCTGCAATGGCGGCGAAGATGATCTGCATCGAGAACCTCTTCGGCGCGGTAATTGGTTCGATGAGCATCACCGCCGCAAAGAACAGTATTTCGGTGTGCAGGAAAACGTAGACGATGTTCTGAACCGCCATCGTGAATCCCAGTCCTTGAATCATCGACAGGGCCATGAGGAATACCGTAAAAGCTGCGAAAAAGACCGCGATGAAACGGAATCGGCTGATTTTGCGGATGAGCAGTAGCCCGCCGATGACTATCAGCGGCAACATCGCGATGTTTCCCACCCACCAGGTGGAATAGAAACCGAACACGATGCCAGTGAAAAACACCCCGAACGCCGCCGGGTTGAACACGTGCTGCCTGTTGATGGCGATCAAATACTTGGAAGCGATGGCGACCAGGCCTGCGAGTGCCAGAATCGCCGCTTTGCGCGGATCGGCAAACAGTGAAACGGGCCCGCTTATCAGCGCCAGTATCAGCGCAGTGATTACCGTCGATTCGTAGTTGGCCTCTATTCTCAGGGCTCTGGCGAACACCCAGTTGGTCACGTAGCAGACGATCAGATAGATCGCCGTTGTCGATAGAATGGCAATGGGTTGGACCGGAAGTGCATGGAAGAGGCTCAGGAGGAAGCCCAGGCCAAGAAGCGCGGAAAGAAACCAGACCAGAAGCCCGTACATGGTGAACTTGTTCAGAAATGAATCGATCGCTTTTATCATGATAGCATCTCCCTTCCCCGCTCTCAGGCACCGGCCTGAGAAAGCGCGGTCGAGAGCGACTTCACGAAGGCTTCGCTCGAAAGGGTCGCACCGGAAATGAGACTTACGTTGGTGTTCTGCGCCTGCACGGCTTCCTGCACCAGGTAGGGCATCGCGATGCTGTTGATGTAGCGTGACGTGCCGTTGTCATTCGGATGCTCGAGAACGCGTACCTGCTGGATCTTCCCGTTCTGAACGATGGCTTGTACTCGCACATAGCCGTAGAACGCGTACTCACGCTGCCCGGTGTAGCTTCCATCGGTCAGGCCGTAGCCAACCTTCGTCGAGTTGACAACTGCAGTCGAACCCGAACTGGATGATGCCGCCTTAAGTGCCGCGGATACGGCATTCGCACGAGAGCTCGATTTTGGCGGCTCGGTTCCCGCAGCAACGGTGCCGGTTGTCTGAACTTTCGCCGGTGTTTGCCTGCTCGAGACAAGCTGCATCGCATCCTGCGCCGGTTTCATAAGTTGGGATGCGGTTCCAATTCCGACTGCGCCAACAAGTGCCGCAACCAGTATCATCTTCTTCATTCTGTACTTCATCGTTATCCTCCGTGGTTGTTTCTCAGTTTCGTGCCGTTTAAACTCAGGGTTTCGCCGGCCCGTCCTTTTTCTACAAACAAAGGATAGCTGCGCTCCATGAAGAAGAAATGAACTTGCGAAAATTCGCTTTTTTCTGCACGGCAGCCTCTACCACCGACCCCTCCCGTGGCAGCCAGACTCGCGCGAGCGCACAAAGTCTCAATACAACCATCGCAACGACAAAACCAGCTCCTCTCCCGGGTCGCCACTGCTTCGCCGTCACCAAGGAAAGTTCTCGACAAATCCACTAGTTCTTACGACAATTATAGTAGCAGCTACGGTTCAAGGATCGAAACGGGGTCAGTGTTCGATGATCGAAGCGGCGAATCAGTTCCCGGTGCCCACGCGGCTGGCTGGCTGTTTGCGAAGGGTGCGTTGAGCGCAAGGAACCCCTCTTGAGCGAGGTCGCTTCGATCCGGACGTGCCCTCTGACGTTTTTTCAGACCGGTGCGCGAGCGGACGAATAACGCACCCAATGGAGGCGAGACATGACGACGGAGCCTATCAATCCGACCGGTAACCCGGTTTCCAATATGCCTGTCGAGCAGGCAACGCAAAATGCGCGACCCGCGCAGTCAAGCGTTACGCAGTTTGACCAGGCCGGCCGGGACAGCGTAGAAATCTCGGTACCTGCTCACGTGAAATTGCTCAGTCAGCAGGGTTTCAGTGCAGGCGAAATCGCATTCAGACTCAGACTCAACATCCAGACGGTCAACCAGTATCTGGAGCCTGACGGGCTCTCGTAGCGGCGGCTTCATGCGCGGTGAGCCGGAATTCCCGGCTCGTGCATGATCCTCCGGCCTCGGGTCTAAACAGCGGTTCGGCGACTCACGCGCTTTAACAGGCAACATGATCAACGGAACGGCTGCCGGATGCGTTGCTTCTCAACGCTACGCAGAAGGGCGTCGGCCGCTGTTTCCTCCACCTCCTGTGAGAGCTGTCCAGAATGGTTCATGCGTCTTTCGTTGACAAGCCTTTCGGGGTGCCTTATCATCAGCTGAGAGAGGTCTTCCACGGAGCCCGTCTTGAAAAGAAAGAGAGACGACCAGGAAACGATTCTCGATGAAATAAGACAACGAGTCCTGGAAGAAAGCGAGAATCTCAAAGCGGAAAAAGAAGCGCTGTTAAACGAGAAGGTCACACTTGAAGCGCTTCAGGAAATGACCGACCTGCCCCTCAGCCGCATTCGCAAAATCTCGTCAGATGTAAAGGAAGAGCACGAGAAAAACCAGATCCCCTCTTACAATCCAGTTACCCGTGCGGTCCGTGTCGCGCTGATAATCGGGATCTCACTTCTGGTTGTCTGTTTACTCACCCTCGCCATTGTAAACGGTGCCGCTCAACATCGGGAATACCTCGCACGGGAGGCGTTCCGGAAGGCCGCGGAAAATTATAAGCTTCTGGTAAATGCCGCTCGGGACGGAAAGCTCGAATTAGTTGAATTCCTGGTGCGGGAGAAGGGAGTTCCCGTAGAGCTTGACGGATTCAAATCGGATTCGGCACTCATGGAAGGCGTAAAAGCTCATAGAAGTGATATCGTAACGTTTCTTCTCGAGAACAAGGCGGACGTGTTGAAAAAGAGTTCCGATCGGCGAAGCGTTATGGACGTCGCGGACGACGGAACGAATATCGTGGTGAAGAATATCATCAACAATGCCCTCATAGCCACCACACCGGATAACGATCCCATAAGGCTGCTCTGGTCGAGCGGATATTACTATTCCGAGAAATCGTTCCTGCGTTCCCTCGAAAAGAAGGATCTGAACGCGCTGAAACTTTTCTTGCGTGCCGATCGGAGCCTATATGCGAACGATTACGACAGTAAGGGAATTCTGGCAGCCGCGACGACGGGCAACCTGGATGCAGTCAAATTGCTGTTTGCAGAAGGCAGGGATATTCAGAATAACACGAAAAACCTCGCTCTCCTGAACGCTTCGAAGGCCGGGCGTCTGGATATTATCGATTTCCTGTTGAACGAGGGAGCGGATATCAATTTCAAGTATGACCTGTCCCATTACGCGTTTGAGCAGGATTTTACCCCGCTGCTGTGCGCATTGTCCTTCGACACCCCTGCCGCCGAGTATCTGTTGAAAAAAGGGGCCGATCCGAATTTGATTGGTAGCAGCGACAAGTTGTTACCCATCATGATCCCGATTGCCTATATCAAGGATTCCGTCCTGACACAATCCAGATTGAACCAAATAAGTCTGTTGATAAATTACGGCGCGGACGTCAACAGGAAAAATGGAGCCGGCCAGACGGCGCTCGAATACGCGCAGACCCTCCGGAGCAACGAAAGAGGTCCCATTACACGTTTGCTGATCGAGGCGGGAGCCCAGATTCCCATGACGGAAGAGTTTTTCCGCGAACTGGTCTATCTGAACGATCTCGCCCACATCGAGAAATTCCTTGCGTCCGGGATGGACCCGAATCTCCAGGGCTTTGAGTACTACGATGCGGAGACCACGGCGCTAATAAAATGTGTCATGTTGGGATACACCGACCTGGCAAAGACACTTATTCGATTCGGAGCCGACGTCAATTTCCGAACTGCCAACTACGGAAAAACACCTTTGTTGATGGCCGTCATCAACGAGGATCTCCCGATGATTCGGCTGCTTCTGGAAAACGGGGCCAAAGTGAACTCTGACGTGATAAAGCGCATCAAGGACTATTATAACTGGACCAACGACCCCACCCAGGATTCAATCCGAGAATTGATCAACGCTAATCGTTCGTAAGTATCTCAGCTCACCTTCCCCCAAAATAACCTGCCCACCCAACTTGTACGTAAGCGCAGTCCGAAATGGATCCGAAGGTGCAGCGATGGACCTACGCTCGCAAAAACCGAATCAGTCGTCCGTCCCCTGAAGTGAGAAGAGACTCTGGTCGATTCGTGTCGGGAGAACGGTCTGAGGCAAACAGAGATCAATGAACGGATCGAGAAGTGACGCCTGCAGAGCTCTCGGAGGACCGATCCCTGCTTGTCGCGCCGATACACCCGAAGCTTCGCCCGACCCAGGGCAACCTGATTCCAGCTGTGCAGGAGGGTCCCCGATTGACTCAATGAGTCACAACAATGTTTTCCGCAGAAAAGAAGCCCCCAAGAAGACCATCTCGCGGGAACCCGGACAGACCGACTGTCAGAAAGAAAAGCCTGACGCCGACCCCGCGGCGTGAGTTGGCCGACCGAATGAATGATCAGCAGAGGGTTAGGCTGCGCCGCCGGCCTGATTGAAGGACCCCAGGATTCAGCCCGGCAGCCTCACCGCTCGTTTAGTTCTTCTGTGCAACCACGACGTTCAACTTGGGAACGTTGATGGGCAGGGGCGCATCGCTGTACAGATAACTGGCCCCGCTGCCTGCCCACTCCACCGCGGTTCCCTCGGCGGTAAAGAACCTGATCCCGGGGTTGTTGTCGCCGTAGGTGCCGTCAATATCGGGAGCCTGTGTCAGCTGATAGTTGTATGATGATGATCCGACATCATATCTCTGCATCGTCTCCTCGGGAACGAGATATGAGCGGGTGGATGCAGGCTTCCCGTCGGCCACGTAGTAACCGATGATGTTTCCGTAGGAGATCAGGTATACGTAGGTCGGAAGGTTGGGCTGGTCCCATCTTTCGGTCCATTTTGAAATGGTCCTCCGCTCCTGGAAATAGGAGACAGTCGGAATAGGTGTGGATTGAACGGCTTTCAGAGCCGTCAAGTCGGATTTTTGCGTGGCAATCTGCGAAGCAGTCGGAGCCGGAGTATCGCAACCTGCAAGCAACACGCCGATAGCAAATAGCATCATGAGAATACGGAACGTCTTGTTCATGTTCGTGCTCCTACTCTTCGATTTCGTACGGAAGATCTTTGGACTTCCAGAGATTTCGGGTAATTTGCTTAGACCGGGAATTGTACTCTCCGATCATCCCCTGGAGTACCATTTGAATGCCGTAATATTCGGTTGATCTGTTCTGATACCCATCCGTGCCCTTTGCAGCATCAAGCGCATTCTTGGCAATCGCCACCTTGTTTCGGGTGGCCTTTATTGCGTTGTACTGATCCTGAAACCACTCATAGTTGGTGATGATCGCATCACCGCTGACTACCTTGTTTACTACCTGATTGGCGGCTCTCAGCAGCAATTGAGGC
>CAWHUY010000020.1:0-232967 GCA_963832675.1 uncultured Spirochaetota bacterium | reverse complement strand
CACAATCAGCACCATTATCGTCGCCAGCACGATTCCATTTCCGGCGTAGTCCTCCATGCTGTTATCGTACAGGGAGAAACCGGCGTTGCAGAAAGCCGAAACGGAGTGAAATAACGCGGTAAAGAACAGATCGTGCTGACCATTCCCGCTGAAGCCAACGACGGCAAAAGTGTCCCGACCGCCTCCGCGAAAAAGGTCAAATTACAATGTTGCGTACGATTCGACGCGGATTGTATTCCACTGATTCGACGTAGTATTCATTTATGATTTGGCGGTTGGAGAGAGAGATTTTTGCGTTGCCCGGCGAGATCAGATGGGCGAGAAGGTCACGATCCCGAGCCCACCCGTCTGAATCAAGAGCATGATCACGACCTGTCCGATAGTCGTAAACTGGCTGGTGTCTACAGTGACGAGGCGGGACGCAGAACGGCAGAGACTGACGTAAAGAGGACATCGAGTAGTGAATCTCCCCTCCCGCGCCACATATCCGGGAGGATGAGAAGCAGAGAGCCGATCATGATGACGGCGATGAAGAATGAAAACAGCAGCACCTTGCTTGCCGGTACGATGCGCGTCATAGTAGGAGGTCCTGTCGCGGCAGTATATCTGAATTTACGCGCTGGTGTAACTGCCGTTGAAGAAGAAGACGGAAGCGGTCGGGCATTCCGTCCTTTCGGGCGATCCCGAAGATGGCACCTTCGCCGGAGTTTCACCGGCGCGAAACTGCGCGGACATCGCCAGGTCGACGACCAGTATTATGGTCGGCGGTGTGGGGAAGAACAAATAAAAAAGCCTGGCGATGTCCTACTCTCCCACCCCATCACGGGGCAGTACCATCGGCGCTGGAGGGCTTAACTTCCGTGTTCGAAATGGGAACGGGTGTGACCCCTCCGCTTTGGTCACCAGGCTATTGTTTACGATCTTTGCCGGCGGAGCGCCTGTGGCGGCTGCCGGCTGCCCGCCGCCGGAAATAGCTTTCCCGGCAGGCTGAATAGTGAGGGAGATGGAGAGGCGAAGCGGCAGGGCCGCGATACCTGAAGGAAGCAGGGGTGAACAGTGAATATGGTCAAGCCGCACGGAGTATTAGTACTGGTCAGCTGAGTACGTTACCGTACTTACACTTCCAGCCTATCAACCAGATGTTCTGTCTGGCTCCTTTAGGGCACTTATGTGCCAGGGATGGCTCATCTCGAGGGGGGCTTCCCACTTAGATGCCTTCAGCGGTTATCCCGTCCGAACTTGGCTACCCAGCACTTACCCTTGGCAGGATAACTGGTACACCAGAGGTTCGTCCACTTCGGTCCTCTCGTACTAAAAGCAGCTCCTCTCAACCATCCAACGCCCGTGGCAGATAGGGACCGAACTGTCTCGCGACGTTCTGAACCCAGCTCACGTACCGCTTTAATTGGCGAACAGCCAAACCCTTGGGACCTGCTCCAGCCCCAGGATGCGATGAGCCGACATCGAGGTGCCAAACTTTGCCGTCGATATGAACTCTTGGGCAAAATCAGCCTGTTATCCCCGGAGTACCTTTTGTCCGTTAAGTGACGGCGCTTCCACTCGCCACCGCCAGATCACTAAGACCTACTTTCGTACCTGCTCGAGTTGTATCTCTCGCAGTCAAGCCACCTTCTGCCTTTACACGTACACGCTGATTTCCAACCAGCGTAAGGTGACCTTTGCGCACCTCCGTTACTCTTTAGGAGGCGACCGCCCCAGTCAAACCGCCCACCTGACATTGTCCGCTACCCGGATAACGGGCAGCGTTAGAAACCTAGACTAACAAGGGTGGTATTTCACCAACGACTCCACCCATACCTAGCGTACAGGCTTCACTGTCTCCCACCTATCCTACACATGTCAGACCAAGTCTCAATGCCAAGCTGCAGTAAAGGTTCACGGGGTCTTTCCGTCTAACCACGGGTAATCGGCATCTTCACCGATACTTCAATTTCACCGAGTCTCACGTTGAGACAGTGTCCAAGTCGTTACACCATTCGTGCGGGTCGGAACTTACCCGACAAGGAATTTCGCTACCTTAGGACCGTTATAGTTACGGCCGCCGTTTACTGGGGCTTCAGTTCGCTGCTTCATCTCTTGATTAACAACTCCCCTTAACCTTCCAGCACCGGGCAGGTGTCAGCCCCTATACGTCCCATTGCTGGTTCGCAGAGACCTGTGTTTTTGGTAAACAGTCGCTTGGACCTCTCATCTGCAACCTCTTCAAAACGCTTGCGCATCCTGCCGAGGCCATACTTTTCCCGAAGTTACGTATGTATTTTGCCGAGTTCCTTAACGTGAGTTCTCTCGAGCGCCTGAGAATACTCATCCCGCCTACCTGTGTCGGTTTGCGGTACGGTCTCCGTACACCTAACCTTAGAGATTCTTTCCTGGCACCGGGGCTACACCCGCTTCGCCTCTCCGTAGATCAGCTCGCATTCACAGCTCACCCTCAGGAGGCGGATTTGCCTACCCCCTTCACCGGACTCACTGCTTAGACCGGGACTACCGTCGCCCGGCCGGGATTCACCTCATGCGTCATCCCCTCGAAATGTACAGAGGTACGGGAATATGAACCCGTTTCCCATCGACTACGCTTTTCAGCCTCGCCTTAGGGGCCGACTAACCCTGGGCAGATGACCTTTACCCAGGAAACCTTAGGCTTTCGGCGGAGGGGGATCTCACCCCTCTTTTCGTTACTCATGCCTGCATTCTCGCTTCCGTTACCTCCAGGACCCCTCACGGATATCCCTTCTTCGGCATCCGGAACGTTCGCCTACCGTCTCTCCTGACCCGTGGGTCACGAAAGGCCCGCAGCTTCGGTACAATGCTTAGCCCCGTTGTATTATCGGCGCATGATTACTCGACCAGTGAGCTATTACGCACTCTTTGAAGGAATGGCTGCTTCTAAGCCAACCTCCTGGCTGTCTGGGCAATCACACTTCCTTTTCCACTGAGCATTGTTTTGGAACCTTAGCCGACGGTCTGGGCTGTTTCCCTTTTGACCACGAACCTTATCGCCCGTAGTCTGACTCCCATACGTTGTGTCAGGGCATTCGGAGTTTGGTTGGGTTTGGTACCCGGTGAAGGGCCCTAGTCCATCCAGTGCTCTACCTCCCTGACATTTGTATGAGGCTAGCCCTAAAGCTATTTCGGCGAAAGCCAGCTATCTCCGAGTTTGTTTAGCCTTTCACTCCTACTCACAGCTCATCCCTGCCTTTTTTAACAGACTAGGGTTCGGCCCTCCACGCGGTTTTACCCGAGCTTCAGCCTGGCCATAAGTAGATCACTCGGCTTCGGGTCTACCGCACCAAACTATTCGCCCTATTCAGACTCGGTTTCCCTCCGGCTCCGGGACTACTATCCCTTAACCTCGCTTGATACGGTAACTCGCAGGCTCATTCTACAAAAGGCACGCCATCACCGTCCGAAAACGGCTCTGACCGCTTGTAAGTCCATGGTTTCAGGTTCTATTTCACTCCCCTCACCGGGGTTCTTTTCGCCTTTCCCTCACGGTACTACTTCACTATCGGTAGCTGTCACGTATTTAGCCTTGGAGAGTGGTCTCCCCAGCTTCCGACAGGGTTTCTCGTGCCCCGCCGTACTCAGGTTCCGTTCCCACGTAGCCGGCTGCATTTCGCGTACAGGACTTTCACCTTCTTCGGTCGCCCTTCCCAGTAGCGTTCTGCTATACATCCGGTTTTTGACTACGCGGGGAGCTGTATGACTCCCCCAAAACGGCCCTACAACCCTACACACGCAACGCCATACAGCTTACACGCATGCAGTTTGGGCTCCTCCCCTTTCGCTCGCCGCTACTCGGGGAATCTCCGGCCAACTCGCGTTGGCGCTTGATGTCTGTTCCTCCAGGTACTTAGATGGTTCAGTTCCCTGGGTTTCGCTTCGCATGGCTATGTATTCACCATGCGATGACCGGACATGACTCCGGCCGGGTTACCCCATTCGGTCATCCGCGGATCTCGGGATGTGTGCTCCTCCCCGCGGCTTTTCGCAGCTTACCACGACCTTCTTCGCCAGACAGCTCCTAGGCATCCACCATGGACCCGTATTCGCTTGACCATATTCTCTCTTCACCCCTTCCTCAAGGCTCTTTCCCCGCGATTCTCCGCACTCCTGCCAATATCGGCAGTCCTGCGAATCTCAGGCACATCGCCTCGTCCCGGTGATGGTCTTTCGCCGATAAATCGGCGTCACCGGAAAACCCTGAAGGAGGTCTCTTCCTCGCACAACCGCTCACGACGATTGCGCGTTCCATCTCCCATCTCTATTCATGTCAAAGAACTTTTTCCAAACCGCTTCCGCGACTTGAATCGGCAGTTTCGCAAGGCGAAACTGTCTAACGCGAGCATCTCTCCATGCTTGCGTCCTGCACCAATAACGCTGCGATGGCTCTTCGCACATCTCAGCGTGCCACACTTCACCGTCGGCAACTATCGCCGCCGGCTACCCTGTTCATTTCTGATGAGCGGCGCCACCTGCCGGCCTGGCCGGCGGATACGCACCATACGTGTGGTCGTTTATTGGAGGTAAGGGGATTCGAACCCCTGACCTATGGCTTGCAAAGCCACCGCTCTGACCAACTGAGCTATACCCCCGTTGTTTACACCGTCGCGGTGAGAGCACCGTCTCGGCGAGAGCACCATTTGGTGAATGGCTTTAAAAAACATAGATCAACCTCGCCACGTTTCCAGCACGATACCCATCGGTTGCCTCACACGTGGTGTGGCAATTTCCGGGTTCGTCAGTACCGAACAAGGAAAAAAATAAAGGGAAGGAACGTATCGGGCATGCGCGGGAGCAGGCGAGCCACAAGGGCTGCGCACAACCGTGCATGATAGAAGCAGGCAACTCTCTGAGTTTCGCGGCCGCTTGACCCCGAAGGGTTTTTGCGGCGCGCGCGGGTCCGAGCCAGCGTTCACTGCACCGGGTACGGTGCCGCTACTTGCCATCCGGACTTCCTTTCTCTCAGAAAGGAGGTGATCCAGCCGCACTTTCCAGTACGGCTACCTTGTTACGACTTCACCCCCCTCACCGGGCGTACCTTCGGCAGCGTCCTCCATTGCTGGTTAGACTACCGACTTCGGGTACCCCCAACTCGGGTGGTGTGACGGGCGGTGTGTACAAGGCCCGGGAACGTATTCACCGCGCCATGCTGATGCGCGATTACTAGCGATTCCACCTTCATGGAGTCGGGTTTCAGACTCCAATCCGAACTGAGATCGGCTTTCTGCGATTTGCTCCACCTCGCGGTCTTGCATCGCTCTGTACCGACCATTGTAGCACGTGTGTAGCCCAGGACATAAGGGCCATGATGACTTGACGTCATCCCCACCTTCCTCCGGTTTGTCACCGGCAGTTCCGTCCGAGTCCTCAGCTTTACCTGTTAGCAACAGACAGCAGGGGTTGCGCTCGTTGCGGGACTTAACCCAACACCTCACGGCACGAGCTGACGACAGCCATGCAGCACCTGTAAGGACGCCCCGAAGGGAATCGGTATCTCTACCGACGTCATCCCTATGTCAAGCCCTGGTAAGGTTCCTCGCGTATCATCGAATTAAACCACATGCTCCACCGCTTGTGCGGGCCCCCGTCAATTCCTTTGAGTTTCACCCTTGCGAGCATACTCCCCAGGCGGTGCACTTAACGCGTTAGCTGCGGCACTGAGCCTTAATGACCCAACACCTAGTGCACATCGTTTACGGCGTGGACTACCAGGGTATCTAATCCTGTTTGCTCCCCACGCTTTCGCGCCTCAGCGTCAGTTCATGGCCAGAAGCTCGCCTTCGCCACTGATGTTCTTCCAGATATCTACAGATTTCACCCCTACACCTGGAATTCCAGCTTCCCTTCCTGAACTCGAGTCGTACAGTTTCCAGCGCGTCTCCACAGTTAAGCTGTGGGCTTTCACACCAGACTTGTACAACCGCCTGCGCGCCCTTTACGCCCAATGATTCCGAACAACGCTCGCCCCATACGTGTTACCGCGGCTGCTGGCACGTAATTGGCCGGGGCTTATTCCTGCGCTACCGTCATCAGGAGAGCATTTCCTCTCCCCCTTATTCCTCACGCAGAAAAGGGTTTTACAACGTTTCCGCCTTCCTCACCCACGCGGCGTCGCTCCGTCAGGCTTTCGCCCATTGCGGAAGATTCTTAGCTGCTGCCTCCCGTAGGAGTCTGGACCGTGTCTCAGTTCCAGTGTGGCCGATCACCCTCTCAGGCCGGCTACCTATCGTCGCCTTGGTGGGCCTTTACCCCGCCAACTAGCTAATAGGCCGCGGGCCCATCCAGGTACGGCGCAAACGCGCCTTTCATCCGCTCTCCAAAAAGTGCGGATCGTATGCGGTATTACCCTGTGTTTCCACAGGCTATCCCCCATCCCTGGGTAGGTCACCCACGTGTTACTCACCCGTTCGCCGCTCTTGGTACCCCGAAGGATACCTCCCGCTCGACTTGCATGCTTAAAACGCGCCGCCAGCGTTCGTTCTGAGCCAGGATCAAACTCTCCGTGATATAATATGTGGTCCGAAGACCACACTTTTTCACTAAAGTAGTGTTTCCCGGCGCGACTCCACTGACTTTCGTCGACAGTTGCCTGCCAACTTTGTTCGTAAAGTGCTCCGTTGCTCCATCAGACTTGCATCCAATGAAGCGGCAATAACTCACCCCCCGGTCTCCCGAAAGGCTTGTCTTGACTTGAGCCCGCTTCCAACATACCTCTCCTCCGGCAGCCGAAACCACCAGTCTCAAAGTACGCCTTTGCGTTCCTTCCCTTCTCTATTCAATGTAAAAGATCGCTGAGATACCCGCGGTAACCGCCAGGTACTCAATTGCCCGATACTTGGATCGGTATTTGCTAGGACAGTCTTTCTAACAGAATCAGACTTTTTTGTCAACCCCTCTGCGGTCGGCGAAAGCACCTCCGCACAGAGAGCGGTATCATCCCCAAATCAGACTCTCTCGGTCTGACCGGCCACTCGATTCGTCGTTTTGGACGCAACTGGTATTATACTTGAATCACGTGTCGTGCGTCAAGTGACAATGCCCGATCCCAGCCGAACCGCAAACTACCACCGGCTTGCACTGCCGTCGGACAAGTTGTAGGCGTAGATCACTCTGTTAGCCCGCACAGGCGCTTGAACCCGCCGGGAATCGCCCGCTTTTTCAGCCGTACTCCGATGTCATTGGTCCCCATGGACACCACATGCAGGAATTCCATCTACCTTACCGTTTTTGCGCAGCGCGTGTCAAGCGGAAGCAATAACAAACGATGACTAACCTTTCACCCGCAGAACGGCGGCTCCCTGAATTGCCGACGCTTTCAGTTTCGTCAGAACCTCGTTCGCCGATTCCAGCGGAAACTCCGAAATTTCCGTCCTGAGGCGCGCACGGACCGCCGCTCGGTAGAACGATTCGGCATCCTCGCGTGTGGCATTCGTGACACTCCTGACGGTACGTTCGTGGTAGATTTTCTCGTAGGGCAGCTCCGGTATCGGACTCATGTGTACAGCATTGATAGCAAGGGTTCCGCCGCGGTCGAGCACCGAAAGGGCCGAGATGACGACTTTTCCAACGGGAACGAAGGTAACTGCTGACTCGATCGGAAACGGGGGAAGCTCGCCGGCCTGACCGCACCAGGCGGCACCCAGCCGCCTTGCCAGATCCAGGTGCTCTTCGCTCCGGCTGAATACGGCGACCCGTGCACCATCGGCAACTGCCAGTTGCAGTGCGATGTGCGCAGACGCGCCGAATCCAAAAAGCGCCAGTGTCTTTCCCTTTTCGTAATCAGCGAGGCGAAGCGATCGAAAGCCGATGATTCCTGCGCAAAGGAGCGGAGCGGCCTCGGCGTCCTCAAATGTGTCGGGTAGACGAGATGCGTAGTCGGCCTCGGCAACCGCGTACTCAGCGTAGCCACCGTCGATATGCAGACCGGTGAATCGCGCCGTCTCGCAGAGATTTTCACGCCCGGAAAGACAGAATCGGCATTGGCCGCAGCTGCGCGAGAGCCAGGGGACCCCCGCCCGTTCCCCTATCTTCCATTCGGCGACCTCCGGACCCAATCCTGCAACTCGACCGACTATCTGGTGTCCCACTATTCGCGGCAGATCCGGAACGGGGAGTTCTCCTTCGACAGTATGAAGATCCGTATGACAGACGCCACAGACCGTTACCTCGATGAGGATCTGACGCGGCCCAAGAACGGGATTATCCATCTCCGCGAGCGTCAGCGGACGGCTCGAAACATCACCGGCCCGACTCAAAAGCATTGCCTTCACGACTCTCCATCCCTTCGCAGTCTATCTTCGTCGGTTACACGGGCCCTGGTCGCGGCCTGAGATTGGAGCAGCCGATCCGCGACTTCGGCGAAACCTTCGCCGTGTGACCGTGAGGTAACGTAGGCCGGCCGCCTGGTCAGAGTGGCGACAAACGGGCTGACGTTGGATACGGCGCAGGAGTTCTCGAAGAAACCGAACATCGGCTCGTCGTTCGGCGAATCGCCGACAAACGCAACGAGACGATTTTGCTCCGGAACCTCCAGATCGACGCCATACCTTTGCTTGAAAAAGAGTTTAGTCATGGAAAGCTTGTCATAGTCACCGAACCAGGCGTTCACGTGGATCGAGCTGATCTTGGCTCGGGCGCCTTCGGCCTCAAACAAGAGCTGGATCTTCCTCGCGGCTTCAAAGTCCAGGTAGGGCGGTTCTTCTCGAAAGTCCACAGCCACATCGAAAAGTCTTCCAAACTGGTCCTTCGCAGCGCGGGTTCCCGGCACTTCACGGTAGACGCGTTCGGCGATGGCCGCAAGGCGCAATCCCCCGTCGCTGCGGTCAACCGACGGATGATAGATGTGCTCGAGGTTACCGCTGGCGAGGTAGAATACGAACGCACCGTTCTCTCCAACGACTGCGTCGACCGGCCATTGACGGGCGATAAGGTCACACCAGCCGGCGGGTCTGCCGGTGACCGGAATGACCCTGACGCCGGAATCGTGAAGTCGCCACAGCGCACAGTAGGACGCGCAGGAAACCCGGCCATCTCTGGTCAGCGTGTCGTCGATGTCCGTGAGCACATATTCGACTCCGGCCAACAGACCTTCCGGGGCATCCCGTAACGGTATCATTCTCGAATGTCTTCGACGCCGCTTTTTCCGCCCTGTCTCATGGAATCGGCACCCAGATCCTCACCGCCACTTTGCTCGTGTCGATACCGAAAGTAGAATGTGAGATAGTCACCCATCGAGAGCACTGAAAACAGGACCGCAACCCCGAAGATGACGAGCGACAGGATTCGGAGAAGATGAAGTTCCTGCTGCCAGAATTGAAACCGATCCAGAGTCAGAATGAGAAGGCCTGCACCGCCGGAAACCGAATAGGCGATTGCCTTTGCCTTGCCGCCGCGGCGGGCGGCAAGTGCTACACCGGACTTGAGGAAAAGTGATCGCAGGAAGCTGATTCCGAATTCCCTGTACATGATAATCACGAACATCCAGGCCGGCATGACACCGGCTCCGGCGAAACAGACGAAGTAGGTCAATCTGCTCATCACATCCGCGAATGGATCCAACACCTTGCCCAGATCGGTGACCTGGTTACGGGATCGAGCGTAGTGCCCGTCGAGAATGTCGGTAGTCTCGATGGCCGCGAACACCAACCATAACAGCACAACCGAGGCGCGCGAAAAGAGCCCAGTCCAAATTGGAAAATAGTAAAACAGAAAGAAGAATGGCGCGAGAATCAGGCGCGACGACGTCAGGGTGTTCGCGATATTCATGGACCCATGCTAAGGCCAGCCAATGGCCCTGTCAAGCGGCGAGCGAAGGCCGAATCGTGGCAGAGAGCGTCCGGCCCACGGTGAGCGAAAAGACTCTCGACTGTTGACACTGGTGAAACGTGGCCGTAGAGTACCGGCGTGGAGATCCGTACTGCTCGGGTGGAGGCTTCCGAATGAACTCCGACATCAAACATCAAAACCGTCTCGTTCTCAGCATCATTGAGACCGTTGTGATGTTTTTCGTCCTGCAAATGACGTTGATGATTCTGGTGGTCGTTCTCTACCGCATTCCGGTTTCCCAGGCTGGATCATTTTTTCCGGTTGCAGTCGTAGTTCATGCGATGCTTCTCGGCCTGTTGCTGATCCAGCGAAGGGATTTCACCATACGCGATACCGGAGTGGTGCTCGAACAAATCAATATTCCCAACGTGTTGTCCGTGTTTCGGATCAGCGCGACGCCGTCGGTTCTCTACCTGTTGATACTCGCGCGTGACTTTCCGGTATCGACGATTCTCATCATCGTTGTGGCAATGTCGTTTGTTTCCGATTTTCTCGATGGCCGGCTCTCCCGCAGCCTTGGGCAGGTGACAAAGATCGGGAATTACCTCGACAGCGTAAGCGACTACGCAATCCTGATAGCGGTCTCGGTTGCATTCAACTACTTCGGACTGGTTCACACCTGGTTCTTTGTGCTCGTGCTCGTTCGCCTCGGCTTCCAGTTCGTCGGCATGGGAACGCTCATGCTCTATCGGGGAAGGGTGAAGACAGGCAGCAATTTTATCGGGAAGGCCTCCGTCTTTGTGACGATGGTTGTATACGGAGTAGCCTTGCTCGGACTCGTCACTCAGTTCAAACAGGCAATCGCCCGGATACTGCCGGTACTCGAATACGTGGGTGGCGGTGTGATTGCAATTTCCCTCTGCGAGAAAGCGGTAACGCTTGGCCAGGAGTTCGTGGCGGCAACACGTGAAAAACTGCAAAAACGAATAGAGGAATCCCGGAGACAATCCTAAAGGGCAGAGGCGATCCGATCCGTATCGTCGACTGCTGCACTGCGCGCGTAGCGGCGTTCATCCTGGCGGAAGTAGCTGTACAAGACGCGGTAGCCTTCTGACAGTCTCCGGTGCAGCACTCGTCGTATCCGGTCATCCAGCTCTTTTCGGGATTCCAGAATGATAAGTTTCTCACGGCCGGAGTCCATGGATGCACCCCATGCAATCGTCAGCGAATAGGGGGTAAAGAGATTCCCCTGACGATTGTGAATTGTGTAGAAGTGCATGTGCTCCTGCTTGTCGACTCGGTACAGCGTAATAAACATGGCTCAATCATCTATCGGCATCGACTTCGCGACCCATAAATCTTTCACGGAGACTCTCATCGCGCAGTCGCCTCGAACGAAAGGGTGCCGTCAGGGGCGAGCCGTACGCTGTAGGTCTTCAAAGGAAACGGTTCGAAGGGAGCTGTGCGCACACGGGTTCTGCGGATGCCGGGAATGTACCGAAGGTAGTCGAGGAACAAGCTCGATGCGATTCCGGAGATTCCCTTTCCGCCTGCGGTTACAGGAGTAACTGACAGATCTGAATTGAGCCGAACATCGCGGTACGCGCATGTACCCCCGATGAAGAAGTAGAAACGATCAAAAAGCAGAACGTCCGCATCCGGCTGGACTGCGTTTGCTTCGACCTGCCGAAAGGACTGTTCGGGGGACAGTCCTCCGGGCAAAACAATCTCGATTCGGGCCGGCGGTTCCGAGGTGGATAATACGCGGAAGCCAAGTATCTCAGTTGGCCCGGCGATCACAGTCCATCGGGACAGCGCAAAGACAAGAAACAGCACCGCGGCCGTCGAAATGACGAGCATCGGCGCCCCGAAGGCACGCTTGAAGCGGAACATCAGGAAAAAGAGCAGCGCACAGGAGCCGAAAATCCATGGAACGCGAGGATCGATGATAAGCTGAGGCCCAGGCACAAAGACGGCAGCAAGCGCGAGGAGGCAAGCGGCCGTGAGGCCCAGAAAAAACAGCACCCATTTCCGCGAACTGAGCCGGTCGACGGAGAGCTGCCGTCGGTGAGGCCGGAGAAGCACGGTGGGCCGGCTGACTCGGCTTATCGAAGCTCCAACAAAGAAGCCGGAGATGGCTGTCCAGAAAAGCGGCGTTGCGAAGAGATATTGCCAGTAGGTCATATGCCCGTCAAATTGTAGATCCCGCGATACTTCTCTTTGAGATAGTGCACAAAATAGTCCGCACGCAGATCCTCACCCGTCACCGTTCTCACCAACTCTTCTGCGGTCAAAGAGCTCCCGTGCCGGTGGATATTGCGGCGCAGCCAGTCGAGAACCGAGGCGAGATCGCCCGCTTCGAGCCTTTCGTCGAGATCGGGAAGCTCTTTTCTCATCGTTGCGGTAAACTGCGCGCCGTACAGGTTTCCAAGTGCGTAGGTCGGGAAATACCCGATCAGCCCGAGCGACCAGTGGATATCCTGCAGAACACCCAGGGCGTCGCTGGCAGGTACTATCCCGAGCAGCTTTCGCGACTCCTCGCGCCAGGCCTCCGCCAGGTCCTTCACTGCGATCTCCCGATTTACCAGACGGGTCTCCAGGTTGAACCGCAGAATAACGTGCAGGCTGTAGGTGACCTCGTCCGCCTCGACGCGAATGTGAGACGGTTCCACCTTGTTGATCGCGCGGTAGAACGATTCCAGATCCTGCCCGGCCAGTTGTTGCGGATTAATTTCCCTGAGGCGGGGATAGAAGAAGGTCCAGAAGGGGCGGCTTCTCCCGATTATGTTTTCCCACGTCCGCGACTGTGATTCGTGAACACCGAGGGAAGCGGCATTCGAAAGACTCGATCCATTCACCTCCTGCGGGAAACCCAGCTCATACAGTCCGTGACCGGCCTCGTGGATAGTGCCAAAAACACCGCCTTTGAAGTTGTTTGCGTCGTAGCGCGTAGTAAGTCGCACATCCCGCGCACCGAGTGTCGAAGTAAACGGATGCGCGGAGACGTCGAGCCGCCCGCGCGTAAAATCCCACTGCATCTTTTCGAGCACCGACCGTCCAAACTGGTCCTGCTGCGCGATGGGAAAATCAGCGTAGAGAAACTCGTCGGGAACCTGCGGAGAATCCTTTATTGCGGTCACCAGCGGCACAAGATCGCGCTGAAGCTGCTCGAACACAGTTCTCACCCGGGCGGTGCGCATCCAGGGCTCGTATCCGTCCAGGAGCGCATCGTAGGGGTGTTCCGGGTATCCGAGCCGCTCGGCCGATTCGATTACCAGATCGACGATCTCACCGAGCACCGGCACAAACCCGGGAAAGTCGGATTTTCGACGTGCTTCAACCCAGCGCGACTGGCCGACGCTCGTGACTTTCGCGAGGCGAACGACCAGCTCCTTCGGTAGTTTGATCTCACGGGAAAAGTCCCGGTAGATCACCCGGATCAGGGCGCGGTCCATGTCGGAAAGGGCTGCATCGCCTTTGGGGTTGTCCTCGTCGGCGCCCAGTTTCGCAAGCAGATCCCCCATCTCCGGTGCAGTTCGCTTCTCGTGGATTATCGCCTGGATCGCTGCGGCTTGATCGGAACGTTCGTCCACCGCTGCTTCAGGCATGTAGGTCTCCTGGTCCCAGTTGAGAACCGCAGCGACGTGAGTAAAGATTTGAATTTCCCGGTCCAGTTCCTTCAGGCGTCTCAATTCCTTGTCCACGAACATCCTCTCCTTCGAACACGATTTCCCTGGTCACGGGTGCAGACCCGTAAGCAGGCGCCGGCCTTTTCAATACGAATAGACGCTGCCGCCGATGAACTCCCGAAGAAGCGAATCCTTGGGTACCGCAGACTCGGCCGATTCGTCGATATCCGGCACTTCATCAAATATCGCCTTCACCCGTCGAGCTCGCCCGAGCGCGTCCGTACGGTCCGGATCGTCGCCCAGTTCCTGAACGAAACCCGGGAATCTGGCGGAGAGTCGCCGCTTAAGCAGCGGCAGCTCGGATGGGAAAAAACTGTTCACCACCACATCGGCCAGTCTGATCCCGGAAATGATGTAGCGCAGCTCGCTCCGGCGTACGAGATACCAATGCAACAGCGTCTGCCGGGGATTGTAGTTCCGGAACTCCTGGTCCCGGACCATCCGGCGCATCATACGGATGTCGCTCCATCGGATGAACCGGCCTGCGTCATCCTTGACCTGCGCGAGAGTTTCAATGTAGACCCTGAACTTCTGCTCGACCGGCACCGCCTCCGTCATCGGCTCGTGAAACCCGTGCAGGCTGTCGATCAGAATTACGTCCCCCGGCGCAAGGGAGATCGTTGCCGAGACCCCTTCGCGCCGGCCGGTCTTGAAATTGTAGTAGGGAACGTCGACCGCACGTCCTGCGAGAAGCTGCTCGATGTGACTGTTGATAGTCGACAGGTCGAGCGCCTGCGGCGTCTCGAAATCGTAGTCGCCGTGAGAGTCCCTCGGATGCTCCTCCAGGTCGTAAAAGTAGTTGTCGACGTTCAGCGGTACGAAGCGCTTGCCACGCGGAGCAAGGCGTTCGCCGATCTTGATGGTTGTCGTTGTCTTTCCCGAGGAGGAGGGGCCCGAAACAATAATGACGCGAATATCATCAAGACGCTCGGCGAGCTCTTGTTCCACCAGATCAAGCTGCGAGGCGTAGAACCCCTCCGAGACCGCGACAAGATCGGCAAATCGCCCCGATCCGACGAAGTCGCGAATCAGGGCCAGACTGTAACAGCGGTTGTCGGTAGCCCACGAAAGCGTCTCCCAGAGGGTTTTGTATGGGATATTTTCCGAGGAGTAGGTAAGGCTTGCGCGGCCGGCACGCTTCAGCGCGTGTTCGTACCGGTAGATAATGTAGGCCTTTGCAGTCCGTGCGTGCCCCTCTTCGATCAGGATCTTTTCTACCGCATCCTGAACCTCTTCCACGGTGGGATAGGAGACCGGCTGCGCTCTGACCGACTCTTCACCGCGAAGTCGCGCCTCGATGAGCGCGACGACCTTGTCTGCAATGCTTTCGGCGATCTCCCTGTTACGCCCCCCAACAGCGACGGCCGCCCGAAGAACCGCGAATGCGATCTTCTGCTTGTCGAAAGGGACCACCCGTCCGTCACGCTTCACTATCTTCTCGATCATCGGAAGATCCCCTCCAACGCCGGAGCGCGGCCGACTGCCGTCAGTCGGCCCGGTTCTTTACCTTTTCCTCGAGCATTGCCGCGAACTCGTCGCGGGAAACGCCGTTCATCTGTTCGCCGTCCCGTGTACGAACCGAAATCTGACCGGCTTCCTGTTCGTTTCCGCCGACCACGAGCATATAGGGAACCTTCTGCGTCTGCGCGATACGGATCTTTGCGTTCATCCGGTTATCGCTGAGATCTGCCTCCACGCGTAGTCCACGGGCAACCAGCCCGCGGGCAACCTCCGAGGCGTAGTCGTGGAACGCCGGCGCGACCGGAATTACTACGGCCTGCATCGGCGAAAGCCAGACAGGAAATGCGCCGCCGAAGTGCTCGATCAGCACACCGAAGAAGCGTTCTATCGAGCCAAGGAGCGCCCGGTGGACCATAAAGGGGCGTTTCTCCTTCCCGTCGGAATCGACGAAAGTCATGTCGAACCTTTCCGGTTCATTCCAGTCGAACTGGACCGTCGTCATCTGCCACTCGCGGCCAAGAGCGTCGCGGATCTTCAGGTCGATCTTCGGTCCGTAAAAGGCGCCGCCACCCTCGTCCACTTCGTACTCGAGGTTTTCACTTTCGATCGCGCGACGAAGTGTTTCGGTTGCCATGTCCCAGCGCTCCTGCTCTCCGATGGCCTTCTCCGGCTTTGTCGCAAGGTACGCTTTTATGTCGGTGAAGCCGAATGCGCGCCACATTCGAAGGGAGAAGCGCAACACCTCGAGGATTTCGCTCTCGATCTGATCCGGGGTACAGAAGATGTGAGCGTCGTCCTGGGTGAAACCCCGGACGCGAAGGAGTCCGTGAAGCACGCCGCTCCGCTCATACCGATAGACAGTGCCGAGTTCCGCCCACCGCAAGGGCAGATCGCGGTAGGAGCGCGTCTGTGTCTTGTACATGAGAATATGGAACGGACAGTTCATCGGCTTCACATAATAGTCCTGGTCGTCCACGTCCATTGGCGAATACATGATGTCGCGGTAGTTCACCAGGTGTCCGGAAGTCTCCCACAGCCAGCTTCTGCCGATGTGAGGCGAAAAGACGATATCGTACCCGCCGTTCAGATGAGACTGTCGCCAGAAGTCTTCGATTGCGATGCGAATTTGGGCGCCCTTCGGATGCCAGTAGATGAGCCCGGGGCCGGCCTCCTCGTGGATAGAGAAGAGGTCGAGGTCTTTGCCGAGCTTTCTATGATCCCGGCGTTCGATATCGGCGAGGTGCTCGAGGTAGGTCTTGAGCTGTTCGGGTTTTTCCCAAGCCGTTCCATAGATCCGCTGAAGCATCGGCCGCTTCTCGTCACCGCGCCAGTAGGCGCCCGCAATCGAGAGAAGTTTGAATGCGTTTGGATGGATCCGGCGCGTGCTGTCGACGTGGGGTCCCCGGCACAGATCGGTGAAACTCGACTGGGTGTAGAGAGACACTTCGTCTCCCGGCGGAATTGCGTCGATGAGCTCGAGCTTGTAGGGCTGCGCCGTGAACCGCTTCTTCGCCTCTTCGCGGGTGATTACCTGCTTCTCGAAGCGATGATCCTCCTTCACGATCGCCTTCATTATCGACTCAATTTCGGCCAGATCGTCCGGCTTGAGTGATCGCGGGAGGTCGAAGTCGTAGTAGAAGCCGTTTTCAATCGGTGGTCCGATGGCGAATTTGGCGTCGGGAAAAAGCCGAAGAACGGCCTCCGCCATGATGTGGGCGGTTGAGTGGCGGATGCGATAGAGCTTATCGGCTCTCTGGGCATCCTCACTCGCAGGAGCCTGCGCTGTTTCAGACATGGGTACCTCCGGCACGCTGTGCTGCGCTGTCGGGAGTAGACGAAAACCCCGGACACCGGTCCCTCTGGTCGTCATCCCCCTCCCCATGCGCGCATGGATTGTGTAAGGACGAAAAGCAGAAGGGCGTGCGCCCGGGGCTTTCCGCGGTACCACCTTACTTCGCCGTCCATTCACGTATCGTCGGAAAAAGACGGCGCTCTCGAATCCCGGATGACGGTGGGTCGAACCGGCACGGTCTACTCCAGTCACATCGCCCGGCCGTCTGTTTCGCGGGAGGCAGACGGAAAAGCGTGTTTTTTCAACCGGCAGCTCCGGAGGGGTTTTCCGCACGCTTTCGTCGGGATCCTCGCAGCTCCGCGAAACGGCGCAGGTCGCGCGCCTTTTCACGGTGGTTCCCTCTCTCGGGACGCAGTCCGTGCGTACTCGTCTCCATCTCTGCTTTGAGGTCTATAATCGGAAAATCCGGGAACGCTGTCAAGCGTTCCATCCGCCGCTCGCCGGCTCAGCGACGAAGCTCGACTTCGTCTGGAAATGCAGCAAGCAGTACCATCGAACGGCTCGCAACGGTGTAGACCGACTCGGAAAGCGGCGTCATCTGTTTGGTGTCAAGAAAGTCGTCCGGAGGTTCCCGGCTCGTATCCATGACCCGGCACCATTGTTTTCCCCGGGTGATCGGCACTACGGCAAACAGAAGCGATTCGCTGGTCGCGTTGAACATCATGTAGAAGTCGTAGTCATCCTGATCCGCGCGAGTCTCCGCTTTGCTCCCGTCGATACGGAGCGCGAGTACGCCTTCCGGCCGGTCCCAATCGACGGGTTTTCCATTTTCGTTGTACCAGGTGATATCCGGAATCGCATTGTAATCGTTGTCTCCGCCGTTGTAGAATTCCGGACGAAGAAATGCGGGGTGCGTCAGACGGAACCGAATGAGCTCCTGACAGAAGCGGTAGATATCGCCGTGCCGGGTGCGATTCGAATAGTCGCAAAAGGAGATGGAGTTGTTCTGACAATAGGCATTGTTGTTGCCCATCTGCGTTCTGCGAATTTCATCACCGCTGAGAAACATCGGCGTGCCGAGCGACAGGAAAAGCGTCGCAAAGAAGTTCTTTATCTGCCGGTTCCGAACCGCTTCGATCTGCTGGTCGTCGGTTCGGCCCTCCGCTCCGTAGTTGGCGCTCAAGTTGTCATTCATCCCGTCGGAATTCTGCTCTCCGTTTGCCAGGTTCTGTTTCTTCTCGTAGCTGACCAGATCGTTCAAAGTGAACCCGTCGTGCGACGTAATGAAATTGATGCTGTGGAAAGGCTTTCGCCCGTCGCGGAGGTAGAGGTCGGAGCTCCCGGTGATTCGCGTGGCGAGACCCGAAACCGCATTCGGATCCCCGCGCCAGAAGCGACGAACATCGTCGCGGTACTGGTCGTTCCACTCCGCCCAACGTCCACCAGGGAACCCGCCGACCTGGTAAGCACCGGCAGCATCCCACGCTTCTGCAATGATCTTGGTGTTTCGGAGAATCGGATCCTCGGCGATACGGAGAAGGATCGGGGGGTTTTCCATGAGATGACCCTTTTCGTCGCGTCCGAGAATCGACCCCAGATCAAAGCGAAAACCGTCGACGTGCATCTCGGTGACCCAGTAGTGCAGGCAATCGAGGATGAACGAATGGACCACCGGGTGATTGCAGTTCAGGGTGTTGCCGCATCCGGAGAAGTTCTTGTACATGCGTCGGTCGTCTTCGAGGATATAGTAGACGCGATTGTCGAGACCGCGAAACGACACCGTCGGACCAAGGTGATTTCCCTCTCCGGTGTGATTGAAAACGACATCGAGGATGAGCTCGATGCCGGCTTTGTGAAGCGCGCGAACCATCTCCTTGAACTCGCTGACCTGCTCGCCGCCGCTGCCGGACGCAGCGTAGCCGCCTTTGGGAGCGAAAAAGGCGATGGTACCGTAACCCCAGTAGTTCTCGAGTCGCTCTCCGGTGTCGGGATTCCGGTGCGCGTTTTCGAACTCGTCGAACTCCTGAACCGGAAGGAGCTCGAGGCTCGTGATCCCGAGCTCTTTGAGATAGGGGATCATCTCGATAACGCCACGGTAGGTGCCGGGATGTGCGACCCCCGCCGATGGATCCGCGGAGAGTCCGCGCACGTGGCCTTCGTATATTACGCTGAAGCGCAACGGGTAGTTGAGCGGCCGGTCATCCTGCCAGTCGAACAGATCATTATCTACGACGATGCATTTCGGCATCGACCCCACATTCGGCTGCTGGGAAATAACGAGGTCCGAATCCGGACCAGGGTGCACCGGTTCGCGACGCGAATCGCTATTCCCGCCGGTGCCCGCGCCCTTGCCACCGGGCTCGGCTGGCGGAAGCTCGTAGCCATAGTTCTCCGGCACGTGCCAGACATGGCAGTGGGTAATGGCCTTCGCGTAGGGATCGAGCAGTACCTTGCGACTGTTGAATCGCAATCCGCGATTCGGATCGTAGGGACCGTCGACGCGGAACAGATAGAGCTGACCGGCGCGGGCCGACGGGATTAGTACGTGCCAGATATCTCCGGTGCGATTCTTCCTCGGATCAAAAACGATTACCTGCGCAGGCTCGCTGTCTTCCGGGCGGTCGAAAAGGAGCAACCAGGCGGCCGTCGCCCTCCTGCTGAAGAAGGCGAACTGAACCCCATGCGCCGTCAGGGTCGACCCAAGCGGTTCGGGCTTTCCCGGCGTGGGGGCCACGCCGGCGGTACTCAACTGCGCATCGCTCATACATCTGCCGCCAGAAACTCGCTGAATGCGGTTTCGAATGCCTCCGGCTGTTCGGCATGGACCCAGTGGCCCGCATCGGGCACCGTCACGAGTCGTGCATGGGGGAAAAACCGCTGAATGAGAACCAGATGCTCCGGTTTGACGTAGCCGGAACGCGATCCGGCGACGAAGTACGCAGGCCCGTCGTAATGGTAGCTGACGCCCTGGGAGTGTCCGTTGTAGGGCCACGAAAGCATTTGCGCATAGCTCGATTGAATAAGCGAGAGGTTGAGCTTCCAGCGGTAGGCACCGTCTTCGCCCTCGACGAGGCTCTTCTGGAGAAACTGCCGTTCGCGAAGGCTCGATACTCGTTGTTCCAGAATGCGATCCACTTCACGACGGCTTCGTACCCTGGCCTTCGCCACCTCGTCCATCGCTTTGAGCATCTCGGAGTGTCGCGCCGAGTCCGCTGTTGGCGCAATATCGACCAGGCATACCCGCTCGACTCTGGAGCCGTACTCGAGAGCGACGGCCATGGCGATCTTGCCTCCCATTGAGTGGCCCGTAAGGATGCAGGGAGAAAGATCGTTATCGGAAAGGAATCCGGCAATCAGCTCCGCCATATACGAATAGGAAAACCGGTCGGTGTGGGGCGACTCTCCGTGATTCGGCAGATCGGGAAGCACGACGCGGTATCTTTCCGAAAGCCTTCCGGCAAACGTGAGCCAATTGTCCCCCGAACCGAAGAGACCGTGCAGGATAACGATCGGAAGATGGCCGTAGCCGTTTGAAGATCCGAGATCCCGAAAATGAAGTCTCATTGAAGATTTCCCTCTCGCCCGTCGATGCGCGGTATCTGGTCGACCGTCCTGCCGGTCGGAATATCGGCGACGCCCTCGAGAACGAAGTGAGGCCGATAGGGGAACTTGGATAGCTCACCGAGCGAGGTAACGCCCGAGAGCACGAGTATCGTGTCTATCTCGGATTCGATTCCCGCAACGATGTCGGTATCCATACGGTCGCCCACGATAAATGCGTCCTCGCGGCGGCAACCCAGACGTTTGAGCCCCTGGCGCATCATGAGCGGATTCGGCTTACCGACGAAGTAGGCCTTGCACCCGGTGGCTAGCTCGATCGGAGAGATGATCGCGCCGGTCGCAGGTACTATTCCGCGTTCTCCCGGCCCGGTAAGGTCGGGGTTTGTTCCGATAAGGCGGGCTCCCTTTTCCACGAGATTGATCGCCTGCGTGATCGTGTCGTAGGTATAGGAGTGCGTCTCCCCTACGACCACGTAGTCCGGGTTGACTTCGTTCATCGCAAAGCCTGCGTCGTACAACGCACTGACCAGACCATTGCCGCCGATGACGTAGGCGGTGCCTCCCGGATGTTGCGAGGAGAGAAAGGCAGCCGTCGCCAGCGCCGAGGTATAGAAGTGGTCGGCGCTCACATCGAGCCCCATCCGGGTAAGTTTCTCGCGAAGCTCACGTGGCGTGCGCTCGCTGGAGTTGGTAAGGAAAAGGAAGTTCTTGCCGGTCTTCTTTATCCAGTCCATGAACTCCCGGACACCGGGGAGCAGCCGGTTGCCGTGATAGATGACACCGTCCATGTCGCAGATCACTCCGCGTTTCGCATCGAGGAGCTCGGGCAGATCCATCAGCGGGTGCCTCCTTTTCCAAGAGAATACGACATTTCCCGGTCGACAGCAAAGAGCCGCAGACCGCGAGTGACGGGCACGCCGGTTGACGAACAATCCGGCTGCGTTACAATCGAGCTATGAGTAAAGGAATTCCCGATCGGCTTAGAACACGATACACGCGGACAAAACAGCAGCCGGTGAGTCAGACTCTTCCCGGATTTGCTCTGGAAATTCTTGCAGTTGACCGTGTCGGCCTCATGGCGGACATCATGAACCTGATCTCCTCGTTCAAACTGAGTGCAGATTTCGTTCAATCGTGGAGCGACTTCGACGACCGCGTTCACGTGCTGATTCAGATCGCCGCCGAAAATGATGGAGATACGCTCATTCGCGCTCTGCAGCAGGTCCAGTCTGTCGCGCACGTACAGCTGCGGCCTACCAACCTGCGCACCTATGGTAAACGCGTCATCGTGCTCGGCGGCGGTGCCCAGGTCGCCGCAGTAGCTTCGGGCGCAATTGTCGAGGCCGACCGGCACAACATCCGGGGCGAGCTCATTTCGGTCGATACGATTGCCGTAGTGGGCGAGGCTGCGATTGCGCAGGCCGTCCGGGCGGTGGGCCGGCTCCACCGGGCCGGCATTCTCGTGCTCGCCGGCGCGCTCATGGGCGGCGAGATCACGAAGGCCGTCACCGAGCTGCGCGAGGTGTACGGAATTCCCGTGATTGCGTTGAAGATGGCCGGCTCCGTACGGCGGGTGGTCGACCTCGTCGTAACAGACCCGACCGAGGCCGGCGTAATGGCCGTGATGCTTTTGAGCAGCATCGGCAAGTTCGACCTCCTGCGAGTCCACGGCCAGGAGTTCTGATATCAAAAAAAGAGGCCCCGCAACAGCCGGGGCCAATTGAGTTACACCTGTATTGCGCCGTCTCTGCAGTGGAGCGTTCTGGCGCTACTTTTTCTTGCGTTGCGAACGTGGGCCGTGACGGCCCACGGGGGTCGACGCGCGCCGCTGCACAAGTTCCCGAATTACCGCTTCCTTGTCCATAACCGCCTGCTCGCTCTTCTGGGCGGCAGTGGTGGGCTCCTTCTCATCGCTCGGCGCCCGAGTTCCTGGAACTGTCGGCCTGCCGAATCGAACTGCGTCACGGCGTTTCTTGCTCCGGCTCTGCGCATCCACCATCGCCAGGAGCACCGGCGACGCAATGAAGATCGATGAGTAGGTTCCCCAGACGATTCCGACGATCATCAGCAGCGCGAAATCCTGAATGGAACCGGTCGTGAAGAGGAAGATCGCGAGCACTGCGAGGAAAGTAGTGAAAGAGGTCACGATTGTCCGGCTCAAAGATTTCGTAATACTGGTATCGATGACACTGATGAACGAGGATTCTCGCATGAGCTTCTCGTTCTCACGTATCCGGTCGAAAACGACGATTGTGTCGTTCAGAGAGTATCCCATAATCGTCAGCACAGCGGCGATGATGGCGGTCGAAATCTCGATCTGAAACGCCCCGATGAACGCGATCATCATGAGCGTATCATGAAGGGTCGCAACGACCGCGCCTATCGCATAGGCGAGCCGAAATCGGAACGAAAGGTAGACCAGGATCACGCCAACGGTGAGCAGCACCATCAGGGCGATCTGCCTCGTGAGGTCACTCGAGAAACGGGGACCTACGTAGGCGCTGGACTGCTGCACGACCGATCCCTCGCCAAACGTCTTTTGTAGATCCGCCATGACTTTGTCCGACATCGTCTGACTGAAGTCCGCCGGCGCACCGGTTCGCGGCTGGCGTACTTTGATGTCGTAGGTTTGATCGGCACGGTTTCCGAGATACTGAATCTGATATCCGTCAATCCCTTCGAGCGCTTTCCGGACTGCGGTGATGTCCGCTTTGGCTTTGTCGGGAAGCACCTTGAC
This sequence comes from uncultured Spirochaetota bacterium, assembly GCA_963832675.1. GTDB lineage: Bacteria > Spirochaetota > Spirochaetia > DSM-27196 > DATKUC01 > DATKUC01. Next base: position 209,938 of record CAWHUY010000020.1, on the reverse strand, counting down.
CTGAACGCTGAGACCCGCCTGGAACTCTACACCGTAGTTGAAACCGCCCCGCACGGCGGTGACGACGAACATGCCGATGATAAGCGCGGCAGACATGCCGATCATCCAGAAACGGATTCTGGTGAATTGGATTGTGCTTCTCATTTCATTCTCCAGCTGATGCTGAGGCTCGAAACCTTCACCACATCGAGGAGGAAGTCATAGACGAGCCGCGACACGAAGAGTGCGGTAAACATGGACGAGACAATTCCCACCGAAAGAGTCACTGCGAAGCCCTGGACCGGACCGGTGCCGAGCTGCGCGAGAAAAACACCAGCGATGAGGGTGGTAATGTTTGAGTCCATGATCGTCCAGAATGCCTTCGCGAAACCGGCTTTGACCGATGCGGACGCGCTTTTGCCAAGCACGAGCTCGTCTTTTATGCGTTCGTAGATTATGACGTTTGCGTCAACCGCCATACCGACCGTGAGAACCAGACCGGCGATGCTCGTCAGGGTGAGCGTCAGGTTGAAGACCGAAAGAATCGCCACCATGAAAAACATGTTCAGCAGAAGGGCGAGGTCGGCGACAAAGCCCGCGCCCTTGTAGTAGATCACCATGAAAACGACGACCAGAATGAAGCCGAGCAGGCTCGCCTGCAATCCTGCGTGAATCGCCGTTTCGCCGAGAGTCGCACCTACCACATTCTGGTTGACGACGGTGAGGTCCACGGGAAGCGAGGCGGTCCGCAGAACTATCGACAGGCTCTGCGCCTGCGCCTGATCGAGACCGCTGATCTGAACGCTTCCGCTCGGGATCTCCTCACGAATAACGGCGTAGGAAACAACCTTTCCGTCGAGCACGACCGCCATGCTTTTCCCCACGTTGTCGCGGGTAAGGCGGTCGAACTTGTCGGCACCCTCTTTGTTCAGCGTGAAATTTACCGTCGGCTGGCTCGTCAATGCGTCACGGGCAACTTGTGCGTTGGTGATGTATTGACCGTCAAGACCGTACTTTTGCACATCGGTCTTGATAACAATCCAGCGCTCGTGCTGGTCAATTCCATACTGATCTTTGGTTACGTATTCCGAAACTTCGTCTCCGGCAGGCACAATATCCGGAACCTTGTCGAACTTGGGGTCCCAAGTCGGGTGTTCCTGCTGGTACTGAATGAGCTTTTGCGTGGCGTCATCATCCACGATGTGGAAAAACAGGCTTCCCTTTCCCATGAGAAAGGAGTGAACGCGCTCCGGATCGTTGTCCCCCGGAAGATCGATAACGATGCGGTTGTTGTCCTGGAGCCGCATTGTAGGCTCGGTAACGCCAAACCGGTCGATACGGCTGCGAAGAATCTCCATCGCCTGCTTGATTGCCTGATCTTCGGTGAGGCCACCGCGGACGGACTTCGGATCGGCCTGCAGAACGACCTGCATACCGCCGGAGAGGTCGAGCCCAAGGAGAATAATTCGGTTCTTCATGTCCTTGAGATCGAGGATCTGCTGGCGATAGTGATTCTCGAGAACTGTGTAGAGCTCATCCTTGTTCCGGAAACCGGAAAGGACCGCGCTTGCAGTCCATGCGTTCGGCATTTTGTCGCCGACGGCCTTTATGTTTGCCTTCGCCTCGGACACCACGAAATTGATGTCGGATGAAACCGGTTTGTCGGAGTTACTCGATGCGGCCGACTGGAGCTCATTGAATACCTTGTCCGACTGCTGTCTCACATAATCGCGAACCTGAAAACGGGACCCGGAAGCGACCTGCTTCAGGTTCTGCGGAAGGAGGAAGTACCAGCGGACTGTCGGTACCAGAAAAATGGCGCTAATGCCTACCAGCGCCAGTATGACGATCAATCGTAGTCTTTTGCTCATACCATCAACTCCCGCCCGTGGTGGGATCTGTCACACTTGGGTTCCACACGGAAAACAAGCCGGCGGCGGCGCGTTCGCGCCGGCGGCGATATTCGGAACCGGAGTGTTCCGGGCGTCCTCACTCCTTCGACTCTGTTGTTGTCTCGTTTTCGGCGCTCTCGTCGCTTGAAGTTTCCTCGACATCATCGTCCTGTTTTTCGGCTCTTGCGCGTCCGGAACCGGCTTTTGCCTGGACCACGCCCGAGATTGCGGACCGGTTGAACTCGATCTTCGTAGCCCCGTCCACCTTGAGAACGACGACATCGTCCCGAATGGAGGCAATTGTTCCACGCAACCCGCCCGCGGTTACCACGCGGTCGCCCTTCTTGAGCGCTTCGAGCATACGCTTTGTTTCCTTCTGCTTCTTGTTCTGCGGTCGAATAATGAGAAAATAGAAGATAACAAAGACCAATCCGAACGTGATGATGGTCGTGACGAGCTGTCCGCTGCCGGACGCCGCCTGAGCTCCCGTGCCGCCGGGCGCACCCATAAGCATAGGGAGATTGGCAAACAGGTTATTCATGCAACTTCTTCCTTAATGTGAGCTGGTTTCATCGAAGCGATGAGCTCATCGTACGATGGATAACATCGTAGAGATTTCGCTTAAACTAACATAGATGGGGGTGTTCGTCAACCGCGGCGAACCGTTGAACCGGATCAGGCGCAAAGCTAAACGAGGAGCACCTTCTGAACTGCTGCCGGATCTCCAAATACGCCGAAAAGTCTTTTGAGACTTTCTGCGGTCGCCTCCGATTCGCCGGTTTTCGCCCGGTACGCGGTGACGAAAGCATCCATTTCAGCCGAATCGTCGGTGTAGAGCGCCGAGCAGAATGCCGGCTTGTAGAGACCCGCCTCCAGGAGTTCCATGGTGGTCGCCTTTGCGTAGATCCGGCGGGCGTTCTTATCGACAACCGCAGTGTTTCCCTGGTAGCCGATCGTGAAAATGAAATCAGTTCGTTTCATACGTGATTCAACCTATATCACCACAAGAGAGCCGATGCAAGCCCCGTCGTCCGGACAGTCTCCCGGCGCGCAACCCCGGCCCTGAGAAGCTCAGGCGAAAAAAAAGCCGCCCGCGTGCGCGGGCAGCCTCGTTTTCGGAAAAAAATTGCTCTTTGATGTCCCGTCATTCGAACGGATTACATCATATCCATTCCGCCCATTCCGCCCATTCCGCCCATGCCACCGCCCGGCGCACCGGCCATCGAGTCCTTCTTCTCCGGCAGATCGGTGATTGCACATTCGGTAGTCAGGAGCAGAGCGGCAATCGAAGCCGCATTCTGCAGCGCGGACCGGGTAACCTTCGCCGGATCGATGATTCCGGCCTTGGCCATGTTGACCCATTCCATTTTCGCGGCGTCGAAGCCGAAACCTTTCTTCTCCGTCTTTGCACGTTCGGCGATTACCGCACCGTCCAAACCGGCATTGCTCGCGATCTGGCGAATCGGTTCCTCGAGTGCGCGGCGGACGATCTTGAAGCCGACCTTCGCGTCTTCATCGAGATCCGAGATATCCGCTTTGTCCAGCGCGGGAACCACCTGGATCAGGGTCGCGCCACCACCAGGAATGACTCCTTCTTCAATTGCGGCACGGGTAGCCGAAAGCGCATCTTCGACACGATGCTTCTTTTCTTTCAGCTCGACTTCAGTCGCAGCGCCGACATTGATGACCGCCACGCCGCCGGCCAGTTTCGCGAGGCGCTCCTGGAGCTTCTCGCGGTCGTAGTCCGAAGTGGTGTCCTCAATCTGAGCCTTGATCTGCGAAATGCGGTCCTTGATGTCCTGCTGCTTTCCCTCGCCGTGGATGATTGTGGTGTTTTCCTTGTCCACTTTCACGCTGCGGGCTCTGCCGAGCATGTTGAGCTCGATGCTTTCGAGCTTCAGTCCGAGCTCTTCGGAGATCACCTGGCCTCCGGTAAGAACCGCGATATCCTCGAGCATCGCCTTGCGGCGGTCGCCGAATCCAGGGGCCTTGACTGCGCAGGCGGAAAGCGTTCCGCGGATGTTATTCACCACGAGCGTGGCAAGCGCCTCGCCGTCGACATCTTCTGCGATAATCAGAATCGGCTTGGAGGTCTGCGCAACCTTTTCCAGGATAGGCAGCATGTCCTTCATGTTGGAGATCTTCTTGTCGTGAATGAGAAGATAGGGGCTCTCGAGCAGGGTGGTCATGGTATCGCGATTGGTCGCGAAGTAGGCCGACAGGTACCCGCGGTCAAACTGCATCCCCTCGACAAACTCGGTCGTGGTTTCGATGGTCTTGGACTCTTCTACGGTGATAACACCGTCCTTTCCGACTTTCTCCATGGCGTTGGCAATTTCGAGACCGATTTCCATATCGTTGTTCGCGGAGATGGATGCGATCTGAGCGATCTCTTCCTTGTCCTTGATCTCTTTGGAAGCCTTTCCGATCTCTTCAACGGCAATCTCAACCGCTCGGTCGATTCCGCGCTTGATTCCCATCGGATTGACGCCCGCGGCGACGCTCTTGAGCCCCTCTTTGACGATACTGTAGGCGAGAACTGTTGCGGTCGTTGTCCCGTCACCCGCGACATCGTTGGTCTTTGTCGCGACCTCTTTCAATAGCTGAGCACCCATGTTTTCATACGGGTCCTCGAGCTCCACCTCTTTCGCAACGGAGACGCCGTCTTTCGTGACGGTGGGGGCACCGAACTTCTTGTCGAGAAGTACGTTTCGTCCTTTCGGTCCAAGGGTGACCTTGACTGCGTTGGAAATTTTCTCGACGCCGCGCAGGAGTGCGCGTCGCGCCTCTTCGTTGAACTTGAGCTGTTTGGCCATATCAACTCCCTCTCTTCTGTGTAATATTTTACTGCCGTGTAATTATCTGGCGACTGTGATTAATGCCATGAGAAAGATACAAAGGATTCGGCCGAACATCAACAGAAATTTTGCCCTTTCGTTCGCGACGACACCGAAATGTCCGCGTCCGGAGCGTTTATCCCCGTCCGGGAGCGTGTAACGCAACCCCGGTTGCGCCGCCGGGAACGGAATGAGACACAACCTCGAGCACCGGCTCGACGTCCTCGACCAGCTCTGCGTCGCCTGAATCGTCCTCTTTGGTGCGGTACGTTTCAACAAGGCCGTGCAGCTCGTCCATGCGGTCACGGCTCTCTTCACTCACCTCGCTGATGTGCTCCATCGAATGCAGGATTTCCTCCGCGCCATGCTCGATCTCCCCGACACCGCTCACCACGCCGGATGATACCGTCCGAGATCCCTCCATCGCGTGGGTGATATCGAGTGCATCGAGATTCATGGAAACCGCATCACGCTGAACCTCCCGGGATGTTTCGCTGATCTTCTGGGTCGCGGAGAGAATTTCTGCGGAGGCTCGAGATAGTTCGTCCATGCTGGAATTGATCTCGATCATCGTTTGCACGAACTGTTTCATGTCGACGGCGATCTGGTCCACGGCGCGGTGGCCCGATTCGCTCGCGTTCAGTGCGTCGCGAATGCGACCGGTAATGTTGTGGAGGGAGCGGCCGATCGACCCGGCATGTTCGGATGTCGACTCGGAAAGCTTCCGTATTTCGTCAGCCACAACTCCGAAACCCTTGCCTGCCTCCCCTGCGTGCGCGCTCTCGATCGCGGCGTTCATCGACAGCAGATTCGTCTGTTCTGCAACGTTGTTGATAATCTCGATGATTTCGAGGATGCCGTCGATCTCGTGCGAAATGGACGAGACGATGTCATAGGCGCTGGTGATCTTGTCGCTCCCGTCACGGATCATGCCGGAGAGCTCTTCGCTGCGGACCCGCCGCTCACTTGCGAGACGGGCGACGCTGTTTATGGATGCATTCATCTGTTGGATAGCCGAAGAGGATTCGTCTATTGAGTTGGCCTGTCCGTCGATGTTTCCCGAAAGACGCTGCAGGCGCGACGTGATCGACCCTACTGAATCGGCCGCGGATTGAACGTTCTTGTCGAGAATGGCGAATTGATCCCGCATCGAGGCGATATTCCGGGTAATCTGGTGAAGAGCAGCCGCGGCCTCCGTCGTGCCTGATGCGATCGTCTCTTTCATCTCGTCGGCGCGATGCGCCGATGCATGCACCTTCGCGAGGAAAGAGCTCAATCCGTCGACTACGCGATTGAGGTTTCTTGCCAGCGCTCCGACCTCATCGCGCGTGCTGTCCGAGAGCGGGACGGTAAGGTCGCGTTCGGCGATCCGCGCCGTCGCTGCGTCGATTTTGCCGATTCGCGCGGCGAAACTTCGGCCAAAAAGCAAAACAAAAACAACCGCCCCGGCGAGGATCAGAACGCCGATTGCTATCGCCCCGAAAACGCTGCTCTTCTGGGCCGATTCGGTCTGAAGCCCTATCCGGGATGCGATTCCGCCGAGCGTGTTGGTGACGAAATCTCGAGTAACTTTGTCGGCCGCCGTGAGCCTCGACTCGGCATGCTGAAGCGTGAAGAAGTAGGGAGTGTTTCGGACCGGAGTGCCCGAAGCGGCAAAAATCATCCGCACGATACCGGTGGGTGCGGGCATTTCGGCGGGCAAACCCTGTTCAATCTGATCGAGGAGACCCGGGACTTCGTCGAGCCCCCGCTTTGTGGCCTGCCATGACCGTTCGCCCAATGACAGCTCCGTCTTCAGCTTCGCGTCGAGCGAATGAACGCCCGGCAGGTCCTGCAGCGCGCTCATCTCGTCCGAGAACTGCTGGAACGCCTGCTCCCAGGCTTTCCGGGCGTCGCTCAGCTTTCCGTCCGTGAGCAGCAGCGTCTTTGTGCTGTCGGACAACCGGTACAGGTCGCCCATGGTCTGAACGGCGGACACCTGCAGCTCCTGCAGATGCGTCGAGCGGACGCCGGCGAAGACGAGGAGGCTGAGCGCCGCGAGCATGCCCGCCACTATCGTAAAAATCGCGATGTTGAGCTTAACTGCAACTTTCAAGGCGGTCTCCTGTGGGTCCGGTCCCGTTGAAGGATATTTCCCCCGCGAGACAGGCGATCTCCCGATCGTCCCCGCTCCGGCGCAGGAGCAGAGCTCCCGATTCCGAAACTCCGGCCAGCCGGCCCTCGATCCGATCGGCTCCCGACACCTGGTTGCCGACTCCGGGGACGAACCATACCTTTCTTCCCAAGCCGTAAAGTCTCCTCTCGATCGCCGTTTTCAGGCTCTTCTCCTCGAGCGTCCGATCGACGGAGCGAAGAATCTGACTCAGGAGCAGCTCGAGAGGCGGTCTGGACCCGGTTTCCGCCGCAACCGATGTTGCCGGCCATCTCAGCCCGGGATCGACCGGGACGGAACCGGGCCCGACGTTGACGCCCATCGCAAGCAGTTGGTAAGTAGAGTGTGCCTCGCAGAGAATCCCGGCAATCTTCCTGTCTTTCACCAGAACGTCGTTCGGCCACTTCACCATCGGGACGAGCTCGTAGTTCTCTTCGAGCACCGCGGCAAGAGCGAGGCCGGCCAGAAGTGGGAGCGTCGAGATCCCGAAGTCGGTCGCCGAAGAGGTCGTCAGTTCCGGTCGTCGCAGCTGCGTTGTATCGAAGATGAGCGTAAACAGCAGCCCTTCGCCGGCCGGGCAGGCCCACCGACGACCCGCTCCCCGGCCACGACCCTCGCTTTGGAACCCGGCGACGATCACAGCGCCATGAAAATTCTCGTGGGTCCGAACGAAGTCTCGCGCGTCCTGCATCGTTGATCCCGTCTCGGCCCGGTACAGGACGGTGCCATCAAACGGGTTCTCCACCCTGTCCGCGTCCATCTCCGAACAGTACCGCTTCCCACCGGGATCTTCAAGGCACGGAACATCTACGGTGTTGCCTATGCGCGCCCGATTTCAGATACTCAATGTATGAAACCGAATCCACTCGCGGTCGGGCTTTCGGCCGGCCGACAGGCGGCGCCCTTTGTAGTATTCATCTTTGGTGTGACCGGAGATCTCACGCGCAACAAGCTCATCCCGGCACTCTTCTCACTCTATCTTAAAGGGTCGATAAGCAAATTCCGGATCGTGGGTTTTGCTCGCCGGCCATGGGGGCGCGGAGACTTTTCAGAAGGAGGCGGAAGGAATGCTCTCCGGCTTCGCCGACGTGGATCCTTCCGTCAAGCAGAACTTCCTGGAGCGACTCGACTATATCTCGTCAACTTTCGAAGACGAGGAGGGATACCGCAAGATCAACGGGCAGTGCGACGGCTTTGCCAACCGTCTCTACTATCTTTCGACGCCGCCTGATGCTTACGAGTCCATTATTGCCAATCTGGGCAAACTTGGACTTTCAGATGAAAGGGGGGGATATACCCGCATTGTGGTCGAGAAGCCGTTCGGACGCGATCTCGCGACGGCACGTGCGCTCAATGCGAGCCTCGCCGCCCATTTCCGGGAAGAACAGATCTTTCGAATCGATCACTACCTCGGAAAGGAGACGGTGCAGAACATCATGCTGCTGCGCTTCGGCAACGGAATCTTCGAGCCGATCTGGAACAACCGGTATATCGACCACATCCAGATCACGGTGGCCGAAAGAATCGGCGTCGGCACGCGGGCGAACTATTACGAGCAGGCCGGGACAATCCGCGACATGGTCCAGAACCACCTGTTTCAGCTGCTTTCGTTGACAACAATGGAACCTCCCAACGACCTCGGACCAAACACGATACGGAGCGAGAAAGTGAAGATAATCCGGTCGCTCCGCCCGATCACGCATCGGCTCGTCCAAAGTCATACAGTCCGCGCGCAATACGCAGGCGGTTTCGTCGACGGCGAGCAGGTTCCCGGATACCGCGAAGAGAACGGCGTGAACCCGGAGTCCCGGACCGAAACCTATGTCGCGCTCAAGCTCTATCTGGATACCTGGCGCTGGGCCGGCGTCCCGATATTCGTGCGTTCCGGTAAACGGCTCGCGCGCAGACTTACTGAAATCTCCGTCCACTTCAAAGAACCGCCTCACCAGATATTCCATAGTTCCCATCGGGAAATGAATCGCAACATTCTGATCATGCGCATTCAGCCGGATGAGGGACTCACGCTCAATCTGAACGTCAAGGTACCCGGCTACCAGGCCGACATGAGGCCCGTAAACATGGATTTCGCCTACGGCTCGGCTTTCGGCGAAGAGGTACCGGAGGCGTACGAGCGACTGCTGCTCGATGCCTTCGTGGGCGATTCGACTTTGTACAACCGCCGGGACGAGATCGAAGCGTCCTGGTCGTTTATTACGCGAATTCTGCAGGGTTGGGAGCGCGACAGTTCGCCGCTCCCCCTCTATCTGCCCGGCGGCTCCGGGCCTGAGGAATCCCGGCTGATGATACAGGCGGAAGGCCGCCGGTGGAGGAAGATATGAAGGCCCTTTTCAGCCCGCGTGAGGTGGAACGAGAGCTGCAGATGCTGCAGAGGGAGCTTTCGCCGGCCGAAGCGCGTGCAGCCCTCTTCAACCTGGTTATCTTTAGCCGCGAAGGGCTCGCCAATCCATCCGAGCAGGCCCTTGCTCACCTGCTCGGCAAGAGAGCCGCACGCATCATCCAGATCCGCAACGTCCGCGACAGCGAGAGTACCATGAGCGTCACCGCCCGCTGTTTCCCCGACCGGGAGAACCGCGGGGTCTGCTTTCAGGAGATCAACATTCAGAACGGAAACGACAATGCGGGCGCAGCACCCGGGAACCTGGACCCCGCTCCTTCTGCGCGACATTCCGGTCTACTTTCTCTGGTACGATTGGCTGGAAGCCAATCGTGAATACATCCGCGTCGTTCGCGACCAGGCCGACAAGTTCATCGTTGATTCTCGATGGAATGAGAAAAGCGGAGAGTCGGCTGAGTCGATCTCCGCGGTACTTACCGACGAACTGCTCGCCGAACGGCAGCTCATTTCCGACCTCGCGTGGAAACGCGGGCTGCCGCTTCGCCGGATCACCGCTTCGCTCTTCGATAATGGAGCCGGTGTCGAGAGTCTCTACGCGATTTCGACGGTCGAAATCCAGGCCGAGTGCGAAAACGAGGCCCACCTCTACGGACTCTGGCTCTCCTCCCGCCTCGACTGGCGGTGGCTGGGCAGGGCGAATGATCCGTCGGAACAGGGGCGGTCTGTCTGGCGTGCTCTCGACCGAACCGAAGAGCCTGTCGAGGTGCGGTTCGACGTGTGCGAAGGCGCGGCCGAGCAGTCGGACAGAAACACCTCCGTGCGGTTCGTGCTCCGCGAAGGCGACCCGATTACGGTCACCGGGACGCCGGGCGGATGTGCGGACTCCGTTGTTCCGGGCCGCGAGGACGAGCGACACCTGTTCCTCAACCCGCGGGTAGGAGAGCTCCTCCTGGACGAGGTGGACAGCATGCGAACCGACCGCCTCTACATTGACGCACTGACGCAGTATGCACGCCGGCATGATACGACGGAACCGGGCGGACAAACGGGCTGACGGTATGGCTCTCTCGAAGATGCGCGGTGTGCTCTGCGATCTCGACGGGACGCTCTATGTGGGGGACCGGCTCATAGAAGGTGCAGCCGAGACGCTTGCCTACTTTCGTGCACGGGGACTTTCGCTCCGATTCCTTACCAACACCACTACCAGGTCCCGGAGGTCCCTGCTTGCCCGGGTTCGATCGCTCGGACTCGACATAGAAGAGGGAGAGCTGTTGAGCGCCGCCTACGCAGGAGTGCTCTACCTTCGCGCGGCGGGGAGACCGCGATGCCGGCTCCTTCTGGAGAAGGATGCGGCTGAAGAGTACCGGGAATTTACCACAGACGATGTGGCGCCGGAGGTAATTGTGATCGGCGATATCGGCGGCCGATGGGATTACGAGCTTCTCAATTCCGTGTTTCGCCAGCTCATTTCCGGCGCGCGCCTTCTGGGGCTTCACAAGAACCGTTACTACCAGACGCAGCAGGGGTTGATGCTCGATGCGGGTGTGTTCGTCGAAGCTCTGGAATACGCTTCACAAAGCCGGGCCGTTATCGTGGGAAAACCCGCTCCGCAGTTCTTTCAGCTCGCGCTCGAAAGCCTCAATCTTTCGAGTGAGGAAGTCATAATTATTGGAGACGACATCGAAACCGACGTAGGAGCGGCGCAGGCAGAAGGTATCGGGGAAATTCTCGTTAAAACCGGAAAATTTCGTGAAAACCTGGCGTCCCGGTTGGCCATAACCCCGCGTTTTTCGGTCGATTCAATCAAATCCGTCCCGGCGTTGTTCGAGACTCCCGGGTAGAACGCTATTTTGTGATCATTTTTGCCGCGATGAGTGCGAAAATACCGGCACTTCGCCGACAGGAGATATTGCACAGGACGTCCGATTCCCGTATCTTTATGCTGTCTCGATGAATATCTATACTGAAAAGAGTTGGTCGGAAGGATTGCCGTCCAGAAGGGTTTCCCGTGAAAGAGCGAACACTTCGTCTCAAAGCGATAAAGAAGATTATTCGCGACAACCACATTCGCAGCCAGGAGGGTCTCCTCGGGCATCTCGATGAGCAGGGGTACTCGGTTACACAGGCCACGCTTTCACGTGACTTGAAGCTGTTGAAAGTAGGCAAGATTTCCGAAGGCGCCAACGGTTACTACTACACGCTGCCGGGCGAAGAAGAGCAGCGGGACTCGGAACGCAACTACGTTCAGGATTTTCAGCGCGGTTACGTTTCGCTCGATTTTTCGGGAAATCTCGCGGTCGTCCGAACGCTCACCGGGCACGCCGACAGTGTCGCGATCGCCCTCGACAATCTTGGTCTGGACGATATCCTGGGTACAGTTGCGGGCGACGATACCGTCATCGCGGTCCTGCGCGAAGGTATCGACGGAAAGACGCTCGTTTCCCGCCTCCGGCACAAGATCCCCGATCTTGAAGAAGAGCAGTAGGGGGTCACATGAAAGCGGCAATACTTGGCACCACCGGTTACACCGGTCTGGTGTTGATGCGTATTCTCACCGACCATCCGGATATCACGGAAATTCTGCCCGTCTCCTCGTCGCAGGCCGGGACTCCCCTGCTCGAGGCAGATCCGGGAATTGGCGAGCAGACGCTCGCGAAGGCTGCCACCGCGGGCGGCAACCTCATGTCGATGGAAGCGATGCTTCGAGCCAAGCCCGACGTTGTCTTCGCGGCCCTTCCGCACCTCAAGTCCGCCGAGATCTGCGCGCCTCTTTTCGGAAAATGCCCGGTAATCGATCTTTCAGCGGATTTCCGGATCAAGGACCATGGCCTTTTTGCGAAAGCCTATGGTGTCGCTCCTCCGCGGCCGGATCTGCTTTCACGAGCCGTTTACGGTCTTTCTGAGTGGAACCGTGAGGCCATCCGCGGGGCGGACCTCGTTGCGAACCCCGGCTGCTATCCGACCGCGACGCTGTTGCCCATCCTTCCCCTCACTGCAGCGGGTCTGATCGACCCGGACATCACGGTGAACGCGCTTTCTGGCATTTCCGGGGCCGGGCGAAGCGCAAAGGTGAACATGCTCTTTGTTGAGCGGTCGGAAAACATGAACGCCTACTCACCCGGCAAAACTCACCGACACGCGGCGGAAATCCAAAGCCAGATCGACGAGCGGTTCGGCGGCTTCGACCTGCTGTTCATCCCGCACCTCGTGCCGGTGAAGCAGGGGATGGTGGTTACCGCTGTCGTGACCCTCAGGACGCAGGCACGGGACGAAGACATCGAGGCGGCGTTCGAGAACTCCTACGGCAGCGAACCGTTCATTCGCCTTCAACGGGTCGGAATTCCCGAGTCACGGCAGGTACGAAACACGAACCGCTGCGACATCGCCTGGCACCGTGAGGGTCGGCGGCTCATCCTCTTTTCGGTCATCGACAATCTGCTAAAGGGTGCCTCCGGACAGGCGGTACAGAATATGAATATCCGCTTTGGTCTTTCTGAAACCGCCGGACTCAGACGTACCGGCGAGTTCTGAACGCTTTCCCGTCGACGCGAACAGAGGAGCCGCGCAGATGAAAGACGATATTGTCGCCGTCAAAATAGGCGGGCGACCGGCGACGGACGATGCGGGTCAGCGCCTCTTCGCCCGGGAGCTCGCCGCGGAGCTTTCAAATTGCAGAGTCGCGATTGTGCACGGCGGAGGCGCCGAGGTGAGCCGCGTCAGCAAGCTCCTCGGACTCGAACCTACATTTCGCGACGGCATCCGGATGACATCGCCGGCCGAAATGGAGATCGTCGACATGGTTCTTGCCGGAAGGGTCAACAAGGAGATCGTCCGACGCCTGCAATCCTGCGGCGTGCCCGCGTTCGGTCTCTGCGGGGCGGACGGAAGCCTTTTTACCGCGACGAGTGTGGATGACACCGAACGGAACAGAACCGCCCACGTTGCGCGAGTGGACCCCAGACCTCTGATGCTTCTGCTCGACGCGGGATACGTCCCGGTGATAGCCTCAGTTTCCCAGGACGACGCGGGTCGGGGACTGAACGTCAACGCCGATGAGGCGGCTCTCGACATCGCGGCGGCGCTCGGGGCACGCACGCTCCTGTTTCTTTCCGATACGCCCGGAATCATCATTTCAGGCGAGGTCGCCCGTCGGCTCACCGAGCGGGAAATCGAGGAGGCCATAGCCTCCCGGGCCATAACCGGCGGAATGATTCCCAAAGCGCGGTCCTCGGTGGCCGCACTGAAGCGCGGGGTCTCGGAAATCATCATAGGTGAATATCGTTCAGAAGGTGACCTTTCCGCCCTCCTCGGCGGGCGGTCCGGGACCCACATTTTCCTGTAAGGAGCAATGAGATGAGCAAGCAGGATGGGATGGTGCATAGCCCTCCGCTCCCGAAGAACTTTGCGCCCGAGTTCCTCGTTCTCGAACATGGGGAGGGAGTCTACGTCACCGACAAGGACGGAAACCGATACCTCGACATGGGGGCAGGAATTGCGGTCAACGCGCTCGGCTACGGGAGGGAGGACCTGGCGAAGACCGCCTACGATCAGATGCGAAAGCTGATCCACACCTCGAATCTGTACACCTCCAGACCCACGATCGCGCTTGCCGCCAGTCTCACCGCGAGCGGTCCATTCGCGGCGGTCCATTTCGGCAATTCGGGAACCGAAGCCAACGAGGCGGCGATCAAGTACGCCAGGCTCTATGCGCATCGCACCCGGGGACCGGGTCACCACCGTCTGCTCTGTCTCCAGAACGGATTCCATGGACGAACAATGGGGGCGCTCTCGGTAACGCCCAACGAGCACTACCAGGAACCGTTTCGGCCCCTCCTGCCGGGGGTCGAAGTTATTCCCTATAACGACCCGGCGGCGCTCGAGGAGATGCTCGACGCGAGCTTCGCGGCCGTCATCGTCGAGGTGGTCCAGGGTGAAGGGGGCCTCGTGTCGATGTCGCCGGAGTTCGCGGCAGCCCTCAACCGACTGTGCCGGAAGCATGACGTTCTGATCATTGACGATGAGGTGCAAACCGGTCTCGGTCGGACCGGCGTCCTTTACGCCTGTGAGGCGGTGGGCCTGGAACCCGACATCATCACGCTCGCCAAGCCGCTCGCAGCCGGGTTGCCGTTGTCGGCAACCTTGATCCCGGAGAAGATCAACAACCTTCTAGTGCCCGGCGACCACGGCACCACTTTCGGCGGCGGCCCGGTTACAACCGCGGTTGCGGCTCGCGTGTGGGCCACCATCACCGAACCGGCATTTCTGGAGCGCATCCGGCAGCGCGCCGCCCATCTGCGTCGCCGCGTCGAAGAGCTCCGGACGACCTATCCCGCCTTTGGACCGCTGCGCGGAATGGGCCTGCTGTGTGGCCTGCCGGTGGGACCGACCGAAGAGACCGGCGGTGCCACCAGCCTGAAGCTGCTGCAGGCCGCTCGTGAAGAGGGAGTCCTGATTCTGCGATCGGGCAGGAACGTCATCCGCCTCGCGCCGCCTCTGGTAATCGAAGAGGCGGAAATCGACGAAGGGATCAGACGAATGGGGACCGCGTGCAAACGTTTTGCGCGCGAGTTGGGAGCATGAGCAGATCGACCAATGGAGAAATCAGATGAGTGAAAAGAAGGCCGACGTGAAGAAGATCGTTCTCGCCTACTCGGGCGGACTCGACACATCGATCATCATCCCCTGGCTCAAAGAACACTACCTCGGTGCCGAGGTAGTGTGTGTCTGCACCAACGTCGGCCAGGATGAGAACTGGGAGGCGATGGAGGCGAAGGCCACGGCTTCGGGTGCGTCGAAGCTCTATATCCGGGACGTCCGCGAGGAGTTCGTTCGAGATTTTCTCTTCCCGATGCTCCGGGCCGGCGCGATCTACGAGGGAAAGTATCTGCTGGGCACATCCATTGCACGTCCGCTCCAGGCAAAACATCAGGTCGACGTGGCAATCAAAGAAAATGCCGACGCGGTCGCTCACGGCTGCACCGGGAAAGGCAACGACCAGGTGCGTTTCGAGCTGACCTACAAGGCTCTCGGTCCTCACTTGAAAGTGATCGCCCCGTGGCGGTTGTGGGATATCCGCAGCCGTGAACAGGCGATCGCCTATGCGAGAGAGCACAACATTCCGCTCGGCAACATCAGCGAGAAAAATATCTATTCACGCGACTGGAACCTCTGGCACATGAGCCACGAGGGGGGCGAACTCGAGGACACCTGGATACGGCCGCTCGAGCAGATGCACCTGCTCACAAAATCCCCCCAGGAAGCGCCCGACAGGGAAACTGAAATCGTTGTCGACTTCGAACGGGGAATCCCGGTCGGTTTGGACGGCGAACGGCTTCCTGGTCTCGAGCTCATCGCTCGGCTGAATCAGCTCGGAGGCGAGAACGGCATCGGACGGGCTGACGTAGTCGAGACCCGTCTGGTGGGAATGAAGAGCCGGGGAGTCTACGAGACGCCCGGCGGCACAATCCTGTTCCGCGCTCTTCGCGAGCTTGAAATGATCACGATGGACTTTGACACGCTGAGCCTGAAGAACTCAATGGCGCTCAAATACGCCGACATCGTCTACGCCGGAAAATGGTTCACGCACTTCCGGGAGGCAATGGATGCATACATGGCGAAAGCGTCGGAGTACACAACGGGGTCGGTTCGCGTCGTGCTGTACAAGGGCAACATCATCATCGCCGGACGCAAGTCAAAGTACTCGCTCTACATCAAGGACCTGGCCTCTTTTGGCGAAAGCGCGTACGATCATCACGACGCCACGGGATTCATCAATCTCTACGGGCTCGCGACCGGCGTGCAGGCGATCGTGCACAAGGAGCGACCGGGCGATGAGGGGCCGGTCCTCGAGATGAAAGCTATGGCCGGTTTTCACGAAAAATAATACAATCTAGAAACGAAAAGCTGGGAGGGGGAACCGGGTTGCACAGCCAGCGGCGGAACGCTCGATCGGAAAAAAAGCGGCTTCTGCCAACTCCCGAACGGGGCTGGATCGTTATTGGTCTGGTCTTCGTCATACATGCCGTTGCCCTTGCCGCGCCTGCCGTCGTCGACGGTGTAGTCGACCTGCGGAGCTGGGACCTCGACAAACAGGGGCCGGTCGCGCTCAACGGTACGTGGCTCTTCACACCGAAGGTGTTCACCGTCTCGGGCACCACGCCCCCCGGTGATGCTTCGTCCAGCGCGTCACCGATCGCGGCTGTTGTTCCCGATCCGTGGAATGTCTACACCGCGGGGCCGGCCGATTCCCACCTCCCCGCGCTCGGATATGGCACCTTCCATCTGGTCGTTCTACTCTCCCACCGCTACCCGGAGCTCAACATTCAACTCTCCGGCGTCTGCACCTCCTACTCATTTTACGTCAACGGACGGCGAATCGCCTCCTCGGGGGAGATATCGGTGACGCCGACAGGCCAGATTCCAATGGTCACCGACCGCGTCGTAACGTTCCCGGCTGAGTCGGACCGCATTGAACTCGATATCGAGGTGGCCAATTTTGTACACCGGGTAGGCGGGCTCACGCACCCGATCTACTTCGGAACGGGCAGTGCCCTGTTCCAGAAGCACGCATCGGCGCGCCTGGCTGATTTCCTGCTTATTGGTGCGTTCCTGGTGATGGGACTCTATCACCTTGGACTTTTCGTTCTCCGTCGCCAGGAGCGGTCTCTGCTCTACTTCGGCATCTTCTGCCTGCTAACGGTTCTCCGGATCTACGTCACCGGTGGATACGATGCTCCGCCGTTCGGCGGCTCGCTCTCATGGCAATGGCTGATGCGACTCGAATACTTTACGCTCTCGGTGGGGTTCCCGGTTTTCGTCCTCTACGTCCACTCACTCTACCGCAAGGAATTCAACAAGCGAGTTCGTGACGCGGTCCTGATCCTGAGCGGACTTTACACGCTGGCGGTCCTGATTACTCCGGCGCTCATCTTTGGCCGTATGCTCGTCGGCTTTCAGGTGCTGATTATCATCGCGTCCGGATACGTCTTCTGGGTGCTCGCGCGCGCGCTCCGGCGCCGCCGCTCGAGCACCAGGATTTTCATTGCCGGATTCGCGTTCTTCTTTCTCGGCGTACTGAATGATATCCTGGTAAACAACCGCCTCATCACCACGCCGTATATCTTTCCGATCGCGCTTTTTGTTTTCATCCTCTTTCAGGCGGTACTTCTCGCCGGCCGATTCGCCCGTGTCTACCGTCAGGTGGAATCGCTGACTCGCCTTCAGGGGCAGCTGCGAACCGCAAATCAGAACCTCCGGGAGTTGTCCTACGTCGATTCGCTGACCGCGGTTGCCAATCGGCGTCATTTCGACGAATTTGTGCGGCAGGAGTGGGCCCGCGGTATTCGAAATAACACGCCGCTGTCACTGCTCATGATCGATATCGATTCATTCAAAGCATACAATGACAACTACGGTCACCAGGCCGGAGATGAGGCACTTCGCAAAGTCGCGGCTGAACTCTCCCGCGTTGTCAGGCGATCGGTCGATTTTCTCGCGAGGTACGGTGGCGAGGAGTTTGTCGTGGTACTCCCGAACACCACGGCCAAGGGCGCGTTCCGCGTGGCCGAGAAACTGCGCGCGGGCATCCAGGCGCTGCACATACCTCATCTCTACTCGGGCGTTGCGTCCGTTCTTACGATCAGCATCGGCGTCGCAACGGAACAGCCGCGAGAGCCTGCGCCCACCGGTAACCTCGTGGATACCGCGGACCGCGCGCTCTACCGGGCAAAACAGCGCGGAAAGAACTGCGTAGCGGGACTGTAGGCGACTCCGACTCGACCTCGCAGCGGCCTGTCTTGACTTACCGGGGAAAGGAAAGCACATTATGAGAATGCCGAACGTCCTGTACAAGAACCTTGATTCCACCGCTGCTTTCCAAAAACTACGGGAACTTCAGAAGCCGAAGAAGCTCAAAGAACTTCTCAACCCGGCCCGGGTCGAGAAGTTCGATATCGCCGCCGGTGCCGCGCTGCGTTACAACTACGCCGCCAAACAGGTTGACGAATCGACGCTCGATCTGTTGCAGGAGTTGGCCGACGAACAACAGATCATTGGAAAATTTCAGCAGCTGTACAACGGGGAAATCGTGAACACAGGCGAGAGCCGGATGGTGCTCCACCACCTCGTACGCGGTCAGCTCGGTGAAAGCGTGATACACGCGGGCAAGAATCTTCGTGAATTCTATCAGGAACAGCAGAATCGCGTAAATAAGTTCGCCGCAAAAATACACTCCGGCGAAATTTGGGGTTCGACCGGACAACTGTTCGACACGGTTGTCCAGGTGGGGATCGGCGGGTCGGACCTCGGACCCCGGGCGCTCTATCTCGCAATGCAGAATTTCCAGGGAAAGGATCCGAACGGCGGGGCCCGCAGACCAAAACTGCAGACCCACTTCATTTCAAACGTCGATCCAGACGATTCGGCTGAAGTATTGAGCAAGATCAATCTGGAATCTACCCTCTTCGTTCTGGTATCAAAGAGTGGAACAACACTCGAAACTCTTACCAACGAAGCGTTTGTTGTCGAATCGATTCGTAAGACGGGAATTCCCGGGCTGCAGCCAAAGAAACATATCGTGTGCGTAACCGCGGAGTCGAGTCCACTGGCGAAACCGGGCGAATACCTGGAAGCGTTCTACATCGACGACTTCATCGGAGGTCGCTATTCGTGCTCCAGCGCCGTCGGTGGCGCAATGCTGACTCTTGCCTTCGGGAAAGAATACTTCACGCAATTTCTCGACGGAGCGCATCAGGCCGATCGGGCAGCACTCGACCCGAATATCAGAAAGAATGCCGCCCTGCTCGACGCAATGATAGGAATCTACGAACGAAATATCCTGGGCTATCCGTATACCGCAGTTCTGCCCTATAGTCAGGCACTCTCCCGTTTTCCCGCGCATCTTCAGCAGCTCGATATGGAGAGCAATGGAAAGCGTGTCAACCGAATCGGAGAACCGGTCGCCTATTCGACGGGTCCGGTGGTGTTTGGCGAGCCGGGAACGAATGGCCAGCATAGCTTCTACCAGCTGCTGCACCAGGGAACCGACGTTGTGCCCCTTCAGTTCATCGGTTTCCACGAACCACAACTTGGCGTCGACGTTGCCTACGAAGGATCGAGCAGCCAGCAGAAGCTCAATGCCAACCTTGCGGCTCAGATAGTGGCGTTTGCCGCGGGCAGTGAAAATGCGAATCCCAACAAGAACTTCCCCGGCGATCGGCCGTCGAGTCTCCTTTACGGAAGACAGCTCACCCCCGAAGGTCTCGGTGCGCTTCTCGCACATTTCGAAAACAAGGTCATGTTTCAGGGATTCGTGTGGAACATCAACAGTTTCGATCAAGAGGGCGTTCAACTCGGAAAGGTGCTGACAAAACAGGTTCTCGGCGGCGGAAAAGTCGATCCGGTGTTGCAGGCTTTCGCCGACAGACTCGCAGTCGGCAAGAAGTAGATTCGAAAGGTCATCTCCCTGCGCGGGAAATTGGCGCCGACAGACTGCCGTCGTCAAGCGACCGTCGGGGTTAATATAGAAGAGGCGATTGCTCCGGTGGAGCAATCGCCTTTTTTTTCGGCAGAGTCTCGCCGTCTACATCCCGGCGAGAACCTTCGCGGCCGCGGTTGATACGGGTGAACCGGGAACGAGGTCTCGTGCCTTCCCGAGAGCAATCTTCGCGCTGGCCAGGTCGCCAAGGCCTCGATACGCGAGCCCCTGAAGGAGATATGCAGTCTGCAGATCCTGCCCTGAGGCTTTGCCTTCCGCTACGTACGAAGCAAGCGTGTCCAGAGCGTCTTTGTAGGCGAAGGTCTGGACGTAGAGTTGGGCAAGGGTGAGCACCTGATCGCTGTAGTAAGCGGTTGAAGAATCGGGTTTATATGCGGTCAAGTAGGTTATCGCGTTGAGCGTGTCATTCTTCAGGGATGCCGCGTAGCCCATATAGAATCGAGCCTCCGGCGCGAGACTGGAGTCTGCATTGTCGTAGGCATCTTTGAATCTGTAGAACGCGTCGTTGAAGCGTCCCTGCTGCAGAAGTGTAATCCCCTGCTTGATCAGCTCATCCGAATTGTCTCCTCCGGCCCATACTGTTTGCGGGCCTGCCTGCGCCTCCGCAGCACGTACGCCGCCGACTGTTCCGTTGGAACGGTTGTCCCCGGCCTTCGCCAGTGAATCTACCCGGTGCGCGAGAATACTCCCGAGGCCCGCGGTGGCATTTTCAGCACTTGCCTGAACGAGATCCTGCATCCGGTAGGTTCCTGGGCGGGTCAGTTTGACCGTGACGGATCCGTTTGATAATTCAGCGTAGGACCCCGCACCGAGTTTGATTGTCCCATTGGGGGGAATGCTGTCACCGATTGCGACGTCGTACCAGCTCCCGCTCTGCTGTATGCTGACGGTTCCCTGAACGTAGGCTGCGGAGAAACTCTGCGCAACAGCAAACGTCGCCGCCGCAATTATCATCACAACGGCAATCGCTTTGATTCTCATCGTACACTCCTGTGTTCGCCGGTCACTCTCCGACATTACTTACAAGACACAAGTACTTTACCAGAAATATACCACTTTGTTCCGACCCCTACCAAGGTTTTTTGGAAAGCGCTTCACTTCCTGTTCTTCCCGAACCAGGTGACCGCGTAATCGACCGCGGCCCGCTGACGGAAAAGATAGCTCCGGCCGTGTCCAACCCGCCTGATGCGGACCTCCCGCTCGTTGTCGCGGCAAAAGTCGCGGCCAAGATCGGGAAAATCTTCCGAGTCGATGTTAATGTCCGCGTATTTCTTCCACCGGCGATGCCCGTCGAGCAGGACCGGCGCCATACGGTACAGCTGCTCTTTCCCCCGGTAGTTCGCCCGGTGCTCGGCGAGATGAAATGAGGTATTTCGGTCGAAATCAACCCCGAGCAACAGAACCCAGCCGTCCAGATCGTACACTCGCGCGAGGGGAGAGTTGTCACCTATTCCGAAGTCCAGTGCGTGGTTTTGAACTATCTCGACGCTCTTCTCACCCCAGGCGGCGAACGAAAAATGCGGATGATTGCTGCGTACGACGTCCGGCATTGTCCGAAAGAGTTCGGGAATCCCACCCATTCCACGGGAGGGAGTGATGTCGGGATCAAACGCCGGCATCGACCTCCGGATCTCGTCCCACCAGGATTGCGGGACCGCGGGGGTATCCCAACGTTCCGGGTCCGAAAGGTGGCCGGTGTGGGTTGGCATTACGAGGTTCCCGAAGGGCCTGATTATCTCCATGAGAGAACGGATGACAGTGACCTCACCGCCGCACACCCATCCGAGGGCGCTTAGACTCGAGTGCACCACCAGCGTCATCCCCGCTTCGAGCCCGAGATCGCGAAGATCCCCGGTCAGGGAGTCGTGGGTCACCGGCATCTTCGGGTATTTCCGGATTACCTCCGCCTCGTCCATTCAATCCTCTCACCACCATAGTACCACGCCTTCGCGTATGCACTATCTGAAAGAGCCTTCTTGAGCGGTATGAGGCATTCGGCGGCCTGAAAGGAAGCCTCTTCAGTCTCGCCGAACCGGGAAGCCCGATGCGGCGAGATCTGGTTCGGCTGACTAGGCTTTCTTCGTCGATATTCTGAAGAGGAGATAGAGCGGGCAGGTACCAACCGCGGCTGTTGCGATGAAGATGACCGCGATAATTCCAAGTATGATCGCAGCTGCACCGGACAGTTGCCCTGCAAGGAACAGCACGAGCACGGCGACGGCCAGAACCGCGCGAATAATTCTGTCTATCAGAGCCATATTGCCTTTCATAGTAGCCTCCTCGGGAGTATTAGGTTCCATCGTGGGATGGATATTATATATAATAAACTATATATAATAAAAAAGCAATGTTATTCGCAGAGAAAGATGCAAAGGTGGCGAGGCGTTCGTTCCCTGTTCACGGAGACGCCGCCCGCTCACCCGGGGCGTCGGTCGAGTCACCGGAACCGGTCACAGCCGTGGATGCTGATATTCCTGTCCGATCTCTCATCCATGCGGCGATATCCGCGGAGACCTCGGCTTTGTTCAACTCGTGGAGCATCTCGTGCCGGCCCTCCGGGTAGAGTTTGAGCGTGACATCGCGGATTCCTGCGTGTTCGTAGGAGCGGGCGACCTGCCGGGGACCGCGTCCGAAACTGCCGACCGGGTCCGACTGGCCGGAAATCAGGAGAACCGGAAGCTCGGCGGGTATCGATTCAATGCTCTCGCGGGTGAATATCTTCTTGATGCCGGTGAAAAAGTCGAGAAAAAACCCGGCGGTGAAGACAGCCCCACAATAGGGGTCGGCGATGTAGTTTGCCACCTCACGATCATCCCGCGACAGCCAGTCAAATTTCGTCGATGCGGGCTTGAAGCGGCTGTTGTAGCTTCCGAAGGTCATCCGGTCGAGACGAAAACTCTGCGACTTGGCGCCTTTGCTGACGATCTGTCGTTTTGCCAGCCATATGCCCACGTTCAAGGCCGGTCCGGGATTTCCCATCGTGCCCGAAAGGACGCACCCGGCCAGCTCGCGTCCCCAGGATGCGATGTAGTCACGCGCAATGGTACTCCCCATGCTATGGCCGAAGAGGAAAAGCGGAAGGCCGGGATGCTCGGAAACGGCGATATGCGAAAGCTGATGTATGTCATTGAGAACTACGGTCCATCCGTCGCTTTCAGCGAAATAGCCGGCGGTGTTCAGCGTCCCTGCAGTGTCGCCGTGCCCTCGATGATCCTCGGCGTAAACGGCAAATCCTGCGTCAACCAGAAATCGGGCGAAATGAGTGTATCGTTTGCGATGCTCCGCCATCCCGTGAACGATCTGGACGATTGCCCGCGGCGCGACTCCGTATTCGGAAAACCACTCGGTAGCGTGGATTTCTTTTCCGTCCTTTGTCCGGTAGGTAAAATCTCGTGAATCCGTAGGCTTTCCCCCCTGGGCCATTATATCTCTCCCGGCGCGTCATGCAAAACCCCCACCTTCCCCGCCCGGCCGACTGGAAGCTCGGATTGACGCGGACTTGCACACGGCGGAAAAAATGCATAAGGTTGTCCCATAGTTACTCCCTTCCAAGGTTTCGCAAAAGGAGACACGTCATGAAAAGAGTCTTCAACTTCTATGCCGGTCCTTCCACGCTGCCTGTATCGGTACTCGAGAAGATCCGCGATGAGATAGTGGAATACCGCGGCCTGGGACTTTCGATTATCGAGACCAGCCACCGAAGCTCCGAGTACGAAGAAATTCACAACCGGGCAATCGCCGACCTGCGCGAGATTTTCGGCATCCCCGACGGATACGAAGTGCTTTTCCTCGGCGGCGGTGCAACGCTCCAATTTTCGATGGTTCCACTGAACTTCCTTGACAATTCGAGCAGCTGCGACCTGGTGATGAGCGGTGCGTGGGCGAAGAAAGCAATGTCAGACGCGAAGAAGGTGGGAAAGGTCAACATTCTGTTCGACGGATCCGAGCAGAAATTCTCAACCCTGCCGAATCCGGCGGAGATCAAGCCGTCAGCCGGTTCGCGCTACGTTCATATTACGTCGAACGAAACGATCGAAGGGCTGCAGTGGCAGCACTACCCGGACACCGGGGATGTGCCTCTTATCGCCGACATGTCGAGCGATATCCTCAGCCGTCCCGTTGACGTATCCAAGTTTGCGATGATCTATGCGGGCGCACAGAAAAATATCGGGCCGGCCGGACTCACCCTCGTCATAATCCGCAAGGATCTTCTCGAACGATGCAACCCGGACCTCACCGCCTACCTCAGCTACAAGACTCACGCGAAGGGAAATTCGCTCTACAATACGCCACCCGTGTTCTCGATCTACGCGGCGGGCCTGGTACTGCAGTGGATCAAGGAACAGGGCGGGCTTTCCGCCATTACGGAACGGAACAGAACCAAGGCCTCTCTCATCTATGAAGTGATAGACTCGAGCGACGGCTTCTATCGATGCCCGGTGGAACGAGTCTACCGGTCGATGATGAATGTCGTCTTTCGATTGAAAACAGAAGCCCTTGAGGAACAGTTCCTGAAGAGCGCAGAGTCGAAGGGAATGCTCGGACTCCCCGGACACCGCAGCGTCGGCGGTTGCCGCGCGTCGCTCTACAACGCCTTGCCCGTGAAAGGCGCAGAGGCGCTTGCTCAGCTCATGAAGGACTTCGCGAAGACCAACAGCTGATCGCGGTGGAACTTCGACCGAAACAGCGCTACTCGTCGGCTCCGTTAACGGGGCCGACCGCTTCGGGCAGGGAGCCTTTTTCCTGGAGCCAGTGAACCGATTCGCCAATCGCTTCGAATGAAGAGTAGCGCGGTACGAAACCGAGCAGACGCCGCGCTTTTTCCATGCTCGCATTCGGCGACCGTGCGATGTGATCCCAGCTGGCAAGCACGTCTTCGTCCGTCAGGCCGCGCGTCCACACCTCGTCGGGGCTCCTGAACTCGAGCGATGCATCGCGATCAAACCATCGTGCGGCCTGCGCGGCGTAACCGCGCAGGGTGACGGCCGCCTCCGAGACTGCGTGAAAATCCTCCCCGACCGATGCCGACCATCGTTCGATTGCGCACTGGAAAAGTGCGGCAACGTCGTCGGCATGAACATGGTGAAGTGTTTCGAACCCGAGAGTCGGGAAATGAATAGGCTCACCCCGCGCAATCCGCTCAAAGACGGTCAGGTTGAGGTTCCCGAGAGGATTGATGGGAACCCAGCCGGGGCCCACGATGTGCCCGGGGTGAATGACAGTCACCGGGAAACCGTTCCGGCGCGCCTCATCCAGGAGGTATCGGGTAAGTTCGAGCTTGTTCGTCCCGTAGATGCCAAAGGCATCAACCGATTCTGCTTCTCGAGTTGGAACCAGCGGCACTTGGACCGTGAATCCAAATCGTGCCGCAGACAAGCAGATGCTGAACCCTGCCACGGAGCGCTTCGACCAGCTGTTCGGCCTGGGAGCGCGTAAAACAGATCATGTCGACGACGATATCCGGATTCTCACGGGCGACCGTCGAGGCGAATGAGCCGTCTTTGTCTCCCGATTCGCGGTCCAAGGTTATCGTCCGCACCTTGTTCCAGGCAGGATGTGCATGATAGGGCGTCCTGCGACTGCGGGAGACGATCACCACCTCGTTCCCTCCCGCGACAAGGCGTGGGACCAGATAGGTCCCCACGTGTCCGGTTCCTCCGATTACCAGTACTCTCATCAGATCTCCTTGGGCAGGTCAACCCGTTGCAGCGTTGCGCAAGTAGCTGACAACGGTGACGACGATGTACAGCCCCAGCAGCAGCGCGCCGAAGGGACGCTTCATGGTATCACGCGATGCAACGATCCCGATTCGAAAAACTACCAGCACCAGAAGCATGATCGGGAACAGCAGAAGATAAAAGTCGGGCTGAACCGCAAGACCTCCGGAGGTAACCGAGGCAGCAGCACCGACCACGAAAAGGACATTCAGAATGTCTGCGCCGATGATGTTCCCGACCGCCAGATCACCGTGCCCCTTGCGCGCGGAGGTGACCGCAGTCACGAGCTCAGGAAGCGAGGTGCCGAATGCCACAAGGGTCGCCCCGATCACACTTTCCGGAATGTGCATTCGCAGCGCGATCTCCCGAACGGCCGGAATCAGAATCTCGGAGGAGCCGACGACCATGATGATCCCGAGAATCAAGAGCACGAGGACCACCCATCCGCGCTTGCCTTCGACCCTGTCGGCCGCCTCCGGAGCCTCCAGCGGAAGATCCCCTCGCTGTGCCCATCGGACCGAAAGAACGATGTAGGTGACGAGAAACAGGAGAAAGATCCATCCGACGTACTGGGGAATTCTTCCTCCGACGGTGAGCAATGATCTTAACGGAACAAAAGGAAGTGTGGCCACGACAAGCAGGACGCCGCTTCCGAGTTGAATCCATCCCTGCCGGTTAACAACCTTTGGATTCAGTTTCAGCGGAGCAATCAGAGTCGCAATACCGAGGATCAGCCCGGTGTCGCAGATGATAGATCCGACCGCATTGCCGAGGGCGAGCCCGGGGGTGCCGGATAGCGCGGCAACAACCGATACCGAAGCTTCGGGCAACGTTGTCCCGAGACTAACGACGGTCGCACCGATGAGCATTTTCGGAACGCCCCATTTTGCAGAAAGCACGACCGCCTCGTTTACCAGGACGTCCGCACCTTTCCCGAGCACCGCAATTGAACCGCCAACGATCGCGATAAGCGCTATCATCGGGAGTCCCTGCGTGAGGTTCGAAAGGTATGGTTCCATCGTAACAAGTCCTGCGAACGGTAGCGCATTGTAACCATGAAGCAGGCATGAGGCAACCGGGGCCCGCGCCTGGTTGCTTTTTCCTTTGCAAATTCCAGATTTCCCCACTAATATTACGTCATGGGTGGACCTGTGGGAAAAAGTGAACGACTGACTGCGAAAGGGGGCCGGATGATCGCGCTGCCACGGGGCGGATATCTCGTCCGGACTTCAGAGGGGCAGATACAATTCGGGTCTCCACCCGAAACGATAAAGGACACAATGGAGCTCGCTGAGGGAACTCCGCAAATCTTCGTTCTGCCTTTCGACCATTTTGACCCTCAAGTTGGAATCAGCATGGCCGAAATCGAATTCCCGACCTATTACAACTTCTTTCTCAAGAAGCGGAAGGTTGTGGCCTACGTCTACCCGGATCACGTCCAGAATCTGAAGACCGTATTCAAGGAGGCGTTTCTCGGGCCCGATCGGGTAGACGTGAGTGCCGAGGTCGAGAAGATCGAGGGGTTCTATATTCCCGATATCAAAGCAGAGATGGAATTCTTTCGCAATGGTATGAAGGTCGAAGATGTCGTGGACATCCGCAAGATCGATGCCGACGGAATCACGCTCGGAAAAGTTCGGATCATCCCCACGGAGTCCAAAGGTTTTGACGTGTACGACGGAAGCGAACGGATAGCGGAAATTCCCGGTTCCATGAAGTCGCAGGCGAAGTACGATCTGGGCAAAACGCTCAACGAACCGTTCATCCCTCCGGAGTTCGGCATAACCTGCCTCGGACCATCCCACGGATTCGACTGCACGCAGAATACCTCAGGATTCATCATCTGGCTGAACAAGATGGGAATAATGGTGGATCCGCCGGTGAATATCACCTCGTGGCTGCGCGACTCAAATGTCAATCCGAAGCTGATCGATACCGTGATCCTGACGCATTGCCATGCAGATCACGACGCGGGAACCTTTCAGAAGATCCTCGAAGAGACAAAAATAGCCGTCCACACGACGCCCACGGTCATGAAAAGCTTTCTGACGAAATACTCTACCCTGACCCGAATCCCGGCGAGCACTCTGATGACAATGTTCGACTTCCGGCCGGTAAAGATGAATGTGCAGTACAACATTCACGGCGGGCTGTTCAACTTCTACTATTCCGTTCACTCGATTCCAACCATGGGCTTCTACTTTCTGTACCGGGACAAAACCTTTCTCTATTCTTCCGACCACATGGCGGATCCGGCGGTGCTGACCGACCTGCACAAGAAAGGCACTATCCCCCGGGAGCGCCTCGATTTTCTTCTGAAGACACCGTGGGAAATGGACGTCATCTACCACGAGGCGGGAATCCCGCCGCTGCACACGCCGGTGAGTTTCCTCAACTCTCTGCCCCCGGACGTCCAGAAGAAGATTACCGTATACCATATTGCAGAAAAGGACTTCCCGGCGAAAACCAAGCTCACCCTTGCGAAGTTCGGGATTGGAAATACCGTCTACCCGAAGTTCCGAAAGCACCAGCATGAGGAGTCGTTTCACATACTCGACGTGTTTTCGCGAATAGAGCTGTTCGCGGATCTTCCGTTCAAGAAAAGCAAATATCTCCTGCTCAACGTGAAGACCGAACACTTCCAACGAGGCGACTACATTATTCGCAAGGACACGCAGGGCGACAAGTTCTATGTCATAGTTTCAGGCAACGTTTCAATAAGCGGGGTCGAAGACATAACTGACAAGGTCTATGGCACCTACGAATACTTCGGAGAGGCATCGCTCGTCCTGGGAACGCCGCGCGGGGCCGACGTCATTGCGGCAACGAAAGTCGAAGCCTACTCGCTTGAAAAACAGCTGTTTCTCCGTCTGATCCAGGATTCGCCGATTGAGGACAACATTCGTCGAATCGCAAAAATGCGAAACGGCGAGACGTGGACGGTAATCAAGTCGAACCGGTACTTCAAGGATCTGTCGAGCGCACAGGTTACCGGACTCGAACTTATTCTCTCCCCGAACGCGGCGACGGCGGGTCAGGTTTTGCTGAAGGCCGGTACGCGACCGGAGTATATCTACCTTTTGATCGACGGAGAGGTGACGCGCCGCATCGACAACGGCGACCCGGTTGCGATGCAGCGCGGAGACATCCTCGCGGATGTGCTGAACATCCGCGAAGACAATCCGTGCCACCATGAATACCGGGTGCAGGAGGAGAGCCGGCTCTACCGAGCGAAGGTGGCCGATTTTATGCACTTTCTCGACGAGAACCCCGGCGTCTACATGGCTATGCTGTTCGAGGGGAGATAGGTTCCGCCTCGTCGTCAGACCCCTCCGAAGCAGCATCGTCGCCGCTGAAGAATTTTCGCACGTCCCGCAGAAAAAGGCCCGGAACCACGCAGATTCCAATCACTACGAAAGCGCCGCTTATCACCATGGGAAGGGGAAGATACTCGCCAAGGACTCCGCCCACCGCGAAACCGAGCGGGGTGAGACCCTGGGAGAGCGAATCGAGCAGTCCCATAACCTTCCCGCGCAGATGAGCAGGAACCGTGATTTGAAGCGTCGATTGAAGAATCACGTTTACTACGGCGTTTGCAAATCCCCCGATTCCGAGGAGGAGGAGCATTGGCAGAAGCGAGTGAAACTGCGGGACCACCGCAAATGCCGGCACGAATACCAGTACGCCGACACCAAAGTATCGCATGCGCCTGCCGGCGGGTACCTTCATCGCAGCAGTAAAAGCCATACCGGCGAGCATTCCCCCGGTCATGACGGCGAGCGCTACTCCGTATGCCGCCGGCCCCAGGCCTGCCGATCGCTGGAACAGCGGAAGAAACAGAACGATTCCGATCATCGCAAAGAAGTTCAGCACAGCGACGACGATCGTCAGGAACCGGAGTCCGCGTGTTCGCCACAAGTAGGAGAATCCGTCGGCCATGTCGTGGAAGAACTCTTTGCGAACCCCGGTCTTCCCGGGGGCGACGCGCGGGACGCGGACAAAGAGCTCGGTCACCGCGGAGAAGAGATAGGAGAAACCGTTGACCAGGAACATAACCGGGGCCCCCAGAATCGCGAAAAGAGCTCCGCCGAGTCCGTTGCCGAGAATCCCCGATCCGGCACGGATCATCTGAAAGAAGGAATTGCCCTGGACGAGTCGCTCCCGGTCGACGATGTCGGGGAGCGCGGAATAGATTGCCGGATTGAAGATCGACGCGCCGAGGCCGATAAGCATTCCCGCGGCGAAAACCATCCAGATTTGCAGCACACCCGCGACGGCCGCAATGCCCACCAGTACAACGGCAGTCCCGCGCACGGCATCCATCACAACCATAAGCCATTTCCGGTCGCTTCGATCCACAATCGTGCCGGCAAACGGACCGAACAGCACGCGCGGCAAAACCGAGGCCGCCATCAGTGTTCCCATCAGAGCGGTCGAGCCTGTTGCGCCAAGAATCCAGAACCCCAGCGCAATTTCGTACACCACATCGCCTACGGATGATACCAGCTGACCCTGCCAGAGCAGGAGAAAGTTCTTCGTCCACAAACGCGCGCGACTGGTTCGTTCCGCCGCCGTACCCTCGTTCATCCTATCCTCCGAACCGGTCCGGCTCGACGCCGGTCTCGTTCCATTGCCGGTCCCGGGCATCGTTTCGAAGCCGCAGAGCCGAAAAAAATACTCGGTAAATTGATTTTGATGACACTATACCTAAGAATAATCAATAATTCAAGCGATTTTTTTCACAAATATTAATGTTGTCGCCGAGACCGTTGCGCGTTCTTCGAGTTGCGGCGCACCGCGAAGCAGTGCGCGGGACTATTTCGGCAAAAACGGCCGGGTCTTTCCTTCGAGCCACGCCCCTATCGTCGGTTCGAGCTGCGGAGAGAGCGTGTCGAAAACCCGCGTCTGGTATGCGTTCACCCAGCGCAGTTCCTCTCCGGAAAGGAGGGAGGGATCAATGAGCTCCGGTTCGAGATGGCAGAGCGATATCGTTTCCAGCTCGTAGAACTCGCCGAATTCGGTTTGTGTCCCGTCCTGGACCAGCACCAGGTTCTCAATGCGGATTCCGTGCTTTCCAGGGCGGTAGACACCCGGTTCATTGGAAGTGAACATGCCGGGTTCCAGCGGAACGGGCTGCGCCTGTGCTCCGAATCTTTGCGGCCCCTCGTGTACGTTGAGAAAGAACCCGACGCCGTGGCCGGTTCCGTGGCCGTACGAGAGACCGTGACGCCACATCACTTCGCGCGCCACGGAGTCGAGTTGCGGACCGGTGGTTCCCCGGGGAAACTTGACTGTCGCAAGTGCGATATGCGCCTTCAGAACGATTGTATAGTCGGTTATGGCCTGTCGATCGGGAGTGCCGATGCAGACAACGCGGGTGATGTCGGTAGTTCCGTCCAGGTACTGGGCCCCGGAATCAAGGAGCAGCAGACCGTTCGGGAATATCTCCGCATCCGTTCGCGGCGACGCGGCGTAATGGACGATCGCACCGTGCGCGCCGAAACCGGCTATCGTCCCGAAGCTCTCCCCCATGAAGTTTTCTCCCTCACTCCGAAACTCGCGAAGTTTGTCGGCAACCGCGATCTCGGTCAGTTTCACCTTTCCCACGCTCTCCTCGACCCAAAAAATAAAACGCTCGAGCGCCACGCCGTCCCGGATCATGATATTGCGGAGATGGTCCTGTTCGGTACCGTTCTTTCGGGCTTTCATGCGGGTTATCGGGCTCACGTCTTCAACGATGCGGACGCCGTCCGGAATGGAGCGGTACAGACGGTAGGAGGTCTTTTCCGCCCACAGACCGACCGTTTCGCTCGCCGCGAGAGCCCGGAGAAAAGTGTCGATCTCACCGTAGCCCGCCAGCTCGATGCCGTCGGCCTCGAGCGTGCGGCGCACATCCACCGGTAGCTTTTCGGACGCCATGAACAGCAGTGCGCGCGAGGGGGTAACGGCCGCGTACCCTGTAGCAACCGGATTATAGGCAACATCGGTTCCCCGGATGTTGTAGAGCCAGGCAACATCGTCGAGTGCGGTTACCAGGATCACCTCGATTCTGTGCTCACTCATCGCGGAACGCAATGATGCGATTTTCTTTGCTCGGCTGAGCCCGGCGAATTTTTCGGCGTGCAGAAATACAGCGTCCGGCGGCATCGCGGGTCGATTTTCCCACTGCGGCGATACTATGTCCAAATCGGTTTTCAGCGTAAGCCCGTTATCGTGGCAGACCTTTTCCAGGCTGCGATACAGTGAGACGGAGATCACGTCGGGGTCGACAGCGAGCACGTCGCCCGAATTGAGCCGGCTCGCCGTCCACTCCGCATAACCGGGAACGCCGGGTGTGCCGTCGCGAAAAAGTTCAATCGGGGTGCCGGAGAGTGCATCCTCGGCTTCCAGATAGTAACGGGAATCGGTCCATAGACCGGCGCTGTCGCGGGTCACGACTACCACTCCGGCAGAACCGCGGAAGCCGGAAATCCAGCTCCGAGTCCGGAAACGTTCCGGGACGTACTCGCTCTGATGCGGATCCGCATCGGCGCAGATAATCGCGTGGACGCCTGCCCTCTCCATCGCCTTCCGGACTTTCTCGACTCGCTCGGTAATGCTCACTTCCGGTACCCCCAACCGCAGAAAGTTTCACCGGAAGCCTCACATGTGTCAACGCCGGAAGCGATGAAAGGCGTGTTGATCGAAGCGGCAAAAGCCTGTCCGGGCAACGGGTAGTGCCGGACTCCTGATCCGGATAGTGCCGTGCAATTGCGCCGCGTGATCCTGCCCATGTTGATACATCGCGAAATCCGTTCCGACGCGAATAGGGTCAAGTTGACCCAACTGGGTTGGAGACGGTTTCACATGCCGATTTATGCGTGCCCGTACCGAATTTATCTTTCAGGATATTCCATTTCCCCACATGGATTTACATGATTTCTCGAACAGAAATCGACCGGTGTTCACAGAGTTGGCACGGTTAATGCATCATAAAGTATGTACGGAGCGGCCACCAGGTGGTGGAGCCCGGCGAAAAAGCAATTTCACAGTACGGGAGGTGCATGATGAATCTTGTACAGTGGCGAAACGGAACCACGCGCGACCCTATCCGGGAAATGGAACGACTTCAGGACCAGATCAACGAGCTGTTTTCCTTCGATCGTTCCGGAACCGGATCCGGGCTTTTCGATCGAACCGTGTCACCGGCGATAGACGTGGTTGAGCGGGACGACGAGTTCGTCGTGATATGCGATCTTCCGGGAATCGACCTGAAAGATCTCGACATCTCGGTGTCGGAAAACGTCCTCACGATAAAGGGCGAGAAGCGAATGGACTTGAAGAATGCAGACGCGAAGGTCTACCGCAAGGAGAGCTGGGAGGGCGGATTTCAGCGGACACTGTCGATGCCGAAGCGTATTGACTTGGAAAAAACGACGGCGACTCTCAAGAACGGAGTGCTTCGGATTGAGCTTCCAAAAAGGGAAGAGGTGCGTCCCCGCGAGATTTCGGTAGAAGTTCAGTAGGCAACCGGAGAACGAGGAGAATACATATGGCAACGAAAGAATTGGAAACAGAACGACGGTCGATCCGTCCGACTGGAACGATCTATGAGGAAGATGGTGTGGTGCGGCTTCGGCTTGAAATGCCGGGAGTGACCAAAGAGAGTCTGAGCATCCACGTGGAGGCGGATCAGTTGCTCGTAGAAGGTGTGCGAAAGTCGGCCGAGGAAAAGGGAGAATACCTGCTTCGCGAACGGCCCGACTGCGACTATCGCCAAAGCTATACGCTCGACGAAACGGTGGATCGAACAAAAATTGGAGCCGAGCTTGCAAACGGGGTGCTCACCGTCACCCTCCATTTGAAGGACGAGGTCAAGCCCCGCCGGATAGAGGTGAAAGCCAAATAACTTCGTGCGCAAGCGGCCTGCACAAACTAACAATATCCATAGCGCCGCGCCGGCAATGCCGGCGCGGCCCTTTTGAGGAGATAAGATATGTCCAAGATAATAGGGATAGACCTGGGAACCACCAACTCGTGTGTTGCGATCATGGAGGGCAACGACCCGGTCGTAATTCAAAACTCCGAAGGCGCGAGAACTACCCCTTCGGTGGTCGCGTTTACCGCGAAGGGAGAACGTCTGGTCGGCCAGCCTGCGCGCAACCAGATGATCACAAACCCGGAGAATACCGTCTACTCGGTGAAGCGTTTCATGGGCCGCCGTTTTGAGGAGGTCGGGGCCGAGATTAAGATGGTACCATATCGGGTGACAAGCGGCCCGAACAGTGATGTTCGGGTGGAAATCGAGAAAACCCCGCATTCACCGCCCGAGATCTCCGCGGCAATCCTCCAGAAGATGAAAAAGACCGCTGAAGACTATCTGGGCGAGCCGGTGACCGAAGCCGTGATCACGGTGCCTGCCTACTTCAACGACGCGCAGCGCCAGGCGACCAAGGACGCCGGCCGAATTGCCGGGCTCGAGGTGAAGCGAATCGTGAACGAACCGACCGCGGCGGCCCTGGCCTACGGATTCGGCAAGAAGGGAGCCGAACAGAAAATAGCGGTGTACGACCTTGGAGGCGGCACCTTTGACATATCGATCCTGGAGATCGGCGATAACGTATTCGAGGTGAAGTCGACAAACGGCGACACTCATCTTGGCGGTGACAATTTCGACCAGCGAATCATCGAATGGCTTGTCGCGAGCTTCCGAAACGACACAGCAATCGACCTGTCCAAGGATCGGATGGCGCTGCAAAGGCTCCGGGACGCGGGCGAACGAGCCAAAATGGAGCTGTCGAGCTCGCAGACCACGGAGATCAACCTCCCGTTCATCACGGCGGACTCTTCCGGTCCGAAGCACCTGCAGTACACCCTTACGAGGGCAAAGTTCGAGCAGCTTGTGGCAGACCTCATCGAGAAGACCCGTCAACCCTGCCTGAATGCGCTCAAGGATGCGGGGGTCGCGGCGGGGGAAATCGACGAGGTGATCCTCGTTGGGGGCTCAACCCGAATTCCGGCAGTGCAGAAAATCGTGCAGGAACTTTTTGGAAAGGAACCACACAAGGGTGTGAATCCCGACGAGGTGGTCGCGGTTGGCGCGGCGATTCAAGGCGGCGTGCTCAAGGGAAGCGTCACCGATGTACTCCTCCTGGATGTCACCCCGCTGTCGCTCGGGATCGAAACGCTCGGCGGCGTGTTTACACGTCTCATCGAGCGAAACACCACCGTTCCGACGCGAAAGAGCCAGGTGTTCTCGACCGCGGCTGACAGTCAGACGTCTGTCACGGTACACGTCCTGCAGGGCGAACGGGAAATGGCCGCGCAAAATCGAACGCTCGGCAGGTTCGAGCTTGTCGGACTCCCGCCGGCTCCGCGTGGCGTACCTCAGATCGAGGTCGCGTTCGACATCGACGCGAACGGCATCGTGCACGTGGCGGCGAAAGATCTGGGGAGCGGCAAAGAGCAGAAGATTCGAATAGAGGCGTCTTCGGGGCTGAAGGAAGAGGAAATCAGACGGATGGTGCGAGAAGCCGACGAACATGCGCAGGAAGACCGGGCGAGCCGTGAGGCTGCCGAAGCCAGAAACGAGGCCGATTCGCTCATCTATGCCACCGAGAAGAGTCTTGCCGAATACGGTTCGAAATTGTCGACGGACGACCGGAAGCGGATCGAAACGGCGATTGCCGAGCTGCGTGGCGTGCTCGATTCGGGAGATGCAGCGAAGTTACGGGCTCGGATTGAAGAGCTCAACACCGCCGCGCAGGCGGTCGGGCAGGCGGTATACGGTAATGGCGGGCAGACCGGCCCGAACGGCGGCGGTGATGCACCGAACAACGGTAGCCATGTCGATCCAACCGGCCGCGAAGAGGCCGGTGTCGAAGACGCCGAGTACGAGGTAGTCGACGAAAAAAGTTAGGCCATCGCCCGTGGGTCGGCCGGGCTGCCGTTCAAGACGGTTACCCCGGCGGGTTGCCGGCCGCCTGCGCATTCCGTTACCTTTGGTCTCATCATGAATCTGTTCATGCAGGAAGCAATTGACGAGGCGAAGCAGGGAGTGACCGCAGGCGACGGGGGCCCGTTCGGCGCGGTCATCGTTCACGAGGGCCGAATCGTCGGCCGCGGGCACAATCTGGTGGTCTCCACCAACGATCCCACCGCGCATGCGGAAATTGTGGCCATCCGGCGTGCATCGGCCGCTCTTGGACGGTTCGATCTTTCCGGCACGGAGCTCTACACAACCTGTGAACCCTGCCCTATGTGCCTCGCGGCGGCCTTCTGGGCCCGCATCTCGGTGCTCTACTTCGGGTGCGACCGCCATGATGCGGCCGCGGTCGGATTTGACGACGCGGCTCTCTATCGGTTCATGGAAAACGCGACCCATAGAACGGCAATTGAGATGCGATCGGTGGATCGGGATGCCTGTCTCATGGCCTTCAATCTGTGGAAGAACAAGCCCGACAAGGTTCCCTACTGACCGACGCGGAGGCAACGATGAAGAATGCCAGGTATCTGATCATCGGAGCTGGGGTGAGCGCAGCACGTGCAGTGGAATCAATTCGCCAGACCGATTCCCGCGGCACCATTGTCCTTGTCGGGCAGGAGCCCGAGCTCCCCTATGACCGGCCGCCGCTCTCGAAAGAGCTGCTCCGGGGAGAGATTAGCGCCGATTCGATCCGGTGCAAACCGCGCCGCTACTACCGGAAGAACCGCGTCCGTCTCCTCCTGGGAAAGTCGGTTGAGAGCATTGATCTTGCAAGCGTGCCTCGAACTGCGCGGCTCTCCGACGGCGGGAAGATCCCGTTCGAAAAATGCCTGATCGCGACCGGGGCCGAACCGAGAAGGTTGCCGGTCCCGGGAAACGACCTGGACGGAGTCCATTACCTGCGCACGCTGTCCGACGCTCGCCGACTTGCCCTTGGCGCCGCTGCGGCGCTTCGTCAGCGGACAGCCGGTGCAGGGGCGGTGGTTGTTGGGGCGGGATTTGTCGGAATGGAGACGGCGTCTTCGCTTTCCAGGCTCGGGCTGCCGGTGACCATCATCGAACAGAGGGACCAGGTGTGGCCCGGGTTCGCGGATCGCGAGACCGCGCAACGGATCACGCGATTTCAGGAGGCGCACGGCATCTCGATTCTTCTGGGCGAAACGGTGAAGGAGATTCGTCCAGCCGGCGACGCGACGGTTGCCGGCTCCGTGGTGACGTCGTCGGGAATCGCGGTCCCGTGCTCGCTGGTATGCATCGCCGTAGGGGTAACGCCAAACGTACGGGTTGCCGAGGAAGCGGATCTGTTGATCGACGACGGGGTAGTTGTCGATCTACAGATGCGAGCCCGGCACAAAGGCGGTGAGCCCGCCGAGGGTGTGTTTGCAGCCGGAGACATCGCGCGCTATCCGGATCCCTATTTTTCGCGCCTCCGACGCGTCGAGCACTACGGACAAGCCGAATACACGGGACTGCTTGCAGGCGCGAACATGGCCGGGGCGGAACGCTCCTACGATCTACTCACCTATGTCTGGTCCGATCTGTTCGACGCGCACATCGAGTTTGCCGGCGATTCGTCTTCGGGAGACCAGCATCTGCTGCGAGATGTGACTGCGGAGAATCGCTTCGTGACGCTTACGCTCGAAAAGGGCCGACTGGTGGCCTTCTTCGCCCTGAATTGGCCGGAAGCCGATTTCGGTCCACTGCGGTTCATGATACAACACAGGATCGATCTTTCGGGAAAGGAAGAGAGACTCACCGACCCCGGCCAACCGCTCTCGGCGCTGCTCCAATAGACGGGGCGGACGCGAGAGCGGCGGGTGGCGCCGAACCTACGCTACCGAAAAACGATAGATGGTCCTGTGGCGGTAGGTCTGATTCGGTCTCAGCACGGTCGAAGGGAAGGATGGCCGGTTCACCGCATCCGGGTAATATTCGGTTTCCAGGCAGAGCGCATCGTGCATGTGAAATAGCCGTCCTCGCGATCCTTTTACGCCCTCGAGTTTGTTTCCCGTATACAGTTGAATTGCGGGCATCGTGGTGGATACGTCAATTCTGCGGCCGCTGCCCGGGTGAATCAGGGTTGCCGCATCGCGAAGCGTCCCGGTAAGATCACCCGTCTCGATACTGCTCGGCCGAGGCTGCGCACCCGCCCCTCCGAGAACGTAACAGTGATCATAGCCGCCGGCGACCCGCGCGATATCCCGACCGATTTCCTTCGGCTCGCGGAAGTCCATCGCTGTACCCTCGACGCGCGCGACCTCTCCG
Organism: uncultured Spirochaetota bacterium; assembly: GCA_963832675.1. Taxonomy (GTDB): domain Bacteria; phylum Spirochaetota; class Spirochaetia; order DSM-27196; family DATKUC01; genus DATKUC01. Next base: position 172,281 of record CAWHUY010000020.1, on the reverse strand, counting down.
GTTGGAATGCTCGTCGCATCGACCGGCAGATACCGCTCGGCGGTGATCGAAAGCAGATGATCGAGGACCGGACCACCACTCGCGCCCTTGAGATTCCAGTAGGCGTGGTTGGTCAGGTTGACCGGAGTCGCACGGTCGGTTGTCGCAACGTAGTCGAGGATCAGCTCACTTTTCTCGGTGAGCGTGTAGATCACCTCGACCCGCAGGGTTCCCGGGTAGTTTTCTTCGCCTGCAGGGCTCTGACGGCGAAATATTACACCGGCGTCCTCAGGGTTTCCAAAACCTTCCGCCTGCCAGATTTGCCTGTCGAAACCGCGCAGACCGCCGTGAAGATGGTTCGGTCCGTCGTTGGTCGCAACCTGGTAGCTCTTTCCGTCGATAGTGAAGCTGCCGCGGGCAATCCGGTTCGCAAACCTGCCGACTGTTGCGCCGAAGAATGGATGTCGTTCGAGATACTGGGCAAGGGCGTCGAACCCGAGCGTGATCTCATCGGCGTGCCCGTCACGCCCGACTGTTTTACACGAGAGCATGATTGCGCCGTAGGTCATGACCTGGATGGAGACTCCATGGCTGTTTTCCAGCGTGAACCGCTCCACGGCCATGCCATCCGGCGCTTCGCCGAACCTGTCTTTTCGTATCGTCATGTTGCGCGGCTCCCGCAGCTCAGATGACCTTCGGTCGCTGCAGGTACTTGTCTGCGTTCAGCAGCATGCGCACGTACTGGGCGCGTTTGAAGGTCCACTTGTCGGAAGTCGAAGCGGCGCTCAACTTGCCGCGAAAATCGGACATCGTCTTGTATCCCTTCCGGTCCATCCAGGCGCCCACGTCGGCAAGGATCTTCTTGATCACCGAAACGTCGTTCAAGTAGAGGGTACTTACACACTGGAAAACGTCGGCGCCTGAGAGCAGCACCTCGATTGCGTCTTCGCCGGTGTGGATGCCGTTGGAGGCGCAAATGCTTCCTTTGATGTGACCGGAAAGCAGCCCCGCGAATCGAAGCCCCATGCGGTGGTCTCCGCGGCTGGAGAGGTTGAACGGATAGTCTTCCGACTCCTTGTCGACGTCGAAACTGGGGTGGAACATCCTGTTGAACAGGACGAATCCCGCCACGTCGGCCTTGTCCATACGGGTGATGACCTCGAGCGGACTCGTATAGAAAGCGCTGAGTTTTGCGGAAACGGGAATCTTGACCTTCGCAGCCACTTTTTTGAGGATCGCAATCTGCGCATCTTCGATTTCCCGGCCCGTCTGCTTCGGATCAACCGGCAGCGCAAAGAAGTTCAGCTCCAGAGCGTCGACCCCGGTCTCCTCGAGCTTGGCGGCCCAGTCGACCCACGTCTCTTCATTCACGGCATTGAGGCTGGCGATCACGGGAATTCCCGCCGCCTCTTTCGCCTTTCGGACCCACATCAAGTGCTCGTCCGGTCCGCCGTGGGTCGTATCGGGGAAAATCGATTGCATTTCAGCATGCCAGTTATCGTACAGGTGCATGTCCTCTTCCATTCGGAACTTCTGCAGCTGAATCTGCTCTTCGAACAATGACTTGATCACAAAAGCGCCGGCCCCGGCGTCCTCGATCTTGCGAATCTGGTCCATGTTGCCGGTGAGGCTGCATGCGCCGACGATTAGGGGATTGGAAAGGGTGAGTCCCATGTACTTGCTTGTCAAATCTGCCATTCTCCGCTCCTTGAAAGTCCGGTTTGATATGATAGGTGATGAGAATACCTCTCCATCATACGGGCGCGTCCGGACAAAGTCAAATAGAACCGAGACTGATGTCTCCGCTCGCGGTGCGTACGGAAAGCGGCGCGGTTCCGCCGTTCAGCGTCCCTTCGATTCGATCTTCGGCCTCAGTCCGCCGGTCCAGCGCCAGTGAGCAGGCAATTTTGCCGGAGGTGCTGCCTGCGGTCACGCGAAAGGCTGTATCGTGGCGAAGCTGGACGCGAACATCGCCACTCATCGAGTTCGCCTTCACCTCGCCGTCGACCGCCTCGAGCTCGATGTCACCGCTTTTTGTCATATAGCGCTGCGTACCCGCGATGTTCTGCGCACGAATGCCCCCGGAAAGGCTCGCAACGCTTACCGATGCCGCGACATCGAGTACCGATATGTCACCGCTCGCAGTACCGAGACTGACTGCCGTGCCCCGGGGAACGGTGACTTCGTAGTCAATCCGAATCCGGTCGAAAAGGCCGCGCTGTCTCTTTTCTGTCGAGAGAACCAGCGTTTCCTTCTGGCGCTCGAACTGGATTTTGATGTGGGAAAGGTTCGCCTCCGCGTCCGACTGGCTTCCTCCCCAGGCGGTGCAGTGTGCGCGGACTCGCACGGCGGTGCCGTCGTCTCCGACGATGCGGATGTCGCCCCACCGATTCTTGAGCCTGAGTATCGCGGCGCCGGACTCGGGTGCAGTGGCCTCTTGAACACATTCTGCTTTGATGTTGCCGAGCGCGCGGTTGATTTCGGCCGCGAGGTTCAGGTTGCCTATTCCGGCGACCGCCTGTTCGACGCTCGCCTGGATCGAGCCAATGGTCTCCTTGAACGTGCGATTCAGCTCGGAGAAGTCGATGTCGGGTCCGCGTGCGAAAAGCCGGTCCCACCACTCATCACCTCCTCCCGCCTTCGCTCCTTCAGCGCTGCTCCCGGGTGCGGCGACCGCAGGGCCGGAGTCGGAACGCCCCTCCGGCTGCCGCTCCAACTCGTCGATGACCTCCATGAGCGCATCGGCCTCTTCGAGGGTGATCTTCCCGTCTTTCAACATCTTCAGAATCATCGTCCGCTCTTCGTTCATGTCCCGCTCCCTGTGACCGTTTACTGAAGCTCTTTGAGCGCCTTGACGGCGTCGTCGGGGGTCAATTCGTTCTTCTCGAGACTCTCGAGAATATCACGCCTGGTTCGTTTGGAATCGGCAGTTCCGAAGCCCATTGCGTGGATGACGCGATCGAGCCGGCCCCGGACGGTGGGATATGACACGCCGAGCTCCTTTTCGACGTCCTTGATATTGCCACGGCATTTCATGAAAATTTCGACGAAGTGCAGATGTTCATCTGAGAGGCTGGCAAGGCGAGACTGGGCAAAACTGCCCTCGACGGAGGTTCCGCAGCTCTTGCAGCGAAGCCGCGTGATTTCGAATTCACCGTTCCCGCAGGCGGGACATTTGCTGATGCGATAGTTCATGTTGTACACCTTGATGTCGGGGTTCTCTCTCTTTCACGGCGAAAAAACGACATTTATAAAGAATATAAATATATAACATTAATAAAATCAATAGGTAAGACTCTTTCGATGGGAGATATCGAGAAATTTCCTTGATAGGATCGCCAAACTCTTGTAAGATAATGTGTTGCACCCGGGTTCTCGGGGGACAAACCGCATATGGAACAGACGTTTCAACACATACTCGATAGTCTGCCGCGGTATGAGCAGCGAATCGGCGACCTCATGGAGATTATCCTCGCCAATCTCGTGATGATTTCCGAGATACCTGCGCCCACATTTGAAGAGGGGCGCCGGATGGAATTTCTCCTCGAACGGTTCAGCGAGTATCAATTGCAGAATACGTCGACCGACGAGGTGGGTAACGCTCTGGGAATTCTCCCGGGAACCGACGGAGACCGAAATATCCTGGTCGTCGCACACCTGGACACTGCGTTCTCACAGAAGGTGGATCACACGATAACCGTGCAGCCGGAGTACGTGCTTGGCGCCGGGATCGGAGACAATAGTCTCGGCGTGGCGGCGGCTGCAACGCTTCCCCTCATTCTCGAACAGCTCGGCATTGAGCTGCGTTCCAACCTGGTACTCATGGGTTCAGCCAGAAGTCTCGGCAAGGGCAATATCGAGGGAATCCGTTTCTTCTTGAACAATAAGGAGCTGCTCATTTCCAGCGGCATCTGCCTGGAGGGAGTGAAGCTCGGCAGGCTCTCCTACTCCTCGCTCGGTGTCATCCGCGGGGAGATCAGCTGTCGCGTGCCGGAAGAGTATGACTGGTCGCGGTTCGGTGCGAGTGGCGCGATCGTCAATATCAACGAGGTCATCAACCGCATCGTGGAGATTCCGATTCCGCGTCGTCCGCGCACTACTGTCGTCTTCAATTCGGTACAGGCCGGCTCCTCTTCGAACGCCATTCCAACTCAGGGGGCGCTTCAGTTCGAGGTTCGAAGTGAGTCGGGTGCAATAGTTCGGCGGCTCGGCGAGCAAATCGCCGATATCACCGCCGAAGTCTCTTCGCAGAGCGGCGCCGAAGTGTGGGTGAGCGTGTTCGCGCGCCGGGATCCGGGGGGGATCGCGTTCGCCCACCCGCTGGCCGCCCGCACACGCGAGATCATGAAGGCTCTCTACGTGAATCCGCGAATTTCACCGAGCACCTCGGAACTGTCCGCGTTTATCGACCAGAACATCCCGGCCGTTACCATCGGGCTGACCGACGGCGAATACACCGGCGAGGAAAACGAGCGGGTCGAAATCGCGCCGATTGCCAAAGGGATGGCTCAGCTCGTCGCACTGATTCTCGCTATCGATCAAGGATACTGTGATGATGAACCTGGATAACTGGCTCAAGACCAACACTTTCCACCACTCGCAGTTTCGCGATCTGCGGGCGCTGGTTGAAGCAAAGGAGCGGCAGGGAATTACCATTTCGCTCTGCATTCCCACGCTCAACGAAGAACGCACCATCGGGAAAGAGGTGGTGATCTTCAAGTCGGAGCTAATGCACCGCTACCCTTTGATCGATGAGATAGCCATAATCGATTCCGGATCGACGGATCGAACGAGGGACGTTGCGAGCTCATTCGGCGCCGAGGTATTTCTCGCTGCCGACATCCTTCCCCATCTGGACCGAAAACGAGGGAAGGGTGAAAACCTCTGGAAAGCCATCTATCAGCTCAACGGCGATATCATCGTATACATCGACGCGGATATCAAGAATATTCATCCACGGTTCGTCTATGGGCTCGTGGCTCCGCTTATTTCGCGTCCGGAAATCATGTACACAAAGGCGTTCTACGACCGACCGCTCGCCTTTTCTCAGGGAGTCCGGCCTTCGGGGGGCGGCCGTGTCACCGAGATCCTGATCCGGCCGCTGTTTTCGCTCTTTTTCCCCGAGCTCACCGCAATAATACAGCCGCTTTCAGGCGAATATGCCGTGCGGCGCACGGTGCTCGAGTCCATCCCCTTCCCGATCGGATACGGCGTGGAGACCTCACACCTTATCGACGTCTACCAGAGATGGGGAATGCTCGCGTTTGCACAGACCGACCTCGATCAACGGGTACATCGGAACCAGGAGACACGGAGCCTCGGAAAGATGTCATTCGGGATCCTGCAGACCTTTCTCAGCCGAATTCAATCCCTCGGAATAGTTCCGGACTTGCCGGCATTGAGCACGATCCTGCGGCAGTTTCAGGTGCACGATCAGGTGTTTGAAACAGTGGAATTTACCATCGCAGAAGAGGAACGACCGCCCATGGACACTATCCCGGAGTACAAGGAAAAACGAAAAGCTCTCGCGCACGGCCGTGAAGAGAGGCCGTAGACCGCCGTGACCCGGCTCCCCTTCCTTCTCGTTCAGGACGGACACAATGGATAAGGCGCTGCTTCAATTCGACAACGTGAGTTTCTTCTATTCGCGAATCCAGGACGAGGATGACGCCGGGGCGATTCATGCGATCGAGACGCCCGCCGAGATAATCCCGGTCTTCCAACATCTCACCCTGTCGATTCCCGAAGGTGTGGCTTCTCTCGTGGGACAGAATGGAGTAGGAAAAACCACCTTTCTGCTTCTCGCGGGCGCCCGGCTATTTGCCGCCGACGGCACTGTGCGCCTTGCCGGTCACGACACCTCCGAGTTCCAGAACTCGGAAGGAGACCCACAGACCGAACAGGAGCGTAATCGGCTGGTATCGTTCATCTACCAGAATATGGAGTTCGAGACCGATCAATCGGTGGATCAGCTGATGCGACATATCTTTGAGAGCGGCCTTCACGGCGCGGATGAGTCTTCACTCCCGGAAGATCTGATAAGGATCCTGGAACTCGATCGCGTTCTCGACAAAAGGTTGCAGGCGCTGAGCAAGGGGCAGATGCAGAGAGCAATCATCGCATTCAGCCTGCTTTACGGCTCGCGTGTTATCCTGATGGACGAACCTGCGTTCGCGCTCGAAGAGCCGCAGAAGGAGCGGGTATTTGAATATCTGATGGACTACGCAAAGCGGTACCACCGGACGATCTACTATTCGGCTCACAATCTCGATCTTACCCGACGCTATTCAGACCAGATGATCCTGTTTCACAAAGGCGGCCGCGTGGTCGTGGGACCCACTGCGGAGCTGTACAACCGCGATGCGCTAGAGCAGGCTTACCAGGTTCCGATGGATGCTCTCTACCAGCGGGACCGTCTCTACCGAGATATGCTCGCCAGTCTCGGCAAACGATCGGGGTAGCCGGTCAGGGAACGAGATTGTGCTGCGGGGGACCTGCAGGACTGGATAACCTGAAGACGAGCATTGCGCCTACCAGAAACAGAAACCGCTCGAAACGGTAGAGACGTGGTTCTTTCAGCGCTCGGACGAACACATCGTTGGGCACCTCCGGAATGAGATCGCTGCTGAGACCGGCGATAGCGTCGGCAAATGATTCGGCGGCCGCCTGGCGGTCTCCGGGAATCTGCGACAATCCTGAGATCACCAGAGCATCCGGCTCGCCCGCGGAGATCGTGCGTAACCGATCCTCCAGCACCGAAATCGCATCCCCCATCTGATCGAGGAATCTTCGGTAATGAGGATAGAACCAATCTTCAATCCCTATCAGGCCCGCAACGGCAAATATCACCTCATCGCGGACGTATGGCGCGCTTTCCTCTCTCCGGAGAACATCAAGAAGCAGCGTGATCGACGGCCGGTGGCCGAAAAGCTTCAGCGCCTCTGCGCCGTGAATGATGATAAAGGGATTTCGCGTAACCCGCAGAATGAGCTCTATACGCGGGATGCTCCGGCGGTCCCCGAGGCGGGCAAGCGCAACCATTGCGCGGGCGGAAAGCGAGTAGTCCTCCGACGACAGCGCATCCCGGAGAGCGGGAACCCCGCTCGACAGGCCCCATTTTCCGATGATCCGGGCCGCCAGATAGGCCGTGGTAAACTCGTGCTGGCGGAGATGACCGATAAGCTCGACGGTGATTCTTCCCTCGAGCGCAGGAATTGCGTCGGATGCTGCCTTCTCGCGGGCAGGCGTTCGAGCGCACGAAGAGTCTCACTCCTGATCACGTAGCTTGGGGAAGAGACGCGAGCGAGCAGGTCCTCCGCCGGAAACCCGGATTGAGAGTCGGCGATCTCCTGGATTACCTGCTGCTCTTCCCCGATGCTTTCGCTGCGTTCGAGGCGGTTGAGCAGGTTGATGGCACGAAGGTCACGCAGCGAAAACATTACGCCCAGCGCGCCGGTCACCGTCTGTGAGCCGAGCCGCCGGAGACCTCCCATCGCGACAACGGTCCCGGCGAGCAGAAGCGTAAGCAGGCCGAAAAAGACGCGATAGGACCAGACGATTTCGAGTCCGCCAAAATTCTGCAGTCCTTCGAGCAGCAGTCCGCCGCTGTAGGAGCCGATAGCTCCGCCGACGCCCATGGTCACAAAGTAGAGGATGCCGAGGTTGAGCTGCTCTTCGGGTTTGATCATGCCGTAGAAGTAGACCTGAGAGGCGTTCTCACCACCGGTCGAGCCGAAGGACGTGAAAAAGAACAGGCCCCCGAGGCCTATGAGCACCGCCATCGGCGCGCCGGCGGGCGACGCGATCGCCGGAAGCATGCTCAGACCGAAGAGAATCGAAAAGATGATGTAGAGCGGCTTGGCACCCAGCCTGTCGAGAAGCTGGCGCATAACCATGCCCATGAAAATGGCACCGAGATTCCCGATAACCGACAACAGCATGGCGATATTGTCCGGCGCCTGATACACCTCTTTCGCATAGACGACGAGAAACGAGCGCATCATCCCGGTGATGAAGCAGTAGACGGCGAATACGGCGATATAACGCCGGTAGTTGCTCTGCTTGAGAGTCTCCGCAACGGCACGAAAGAAACTCGCGTGCGCCCCCTCCTGGATACCGGGAGGCTCCGGCAGCCTGAGAAGAAAGCTTGATCCGGCGAGTCCAAGGACCGTTCCCGCGGCAATGAGCATCGCGTAACGGGCGAGCGGTACCTGCCCGTTCAACAGCAGCACAATACCGAGTCCCGAGAGAATGCTCGCCCCGTTTACGATTATCTGGAAGCGGGAAAGATAGATGCCGCGGTCCTTCCCGGCGGAAAGCTCACCAACGATCGGGCTCTGCCCGACGAGGCCGATCCCGCGGAATATCTGGAAACCGAGCTGGCTCAACAGAATGATACCGAACGTGAGGGCGGGATAGGTCCGCCCCGCGATGAAGGGGGTAATCAAAATCGGAATTGCAACGAGGTATCGCAGGATCCATCCGGCGGCGAACAGACGGACAACCCCGTATCGGGGGACGAGCTGTTTGCCGACGATCAGGAAGAAAAAGGAAATGTAGGGAAACGACGATATAAGCCCGATGAACGAAGGCGTAGCGCCCAGCCGAAGGACGTAGAGTGTAATGATGTTCCCGGAGATCAGCAGAAACGAAAAGGCGTTCAGCGCCCCATAAGCGGTGAAATTTCGCCTGCCGGACAACTTCTGGGAAAGTGAATAACGGCCCCCGATCATTGGTTCATACTAACTGCGCGGCGCGCGCAGCTCAAGTCTCACATAAGCTCCGCTTCCCGGGGGTTGAATCATCCGACCGGGGACAATCCGAGTCGCATCGTCGCTTCTTCGACCACAATGCCGATCAGGCGCCGATAGTCGATTGACTGATATCGGCAGAGCATCGGAAGGTCGGAATGGTCGGGATGGAGGCCGGGCAGAGGATTGACCTCCATGAAGGCGGGCGTGCCGTCTCTATCGAAACGGACGTCTACGCGGCTCACATCACGGCACCCGAGGGCACGGTAGGCGCGCAGCGCCACATCTTCGGCCCCTCTTGCTGCCGCATCGGTCCCCGGAAGGTAGGTCATTCGCTCTTCAGATTCTTCTTTGTTCAGGAAGCCGTAGATCTCGCCCTGGTCCGTTGCGTGAAAGATCACTTCCATGGAGCCGAGCACTCGCGCTCCGGCGCCGATGCCCGCAATACCCACGGTGAACTCTCGGCCGGGAAGGTAGGTTTCCACGAGGACCGGCTGCCGGTACCTTTCGAGAAGATCGCGACACAACAGGCCGAGTGCCGCTTTCGACTCGACCCGCGAGCGGCCGTCGATGCCTTTCCCGGTGCCCTCGCAGGCCGGCTTAACAAATAGCGGAAAGGGAAGCGATACCCGGTCAGCGTCCTGCTCCTGGTTCACCACGGCAAAGTCCGCAGTGGGAATCCCTGCCTCCCGTACGACCAGCTTCGCGAGTCCTTTGTGGAGCGTGACGGTGAGCACCATCGGGTCGGACATCGTGTAGGGAACCCCGTAGGCATCCAGAAGTGCCGGCACCTGCGATTCCCGTGCCGACCCGTGAAGTCCCTCGCAGATGTTGAACACCAGGTCCCACCGGTCGCCGGCAGCGAGTCTGCGAGCAAGCGCGCGGATGTTGCCGATTCTGTCGGTGAGGTAGCCCAGACCGTCGAGCGCCTCCTGAAGTGCAAGGATCGTCTCTTCACGGTCGAATTCCGCGGTCTCCTCGGGTGAGAACCCCTCGGCGAGGTAGTCGGACCGAAGATCGTAGGTCATTCCGATAGTCATTGGCCGTCCCTACCCGAGAGGCAGAAGCTCGGAAACCGGAACGACGAAGTATTCCGCGCTCAGCGCGGTTCTTTCGGTGCGATTCGACTGCGTGTCAGGATAACTGTAGTGCTCTCCCTTGTAGTTGGAGAGAACAAGCTGGTCGCCTTCGTACCCTACCACGTAGTCGGGAAGCAGCGGTATCTTGCCACCGCCGCCGGGGGCATCGATTACATAGTTCGGTACCGCATAACCTGTCGTGTGACCACGCAGCCCGCGGATGATTTCGAGCCCCTTTTCCACCGGCGTTCTGAAGTGAGCCGAGCCCGGTATCGGGTCGCACTGGTAGAGGTAGTAGGGTCTTACACGCATGGTAAGAAGTCCGTGAAAGAGCGCCTTCATTGTTTCAACATTGTCGTTTATCCCGGCAAGGAGAACCGTCTGGCTGCCGAGCGGAAAACCGCCGTCGGCGAGCCGGTTGCAGGCAGCTCTCATCTCAGGAGTCAGCTCCGCAGGGTGCGTTGCGTGGATGCTGATCCACACCGGGTGATGCTTCCGAAGCGTCCGAACGAGGTTGGGTGTTATGCGCATGGGCAGCACGGCGGGAACTTTCGTCCCTATCCGGATGAATTCGACGTGCCGGATTGCGCGAATTCGCCCGAGCAGCCAGTCGAGGACTTCGTCCGGGAGGGTGAGCGGGTCGCCGCCGGAGACCAGGACGTCGCGGATTTCCCGATGCTCCTCGATATAGGCGAGCGCACGCTCCCATTGGTCGATTGAGAACGACTCCGCGCTGGCCGACCATCCGCGATCGGGTACAGTAGCGGCAGTAGGCCGAGCAGTTGTCCGTCGCGAGGAACAGCACGCGATCCGGATAACGATGAACCAGGCCGGGAACCGGCGTGTCGTGCTCCTCCGCGAGGGGATCTTCGTCCTCGCCGCCGGAAAACGTTCGCTCAAGAATCGTCGGAACCATCGAACGACGAATTGCCTGATTCGGATTGCCGGGGTCGAGCAGGCTCGCATAGTAGGGCGTTATCGCCATGGGTAGCGCCGTGCCGTGGGAAGCGAGTGCGGCTCGCTCATCATCACTCAGATCCAGCATGGTTTCGAGCTGTTCAAGCGTGGTAATCCGGTGTGCAATGTGCCAGGTCCAGTCATTCCAATCGCGCGAGGTAGCGGCGGGGAACATCCGTTTCCGGAAAGCGCGCGATGCCTTCACGGCGTCGACTTCAAGGGATGTTTCGGCTTTGTTTGATATTGATGGCGAAACGCGCCGGCCACTTTCCTGCCGGTTGATTCGCCGCGACGGCCGGACCGAGTGCCGGTCGTGAGCGAGCGGCACCTCCCCCGAGTCCTCGCTGCCGCTTGAACTGTTCGAGGAGCCCTTCGTACCTGGAGGCTCCTCCTCGTCCCGGAGCATGAGTTTGTTGTTCATCCCGCCCCCTCAAGCGCTGAACACCGTGGCAATCTCATCGCCCGATGCGTAGCACAATTAATATCGCATGAACCTGATTTCTCTAATACACCCCTTTGGTCCTGTTGTCAAGAGTGGACAGCCGTTCCCACGAATGGTCAATCGAGGAATTCAAAAAAATCGCTTCACAGAAGTAGGGTATCGACGTGCACGGCTGTGGGGGGTTGCGACCGGGGCGCCGAGGTCACGAAAATCGGGTTGCCAGCGCCTGTGCCACAGGGGTGGGATGGGTAGGCGAGGCGCGCGGCGATCCCCACTGCGTCGATCTGGGGCTCGAGCGGAACAAGATTGTGGGTGAAGCCGGCGCTTTCCGTCCAGCCGGAACCGCTCCACGTGAAAGCCGCAATCCAGGCCGAGAGGGCGAGAACAAACGCATCGAGAACATCGTCCACGGCAACCTCGCGGCGATTCCATCGTTGACGTGCGCGCCGTAGGGCGTCCGCGGCCTGCGGAAACAGCGCGGCAATGCGAGTCAGGCGGGCATCCGCACCCGAACGGCTCCGTTTGCCCGGAAGCGCCGCGCCATCGGAAAAGAGCGTGCGGAAACAGACCTCGGGATGGCTCTCGAAGAGGTGGTCGGCCAACGACGGTTCGGAGCGAAGGAGCTGGTCGAGAGCTCGGATCTTCGGAGCCAGATACCAGGCCTGGCGGGAAACTGCGTGATCGCACACGGCACGGTTGGCGACGCAGGCCTCCTCGTATGAGGTTGCATAGACCGCAGATCGGGCCGGAACGGGAAAAATGCTCGATTTTGGTCCTCCGAGCCTCCCGAGCAGCGCCCTGGCGTCGCGGTCACAGCGGCGGTCGGTAATGCCGGATCCGTCGGCGAGCCCCATGGGCATGTCGACGTAGGCGCATGTTGCTTCCCGGAGCAGTACAGAGAGTGCAGGCGGAGAATTGTTCCGGAGGAGCCCGAAGTCGACAGACGCGAGCAGCACCGTGCGTTCCTGCTCGGGAGTATCGAGCTGCGCAGGCAACGGCACGGTGCGGACCGCCGTAAAACATACGAAAAACCAGCCGCCGCGGCAGCCGTCAACTCCGACGACGTAACGTGGCGGCGATTCTCGCTCGCTTTGAGGCTTCTTCATGCCGGGTATCCCCCGACCCGGTAGCCGAATTGTAGAAATCCCGTGAAATCAGTACATTCAGCTGGCACGAGGAGGCTTCTGTGTCGGTCTACAAGGTCCATTTCACCTGGAAGGGCAAAGAGATAGTGCTGAAAGCGAAAAACCTGGACCTTACACATCCCTATTTCGTCTCGATCCGGGACATAACAGTACCGGCGACGACGAAAATCATTATCGATCCGACCGAGGACGAGGTCCGCAAGACCTTCGGCCGGGCCGACCACCTGATGATACCGTTTCAGACGGTTTCGCTTATCGAGGAATTGAAAGAGGAGCCTGAAGAGAAGGGAGGAAAGATCCGCCCTTTCACGCTCGTCGATGAGAATTCGGATTCGAAAAACGCCGACTAGTCCTTGTGGGGGGAATGAGCCGCCCATGGGGACAGCCCGGTTCGCAAACGACCGGGCGATGTCGCGTCCGGCTATGCCGCGCTCACAATGGCGAGCGCGCGCTCGGCCGCTGATGCAGCGTCGGGCTCGTAGAAATCGGCTCCAATGCTCTTGCAGAAGGTTTCGGTAACCGGCGCCCCGCCGACCATGATCTTGACCGTCGAGCGCAACCCGCTGTCGGTGATCTTCTGAACGACATTCTTCATTTCGGTCATCGTCGTAGTCAGTAGCGCCGAACAGCAAATGATCTGGGCGCCATGCTCTTTTGCCGCCGCCACAAACTTATCTGCCGAAACGTCGGTTCCGAGATCGATGACCTCGATTCCCTTTCCCTCGAGCATCATTCTTACGAGATTCTTCCCGATGTCGTGAAGGTCGCCCTTGACAGTCCCGATTACCGCCTTGCCGCGCGCTTTCACGCCCTGCTCGACGAGGAGCGGTCGCAACAGTTCTATTCCCGCGTTCATGGCACGCGCGGCAATGAGAACTTCCGGGACGTAAATTTCGTTGGCCTTGAACTTGACACCCACGATGTTCATTCCCGCCATGAGTCCGTTTTCGAGAATGTCACGCGCGCCGTATTTTTCGTCCATTGCCTGCTGCACAAGAGCTTTGACATCCGGGGCCTTCCCCTTCTGAAGCTTCTCTGATATCTCCTGCAATAGGGCCATCTTGGGTCACCTCCGTACGTAGTCTACCATACGTTGCGGTTCCTGGCATCTCTTGTACAAACCGGGCGATTTTTTTTAATTTTCATGCGCCGCGGCCGGAAAAATAGGGCGAAAAGGTGGTTGACCTTTCCGACAAATGCGGTTAGGTTGTCACGAGACATATGAAAACGCAATACATGGTACGCACGTCCAATTCCCGCGGTCTCCTACTCAGCCTACTCGCTCTACTTCTGAGCCCGATGTCTGTTGCGGGGGTTTCCCGGTTGGACTTCCATATGTGCTCCTGACAGGAGTAGGAAGTCGAAAAGGCCCGCTGCAGAGCATGCTCTGAAGCGGGCCTTTTCATTTTCCGGCTGTGTGTCAGCGGAACCGGTCAACAGTCTGCGTTGCAGCGGGCCGGACTATCTCGGTGAATTACCGTCGGAGGTTGCGACGGTGAGATTCTTGAGGAGGTTTCAATGCCAAAGTATAAGCCCCTTCCAAAGGTCGACCTTCGTGACAGAACGTGGCCCGATAGGGAAATCACGCAAGCGCCCATGTGGTGCAGCGTCGACCTGCGAGACGGAAACCAGGCGCTCGCGGTTCCGATGGGTGTCGAGGCGAAGCTGGAGATGTTCCAAATGCTCACAGAAATCGGCTTCAAGGAGATTGAGGTGGGTTTCCCGTCCGCCTCGCAGATCGAGTTCGACTTTGTACGGAGTCTTATCGAAGGGAACCACATTCCCGACGGCGTAGCCATTCAGGTGCTCACCCAGGCGCGGGAACACCTGATCAGGAAAACGTTCGAAAGTATCCGCGGGGCTAAGGACGCCATCGTGCATCTGTACAACTCCACGTCGGTGCTCCAGCGGCGCGTCACGTTCAACATGAACAAGGAACAGATCAAAGATATAGCGATCAATGGAACCCGCCTGGTCAAATCACTCGTGGATAGTGTGCCGGAGACCCGGGTGCGCTTCGAATACTCACCGGAAAGCTTTTCCGACACTGAGATCGAGTATGCGCTCGAGGTGTGCGAGGCGGTCCAGGAAATCTGGCAGCCGACCGAGCGGGATCGGATGATACTCAATTTGCCGGCAACCGTCGAGTGGACCACGCCAAATGTCTACGCCGACCAGATCGAGTGGTTCTGTCGGCATCTGAAACAGCGGGAAACGGCGATTGTCAGCCTTCACACGCACAACGATCGCGGTACCGGCGTCGCAGCAACTGAGTTCGGGCTCATGGCGGGCGCGGACCGCGTCGAAGGCACCCTCTTTGGAAACGGCGAACGGACCGGCAACCTCGACATTGTCACAGTTGCGCTCAACATGTTCAGCCACGGGATCAGCCCGGGACTCGACGTCTTCGAGATTCCGCGAATCCGGGAGATCTACGAAAACCTGACTGGCATGACGGTGCACGACCGGCACCCCTACGCCGGTGACCTGGTTTTCACCGCGTTTTCGGGCTCCCACCAGGATGCAATCAAGAAGGGAATGGATCTCCGCAAAGAGCTCGCGGACCCTGACGCCGCGTGGGCCGTACCCTACCTCTCAATTGATCCCCAGGATATCGGCCGGAGCTATCAGGCGATTATCCGAATCAACAGCCAGAGCGGAAAGGGCGGAGTCGCCTACGTTCTCTCACGCGACTACGGATTCGAGCTTCCGAAAGCGATGCATCCCGAGTTCGGTCACGTGGTCAACATCGTGGCCGACGATCTCGGTCGTGAGCTGCAGCGCGACGAAGTCCACACACTCTTTCGGGAAACGTACCTCGACCAGGAGCAGCCACTGCGGGTCCTCGAATACGACACCGAATCGCGCCAGAACGCCGACCACGACGGCTCGCACCATGAGACCGTCATCCGCGCCACCGTCTCCTACGACGGACAGGTGCTGAAGATTACCGGTAGCGGCAACGGACCGATCGATGCCTTTGTTCACGCGATGAATTCGCATGGGTGGGATGATTTTCAGGTGACGGACTTCAAGGAGCAGGCAATCGGCACCGGCTCGGGCACCGACGCGGTTGCCTATGTGCAGGTAAAGACGAGCGCTGGTAAATCGATCTGGGGAGTCGGAATCGACAGCGATATAAGCATGGCGGGTCTGAAAGCCGTGGCAGGCGCCTACAACCGCAAGTTGGCGGCCCCGAACGGTGAGGCCCCCGCGGGGAAGAGCCGGGCAAAGACGGCAACGAACCCGGGCCGTTGACTCCGGGTTCGAAGGCAGAAGCGGAGCGTGACCGGCGTCGCGGCCGGATCGCCCGCTTCACTGCCTGCCGTGCCGGCCGGATCGACTCCGGCGGCCTCGCCGCTTCTACGATTCCGGCGGTTCTGTCCCCGGCTCACCCCTTTGAACCGGGACGAGGAGCACCGGGATATCGGTGTAGGAACAGATCCGGTGGGCGACGCTCCCGGTCCAGAATGCATTGAAGCCTTCGTTTCCGTGTGTAGCGAGAATCAGAAGGTCACACGGGGTTTCACGCGTCGCTTTCACGATCTGTTTCGACGGATCACCCCGCGATACCTCCCAACTGACAGTTGTACCCTGTTTCTGAATCTCTTCGGCCACCGCCGCAATGTACCGTTCTCCGGCGCCCACCTCCAGATCAAGCATTCGCATCGTCGTTCCGGGCAGATAACGACGAATGGGGTCGAAATTACCTTCGGCGGTGTTGAAGGTCGGAACGATGAGCATGAGACGAATCTCGGCCCGGCAAAGCGTCGCGAGCTTTTGCGCGACCGGAAGCCCGGCTTCGTGCGATATCTGGCCGTCGAGGGGAACGAGGATGCCATGACAGAGAAAATCCGTTTCCGTCGGCTTCCAATCGGAGCGCACAATGAACACCGGCACGGCCGAAGCGCTGGCAATGCGCTGGGCGACGCTTCCGGTGAACAGTCGGTGAGGACCCCTTCGCGCCGTGACTCGAGACTACAATGAGGTCGGGGTTCATTTCCCGGTCGTGGAGCGCAATCCCGAGAGCGACGTCCCTTTCAGTTGATTCGTGCACGTGCCACTTAACGGAAAAACCTCGACTGCGGGTCTTCTCCGCGAGAGCTTCGAGATACGATTGAGCTTCGTTCACTCCCTGCAGGTGGTGTTCGCCGTGTATCCTCCGAGGTGCGTGGGGTTCGTTCACATAGAGCAGGATAATCTCACCGCGCGTCGCACCGGATGGCGTGCCCGCGAATTTCCGGGACAACGTCTCGGCCGCCAGTACCGCGGTTTCGGACTTTCTCGACCCGTCCAACGGAACAAGAATCCGTTCAAACATTACGATCCTCCGAGCAGAAGCTGATAGAGCAGATAGATGTTAAGTGACACGATAAGCGCTGCGACAAGGGAGGCGACCAAAGTCGTGAGCTTGCGATTCACCAGCGCTCCCATCACCGACCGATTGGCGGTAAACAGAACGAGGGGAATAATGGCAAACGGCAGGCCGAAGCTTAAGACCACCTGGCTGAGAACCAGGGTACGTGTCGGGTCGAGACCCAGCCCGATGACGAACAGCGACGGTATGATCGTGATGAGTCGCCGCAGCCACACCGGGATGTGACGCTGGAGAAAGCCCTGCATGATCACCTGGCCGGCACCTGTTCCGACTGTTGAAGAGGAAAGCCCGGAGGCGAGAAGGGATATCCCGAACACAACGCTGGCAGCCGAACCGAGCAGCGGCTCCAGGGTCCGGTGGGCGTCCTCGATAGTCGCTATCGTCGTTGCGCCCGCCTTGTGGAAGGTCGCGGCCGCCATTATCAGCATGGCCGCGTTGACCGCGCTGGCGATTCCCATGGCGATGATCACGTCCACGATTTCGAAGCGAAACAGCGAGCGCTTGCGCGTCGGATCGTCCGTCTTGATTCGGCCCTGCATAAGGGCAGAGTGAAGAAAGATCGCGTGAGGCATTACCGTCGCCCCGAGAATGCCGGTGGCAAGAATGACGCTCTCAGGGCCCCTGAATTGAGGGACGACCGTATGGTAGAAGATCAAATTCCAGTCCGGTCGATCCAGAATCGTCTCCAGGAGGTAGCTGAGGGCAATGACGCCCACCAGCGCTGTGATAACCGCCTCGAGCGGCCGGAACCCGTAGCGCTCGAGCCCGAGGATCAGAAAGGTCACCACCGCGGTGATGAGCCCGCCGATAAACAGCGGCACGCCGAGAAGCAGGTAAAAACCGAGAGCGGCCCCGAGAAATTCGGCCAGGTCCGTTGCAATCGCGACAAGCTCCATGAGAATCCACAGAAACATGACCGTGGGAGGTTTGAAACGCTCCCGGCAGTGCTCGGCCAGATTTCGCCCGGTCGCAATACCGAGCTTCGCCGAAAGTGTCTGGATGAGCATTGCCATGAGATTGCTCGCGATGATCACCCACACAAGCACGTACCCGTACTCGGATCCCGCCTGAATGTTTGTGGCGAAATTGCCCGGGTCCACGTAGGCAACGCTGGCTATGAAAGCCGGGCCGAGAAATGGGAGAAGTCTCTTGATGAACCCCACTTTGCTTCCCGATTCGAGCACCCTCTCTGCCGCCTGAAGCGTGCTCTGATCGGCGGAAACCGTTTGTCTCGCGGGATTCGTCGCTTCTTTGTCCATGCGTGGCTGCGATTTTAGCATGGTTGCCTTCGGTGGGACAACCGAAGCCTTCGGTGGGACAACCGAAGTCGCCGCCGGACAACCATTGCACCTTCAGTCGACAATGTTGCCCGGCTGGCGCGTTGAGACACCCACGCGGGCTTCAACTCTGCGAAGGTAGGCGGCCATGTCGAATTTTCGTTCGAGCCCGCTGGCCGCCATGTAGCGCACGGTTCCAAATACTGGACGTTCTTTCCAGGGACGGTCATGCAGGCCAAATATCCAGCCGACGTTCGCGTAGGAAGCGGGATCCCGACCGTCGAGGAAATATCGATCGTTGAGCGTAAGGAGTGTGTCGAACGCCTCTTCAGGCGATCTGCTCCATTCGAGCACCTTCTTTCCCCAGTACATCCTCATGTAGTTGTGCATGAACCCGGTCTCGCGCATCTCGATCATCGCCGCGTTCCAGTAGGGATCGTGGGTTTGTGCCGGTGCCAGCTCTTCGGCGGTGTAGAGCGCGGGTCGCAAGTCGGTGCGATGCCGCGCCAACGTGCTGCGCGCCCAGCCGGGAAGCGCATCGTAGCGGTCGTAGTCGGGCGCGTAGTAGACGTAGTTAGCGGCAAGTTCACGGCGCACGATGATCTCCTCGACGTAGGCGGCGGCACTTTCGTCGGCAGACCCGCGCTGTTCGGTTGCGGCCGTCGAGCCGTTCACCGCGGCGAGTATCCGGGCCGGCGACAGGTTGCCGAAGTGGAGATAGGGTGAAAGATGGGAGCCTGCGTCCAGATACGGTTCGTTCCTGTTTGTCGCGTAACCCGGAAGGCCGTCCCGGACAAAATCGTTCAGACGCCGCAGCGCCTCGCGAGGTCCGCCTCGATGGAAGCGCGAGACCGGCGCGACCGAACGATCCACCTTGAGTTGCGCGCACAAAGCGTCGGTGTCGCGCGCGTCGAGGCCGGCCGGCAAGCCCGAAGCTGAGCTTCCCGGATAACGAACCGCCGCTACAGGCAGACCGTTCACGCCCGCGAACTGCGGCAGGCGGCTTGTGATCTTCGGTCGAATGGTCCTCGCGGCATATTCTCTTTTCGGCGAGGCTGTCTCCACTGGAATGACCAGGTTGTCTTCGATCTGCACGACACGGCACGGGCACTCCCGCGCGACCCGGTCACGCCAATCGCGCTGCAGGCGGAGATACCCGCGGTCGCAAATCAACAGGTCGGCGGCGCGGGCAACCGCTGTGACCACAACGACAGGGTCACCGATTCGGAGCAGGAATCCAATTCCACGCTCCTCGCAGATCTTCCGCGATCTGGGCGATGCCCTCGAGCATGAATCGATAGTGGCGGAGATTGGCGCCGGGATAGCCATCGGTGAGCGCAAAACAGACGAGAACCGGCTTTCTCCGCACATTTGCCTCACTCACCGCCATATGCGAGCGCGGCGTTGTCCTGCACCCGCTGAGATGCCTGCATCCAGTAGAGGATGAAGTTCCCGTTGCTGCGGGATCCGTCGTGAAGTAGCGCAACGCGTTCCGCTCTAATCGGTACCGGCATGAGGAACTGAAGCTAACCATGCGGCAACCTCATGTCAATCCGACCCCGGTTTCAGTACATTCATTTCATGAATTCAGGCGGAGCGGGATTGGATATGTTCATGGCTCCACTCGAAAGGATGAGTCTCCGCGCGCTTCGATCGCGTCTGATAGCACGGGCAGGCGGAAGGGTACTCGAAGTCGGAGCCGGCACCGGCATCAACATGCGACACTACGACGGGCAGGCGGTCGAAAGTCTGCACCTGAGCGATATGGATCTCTACTACGGCCACGTTCTGCGCCGGCAGCGCGCCCACGGACCGTTTGCCTTTCCGGTCTACCTCACCGACGCGGACGTGCAGCGCCTTCCCTTCGAAGATTCGTCGTTCGACACTGTCGTGTTCACTCTTCTGTTCTGCTCGGTTTCCGATCCGGACGCCGGGCTGGCCGAAATCCGCCGGGTGCTTGCACCCGGCGGGCAGGTGATCTTTATCGAGCACGTGCTTCCTTCCGCTCGAACACTTTCCGCTCTGTTTCGCCATATTACCCCGGCGTGGCGCCGTGTCGCCGGCAATTGTCACCTCGACAGGGCGACTATTCCGCGAATCCGCAATGCGGGTTCACCGTGAGAATCGATGAAGCGCCCGGTCTCGGCATCTTTGTCGGAGGAACCGGAATCCGCACGGCGTGACCCTCCGCAGAAGAGCAATAGAGCCGTTCAGTCGTCTTGCGCCGGAATCGATCCGCCGCAGGATCTCAAGCGCACCGCCCCGCAGACCGATGAAGACCGGCCCGCTCGGGGATTGGGCGTCCCGATTCGGCTGGTTGAGCGCGCCGGCAGGCACATCAGGGTCATGTCGGTTTATTCGGATGAGCACGCCGTCAAACTCCCGGGCCCGGCGTTCAGACTCGGCTCGGATGGAGGGAAGCACGGTACCGGCGCCGCACTCCACGATGACCAGATTCGTGGGATCGTCGGTCCGCTCATGGAGATAACGGAGCCACCGACGGTAGCGAACCGATTGACGGTCGGTCCGGGAACTGTCCCACTCATTGTCGCCGAACATGAGGATGTTGGGCCGCAGCGGACCCCCGCAGCGGGGACAGGCGGGAACCGGTTCCGAGGCGCGCATGGTATCTTCATTCACCTCTACGGAGTACTCCTCACCGTCGAGAATGCCGATTCCGCAACCGTCCAGCACTGCAGATGATGTATCGAACCGTGGATTTCCACTATCCGGTCTTCGGGAAATCGGGCTTTCTGGAACTGCCCGTCGACGTTCGAGGTGACGATGAAAAATCCGTGTTCGCACCGGTTCGCCCAGCGAAGGAGCAACTCGAATCCGTCGTGCGGAACGGTTTCCCGGTACAGGCGAAGCCGGTGTCCGTAGAACCCCCACGCGAACGGAAGATCACGGCGGAACCATGTGGGATTCGCAAGATCGGCAAAACTCAAGCCCTGGACTTCGTAGGGCGGATAGGCGTTCCAGAACCCTCGATCTCCGCGAAAATCGGGCAACCCCGAGTCGACCCCCATCCCTGCCCCGGCGGTGATCAGAATCGCTTTCGCCTTCCGAATTGTTTCGACGGCAAGCTGGGTTTGAGGGCCGCTGCTCATATGGGGAACGTACGGATGCGGCGACACCGAGTCAAGTTGACCGGGAAGATGAGACGAAACGATGACCTTGATCGCAGTCTGGTCCGAAAAACTTGATGAATACAGTTGGCTATCAGTACTCTTTACCGTGGAACAGCTGGAATCGCTGCATACAAGTATGTCGTACGAAGCCAAATGGAATTCTAGCATCGGTGAAATTGAGCCGGCCGCCTGGAACCGCCTCGCACTTCCACTCCGAACGCCGTTCCTGGAATGGGAGTTTCTGAACCAGCTCGAGGTCTCGGGAAGCATCACCCCGCGCAACGGCTGGCTTCCGATGCACCTGACAATCGTCCGGGACGGAGAACTCGTGGCTTCCGCGCCGCTCTATCTCAAAGGTCACAGCACCGGCGAGTTCGTCTACGACTACGTTTGGGTGGATGTTGCGCAGCAACTGGGGATCAGATACTTCCCGAAACTGGTCGGGATGGTTCCGGCCACTCCGTCCGTAGGTTACCGCTTCCTCATCGCGCCCGACGAGAACGAGGAGGAGCTCACCGACCTGATGCTCGAAGAGATCGACCAGCTCTGTAGGAAAAACGGTGTTGCCGGGGTGGCCTTCAATTTCGTCGACCCCGACTGGCACGAGTTCATGAACCGTTACAGTTTCAACCGCTGGCGACACCAGAGCTTTCTCTGGGAAAATGACGGTTTCTCCTCGTTTGACGACTACCTGCAGATGTTCAATAAGAATCAGCGGCGCAACATCCGCCGGGAACGGTCGGCAATGGAGGAACAGGGGCTCACCATCAAGGCGTTTCGCGGCGACGAAATTCCGGAACGGTACTTTCCCCTCATGTTTCGGTTCTACCAGCAGACCAACGATCAGTTCGGGATGTGGGCCGCACGCTATCTGAACAAACGATTCTTCGAAGGAATGCCCCAATTTCGCCATCGTCTTCTCTACGTTGCCGCATTCGTCGATCGAAATGGAAGGGAAGCCGACCCGGTGGCGATGTCATTTCTCTCGGTGAAGGACGACCTGCTCGTCGGCAGATACTGGGGTACGGCACATTACTATGACAATCTGCATTTCAACGCCTGCTACTATGCGCCAATCGAGTGGGCAATCAAGAACGGCATCAGGCAGTTTGATCCGGGCGCGGGAAGCTCGCATAAGATCCGACGTGGTTTCAAGGCCGTCGCGAACTACAGCCTGCACAGATTCTACGATCAGCGGCTTCACTACGTCATGGCCGCGAATATCGAGCGGATCAACACGATGGAGCAACAGAACATCGACGAGCTCAATTCCGCGCTTCCCTTCGCCCACCGCGACCGGCGTCCTGCCGGTTCCTAGTTGAAAGTTTCGTACAGCGTCTCTTCCGCGGGAATTGCGGTTTCATGATTTCGGAGCTCCCTGGCGCCCGCCCCGCCCGACACCGCTTTCCCCGCCTTGTAGGCATGGAATCCGGTGTGCGGATCACCGACGAGCAGCCGGAATTCGATCTTCGGGTGCGACGTCGAAAGCTCTCGAACGTAGGATGGCAGTCTGGACAGTCCGGAAAAAATGAACTTGAGCCTTCCTCCGGAACAGCGGTAAGCGCCCATGTCGAAGCTCTTCATATACCGGATCTCGGATTTCACGAAGCGGTCGAGCTCTTCTTCGCTGGAAAAACCGCTGACGAGCAGGATGTCACGCTCTCCGGGATTCACCGCTCCTTCACCCCCGCTTGAATGGTGTGCACGCTTCACCTCTGCCACACAATATGCTTATCCTCTATATCGTAGACATGCAAGGAGTAGTGAGATGCCGCTGTACATTTCCGAAGAGGAGGTGGAGCAACTTGTCACGGTGGAGGAGGCGATAGCCGCTATCGACAGTCTCTTTCATCTCATGGGAACGGGTAATGCTCCTGTTGCGGTACGGCAGCGTCCGCAGCTTGACCACTCGATGATCCAGATCATGGGCGGTGCGGTCGAGGGCAAGGGAATGGGACTGAAGGCGTATACAGTCACGAACTCCGGGCCACGATTCGTCGTACTCCTGTTCGACCACGAAAGCGGTGAGCTGCTGGCTCTCCTCGAGGCCGACCGGCTCGGACGCTGCCGGACCGGTGCGGCAAGCGGCGTTGCAACTCGTTACATGGCGGCAGCGGACGCAGAATCGCTCGGCGTGATCGGAAGCGGATGGCAGGCGATGTCCCAGATCGAAGCAGTCTGCGCCGTCCGCGAGATCCGCGAGGTGCGAATCTACAGTCCGAATGAAGAGCACCGCGTCGCCGCGGCTCACGAAGCATCAGGCAAAGTGAGAGCTGCCGTGACTGCCGTCCGATCGGCGGAGGAGGCGGTCGCGGGCGCCGATGTAATAGTCACTGTAACCAGCTCCCGGGACCCTGTGGTGCGCGGCGCCTGGCTCTCGCCAGGTTGCCACGTCAACGCCGCGGGCAGCAATCGGATCACCTGCGCCGAACTGGATGGTGAACTTATGCGGATGGCATCGATCGTGGCAGTAGACAATCTCGATCAGGCGAAGTCGGAAGCGGGAGACATTGCCCGGGCGGTATCCGAGGGATCGCTGAAGTGGGAGACCGTTGTCGAGCTCGGAAGTATCGTCGCCGCGTCCCGCATCGACGATCGACGGCATCGGGCCGAGAGTGCCATTACCGTGTTCGAGTCCCTCGGCGTCGGCACCGAGGACGTAGCGCTCGCGCGCGTGATCTACGAGAAGGCTCGAATATCCGGCGCAGGCCGGAGATTTCCCGCGTGAGAAGCGCCCCGGTCGGTAGTATACTGATAATGGAGAAATAAGGGGTAAACAGGTGCATGCGATTCAGGTGGAACGGACGGGAGGTCCTGAGGTACTCGAATACCGGGAAATTGCGGAGCCGGTTCCCGGTGATGGAGAGGTGCTCGTTCGCCTGTCCGCTATCGGTGTCAACTTCCTCGACATCTATTACCGAAATGGCGTCTATTCACGGGAGATGCCCTTCATCCCCGGCGAAGAGGGGGCCGGCACGGTCGAAAGCATCGGACCGGGGGTTGATTCCGTACAGAAACCGGCGACCGCGTGGCCTTTACCAGCATCCCGCGCGCCTACGCGGAGAAGCTCGTTGCTCCCGCAGCCCGGCTGGTCAAACTGCCCGAAGACGTCGGATTCAACGAGGGCGCGGCGGCAATGCTCCAGGGAATCACCGCTCACTATCTGACAACCGCGACCTATCCGATCCGAGACGGCGATACCGTCCTCGTTCATGCGGCAGCCGGTGGAGTTGGCCTGCTTCTCGTGCAGCTTGCGAAGTTTCGCGGGGCCGTTGTCATCGGTACCGTGTCCACCGAAGAGAAGGCATCCCTCGCCGCGGATGCAGGCGCGGACCACACGATACTCTACACACAAGTCGATTTCCAGAAGGCGGTTCGCGAAATCACCGGGGGTCGGGGAGTCCAGGCGGTCTACGATTCCGTGGGGAAAGATACCTTCGACGGGAGCCTCGTCATGTCTTGCACCCCGCGGATACCTCGTCTCATTCGGCCAGTCGAGCGGTAAGGTTCAGCCGTTGGATATCTACCGCCTGAGCGCAGGCGGATCGCTCTTCGTTACCCGCCCGACGCATAGGCCACTACATCGCAACCCGCGAGGAGCTTCTGGCCGCGCGCCGGCGACATTCTCGGATGGGTTGCCGAAGGAAAACTCTCGCTCCGAATCGGGGCAATTCATCCGCTCTCGGAAGCGGCTACCGCTCATACGCTGCTCGAATCGCGCAAGACTACCGGAAAAGTGCTGCTCGTGCCGGCATAAGAGGGAGCCCGACCTATCGGTTGTGCAGTTTTAGGGCTTGTGGACCGATATTTGAAGGGAGGTGGAGGCTATATGATAGGAATTCGGCTGGCGAACAATACGTTTTTCCCCGTTCTCGACGAGGACAAGCAGGGTCGTGCCGACGGCCGTACCGCTCGGAAACGGTTGATCCTCACAACCGTGAAGAACGACCAGGAAACGGTGCAGATAGACCTCTACCGCGGCGAGTCAAAGGAAATCGACAAGGACACCTATCTCGCAAGCCTCACGGTCGAAAACATCAGAATCAGCCAAAGCGCGGAGACCCGGACATCGAGCTCGTAATGGCAACCGACCAATCTGGACAGCTCAAGGCGCGAGCCTACGATCGCGCCGGTGGGTCGGAGAACAGCCTCTCGGTAAGCCTTCGGGAGCTTTCCCCGAACGAGACCTACGAGACTCCGGATTTTTCGATCGGCGACGATTTTGCGACGCACGACAGCCTTGGCGAATACCGGTGGGACACAGCAAGCGAATCCGAGGCCGAAACTTCCGGGCCAGCCGAGGAAGAGCCCGGCCGAAAGCAGGACACTCGTGCCGAAGCGGTCGGGATTGAAGACGGCGAGGAACATCGCCGAAGTCCCGTCCTCGCCATTGTGCTGCTGGCCGCCGGCGTCATCGCGATCGCCGTGCTCGCCTACTTCCTTCTTCGGACAAAACCCGCAGCATCGGCGCCCCAGCTCTCGAACCAGACCGTGAGCACGCCAAAACCAGCGGCGAACGACACCCGCCACACCGCCGCCGGCCGATTCGAAACCCGCGCCCGCGTCCCCCGCACCCACTGCGACAGCAGCGAAACCGTCGACCCAGACTTCCCTTCCGGAAAATTTGGACGGCGTCTGGTATCGCATAGCATTCGGCGATACGCTCTGGGACCTCGCCTACTCATTCTATAACAATCCGCGGCAATTCGGATTGATCGCGCAAAAGAACAATATCGCTAATCCAAACAAGATCTACGGCGGAAATCGTATCTTCATCCCGTTCGATCAGGCGAAACAGAACAGCACGGGTCAATAGTCTCGATGAAATACTCACTGCTCGGACGCTACTTCCTCGATCAGGAGGATGACCGGGTTACGTGGATTCGCATCTTCGATCAGGAGCAGAAGATGCTCGCGGGCCATGGAGTCTACCGGGACGATGTGCTCGTCCTGCTCGCTCCTACCGAGGCCCACGACATCACCGATATCGAAGGCGTGCGGCGGGAGCTGGATTTCGCAGACCTCCCGCCCTGGGACAAGACCCGATACCTCATCCATATGGGCGGCGTGCGACAGAACTGGTCGGTGGACGAAGCGATCAAATGCGAGACCGGAGAGTCGGTCCTCGGCGACGAACTTGCCGGTCTTGTTGAGCGAGTTCAACAGGTCTTCTAAGTTCCCTTCGTTGATTATTGACATACCGGTGGAAATAGGCAAAAATACCGTCAATAAAATGGGTAAAGCTTCACGCGATTGACGCACGCACACGAAGCGTTTCCGTCGTGCTGGTTTTCCAGCGCCGGGATCGCAGCTCATGTTGTGTCACATTTCTGAAAGATGTTGCCCGCAGACGGAGGTGTACAATGACGCGCGGCAGGAAGGTGAGCATGCTCGTTGGGTATGTTCATGTTGGTACCATTTGTTCCGCTCTTCGCACAAAGCGGCGGCAGCGCTGCCGCAACCGGGTACCGTCGATCTCATGTGGCTTGCATGGGTCGGGTTCCATCGCAGCGCTCGGTTTCGCCCTGATTCTCGGCATTAACGTGCTGAAGAAGGATCCGGGAAACGAGACGACACGGGAGTTGAGCGCGCATATTCAGGCAGGGGCGCTGGCCTACATCAAACAGCAGTACAAAGTAGTCGCGATGTTCTTCGCCGTCCTTTTTGTTCTGTTTCTGTTTCTTGCGTACGCGCTCCACCTGATATCGCCCTTTGTTCCGTTCGCGTTTCTGACGGGCGGATTCTTCTCCGGTCTCTCGGGTTTCATCGGAATGTCAATCGCGACCCGGGCGAATGCTCGCACGACCTGGGCGTCCAAGACGTCGCTGAACTCGGGTCTTCGAGTCGCGTTCTCCTCCGGTACCGTCATGGGAATGACAGTTGTCGGTCTTGGTATCCTCGACCTCGCGATCTGGTGGACGATTCTCCACGCATTCAAACTTCCAAATGAAGAGATCCCGCCGATCATGATCACCTTCGGTATGGGTGCTTCGACCATGGCGCTGTTTGCACGTCTTGGCGGTGGTATCTTCACCAAGGCTGCCGACGTAGGCGCGGACCTGGTTGGAAAGGTCGAGATCGGGCTTCCTGAAGACGATGCGCGTAACCCTGCAACCATCGCAGATAACGTCGGTGACAACGTCGGCGACGTCGCCGGAATGGGAGCTGACCTGTACGAGTCCTATGTCGGATCGGTCGTCGCCACCATGGCTCTCGGCAGCGTCGCCTCCCTGCAGCTGCCCTCGATAAGCGCGCTGCAGTTCATCCAGATACCGGTAGTAATCGCCGCTGTCGGCATTGTCGCCTCGATCATCGGAACATTCGTTGTGCGCGCCAAAGAAAATGCGACGCAGAAGATACTTCTCGGCGCGTTGCGGCGCGGGATCTATCTCTCCACCGCGCTGATCATCGTGCTCTCGTTTCTGCTGGTGTACTACACCGTGGGAACGCAGTTCCTCGGGATTTGGGGTGCTCTCATAGCGGGCCTTATCGCCGGGAACGTGATCGGTTTCTTTACCGAGTACTACACCTCGGACAACTACAAGCCGACGACACAGCTTGCCGCCGAATCGCAGACTGGACCGGCAACCATTATCATCGGCGGACTTTCGCTCGGAATGCTCTCCACGCTGATTCCTGTCCTTACCGTCGGTATCGCAATCCTCGCTGCCTTCGCTCTCTCGGGTGGCTTCATCAGCCCTGAGGTCGGCCTCTACGGAATTGGACTTTCTGCTGTCGGTATGCTATCGACTCTCGGCATCACCCTAGCCACCGACGCATACGGACCTGTGGCCGACAACGCGGGCGGCATCGCACAGATGGCAAGCCTCGAACCCATCGTCCGCGAAAGAACCGACGCGCTGGACGCGCTTGGAAACACCACCGCGGCAACCGGCAAAGGGTTCGCAATTGGTTCGGCCGCTCTCACGGCACTGGCCCTCCTTGCCGAGTATTCGAACAAGG
Organism: uncultured Spirochaetota bacterium; assembly: GCA_963832675.1. GTDB lineage: Bacteria > Spirochaetota > Spirochaetia > DSM-27196 > DATKUC01 > DATKUC01. The sequence goes on along the minus strand of CAWHUY010000020.1, from coordinate 144,180 downwards.
TTGGAGATGCGGTCGGGACTCTGTTTCACACCCAGGCGGCAAGCGGTCCGAGCGCCTTCGAACAGTTCGAAGCCGGACTCATGCACGTCGTTCGAGATGCTTCCGGAGTGTTCCAGAGCATCACGCTGAACGTCGATCTGCTCGATCCGCGCATCCTTGTCGGGCTGTTCTTCGGTGCGGTGCTGCCGTTCGTATTTGCTTCTCTTTCGATGCGGGCGGTCGGACGCGCGGCCGGTTCGATGGTCAACGAAGTTCGCCGGCAGATCCGGGAAAAACCGGGCATAATGGCGGGCACCGACAAGCCGGACTACGCGGCGTGCGTGGCGATCTCCACCAAGGGAGCACAGCGGGAAATGATCCTGCCGTCGATAATGGCGGTCGTTGCCCCGATTCTTGTGGGAATCCTTCTTGGACCCTTCGCGGTAATCGCACTCCTCGCGGGAAGCCTCGGAACCGGTTTCGTCCTGGCAGTTATGATGGCCAACTCGGGCGGCGCCTGGGACAATGCGAAGAAGCACATCGAGAACGGTAACTACGGTGGAAAGGGCTCGGACAACCACAAAGCGGCGGTTGTGGGAGACACCGTGGGAGATCCGTTCAAGGATACCTCGGGACCCTCGCTCAATATTCTTTTGAAGCTTATGTCGATGGTTTCGATCGTTTTTGTTCAGGTCGTAATCGTACTGCACAACCTGATACTCAGAATCTTCATCTGAACAGGGGCATTTGTGGAAAAAGGCTGTCCGGTCTACTCCGGCAGCCTTTTTTTTGGGGAAAGAGGCGGCCGCTCCGCTGGAGTTTGCCGTGTGGCACCGTTATATTTAGGTTGACCATGGGGATTGCCACGCTCAGACGAATACTCCGGATCACGGTGACCTTGCCCATCGTGGCCTATCAGAAAGTCATCTCTCCTGCGCTTCCTGGATCGTGCATCTACTCACCCACCTGTTCGACCTATGCACGAGAAGCCATAATGCGGCACGGAATCCTCAAAGGACTCCTGTTGGGCATAACCCGTCTGTTCCGTTGCGCCGGAGGGCTCTACACCGGAGGGGAGGATCCCGTTCCCGATCGCTTCAGCTTTGGCTACATCGGGCGGCAGTACAAGTCATTCTGGCGCAAGCGCAAGGCGTAGGTGAGCCTGCACGTGAAGCGCGACAAAGAATCCAACGAAAATTCTTATCTCTCCCGGTTGATACGGGAGCTCGAAAACGCTCCCCGGCTGCGATCCGGGAAGGAGTCGATCGCCGCCGAGAGCCGCGATCTTTTTGCCTTCTCCTGCATGCAGTACATCAAGATGCGGTACGGCGATTTTCAGGCCGGTGCTCTTGCTTTCCGCGATGCGGGAATCGACTATCAGCACGGTACCCGGGTGCGGAAGAACCCGGACTCGACCCATTCGCTGATCGTGCTGTTTCATTCGGGAAACGCAGACATTTCGAATCTGGAGCAGTACTTTACAGACGACCGGGGCGACTACAACAGCAAGGGGTATTACGATACTCAGACTGCGGAAAAATTCGAACGTACCGTCTTTCAACTCCTCGATGACATTCTCGGCCGCGCGTAGACGTTCGCGGTCGAGTTTGACGCACCCGGCAATCCGGCGTACACTTCCAGGCGAAATCCGAAAAATATGAGTGGAAACCTGTTTCTGTCGGCAGTAGAACTTGCGCGGAAGATCCGGGACGGAGAAGTATCGGCCGCCGAGGCTCTGGAAGACCAGATTCGCCATATCCACCGCCACAATCCACGTATAAACGCGATAGTCACGCTTGACGAGACAGATGCACGGGCGCGTGCGCGCGAAGCCGATGAGGCGCTCGCCGCCGGAAAATCGGTGGGTCCTCTCCACGGCGTCCCGGTCACCGTGAAGGACACCTTCGAAACGGCGGGTATGCGGACGACCAGCGGCGCCCTGCCCTTCTCAAGGAACGTACCACGACAGGATGCGCCGGTCGTGGCACGGCTCCGGTCGGCGGGAGCAATTATCCTCGGCAAGACAAACACGCCCGCTCTGGCCGACGGAGCCCAGACAGTAAACCGGGTGTTCGGACGCACCAACAACCCATGGAACGTCGATTGCACCTCGGGCGGAAGCTCCGGAGGCAGCGCGGCCGCGGTTGCGGCGGGGCTGTCACATCTGGACGTCGGCAGCGACATCGCCGGATCGATTCGCCTCCCCGCCCACTTTTGCGGCGTCTACGGACTAAAACCGACAGGCGGCCGCATACCGATCAAGGGACACATTGCGAGCGAGCACACAATCGCCCTCCCGGAGGAGCTTCTCTGGATGCTCCTGCTTCCCTGCGCCGGTCCGATCGCCCGGTCGGTCGAGGATCTGCGGCTTGCCCTGGGCATTCTGGGCGACCCACTTTCCGCGGCCTTTTCAAAACGGCGGGATCCACCCGACGGTGCTCTGAGGATCGCCTGGACCGACTCCCTGCCCGGGATTCCGGTGTCCAAAGAGATGCACGCCGCGGTGGAAGATGTTGCAGAGCGCCTGTCGGGGGCCGGATACGAGGTGTCGCGGCAGCAGTCGCCCGGAATCGATTTCGAAGAGGCGTGGGAACTTGCCGGAGAAGTGCTCGGCTACCTCAATACGCGATTTCAGCCGCCGATCACCCGCTCGCTGCGTTGGCTCGCGAGTAAAAGCAGCTCCGCCTTTATAGGCGGAGGCGGCGTGCTGCGCGGCCTCGTGCGAGGTCCGGGTCTCTCGCGCCGCCGCCGCCGCGCACTCGCGGAACGGCGCGAGCGGCTCATCCGGGAGATCGACGCGTTTCTCGCCGACTGGGACACCTGGTTGAGCCCGGCCTATCCCACCGCCGCTTTTACCCACCGTGACCGACGGTCGCCGATTGCCGTGGGAAAGAGACGCATAAATCAGGACCTCGCAGAGATCGCCTACAACGTCGTATTCAACGCCTCCGGCCACCCTTCGGTCGTGCTGCCCGCTGCAATTCAGGATGATGGGCTGCCGATCGGCCTGCAGATGATCGGCAGACGCTGGGAAGACGAGGAACTGCTCGACGCGGCCGCCAGGCTCGATCCGGTTTTCGGGGGCTACCACATCCCGCCGGGGCTCCTTCCTTCATAAGTGCACAATTTTGTGGACATTGGACTCACGGTGACCTAAAATACCTGCATGCAGCTTGGAAAATGCATCTCTCACGGCGTCGTATTCTTCACCAGCATGGGCGTCAAGATCGTTGAGCTCATCGCGCGCGCCGGTAGAGAACCTGATGGCGCTCGTGTCTCTTCACAGCGTCCACTGGCATTTTGCGCGGAACGGATTATCAAGACGGAGAGCCGTTCGCCCGATAAAGGATTAGGAAGGATCAAAACGAAAAAGTTGTCTTCGAGCGGGCGCTTCATTCTGCCCGCACTTGCGGCCTTCGTGCCCGCTTGCGTCATGATTATTGCAGCCGCATTCATCTCTTCTCCTCGCGCATCGGCAGTCTCTCCGGTTGCACCGGCCGGATCCGTGAAAGTGGTCGCGGTGAAGCCCGAACCGGTGCGCAAGGTTGTGTCCGTCGAGCCGGGAGACGCCTTTTCGGGGATTCTGCTGAAAGAGGGCGTCAACCAGAACGAAGTGCTCGGCATCGTCGGCACAATTTCGAAGTTCTACGACCCGCGCCACATTCAACCGGGACAACAGATTTCTCTCACCTTCGACCCTGAGGTGCCCTTCTACCTGGAATCCGTGGAACTGCAGATCGATCCGCTGCGAGACCTTACCGTGAATCGAGCCGAGAACCAGAGCTTTGCGGCAACCGTAACCGCCCGCAGAACGATGGTCCGGGAACGCGCAGTCACCGGGACTATCAACGACGCCCTCTTCTCCGACGGGCTCGCAGCAGGCGTGCCGGCGTCGGTACTCATGGATCTGATCGACGTCTACTCGTTCGATATAGATTTTCAGCATGATATTCACCGCGGTGATCGCTTCGCCGTCATGTGGCAGGAATATGTCGACACCCGGGGAGATCCGGTCCAGACCGGCAGTCTCCTGGAAGGAAGACTCCAGCTGAAAGATCAGACGGTAGTCGTCTACGGCTTCGCCGGATCGAACGGGCATATTGACTACTACGACAGCCAGGGCAGAAGCGCGCGAAAGACGCTTCTGAAGACTCCGATTCACGGAGCCGTGATCACATCGCCCTTCGGCTGGCGCGCGGACCCCTTTTCCGGTTACAGCGACTTCCACCGCGGCATCGACTTCGGTGCGCCTCCAGGCACGCCGATTCTCGCCGCCGGCGATGGCACGGTTATCAGCATGTCCTACGACGGCATCTACGGCAATCATGTGCTGCTGCGCCACATCAACGGTTACGTCACCCTCTACGCCCACATGGAAGCCTATGCTCGCGGGCTGCGCGTCGGTAACCGGGTTGTCCAGGGCAAGGTGATAGGCTACGTGGGCAGCACCGGAGAATCCACGGGTCCCCATGTGCACTACGAGGTGCGCGTCTGGGGCAAACCGGTGAATCCGGCAACGCTTCGTTTCCCGCCGGGGAGGACGCTTTCGGGCGGCGAGCTCAACGCATTCCTCATGCACGTGCACCGTCTTGAGCGTGACTTCGAGAATATCATCGGCCCCTCTCAATTGAACCGTTCGTGAGTCAGAAGACCGGCGCTGACGATCGCGGCCGGCGTTGTGCAACCGCGGTGGGCGCGCTACTATAGGCCATCATGAAGCAGTTCGCCATTATTGGACTCAGCACCTTCGGACAGCGCATGCTCGATGAACTGATCGGCAGCACCGCAGAGATTCTGATCGTCGACCGGGACAAAGAGATCATTGACCTCTACCGCGATCAGGTAACCTCCTCTTTTGTCGCGGACGTTCTCAAAGAAGAGACAATTCGCAAGATTATTCCTGAAGATATCGATGCGGTCATTATTGATCTTGGCGAAAGGTTGGAAACGTCAATCCTCGTGGTGCACTATCTCAACAAGCTTGGAGTGAAACGCATTATTGCGAAGGCGGAAACCGAGGAGCACGGGGAAATCCTCGAAATCGTCGGCGCGCATCAGGTGGTGTTTCCTAACCGAGAGGCGGCCCGCCGAATTGCTCCGCCGCTGGTTCTTTCGACCGTTTTCAACTACATGCCCATCAGTAAGGGGCTGGTGATGGCCGAAGTGGGCGTTCCGCCCAAACAGATCGGAAAAAGTCTCATCGAGGCCGATTTGCGAAAAAACTTCCGTGTGAACGCGATCGCTGTCAGCCGTTCAGCGCGCGAAGAGTACGAGTTTGTCTCGCCCGCCTACGTCTTTCGGGAAGAGGATGTGCTTCTTGTGGTGGGCAGGGAGGAGGACATCCGTACCTTCTCGAACACAGCAATACGCGGCGCGGATCGACGCGATTTCCGTTCCGTCATGAAGCGGTTCTTCACCCGATCACGGGTAAGACCCGAGCCGCCGCCACGAAGTCAACCGAAGATATCCGAATAGGCGCCGATCAGGCGCGCTCTTCGAACAGTTCAACCGTTTCGCCGTCGGGACCTTTGAAGAAGGCGATCCGCGCTCGATACACCGGATCGCACGGGAAATCGATGTTTTTCGGATCTACGGTGACCTCCGCTCCGGCGCGGCGTGCAAGTTCGAGTGTGGCATCGCAGTTGTCGGTTCTGATTGCAAAGTGAAGCAGCGCGCCGTCGGGCGACGGAATCTGGGGCAAATGGTTGGTCTTTCGTTCGAATATTTCGAGGTAGGCACCGTCTCCCATGTCGAGCATAACTGCTCTGCTCTCGCGGGTCTTCCACTCCCGGACTATTGAGAATCCCAACCCTCTGGCGTAGAAGCTCACCGAATGGTCGAAATCGCGCACCCGCATGGCCACGTGGTGAAAACCGTTGGCGCTCTTTCCGTTTCCGTCAGCCACGTCTCTGCCTCATACCAGCTGGTCTCGACCAATTTCCATCAGGTCTGCCGCGCCGGCGTTTCTCAGAACCTGTTCAGGGCTCTTGCATCCCGGAATCACCGACGTCACCGCGTCGTTTTGCAGGCACCAAGCAAGCGCCCAGGAAGCCATATCGACTCCGGCCGGAACCTCGCTGGCGCGAATCCGATCGACCTCTTCCAGAAGCGCATCATTCCGCGCGGTCTCGCGTGTGCTCCGGACATCGGACTCGGCGAAGCGGGCTCCCGGTTTATACTTTCCGCTCAGGAATCCACTCGCGAGGGGAACACGGGCAAGTACGCCGAGGTTTTGCGCCGTACAAAGCGGGAAAACCTCGGTTTCGGGGGCACGATCAAGACGATTGTAGACAACTTGTATGGTCTGCGCGCCTACCGAAGCAGCGCGTTCGGTCTGGTAACTGTTCGTATTCGGGCTGATGGAGATGCCGAGATGCCGAATCACGCCCCGTTCCCGTTCGCGCGAGAGCATCTTCCAAAGCTCTTCATTGTCGAATACTTTGTTGGTCCCGGAGTGAAACTGGTACAGGTCTATGTAGTCGGTGCCGAGCGCCGAAAGCGAATCTTCCAGCTGCTTCTTCACTAGAGCCGCACTCCAGCGCTGCTCGCGTTCGAATGGAACCGAGTAGTGATGGCCAAATTTCGTCGCCACAATCCATTTTTCACGATCTCGTCGGATTGCCCCCCCGACAAGTCTCTCGGAAAGGTGATCGCCGTAGCACTCGGCGGTGTCGATGAGATTGATTCCCGCCTCGCGAGCAGCGTCGACGATACCTTCGACGATCGCCTGCGTGAAATCCGTACCCCATTCCCCTCCGAACTGCCATGTGCCCACCCCGATGACGCTGGTTCTCAAGCCTGTGCTGCCTAATATGCGGTAAATCATGCGTCCTCCCGGATAGAATATACGTTTTTTTTGGGATGCGGTGACGAGGCGGGAGGAACCGGCGCCTTATCAGTCGCCGCAGCGCTGTGCGGCAATAACCACCTGCGGCGGCGGCGCGATACCGACCCGATAGGCCTTCTCTTTGGCACGGAGCGCGAAACGTCGCAACCGGGCATATCCTTTGACATCTGAGGATATGTGCTCGAGATAGAGGTCAATGAACGCAAACCTCGCGTCAATCTCCTCCCGATCCTCGCCCGCGACCGGCTGAACGTACTCACCCTCGAATCGGACCCTCACCGGCAGGATATCTACCAGGGACCGCATTTTGGCACGGTCAAGGGTCGGGCCATGGAAGATGCCGAGCATCGAATCCACCTCGGCCTTTATCCGGTGAAGATCCGCCATTACCTGTTGTTTCGGAGAGAGGCCGTCCGCGGCCATCTCGTGGAGAATGAGCATACCGCCGGGCATGAGTACTCGCATCATTTCGGATAGCGGCTCCATGGGTCTATCGAAGTGATGCAGCGCGTCCGAAAGCGTGACGGTATCGAAGCGCGCATCTGCGAACGGAAGCCGCCTGGCGTCCGCGACACGGAACCGAATATTGCTGCGCGAATGCGAACGGATCGCATCGGAAAGCAGGTTCTGGTCGACGTCGACCCCGGTTATCGAGGAGTAGGAGCGCAGATGCCTCACAAGCAGCTCAACGAACTCCCCGTCGCCGGTCGCGACGTCGAGCACTTTGCCGCCGTCTATCTCTGAGAGTACCTGCTCGAGCGCATTCATCCGCCGGTCCGGCCGTCGAACCCTTTCGCCGGAAGAGCCATCGCGGGAACAACTTCCGTCCACTCTGCCGATAGCGGCGTCCTCGCCAACGGTTGCGGCGTCCTCGCCAACGGTTGCGCGTCCAGGACTTCGTCGGGCAGCTCGTCGAGTGCCCGGCGAAGCGTCTCGCCGCCGCTCACACGGAACACCAGCGGGGGACTGAGAAGCTGTTTCCATTTTCGTGAGCCGCGCTGTCCAAGAAACAGGCCCAGCGCGTGGCGCAGTATTCGATGCGGGGAGATACCGTTGGCCTCCCACTGCTCCACGTAGGGAACAAGATGTTCGATAATCTCCCGTCTCGTCGGCGACGCCGAAGGTTCTCCGAAAAACAGCCGGTCGACCTCTGCGAAAAGATAGGGATTGTCGTAGGCGGCCCTTCCGACCATCACCGCATCCACCGATTCGAGGGCCTGCTCAATTTGATCGAGATTGCTGAAGCCACCGTTTATTTCGATCAGGAGCTCAGGGAACTCGGCTTTCAGGGCATAAACGTCATCGTATCGGAGCGGAGGAATCTCGCGGTTCTCCTTCGGGCTAAGTCCCGAGAGAATGGCGATCCGCGCGTGGACGGTGAACCGGTCGGGCCCCGCTTCACGGACTATACGGACAAAACGACGAAGATCCTCGTAGCTTTCCCGACCGTCAATTCCTATCCGGTGTTTTACGGTTACCGGTTTGGACGATGCGCGTCTCATGGACTCCACGAGGCGTGCGACGAGCGCCGGTTCAGCCATAAGGCAGGCGCCGATATGAGCGTCCTGGACCTTGTCGCTCGGACATCCGCAGTTGAGGTTGAGCTCGTCGTAGTCATAAGCCTCGGCGATCGAGACCGCCTCCTGGAGACGATCCGGGTCATCGCCCGCCAGTTGAAGCGACAGCGGTTTCTCTACCGAGGTGAAACCGAGAAGGTGGTCCCGGTCGCCGTGTATGATCGCTGCGGCGGTTATCATTTCCGAATAGAGTAGAGTGCGCCGGGAGATATTCCGCATAAAGAAGCGATAATGGCGGTCCGTTCGGTCCATCATCGGGGCAATACTGATTACCGGGGGTTTGTTGGTAGTAATTGAATCTCTCCGCTCGTCGAAGGCGTGCGCAACTGCCATCGTACATGTTCCAGGATGGTAACAACCGCCAAGATAGGCGGTTTCTGGCCAAAATTCAAGGCTGCGCGGCCGGTGGAACAAAAAAAAACCCGGGGAACCGCAACGCGGCCCCCGGGCGGGAGGGTGTGACCGGAGCTGGAGGTTAGCCCCGGAGGGGGAATTAGCGCCGGAAAGCCGGGCCGGCTCCCGACGCCATCCGCTCGTCCTGCACTGGCCTTCAAAGCTGCAGGATCCGCGGTACTTAGGGGTTGTCTGTCCGACCGGAGGTTGGCGGTCGGCCAGCCACATTAATCTTCTGGGCGTGAGCCCAAACCCACAAGGAGGAACCTACCGTGCCAACCGACAGAACCTCCGCCGGTCGACGCAGTTTCTATTGACGAACCAAGCCGATGAGGAGCTCGGTGTCTTGCCGATAGATGCGAAACATGACCTCATTCGACCTGGTATTGTTCATCGTCTTATAAAACTCCATCACATTACGTATACGATTGCCGTTGACATCGCGGATGATGTCTCCGGGCTTCAAGCCGGCAGTCTCGGCGGGGCCTCCCGATTCCACGTTCCCGATGACCACATCGCCGTGACCGGCCGGTAGACTGAGCTGGGTGCGCACGTCGTCGGTGAGATTGACCGCCGACATTCCCGGCCAGAGGTTTTTCGCCTGTTTTGCCAGGTCGGCGGAGCGCACCCCGAGGGTGACGTTGAGATTCACTGTTCTGCCGTCGCGGAATACCGCCAGGCGAATCGATTTGCCCGGATCAAGACGTCCGATCTGTGTCACCAGGTCGTCGCTGCTGGTCAGGCCGACGTCATTTACGCGGGTTATGACGTCACCCGGCTCGATCCCCGCGCTATCGGCGGCCGAGTTGCGAAACACGTCGTAGACGAACGCACCGCTCACACTTCCGGGCAGGTTTGTCTGCACGCTGGGAGCAACATTTCCGACGTTGACTCCGAGCCAGCCATAGTCAACCCGACCCTTGGTGATGAACTCGTCGATTGCCTTCGTTGCGTTGTTGATCGGGATGGCAAAACCTAATCCGATGCTGCCGCCGGTCTGGGAAGCTATCCACGTGTTAATGCCGACAACCTCTCCATGTATGTTCACGAGCGGGCCGCCGGAGTTGCCCCGGTTGATGGCGGCATCGGTTTGAATGTAGTCAGTAAATTGCCCGAGATCCGACCCGGGCCGCGCCTGGCGGCCGACTGCGCTTACGATGCCGAAAGTGATCGACGATTCGAATCCGAGCGGATTTCCCACGGCAAGCACCCAGTCACCCACCTCGAGGGTGCTCGAGTCACCCAGCGGCGCAATCGGCATATGTGCTGTGGAGGTGAAGCTCACCAGAGCAAGGTCGCGTTGCGGATCCTTACCGACAAGCGTGGCTTTGAACGAACGCCCATCCGAAAGGCGGATGCTTATCTGAGTCGAATCGCCCGCCACATGATTGTTGGTAAGCACGTAGACCTTTTCCCCGTCCTGACGAACCATGATGCCTGACCCGAGGCCGCGCTGCTGTAACTGCCCCTGCGGCGATTGATTCGGTTTCGCATCGTTGGGTGAGGGTACACCGAAGAAATACTGAAAGAGATTGCGACCGTTGAACTGGAACGGGCTGGCCTGCGGCGCATTGACTGTGTCGACGACGTTCACCTCGACAACTGTCGGAAGAATCGATTTCGCGATTTGTCGGAACGCGTTCTGGGTGGTTTCAAGAGAGGCAAGTCCTGCCGGCCCGGGGCCGGCAGGATCGCCAAATGCAGAAGCCGCGATTGCGAAAAGAAGCAGGGATACGCCGGCTGCCACGGTTGATCTTGCGAGCTCAAATCTGTTAGTTGTACGCCATGGGAGACGACTCATGGAACTCTCCTTCCGCTTTCCACGAACTCTGTTTTCTGTCACAATGGTACGCGACCAACCTTGCGGGAAGATGTCAGGAACGTTACAGATTTGTCATAATTCGCAATGAATTCCACACGAGTCGAGGGAGGCTTCTTACCCGACGACGGGAACCTTCCGGCAGTCATCAAACAATTCGATATCTCACCGTGCGCCTGTCTGGAGATAGGCTGTGGAACGGGAGCCAACAGCATCTGGCTTTCTTCGAGAGGCTTCGCGTGCACGGGCATCGATCCGGCGTCTGCAGCTCTCCGCATCGCGGCCGATTTGGCCAGGACCGCCGGAATGACGATTAAGTGGATCCGCGGGGTATTTCCGGAAAGTCTCGGAGCAGAAACGGTTCCCGACGAATCCATACGATTCATATTTGACCGCGGCGTGTTCGAGCTTATCACATTCGCACAGCAACAACGCCGGTTTCTGAAACGCGTGGCAAGCCTTCTGTCGCCGGACGGAATATACTACACGCTGATTTCGCGGAAACAGGGCACACCGCTGCCCGGCGGCGGACCGTTCTGGACTGCCGCGCAAGTTCGCCGCGCCCTCTCGCCGCATCTGCGCATTCTTCTGCTGCGGCCGGTATTGCAGGTCCCGGGCGACAAGAATTCCTCGCCGGTCTGGCTTTGCGTCACCTCACGGAAAAACAGGCGGTGGTTCGAGTTTCCGAAAATCCCTTTTGTCAGAAAAGTTCGCCCGTGAGATCGCATCAGTCCGTCTGTTTTCGCGACAGGGGCAGGCGCACCTCCACCGTGGTTCCGGCACCCGGAGCGCTCGTCACCGAGACCCGCCCCTCGTGGGCTTCGACGATAGCTTTCACCAGACTCAAACCAAGGCCGAGGCCTGGCACCGTCGGAACGGAGCGCGAGCGATAGAGCCGGGTCCAGATTCGCGGGATCTCGTCTTCCGAAATCCCGATCCCGGTGTCTGTTACCGAGATGATCGCCTCATCCCGGCCATTCTCCAATCTCACTGCGACGTTCCCGCCCTCCGGCGTATACTTGACCGCGTTGTCGAGCAGGTTTCCGACAACCTGCCGCAGGCGCACAGGATCACCCGGAATTGAAAGGGGCGCCGAGACGGCCGTGGTGATCGAGACGCCCTTCTCATCGGCCGTAAACCGGTAGAGATCGGCGAGTTCTTCGATCAGAGTGTGAAGCGGGACCGGCTGAATGCGGAGCCTCATGACTCCGGATTCAGCCTCCGATATGTCCATGAGGGTATTCAACATTCGGAGGATGACGTCCGCCTCCTCCAGGGCGCCCTCGAGAGCCTCCCGGTAGACAGACAGGTTCTCATCACCCTTCAGCGCAAGTTCGGCGACCCCGCGAAGACGCGTGAGCGGCGTACGAAGATCGTGCGCGACGGAGTCGAGCGAGTTCCGCATCTCCCGTATGAGCCGGTCGATGCGGGCGAGCATTTCGTTGAAGTAAACGACAAGCTCACCGAGTTCGTCGTGGGTTCCCGATATCGGGATGCGGGCGTCGGTCTTACCGGTACTGATGATGGTCCGTATAGTGCGATTCAACTGACCGACCGGTTTGAATGTGCGGGAAGAGATGAAAAGCCCGGCGAGAAAGCTCAAGATGATCAGCAGAGCAGTAATGGCGAAAAAATTGCGCTGAAAAAGATCGAGAATGAGCTTTCGGCTCTGGGTGCTCATCCCGACCTGCAGGTAGTACTGCGCGGAAAGCCGAATTCCGGCAACCTCGAGCCTGTAGTCCACTCCAGCCGCCCCCAAGGTAATCAGGGCGGCGCTCGAATCGGGTCGGACCTCGGTGAGCCTGTTGAAGTTGAAGTTCTGCCAGATTAGCGGATATCGCTGCACGAGGGTGTTGTTGTCCGCGTCTGAGATGCGCACGAAGTAGGGACGCTCGCCCATCATCAGGTTCTCGACCTGAATCTCCTGGACTATTCGGTCGATGCCGCCGGATTGAAACTGCGCCCAGAAACCGAGAAGTCGCGCGTTTATGTGGCTCAGATCATCGTCTCGCAAATTGGAGAGCAGCGAAAAAAAGGTGGCCGCGAAAAGAAGCGCGCTGCCGAGAAGGAAGACTGCCGAGAAGATGAGCGACAACCGCATGTTGAGCCGCCCGAGGAATCTCCGATTGAGACGATCGTGCGGGCCACGTTCCGAGGAGGTGTCGACGCTCGCAGCGGCATCAGGATGGTTTGAGGACATAGCCAACTCCGCGAATGGTGTGAATGAGTTTGTCTCGCTGCCCCTTGTCGATCTTGTTTCGGAGCCGGCTCACCAAGACGTCGACAACGTTGGTCTGAGGATCGAAATCGTAGTTCCAGACGTGACTCATGATCATGGTCTTGGACAGGACAACACCCGGATTGCGCATGAAGTATTCGAGCAGAGCGTACTCCTTCGGCTGCAGCTCGATATCGCCCGTGCCTCGTTTCACTTCATGCGCGAGAAGATCCATGTCCAGATCACCGACCTGCAGACGGGTCGAAAGAGCACTGATCGACGACCGGCGAATCAGAGCCTGCACTCGTGCAAGAAGCTCCGAAAACGAGAATGGTTTCACCAGGTAGTCGTCTCCGCCCTTCTGGAATCCCAGCACACGGTCGTCGACAGTCCGTTTGGCGCTAAGGATCAGGATGGGCGTGTGCACGCCTTCGCTGCGAAGCCGCGATATCATGGTCAAGCCGTCCATCCCGGGAAGCATGATGTCCACGATCGCGACGTCGTAGTCGGTGTTGCGCATGTAGGAGAAGCCCTCTTCCCCCGAATCGACGCGGTCAACCGCGAACCCGGCCTGGGTGAGACCCGATTGGATAAACTCGGAGATCCCCGCGTCATCTTCGACGATCAGGACTCGCATACGTCCTCCAGAATCATGCCGCCTCCGAGACAGACATCACCGGAGTAGAGCACAGCGAACTGCCCGGGAGCGACGCCTCTATCGGGTCGTTCCATCACCACGTCGATTGTTTCACCCACGCTGGTTGCGTCCTGACTGCTCCTCCGATCCGGCACTGCGCGTCCGCCGGCGGATCCAGACGCGGCGGCGGCTGCGGGAACACGAATGGCGCACCGAGTCAGCTCGGGCCCGTGCCGGATTTTCACGAAAAGAGACTCTGTTGGAGCCGGTGGCCGGCCGATCCAGTTGAGGCGACCGATGCGAAAAATCTTCCGTGCGCGCTCGGCGGCGTGCGACTGGTGCGACACATATATGACATTCTCGATCGTATCCTTCGCTACCACGTACCAGGGACCGTTGCCAAGTCCGAGTCCGGAGCGCTGCCCGACAGTGTGAAACCAGTATCCTTTGTGGCGGCCGAGGACCCTTCCCGACTCCAGCTCGACAATTCTACCGTCGCTCTCGCCCAGGTAGTGGCGAACAAATTCCGGATAACGGATTCGGCCGAGAAAACAGATCCCCTGACTGTCTTTGCGTTCACGGTTCGGCAGGTCGAGCTCGTGCGCCAGGGCCCGGACTTCGGATTTCATCATGTCGCCAATGGGAAACATCGCACGACTCACCTGTTCCTGGCTGAGGTGCGAAAGGAAATAGGTCTGATCCTTTACCGGATCCGGCGCGCGCTTGAGAAGGGAGAGTCCATCACGCTCTTCGATTCGCGCGTAGTGGCCGGTCGCGAGACGGTCGAAACTCTCCCCGGCGTGTTCAAAAAAGGCGCCGAACTTGATCCGCTGGTTGCAGAAGATATCCGGACTCGGCGTTCGTCCGGCGCGGAGCTCCTCGAGTGCGTAGGCCACGACCCGGTCGTAGTATTCGAGCTGCAGTGACGCCACTTTGAGTGGAACGCCGGCTTGCTCGCAGACCGCGCGGGCGTACTCGAGGTCCTCCTCCCACGGACAGGAGCCCAGGTAACTCAGCTCGTCCTCGAGCCATATCTTGAGATAGTATGCGGTGATGTCTGCGTGGCCGGCGTCCTTCAGACGCCAGAGAGCCGTGGAACTGTCTACTCCGCCCGATAATAAAAGCGCAATCTTCATGTCAATAAGCTCACTTCGCTGTCAATGGTATAATACTCCAGTGGCGAATCCGGCGCAAACCTGGTAAAATGTGCGGAAGTCACGCGGATCGCCGCCCGGTCCGGCGGCCGGTTGCATCGGGGATTGCGGCCGCCACACTCCATTTGCCCGGATTTGGCGTACCAGGCTATATTTAGGATACATCGAATCCGATAGGCAGGTCACCAGTGCCCGAATACGCCGTGGGACTCGGCGACATAGCCGTGTACATTCCCCGCCCCCGCATCGATACGGAAACTCTCGTTGGGTGCCGCAGCTCAGTTGAACCTTCGCTCGAGCGAAAACTGCGTCGGGCGGTTGCCTCCACCGGACAGAAAGCGTTCCGATTTCCCGAGCCGTGGCAGGACACGGCAACCATGGCGGCGCAATCACTCCTCCAGCTTGTCGAAAGCGGGCGCCTGCACGACCCGTCCAGGGTACGCTATCTTGCGGTAGGAACGGAAACCGGAGTCGACCACGCGAAGCCGGTCGCGAGCTACGTACAGGGAATGATTACCGACGCGGGAATACCGCTCAAAAACTCCCTGTCCACCTACCAGATCCAGCACGCGTGCGCCGGAGGAACCATCGCGATGGTGAGCATCGCCGCCCTCATGCTCGCGGGAGGCCGTGCGGATGCCGAAAAGGGAGTGGTGATCTGCTCGGACATTGCCAGGTATGAGAGCTTCACTACCGCCGAAATTACCCAGGGAGCCGGAGCGGTGGCACTTCTTCTGGAGAGAAACCCGGGACTTCTCGAGCTCGATATCGGTACGATAGGTTACGCGTCGAAGGACGTCGACGATTTCTTTCGACCACTCGGCTCCGTCACCGCCCGTGTCAAGGGCGGCTATTCGGTGCAGTGCTACAACGAAGCCTTTGAAATCGCCTTCATGGATCACTGTCGTCTTCGAGGTGAGGATCCTGCCGGTGTTTTGGCGGAAACCGACATTCTGGTCGTGCACGTTCCCTTCTACCAGATGGCGATAATGGCGACGCATCGCCTGCTGACCGCTCATCCGAGCTCAGCGGGAGAGACGCCAACCGAGTACCTTACCCAACGCGGCTTCTTCTGCGGCATCGAACCCCTCGCGGTTGTCGGCAATATCTACACCGGCTCCGCCTACCTGGCTCTCGCCTCCCAGCTTGCCGAACGGTACCGCACCCTCGGGAGCTCAATAGTTGGCAAGAGGGTGTTGCTCGCATCGTACGGTTCCGGCAATACGATGATTGTGCTCTCCGGACGCGTCGCATCGCGGGCCCCGGAGGTGATTTCCGGCTGGGATCTCGGGGCGGTAACCGAAGGCGCGCGGACCGCGTCGCTCGGTGAATATGAGGAATGGCTTGCCGGCCCCTACGACCGCGACGCCTACGCCGGGCTGCTGGCGCGCCGTGCGGCCGCGCCCGGCGATTTCTACCTCTCACGAATAAGGGAAGATGGATACCGTGAGTACCGGCAAGCGTAGTGGCGGGGATGAGGAGATCAGTGATCGCAAGGCCCGTCACCTCGAAATCTGCATCGATGCGAAGCACTATCAGGTGGAGTTCGGTTCCGCCGGTTTCGACCAGATGCGGCTCGTTCACCGCTCTCTTCCGGAGATCTCCGAGGCGGAGATCGACACTTCGACCGAATTCCTCGGGACGCGCCTCAGGCTGCCGCTTTTCATCTCCTCGATGACCGGCGGGTCCGAGGCGGCCTATCAGGTAAACAAGGAGCTTGCCGCCGCGGCACAGCAGGCGGGCGTTCCGGTCGGTATGGGATCGATCCGGATCCTCTTCCGTAAGCCGGAGGTCCTCTCCCATTTCCAGCTCAAGAAAATCGCCCCCGATGTCCCAGTCGTCGCGAACATCGGTGCGATCCAGGTTCGTGACATCGATTCGGTGAAAATCATCGAGCTCGTCAAACGGCTCGAAGTGCAGGCTCTGGCGGTGCACCTCAATCCCGCGCAAGAGCTCTTTCAGCCGGAGGGAGACCGGGATTTTCGCGGCATTCTCGCCGCCATCGGGCGTTTCTGCGAAATTTGCCCCGTGCCGATCATCGTGAAGGAGACCGGCTGTGGGGTTCGGCCCGACGAGGCGAGACGCCTTCTCGATGCCGGCGCTGCCTACGTAAACGTCGCCGGAAGCGGTGGAACCAACTGGATCACTGTCGAAGCCTATCGTCTCGACTCTGCCGAAGAGGCGGCCGCGCGGGAGTTCGACGACTGGGGAACGCCCACGGCGCTCATTCTCGCGGCGCTCGGCATGCGCGAAGACGCGCAAACCGGGGGGCGGATTCTCGCCTCAGGCGGCCTGCGAAGCGGCATGGATCTGGCTAAGGCTCTCGCTCTCGGTGCCTCTCTCGGCGGTTTCGCGCTGCCCTTCGTGCGCGCCGTTTCCGCTTCCGGCGTCGAAGGAGTAGTTGCCCTTATCGAGAGGTATGCGCGCGTGCTCCGCGCCGCGATGACACTGACCGGATCCCGTACACCCGCCGAACTTCGCCGGGCTCCGCTGCTTTTTTCACCCGATTTCTCGATCAGAGTCCTGAATTTCCGCACAGCGCTCTCCGCGGGCATCCTGCCCGGGGAGAGTCTATGACACGCCACGAGCTTCCGGGAAGATTCCGCAAACTCGGCGTTGCAGGACGGCGGGAAGCCCTGAGGCTCGCCTACGGTCTCGACGAGTTCCAGCTCGCGAGCTTTGGCACCGATGGCGAAATGCTGGAACGGGCCGATGTGATGGTAGAGTACGCGATCGGATACGCGGCGATTCCGATCGGCCTGGCACCGGGGTTCTTGATCGATGGCCACCGCGTCGACATTCCGATGGCGACCGAAGAGCCGTCGGTAGTTGCCGCAGCGGCCTTTGCCGGGACGCTGATCGCCCGGGAGGGCGGCTTCATCACGCGCGCGGACGAACCGGTGATGACTGCACAGATTTACCTGCGAAACGCCCCGATCGGTGCGGAGGATCGAATTGCCACGGGTGCAGCCCGCATCAGAGAAGCGGTGGCACCCGTCCTTGCGCGGATGGAAGCCCGCGGCGGGGGATTGCGAAACGTGTCGGTATCACGGCTTCCCTCGACCGGAATGGTACGCGTTCACCTCCACATCGACGTACGTGACGCGATGGGCGCAAACATCCTGAATAGCGCCGCTGAAGCCGCTCGAGGTGTCACTGAGGAACTATCGGGCGGGACCGCGGTCATGTGCATTCTCTCCAACGCTGCCGAGGAAAGATTGGTCGAGGCACGGTTCTCGATCCCCGTTGGCGCACTTGCGCGCCCTTCGTGGAGCGGCGAGCGGGTAGCCGACGGCATCGTCGACGCGGCGGCGATAGCGGAGGAGGATCCGGACCGCGCGGTCACCCACAACAAGGGAATCATGAACGGGGTGACAGCGCTCGCTCTTGCCACGGGAAACGACACGCGCGCCGTCGAGGCCGCAGCCCATCGTTTTGCGTGCCGCGATGGATGCTACAGATCGCTCTCACATTTTTCGGTCAATGCCGGGAAGCTCGAAGGGCGCATCGAGCTTCCGTCGGCTTTTGGAACGGTAGGCGGCGCGCTTGGCATTCATCCGACGGCGATTAGCGTGCTCGAACTGCTCGGAAAACCCGACTCGCGGACGCTCGGCAGAATCGCTGCAGCGGTCGGACTGGCACAGAATCTGGCCGCGCTCGCTGCGCTCGTCTCCGAAGGCATCCAGCAGAGTCACATGCGCCTGCACGCGCGTCGGATTGCATTCGAGGCGGGCGCGCGCGGTGAGGAAGTGTCGACCGTCGCCGCCCGTCTTGCCGGCGATCGGAAATTCGAACGCCAGCAGGCCGAGCGAATTCTCAAAGAGATGCGAACGAATGGCTGACACTGCGGTCTGCGTGGCCTCCCCGAGTCTTGCGCTCATCAAGTACTGGGGAAAGCAGGAAGGGCCCGTCAACACACCGGCAACAGGCAGCCTCGCAGTCACGCTCGGCGGGCTCGAGACACGCACGGCGGTAACGATTTCGGACGTGGGGCCCGACGAAATCGTGATCGACGGGACCGTCCAGCCGGCACAGCGATTTACCCCGTTTTTCGACAACCTACGGAATTTTCTCTGCCGAAGTCTCGAATCCTCGGAAATACTCCGACAGGTTAAAGATCCGTCGACCATCCGCTTCCACGTGCGAAGCAGCAACAACTTTCCCACCGCCGCGGGACTTGCAAGCTCCTCCTCCGGCTTCGCCGCCCTCGCCGGCGCCTGCACGGCGGCGGTCGGAGTTCGCCCACCGGACGAAGAGCTTTCCGCCCTCGCGC
Source organism: uncultured Spirochaetota bacterium (assembly GCA_963832675.1). Classification (GTDB taxonomy): domain Bacteria; phylum Spirochaetota; class Spirochaetia; order DSM-27196; family DATKUC01; genus DATKUC01. The sequence goes on along the minus strand of CAWHUY010000020.1, from coordinate 125,283 downwards.
GCGCCGGATCCGGTTCGGCGGCCCGGGCGATTTACGGCGGATTCGTCGTACTGCCCGCCGGCGCACTCCACGCCTCCCCGGTTCGCCCGGCCGAGTGGCTTCCGGATCTCCGCGTGGTGATCGCCGTTCTGAGGGCGGAGACGAAGGAACACTCCTCGCGCGACGCAATGGAACGGTCGCGTCTGACGAGCCCCTATTATCCGGCGTGGATCGAATCCTCGGAAGCGGAGCTTACCGCCGCACTTTCCGCCCTGGCGAGCAAGGACGTAGCTGCGCTGGGCAAAGCGGTGCGGAGAAGCTACCTGCGCATGTTCGCGACGATGTTCTCCGCAGATCCTCCAGTCATCTACTGGCAGCCGGAGTCGGTCGGGGTGATCCATGCCTGCGCCAGGCTCCGGCAACAGGGCATTGCTGCGTGGGAAACCATGGACGCGGGTCCTCAGGTGAAAATCCTGACAATTGAAAGACAGGTGCCGGACGTATGTGAGGCTGTCTCCAGAGCCGCCCCGGCCGCGAGAACGATTGTCGCGAGGATCGGCGAGGGAATTAGATTTCCGAATACCGGCGAGGAATCTGGTGAAGTTGACCGTCCCAGGTAACATCCTTCTGTCGGGCGAGTATGCGGTGCTCGAGGAGGGCGGGCTCGGGCTTGCGTGCGCGGTCGAACCTCGGGTTGTGGTGACTACTCGAGCGGCAGCCACACTCCGGATTGTCGGGGTTTTCGGCCGCAGCACCGTCACCTGGCCGACCGACTCCACGGGGAGCGATCTATTCGGCGTTGCCGTTCGCCACCTCATGGGGACCCGAGCCGGCTTTCTCCCTGAGAAGATTCCGGTGGAGGTAACCGTAGACAGCTCAGAGTTCTACACGGCCGACGGCCGGAAGCGCGGCCTCGGATCAAGCGCTGCGGTGGTGGTGGCATTGCTTGCGGCCCTCGACTCTCTCTCGCACTTCCGACGGGGCGAGTCCGACCCTGCCGGAACTTTGCCGGGAAATCCGGGTGGAGACTCCCGTTCTGCCGATCGGTTCCTGTTCGAAGGCGTCGCGCTTCACCGGCAGCTGCAGGGCGGTCGCGGCAGTGGGTACGATGTGGCGGCAAGCCTTTTCGGCGGCTGCGGCATTTTCTCGGGCGGGATCCGACCCTCCTGGCGGCCCGCGCAGGTAGCGTGGCTGCAGATCCCCGGGGCAGCATCCACCGGCGCAACGAGCCGATTCGGACTCCGCGTTGTCGAAGGAAGACGGCCGGTCAGGAGCGCATCCGCGGTCGCTTCTTACGAGGCGTGGAGGCGACGGCAGCCCGAGGGCTCGGCCGCTTTTCTCCGGCGTTCGAACAGGCTCGTTGCCGCTCTGGATTCCGCAAAGAGCCAGGAAGAGGCGATCGCCGCGCTGCGCGATCTCGCACGGACCGGTATCGAGCTCGGGGAGAAGATCGGAGTTTCCGCGAAACCGGATTTTCCGACCATCCCCGGATGGTTCTGCAAGGCAGCCGGCGCCGGCAACGAAACCGTGATTTGTCTTTCGGACCCCCGAGACCCGCCTGCCGATTCACGGAGCGGAGCTCCCGGAGAGGCGCTACCAGTCGCTCGCGAGGGCCTCGTCATCGTCGAGGACACCGGAACCGAGGAATGAATACGCCACTCTCCGGCCGGGCCCACGGAAAGCTGATTCTCTTTGGCGAACACGCCGCTGTTTACGGATACCCGGCGGTTGGCCTCGGTATTCCGATGCCGCTCTCGGTCGAGCTGGACGAGGGCGGGAGCGTCGGTCTCACGTTCCCGGAAATGACGGCCGAAGAATCCGATGTTCTCGCTGCGGCGATCGACCGGGCGATCCGGATCGAGCCCGCTATTGCCGATCTCGCCGGTTCTCTTCGCGTACGTTCGGGCATTCCGCCGGCACGCGGTTTTGGCTCATCCGGCGCACTTTGCGCGGCGACAGCCCGCGCGCTCGTGAGCGCGATCAGCCGTTCCGCCGCAAAAATCGACAACGAGGAACGAGTGTGGCGCCTCGCGCACGCAATGGAAGGAGCCTTTCACGGCACTCCATCGGGGATCGATACCGGTCTTGCACTTATTGAAGGGCTCGGCCTGCTGCGGCCGCGACCGCCTGAGCTTCCCGCGCTCTCCATGCTATACGGTTGCCCGTTCGCGCTCATTGCCGGAGCTTGCCGCGCCATGGGAGCACCGGCACGCTTGTCGGGGCGCTTCGCCGTCGAATCGAAGCGCGGGATCGGATGACGGTTCGTACACTTGCCGAGCTGGGGGAAATTGCCGAATCCGCGGCATCGCAGTTCCAGAGGCGTCCTGGAGCGCAGCGGAGGGATCGGTCGACCGCTCCTGCCTCGGCGCTCGCCGCGTTCACCGCGAGAGCTCAGGAGCTTCTTGCGGGTCTCGGCCTTTCGACGCCGTCGCTCGATCGCGCAATTGCTGCGGGGCTCCGTCATGGCGGGGTTTCCGGGAAGATGAGCGGCGCCGGCGGTGGCGGAGCTTTTTTCGTGCTGTTTGAATCCGCAATAGCTGCGGTGGCGGCGCTTCCGGTCATGCGTGAGACATTCCGCGACGACCCGGCCGAGGAGCGCCCAGCCCTCTACCCGCTGCAGTGGGACGGGAGATCGGTGCGACTTCTCCCGCCGACGGGATCCGAATGAGATCGCGACCGGAGGAAGTTGGCAACGCGTTATTTCCGGCGCCGAAGCCGAACTCGCTGCGTCCGGTGAACGACGGCTGCGATGCTTCTGCGAGGCAGGAAGCGGGAGACAAAGACAAAAAGACGGAAGAGGCCTCCGGGTACGACGACCCTTCGACCCAGCGCCATCGCCCGAACCCCGATCTCCGCGATCTTCCGCGCGCTCGCAGCCGCACCGACCGGGATTCCTGCCCGCTCGTGGAACTCGGATCGGGTCGGGCCGGGACAGAGCGCCGTGACCGTCACGCCGCTCCCGGAGAGCTCTTCAGCAAGGGCTTCTGATAGAGAGAGCACGTACGCTTTCGTGGCATAATAGACGGCCATGAGCGGACCGGGCTGAAAGGCCGCGACCGACGCGATGTTGAGTATCCGTCCGGCACGTCGCCGGATCATTCCCGGCAGCAGCATGCGGGTAAGCCGTGTCAGCGACGACACGTTGACGGAAATCATCCCTTCGAAAAGCTCGGGGTCGCCCTCTTCGAACGGACCGAAACCGCCAATTCCCGCGTTGTTCACCAGTACGTCTGTCTCCACACCAGTTTCCCGCAGCTTTGCCGAGATTTCGTCGGCTGAGTCATGGCGCGAGAGATCCGCCGCTATGACCAGTACATTGACGGCAAAGCTCTGCAATATGGCGGCCCGCAGCTCCTCAAGTGCATCTTTCCGCCGCGCGACCAGTACGAGATCGTAGCCTTCGCGCGCGAGTACTTTCGAAATCTCGAGACCGATTCCGCTCGATGCACCGGTTACCAGCGCGCGCAGTCTCCTCTCCATCTCCGACCTCTCCGGATCACCCTACCCCCGCCCTTCGGAGAGGTCAACCTCATTGTCCCGGCTCGCGCTCGGCGCGATGACCAAGCCGCTGTTTTCGGTGAACTACCCGGATCGGGCGCTGTGCAAAGAACCTGGCTGCTGCACCGGCGGGGGTTTCTGACGCGCAACACCGGTGCCACGACCATTCGTCGACATATGGCTGCGGATCCATGCAACCGCCCTTTCTCGCCGCACGCCCTGTCTCCTGCGAGTTGCTCCGGGTCAGCTGATGTACAGATGTGCGCAATTCCCGGACCAGTAACCCGAGGTTGATAAAGGCGGGGGAAACACTATAATGGCCCAAAAGAAGAACCCGCATTTCGTCCCCAGTTGAGGCACAACAGTGAATCAGGACCAAGTCAAGAGCCGGCTTCTCTCCCTGGAACCGGCGGTTGAAGAGTTCAGCGTAATCTTCTCCGGCAAGCAGAGTAAACGGGTCAACGGACTCTATTACCCCGAGCGGCGGGAGATCATCATTCACAACAGAAATTTCCGCGACGACAACGCGCTCATGTATACGGCGATCCACGAGTACGCGCACCACCTGCACTTTACCCGCTCGCCGGTGCCGATCTCCTCGCGGTCGCACACTTCCGACTACCGGAATATTCTGCACGACCTGCTCGTGAAGGCGGAGCGGGGAGGAGTCTATCGGAGCATCTTCGACGTGCATCCCGATTTCGTCCGTCTTACCGGTCGGATCAAATCAGATTACCTGACACCCAACGGCACGTTGGTCAAGGAGCTCGGCGGCCTGCTCGTCAAGGCCGAATCCCTCTGCCACGAGCACAACGTTCGCTTCGAAGATTATGTCGAACGCGCGCTATGTCTCGATCGGCAGACCGCAACAACGATGATGCGGATTCATTCGCTCGACGTGCCCCCGACCATCGGCTACGACAATATGCGCACGGTCGCGAACATCCGAAATCCCGAAGAACGGAAAATGGCCGTTGAAGCTTTTTCGGCCGGTCAGAGCGCCGACATGGTGAAAGCCGCGGTGAAGAGCAGCCGCGCGAACGAGAAGGAACCGATCGAAAGACTGTTCACGGAAAAGCAGCGGCTCGAACGGACCATCGAGAGTCTCCGGGAGAAATTGAAAGACGTGGAGGCTCGCATCGACAAAATGCGTGAGCTGTGAGCCCATTTCCGTCTGGTCATTAGACGAAGTGCCTGTTATCTTATGGATATGCAGGACGCGGTGGAGTTCATACGAGAGACTGGGTTGCGGGGGGATTTGAAGCTTAAGCTCTATGCGCTTTCCACGTGTGCATTTTGCAGACGCGCAATCGAGTTCCTCAAATCCCACGAATTCGAATTCGACTATATCTACCTGGACAAGATAGACGTTGAAACCAAGCGGGAGATCAAGGCGAATCTGAAAGAGAAGTACAAGAATCTCCCGGTCTTTCCGGTTCTGACGATCAAAGACGAAGAGGCCATTTCCGGTTTTCGGGAGGAAGAGTACCGCAAGGCCCTGGAAATCAGCGACAACGTAGCCGGGAAACGTTTGTATTTTCCGGCCTTCGGACGGGAGTGTCGAGCAAGATGGCGAAGAAGCGGGAAAAGAGCCGGGAAGAGACCGAGAAATTCGTCCGCATGGTGGCAAGCCACAACGGCTGGGAACTGAATCCCGATGCGTCATTCGTGGCTCTTCTCGTAGACGGATTGAACGTCAACTACAATCGATACGGTTTCTACCAGTGTCCGTGCCGGGATTCGTGGGGAAATTCCGAGAAGGATCACGACATCGCCTGTCCCTGCGTCTACAATCTCCCCGATCAGGCAGAGCATGGCCACTGTTTCTGCGGCCTGTTTCTCACCAGAGAGTTTGCCGCCCGCAATATCCCACCCCGGCAGATACCGGAGAGGCGGCCGGCCGACAATTTTCCCGACTAGGGGATCTGACTCCCTTCGCTCCGGTACCGCTCCGGTGGAGTTCGCGAGCGCAGCTACAGCTGTCCCGACCGCCTGCTATCGGCTCCCCGGATCGGGTCTCTTTTCCGAAGCACCGAGCAGGCGCGTCAGATCGGCCACAAAACGGTCGACGTCCTCCTCGGTTGTATCGAATGAGGCCATCCAGCGGGCTACGGTGGAGGATTCGGCGGCGTTCCCGGCGGGCTCTTTTTCCCAGTCATAGAAATGGTGAAGCTCCCGCAGCGGTTCGACGATCCTCGAGGGGACCCGGGCGAACACACCGTTGGCCTCGACCGGGTAGGCCAGCGAAACCTCCGGGAGCCCGCGGATCTGAGCGGCCAGGCGCTGCGCCATCGCATTCGCATGAGAAGCGTTCTCCCGCCACAATCCGTCTCGGATATAGGTATCGAATTGCGCGGCAACGAAGCGCATTTTGCTGGCCAGCTGCATACCCTGTTTTCGGATGTAACGGAATTGCGCGGCGAGCTCCGGCCGAAAAAAGACGACCGCCTCGCCGAACATGAGCCCGTTCTTTGTTCCTCCGAACGACAAAATATCCACCCCGGCATCGGCGGTGATCTCCCGCGGATCCCGACCAAGCCCCACGGCTGCGTTGGCGACCCGGGCACCGTCCATGTGGAGATACATGCCGTGGTCGTGACAGAAAGAGGCGATCCCGGCGATCTGCGCAGGGGCATAGACTGTGCCTACCTCGGTCGCCTGAGTGATTGATACCATCCCCGGCTGAGAACGATGCTCGTTTCCCTGGTCCGCGAGGAAGTGCTCGATCCGCCCAACCGTAAGGCGTCCGTCGGGGGCGTAGACGCTGAGCAGCTTCGCGCCGAGATGCCGCTCGGGCGCACCGCACTCATCCTCGTTGATGTGCGCGACGGTGGTGCAGATTATCCCGTTGTAGGGACGGAGAGCCGCCTCGAGACCGAGCACGTTCGCGGCAGTGCCGTTGTAGACGAAGAAAGGCTCCGCACGCGGACCGAGGAGCTCCTTGAATGCGCCGATCGCGCTTCGGGTTGTCGGATCGTCGCCATAGGAGATCGCGTGGCCATGATTAACTTCGGCAAGCGCCGCCATGATCCGGGGATCTACCGTCGCAGCATTGTCGCTTGCGAAGAATCTTTCGGGAGCCGGGGAAGTGCTCATGCGCGAGGACCTCACTTGTGATCAATCTTTTGAGTTATCATTTCGCGGAAGCGTTTGCAGTGAGCGGCTTCCGGCTGAATGCTGAGCGCACGGTCGATGTCGGCAAGAGCTCCGCCATAGTCCCCGATCTGGAAGTAGACCTGTGCGCGGGTGTAGAGGGGATCGAACTGGTAGGGATCCAGCTCGAGGCAGGCGTTCAGGTCTTCGAGCGCCTGCGAGTAGTGACTGAGAACGCGGTGAACTACGCCGCGGTAGTAGTATGCCTTGGGACTTCTGGCATCGAGCTCGATCGCGTGACTGAAATCATCGATCGCCATCAGGTACTCGCTCCGGGTGAAATAGGCCATCCCTCTGTGGACGTGAATGATCGCCTGTATATACTCCTTGGGATTAAACCCGAGAATCTCGGTGTAGATCCGGATTGCGAGATCGAGGCGGTTCTGATTGTGGGCAGCGAGGGCTCGCAGCAGCATATTGTCGATTGTCTCCGAACCCATCACCAAAGAACGAACGAAGTTCCCGCCCTCCTCGTCGGCGTCCGGGTGCTCGAGGGGGTCATCGGTTTCATCGGACACGGCCGTGCCGGGATCCTCTGCGCCTCTCGCCGAGCCGAGCCTCTGCGGCGTTGCGTCTCCGGTAACCTCGGCGAGCTTGGTCCAAAAAAGGTCACGGCGCTTTTGCAGCTCCTGATGCAGTTGACGCTGGTAGTCCCGTATCTCCTGGAAAATGATGTCTGAGAGTGACAGGTTGGCATTCAAAGCGGCGAGTTTCCTGCGCAGCGGCTCATCGAAGGGAGTGAATTCCGCCTTATAGACCAGCTCGTGCTCCACTTCGGCCCAGGCATCCTGCAAAATGGTCCGCAACTGGATTTCGCAGACAACGTCTGCATCAACGTGAAAACTATCGACAATGTCGTCGGGAACTCTTACCAGATAATGGGTGGATTCGTAGCCGAACTCCTTTACCGTGAAGTTCGATCCCTTTTTTTCGACCTCAAGTACATCCAGGGTCTGGCGAATTTGCTCCTCGGCCTGGTTGAGATCTTCGATGAATGCACACACCACTCGTATTCCGAGCAGATCCGTCAACTGAACTGCCCCGTCGCGTTGCCCGCTCGTTTTCAGTTTGCGCAGTACCTTTTCGTACAGACTGTCGAAACTCTTCACACGGTATTTGATGGTCGCAGGGATAGTGATTCGGTGGAGCGTCTGTTTGAGGCGCCGCTGAAACTCGTAGAGAACCTTTTCGTACACATCCACGCGTTCCGCATAGAAACTTTCGAGCTTCTGCCTAGCCGGCAGAGGTAGCGAAATGGTGGTCATGTCCCTCTCCTTCCTGATCGAGCACTGTCTTGGCCGCTTTCATGGATCACCCCGTCTCGATCTAAAAAACTTTTTTAACTTTTTGGAGTTTTGGGGTAGATTATTCCAGTAACTGCGCTTATTATACTACTGAATTGCTATGGACTACCAGCCGACGACCCCGCGAAAGGGCATTAACGACGTTCTTGCATCGGTTTTTGACATCGTGGATGTTGGAATCTGCATAATCGACAGCGACGGGAACTTCCTTCAAGCGAACAGTGCCTACTGCCGCATCTACGGGTATAGCCTTTCGGAGCTCATGGGAAACAACGTCGAGATGGTCTTGCCCTGCGACTCACGCGCCTCGGTGATGGCGACGTACCGGAAGTCCGAGAACTCAGCGTTGGCCCCACACGAGACCGTGCTCGATCGAAGGGATGGGAGCCTCATTACCGTAGTGATCGGCAGCAGGTTTCGGCAGCTTGTGCAACCGTTGCTCGACGGGCAGCGGGAGGTGGTGGTCTTCGAGCACGCGCATATCATGCGGAACGGAAGCCGCCATCCGGTCGAGACGCGAATTCAGTACATGGCTTCGGAAGTGCCGCCGGTGTTCGTCACGATGACCACCGATCTTTCCGAGCAACGGCAGGCGGCTCAGTTGAGCCGTCTGTTTGCACGAGTCTTCGACAATAGCCGGGAGGGGATCCTCGTCACCGATGGTGCCGGCAAGATTGTTTCGATCAATCGCGCGGTCACCGAGATAACCGGCTACGAAGCCGGAGATCTTGTCGGCCGCGACACCTCCTTTCTGGATAACTCCTTTAACCAGCCCGGTCTCTACGCCCGGATGTGGGAATCGGTCCGCCACGGGTCGTCGTGGACTGAAGAGATGTGGGGAGTCAGGAAAAACGGCTCTACCTACGCCCAGCTGCTGTCGGTCACGGCGGTGGAAGACGAGCAAGAAAACGCGGTGAACTACCTGTTCAGCCTCGAGGACGTCACCGAGAAGCGTCAGTGGGAGGAGCGGACCAAGCGCCTCGCCTATTTTGATCCGCTCACCGACCTTCCAAACCGCATTAACTTCAACGAGAAACTCACCAATGCGATGAGCGCGGCGGCGGCTTCCGACCGGCGGATTTCGATCATGTTCGTGAACCTCGACCGGTTCAAGGTGATCAACAAAGCTTTCGGACAGACAACCGGCGACAACCTTCTGCGCAAAGTCGCCGACCGATTCCGCGAAATATTCGCCCACACCGACACCATTTCCCACTTCGGCGGCGACGAGTTCGTCGTCCTGCTCGAGTCGGTACAGCAAGAAAGCGAGCTCAAGGTGATCGCGGAGACGGCTCTGGTCTATCTCGACAAACCCTACCTCTTGAACGACTACGAGGTTCATGTGACCGCGCGCATCGGAATGAGCATTTTCCCCGACCACGGCACGACGGCGGAGATGCTGCTGCGAAATGCCGAGGCCGCGCTCAACGAGGCGGCCCGGTTTACCGGGCCGCACTTTCTCATCTACTCACGCGGACTCAACGCCCGCGCGATCGAACGAATGAAGGTGGAAAACGGCTTGCGGAATGCAGTAGCCCAGGGAGAGCTTTTCCTCCACTTCCAGCCACAGATCGACCTGAGGTCGGGAAAGCTCGTTGGGGCGGAAGCGCTTCTGCGGTGGAACAGCGCTCGCCGTGGCCTGATTCCGCCGAGCGAGTTCATACCGATCGCCGAGGAGACCGGCCTCATTTTGCCCATCGGCGACTGGGTCCTGCGCAGCGCCTGCGCGCAGCTTGCCGTGTGGCGGCAAGATCCGGTGCTCGGCAACCTGCGCCTGGCGGTGAACCTCTCCGCAATGCAATTCGCTCGTCCCGGTCTTGTCAGGAAGTTCGAATCCATCGTTCTGGAAGCCGGAGTCGATCCGAGTCGCATCGAGATCGAGATTACCGAGAGCGCGGTGATGCCCAATATCGATGTATCCATACGGATCCTCGAGGAGCTGAGGGCGCTCGGAATGACGGTTGCGGTCGACGACTTCGGAACCGGCTATTCGTCGCTGAACTATCTGCGAAGAATGCCGATAGATCGGCTCAAGATCGACCGGTCGTTCGTCATGGGAATATCCCGCAATTCTGAAGGGGGACACCCCACCGACGCTTCGATTATTGAAACAATCCTCGCGCTCGCCCGGGGACTCTCCCTCGAAGTCGTCGCGGAAGGCGTGGAAACCCGCGCCCAGATTGACTTTTTGCGGGAGCACGGCTGCCCGGTCGCGCAGGGTTACTACTACAGCGCGCCGCTCGCCGCCGACACCTTTGCCGAGTACGCATCGGACAGCAATTACGTTCACCGGTCTGTAGCTGCATCGCGAGGATAGCGAAATGGATTCCCCATACGCTGAAAATACTGGCATGATAGAGATCAATGCGCATCAAAATCCTCGCCTGCAAAGTACTATTTCGGGAGCTCTCCCTCATCGCCGCAGCGTCAAGAACACTTCATCGACATTACCTATCTGCGACAGAGTTTTCACGACCAGCCTGAAGTCCTTCGCTTGCAGCTCCAATCAGAGATCGACAGGATCGACGCGGGGGAGGACCCCTACAGTTATCATCAGTACTTCGACGAGGATTTCGATGCAGTGGTCCTTGCCTACGGACTCTGCAGCAACGCCACAATGGGGCTGCGGTCGCGCAGATATCGGCTTGTTCTGCCGCGAGCCCATGATTGCATAACGCTTCTGCTGGGCTCTCGTGACCGGTATCAGCAGTACTTCGATAAACACCCGGGAACCTATTGGTACACCTGCGGGTGGAATGAGTCGGTGCCGATGCCCGGTGAACGTCGATACAACTGGAACCGGCGGATTACGCTGAAAAGTACGGCGAAGAAAACGCCGAATACCTGATGACGATGGAACAGGACTGGATGCGCAAATACGATCGAGCAGTCTTTGTCAGATGGCCGGAAATCGAGTCGCGAAGCGCGGTCGGAACAGACGCGCAAATGCTGCCTCGTTCCTCGGGTGGCAATTCGAGGAGCTTCCCGGGAACAGCGAGCTCCTGCGCGCGCTGGCGGAAGCGGACTGGGATGATCGCTTTCTTGTTCTCGATCCCGGGGACAAAGCGGAACCCTCGTACGACAGCCGGATAATCCGATCAGACCAACGAGGAAACCTGATGAGCATCAACGTCATTGTCCGACGGGAAGGCCGGCAGAAGGGTCGTTCTCGGCACACCCGGCGAATCCCTACTCGAAGTCATCAATCGCGATCCGGCAATAGCCCTCACCGCGCCGTGCGGAGGAAACGGCCGCTGCGGCAAGTGCCGGGTTCGAGTGGTTACGGGGGCGCCGGAAAAGGCGACCGATGAGGAGCTCCGCATTCTCTCTCGAGTCAGATATTGCGGCCGGGCTCAGACTCGCCTGTCGCCTCACGGTTACTGGCCGACATGGAAGTGATCATCGCCGACAATCCGGCGACCGTGCAGATTCAAAGCGATTTCGCCGGAGCCTTGTGCCGTCGACGGACCTCGAACCGGTTATCGTCGCGCGATTTCTCCAACTCGAAGCACCGACCACCGAGGACCAACGAGAGTGACGAAGACCGGATCACTGCGGCGCTCGCCGCCGGGAAGCGGGATGCGGACCTTGGGCCGGATGCCGCGCGGACCCCGGGGGCCTCCGTTGCGCCGGGTTCCCGCCGGCAGGCCAAAAGCGATGCATCAGGTCATGTCGATGGAGGTAATCCGCAACATGCCATCGGCGCTCCGCGAGGCTGATTTCGGCGTCACCGTTGTCGAAACGCCTGTCGGGGCTCTGCGAGGTTCTCCCCGGCAGAATGCAGGAATCGGTTTTCGGCGCAGCTGTGGATATCGGGACTACTACCCTCGTACTCTATCTTATCGATCTCGGCTCCGGGAAGGTGAGGGCGGCCGCATCGATGCTCAATCCGCAGGGGGCTTTTGGCGCCGACGTGATCACGCGCATCGACTATGCGGGGAGCTCCGAGGACGGGCTCACGATCCTGCAAAACAGAGTCACCGCCGGAATTTCCCAGCTTCTGCGAAGCGCGTGCGGGAAGGCGAAGGTAGCCGAGAAACAGGTCTATGGATTTCTGTTTGTCGGCAACACGACGATGATGCATCTTCTTCTCCGGTGTTCCCCGCGCAATATCGCTGCGGCCCCGTTCATCCCGGCGTTTCTCCGGGGCAGGAGGCTGCCTGCCGTGGAGCTCCATGTGGGCGGAAACGACCATGCCGTCGCGATCACCGGTCCGGGGATTTCCGGATACGTCGGCGCTGACATACTCGCCGCGATTCTCGCGAGTGGCATGACCGAACGCGAGGAAAAGTGCTGCCTGATCGATATCGGCACAAACGGCGAAATTGTTCTCGGAAACCGGGATTCGCTTGTATGCTGTTCGACCGCGGCTGGTCCCGCTTTCGAAGGGGCGCAGCTGCGCTGCGGGATCGGCGGCGTCGGGGAGCCATCAGCTCTGTTGGACTGAACAAGAGTGAAATCGAGTTCACTACCATTGCGGATATGCCGCCCGCCGGTATCTGCGGTTCCGGAATCGCCGATATCGCTCGCAATACTGTAACTTCGGGAATCGTGGATGAAACCGGCCGTTTTGTCGAACGCGATGAGCTCGAACGATTCCCCGTTCCGCTGCGGAAACGCGTTGTCGACGTCGACGGACAACCGGCTTTCTCGGTCTGCGAGGATATAGTGGTCACGCAGAAAGATGTACGGGAAATCCAACTCGCAAAAGCAGCCATTGCCGCAGGTATTCGCACGCTCATCGCTCACGAAGGGATTGGAACTGACGACCTGGCGACGCTCTACCTCGCCGGAGGATTTGGGAGCTTTCATTCGAAAGGAGAGCGCCGCCGCAATCGGGCTGATTCCCGCCGAACTGGTGGCGAAGGTCAAAGTCATCGGAAACGGCGCGGGAAAAGGAGCGGTGATGGCTCTCACCTCCCGAAAGCACCTGGAAGCGCTCGATCGAATAAGCGGCAACGCGCGCTATATTGAGTTGTCGTCCTCACCCATGTTCCAGCAAGCGTACATCGAGGAAATGGTGTTCCCGGCCCCGGGGGCCGTCACTTCTCGACCGAAATCATGACGAGAAGCCGGTATTTCTCCTGCATGGAGTCGATGTCACGAACCAGGCAGCGAACCGGCAGAACCCCGCGATCCCTGCACCGGAGAGCCGACGGGGCTGTTTTCCCACTGTCGACCTCGAAAAGCGCAAGAAATGAGTTTAAATCATCGAGATCTTCCCAGTTGGCCAGCATCATCATGTTGTTTCCCACGATCTCGTGACGAGTGTAACCGGTAAGCTCCAGAAAAGCGACATTCACCTCCAGCAGCGTTCTGTCGCACAGCTTCACCACGATCGACGCATCCGGAATCGCCTGAAAAACCTGGGAAAAAGTCTGCTCGGCGTCGCTCAACCGCTCGTGGTCCTGTTGCAGTCGGGATATGTCGACGCAGACGCCGCAGAATCCGTGCGGATGCCCGGCTCTCTCTCCGACCGCCCTCATAGACACGACGACCGTGATCGGTTTTGAATCCACCTCACCGCCCGGAAAGGAGTTCATGGTCAGCTCGAACGAATCCCCGTCCCGGCCAAGTTCGAACCGTTCGCGAAAGACCGGGCGGCTCGACTCCGGCAAGCAGCTCTTCGAGCAGACGGCCCGAAAGATCCTCAGGCTGACAGCCAAGGAGTTGTGCGAGCGCGTTGTTTGCGAAAACAATCTTCCTCGCTCGTCGACAACCCACACCCCGTCCCGCAGACTCTCCGACCGCAATCCGGTAGCGGGCCTCGCTGTCGCGGATTCCACGCTCCACCAGGTAGCTGCTGTAGGCAATTTCGAGAGTCGCCCGAAGGTGACTTTCGGAGCACGGTTTCAAAAGGTATCCGTAAGGATGGGTCGCTTTTGCCCGCTCGAGAGTTTCCTCGTCACTGTAGGCGGTGAGATAGACGACCGGAATCTGCAGATCATCGGCGATTGACTGCGCGGCCGCGATCCCGTCAATCTCTCCGTCGAGCTTGATGTCCATCAGCACGATGTCCGGACGCTCGGAGCGGCAATATTCGACCGCCTCCGCTCCGTCGATCAGCGGGCCGCTCGCCTCGTAACCGACGTCTTGGAGCTGCGAGCAGAGATGCTCGCCAATGATGACTTCGTCCTCGACAACTAGTACGCGCATGCTTTACGTCCAATGGGTCATCCGGAGAAGCTCAAATCGATTTTTGATGTTCAGTTTCTGGTAGATGTTACTCAGGTGTTTCTTCACGGTAACCTGGGCGACGCCAAGCTCTTCTGCGATCTGTTTGTTCTGCATACCGTTCATTAATAACCCGATGATCTGATACTCGCGCTGAGTGACCCCATTTCCCGGGAATAGGGGTCGCTCCCGGTGAACCGAATGTCGTCCCCGGGCGGGTTCCGTGCCGTGCCGCTCTCCGGAGGCAAAAATCCCTGCGGTTGGGCGACCGAAGGCCTCTGGTTCGATTTCCCGAATGTGGCAAAGAACCCCGTAGGTCCGGGGCGGAATCCCGATGATTTTCAGAGTCCAATCGCAAATACGCTTCCGGCCGGTGCCGTCGGGAAGCGCGAGTTCAAACCGGGCGACAGCTCCTGACTCCGTTCCATTCACCTGCGCGGGCCGGCTGCGCAGCACGAGTACCGACACCTCCGCGCCCAGCAGGTGAACAGCCTCCGCGGGCAGCAGGTCGACGGTGCTCACGCCTCGGAAATCGGTGGTCGGATCCCCCAGGATTGTCCTCACTTTCGGGCTCGCGAAGATCACCGTGAGAGCCGGATCCATCACGAGGTATCCCTCGACCGCGTGGTGGAGAAAACGAGGAGAAACGCCGTCCGCCGGATCGGTCATGCCGGGGCCCACGCCTCTCCTGGGGGTCACGGCTGCCCGAAGGTTGTTCCTGCCTCTCAGGATCAGCTGTTCGAGCGCGAGGTCGAGTTGCCACGCCTGGTCCGGGTAACCATAGGTCTCGGTTCCCGGGTAGGCGGTCTGACGCATCGAGTCGGAAAGCAGAAACAGCGCTGCGGCGGAAAAATGTGTGGCCGAAAGGTCCGGAGGCAGGTACTCGGAAGAATAGCCCTGAAGGAGAACCGCCGATCTGGCACCCGCGAGCTCCCGGAAAAGCTGGTGAAGCTCATGCAGCATCTCGGTCCGATGGAACAGGGAGATGAAAACCGTCATATCTACGACGACACGAATCGGTCCCGCAGATGACGGGGAAAGTTTCTCGATTGCACTTTCGATTGACTCGATCAGATTGGACGGAAGAAAAGCGGGGTCGCGGGCGAACTCCTCCGCCTTGAGAAAACGTACCGGGGATGCGTGTGCGGGTCCGGCGTGCCGCAGAACCGGTTCGAGCTCTCTCGCCGTTCTCCCGTCGAGCACTGAAACGGCGGCAGAACCTCGTTCGATCCCGTCGAGCAGGAACTCGCTGAATGCACTCCAGCGCTCCCGCCTCGTTCCATAAATGAAAACCAGCTGCGTGTGTTCGGGCAGGTCGGACGGAATCTGCATAACCGGCATATTGCCGGATTTTTTGATTTTCGGCCAGTGGATGTAGAAGGACTACTTCCGAAGATGTAGACGAAGCTTCCCGAGCGTCGCCGGGCCCGCGCTGAACCGGTCAGCTCTCCTTTGCGTCACCCGGCTCCGGGGCACCCACGCCGCGGTGTCGCAACTGCGAATGAAACTCCGACAGGCACTCGGGCGTCACCCCGCGGTCATTCGCAACCCGTGCGAAAAAGCGTCCGCTGAGCCGGATCCGCCGTTTCTGGGTAGCAAAATCAACCTCCACCAGACCGAATCGGGCCGAAACTCCCTCGGCCCACTCAAAATTGTCGAGAAGAGTCCAATGATAGTAGCGACGGAGGTCGACGCCGGTTTCGATAATTCGTTTCAGCGCTGAAAGGTGTTCGTACAGATACCGCGTCCGAAAACGGTCCTCGCGGTCGCAGGTGCCGTTTTCAGTTACGTATACCGGCAGGTGGTACCTCCGGTATACTGCGGCCGCCACCCGTTCGAGGCCAGTCGGATAGACCTCCCATCCCAGGTCGTTCCGTGGAACCCCCGGAACAAGCACACGTTTTCCGACCAGAAGCTCGCCGCCCAGTCCGAAGCGGATGATCTCCCGCGAATAGTAGTTCACCCCGACAAAGTCGCTCCACGGTTTCCCGGGCAACCGGGCGAGCTCCCGGCGATGCGGGCGCTTGAGCGGCAGGGTAAAGCGTCCGCGCACAACTCCTTCGATAAAGGCGTGATGAAACAAATAGGCAAACGCCGAAGAGGCGAATCGATCGAGGAGTCCCTTTCCTGCAGGGTCGAATACTCGAAAGTGGATCGCCGACCCGACCATAGTGTCCGAGAGTCCACGCTCGTTTCGGATGCGATGTATCAGCAGATAGCATCGCTTGTGGGCTCGAATCATGTTGCGTGCACATCGCAGGTACTCGCGCAGGTCGGTGTGCCCCGGCGGCCATTCCCCGAGGAGGTATCCGTTGAGCGCAAAAACGTTCGGTTCGTTGATCACCACCCAGTCGGATACGATGTCCGCCATCGACTCGACAACATGCCGGGCGAACCGCTCAAAAATCGCTGGGGCGTCCTCCTGGAGCCAGCCTCCCGCGTCCTCGAACCAGAGCGGATTGGTGAAATGGTGCAGCGTCAGAAGCGGTTCGATCCCGGCCGCCTTCAACGTTTCGATTTCCCGCCGGTAATGCGCGACCGCATCAGCGTCGAAGATCCCGGGCTCAGGCTCGATACGTGCCCACTCCACTCCCATCCGGTAGACCTGGCAGCCGAGTTCCGCCAGGATCGCGGCATCCTCATCGACACGGTTCCAGTGCTCGTCGGCAGGATTGGGCTGTGACCCGTCGGCGGTATGGCCCGCACGGGCCCAGCGTGCCCAGCTGTGGTCGATATCCCCGCCCTCGATCTGGGTGGCCGACGTCGCGACTCCCAGCAGCAGGCTCCCCGGCAGGTCAAATGGTTCGAGGGTTTGCTCGTTGCCGTTATACATTGAACTTGAAGTGCATGATGTCGCCGTCCTGCACCACGTACTCCTTCCCCTCCTGGCGCAGCTTGCCTGCCTCCCGCACCTTCTGCTCGCTGCCGGCGGCGAAGAGGTCGTCACAGTGATAGGTTTCCGCGCGGATGAAACCCCGTTCGAAATCGCTATGAATCACACCGGCCGCCTGGGGTGCCTTGTCGCCGGCGACGATAGTCCACGCGCGCACCTCTTTCGGCCCGGCGGTGAAGTAGGTCCGCAGGCCGAGCAGCCGGTAGCTTTCATGAATCAGCCGCGAAAGCCCCGACTCGGCGAGTCCCTCCTCCTCGAGAAATGCCTGTTTCTCCGCGTCGGTCTCGAGGCGTGAGATTTCCGCTTCGAGCTGGCCGCAAATGGAGACGACGCCGGCGCCCTCTGAGGCGGCCGCACTTTCCACCTCGGCCACGAACGGGCTTCCGCTCGAAATCGACGCCTCGTCGACGTTGCAGACATAGAGCTGCTTCTTCCGCGTAATGAGGTGAAGATCGGAGATGAGCTTCTCCTGCTCCTGAGTGAACTCGAGGAGGCGCGCGGGACGACCGTCCGCTAAAAGCTTCTGGGCCTGCTCGAGCAGCGGTTGAAGCTGCATGGCCCTTTTGGCCACCTCCCGATCGTTCGACCGAATCTCCCTGTCGAGCTTCGATAGCCGCTTTTCGACGGTTTCCAGATCGGCGAGCGCAAGCTCGATGTTGATGGTCTCGATGTCCGAGGCCGGGTTCACCTTGCCCTCGACATGCACGATGTCGTCGTTTTCGAAACAGCGCACGACGTGGATGATGACTCCGGTGTTCCGGATGTTCGCGAGAAACTGATTGCCCCGCCCTTCGCCCTTCGAAGCTCCGCGCACAAGTCCGGCGATGTCGACGAACTCGACCACCGCGGGTACAATCCGTTCAGGCGGGATGATAGCCGCGATCTGCGTAAGGCGCGGATCCGGCACGTTCACCACGCCGACGTTCGGATCGATGGTGCAGAACGGGTAGTTCGCGACATCCGCGCTGACGGCGGTGAGAGCTGAAAAAATGGTGGACTTGCCGACATTCGGCAATCCGACGATCCCGCAGTTGAGTATCATAATCGATCCATTGTAGACAGGATGCTCAACGGAAACAAGAAGGCAGCAAAATGATCGAACTGGAAACGCTCGAAGACGCGGACGCACAGGTGAAGCAG
The DNA here is from genome assembly GCA_963832675.1 of uncultured Spirochaetota bacterium. Classification (GTDB taxonomy): domain Bacteria; phylum Spirochaetota; class Spirochaetia; order DSM-27196; family DATKUC01; genus DATKUC01. The sequence continues at coordinate 107,142 of CAWHUY010000020.1, read as the reverse complement.
GATCGGATCGTGCTGCTCTATTTCTCGCTTCCCGATTGCGGCGTGTGCGAAGCCGTACGTCCCAAAGTCGAACAGATGCTCGCCGACCGTCCCCGGATCGCGGCCTATGAGATAGGCATCGGAAGGCTTCCTGCGGCTGCCGGCCGATTCGAAGTCTTCGTCGCTCCTACGCTGCTCCTTTTCATCGAAGGCAAAGAGACAATCCGGGAAGCGCGCTACTTTTCGATGGAGCTGCTCGTCGAGCAGATCGACCGCTACCTCGAGCTTTTCGGCAGCACGTAGCGACCGCATCCGGCATCAGATCGAGCCGTCCTTCCTGCCGAGGTAGCGCCGGTATCCGGCGTTCTCCAGGTCGACCGCTTTCTTCTCCACGGCTTCGCGCTGCCGAGTCGCGTAGATGGAGACGGCGCTCCGGATCTCCGCGTGCTTGATCCCGAGAATGCGCGCGGCGAACAGCGCGGCGTTTCCTGCATTGCCGATCGCGACGGTAGCCACCGGAATGCCGGCCGGCATCTGAACTATCGATAACAGCGAGTCCAGACCGCCGAGCGCCGCGGTTTGCATGGGCACACCAATTACCGGGAGGACAGTCATCGAGGCAACCATCCCTGGAAGGTGCGCAGCTCCGCCGGCTCCGGCAATTATGACTTCGATTCCGCGCTCAGCCGCGGCGGTTGCGTAGCGGTACATCCGGTCAGGCGTGCGATGGGCCGAAACGATAGTCACTTCGAAACCGATCGCGAGCTCCGTGAGAAGATCTGCCGCCTTCGCCATGACCGGCAGATCGGAATCGGACCCCATGATGATCCCGACGAGTGTGGTCGCCTTCTCAGTCGCGGTGCGTTTCCCCATCTCTCTCCTCCCCTCGTACCCGGACAAGCTCCTTCACCCGGGCCGCTGTGCGGCGCGCCTGTTCGATGGTCGCCGCAAGTACCGTGATATGGCCCATTTTGCGATGAGGCCTCGTATCGGTCTTCCCGTACCAGTGAAACGAGACTCCCGGGAGCGCGAGCGCTTCGTTCAGCCCCTCTACAATCGGCACGCCACGGGATCCGACGTCGCCAAGCAGATTCAGCATTACCGCGGGAGCAAGCTGTCCGGTCGCGCCAAGCGGCAACCCGCAGATTGCCCGCAAATGCTGCTCGAACTGGTCGGTGAGGCAGGCTTCGATGGTGAAGTGACCTGAGTTGTGCGGCCGGGGCGCCACTTCATTGACGAATATTTCGCCTGCGGCGGTCACGAACAGTTCCACGGCAAAGACCCCGGCGCCGTCGAGGGCTTCGACCGCGCGCCGCGCAATCGCTGTCGCGCGGGCCGCACACTGCGCATCAATATCGGCGGGCGCCTCGAGCCATTCGAGAATATTCGCTCCGGTGAGGAAACGCATTCCGACAACCGGAAACGTGGCGACAGAAGCGTCTCGTCCCCGGGCCACGATAACAGCGATTTCCGCCTCGACCGCCACATGCTCCTCTATCATCGTGCTGCCCTTGAGAAGACCGGCGAGCTCCTTTTCCCCCTGAATGACCAGTACGCCCCGCCCGTCGTATCCGCCGGTCCGCAGTTTCTGCACGCAGGGAAGACCGAACTCCCGGATGCGAGCTATCGTCCTCATCGGGTCCGCCTCATCGGACTCGGTGAGTGAAACGAATCGCGGCACCGGTACGCCGGCATCCGAAAGAAGTCGCTTCTGACGGTACTTGTCCTGAATTGCGGAAAGTACCAGCGAAGAGGGATGAACGACGACACCCGACCGTTCGAGTTCGCCGAGCGCAGCCGTATCGAGATGCTCGATTTCACAGGTAACCACGTCGCAGCCTTCCGCGAGCTTGCGAATCGCCGAAGCATCATATAGACTGCCTTGAACGAACCGGTCGGCAAGCCGCGCCGCGGGCGCATCCGGGGACTCGTCGAGCACGGCCACCGACATTCCGAGCTTCTTCGCGCGGTAGATCAGCATCCTTCCCAGCTGTCCACCGCCCAGGATACCTACGGTGGGGAAACCTGGCCGCGCGAGTCCGGGGGAGCCGCCCCCGCTTCTGGGTTCCCTCATCTGGCCAGCCTACCAGCTTCGCAAAGCTGTTGCTACACGCGTGACCACCGAAAAATTTGACAAATCGCGAGGACAGGGATAGATTGAAATTACGGGTTGAACAGCCGATGTACGGTGGGTACGCGGCGGTCCAAATGGCTTAAGCAACAAGAGGCTCAATGGAGAGCTTTATGGCAACACGAGGATCAGAAGAGCCGCCGGTCGGTGCGTGCCGGTTTTCCCGGCACATACACTCCCTCGGATGGAGTAGGTAATGCGGTGTGCGGCGCAATACCGCCCACATGCGAAAAGGTGAGATCCAGGCTGTTGTACATCTACGCTTCCGCCTCAGGGCGAAAGGGTGGTTATACCAGGTAGGATCGACAAAGCCGGCAGTGAGTGCCGGCTTTTTTTATCTAACAACCCGAAAGCCCGCAGTCTTCGCTTTCCCGTCCCACTTCAATAGTTGCGTGCTGTATTCCGTTTTCGTTCAGATACTCCCGGATCTGTTTGCGAAGATCGGCCGTATTGTCCGGCGGAAAGCTGTCCGGTACGACGACATGCAGGGTAAAAACGTTGTATTCGCCGTCGAGGGTCCATGCGTGAACGTCGTGCACATCGACCACAGATTCCATATTTTCGATGTGATCGACGAGACCGGCGATGTCGACATCGGGCGGAACGCTCTGGAGGAAGATACTCATTGTCCGGACAAGATTGGAGACGGCCCGAAAAGAGGCGTAGAGCGTAATGGCAACCGAAAGTATCGGGTCTATCACCGGTAGATCAGCTATCATCATGACAATGCTGCCCACCAGGACCGCGGTCCAGCCAAGGGTATCCTCCAGGAAGTGGAGCATGACAGTCCGTTCACTCATTCTTCGGCCGCCCCTCAGCCGTAGCATCACGATGCCGTTCACCACAATTCCGACAATTGCCAGGATGAGCATCCCAGATTGGCGGACGTGCTCGGGATGAGTGATCCGTGGAACCGCATGCGAGATGATGATGCCCGCACCGGTGAGAAGCACGATGGAGTTCAACAGCGCAGAGAGCAGGGAATAACGACGATACCCATATGAATAGCGGTCAGTTCTCCGCCGGCCTGAGAGCCGTTCGAGCACCAGAGCAGCGCTGAGCGCAATACTGTCGCCAAGATCGTGCAGGGCGTCGGAAAGAATCGCCAGGCTGTTCGTGTAGAGACCGCCGAGAATCTCCACCGCGGTGAAGGAGAGGTTCAGGGCGAGAGCGATGGCAAAGTTACGCGAGCTCCTGCTATTCGGACTGTCGGGCGCGGTGTGATGGTGATGAGTATGGTGCGCGTGCTCGCGATTCACAATGGCAGACTTTCCTTTCGAGAATTAGAGGGCGTCGAGTCGGACCGATACCTTGCGCCGGTCGATCCTTTCGCTGGAAAACGTCCACTGCCACGCTCGTCCGTCCTCGATCACGAGAGCGGTTCGGCGGCCGATTCCTCGATTTTCGAATCCCATTGCCGTATCTATGCAAATATAACGGCCGCCGGCCTTCACGGTAAAGAGCCCTTCCACGGAGGGAGTGTGCCCACAGACGTAGATTGCTCCGTGGTTCCGGCGCAGAAACGATTCCAGCGCCCATTTGTAGGTTTCGCTGTTACGCGACTGTCTGCACCAGACGAGGCTCTCACTCTCCGAGAAGAGGCTGGCCGGAAGGTTGACCGCCGAATCATACATTCCGGACGCGTGGTTACGGATATCACGGAGTATCTCGTGGTGAATCTCATCCACGGTACGGGTCTGGAACGAAACCGGAAGATCGCCATGGCCAAAAATGACGGGTCCAATCTGGACCATTCCAGCCTGACGGAGAAGCCACGCGTGAAGCCACCCGGTGGACGTGAAAGCGCTGTGGTGCTCGAGGTAGCCCGGCGAGTTCGGCTCGTCGGCGTAACCTTGAATTTCGTCGAGACTCGCGTCGCGATCGAAACCGAACATTTCCATTACTTCGTGGTTTCCCAACAGAAAGATCACCTGCGACCCGCAAACCGGTGCGGCAGCCTGCCACTTCATGAGAAGCTCGTACACCCGCCGCGATTCATTCCCCCGGTCACACACATCGCCGATCTGAACGAGAGTCGTATCTCTCGGCGGTCCACTGCAGATTGTCATCAACGAGTCCGAGGCCGGAAAAGATCTGTCGGAATGCGTCGAAGTTCCCGTGTATGTCGCCGACAGCGACGATCCGTTGCGCCAGCATGATTCCTACGGGGCGGGAGCGTTTCGCATCAGGGTGGGTTGTGCTGTAGTTTCGATCACGTCGCGCCAAAGACTGCTCTCCGGATCGATTCGGCTGCGTCTGGCCACACAGATATCGATCGGCACGTGGACAAAGGTATTGTTTACCAAGCTTATGAGTATGCGGGTTTTCCCCGCCATCGCTGCGTGCACCGCATTGGTTCCAAGCCGCGAGCAGTAAACTGAATCGGTCGGGACGGCCACTGCGCTCCGTATGATATAGCTGGGATCGATGTACTTGAGGTTGATTTGTATCCCTTTCGTCTTGAAGTGCTCGGTTATTCGGTCACGCAGAAGAACGCCGATGTCTCCGTATCGGCGGTTACCGGACTGATCTACGCCCAGCACGGCTTCAAACGCGTCCTGCCCTGCACCTTCCGATATTATGATGACTGCGTGGTTGCTCTGCCGAAGCCGCGCTTCGAGGTGAAAAAGTAATCCATTCGGGCCGTCGAGGTCGAACGGCACCTCTGGAATGAGCACAAAATTCGCCTCGTGCGATGCGAGCGCGGTGTGGGCCGTGATGAAGCCGGAGTCCCTGCCCATGAGCTTGACCAGTCCGATGCCATTGATCGCCGAGTGCGCCTCGGTGTGCGCACCGCTCACCGCATGAGCGGCTTGCGCCACGGCCGTCTCAAATCCGAACGATTTCTGAATGAAGCTCAGGTCGTTGTCGATGGTTTTGGGAATTCCGATAATCGAGATCTTCAGGTTGCGGCGGGACACTTCATCGGCGATACGCAACGCCCCCTTCTGGGTCCCGTCCCCGCCGATGACGAACAGCATGTTCAGATTCATCCGCTCGATCGCATCCACGATATCCTCTGTCCGGTCACCACCGCCGCGCGAGGAGCCGAGAATGGATCCGCCAATCTTGTGAATATCGTCGACCGCGTCCGGGTCGAGCTCGATCACCGGAAAGGAGTTGTCGGGCAGAAAGCCCTGATATCCGAATCGGATACCGGAGATGCGGCGGACACCGTAGCGAAGCCAGAGACATCTCACGACCGCGCGTATTACGTCGTTGATGCCGGGACAGAGCCCCCCGCAGCTGACAAGCCCGGCGTGCACGTGGCCGGGATTGAAATAGATCTTCTCGCGCGGCCCCGCAATCTGTAAAAGATCCGCCGGATGATACTGCTTGGCGGGCAGCGTCGGATTCACATCGATGTCGTGCAGGATATACTCATCGTCCCGTACATAGTTGGCTATGCTGTCCCCGAGAACGCGGGAAAACGCGACAGGTGAAGAGATCCTCGCCTCTCCGAGAACCGGCACGGTGAAATCGTACTTCTGCTCCATGGCGGTATCATAACGCCTCTCGATTGCGTTCGCAAGGCACCCGCGTATCCTCGCCCCCCGGCGTATCCTCGCCCCGGCGTATCCTCGCCCCGGCGTATCCTCGCCCCGGCGTATCCTCGCCGAATGGCCTTGACCCGTGATGTCCGCATGCCATAGGCTGACTAACAGGCCCAAACACGCCAAGATGTCGCAGGAGAGAATCATGCAGGTACTGGTAATAGGCGGTGCCGGATATATCGGCAGCCATGTGGTCCGTACCTTTGTGGACGCTGGACACAAGGTGCACGTCCTCGACAATCTCTATTCAGGAGGGGAAGAGAACCTCTTTGCCGAGGCCGGTTTCACCCGCGGCGATATTCTCGATTACGGACCGCTTGCAACCCTGATGCAGCAGGGGTGGGACGCGGTGGTCGATCTCGCGGCCTTCAAATCTGTGGGCGAGTCGATGGCGAAACCGGAAAAGTACTCGGTCAACAATATCTGCGGCACCATCAACATTCTCAATGCGATGTGCGAAGCGGGAGTTGGACGATTCATCTTCTCCTCTTCCGCAGCGGTCTACGGCGAACCGGAGTATCTGCCTGTCGACGAGAAACACCCGACGCGGCCGGAGAATTACTACGGCTTCACCAAACTCGAAATCGAAAGAATCCTCGACTGGTACGATCGACTGAAAGGCATAAGGTTTGCCGCGCTGCGCTATTTCAACGCCGCAGGTTACGACCCTGACGGCCGGGTACGGGGGCTGGAACGCAATCCGGCGAATCTTCTGCCGGTCATTATGGAGGTTGCAGTCGGCGCGCGTGACCGGCTCGATATCTTTGGCGATGACTATGACACGCCCGACGGCACGGGCGTTCGCGACTATGTGCACGTGAGCGATCTTGCCGACGCACACCTGCGGGCGATGGACTACGTGGCAGAAAAAGACAAGAGTCTGGTGGTGAATCTGGGCAGTGAAGCGGGAATAAGCGTCAAAGAGATTCTCGAGACCACCCGCCGTGTCACCGGCGAGAAGATTCCGGCACATGTTGCGCCGCGGCGGCCGGGCGATCCGGCCAAGCTTGTTGCTTCCTCACAACTCGCCCACGATCTTCTCGGCTGGACGGCCAGGAGGAGCGACGTCGAGAGCCTGGTGCGGACGTCGTGGGAGATCTATCGAACGGCCTGACTGGAGGTCATCGGCTCGAGCGAATTCGTTGGGACCGGAGAAAGGAAGGACAGTGGCTCCCGGTGGAACGATAGACAACGAGACTGGGAAGTTCCCGGGATTTTATCTCGAAGACGCGGCATCCACGGGGAAACTTCGGGTCCCAGGTGACGAAGAAATGGGAACATTCCAGGCAATTAGGAGCCATCGGCCGCGATTCCATGAGTGCTTGCGCCAAGGATACTCAACAAATTGAGCATCTTCCACAGTGAAGCCGAAAATGTGCTTTACTGAAATCGGGGCTTCACTTACATTTTACTTGGCGTGTGCCAGGAGCACGCCAAAAGGGGTGAGAACATGAAAACGCACTACTATCTATCGGTATTTCCTACGGAAGCTCTCATTGCGTCGCAGCTCGAGCCGACCCGATTCGGCCAGTACATGGCGATCGGGAGCAAGAATGGTTCCTACGAAAAGATCATGTTCATCGAGGTTGATGGAGAATTTGGCGATTATTTCGACTGGAAGTACGTGGCTGAACATTGCGTTCCTCATTCCAATGGAAATCCGAAGAACTCAGTCTGGGTATCGGTCTATCGCGCTCTGGAGCACACGCCGGTAGACAAGCTGCGGTCGATGTTCCTTACTACCATAGACGGCCGGACGCTCGAGATACCTCCTTCGGAGTTCGCAGCCCCCACCGCCAAGAAAGAGTACTACGTCTACCAGGAGCTCTGTCCAGTTACGCCGCTTGTAGTAAGTGCTCTCAATCCGCCCGACTTTGCCCGCTACATGACCGACCCCAAGAGCCATGTCCAGGTTCCGAGCGTCGTATTCACCGATCTCAAGGTAATTGACTTCGGCAACCCGGAGAAGACCGGAAATATCGGCGGCACCTACGACAAGAACCTTGAACACCTCAAAGAGTGTATCCATGCGGTCACCGAGCACGCCGAGAAGGTGAACAAGAACGTGGAACGCTCGAATGTCGGATCTTTCGGCTACCAGATCATCAATCAGGGTATCTACGTCGGCAATGCAGCGAAGATTGTCATGTACAAAATGCCCAGCCCGGAGCAAATTCGGCAAAATCACTATGATTGGGGCCGCTCAGCGATGATGCTATAGTGTAGTATGGGAAAGGATATCGGCGAAACCACACCGCCGGGGCAACTCGGAGTCTCCGGCTCTGTGGTGTTTCTGTGTGGACCCATCGGAAAGACACCCCAAAGGCCGGAGGGGCCCAAAAATAGTGCTTCGAAAAAAATGCATTCTCCATATTGATAATATGTCATTCTTCGACGATAATGATGGCGTTAACGGGTGATTATGGTGAGACGGCCTCTATTCTCCCGCGGATCCTTTCGGAATTCCGGAAGAGGAAGCGGCAAATACACTTTAAAAATCTTTCCCCCAGGGGCAAAGTCGGTCATGCATATTTCGGTGACCACGCCCCAGATCATTTTTATCCTGGTTCTCGTCGGCATCATTGTTGCCTTCTCGGCGGCGGTAATTTCCGGTGAGGGCAAAGTCAATGCCCTCAAACAGAAGGATTCCGAACTCCGCACGGCCACCGCGAGCCTCGAATCGGTAACCGATCAGCTCGATCAGCTATTAAGCACGGGCAGCAAACTCGAGCAGAGTATTCAGGTAACACGGAAGGCACTCTACGAAAACAGCAGTGACTCCTATGACCAGGTAATCCCGGCGAGCCTCGATTCCGGAAAGAGCGGCAGGCTTGGCGCCCAGTACGTCGGGATGGAGCACGATGTCGCCCAGCTGTCCGACGTATTGAAATCCGCATCCGCTATTCTTTCGCAGATAAAACCGATTCTGCAGCTGCGCAAAGAGGTGCTCGCCGATCTGCCGACCGGGTGGCCGCTTATCGCTGGCCGAGGGTTCATCACCCAGGGATTCGGTCCCAGCATCAATCCTTTCAGCGGCTATTACTATATGCACAAAGGTGTCGATGTCGCGGACGCTGTCGGAACGCCGATAGTGGCAATGGGCAACGGAAAAGTCGTGGAAACCGGTTACGATCCGCTCGGGTACGGCAACTATGTCTGGGTCCAGCATAAGTACGGATTCCGGACACGCTACAATCACATGCATACGATCACCGTCAGCGACGGTCAGACGGTGAAGGCCGGGCAGCAACTCGGCACCCTCGGCGCCACGGGTCTGGTCACCGGTCCTCACCTTCATCTCGAACTCTACCTTGGTGATGAGCTCCTGAATCCAATGGCGTTCATGCATAGATAGCGCAGCCGAATCCCCTCTCCCGTTTCGAATTGATCCCGGCTCTTCCTGAATGAGATGGTCTCAAACTGGAGGACAACGTGCGGAAGAGGAGAAGGTTTCATTCCTTCAAGACCGGCCTGCCGCCGGGCACCGTGGTGCACATCGGAGAGGAACGGGACGTTCCGGTTCTCTTTCAGGTCTTTTCCTACGATGAAACTTCTGTTTCGGAAACCATACCCGGTTCGATAGACGAGTGCGCCTCCATTGCCGATCCGCAGAAAACCACCTGGATAAACGTCGAAGGCAGCCATGATCCGACGGTGCTGACGCGTGCCGGCGAACTTTTCCACATCCACCCCCTTGCGGTCGAGGATATCGGCAACACCGAGCAGCGCCCCAAAGCGGAAGAATATGAGGGACAGATATTCATCGTCGTGAAGATGCTATCCTACGATGAGCAGAAGAAAGAGGTGCTCTCCGAACAGGTAAGCATCGTCCTGATGCCGCACCTCATCATCACCTTTCAGGAACATCCGGGCGACGTGTTCAACCCGGTGCGCGATCGTATCCGCAACAACAAAGGGCGCGTCAGGCGGATGGGAGCGGATTACCTTGCGTACGCATTGCTCGACGTCATTGTGGACAACTACTTCTACATTCTCGAGGTGCTTGGTGAAAGGCTCGAAGATATTGAAGACGAGATCACCGAAAACCCGGACCGAGCATCGATCATCGACCTGCAGCATCTGAAGAAAGAGCTCATCTACCTTCGGAAATCCATCTGGCCACTTCGTGAGCTCACGGCCGTGCTGGAGAAGCGGGAGTCGGGTCTGATTGCAAAGACGACGCTCATCTATCTTCGCGACGTGTATGATCACACCATCGAGCTGATCGACACGCTCGAATCGCTCCGCGACATTTCGAGCAGCCTGGTCGATATCTACCTCTCGAGCATCAGCAACAAGCAGAACGTAGTGATGAAAACGCTCACCCTTATCGCGACGATCTTTATGCCATTGACATTCATCGCGGGGTTGTACGGGATGAACTTCAAGAATATGCCTGAATTGCAGTTTCCGTGGGCCTACCCGACGGTGGTCGGGTTGATGGTGGCTATCGCAATCGGTATGCTGATCTACTTCAAGAAAAGCGGATGGTTTCGTTGACAAACGAATGGTCCCGGTGGGCGCGATCAGTCCAATCCGAGCGCCCGCAGCCGATCGATGCTCTCGCGGGCCGAGCGGTGCAACACAAAAACCCCGCCAATTGACTCCCACGACTCCCGGATGCTCTCCCGGTCGTCAATCAGGAGCGGAGCGACACCTTCCGGAGTGACCGCGGCCGCCTTTCGCGCCTTTTCCCGCGACATGCAGGTGATTACCGGGACCTCTGCTCCGAGCTCGCGCGTGCACCACTCCTGCTTCTGCGGACGTGCCCAAGATCCCAACGGTAATCCGGAAAGCACGGTCGGTTCATGTCTTTTGAGGTGGCTCCAGAGCTCCTGCCCATCCACGGTCCAATCGAGTCCTGCGTAAAACCCCGGAGAACGCGCGAGACTCGACCACAGCACGCGAGGCGACATCTCGTGCACCTCTTTCCCGGTCGCCGCCTTCACGCCCTTCTCGAAATCCACAAGAACGCCATCAAGATCTACGAACAATTTGAACACCGGCTCTGCCCCCGCCGCCTGCCATCATACGCAATGGCTCGCGTTCTACGCAATGGCTCGCGTTCTACGCAATGGCTCGCGTTCTACGCAATGGCTCGCGTTCTACGCAATGGCTCGCGTTCTGCGCAATGGCTCGCGTTCTACGCAATGGCTCGCGTTCTACGCAATGGCTCGCTGCCCGTCATAACCGGCACCGAGCGGACAACCGGCAGTTGACGCAGGTAGGGCGTTGTCACCATGATTGAAGAAGCATGAATGAAGACGCTTCGTTGGAAACGGCATTGCTGGTAGCCGTAGAACGGCCAGAAGACTCGCACACGGGTGTGACAGAGTCCCTCGAAGAGCTCAAACAGCTCGTGCGGACCATCGGAATAGCCCCGGTTGAAGCGACGATCGTACGACTCCCGAGACCGCACCCCCGATACCTGCTCGGCTCCGGAAAGACCGATGAGCTGATCGCTCGAGCGAGCGAGATTGGGACCGGGTACATAATATTCGACGACGATCTTGCGCCCGCACAACAGCGAAACTGGGAGAAGAGCTCAGATCTCTGTGTCATCGACCGGCACGAGGTGATTCTCCAGATTTTCGCGGATCGGGCGTTCACGAAGGAGGCCAACCTGCAGGTTGCGCTCGCGCGGCTCCAGTATTCTCTGCCACGCTTAAAACGGCAATGGACCCATCTGTCCCGCCAGAGAGGCGGAGCCCACGGCACGCGCGGTGAAGGCGAAACGCAGCTCGAGGCGGACCGACGAGTCGTAGAGAACCGAATTGCGCGGGTGAAACGCGATCTTGTCGGCGTTCGGGAACAGCGGGCGACTATGCGAAAACACCGGACCGACGTTTCGGTTCCCACCGGAGCCCTGGTGGGCTATACGAACGCGGGCAAGTCTTCGCTGTTGAACCGCCTCACGTCGGGACAGGTCCTTGTCGCAGACAAACTGTTTGCCACGCTTGATCCAACAACGAGGAGGCTCCCGCTCCCCAATGGAACCGAAGCGCTGCTCACCGACACGGTCGGCTTTATCCGAAAGCTCCCGCACGACCTGGTCGACGCGTTCCGCTCGACACTGGAAGAAACGGTCCTTGCCGACTTCCTGATCCACGTAGTCGACGTCTCGAGCCCGGCCATGGAGCATCAGATTTCGGTGACCCGAAAGGTACTCGAAGAAATCGGTGCCGGGGAAAAGCCCGTGATCATGGTGCTGAACAAAGTCGACTTGCTGGCCGACCCGCCACAACTGTTCCGGCGAGCCGATGCGGGGTACACGGTCGCTGTGTCCGCGGAATCCGGTTACGGCGTTGAGTCGCTTCTGTCAGCCATTCAGGAGATGGTTGCGAGCACCATGGAGGCAGTGGAGATGGTGCTTCCGGCGAGCCGGTATGATCTTGCGGCGCTTGTTCACCGGACCGGGCACGTTCTGTCGAAAGACTACGTCGACGGTACCATCCACATGCGGGCGCAGGTGCCCGACAAGACAAGGAACAAGCTGCAAGCGTTCCTTGTCCGCTCCGGCAGATGAGCAAGAAGCACCACCGGCGCGAAGCGCTTTCGCGGCTCGATCTTTCCTCTACCGACCGCGGCAGATTGCTCCCGTTGTGCAGGCTGAAAACAGGGGAAGTCTGGTCTGACCCGGTTGCCGGCCACCGCGTGGGCGTTCTCGATGCAACGTCGCAAAGGGATGTTCACGCTCTGACCGCCGGAGAATCCGTCAGCGTCGCCTTGAACGATCCTCCCTACAATTTAGCCGTCGGGGGCCGTCGCTCGAAGGATCTATTCCAGTTAAGTGTATCCGAATATTTAGATTTCTCCCGAAAATGGGTGTCCGCGCAGCTCGGCACTCTCGCAGAAGACGCGGCTTTCTACGTTTGGACGGGCGCCGACCAGAAACACGGCTTTGGGCCGCTTGCCGATCTGGTGGTGTTGATGCGGGAGTTCGGAGAACTCACCTCCCGAAGCCTCATAACTCTTCGTAACCAGCGCGGCTACGGCACTCAGAAGAACTGGATGTCGGTCCGACAGGAGCTTCTGTACTACACGAAAGGTTCGCCGCCTTTTCGGCCCGTCTACACCTTGATCCCGCGGATACTCAAGGGATACTACAAGTCAGTGGGCGGTCGAATGAGAGACAACGACGAACGCAGTCGTTCACCGATGATCCGGGCCGGCAACGTGTGGGTCGACATTCAACAAGTTTTCTACCGGGTCACCGAGAACGTTCCCGGCGCCTACGCGCAAAAACCACTCGCAGCGGTGGAACGCATCCTTGCCGCGAGCAGCGTGGCGGGCGACCGGGTGCTCGATTGTTTCAGCCATTCGGGGACCACGCTCATTGCATGCGAACGGCGCGGACGAGTCTGCTACACCTGCGATATCGATCCGATCTTCGCCGAAATCACCATCCGTCGGCTCGAGCACTTCCGGGCGACCGGCAAGACAGGCTGGCAATGGCAGTCACCCTTTGCGGAGCCGAATTGCTAGATCGGACGCCGGTAGATTCGATGCGTCTTGTACAGCTCCGCCCCGATTCGCTGCATGTCGGAGAGCATGAGCTCGGTCGACTCGGCTATCTGCGTCAGATCTGCATTCACGAATCGCCGTCGCCCCGTTCGGGAGCGGATGGTGCGATCCAGCTCGTAGTACAAGAGTGCGTTGCCTCCGAGGCGCTGGTAACTTGGCAGAATCCCGGCGCCGTTTACAATAAGCTCGTTCGTTCGTCTCATCTCGAAAAGCAGATCCAGGATCGAAAAAGGTCCGATTCTTCCCCTTGACCGCTTCATCGCCGCAGACAGATCGGGAAATCCGAAGAGAAATCCGACGATCTCCCCGTCGTAGGTGAGAATCTTGATCAGGTCGGCCTGACCGACCAGCGCGAGATCTTTTGTCACCTGATCGAGCTCGGCCGCAGTGAGCGGATAGCCCTCCGTGTGGTCGGCCAGGGTACCGTTATAAAGCTCGGCAATCTGCGGCGCGACGCGCAGGAGCTGACGTTTCGACCGGAATTGAAGCACCTTGAATCGACCTCGCGCGAGGACTTTTTCCGCCACGGAAATCACCCGTTCGTCCATGTGAAAGGCCTCGGGGTCGAGCCGAAACGAGTGGAAATCGAGCAGTTTCTGGAAGCCGGCCCCTTCGATGAGACGCTCGTAGTAGGGGTAGTTGTAGCCCATCATCGTCATGGCCGCGCGATACTCGAACCCGCTGACGAGGATTCCGCTGCCGGTCGCACCGCCGAAAAGCATAGGCCCCGATATCTCGCTGCAGCCGTTCGCCATTGCCCATGCCGCTGCCGCGTCGAAGAGTGCCCCGGCAACCGCCTCGTCTTCGACAGCGTCGAAGAAGTAGAAGTGAGCGGTGCGCGTCCCGTGACTCTCGTTGTAGCGCCGGTTCGCGACGACGCAGATTCGACCAACCACTCTCCCTGCCGGGTGTGATTTCACCTGAGGAAAAGCATCCGTTCCCTTGTTCTTCGGAACGGAGCTGGCGACGGAATCGCCCCGCGCGTGCGGCTCGAGGGCCAGAAAGAACGTTCCTGGTGAGTGTTGGAAGAATGGATGTCTCTTGCGCAGGATCCGGCGCATGTCGGCGTTGAACCATGGCACCCAGCATGGATGGCTCCCATAGAGCGCGAACGGCAACTCGATGAAGGCGTCTTCCTGTTCGGCCGTCTCTACTTCGACCGCGTGAATGTTGTCCATAGCGGCAATCCTGCCACGAGACGGACGAACTGTACAATACGGTCCTCTTTGGTATAATAGGCGATTGCAGGTGTTCACATGGCATACAAGAGACCAGTACTTTACACCCACCGTTATGAATCCCCGATCGGGAAGTTGTACCTTGCGGTTGACAGGAAGGGCGCTGTGGTCAGACTTGGGTATGCCGACGAGCCGGGGCTCGCCGAGCGATATCACATCGAGGCGAATCCCTATGCGTGCGGGGAGCTTGCGTTTCAGCTTGACGAGTACTTTCGTGGAATGCGAAAACGATTTACCGTGGAGCTGCTGCTGGAAGGCACCGAATTTCAACTCTCCGTCTTGAACAGGCTCTTGAAGATTCCTTACGGCGAAGTGGTCACATACGGTGAGATTGCCCAGAAGGTCGGGCGGCGCAGCGCCGCAAGAGCGGTCGGAAATGCCGTAGCCCTCAACCCCCTTCCGATTCTCGTCCCATGCCACAGGGTGCTTCCCGCATCTGGAAAGATCGGCAACTACGCGCTGCGATCACTGCCCGACGGCTCCGGATCCCGTGCAAAGGCCTTTCTGCTGAAGCTGGAAAAAGAGGCGTCGGAGAAGGATTCGGGACGTACCGCGTAGTCCGTGCGGATTCCGCTACTGCGACTTCACGAACATCTGCATCAACTGCACAAAATAGTAGATCTTCTTGTAGATCACGACTATCCGGCCCTTTATGGGTTCCTCGGATATCCCCTCGATCTCTTTCCAGTTCCGAAGCAGCTCGTGCTCATTTGCTTCATAGTCATCCAGAATCGATTTCAAGTTTTTCGCTATGACGATGAGATTCTGCGCCGCCTCGTTGATCATATGCTGCGCCATTCGGTTGACCTCATCGAGCTGAGTTCTCAGAAGTTTGCTGGATGCGGGATCCCTGTCGACAATACGCCCCATAGCCTTTCGGAGCTTTACTCCCAGCTCGCCCTCGTCGGCGAGGGAATCGTCGAATCTGACAATGTTGTCGGCGACCGACATGGTCTGATGAAAGGCCTCGGAGAACTGCTGGGAGAGAATGCTGTTGGACCAGGTACCCCGGATTATCAACAGGTCGTGAATTTCGCGTATATCTCTCTTGAAGAAGTCGAGCAGAAAAGCTTTGAGATAGTTCAGCGGTTCGGTTCGCGTAAACCCGGCCACAAGACGCTTTTCGAAGGTCACGTTCGCCTTTTCGGTGTAGTTCTTCGTACGAGATACCGCAACATTGCCGAATACCGCTTTGCACAGTTGCTCGACCTTCTGACTCCTGCGCTCGCTCAGAATCGTCTGTATCGCCGCTTCCGTCTGCGTCTTGATCTTGTTCAGGTATGGCTCGACAATCCGCTCATTCGCAACGCTGACCTCCGCCTTGTAAAAGGGATTTTTGTCCGCGTGCTGAATGATGAGAGTGAGCACTCCTGATTTTCTGATATCTTCGAGAGTGGAGAGCAGCTTGTTCCATGCGGTGCGTGAAACGACGTCGATTCCGCGATAGAGGTGAAGCACGTTGAGAACCGTGTCCCAGTCGCTGTCGCGGACGATCGGAAAACTGACATCGAGAAAGTCCTTCAAATCATCGAGCACATATTCTATGCTTATCGTTTCAAATTTGGGATTTCCGGCGAAATTGCCCTCCTGTAACGACGAGTCGAATTTCCGCATGACGAAATAGAAGTCGATAGTTCACAAACCGAACAAGGCTGAGCAGCGAACCGTAAACTCCATTGATCCGCTTCACGGCCGGGGAATCGAATTCGTTGAAAAAGAGGACCATCGACTCTTTGAGCTGCCCGGCAAGCTCTTTCGGCGAAATGGTGGCCGCCTGCTCCCGGATGGCGGACTCCTCGAAGTGCTGGCGCAACCTCTTCTGATCGTCGGTGAGGTGGCTCTCTACCACGATTGACTTGAGCGCCGCCGAATCAGCGGCGTTTGCGAGCAGGTTTTTCGCCGGACCGACGATCTTGTAGATTTCAAATAAGAATCTCGCCAGAGCGGGAAGAGCCTCCTCCCCTTTCGTGCGATAGAACTTGAATCGCTGCTTTTTGAGGCTTTTGGCAATTTGTTTGAGGAGTTGCCGCTTTTCCCGTTCCGGATCGCCGCCACCCATGAAGAACAGCAGGATTCGTTCGAAAAATCCTCTGTCGGAGGCGGCAGGCGCCTGGCCGGGCATTCGTTTGTCCGTGTCCAGGTGTGGTGGGCTCATACCTTCATCCTAAGAAAAATGGATATAATTGTCAATCTGAACCGACCGAAGCGAGGAGCGGCGCCGAGAAATCGACGCCGCCGTCATTGAAAAAATTTTACCGGAATCGGACTTCGACTTCCGGTTTGGTTTCGATTTTCATGCCCGGAAACATCTTGCCCAGACTCTGAAAATTGCTCATCTTGTCGCTCTTGCCTTCCTTCAGCTGCGTCATGAAGTCCGGACTCTTCAACAGCTGATTGAACTGAAAGTCCACAAGCGTCACCCGGTTGCCGTCGCGGAAGGAAGCATTGCTGCTTACCACCGTACCATTGAAAACGACGTCCATGGTTATCTGCATGTCGGTATAGAACTGGGTGATCATCGCGATGTCCTGATCGGTCATCTTCTGCTCCGTGGCAGGCTTATCCGATGCTGCGCCGCTGTCCGCCGCGGGCTTCGGCGCAGGAAAGGTAATCGTCAAGACTGAGGGGTTCGCCTTCCTGAAGCCGAACCGCACGTAGTCGGGAGTCTGTTTTTCCGCATTTTCTCCCTTGGGTTGTGCCATCTGCGACGGTAGACTGTCGCCGGGATTCTGATTCACCTGGATTTTGGTGACATCCTTGAATGCGTACACCGCGTGATACCCCTCGCCCCAGTCGGTCTTCATGGGCTCGGCGGAGACCAGACGAACATCGGTCCCCATCCTGTCTGCGTCCTTGCGCAGTTGGTCTTCGTCAAACAGAGAAAACTCTTTCTGCGGCTGATCGGACCCATTCTGACTGTCGGAACCCATCGAGTTCAGACCGGACATCATGGCCATCATTTCGCTTTTCATAAGAAAAGTCTGGTCGACCGTCCCGCTCCCGTCCGGATTTACCTTCACCGTCGTCTTGACCTGAAGACAACTGCTCAGCAACAGCGCGGCTACGAGCGCGGCACCTATCATCAATCCCTTTTTCATTGCTTGCCCACCTTTTTTCGCGGCGTCGTTTCCGAGCCGCTCATTTCATCCTGCTCGAAATTATCTCACAGGCCGGTCAAAAATCCAAGTGAAGTGTTGCACAACGCGTCGAAACCTATCTTGCATTGCGTATCGTCTCTGGTTATTCTTAATCCCCTATGAACAAGCTTGCAGTCGAGCTGAATGGAGTGCTGGAAGGAACAATTGCCGGACGAATGCTCTCGGATTTCGGACGGCGCATCTTTTTTCCCAGGGGCATCGTGGCGCAGTCGGCCGAAGCAGATCGCAAGGCGACCCGCTTCAACGCGACGGTGGGCATGGCCTACGCGCACGGACAGCCGTTGATGCTCCCGAGCTTGAAGAGCCTTCTGTCCGAGCTCAGCCCGAAAGAGGCGGTCGCCTATGCGCCCACTGCGGGTATCGCCGAACTGCGGGAAGTCTGGAAACGGGAGATGATCACCAAGAATCCCTCGCTTCGGGGCAAGGGTTTCATGCTGCCGGTGGTGACGCCGGGACTGACGAACGGCATCTATCAGACGGCAAGTCTGTTCACAAATCCCGGCGATGTGACTGTGATACCCGACATGTTCTGGGGCAACTACCGGCTCATCTTCGAGGAACAGAGGGGCGGCAAGGTTGCCGCATTTCCGTTTTTTGACTCCGGTATGCGACTCAATTCCGCGGGGTTGAGGAATTCGCTGCGCGCCAACTCCGGCAACGGTCGTGTAACCCTGCTCCTGAACTTTCCCAACAATCCAACCGGGTACTCCCCCACTCGCAGGGAGGCGGACGAGATCGTCCGCGCGGTTGTCGATCAGGCGGAAGCCGGGACCGATCTTCTGGTAATCACCGATGATGCCTACTTCGGCCTCTTCTTTGAGGACGACACCTTTACCGAGTCTCTGTTTGCCCGGCTGGCAGACGCTCACGAACGGGTTCTTGCGGTAAAGGTCGACGGAGCTACCAAAGAGGAGTTTGTCTGGGGTTTCCGGATAGGCTTTGTGACGATTGGTTCGAAGGGCCTCGATCAGACGCACTATGCTGCACTCGAGCGCAAGCTCATGGGTGCGATTCGCTCGACGATCTCGAACTCCTCGGGGGTCGCGCAAAACCTCCTGCTGCGAGCGATGAAAAGCCCCACCTACCAGGCGGAGAAGGTGGCCGAGTTCACCCAGCTGAGGGATCGATACCGCACTCTACGCAACATGCTGCCGGCGATGTGCGAAGCGCTGCCAAGGGATCCCGCGTCAGGCAAGCAGCTGCTCGAACCGCTGCCGTTCAACTCGGGTTACTTCATGAGCTTCCAATGTAACGGTCTGAGTGCCGAGGCGTTGAGACTGGCGCTGCTCGAGAAAGGCATCGGGGTGATATCTATCGGGGATACCTATCTTCGTATCGCGTTCGCCAGCATAGATGCAGGAGATCTCGAGGCGCTCTATGCGGAGATTTTCCAGACCGCTGCCGGGATCGCCGGGCAGGCGACGGGCTAACGCGGCACAAGAAATCTGCCGAGCTCTTTCAGTCGCGGAATGGTGCTATGCACCGGCGTTCGCTTGGCGTTGAGCTCATTGTCGATGCCTATCACGGCGACGTAGAGCTTGTTCACCAGATCTGCCATTATTGAAAGGTTCGACTGGAAGTTGTTCACCGACATGTCGCGAAGTACGCGCTCATTTCCGCTCGGAATTGCCGACCTGCTCCCGGAGCCGGAGAGAAAGACGCGGAGATTGGGTTCGATATCCTTTCGGGCGTGATAAATGAACTCCGCGAGTGCCAGGATACGATCGTAGAGTTCGTCCAGGTGGTAACCCTGCAGCGAATAGTAGTCCGACTTCTCGGTGACGCTCTCGATGAGCTCCCGGGTATGGGCTTCGAGCTGGATTCGCATGAGAGCCGGTCGCAGGAAGCGGTTGCTGATGTTGCGCTTGTAGTGCTCGGACAGCTGTTCGATGATGCTCATGACTACGTTATCTTTTATCTGCATGAATGACCTCCCGCGCTGCGCTTCCCTGGCGTCTGCCGCTGCATTTCATTATTCGCTCAATATCCTGATACACCCGGGCCTTGTTCCATCGCTTCACGGGCAGGCCGGGCCGGCTGGAGTGCATATCGCACGTTAACCTCATAATGATTGTCGATTCCGGCAGGATCTCCAGGGCGCTCATCGTATATTCCAGATGTCGTTGATACCCGAGTTGGGAAATCTCCCCCTGCAGGAACTGGTCATACAGCGGTGCGCTCCGGGGAATCACCAGGTTGTGGATCTTCACGCCCTGGGGAGCGAGACTCGCCACATATTCCACTGTCTGCATCACCTCCGCCCTCCCTTCCCCCGGAAGCCCGAAGATCAGGTGAACGGCGACCATGATACCTTTTCGGCGCAGCAGAGCGTACGCCCGCTCAAAGTCCTCGACGGTATGTCCGCGGTCGATGCGTCTGAGGGTGGAATTGTGGGCTGACTGGAGGCCGAGCTCGACCCAGACTTCGCGTTCCGAGTTTCGATACGAAGCGAGCAGATCGGCCTTCTCTTCCGAAAGCGAATCCGGCCGGGTCGAGACAATGAGTTCCCGGAACGGATACAGCGCGAGACAGCGGTCGTAGGTCGACTTGAGGTACTTCGCATCTGCGTCGGTATTCGTGTAGGCCTGGAAATAGAGCAAGAACTCCCTCGCTCCGTAGCGTCGCCTGAGAAAGCGAACGCCGCGGTGAATCTGCGTCTCGATGTCGATCAGTCCCGGAACGTAGGCAGCCCGGGATCCATCGACGTCACAGTAGGTGCATCCTCGACCGGCGGGGTCGAGCCGACGATTGGGGCATGAGAAACCAGCGTCAACCGACACCCGGTAGGTGCGGCTTCCATAACGCGTCTGAAGATAGTCGCTGTACCGGTAGAACGGTCCGGCACGCAGGGAAAAATCGGTTTCCAAAGACACGCTCCCGGGTCGTGGTCTATTATAGAGGCAGCGTCGCCACGTGACAACGCACATTGCTCTGTATTGACACCCCATATTCGGACTCGTAGAGTAAAACCATATGAGTCAACACCGCCGGACGCCCCATTTGTTTTTCATCGCGGGGATCATCCTCGTTATGGCTCTTGTGCTTTCGGGTTGCGGTTCGCCGGATCAGAATACCGCAATCCTCTGGACAAATCAGCCGGAGTTTGCGGCCTACGCGGAGACCTACAACGCGCAACAAAACGTCAACCGGATCTTGCTCGTTTACAAGGCAAACCCCGCGGCGGACATCATGTCGACGACCGAAAGGCCGGACCTCGTCGTTGGTGAGTATCTGCGGAGCCAGCGAGTGCGTCGCGTGTTCTCCTCACTTTCGGGTCTGCTCAATCCGCGAAAGATCGATCCCTCGTCGTTCTACCCGGAGGCATTGAAAAACGGCAGATGGGGCGGGGATCAGCTTCTGCTTCCGGTGTCTTTCGACCTTCCGGCAATCATGTTCATCAAAGGCGCGATTCCGCCCGCAAACGACAGTTTCTTCGTCTCGCTCGACGAATTGAAGGATCTGGCCAAGCCGTTCAACAAGGATCAGGACGGAGTCTATACCCGTATGGGCTTCTCTCCCCAGTGGAGTGGCGATTTTCTCTACAGCTTCTCCCGTTTGAACGGTGCCGACTTCCGCGAAGACTCGGCGGGAAAGCCGATCTGGAATGCTGATGCGCTGAACAAAGCCCTTGATGCAGTTCACCAGTGGATTACCACCAGCAACGGCGGCCTGGCCACCGACACCGAGTTCAAAGACCGTTACGTCTATGAACCGCCGGATGTACTGCTCAATCAGCGGCGAATCGCGTTTGCCTATGTAGACGCAACGAGCTATTTCCAGACGGCAGAGAGCAAGAGGCAGGATCTGGATTTTCGCTGGATTGCCGACAAAGAGCAGGTACCGGTTCTCGAGAACATGGTCTTTGCAGGGATTCCCTCACGCTCGCGGCATCGCAACGCAGCGGAGGCATTCCTCACGTGGTTCTTCCAGAGTCAGACGCAAACAAAGCTTCTCGAGGAGAACCGGCTCAAACAGATTGCCACATTCGGCATATCGGACGGCTTTTCCGCGATTTCGGCCGTGAACGAGGTCGAAATGCCCCGCCAGTATCCTCAGCTTCTTGGTCATATTCCGAAAACCTTCGACCTTCTCTTCCCCCCCGCCCTTCCACGCAACTGGCGACAGATCAAAGACGATGTGGTCAAGCCGTGGCTGGTGAAGGCTGCGGGTGCCGAAGAACCCGCTCCCGCCCTGCAGGAACAGGTCAAATCGTGGCTCCTGCAGCAGGGTGATTAGTCGGGTCCAAAACCACTTTGTCGTTGACAACCCCGGGTATGTGCTTTACGATTACAACATAAAATAATATCTCGATGGAGGTATGCATGGCGACAGTTGAGTTAAAGTCATTGTCGAAGGTCTATGAAGGTAATGTTCAGGCGGTAAAAAGTGCGAACATTACGGTACTGGACAAGGAATTCGTGGTCCTTGTCGGACCGTCGGGTTGTGGGAAAACCACCACATTGCGCATGGTTGCCGGCCTGGAAGACATTACCAGCGGTGAATTGCGCATCGACGGCAAACTGGTGAACGATGTTCCCCCGAAGGACAGGGACATCGCAATGGTGTTTCAGAACTACGCGCTCTACCCGCACATGACTGTGTACGACAATATGGCGTTTGGTCTGAAGATCCGAAAATTCCCGAAAGAAGAGATCAAACAGCGTGTTGACGAGGCGGCGCGCATCCTCGATATCGAGGAGCTGCTCGACCGCAAGCCGAAGGCTCTCTCCGGCGGCCAGCGCCAGCGCGTAGCTGTCGGTCGTGCTATCGTCCGCCATCCGAAGGTATTCCTCTTTGACGAACCGCTGTCGAATCTCGATGCAAAACTGCGCGTTCAGATGAGAACGGAAATATCCGCTCTGCACAACCGGCTTCAGGCGACCATGCTCTACGTAACGCACGATCAGGTCGAAGCGATGACGATGGGTGACAAGATCGTCGTCATGAAAGACGGGATAATCCAGCAGATCGGTGATCCTCTCACCCTGTACAACATTCCCGTGAACCGTTTCGTGGCCGGTTTTATCGGTTCTCCGCCGATGAACTTTCTGAACGTCAAGGTTACCGAAGAGGGCGGAAAGATCTACGCCGATGAAGGAAACTTCAAGTTTCTCGTCGACAAGAAATCCGACCTTCTCAAGCCGTTTGTCGGCAAGAACGTCACCTTTGGTGTACGTCCCGAAGATCTTCACTACTCCGAAAAGGCGACCGACCTCACGCTCAAGACAACCGTTGAGATCATCGAGCCTCTCGGCGCAGAGACGCACCTCTATCTCAACACCGGCAATCATCAGATCGTTGCACGGGTACCTCCGACACTCGAGTTCAAAACCGGCGACACGGTTCATCTGACCTCGGATCAGTCTCGTGCGATCTGGTTTGACGGAGACACGGAAGAGGCGATCCTCACCGATCAGGAAAAGCAAAGAGTCGCTCAGTAGGTGACCGCCGATATGAGCGCCCACCGGGCGTGGAGGGTGTGATTCGGATTCTCATTGGCCGGGGTTGCTTCCCGGCCATTTTTTTGATATTTTGGTTGTTCTGTAGGTTATGAATGGAAGCACTGAGCACAGACCTCCGTGACGAGCTTATCTCGGCTCTACAGGATCTCATCGGGCACACCGAGGAAATCTACCTCCACCTTACGCGAGAGTACCCGGTACTCCTGTCTGAGATGGATCGCAGCCTCGATCGATCCCGGGGCGTCGCCCTGCAGTTCGGTGATGTCGGGGCCGACCGCCTGAAGGCAAAATATCATTCCAGAAGCGGCAGCTCCCGCACGATCGGCGTTTTGAGCGGAGTGCCGAAGGCCGAGACGTCCATCACCGGTCTTATTACGCAGACCCGGGAACTCATCGAAACCGGAACGGTCACGTTCCAGCGTATGCATGCGCGAGACGAGGAGCTCTTTTCGGCGCTTGACGAGGGGATACGGAAACTCTCGTCCCTCGACGAAGTGATTGGCCGAATCAAAGAGGACTCCATCGAAATGGAGCTCATCTCTCTGAATGCCATGACTGTCGCCCTGAAAGCCGGAAGCGCAGGGCGCGCCTTCTCCTACATTACGGAAGAACTCAAACGTCTGTCTTCCCGCACAATTACGCTAACCGAAGAGATCACCGGGCGCGGTGAGCAACTCCTGAGGATCTTCCACGATTTTCGTACGTCGCTTTCAGAGATCAAGGAGTTCCAGGAGAATCTGTTCGGCAATCTTCGAGGGAAGCTCGATCTGAGTTTCCACGACATAGAGGACGGGATCAGCAGAACCGCAAACGCGCTCGGCTCGATCAGCGCTCGATCGGCCGAGGTCCGCGCGCCGTTGAACGCGGTAATGGAAGAGATCCAGCTCCAGGACATCATCAAACAGTCGGTCGACCACGTCATCATATCGCTTCACGAGATTTCGGCCGCGTCCGCGTTTGAGACCGCGGACGAACGGTTGGATGAGCTCTCATTCTTTCAGCAACTTCCCGACCTCTGTCACGTGCTGCTGGAAGATGTCGCACGGAAGATTCAGAACAGCACGACGGTCTTCCGCAAGGAGATGGCCGGCGCGCGCGGAGTTATCGCAGAGGTTGAGCGACAGCGGAGCCTTCTTGTGGACGGCGCCCTCGGAAGAGCGGCGCGTCGCACGGACGGGACGCGACGCAGATCCGATGCGGGTCAAGGGGAAGAATCGCTTGACGTGCTATTCGAACGATCCACTACGGTGCTGCGCGGACTTCTGTCCGACCTTTCACGCTCGATGGGGATGAAAGAGCAGCTCGCAGAAAGGTCGCGCGGACTGATGAATGAGATTTTCAAACTTGAGGAGGGATTCAAATCCTTCGCCATTGTAATCAATCGGTTTCACAGCATCGACGTTGCTTCGCGGATTGAGGTGGTCAAGCAGGCGGTTCTTCAGAAGATGTCGGGGACCGTGGACGAAATGACTCTGTTGACCGAACGAATCGAGCGGGACGTGAATGAGTCGCTTGATTCGATCAAGGCCTTTATCAAGACGATCAATGAAACCATCTCCGAGTTCAGAAAGGTTTTCCAGGACGAGGAGACCTTTGTGACCCGGTTTGAGAAGAGCATGCGCACTGGCTATGATCAACTCTTTGAAGAGAAAAACAGCCTGGCCGGCACCATCAGCGGGTTCTCTCTCTACACCGGCAATTTCCTGACTTTATTCGACGGTACCGTGAAGGATCTGTCGCGGCTCGAAGTCCTCCTTAGCGACATTGCGCAGATTCGGTCCAAACTCGACGAGATGAAACGCCTTTCGCGCAGCGAGATGGAGCCGCTTCTCGAGCAGAAGGGCGTGACCGAATGGAAGATCGGCAATCAGAAGCTTCAACAGATCATCGCGCGATTCGCGACCTTTACCCATGAGAAGGCGGCCGGAGATCTTGCATGATTCGCCGTTGAAGACGGGTGCTGCGAGCCGGGCAGATCCCGTCGAACGCAGCGACATCGGCGGCGATTTCGGGCGAACGATCCTCTTCTACCGTGTTGCGGCCGCCTCGATGTCACGAAGCCTTTCGAGTGGAAGCGCCCCCTGCCGATTGACGAAGAGTTTGGACACGTAGCGGACGGTTCGCAGCCTTTCGATGATCTGCGGGCGATCATTCTCGACTCGCTGGAAAAACTCCTGAGCCGAAAAACCAGGAAGATCGGGCCAACGAGAAACGGTCAGATAATATCGTCTCAACGCAAGAATCCGGTAGTACAGACGCGAAAAGACATAGTCGATCCGGCGCAGTTGGAGAAGCCCACTTTCAATCTGACGCCGTTCGTTCAGCGTCTGTGCGCGACTCGCAAGACGCCGCTGCCGATCCTCCTGAAACCACCTGTCGAGGATTTCCCGCTTTGCGAGCAGCGACTCGTAGGCATGATCAAACCGAACTCGAAGCAGGGCGTACCGGCCCGCGTACCTTCCCAGAAGCTGTGGAGCATTGTTTCGAAAAGCGGCAATCCGGCGCTCCATCCACGTGCGTCTGAAATCGTCGGTTTTTCCGGGTGCGACCGGCAGCGTGTGGAAATCCCCGTCGACCACATTCTCGACTGCGCGCTCGGAATCTGCAAAGAGGGTTTCTCCCGCCGTATCCTGACACTCCACGCGGCCCTCGTTCACGGTCACCAGCAGATCACCGGAGACCGCGGTGGCGACATCGAATTCCGTTCCGCGAATCCCCATGACCGCGTTGGAGCTCCGAACCTCGAACTGCGCGGCGTCCGATAGCTTCTGAACCTTCAGCCCAACCGATCCGGCCATGAGCTCCAGCGCCCCGCTCTTGCCGGTATCAGTTTCTCCAAGATCGAGATTGAATGTTGTGTCGGGTTGTACCGTAATGGTCGCGTCGAACCCCGTTGCCGGATCGAGCGTGAGCTGCGCGACCCCGTCCGCGCCGGTCGTAATCTGGTCGAAGTTCTCCAGGGAAAAGCCGAAGTCTACGTCCGAGGTATGGGTCTGATCTCCACGGACAATTTCAACGCTTCCCTGGAGAAAGGTCACCTGGCCAATAGAGTCGGCGGCAACTCCGGTTACAATCCAGCCGAAAATGAGGACCGCGCCGAGGGTGGCCTTCACTACTGAATTCTTCGTCACTTTCTACCTCCTGTCGGCTCCCCTGGAGAGGTCTCGGCCTTTTGTGCGCGGGCATGATTGCCGATGCCGGAAAGGGGAGTGAAAAGATGTGCTGCCCCCCCTGGTTCCGGGTCGCGAAGCGAGTTCCACGCGTCCGGCGGAGCATCGAATACCGCTGTCCATACTGCCGCACTCTCCATGCACAGGTACAAAGGGGCATCCGTCACGCTCCGCAACAGATCCCGAAGATGACGATAGATGGCGATCCGCTCCTTCTGAAGATAGCGAAACTTGCCGTCCCTGCATGGAACGAACTCGTCATACATGTAGGGGCGGTCGGCTATTGCCTCCCGCAGTCCGGCGGGAAACCGGAGCGTGCCCATGCTTATCCAGGCAACGCGGTGACCTGCAAGATCGCGCAGCTTCGCCACGAGGGCTTCGATCTCGCTCGTCCACTCTTCAGATCGTATGATCGGATCGAAATGGAATGCCAGCGCGTACCCCGCGCGCGCTGCGCGGCCGGCCGCCGCGATCCGGTCGTCGATCGTGCTCGAAAGGCCGTCCTCCCGTTTCGCCGCAGTTGGTATGCTCAGGGAAAACCCGACGACGGCGTTCCCTTTCGGGCGGATATCCAGAATGTGATCTACCAGGTCGGTCTTGGTTTTCATTTCGAACGTTATGTTCTCGATGCCCGCGAACGCGCGAACATAATCCTCCGAGAGGCGAAATAGCGGATCCAGCAGAAGACTGTCCCCCACCTCCCCGGTGCCGACACGCACCTGCCGGCCCGGGTTGGACTCGGCAGCTCGGACTACTGCGTCAATTCCCGGCTGGGCGTCCACGTAAACGGTGACCGGCGCAAAGTTCAGATAGCTGCGCATGATGCAGTAGCTGCATCCGAGCGTACAGCCGAGATAGAGGTCGAGCGTGTTGTAATTGCAGCACACGTGTCCGCGGGTCCCCGGGCAGCGTCCGAATACTTCCCCACGCGGCCGGCACAGAAAGAGCGTCGAACTTCGCAGATGCTCGGACGGGATGTCCCGCCGGTCATCGACAAGCGTGAACCGCGTTCCCGGCATTCCGTCGCGGCAGCGTTCCACTGCCGGAAGCCGTGACGCCGCCCGCTCAACATATACTTCGCTGAATAATTCACTGTAGGAGCGAGAATAGCTCATCACAGAATCCTTCGACCTTGCGCGCCCGGCCGAGCCGTTCCACAAGCTCCTCTTTGCTGCGGAAAGGAATCTCGAGCCGGTATGATGCCCCCTCGAAGTACTCCGGCGCGTGAATCCGCAGACCGGAACCGTGCTCGATCTCCCCGCGACACTTCTCGAACCGGTTCAGATGCTCGGTAAGCCGCGGGTACCTTCGTTCGGTCAGATACTTTTCGGGCGACCCGGATTCCAGCGCGGCATCGACGATCTGAGCGAGCCGTTCCGGTTCGCGATTCGCGATCTCCGCGAGCAACCCGAAGAGGTGACGGCGACGGCTGAAGCTGAGCGCGCGAAATACGGCTGAGGCGAGCGACCGCTCGATTGCCTGTGGAGGCACAGTGGAGACTCGCTCGGCACTCTTCAAATCGATGAGCCCGTCGGCGACGGCATTCTTCAGCGTACGATCGAGCGCCGCGAACCGACGCGTGACCGAGACGAACGAACCGTCGGATGCGATCTTCGGTCCGAGAAGATGTTCGAACGCCTTCTCAGTAATCTGGTCCGTCACTGCGCCGTTGTATAGCAGTTCGCGCTCTCGAAAGGTGAACCGGTCGGTCCGTGCTTCAAGCCGAAGCGCGGTTGCATACTCGTCTTCGAGGCTTCCCTCGAAGTAGATAACCGGCAACTCATCGAGCTCCAGGCTCTCGGCAACGCGTATTACCGACCATCCCCAGAGCACCAGCTCGTCGGCCGCTCTCACGAGCACAGGTGGGTGACAACCCCCGGCAACAAGTTCCGGATCGGGCGGTGGCGAGTCGGGGAAGAAATCCCGGTCACGGCTGCCGGCCGTGAGAATATCGAGGGGGAGTACAACCACGCTGATACAATACTACAGCACTCGCACCGTTTCCAGATGGCGCGTGGCGGCGACCCTGCCGCCCGTGCTACACTTGCGACCGTGGTCCGCAGAGCTTGCGTTGTCGTACCCCCGATAACCGACTTCTACCTCACTCCTCACCGGTTTTCTGCGCTGGGCGCCCGCATCGCCGCGGAGATTCTGCGCCGCGCCGGGTGGGAAGTTACCCTTCTCGTCTTTCCGATGATGGAAAATTTTGCACGTGGCAAACCGGTGTCGTTGCCGCCATGGCTCGGTCATCTGGAGGAGGTTCTTCTGCCGGACGAGAGAGGACCGCTCTCGTTTTTTACGCGTTTCAAACGTTTCGGCCCGCCGGCAGACCTTTGCGCAGACCTGATTCTGGCGGAGTCGCCGGGAGTCGTTTTTCTGTCGCTGTTCGCGTTTGCCTATGCCGATGACGCAAAACAGCTTGCGGCAACACTGAAGCGAAGAAGCCCCGGCCTGCACGTTGTCATTGGTGGCGCGGGCGCGACGGTCGCGCCGTGGTACTTTCGGGAAGAGGCCGGTGGCGTCGACGAGATTATCGCGGGTGAAGCCGAATCGGCACTCCTCGAATGGACCGGCGCCACGCGAGAGTCTGGAGAATCGCCCCGGTTGGAAATTGCGCTCGCTGTGCAGAGCAGATACCGAGGGAGCTCCGCTGTCTCACGATCAATGAAGATCGGTTCGGCGGCCGCCGGAGCCCGGAATGCGGGCAGGATCGCCGTCACGACAATGTTGAGCCGCGGATGCCCGAAGCAGTGCGCATTTTGCGCAAACCATCTCTGCCACGGGCGGGAGTTCCGGCTTGTGCCCCCGGACCAGGTGCTTGCTGCGTTCGAACAGGTACCGGCAGGCAGCGAAATCACGGTCAATTTCGAGGACGACAATATCCTCTTTGTTCGCAGCTACTTTCTCGAAATCCTCGGCCGCCTGAAGCACCGGTACGGGACCCCCCGATTTTCCGCAGAAAACGGCCTGGACTATACGCTTCTCGACGTTGCCACCGTGAGATCCCTTGTCGATCTGGGTTTCGTACAATTCAACCTGTCGCTCGGCAGCGCTGATCCGGAGCTCCTGGAAAGAAACCGACGCCCGCACCAGATCAACAGGCTTCGTGAGACGCTGCAGGAGATTTCTCGGATGGGGAGGCCGGCGGTCACCTACTTCATCTGCGGCCTGCCGGGAGACACCCCTCGATCGGTCGTCGAGAGTCTCCTGTTGATCTCCGGGCTGCCGACACGCTCGGGAATCTCACTTTTCTATCCGGTTCCGGGGCTTCCCGGTTTCGAAGATCCGGCTCTCTTCGGTTCGGTTCCGGCGGGCCTTTGCGCGGGGTCGTCCGCATTTCCCTGGACCGGCGCTCTCACGACATCCCAGATGGTCACCGCGTTCCGCCTGTCGCGGCTCCTCAATTTGCGCCACGATGCGACGAACGGGAGAATTCCGCGAGCGGTTCCCGAAAATGAGCTGCTCGAAGCGGTCCGGACAGAGAAACGACTTCTGACTGTAGAGAGCGGTGCGGACGGGCTACGCACGGTGGCTCCGCCCGGAATTGATCGTGACATGGAGAAGCTGTTTTTTGACGGTGCCGGAGATCTCTTCAACCTGTCGAGCGGCAATTGAGCAACGAAGGTCGGACATGCGGCGCACCAGTTATGGTGCGCGGTCACCGAACCTTCATGAAGACCCCGAAGAGCACAATGGTAATGAGGATCTGCACCAGTGCAAAACGAACGAGCACCTGGGCATTCGACCATTTGCGCGTAATACGAAAGTGATCGTGCAATGGGAAACGGATGGTGTGAAATATGCGGATCTTGAAAAAGCGCAGCAACGCAACCTTCATCAGTCCCGCTCCGCCGTTCACGAGGATCACCGTGCCGACGATGAGGATAGAAAAGGGGTTGCCGGTGTTCATGACCATCACGCCGATGAAGAAACCAAGGGCGCGTGATCCGGCATCGCCCATCAGCACTTCGCTCGGATGGGCGTTGTACCAGAGGTAGCCGGCAAGACTGCCCACCATAACAAATGCCATGATTGCCCAGCGAGGAGAGTCCTCATAGTGCGGCAGGAGCAGGTAGGCGGAAATATCGGTGTGCCCGATGATGAAATAGTGGAAGACTCCAAGGCTTATGAGAGCGAGAAGCACCAGCGTGCTCGACAGGCCGTCTACCCCGTCCGTACAGTTGGTCGAGTTGATGGAAAACCAGATGATTACGGTCGAAACGGGAACGAAGAACCAGGGACTCAGGTGAAACACGACATCGGTGAAGGGAAGCCACATCCGAGTGCCGGTGCTCAGCAGGACGAACGAGGCGACGAGAGCGATGATGAGATCCATCAGGCCCTTCTTGTACTCGCTCCAGGACCTGTCGCTGCGATCGTCGACAAAACCGGACACCATGGCCAGATAGGTCAGGATGAGTATCGCGACCTGCTGCCAGCCGAGCGGAACGGCAAAAAGAGATACGACGGTGAAAATCGTAATGAACACGATCCCTGCACCGGTTGGCTTGCCTTTTGCGACCTGGCCCTCAGCGGCAAATTCACGTCCGCGATCCTGGGGGAGACGGTCGAAAAAACGCGGGAGAAGTATGAGCGTCAGAAGAAAGCTCACTGAAGTTCCGGCGATAATCAGAAACAGGTGGGAAGACAGGAGTCTAAACGGTCCAAAAAGTTTCTGAAGAATGAATCCAAGCTCAAAAAGCATGCATCATACCCCTGCGAGCACCGGCCACAGCCACGATAATCGGTTCGATGGGAGTTTCATCGCAAACTATAGCGAAGTTTCCCCGCCGATGCAACAGCGGTCCGTCGAACGCTCCTCACAGGCGACCCCGATCCGAGGCACCGAGAACGATCGGCGGAAGCTCACGCAGCTCACGAATCTCATAGTCGGGTCCCCCGGCTGGCGGTAGAGCGTCAGCCGGAGCAGGAAGGCCTTCGGGATTGTACCAGCAGGTGGCAAGTCCGTAGATAATTCCACCGGCGATATCGGAGCTGAGACTATCGCCGACCATCAGTACCTTCGATCGGGGAACATTCGGATAGGCGCGAAGAGCCACGTCGAAAATCTCCCTCTCGGGCTTTCGGGCCCCGACCTCTTCGGAAATAACGATACCGTCGAAATAGCGTGAAAGCGCACTTCGAGAGAACCGTGAGTTCTGAACCCTGGAAAGACCGTTGGTGACGACCGACATTCTGCAACTGCCGGCGAGCACTCGAAGCATCTCTTCGGCGCCCGGGATCAGAAAATCCCCTTCGGCCAGGTAGGTAACATAGGCTTCGCTGAGCTCACCCGGATCGGCGTCCAGACCAAGCGCAGTCAGATAGCGGACAAAGCGCTCGCGCCCGAGCTTCGCACTCGAAATCGCGCCCTCCTCGAACTCGATCCAGATCTGTCTGTTGATGGACGTGTAGAGCGGCAGGTGCCGTGTCTCATCATAGTCGAGCCCGGTAAATTCGAAAGCGCGTTTGAGCGCCTCACGCTCGGCGCGCTCGAAATCCATGATCGTTCCATCGGCGTCGAAGAGCACTACCGAATATTCCATAGTCGGGCAGTCTAACGGCCCGGCTTGACAGCGTAAAGAGGGATTCTTAGGATGTTCGCCATGGGTAGATGTACGGTAGCCGTAATAGGGTGTGGAACCGTGGGAGGAGCCACCTCCCGAATCCTCCTGGATGACCGGGATTACTTGAAGCTGCGCACCGGCGTCGATGTCGAATTGCGGTACGTCGTCGACCGCGATTTTACCAACGCCCGCAGGCTGGGCATTCCGACCGATCTCTACACTGATCAGCTCGAAAAAGCGCTGAACGACCCGGACGTGCAGGTTGTGATCGAACTCGTGGGGGGTACGACTATTGCCCGCGATTTTATCAGGCGCGCGCTCGCCGCAGGCAAACATGTGGTCACCGCAAACAAGGCCCTCCTCGCCCACCACGGCACGGAGCTCTTTGCGCTTGCACGGGAAAAGGGCGTGGCGATAGCATTCGAAGCAAGCTGCGGCGGTGGCATCCCGATCATCAGAGCTATTACCGACGGCCTGGTGGCTAACCGGATCGATGCCGTGTTCGGAATTGTCAACGGCACCTGCAACTACATCCTCACCGAAATGATCGAGAAGGGCGTCGACTATGACGCGGCACTTGCCGATGCGCAGAAGGCGGGCCTCGCCGAAGCGGATCCAACCCTCGATGTGAGCGGCGGCGACTCGGCACACAAGATTGCTATCCTCGCGTCACTCGCCTTTGGACGGCGCTTTGATTTTCAACAGATCCCTGTCGAAGGCATCGACAGACTCCGCGTCGAGGACGTCATTTACGGAAGTAATCTCGGCTACATCATCAAGCTTCTCGCCATCGCCCAGCGGGTAGACGACGGATACTGCATCCGTGTCCGCCCGGTGTTCATTTCTCACGATCATCCTCTTTCGTGGGTGTCGGGACCGTTCAACGCGATCAGCGTCTATGGCCACACGACCGGCCACACGATGTACTACGGCCGCGGAGCCGGCGGGGCGCCGACCGGTTCGGCGGTGGTCGCAGACGTCGTCTCTCTGGCGACCGGCTCCTGGCAGCACATCTTCGCCTATCCTGGTATGTGGCCCGACCTCGCGGCCGACGGTCGCATGGTCCTCCCCGAAGAGTTAGTCAACCGCTTCTACCTGCGACTTCTGGTCGACGACTCTCCTGGCGTCCTTGCGCGAATCGCCTCGATCCTCGGTGACCATGGCATCAGCATTTCGTCGGTGCTGCAGAACGCGGCTCCCGCCGATTCCGCGCGGATTTCATCAGACCGCGTGCCGGTTGTCATCACCGTGCATCCGGCGCTCGAGCGCGATCTTCTGGCCGCGATGAAGAAGATCGACGGGCTTCCCGCGGTCGCACCCGGCAGCTCCATCATCAGCATCATCGACGAACATGAGGAGCAAATCCCCTCTCATTGACAGCTGCTCTATCCCTCAGTATCGTCTAGGTTGCGTTATTCCAGAGGAGCAGGGACATGAAAGTACTCACGTTTTCCGTACAGCCGAATATACCGGAATCGCTGAAGCCGCTCGAAGAGCTCGCCCACAACATGTGGATCAGCTGGAATTTCGACGCCGTGCGGCTCTTTATCCGGCTCGACTACGACGCGTGGCTCCAGTGCAATCAGAATCCCGCACGCCTCCTCGGCATGGTTTCCCAGGAACGCTACGAGGAGGTGGTAAACGACGACTCGTTTCTCTCCTCCCTCAACACCGTCTACGAAAAGTTCCAGAGATATCTCAAAGGGGAACGATGGTACAAGGGCGAGTTTGGCAAAAAAGTGATCGCCTACTTCTCGATGGAGTACGGCATGGATGTCAGCGTCCCTATCTATTCCGGCGGTCTTGGTATGCTTTCCGGTGACCATTTGAAGTCTTCCTCCGACCTGGGTCTGCCCCTTGTCGGCGTTGGGCTTTTGTATCAGCAGGGGTACTTCAAGCAGTATCTCAACGCGGACGGGTTCCAGCAGGAGTCCTATCCGGTAAACGATTGGTACAACATGCCGGTGCGCCAGTGCAAGTCCGAAAATGGAGAAACGGTGAAGATCTCGCTGCAGATGGCCGACGCGCTGGTTACCGCCCAGCTATGGGAGGTCAGGATCGGCCGCGGATCACTATTCCTGCTCGACACCAATATTCCTGATAACAATGAGGAGATGCGGCAGATCACCGCGGCACTCTATGGGGGGAACAAGGAGACGCGCATTCGCCAGGAGCTTCTGCTCGGTATCGGCGGAATTCGCGCGCTCCGCGCGCTCGGGTACGACCCGGTGGTTACCCACATGAACGAGGGCCACTCCGCGTTTCTCTGCCTTGAACGGATCCGGGAGTCGGTTGCAGAAGACGGTCTGACCACGCCGGAGGCGATCCAGGCGCTCTGGCCCACCAACATCTTCACCACGCATACTCCGGTCCCTGCCGGCAACGAGCGCTTCTCCATGGACCTCATTCAGAAGTACTTCACCAGTCTCACCGCGGGTACCGGACTGAGCTTCCAGGACTTTCTCGCGCTCGGCCGGGAGTACCCGGAAGACACGCAGGAGCAGTTCTGCATGACGGTGCTTGCTCTGAAGCTCTCTGCCTATAATAACGGGGTGAGCGAACTTCACGGCGCAGTCTCCCGCAAAATGTGGCAGGCGATCTGGTCCGCGGTTCCGGAATCGGAGATTCCGATCACCCACATCACGAACGGAGTGCACTGCAGGCACTGGATTTCGCACGACATGCTGGACCTCATGGACCGTTACTTTGGTCCCCGGTTCGCCGACGATCCCACCTACCTCGACGTCTGGAACCGTGTCGACCGCATATCTGACGAGGAGCTGTGGCGCACGCACGAGCGACGAAAAGAGCGGCTCGTGGCCTTCGCCCGTGACCGAATGAAACAGCAGCTCGAGTCGCGCGGGGTCACCGGAAATCAGCTGGCCCACGCAAGTGAAGCGCTCTCGCCCTATACGCTGACTATCGCTTTCGCGCGAAGGTTTGCAACCTACAAGCGGGCGACTCTGCTGTTTCGGGATCCTGAAAGACTAAAGAAACTTCTTACCAGCAGCGAGCGTCCGGTACAGATCATCTTCGCCGGCAAGGCTCATCCGCACGATATGCCGGGGAAAAACCTCATCAAGGACATCGTGCATTTCGCAAGCCAGCCCGATGTTCGCAGCAAGATCGTATTCCTCGAGAATTATGACATTACGATGGCGAAATATCTCGTGTCCGGGAGCGACCTCTGGCTGAACACGCCGAAGCGACCCCTTGAGGCGAGCGGTACAAGCGGGATGAAGGCAGGAATCAACGGCGTTCTCAACTGCTCGGTTCCCGACGGCTGGTGGGCCGAGGCGTTTCGGCCCGAGATTGGCTGGTCGATCGGCAGCGGCGAGGAATATGATGACGATGAGGTCCAGGACGACGTCGAATGCAAAGCGCTTTTCGATCTGCTCGAGCGCGAGATCATCCCCACCTATTACGATCGGGGCGAGGACGGCCTCCCGCGCGAATGGATCAAACGGATGAAAAGCTCGGTGCAGTACGTCGGAAAGACTTTTTCCAGCCACCGGATGGTTCTCGAGTATGCCCAGATGTTCTACGAACCCGCCCTGGCCAACAGCGAAGCGTTTCGCAAAGACAAGTATCAGAAAGCGCGCATTACCGCCGCATATGTCGAAAAACTGCGCAGCTCCTGGGAGAGGGTCAACGTCCAGAACATCCACGCGGGGGAAGCGCAAACCCAGCTTCTGAAGGTAGGCGACAAACTCACCATGGAAGCGACGGTGAGTCTCGGCAAGCTCACGCCGCAGGATGTCGCGGTAGAGCTCTACTTTGGAACCATGAACTCCAGGGGTGAGTTCGAAGCACCCGAAAGGGTACAAATGGAGGCGACGGGCGGACCGGGAATCGACGAGCCCGAAGCACCCGAAAGCGACTCAAACACCTATCGCTACTCGCTGACTGTTCCGTGCAGTGCGACGGGGCGTCAGGGCTACGCGGTGCGGGTTCTGCCGAAACATCAGAACCTTGTTCACGCGCTGCTCCCCGGATTCATGAAATGGGGTTCGTGACCGGTGTCGCGCCTCTCAGAGGTGAATTCCGGCGAAAAGCGGATCCACGGCCACAAACAGGAGAATGACGAGCAGGCTGGGTACGAAGTTCGCCGTCTTGATGGTTTTGAGCTCGAGCAGATTGATCCCGATCATGATCACAAGGGCTCCTCCTACCCCGTTCAGCTCCGAGATGACGAGCGGGGTAACCAGGGGCGAGATTAGTCCCGCCAGAAGCGTCAGGCCGCCCTGGTAGATTAGTATCGTAAGAAATGAAAATGCCACGCCGATTCCCATTGCGGCCGAAAGCATGATCGCCATGAATCCGTCCATGACCGACTTGGTGAACA
The DNA here is from genome assembly GCA_963832675.1 of uncultured Spirochaetota bacterium. GTDB lineage: Bacteria > Spirochaetota > Spirochaetia > DSM-27196 > DATKUC01 > DATKUC01. Next base: position 71,014 of record CAWHUY010000020.1, on the reverse strand, counting down.
GCAGCTCGTAGTTGCCCTCGGTGCCTGCCTGGAAAGCACCGACGATAGTCATTGCACCGACGCAGAAAAGGACTGAGGCGGTGAGAAATGCATAGGCAAAATCATGTTCGTGGTTTCCTCGGCCGAAGCGACGCCGCAGAAGTTCACCAAGTTTGAGTATGCCGCCTTCCACGTTCCACCAGTTTCCGAGAACGCCACCGATCACGAGCGAAAGCGCGAGATAGATGATCCTGGTCGACTTGAGCGTCATCGAGATCCCGATGATGAGCGACACAATGCCGATGCCGTTGTATACGACGTGCTTGAAGTCCTCCTTGATTCGCGTATTGAAAAAAACGCCAATGAAGGAACCGACAACGACGGCCGCGGCATTTACGATGGTGGCAATCATGGGCAAGAGTGTATCGAATTCCGGGGCCGCCTGGAAAGTGGGAACGGACCCCAAACCCTAAACTATTGACCGGAAAATTACGATCATGGTAGTATGCGTGCTGCACAATCCAAGGAGAAACCCATGTTTGGGAGCCAGGCCGTCCAATCCGCTGATGAGGACCAGGACGGGTATCATCGCACGAAGATCTATTGTGCGAATTGTGTGCACTGCAAGGTGGTTCCCGAACAGCTGGACGAAAGCGGGCGGTACTTCCTTCGCGTACGCTGCGATGCCGGAAAATGGCGCAAGAAACTGGGTGACGAAAAATTCTACAAGTACTTCACCGTGGCTCGCCGGGCAATGGACGATTGCGATAACTACGAGCCGATGGGTGATGATAGAGACTTCCTGCGGGAACTCCGCAAATCACTTCCGATCCGGGACGAAGTCTACGGCTAACCTCCGACTGGACAGACGCGCGCAGCATTCAGTATAGTCTAGGCAAGACCGAATGCTCGAGGAACCACACTCATGAATCAATCGCTTCGCCCGTATGGACTTCCCCTCGCCTTTGTGCTTGTCGTCGTATTCGCCGGCCTGTTTCTCGCAGGATGCGAATCGGTGCCGACAAGTGCGCCCCCCGGACTTACACAGGCGGAGTTCTTCCAGCGCGCTCAGGAGGCCGCAGACGTCAACAACTGGCGGACCTCGCTCCTAAAAAGCGAAGCAATTCTTCCATGATTCATTTCGACTTGAGGATAAATCCAAACAGCTATCAGATCTTGCCGCAAAACTCCTCTGATGATCACATCCAACTTGGGAACCAGCACTTTACCGGCTTCCAGCACTTCCTCATGGGTCGTGACAGTTGAGCCATCCAGATTGGCCTTGTTGCTGATGCCAGAAATCCCCAATACGCGGATACCGCCGTGATGTGCAACGATCACTTCCGGCACAGTCGACATCCCAACTGCGTCCACACCAACTTTCTGAAGGAAGCGCAGATCCGCCGGGGTTTCAAATGAAGGACCAGCCAAACACACATAGACTCCTTCATAAGGTTCACAATATCATTTTCTTTGGCCGCCTTCCGGGCCAGTTCCAATAATTCCCTATCATAAGCCGGCTCATATCCGGAAAGCGTTCACCGAATTCATCAATATTCGGACCCATCAGTGGATTCTGCCCAGCCATTGCCAGCAAGGACAAATGATCGGTGATCAACATGACACTGCCCAGGTTCATATGCCGGATTTACCGCACCAGCCGCATTTGTGACGATCAGTACTTCTATACCCATGCGAACCATCACACGAATTGGAAAACCGATCATCGGCATCGGGTACCCTTCATAAAAATGCACCCTGCCCTGCATGATCATCACCGGTTTGGATTCAAGTTCTCCAATGACCAGGCGCCCTTTATGGCCCATTACAGTCGACCGCGGCCAATGCGGGATCTCCCCAAAGTCAATATAATCTGCCGGTTTTACGATTCGGCCAGATCGCCAAGCCCGGACCCAAGGATCAAACCGACCTGGGCTGCTGTTTGGTTTTCTGGTGGATCGCTTCAACTGCCTCATCCACCATTTCAAGTGTGACAAATTCATCCATTACTCCTCCTGAAAATAATTGGGGAAATTTGATACACGAATTATAACAAAGCCAATTTATCGCCATTTCCTTGAAAATACCACTAATTCATTACTCTCTTTGAAAGCATTGATGGTTTTACGATATCTTCTTCATTCGATCCAGTAATGGGTAACCAACCGGAAATTCCGCGGCCCGGACTGCCCGATCAGAATTCCCAATTCTGCCATCTCAGCTTCAATTTGTGCCGGCGTTTTTTTCACATCCGGCCTTAATTGGAGGAAAACCATATTGGATTGCGGCAGACCCTTATCAAATTCAAGTCCCTTGATCCCATCCAATCCATTGGCAAGGTCAGTGGCTCGAGCATGATCCTCTGCCAATCTCTGGGTCATTTTTTCTATGCTGATCAATCCTGCTGCCGCCAAAACACCAGCCTGCCGCATACCACCACCCAGCTGTTTTCTCACCCGCCTGGCTTGATAAATAAGTCCTTGGTTCCACACAGCATGGACCCCACAGGCGCACAAAGCCCTTTGGAAAGGCAGAACATTACCGAATCCGACCTCATGCGTCAATTCAGAAGGATTCAAATTCAGTGCTACCGCTGCATTGAAAATTCGGGCACCGTCAAGATGAAGGAACAAGCCCAATTCATTTACAACTTCCCTCAAATCTGCGCATGTATTCCAGCAGGAAGCGGAATTCCGCCGCAGGCATTCTGCGTGTTCTCCACGATTACCAGGCGGGAAACAGGATGGTGAACATCCTCTTCGCGGAACGCGCCGCGAATATCATCCAACAAGAGTGTGCCGTCTTTCTGGTTTTGGATCACATGCGGGAAAACACCGCCCAGGGCAGACATGCCGCCCGCTTCATGCAGAAAAGTATGTCCGAGATGGCCCATCACTGCCTCATCACCGCGGCGGCAGTGCACCAGGATGGCGATGAGATTTCCCATGGTACCTGAAGCCACAAACAATGCATCTTCTTTTCCCGTTACTTCAGCTGCCGCTCTTCCAGGCGGTTAATAGTCGGATCTTCTCCATATACATCATCCCCTACTTCAGCCGAAGCCATCGCGCGGCGCATTTCTTCAGTGGGATGAGTTACCGTATCCGATCTTAAATCAATGATGCCATTTTCAAACGCCATATTCTTTTATTCCTCCGGAATGAGTTCTTCAAGGACCTTGCAGTCAATTCAGGCGGCATTCCGCTTTGAACCTGGTCCTCTCCTTTTCTCCAGGCAACCGGATGGCAATTTCCGCCGCATGGAGAAAATGCCTGCTGATAGGCAGGGATGGATTTTTTAATCCGTATATCCTATCACCGACGATCGGGAGTATGTATGGACGATAAATGAACACGGATCTGATGGGTACGGCCGGTAAGAGGATGGACGCGCAGCATCGTATAACCGCGATATTTTTTTATGATCTCATACTCAGTTTCCGCGTATTTACCCTTGCCTTCAGGCGCGATCGCCATTCTCTGGCGATGGGAAGGGTCACGATAAATGGGAGCGATAATACGCCCCTGATTTGTCGCTGGTCTGCCTTCCACCAATGCCAGATAGATCTTCTCAATATCCCGGCTCTTAAACTGCCTCTGCAGCCAGATATGGCTGGGTTGATTTTTGGCAATCAGGATAATGCCGGAAGTATCCTTATCCAGGCGATGGACAATACCGGGTCGTTTTTTGCCGCCGATACCCTGCAAATCCGGTCACATGAGCCAAGATGGCATGAACCAGCGTGCCAGTCGAATGACCCGCCGAAGGATGAACTACCATACCCGCCGGTTTGTTCACAACCAGCACGTTTGAATCTTCATAAATAATATTCAGAGGAATTTTCTCCGGTATCAAGTCGAGCGGTTCCGGCGGGGGAAAAGTAATTTCCACATGATCGCCTTTTTCAAGCAGCTGGCCGGATTTTCTGGGCATGCAAACCATTAACCAGCACAAAACCCTCGCTGATCAGGCGCTGGATCTGGCTGCGGGAATATTCGGGAATTGCGCAGTAAGATATTTATCCACCCTTTCAGGGGATAACTCCTGGAAAATTAAGGTTTGCTGATCGACTAACAAAGAAAAACCTGCAAATTATTGATCCTGATTCTGCCCCGGAGGATTGCGATTTCTGCTTTCTCTCGTCTATCCAAAGAGCTATGATCATGATGATCGCGCCAACCGTAATACATGAATCCGCGATATTAAAAACGGGAAAATTGCCTATGGAAATGAAATCCGTTACATGCCCAACCGTCAATCGATCGATCAAATTACCGATGGAACCGCCAAGCTGTAAGCTCAACGCAATACGCAGGAACCAATCGTCTTCAGTCAGTTTGGGATAAAAGATAAAAATGGATAGTGAAATGAGGAAAACCAGAATTGAGAATAAGCAAATTACGATCCTGGAACATGCCAAAAGCGACACCAGTGTTATACCAATGAACGATACGGGCATATGGTGTCAGCCAATTAAAAGGAGACCAAACTTCACCGAGTGCGAGATTGGAACGAACAATCGCTTTGGTCCACTGGTCCAAAAGCACAATCACCCCGGTGATGGGAAGCAAAACCAGGTAGCTCATCAAATTCTTCTTTATTTTCTCGTTCAATTGTGATATCTCCAAATTACCCTGCATTCTATCAGATTTGACCCGAATTAACCATAAATTCACTTTCAGGGAGGGGTCGCATTAAATAAGATTTTAAAGATAATTTGTTAAATCTACTGCCTTCGTCCAATATTCGAGCATTTAATGCACCAAATTCTAATTTTAGTGATCCAAAAACCCTCCGTTTGTGGCTGTGTCTGGCGGAAATTGGACGAGATGCGAAAAACAGCCTGACCGGCAATCGCATGACCCAAAATGAGCGCACCGGCTGGGAAGCATTCGGCAGCTTGATCAGCGATTCTACAAAGCGGCACTCAAATCGGATTTCTGCCGTCAAATACCAAACCATCAGCATTTTCACCATCGGCTTGAGATAGTCAATATGCCAATGAGGTTTTTGAGCTGTGCGCTGATGATGAGCAATCGCGAGTCTCAAACCGCCAGGTCCTTGTGCGCTGCCGCAATAAAATATAGACCCCTTCCGTAAAATCATGCTCTCCCAAAGCCCCGATGCCAATTTGCAAGCATAATTTCTCAATCGCGAGACCAGAAGATAGCTACCTTTTGCAGCCGGGATTTCATCCATCTAAAGAAAATAGGACGTAATGCCCGCAACCCTTAACCTTATCCAGCCAGACGGTCAGTGTTTCTCCGTCAAATTCATCACTCAAGTTCGGAAGCCGGTCGGGAATCTGGCTGCCATCCATTTCCACCGTGAGAGTTTCAGCCATGATGTAGTCTTTGAACCCCTCAACCGCTTTCATCAGCTTGTTCGAGCTGGCATAGATAGATCCTGATGCGGTCCGCAATGTCAAAATCAGCTTGTTTGCGGGCTTCCTGCACACGACGAACAAACTCTCTGGCCAATCCTTCATAAATCAGGTCCTCGGTCAATATCGTCACCAGTGCAGCGACCTCGGCACCCTCTGATGCCACCGAAAAACCTTCTTTCGCCTGAACCCGCACTTCAACCTCATCGGGGAAGATCTCCAGCTTTTGGCCCTCAACTTCTATCTCCAGCGATCCTCCAGCAAGAAGTTTCTGCGCAGATTCTTCCGCATCCAGCGCTTCGATGGCACTGCGGACCTTTGGGAACATATCCCGGTATTTCTGGCCAAGCTGCTTGGGAAGCGGAACAAGCTCATAAGCAGCCGCTTCGCTCGCCGCGCTCAAAGCCCTGACCTTCTTCACATTCAGTTCATCCTGCAGCAGATCAGCATATTCTTCAATCACGGATGCATCACTCATATTACTCACCGCAAATGCTGCCTCCTGCAAGGGCTGGCGGACCTTGATGCCAGATTTATTTCTTGCAGCATGACCCAAAGAAACCAGGCGCATCACCAAATTCATCTTGCGAATCAGCGATTCATCGATACAGGCAGGATCATACACCGGCCAATCAGCCATATGCACAGACTTTGGGCTGGTTTTATCAGCACTCAATGCAAGATTTCCATAGATCTCCTCCGCGATAAAGGGCATGGTTGGGGCGAGCAATTTACTTACCGCCAGCAGCGCTTCATAAAGCGTTGCATAAGCGGCTTCTTTGTCCGCATCCGATTCTGTTTTCCAGAAACGCCGGCGGGATCGGCGCAGGTACCAATTGGAAAGATTATCCACAAATTTCTCGATCGGCCGCGTAGCGCCTAAAACATCATAATTTTCAAATGATTCGGTTACATCCTTAATCAAGCTGATGAAGCTCCGCCCGCAGCCATTTATCAAGACCTGAATATTCGACCTTCATGCCCGGTTTAGGCTGCCAGCCATCCAGATTGGCATAGGTCACGAAAAATGAATAGGTGTTCCAAAGCGTGAGAATGAAATTCCTGACCACCTCGCCGACCAATTCCGAAGAATAGCGGCGTTCCTGTCCCGGCGGGCTGGCGGTGTAGAAGTACCAGCGCATGGCATCAGCACCATGTTCATTGAGCACATCCCAGGGATCAGCTACATTGCCGCGCGATTTGGACATCTTCTGGCCTTCGCCATCCAGGATCAAACCAAGGCAGATCACATTGCGGAAACATTTCTCGCCAAATAGAAGGGTGGAGATCGCGTGCAGCGAATAGAACCAACCGCGGGTTTGGTCAACTGCCTCACAGATATAATCCGCCGGATACTGCTTCTTGAATTCCTCCTTGTTCTCAAACGGATAATGCCACTGGGCAACCGGCATCGAACCGGAATCGAACCAGACATCAATCAATTCCGGCACGCGTGTCATGCGTTCACCGCACTTGGGGCATTCATAATGAACCTCATCCACATAGGGGCGGTGCAGATCAAGCCCTTTAAGGTCCTTACCGGTGTTTTCAGATAATTCTTCGACCGAGCCGATGCACTCCTGGGTATGGCACTTTTCACATTCCCATACGGGCAACGGCGTGCCCCAATATCGTTCGCGCCCAAGCGCCCAGTCGATGTTATTTTCCAGCCAATTTCCAAAACGGCCATTCTTGATATGCTCAGGATACCAATTGACTTCCTGATTCAGACTGACCAGTTTGTCTTTTTCCTTGCTGGTGGCGATGAACCAGGTCGGTCGGGCATAATAAAGCAGCGGCGTATCGCAGCGCCAGCAAAAAGGATAGGTGTGAGTATATTTTTCCGTCCTTGAAAAGTAAACCGCGTGAGTTCAAGATCCTTCGATGATAAAGGGATCCGCATCTTTGACGAATTTCCCTGACCAAGGGCGCACTTCTGGTATGAAAGTGCCGTTAGGCGCTACCGTCATCAAGATGGGCAGATCCTCATCCAGCGCCATCTGCATGTCATCAGCGCCGAAAGCCGGCGCTATGTGCACCAGCCCACTGCCATCCTCGGTAGTTACAAAGTCACCCAGCACCACACGGTAAGCCGGTTTATCCGGTGGTAGAAAGGTATACAGCGGATGATAGGTGGTTCCTTTGAGCAGCCTTCCCTTAAATTCATCCACCACCTCAACCAGCTTCTTCGCCAAAAACTTTCTCCACCAAGGGACTTGGCCAGGATCAGGCGTTCCTTGCACTCTTCACCGGATTGTTCAGTAGTGTGCTCCACCAAAACATAGTCGATATCCGGGTTGACCGCCACAGCGACATTACCGGGTAGAGTCCAGGGTGTAGTTGTCCATACCAGAAGCGAGGTATCCGGTTCATCAACCAGCGGCATGCGCACAAAAACAGAGGGGTCGATCGCTTCCTTATATCCCTGTGCAACCTCATGATCTGATAAGGGGGTTCCGCAGCGGGGACAATAGGGAACGACTTTAAATCCCTGATACAAAAGATCTTTTTCCCAGAGGTTCTTCAGGATCCACCATACCGATTCAATGTAGGAATTTTTATAAGTGACATAAGCAGTCTCGAAATCCACCCAGTAAGCGATACGTTCAGTAAGTTTTTCCCATTCCTTGATATTGGAAAAAGCAGATTCACGGCAGAAGCGGTTGAATTCCGCGATGCCGTAATCCTCGATCTGCTGCTTGTTGGTGAACCCAAGTTTTTTTTCAACCTCGATCTCCACCGGCAAGCCATGCGTATCCCAACCGCCGCGGCGCAGAGCATGATAACCGCGCATGGTCTTGTAGCGCGGGAAAACATCCTTAAATGCCCGCGCCAGAACATGATGCACGCCGGGCATGCCATTCGCTGTCGGCGGACCTTCATAAAATACGTATTCGGGTTTACCTTCGCGATTGGCGATGGACGCATGGAAAATATCTTCCTGATTCCAATAATCGATAATGGATAATTCCATCTGATTAATATTCAATTTTGATGATACAGGTTTAAACATTCAACCTCCAGCAAATTAATAAAATAAAACTCGTCCTTTTCAGGGACGAGAATTATTCCCGCGGTACCACCCTGATTTCCGTTTTCCCGGACACTCAGTAGGCATTAGCTGCCAAAGTTCATATAACGGCGACTGTCCGGCGTTCTTATTTGTCTAAAAGACTTTCAGATTGCAGCTCGGGAGTGATTTTCAGCGATTTTTGACGACCGGGCTCGCACCTATCCCGGTTCGCTGGATGTTCAAGATCGCTTACTCTTCTCCTTCAAACGCTTTACGACCTGAAATTATCCCATATTTGGGTACTTTAAATCAAACTCCAAGAAATTCCTCAGTGAACAATAGATTGCAGGTCAGTATGGTCATCCTGACCAATATTATTACTTTTTCAAAATGATGTTCGCAAAAAAAGAATGCCCAAAAATAAAAACCGTTGGCATTGATTGGTTCAGCCAACGGTTTTGCTCTTCGAATATTTTCTTATTCTTTCGGTTTCAGGAAGATGGTCACCTTTCGATGCGGTTCTTCATCCATGCTTTCGGTAGTCACGAAAGGATGATAACGAAGTTCCAGGTGAATGATGCGCCGTTCATTGGCCGGCATGGGCTCCAGCACCTGTTTGCGCCCGGTAGCCACAACCTGGTCAGCCAGCCGCCTGGCCAACTGCCGCAAGCTGTCTTTCACGGCGGAATCGGTAACCCTGCACATCAATCAGCAGAGGTGTCCATTTGCTCATCTGCTGATTTAAGAATCAGGCTGGTGACATACTGCAGTGAATTCAACGTCTCCGCTTTACGCCCGATCAAAATGCTTAGATCATTACCAGTAACCTCAACCAATACCATGGGATTATCATGCTCGTCTTCCGGTTCGAGGATGCGTGAAGAAACCTTGGCGGAAACCTGCATTTTGTTTCAACAATTCATTCACGATGCGGTCTGCGCGGACTTTGGCTTCCTCCAGTTCATCCACAAACTCTTCCTGTCTCGGAGTCTTTTCGATTCGGGTTCTTCACTCTCTCTTGGCATGGGTTGAAGATCGTTGAGTGTCAGACGCACGCGTACCTGGCGGGCACCAATACCGAGAAAGCCGCCACCCTGCCCTTCATCCAGAACCTCAACTGAAACCGCATCCCTTGGTAAACCAAGCTGATCCAGTCCTTTTTCAACCGCTTCGTCAATCGGTCGGGGCAATTACTTCAAGAGTAGTTTTTTGATCGTTCATTTTGACTCTTTTCCAGATTTCTTATCGGAGCCGAGCGCTTGGGCAGTAAATTCGACAAATCCGCCCTACCCAATAAAGCATACTGCACAATGGTTACAGGTTGGAAGTGACAAAATAAAGCGCAAATCCGGAGGCAAATGAATAGGCAAACCAACCCATCAACAAGGGCAGGTAAATATTCATGATGCCTGACATCTGACCCTGCTGCTGGTCGCCGGTAGGTGTGGCTAATCAACTTGGTCTGCAGGAATGATGTGACCACAACGATAATGGTCAATACCGGAATGCCAAATGAAATTCCAGGGATCATCAGGCGTTCCGGACGTCCCATGTCCATCCATAGGAATTGGCTGTTGAGCGGGATCAGGTTGATCGGTCCTGCTAATCCCGGGTATAAAGGAGAATACATTGGCCAGCCAGGGGGAAAGTTTGGAAACCAAATTGAGCATCTGGAAGGGCGCATTACCCATTGTTTGAATGATGCTCTGGTAGAGTCCAATGATGATCGGGAACTGTATCACCGTCGGCAAGACATGACGCAAAGGGACTGATGCCTTTTTCCTTATATAACTTCATCTGCTCCTGGGCCAGCTTATCACGGTCGTTTTTATATTTCTTTTGAATATCCTGCCAATCCTTGTCTTTCTGTAAATCCTGAAGCGCTTTGCTGCTCTTGATCTGCTTGGAAGTAAGCGGTTGGGTGATCAACTTGATTATGATCGTGAACAGAATGATCGCCAAACCGAAATTCTTGCCGATCAGGTCATAGATAAAAAGCAAGACGCTGATAAACGGTTTAATAATCAGGGTATCCCACATATCAAATTCCTCTTCTCATATTATTTGGAGGGTATAAAGCTCCAAACTTCGTTTCCAGTTAAATTAATTGCGGTGAATAATTTTTCCTTGGTCGCTGGCGCCAAAATAACAAACCCATCCCCATATGCCGGCGGAGTAAAAAGGTGAAGTATCCAGTGACACGACCGGCTGCGGTTCCTGGTTTACGCCGATGATAAACACTCGTCCCTTGTTCATTCACGAACAGCGGTCCTTTATCAGTCAACACCCCTCCCGCAATCATAGGAGCGCCCGCAGATACGGTGCCGGCCAAAGTGCTTTGCCAGTTTCTGGTGAAACCGCAAAAACGTTACCATCCTCATCACCGTAATATACCGCTTCATCGGTGACAACCAAATTACCCCAAACAGCGCGGTAGCCGCCGCCATCAGAAAATGACCAATTCACCTTCCCTGAAGCTGCATCTACAGAATAAAGGTTCCCGTTAATCGTGGCGGCATAAATACTGCCATTATGAAAAACCGGATCCGTCACTACCGCTGTATTCAGATCAACTTTCCAAAGGGAGCAGAGACCAGCGTCCGGCTGCCATTATCATCCAAAGCCAGTTCTTCGGTCGTGTAATTCAGTTTTAATGCATATAAATAATGATCCATGGATGCCAGAGTAAAGATTGGTTCCATCTGTTACGGGTTGCGTCCAGTTCGGACCTGTCGTCTGAAACTTCCACAAGAGATCGCCAGTGCATCATTCAACGCATAAAGGAATTTATCCGAATTTGGTGCATAAACCATGCTGCCAACCAATCAAAGGTGAGCCAATGTAGCGGTCTTTGCCTGATGTGAAACTCCATTTTCCAACACCATTCGATTTATTGATGGCCGAAAGTGTATTGGCATAACTTCCTGCATAAACCGTATCGGTTCCCACCGCCGGAGAGGCATAGAACTGAACCTTGGAATCGGCGTTCAGCTGGATACTGCCATTGAAGACTGCCATTCTTGGCGTTGATGGCGAATACCTGGCTGCCATAAGCAAAAAAACCAGTTCCCGCTATCGAACGATAACCCCCGGCCAGCTGGATGCTGCGCCGGCGCTGCTCGAGCAGCCGGAAATGACCATCACTAATATGCATCCCCAGCCCTAATAATAATATTTTTTTATGATTCTTCATTTTCATTCCTGTCAATAATGTTATGGTACGGGATCATACCCGCCCGAATTAAACGGATTGCATCTCAACACCCGTTTTATCGCCATCCAACTTCCCTTCAATGCGCCATATTTGTAAATGGCCTGGTATCCATAATGTGAACAGCTTGGGTAGAACCGGCAGGTATTGCCCGGCAAGCCACGAGAAAGTGTCTTCTGATAAATGCGAATTAATGCTAATAATAAGAAATTGCGGAAAATTGAAAAATGTAAGTTTGAAATCCCGCAAAGCGGGCTCATTCGGATAGTTATTGATCAATACTCATTTCTAAAATCAATTTTTCAATAAATCCGCTTTTATCAGCAGATCTCTCAATCGCATTGCAAATTTCCTCAAAGCCCGCATTGACACTTTCTTTGCGAGCGTAAAAAACCAAATCCGTATTTTCGGAGATCCTGCCAGAGAATTCCAGCCAAACAAGACTTTAACCTTCTTTTTATAAAATTTCGGGTTACCGCATTTCCTACGGTTTTGCTTGCAACCACAGCGATTCTGGGCTGAAGTTGATCGCTTCTGCTATAAACCAAAACGACAAGCGGGTGATGGACTGTCCTGCCTGTCTCTCTCACCCGTTTGAAGTCTTTCGACCGGGTTAGGCGAAATTCCTTTTTCACCCATTTACCCGCCTATCACTTTTTCAGCAGACCTACCAGCGTGAGTTCTTGGAACTGTTATTCCTTGTCACAGTCAATTTGTGACGGCCTTTCATGCGCCTGCGCTTCAGAACAGCACGACCATCCGCAGTCGCCATGCGCTGGCGGAACCCGTGCACACGAACACGGCGCCTGGTTTTTGGTTGATAAGTCCTTTTTGGCATCTACTCTTTCCTTTACGTACCGATGATTTAACGGGCAAATTATACCATATGGGTATCCACAAAAAAAGCGCTGTTTTTTATAAAGTCTTATTCGTGAGGTAAGATGCTCCCGTTTAATATTCCATTTTCAATCTTATTAATCTCTACTTTCGAGATATGATTATATAAATCGATCTCTGAAATGGATCTAATTCTGAGGTAATTATCCGCACAATCCCTTCAATTCCCAGCTATCTCCCTTTCTTAATTGATCGCTCCCATAAAACCTCGATTTTCCTGGCCAATGAATCTTTCACGATATCTGCGAAGCAGATTCGGCGATAACTTCCCGCATTCTATGGCTGCGGCTTTTGATTATCGAAGGTTGAACATTGGGCAGGCGTTCCGCCGGCGTGCCCGGACGAGCGGAAAAGGAAAAAACATGACCAGCCGGCAAAATCCATCTGGCTGACAAAATCCAGACTTTCCTCAAACAGCTCATCAGTCTCACCGGGAAAGCCCACTATGATATCTGTGGTCAAGGCGATGTCCGGCAATGATCTTCGCGAATTGACTTATAACTTTTTATATTCCGACTTGGCTGATCCTGCGCGCCATTTTCCGCAGGATCTCGTCGCTGCCAGACTGCAAAGGCAAATGAAGATGCCCGCAAAAACCAGGCAGCTTGAGCGCATGAAGTATTCGCTCATCCACATCCCAGGGTTCCAATGAAGACAGGCGCAGGCGGGGGGGATGCAATTCTTGAATTATCTGTTCGATCAATACTCCCAGGGATCAGGATTGTGGGAATTCCCTACCCCAGGAACCCAGGTTTACTCCAGCTGAGAACTACTTCCTTGACTCCTCCAGCAATGCGCGATCTCAATATCGCTGGAAATCTCATCCTTGGGAATCAGAGCGGCTTCGGCCGCGGGCAATGCGAGTGATGCAGAAAGTGCAGTGATTGTCACAACCATCCTGGGCTTTGATAAAGGCGCGAGTACGCTTATGCTCGCCAGGCAGCGGTATGCGGGGCACTCTGATCCTGGTTATCGTAATACCCCCGGCCTGTCACCTGGCTGACCAAGATCATCCTTTTCTGATATTGGATAAAACCTGTTCAACCGATGGCAGTTCAGCAATGGTTTCAGGGTCCATGGTCGCGTAGCAGCCGGTGGCTACGATCCGGGCGGATCCCGAACGCGCGGCCGAGCGGATCTTTTTACGCGAATCCGCAGATGCGGCTGCTGTAACCGCGCATGTATTGACCACCACCAAGTCAGCTTCAGCAGCCGTTAGCACCAATTCATGTCCAGCCTTCACGGAACTGCATGCCCATTTTTTCAATCTCGCTCTGATTGAGCCGGCATCCAATGGAATCAAGAAATACTTTCATTTTCAGGGATAAGTGATGGTGAAATTGTCAAATATGATCGCCAATTCAGGTTCATTGAAAGTTCCTGCGATCAAACCGGTTTGGCCGCCGGTCAAACCATCATCAACCGGCCATGCCATTTGCTGACCGTTCACATACAAGACAAGCAAATTTTGCATGCAAACCGCATTGATAATGATTTTTTCCTGTCCCTTTTGATCGCACTGGAATACTCAAGGTTTGTAGATGAGAGCAATTGGTAATCCCCATTCTGAACCCGAAAAATTCCGTAATAGCCATCAGATGTCATCGACAAAACCATAATAATTGCGAGTCATCCTGATAACGGCATACCAAACCATATTGATTGTCATCCGAACCAGCCATTTTTCCGGCAACCACTTCCATATTGACATTCCCTAAATGGACACTATTGTTGAGATCACATCCAGATTCGACGTTTCGACCACCAGGACAAATCCTCCATCCAGATAACTGGCAGAAGAATCACCGGGCTGCTGCCAGGTTTTCCAGCCATATCGCCTGCGACTCGAAGTCATCCACCAGAATCAGATCACCTGTCTGATGCGGACGAACTTCAAGATATTGCACGCAGAAGAAAATAACGCAAGAATAGACCCTCAAGAATCGATATAACATCTTGACTATTTAAGGACTATTGCTATTCATTCCATTCATTCGATTATAACGGTTGGTGAAAATACAAATTCAAATTAGAATAGGGAAGAAAGAAAGTTATTTAGCCGACTTGATCACTCAAATTTATTAGTGATAAATTTCGTCCCCAGCAGTAAAATATCTGCCTGAGGTAAAGTATAAATGGAGTGAAAAGCATGTCAGAAAGATTTAACAGGAACCGTCAAGTGGTTCAGCCCAGCCAAAGGGTATGGGTTTATCAGTCGCGAAGATGAAGAAGATATTTTTGTGCATTTCTCCGCCATTCAAATGGATGGTTTTCGTGTATTGAAACAAGGTCAGATCGTAGAATATGAAGTGGAGGAAGGACCAAAAGGCAAACAGGCAGTAGCCGTCGTGCCTGTCTCATAAATTAATCAACATCTAAATTGGTATTTAAACCTAAAACTGTTGGCTTCGACGGACACAGCCAACGGTTTTATTATTCTTGAACAAGAATCTCCGTAAGTGGATACTCAAAAGTGACGATGCACCGGTTTCCAGCAAACACAGATAGACCAGATATATGACGGGCCAGCATTTCCGCCTTGATCTTTGAATGTTTTTGGATTGAAATTCTTTGTCACAGGAATTTTCTGGATTTCAGGAAAATCTTGCTTGACCATATTTTTTACAGGCTCTTCAGTTTTCCTGAATTCCCAGGAAATATCCAGCCAGCTTAAGGTATTCCAATAGTGTGTACTGCCAGCCACGCAAAGATAGGAACCATGTGCGCGAGTTATACCAGGATGAAGTCACCGGGCGGATGATCAACTTGATCGGGCTGTCCGCGAACACATCATGGAAAATGATGGATGTGCGCTTGGTGTGATAAGGATCTGTGACAATGATGGCTGAATTGAACTGCCGGTTGGTAAGAAGGGTCTTTACCGCTTTTGCCTCATCCACTGTACTTCCGACAATATGGTCTGTGACCAGAATATTGCCAGAAGGAACGCCGTTATTCATCAACTGTAATGCGCATATCAAATGAATGCAGGACATCCATATTCTCCAGCTCACGTGCCGGTTTCAGTAAGGATGATGATGTTGGCATATTCTTCATCATATAATCCAGCGCTTCAGCGCATACGGGTTTCATCCCCGCCGCTGAGCACCACAATCGCTTTGGCGGGTTCCAGGTCATCCGCAGTGATCAGAAAAGCGCCAGCACCGCGCAGGAGGACATAGCCACCAACCACCAATAACCAGCAAAAACGCCAAAACGCCAATCCCACTGGCGAAAATACCCAGGCAGCTCTGACCGCAGGACCTTTTCTTCTGTCGTTCATCAGTAAGAAAATTTATTTGTTTTCCATTTTCTTCAAAGCTACTTTTCATTCTATCAAGGGCTTCGATCAAGTTCGAGCGCGGTGTGGCAAAATTCAAGCGGACAAAACCCTCACCTTCTTTTCCGAAATCCCTGCCGTTATTCAAGGCCACTTTTGCCTTTTCAAGAAAAAATGAACATGGGATCTTTTTCAAGCTCCAAGCGCCCGGCAATCCAGCCACGCAAGATAAGTGCCTTCGGGTCTGTGAAATTTGATTTGACGGAATATTCTCCTTCAAATAATTCATGAAGAAAATCACGGTTGCTTTCAAGATATAGCAAGCAAATCATTCAACCAATCTTCACCATACTGGTAAGCCGCTTTTGCCGCAGGGATACCCAGGATATTTGGGTGGCCGATCAATCCTCTGCGGGAATTTTCCATTTTCTTCCCTGAGTGTCGGGATCAGGCACAATCGCATAAGAGAACTCCAACCCCGGAATGTTGAAAGTCTTGCTGGGAGCCATTAGGGTAATGGTATTTTTGCGCAATCTCTTCGGAAAGAGACGCGATGGGAATATGACGGTAACCTGAATAGACCAGGTCACAATGGATCTCATCCGAACAGATCATTACCCCATTTTTCAGAGCAGATATCCGCAATACTCTCCAATTCGGCAGTGGTAAATACCCTTCCCACAGGATTATGAGGATTGCACAGGGCAAATACAGAGCAAGTCTTTATGGACTGTTCAAATAGATCAAAATCGATTTGAAAACCATTCGCAGGAATTCAGTGAAAGGAATCTGAACTTCGCCTGAACCTGCGTTTCCGGCAAACTTTAAGAAATGGCGGGTAAATCGGCGTTTGGTAGCCCAGATTCCTTTACCATTCTCCAATACTGACTGTATCGCCCAATTCATTCCGGTCACAACACCCGGAACGAGCAAAAACCATTCCGGTTGAATTTTCCAGCCATGGCGGCGACACAACCCAATCTACAATGACTTCCCGAAGCTCATCATCATCACAGCCATATCCAAAAAAGGGATGCGAGATCCGCTCATGAAGCGCTTCCACAATTTCAGGCGGTGAAGGAAAATCCATATCCGCCACCCACAGCGGCAGGACATCCTCCGGATAGAGCTTCCACTTAACGCTATCAGATTCGCGGCGTGGAATCAATTTATCAAAATCGTAATTTGTATTCATGAAAATCGAAAAAATTATAACCGCTTGGCAGAAACACGACTCTTTCATTGATATACTCGTTATTTAGGAAATGCCAGAACAACAAGAAAATTATCATAATAAATCATCTGACCTGACCAGCAACGGCTGGGCAGATTTTGAACTGCTGGACAGCGGCAAACGGGAAAAACTGGAGCGGTTCGGAGATTTCCGGCTGATAAGGTTTGAACCCGAAGCTGTTTGGAAACCGGCTTTGGAGCCCGGGAGTCTGGTCTTCAGCAGACGCAAGATTCAGTCTGGAAAAGGGCCAAAACCAGGGAAAATGGACCAGGCAGCCGCAGATGCCGGATGATTGGGTTATCCATCTTGATTCCTTCAGTTTAATTTATTTCTTAAAGAACTCACGCCATATCGGGATCTTTCCTGAACAATATCCAAACTTGGAAATGGATCGAGAAAACGTAATCAGGAAAAGCCAAAGAAAGATCAATGTCCTCAATCTCTTTGCCTACACAGGCGCCGCCACGATTTTTGCCGCGCGGGCTGGCGCGGAAGTCACGCATGTGGAGGCAGCCAAAAGTTCACTCTCTATAGCGAAAAAAAACCTGGAAGATTCTGGTTTGGGAGACAAAGCCGGTGCGCTGGATCGTGGATGACGCTTTCAAATTCGTTCAGCGTGAGATACGCCGCGGCAGCCATTATGACGCCATCATCATGGACCCACCAAAATTCGGACGTGGACCAGGTGGAGAAGTATGGAAATTCGAAAACAACATCGATGAGCTGATCGCAAACTGCGTTCTGTCTCCTAAGCCAGAAACCCGTTATTTTTCATTATCACAGCCTATAATGTGGATATCCACACCTACTTCGATCTAGCCAGATCGCTGCAATAATCGATGTCAAAAACTATAATGGCGAAATTCAGTATGGCGAATTTAATCCAGCAGGAAAAATCAGCCGGGCGCAAGATCAGCCAATCGATCTATGCCCGCTGGGAAAATAATAATTATGGAGGTTGAATTGACATTCTCAATCGTTGCGCGTGATGAAGCACCGGGCAGTTGGGAGTTGCCGTACAAACCCACTGGTTCGCCGTCGGCGCTATGTGCCCATGGATCGAAGCTGGAGTGGGGGCAGTCGCCACCCAATCGCTGGTTGAAGTCAGCTATGGCCCAAAATCCCTGGATCTGCTGCGCGAAGGGAAGACCGCAGATGAAGCACTCAAAACACTGCTGGCAGTGGATGAAAACAATGCAGTCCGACAGGTGGCTATCGTTGACTGTCTGGGAAATATAGCCGTCCATACCGGCGACCGATGCATCCGGGAAGCGGGGCATGTCAAGGGAACCAACTTTTCAGTTGAAGCCAATATGATGAAAAACCCCACCGTTTGGCCTGCCATGGCCAAAGCCTTTGAAAACTGCCAAGGGACCACTGGCAGAACGCATGCTGGCAGCGCTTTTCGCGGCTCAAGCAGAGGGGGCGATATACGCGGCAAACAAAGCGCCGCCATGCTGGTCGCTGAAGGAGAAAAAACGGATGAGCCCTGGAGACATCAACTGGTCAACATCCGCATGGATGACCATCCTGAACCATTCAAAGAGTTGGAGCGTCTGCTCAATATTCAAAAAGCCTATGATCTGGCGAATGAGGGTGACGAGCTGCTTGCCAAAGATCTGAATGAAAAAGCCAAGGTAAAATATTCACAGGCTGCGGGATTGGCGCCGGACCTGATGGAACTGCCTTTCTGGCAGGCAGTGACACTGGCCGATACCGGAAAACTGGAGCAGGCATTCCCACTTTTCCAGAAAATCTTTAGAAGAAAATCCGGATTGGGCCGAATTGGTGATGCGCCTGCCGGCTGCAGGGTTAATGAAAGATGACCCGGATGTTTTGAAAAAAATAAAATCGCTTGTCAAATAAAAAGAGGGAAAAATGAACAAAGAATACAAAATAAATGAAGGTGAAAAATTTCATGATCAATGATCATGACCCGGAAGATGAAAGCTGGTGGGATGGAGGCAAATCCTCTGCTAAAAAAGAATTAAAAAAGCTAAGAGGAAAACTCGATGTTCTGCAGCATCTTGTTTGGGCTGAAAGATAAACATAAATTATTAATTGTGTTACAGGCGATGGATGCAGGCGGTAAAGATGGCACTATCAGAACCATTTTTCAAGGTGTGAATCCGCAAGGGGTACAAAGTTGCCAACTTTAAAGTGCCCACTCAATTGAACTTGCTCATGATTATTTATGGCGGGTGCACCAAAAAACACCGGGCAAGGGCGAGATCGTCATTTTCAACCGGTCCCATTATGAAGATGTGCTGGTGGTTCGGGTAAAGGATTTAGTCCCGAAAAAGACTTGGGAGAAGCGATACCAGCATATTGTCGATTTTGAGAAGATACTCACCGACGAAGGTACAACCATACTGAAATTTTTCCTGAATATCTCCAAGGATGAGCAAAAGAACGAGATTCCTGGAACGCATCGATGATAAAAGGAAACAATGGAAATTCAACCCCGGAGATATCGAAACTCGAAAGTCGTGGGATGATTATATGAAGGCCTATGAAGAAGCCATTCCGAAAACCAGCACCGATTTTGCCCCCTGGTATGTCATTCCGTCAAACCATAATTGGTACAGGGAACTGGTGATATCCAGAATCATCGTGGACTGCCTTGAGAGTTTGAAAATGAAATATCCAAAGCCGATTGATAATATTGAATCATTTAAGGAAGTATTAAAAAAAGCTGACTAATAATTTCATGATTGACAAAATGCTTAATAATATGAAAAACCGTGTGTATCATTCAATAACACACGGTTTTTTTAATCTAATTCCGATTAATTGTTCCTGGCTCCTTGCGAAATCCAATCATAGAAGAGTTGTATGGTCTCGTCGGGGAGTTTTCCTGTGGGGGGCATGACCGGTACTCCATCCCCGGTTATCCGTTGATACAACTCGCTTTCCTCCGGATTGCCGGGAACCACGTGCTGCATAATATCCTCATAGGTTTCCAAAAAAATACCTCCCTTACCGATGGTGCTATGAGCCGGATAGGCGAATTCTTCCAGGATTGGATAAATATCCCTGGAAAAACTGACCTCCTCTATAACGGCAGCATCAGGGGCTTGGGTCAGTGGTGCAACTGTTTCCGTTGCCAAAGGGGATTCCTGAATAGACATTTCTTTAGTCACAGCAGGCGCCTGCTCAGTTAAAGGTGGCGTGGTAGTACATGCTGAAATAGAAATAGCTGCAGCAACCAAAAGGGTTAAATATGTATTTTTCATTTGATCTCCGGTTTTCAAGCATGATAACGGTAAATAGTTCCTGTTTATTTGACAAATATAAGAGACCAGATGAACAACCAATTAAGGAAAGCAAAACTAAAATTTACAGCAACTTTAAAATTTTATTGAAAATCCCGCGGGAATTACCATGGGATTTGGTCATCAGTTATTTGGCGCACCTTGTTTGATCCAGTCATAGAACAGCTGAATGGTCTGTTTGGGCAACGGATTGCGCGGCGGCATCTGAATTGTACCATCTCCGATTATATCCTTATACAACTGGCTATCCTCCGGTTTGCCAGGGACGACATACTGCATGACATCATTGTAATTTTCAAGGAATACACCGCCTGTACCGCCATGAGCCCTGGCTGCAAATTGCTTCAGAACCGGCATGATATCCCTGCTGAAACTCACACCAGATCCACTTGGATCACCTTGTCCTGCCGTCCCGGTGTGTGGAACAAGCCGAGAAAATCAGAATAGAATCAACATACAGAAAAAAATTCTTCTTTTCATATATTCCTCCACTTGAAAAAAACCCAAATATTATCTTGCTTTCAAGTAAAAGCTATGGCTCTAGTATTTTATCTTGTAATTTCATTGGTGCGCGTTGAACCAGGTAAATCCCCGTAAAAACGACCATCATAGCACCAATCTGCATGAACGTGATTGTTCTCTCCTAACAACAACCATGCATAAAATGCCGTGAAAAAAGGTTGATAGCTTAAGAATGATATTCACCTCAATTGCTGTTAGATCTGCTAATGCCTGGTTATACAATGTAAATCCGGTAATGGAATTAAAAATAACCATAAAAGGATGATCAACAATGACCTGCATTGTCAAGAATGGATATCCCTTCAAATATGAGCCCTAGCAACGTAAGACGCTTCCACCAATGATGAAAGGAACCGCTGTTTGCATAAGGAAAGGCACGTCCCGGCCACGCGCGATGAATCTCCCCAACAGGTTATAGGCTGTAATAGGAAACTATAGATATCAGGATAAAAATATACCCGATATTAAATTCTCCAAATTCACCGGGATTAAAAACAAGCGCCATACCGGCGATAACGATCAACACGCCTAATATCTGATAGGCATTCCAGTGATTCCTTCAGTAATATTGATCCTGCTCCCATAACCAGAAGCACTGAGCAGGTTTGACATCAATGAAACAGACGTTGAAGGCAGATGCTGAAGGGCCATGCTGACAAATCCGTTCCCCAGCGTCATGGAGAGCAGATCCCTAACGCAGCCAATTGCCAGAAGTAATTTTTATATTCACGCAGTTTAAACTGGCTCAACTTGTATAACGGGCAGCAGGATCAATCCGGCGAGTGTATAACGGATGCCCGCCAGGTCAGTGGCCCCATTTCTTTAATCCCATGCTGACCAGTACATACGTGTTGCCCCAAAGCATAGCCGTGATCAATAACTTGATCAGCGCAATTTGTCGTTTACTCAATTGTTTAAGTGACCTGGATTAATTTTTCTTTATGATCGGTGACGGTGCCAATAAGCCAAGCAGGTTTTCCTGCTTTCTTCATTCTCTTGTATAAATTCTTCCGCCGCATCCTCTGCCAGACTGATCAGCAGCCCGCCAGACGTTTGAGCATCATTCAACAAATAACTTTATCGATTCTGGGATTTTGGAATCATATTCTGTCGACGAATCAGTAAATGCCATATTGTCCTTCGTCCCGCCAGGAACAACTCCTGCTGACGCCAGATCGCCAGCTGCGCGGAAAATGCGGAACATTTGTGGATTGGATAAGCGCAGTTGTATTGGAGGCCTTCATCATTCCCAGCAGATGACCCAGCAAACCAAATCCAGTCACATCCGTGCACGCATGCGCGCCAACTTCTTGCATGATACCGGCAGCATCATCATTGAGTTCCGCCATCGAATCTATAGCTTCCTGATCATCTCCGAAAATTCGATCAATCCCTGCTTGCGGGCAGATGTCAGGATGCCGGTGCCGATGGGTTTGGTCAGTATTAATTAGTCGCCGGGCTTTGCTGCCGCATTGGTGAGGATGCGGTCAGGATGCACGCTGGCCGGTAACCGCCAGACCGAATTTCGGCTCGGTATCATCCACGGTATGGCCGCCAATGATGGCGATACCCGCTTCGGCTGCCTTGTCATTCGCTCCACGGAGAATGGCTTTCAGCACCTCCACCGGCAGACGGCTGCTGGGAAACCCACCACGCTCAACGCGAAAAGGGCTCGGCGCCCATGGCATAAATATCGCTCAATGAATTGGCCGCAGAAATTGCTCCAAAAGTATATGGATCGTCCACGATGGGAGTGAAAAAATCCACCGTCTGAACCAGGGCGGTATCCTCATTGATCAAAAATACCGCCGCATCATCCCCTGTCTCAGTTCCGACCAGGATGCGCTTATCCTGGGGGACAGGCATATCCGCCAACACCTGCTCGAGCATCTGCGGGCGCAGCTTGCAGGCGCATCCCATGCCGTGCGTGAACTGAGTCAATTTGACTTCTGTATCAATCGGGCATTTCCACGACGGCAGGTTCTGATTCGGGCGCCAAACGTTCAACCACTTGTGCTACCTCTTCGATAGCCGTTGCTATTTCATCCTCGGTGGTCATGCGGCCCACCGAAAAACGAATGGTGCCCATGGCATATTCCACCGGCAGATGCATGGCTTCCAGCACATGCGAGACGTCCACCTGGTCGGCATGGCAGGCGGCGCCTGCCGAAGCGGCCACGCCGGATAATTCGGCCAAAATGGTATTGGCTTCCAGGTTTCGGAAACTGATGCTCGAGGTATTAGGCAGACGCTGCGCGGGATGCCCGTTAATCTTTGCCCATGGGAATCGAGCTAATATCCCCTCTTCAAATAGATCGCGCATTTTTCGCATGTGAGCTGCGATAGCTTTCCAAGTTTTCGGAGATCAACTCACATGCCTTGCCCAACCCGACGATCTCAAGCACATTTTCGGTGCCGGCGCGCAGATTGTGCTCATGGCTGGCGCCATGGATCAATTTATTCGACCTGTATTCCGGTGCGGATATAGAGCACCCCAATGCCCTTGGGCGCATACAGTTTGTGGCCGGCTACTGAGAGCAGATCCACATCCGAGGTCATCCACATTCACCGGAATCTTTCCGAGGGATTGGGCCGCATCAGTATGCATCAATATATTATGGCTATGCGCAATTCGGGCGATTTCCCTAATCGGCTGGATGGTGCCTACTTCGTTGTTGGCGTGCATGATTGAAATAAGAATGGTTTGTGGAGTGATCGCTTTTTGTAACGTCATCAATAATCACCATTCCAAATTCATCCACCGGCAGATAGGTCACCCGGAAGCCATTCTTCTCCAGATACGCGCACACTTCCAAGCACAGCCGGGTGTTCGATCGAAGAGGTAATGATATGATCCCCCTTCTCACGATTGGCCAAAGCCGCGCCTTTAATAGCCATGTTGTTGGATTCAGAGCCGCCGCTGGTGAAGATGATCTCCTCCGGCAGGCAGCCCAGCATTCCCGCAATCTGGCGGCGCGCCTTCTCCACCCCCATCTTGGCTTCCGCCCCGAAGGCATGGCTGCTGGAAGGATTCCCAAAGTGTTCGTAAAGATATGGCAGCATGGCATCAGCCACTTGCGGATCAATAGGCGTGGTGGCGTTGTAATCCAGATAAATCGGTTTTGCTGACATATTGAGATTTTACTTTCAAAAAAGTAAAAACCTATTAGAAAACGTCCAGCGTCCCCAGCTTTTTAGCTTGCGTTTCAAATACTCTGAACAGGGAATAACCAGCCAGAGTAAAAGCAAAGCCGATCAAGATCTCAACCCTGAGCAGTGGCCAGACATCCGCCAGACTCTCGCCGTTAACGATCATCCGGGTGGAGGCAATCCCCCGCGTCAGGGGAATACCCTTTGAAACGAACTGCATCCAGACAGGAAGTGTCGAGATATCCAGGTTAGCACCTGAAAACAGGAGCAACAGGAAATACACCAGATTATTTATGAACATCACATTGCGGGTAATCAATCCCATGCAGCCCATCAGCAGCCCCATGCCAGCTGTGCTGAAAGTGGTGATCAAAATGGTCACCAGAAGCGCAGTGGGATCGGTATGAGAGAGGTCCAGGTGGAAAAGCAGAACGCCCCAACCTAAACCGATAAACCCTCCCAGCATGCCGTCCAGAACATGAACCAGAGAACGCCCGACGAACATCGCCATGCGGTTGGCAGGCGCGCCAAAAAGATAAGGCAGGGTGCCGGTCCAGCGCTCACCGCCGATGCTCATGGTCACTCCATAAATGCCGCTTGAGGCTGTGAAGATAAGCGCATTGCCGATCACGTAATAAGAAGCATCCTGGCTGCCGCTGGCATAGGTCACCGATATAGACAAAAAAGATCATGATCGTCAAGCGGCGCGAGCACCTTGGATGCCAGGTAGGTCGAAGGACGCAGCCAGCGGAACAAGGCGCGGTAAGAGAGAATCGCGCCTTCAAAAAAAATGCGAATGTTCAATAATGAGTCTATTTGCCATCATCAACCCTGCGTATCCAGTGACGCGTCCACTCTCGCCCGGTAGAGGATGCTTGCGATACAGCTCCTCAGACAACAGCACATAAATAACGCTGAAAGCATCATCATCGCCCAGGCAAAATAGATCTGGCCAGTTGAGAGCGTCCCGCTGGTCGAGCCATGCAGCGCCTGGGCCGCCCAATAGGGAGAAAGCAAATAACTGATCGGCGTAGTCCAACCCGGCAGCAGCGCAATGGGAAATAGAAAACCGCACAGAATATAAACCGGGAATTCGAGCGTATTGATCATCCGCCCGATATCACGGATAAGGATGAAAAGCGAAGCCATGATCAGGCCAAAACAGACCAGCGCAAGCACGGTCAATATGACCGACCCGATAAATAATCCCGGATGCGTGATGGTCAATGGATAACCCATGATCAGTGAGATCAAGGCATAACAGCCCACCATTGAAAGGAGCGATTGGGTGATGCTGGCCAGCACCTTGCCGAAAACGATCAACCGCATTGAGCTGGGCGACCCCACCAGCGGCTCCAGGGTACCGTTCCAACGCTCACCGGTGATGCTGTTGCCGCCATCAAACAGCAGGGTCGTCCATAATCCGGTCAAACCAGAACCCACTACCACGAAAATGGCCTGGTCCGCGCCTTTTCCTTCAGCATCCATAACGCCATGAATGCCACCAGCAGTGGCTGCACGAGAATACCGAACAGGACAAAACCATCCGTCAGGTTCTGGCGCAGCTGCACTTCAAATGATAGCAGCATAACCCGGATCGAACCAATCAGAGACTTGCGGTTCATTCCGCCCCTCCCACCAGGCGGACGTAGGCATCTTCGAGTGTCGGTTCGCGGGTGATTATGCGGCCCACCCGCAGCCCTTCAAGCTGGGCAACCAGCACGGGGATAGCTTCCGAGCCCTTGGTCGTGTGGACCATCATTACCTGGCGCTGGTCGCGGTTTTCCACCGCAACATTGTTCAACAATTTCCAGCATCCGCGAACTTTTTCAACGTATTCAGGCGGGATACCGAAAAGCTCGATCTCTACTACCGACATGTCGACCACCGACCTCTTTAGGTTCTCAGGAGTATCCAGTGCAACGATCTTGCCATGGTTGATCACCGCAATGCGCTGGCAGAGCGCATCAGCTTCGAACATATAGTGCGTGGTGAGCAAGAATAGTTTTGCGGTCGGATTGCAGATTGCGGACCGCCTGGCGCAATTCACGCGCGCCAACAGGATCCAAACCAATGGTAGGTTCATCCAGGAAAAGCACCTCGGGATCGTGCAGCAGCGCGCGGGCAATATGCAGGCGCTGGCGCATACCGCGTGGAATATCCCTCGACCTTTTCTTTTTCGCGCCCCTTCAGGCCAACCAGATCCAGCAATTCATCAATGCGTTTGCGAGCAACATCCGGATCCACATAATACAAACTGGCAAAATAGCGCAAATTATCCATTCCGGACAAGCGCCAATAGAGGCCGCGCTCGCCGCCGAACACAAATCCGATTCGCGAGCGCACACTGTCCGCTTCCGTACTACATCAAAGCCCTTTGATCTTGGCCGACCCGCCGTCGGAATCAACAGCGTGGTGAGCATTTTCACTGTGGTGGTCTTGCCGGCGCCATTTGGCCCCAGTAGACCATACAACTCACCCTCATGGACATCAAAACTGATCCCATCCACAGCGACAATCTCTTTCGTCGTACGTTTGATCACCCCAGATGTGGATTTGAAAATCCTTCTCAGGTCAATTACTTCCACAGCATTCATCATCGATAATTTTATCCTTTATGCATTGACAGGTTATTTATAATTAAAATACAATTAGAGAAGGAGCAGAAAATGGCTGGCAAACGCATCGGGGAAGTCTCCCATTTCTTTGACCAGATCAGCGTAGCCGTCATCACACTCACATCCGATCTCGCCAAAGGTGATAAGATCCATTTCCTTGGACATGGCTCGGATTTTCTTCAGGATGTCACTTCAATGCAGATCGAGCATGAATCGATTGACGCCGCGAGAAAAGGCGATGAAATTGCGATCAAAGTGACAAAACCGGTTAAAAAAAGCACATCGGTTTTTCTGATCACAGAAGAATAAAACCGAAGCTAACAATTTTTAGATTTTAGGCAATCTGGTCGTTAAAGGCAATTGTCCAATTGTTGGATTCATTTAAATCTCGGAATTAAGCCTCCGGTTCTTTTCATATACGTTGAGTATTCTTCTCCAAACTGATTGACCATTTTTTCTTCTTCGTTGGGAATTCGAATAACAAAAACCAAAATAATAAGCGGAAATGCCAGCCAACCCGTTAACCAATTCGGCAGCAGCATTGCCTGCGGCGATACCCCAAAGAATATGCGCGGTGTAGATCGGGTGGCGCAGATATTGGTAAATTCCCTGGGTAACCAGGGACTGCCCTGATTTGATCTGAACCGTAGAAGACCAGTTATAGCCAAGGTCATGATGTGATTTCCACAGCAACCAGTCTGCAAAGACCAGAATCGCAAATCCCAAAAAGCCAATCCAATTTGGGCGGTGGATGTCGGCAAAATCAAACCAATTGGTTAGAATATAGAGAATAGGCAGTACTTGCGATGCCACAAACCAAAGCAGCATGGTTACTGTGATCAAGATACCTTCATTGCGAACTTTGTCCCGGGGGGACATAATATCTTCTTTTTGTGTTTCTTTCGATGCTGTTATCACTCCAGAGATACGAACCAAATAAGTTCCCAGCATACCGATTAGATATAGATATGAAAAAATAACCTGATTCATTTAAAGATTTTCCCTTCTTGGCATACGAATTATTGGATCATTTATCCAAATAGAATTTTCCAATGGTTTCGATCTCATCACTGATGAAATCGGGCAGATCTTTATGTCCAAGTATTTGTCTTATCGCCTGGATCTCTCCGGCGTGATACCAATAATGATATATCACCCGTGAGATCATGGTGCCAAGATTTGCGGGAAGTTCCCTGCCTTTCACCACCATGGGTTTTTCCAAATCAGCTGGTTCGAGCTTGATCAAGATATTTATCGGATTCCAGGATCACATCTTCCCAGAAACCAGCCATTTCATTCAACGATACTTCCCCTGGCGGTTTGCCAAATGCGGTCACCTCATACAGTTTTGGAAAAAGAACATAATCCTGGGCGCGTTTAAGCCAGTAATGCTGCTCATGCCAGGCCAGGTGTCCCACAATCCAGGCGATGCTGTTCATCGGCATCAGCCGCTTTTGGCTTTCCTCTTCATTCACACCCGTAAACCCTGTACGAAATTCCGAGCGGGCAAATCTTAATTGATTGACCAGATTCAATGTTGGCATTCGTTCTCCAAATGAAAAATTTCTTTCCATGATAACATTTTTATAATCGTATGAACATCAGGAAAGTTTCGATATGAAAAAAGACAAGATCAGATGCAGAAGTTGTTCAATACAACAAAGACGCCTGGAACCGCCAGGTTGACAATGGCAATGAATGGACGATTCCTGTTACTCCTGAAGATATCAATAGAGCGCGGAAAGGAGATTTCAAGATCCTTCTTACGCCAATCATTCCCGTTCCCAAACCTGGTTTCCACCTCTTATAGAATTGTCGGGTCCTCTGCCTGGCATCAGGCGGCGGGCAGCAAGGACCGCTGCTGGCAGCAGCGGGCGCAGGCTGTAACAGTTTTTGATAATTCCCCCAAACAGCTTGAAATGGACCGGCTGGTGGCCGAAAGGGAGAACCTTGACATACGAACAGTCGAAGGTGATATGGCGGATCTGGCAATTTTCACGATGAATCCTTTGATTTTATTGTCAATCCCATCTCGAATTGCTTCATCCCTGATGTAATCCGGTTTGGAAGGAAACATACAGAGTTCTCAAGCCGGGAGGGACGATGATCGCCGGATTCTGCAATCCGATCGAGTTCTTATTTGATCAGGATCTTATATAAGGAAGGCGATTTTCACGCTCAAATATTCTCTCCCCTATTCAGATCGAGACCAGCATGTCTGAAGAGGAACGGCTGCGTTTATTCGGTGAAGACGCGCCGATCGAATTCGGGCATACGTTGGACCAACAGATTGGCGGCCAAATTGAAGTAGGATTTTCAATCATCGGTTTTTATGAAGACCGCTGGCCGGACGAAAAAATCCGCGAATTCATGCCATCGTTCATGGCAACCCGCGGCTTGAAATCAGTTTGATATCTAATTAATGGGATAATCCGCCAAATTCTTTGGCTGCTTCACACATGCAGACAATATTCTCCGGCGGTACATCCGCCTGAACATTATGCGCAGGGGCCAGGATATACCCGCCATTTCGGCCCATCGAGGAAATGCGTTCTTTCACCTCAGTTTCAATTTCCTCTTTCGTCCCGAAAGGCAACACCTGCTGAATATCTACCCCCCATGAAATGTCAGCCGGTCGCCAAAATCATTTTTCAATTCCGAAGTGATTCATCTCTGCCGCGTGCGGTTGGACTGGGTCGATGATATCAATTCCAGCTTCGATCAAGTCCGGTAAAAATCGGCGGATGCTGCCGCAGGAATGCAACATGATCTTGACATCCGGATTCACCTCATCCAGATATTCACGAGCAGCCTGAAAGCGACGCTTCAAATGCGGCAAGAGCTGCTGACTGAACATTTTCGGAGAATACATAGGACCGATCTGCATACCCAGATCCTCTCCGGACGCCTTGTAAATCGTCAGGTATTTGGCGGTCGCCTCCAGACCAATGCGATCGAGAGCAATCTGGATATCCGTGATTCTTGGTTAACAGTGCATCAATAAATTCCGGATCGCTGGCGAGTCTGATCATCCAATTTTCCATCCCCAACATATAAAGAGCAGTTTCCGTGATCGCTCCACCAAAGCGCCCCAATAGTGCCAGATCAGTATCTTCAAACAACCGTTTGGCTGTTGCCTCCGCACCTTCTCCCCTGCCAGGCGCATCGGTCACAGGCCAGGGATAGTTCTCCAAATCATCCAATTTAGCATCTTTCTAAAGGAGAATGAACCACTTCATAATATCGCCCGCCACCTGGTTGAGTGACCAGCTTATATAAAATCCCCCAATCATCCTCTACCAAACCATCTGCACGCTGTTTTTTTGCTGAGACATTTACCGAACCTAGTTTGACTGAAATAATGTCAACTCCCAGTTTTTTCAACACGTCCGGATGGGGAATGACTTCCATTGCCGTGTTATGACTGACTTTTTCGTCAATATCAAGATCAAGAAATTGTTTTAATTGGATATAAAAATCATAAAGCGGATTTAGATCAACCGGAACACGGTCCGGTTCCTGGTGGTTGATTGCTTTGATCACACGTTCTCTGGATGTCATTGCCATAATTCATTATTCCTTAAGGTGCGATTTCTTTTGCCTTGATCACGCATAAAAAGCCCAGCGGTTCATCACCCTGAACAACAAACTGATGCAAGTCATTGCCTGAGATAAAAATTGCATCGTTCGGATGGACATCGAAAAAATCATCATTTAGCTGCAACCGTGCATGACCATGCAGAATCAACACGCCATGTTCATGAGGGTGGCGTTCCAGGTTACTGTGCGTGCCCGGTTCAAGATGAAAGTAGCGCATATGGAAATTATTCGATCCTTCATCCGGTCCAATGAAGATCTGGCGGGTTACGCCTTCAAATTCTTCACCGTATTCCCGGACTTTTACATCGTCCCAATGAAAATCGTTAACCTGGCCCTGAGAATTTATGAATAACGGACATTATGATTCCTTCTGCTTTTTGGCTGTTTTGATGAATTCATTCAGCTTATCCATGGTGAACTCCTGGTTCAGATAAGACTGATTGATCGCTTTGACTCCCCAGCTTTTTGGTTCCGAAACGAGGGGAAATTTATGATTTCTTGACTTCATCCCAATCGATCATTCTGTGATCATTCATTGTTAATTTAGAAATTCCTTCCCTGGAAAATTTTTGGTTGATTGAATCTAAGATGAAGGAGGATCTTTTCCAATGCATTGAAATAATTCCGATGCGAAACAACAACCAGCAACGCGTATCCCAATATAAGCGCATTGATCCAGAGACTATTCTGCGATATAAAAATCCATCAATGCGCGCCCAAAACTACCAATCCAAGATCGAACAAATGCATAAATCATATGATTCACCTATCTTTAATACGGGGCGGCTTTTCGAGCCGCCCCGATTGATTGTCATTCAAAACCTGAATTAAGAAAGCTTATTTCTTTGATTCTTCCGGCGCTCCGGCTGCAACTTCCCACGCAACCGGATTCTTGAGATAAGCAAACCAGACAACGCCGAGCAGAACGATGGCAACGACGATGCCTACAACACCCAGATATTGAACGAGTTTGGTGAATACAAATGGTGTCCACAAGAATCCGTCACCAATGCTGGTAATCTGGGAAGCGCCCGCAGGCATTGCAAAGCCGGCATTTTCTGCGGCCCTGGTGAATAGAGGAGCCATATTGGTCGCGATGTAGAAGCCAGCAGTCAGTTCGAGAATTCCAGCCACCATCATGCGGAATATGTTACCTCTCATCAAAGGCGCGAAGAGCGCAACAACGAAGGGGATGATCGCCAAGTCAGCAAAAAGGATGACACGGTTGCCAGGCAGGATCACGCTCAAGAGGATCGCGATCGGGACCAGGATTAGCGACGTTGAAATCGCAGCCGGATGCCCGATAAGGATGGCAGAATCCAAACCAATATAGATCTCACGTCCGCTGGCGCGCTTCTGCATGAAATCGCGGGCAGCTTCGGAAACCGGGATCAAGCCTTCCATCAGGATCTGAACCATGCGGGGCAGGAGCAGCATAACTGCAGCCAAGTTCATACCGGTCTGCAGAATCTGCACAGCAGCATTTTCCGCATTGTAAAAGCCCAGAACGCCCAGGATCAGGCCGATCACCAAGCCGAGGATAACTGGCTCGCCAAACACACCAAAACGCTTCTGGATAGTATCGGGATCCGCTTTCCAGTCCTTGACGCCAGGGATCCGGTCAAGGATCCAGTTGGTCACGATGGCGAAAGGTACGCCAGGGGCTGTGGTCAGGTGGGGAATCGAAATACCAGGCAGCCCATAGAAAGACTGCACTGCCTTGGCTGTCCAGTCACCCAGGAATAAAGCGAGGGCAGCTGCGACTGCTGCGGTAATCAGGCCATAGGCCAGATTGTTGGAAACCATATAGACCATGGAACCAAGAAAAGCGAAGTGCCAGAAGTTCCAGATATCGATATTGAGGGTCTTGGTCAGTTTGAAAAGAAGCAGTACAAGGTTGACAACAATGGCGATCGGGATAACCCACAAACCAACATCAGTGCCAAACGCAATAGCGGCAGCTGAAGGCCAGCCAACATCCACGACATCACGCTGGATATTCCAATTGGTCACCATAGCCTGGGCTACACCGGAAAGTGTGCCCCACATCAGGCCGATGACCAGGTTAATGCCTATGAAGGCAATTCCGATAGTCACGCCAGCGCGGAATGCTTTGCCGGGTTTGGCTCCCAAAATCAAAGCAACGAAAAAGATAATAATAGGGAGAACTACAGTTGCGCCGAGACTATCAATGACAGACTTTTAACGCAGTTAAAAATACTTGCATTCTAATACCTCCAATTTATCGGTAAAACAAGATTTAATAAAATTTTTTAACAATCTTTCAAAGCATCTACTATTTGCTCGATAACTGCCTCCTTTCCAATACCCGTTAAGAATGCCAGGGTTTGAATGACTGGAACGCCGAGATCGCTCGGGACCGGTGTGGTCGTCACAACCAGATCGGCGTCACCAACAAGGGATTTGACTTCGGCAACTTTGCACTGACGAATCGTGGCACTAATACTGCGTTCTTTTAGCGCCTCTTCAATCGCTTTCGCCACCACGGTGGATGTGGCAATTGCGGTTCCGCATGCAACTAGAATTCTTTTTGGCGAGTTCATTTATTTCTCCTGGGATAAAAATTTTATTTGAAGTTCAAAATAATTTAATTTTTTGCCAATTTAATTAATTACTACTTCGTCGCAAATAAATCAATGACGTTCTTCACCTCTTTTTCTGAAACTATTTCATTTACCATTGCAGGATCCTGCAACACTCCAGCAACTGCCTGAAGCATTTCAACCTGTGCTTTGGGTTGTTCCAACGCAAGCAGAAAAACCAGCCGGACAGGCACTAACTCGTCAGGCAAAACCATGTTTCTAAAATTGACTTCATTTTTCAGTACAGCCATTCCCAGAGCGGGTTTTATCACGTGCTCAATATCGGTATGCGGGATAGCCGCATTGATACCTCCAGCAAGCGGAAGTCCCGTGGGAAGCTTGGCTTCACGGTCTATTGCGGCTTGGATGAAAGTTTCTTTCACAAATCCTGCTTCAAATAATTTCCCGCCAATAGCTCTAATGACTTCATCAGAAGTAGCTGAATTCACAATCCAATAAAACACAAGAAGGACGTAAAAGTTTCGCAATGGCGTCTGTCATTGGAAAAGAACTCCGGGATTTTCCAGTAATTCCTTTAAATCAGCCAGGAAATAAGCTGCCTGCGCGCCATCCATCACGCGATGATCCGCGCTAAGGGTCAACGCCATCATTTTTGCTATCCGGATCATTTGAATATTCGATTCATCCGGGATCAATTGGCTACGAATCGCCCCGACTGCCAAAATGGCTGATTGCGGAGGATTGATGATGGCAGTAAAACTGTCAATACCGAGCATACCCAAATTGGAGATTGTAAATGTGCCATCCATCAAGATCCTGAGGTCTAAGCCGGGCAAAACGAGCCCGCATAGGCCAAATCATTGACCTCGATGGAAATCTGCCCGATTGACTTTTCATCAGCTTGGGCGACCACCGGAACAATCAGACCATCGTCAATTGCGACCGCCACTCCGATATTGATATCTGCCTTCACCAGGATCTTTTCAGGTGTAAATTGGCTGTTGATGATCATATTCTTTCGAATTGCCAATGCCGCAGCTTTGACAATCACCGCAGTAGCTGAGATCTTGTTTTCTTTGTCAGCAATTCTGGAATTTGCATCCTTTCTTAGAGATTCAGCCGAATCCATCTGAACGTTGACCTGTAAGGTCATGTGCGGAGCTTCTCGCCAGCTGTGCTGCATATTTTCAGCAATAGTCCGGCGCATTCCCATCAATGGAATTTCTTTCTGAATCTTTCCCGCCGGTTCGGCTTTGACTGCTTTTCGACCAAGATGGTAGCAGATCGAACATCAGTTTCCTGAATCCTGCCAGCAGGACCTCTTCCCTTTACCTGCTGAAGATCGAACTTTTTCTTCATCAGCTACCCGCCGTGCAGCCGGCGTTGCATTCACCTTACCTGCAGACGCTGGTGTTGATTTTATGATCGTTTCAACATCTTCCTTGGTTATATGGCCACCAGGTCCAGAACCTTTGAACATCGGATGACATTTAGATTTTTCTCTTCGATTATTCTTGCAGCTAGAGGGGATATTTTTACTTGCTCCGGGCAATGATGTTTTTTCTGATGCTTGACTGGTTGATCAACTCTTTCCAGCTTTTATTGGGATCTGATGGCAGTTTCATCGATTCAGGAGCCTTTTCGCCTGGCTGCAGGATGTAGGCGATGATCTTTGTCACAGGCACAACAGCTCCAACCGGATATCTGATCCCCGCCAGTATCCCGGTTTTAGGAGCTTCCACTTCCATGGAGATCTTATCCGTGCTGACCACGGCTATTGGATCGCCTTTTTCAACTTTATCGCCCTCATTTTTCAGCCACTCCAGGATTTCAGATTCCTCCTGGGTGAAGCCGAATTTGGGCATGATCACTTCTTTGGCCAAGGGATTCCCTCCTAATATTTTCCGCCCACTATTTTGCGGGCTTCTTCAATAATATTTTCCACCTGCGGGACAGCATGATATTCCAGATTTCTGTTATAAGGGATAGGTATATCCAGACCTGCCAGCCGTATTACCGGTGCATCCAGGTAACCGAAAGCTTCGCTTTCCATTATGCGTGCAGAGACTTCACCGCCAAACCCTCCAACTTTCACCGCTTCATGAACCACAAGTGCTTTTCCTGTCTTGATCACAGATTTGACAATAGGATCCATATCCAGCGGTTTCAAAGTACGCGGATCGATGATTTCGATCTCGATGCCTTCTTTGGATAATACGTCTCGCAGCTTCCAGCGCGCGCATGACCATCACCGATGTGGCAATAATGGTCAGATGCCTGCCCTCACGGACCACATGACTCTGGCCGAGCGGAATTGTGTACATTTCCTCCGGTACTTCACCTTTGGTCTTATAGAGCAATTTATGTTCGAAAAACATCACCGGATTCTTATCTTCCAAGAGCGCCAAGCAGTAATCCTTTGGCATCATAAGCCGACGATGGCATGACAACTTTCAATCCGGGCACACTGCACAAACCAGTTTTCAAGGCTTTCAGAGTGCTGTGCTGCCGCGCCGGTACCAGAACCCCCAGCCAGGCGAATGATCAATGGAACTTCAGCTTTCCCGCCAAACATGAAGCGCATTTTTGCGGCTTGCTCCACCAACTGTTCCATGGAAAGCACAACAAAATCGCTGAACTGTATTTCGCCGATTGGGCGCATACCTGTTACCGCAGCACCAACACAGGCGCCGGCCATCCCCGCTTCGGATAATGGGATATCAATAACCCTCTCCGAACCAAATTGGTCGATTAATCCGGCAGTTACGCCAAATGCACCGCCATAAACACCTATATCTTCTCCGATCAGAAACACGCGATCGTCTTTTTCCATAGCCTGGCGCATAGCTTCGCGCAAGGCTTCCATATAAGTTATTTCACGCATAAACGCCCTCCAAAATGGTTGCTACATCGGGTTCAGGGCTGTTTTCAGCGAATTCAACGGCTTCCTGGATCTTATCTTTCGCTGCTTCCTGCATCTTCTTGAAATCAGAAGCTGACAAACCGATCAATTTTCGGAAACGCTCAATGGGATCCTTCTCCATCCATTCCTTGACCTCTTCACGCGTACGATAGAGCTGTCGGTCGCTCTTGGAATGTCCCTTATAGCGATATGTTACTGCTTCGATCAAGGTCGGACCGTGACCTTCACGCGCCCGTTTGGCTGCCGAATGGACCGCCTTGTAAACCGCTATGACATCCATGCCATCGATCGTTTCTCCGGGCATCCCGTATGCAGCTGCGCGATCACTGATCTGCTCAATTTTGAAAGCGCGTTCAAATGCCATGGACATGGCATACTGGTTGTTTTCACAGAGATAAACCACCGGCAGATTCCAGATCGCAGCCATGTTCAACGATTCATGAAAAGCGCCTTCGTTGGCCGCACCATCACCAAACAATGTGAGCACAACCTGCTCTGTTTTTCGCAATTTGATGCTTAAGCCAACGCCCACCGATATGGGCAGATTGCCTGCAACAATACCCTGCGCGCCCAGGTTATTAGATTCCACATCGGCAATGTGCATGGAACCGCCGCGCCCACGGCAGTAACCAGTTTCCTTTCCCAGGAATTCAGCCATCATGCGATTTAAATCGCCACCCCAATTAATGAAATGACCGTGACCGCGATGGGTATTAAGAAGATAATCGCCTTTTTTCAATGCGGGGCTTGCTCCGCCCGCGATTGCTTCTTGCCCGATGGACAAGTGCATGGTTCCATGGACTTTGCCCATAGCGAACATTTCTTCAGCGTTTTCCTCAAATGCACGCGTGAGGATCATTTTTTGAAGGATCTCAAGAGCGTTAGGTTCTTCAAGAATCCCGCCGATCAACTCCTTCTTTTTCTTGCTTTCTGCCATTTAACCTCCAGTTGAAGCTATGAAGATAAGAAATTTACTGCTGATCGATCCGTGATCAGCACATCCAGCCAGCCGCCATTCAGGACTGCTTCAATCGCCCTGGATTTTCTTGCGCCGGCTGCAACACCGATTATTTTCCGACCATTTGATCGTAACTTCTCCAAATCAACAGCCATTACACGACGATTCAGGTCAATATCCAAAATTTTTCCCTGTTCATCCAACACCACACCGCAAAAGTTGCAGATGCCACCCTTTCTTTTGATCTCCCGTACATCTCTTTCATTAACAAATCCCTGAGCGGAAAATGCTCGAAAACCGTGGGTCTACTTCAATTGTGCCTATCCCCAAGAGCACCAATATCCGCCTGATTAGCAAGGTTCAAAGTATCCTGGATCTGCCGCTGGGACTGCAAGGAATTCTTCGCGGATTCAGAATCCATCAACAAACGGAGAGTGAAGAAATTGATGGGTAGCATTCAGTTTGGAAGCCAAAAAGGCAGCCAGGTCAGGACCGTCAATTCGCGTATCGCTTTTACTTCCGGAAGCACCAATAACCTGAACCACACTGATATTTGAATATGGCAATATGAGGAAAAGCATTGACCAATTCGTACAGCGATGTCCCCCAACCGATCCCGACGACCATAGTCATCCTGCAGCTGCTGTTCAAGATATAAGGATCCCATACGACCGATCAGACTGCAACAAGATGCTCATCAGATGATTCACCTGCATTAATAACAAACGCTGATTCCAGATCAAAAAATTCTTTTAACCGGCGTTCGGATTTAGAATCCCGCATCAAAGGATAATTGATGTTAATTTCAATGATTCCCTGGTCCTCTGGCTTCTGTCAAAAGGCGGGAAATAGCAGACCGTGAATACCCAACCTTTTTGGCTATTTCCTCCTGGGTATATTTTTCCTTATAGTAAAGTGTGGCAATGTCTGCCAATAACTGCCTGCGGGAACTACTTTCTATAAATGGAATCATCAATTAAATAATATATCACAATTATCACATTTGCTAATTATTTTCACATATGTGAAATTGATAGGGTATCAGAAAACACGAATTACTTGCTAGATTAGTACTTGAATTATTATGGATTTATCTATCCGATTAGAGAAATGGCTATAGAATGTTAACCCGCCCAAAGGTATAGGTATCCGAAAGGTGAGCAATATCATTAAATGCAGTGAGCACCGGATTTCTTTTGTAAAAATCGATGATCGACAAAGAAGCGTTTCCTGCGTTGTAGTTCATATGAAGGCTTAATGGCGCACTGGTTATATATGCCAAGATCCTTTAATCACTGCCATATGGGTTACCACCGCAATTATTTCACCTGGATGCTTATTCAACATCTGTTTGCAGAAATCGCCAATTCTGCCCAGAAAATCCTCGATGGGTTCTGCCCCCGGTATTACAGGACGCCTGATGTGAGCCTCAGGTGTGCTCTCAATCCATTCATGAATTCTCTCGAATTGGTCAGGCAGCTTTTCTTTTATTTCGGCATATGGTTAAGTTGCTAATATTCGCCAAAATCATATTCAAGTAACTTCGAATTATATTCTATGGGAATGTTTCAACCGCTTGGCAATGATCTCAGACAGTCTGTTTTAGTTCTTAATAATGGGCTTGAATAGATCCTATCCTACGTCGAACTTCTCCAATCGAGCTGCTGCCGGCCTTGACCTGTTCAACTCCCATCTCCGTTAATGGAGAGTCATCCACGCTTCCTATCTTGCCGTTGCTATTTGTTACTGTATTTCCATGCCTGACAAATATTAGCCGGGTAATATCTTTCTTTTCACTTTCAAATAAATTCGCCACTATTCTTCTCTCAAATATTTAATTGGACCCGCAAGATTCTTCATTCCATTGATCGCGTTGGAAACATCCTCTTCAAGCATGGTGATCAGTTTCTTCGCACGTCCTGCCTGGGATTTATAGAAATTAACCTTATATAAATTGGGATCTTTACTCTGTTCTTCTTCGTTTATATACCTGTTCATATCCAAGATGATGCCATCCAGGTATCCGATCATTTTTTCAACTTCAGTTTTTCAATTCAATAATCCTGGAATCGGCGCTGGGTACCTGTTGATTACCGCTTCCTTGCCAGCGGTAAGGGAGCTTGACAATTGTGCCGGGTTTCTTTATTTGAAATATCGTGTCTAACGCAATTCGCAATATCTCGATTCTGCTTTTCCGGTTCAAATGCAGGGCCCACTGAATATCCATATGGGAAACGAATATATGCTGCTCGAGGTATATGGAGAAAATAAGTTACTTCCGGTTTCAAGGTAATGGAAATGGTTGGAATTCCCGCTTTTCGATCGCTGTTTGAATCAGTCCAACGGACTGATGGCACATCGCTCAACCAGGTGTGAGAAAAACAATATCAACTTCATCTTCCAATAATCTTTGAGCTACCTCGGGGGCTGTGTCATCTGACCAAATGTACCTGGATCAGGGACATATCCCATAAACCCATAATGATTTGAAGCCACTTCCGCGATCACACCCTCTGATTTGAAGGCTCAACATGATGAGTGATTGGGAAAAGGCAATTGATATCCAAATCTGCCTCAGAATGGTCATAATGTGTATCAGATATTTTCAGGTCGTCTGGATTCGCATTACTCGGAATTTCGCGAAAACTCCAGTCTCCATATTCACTCTCCACATCAAAGGGTTTTTGGGAGGTGAGATAAATTCCGGCTGAAGTCACAAGCGCTACCTTACTCTGGCTCAGCGGCTTTACAGGATCAGCCCAAGCCGGAACCTCATTCGGAGACCAGACAAAATGAGCATGCCATTTGGCACACTCTCCAGCCAGGCATCCAAACGCGTTTTCAATCGCTCAATTTCTTCACCTTCCTGCGGAAAAACATCAAATTCCATCACAACCTCACAATTTGCCGTATTTTTGAAATGCATCCAATTCCCATTGGAGAGCTTGATTACTGATACCAATGGCCGCATCCCAAGCGATACTCAACCCCTATCAAACCTCCCTTAGGTGTCGCCCAAGAATTTATAAGTTCTCTTACCTGATCCTGAATCTGGTCCCTGTCATTGGTTGGCAAAGTCGCCTGAATATCCACAGACGCTTCGATACATATCTTTCCCTAGAGAGCAGAAGACACCTCCTCAATCCCCAACAGTAAGGGTTGGTGGATATTGAGAATATCCACTCCCAACTCAACCAGATCTTCATGGATCGTATTGATCTTTCCGTCCGAGTGGAAACGCAAAGCCATTCCGTTATCATGAATCGCATCAATCAACTTCTTATAGCGGGGTTTTAAGAATTTACGCCACATTTTGGGGCTGATGAAGCAAATTCGATTGCGTTCCCCAATCATCGGTTGTATCAAAACAGTGGATTCTCCCACGGCCTAATTCTCCCGCCAACTGTGCGATTCCAATTTGGAAATCGATCAGTTTATCTAAAAACACCTCGGTTTGCTCAGGTCTTAACGCAAGATCCTCAAGCGCTCCTTCAAAACCCCGGAGGAAATGCATCCGTTCGAACATGCAAAATGGGCTGTTCAATTGGACGAACTTCCCTTTAGCACGTTCGATTGCGTCCTCCAAACCTGAAAATCGGTTCGGATCAAACGGATCCGGGAATGGGTAATCATCAATAGAATCCAGATTTTTTATGGGCGGGTCTAAAACCTTGCCCATATCATCGCCCTGATCCTCCCCCGCGGCCTCCCAACGGCAGCCCCATTCATCCACATCTCCCGATCTGGTGCGAATGTTTCTTAAGCATGGAAGCATTACCGGTTTGATCAATAACAGGATTTACCGGCTGAAGGTAGATCCGTAGAACATCGCTCACACCCAAACTGTTTAACCGAAGCCCGATCCTTTCGGGTTTATCAAAATTGATATTTCGTTCCTAACGATCTGCATAACCATTCTCATTTACAATTAACCAATCCAATCTTAATATTCTTTTTAGAAGAGCCAATTTACTGAGAGCAAAACCTGCGCAGTAAGTGCAGTAATCGATATTTCCGCCGCTCAGCCAGGTTTAACCCTCAACCTGATCTCTGACAACCACCCGAACCAAAGACCTGAATAACTCCTGCAAGAAATGTGGAGACTATCGCGCCTCGAGTACCTCCAAATTTAAACCCTATCACACCCAGTGTGCTCCCGCCAAAAAAGACCGGCAGCACGCTGGGGATCGTTAAAACTTTGTATGAAATACAATTTGGGCAAGCATGCCCGCAAACATACCAAAAGGTTGAAAACCAAACCAATCAAAGCGCCACGAGGAGCGTAAACCCAAAATACAGGAATATCCAAGCGCGGAATTGCCCCAGGAATGATTCTCTTCGAAATAGTTTCAAATGCAGGCAATAACTCAGCCAGCATCATTTTGACACCTACCAGAAGGATCGTCACTCCCGCTGCTACACTCAATCCTTGAAGAAAAAAATAGAGGATTGGTTGGCTGCCATCGGAATAAACCCGACCAATTTCCGGCCTAACTTAATAACCCAACGATCAAATATATCAATCCCATAATAAGCGAATATGAGATGATCGGATCTTTCAATAAATCAAACCATTGTGGTTGTTTATTCTCATTAGGTAGATCTTCATGTCCAATGGATTTATCCTTAAATATTTTTGCAATCCATATCACCAGCCAGCTGCCCACCACCAACTGATGACCAATGGTCATTTCTTTGCCTTCTGTAATTTTCTGCATTGGTTTGGCCAAAATCGCCTGCCAGAACCACCAGTAAAAAGATAAAAGAAGAATGGAAACCAACGTAGTTCTAACATCATTCCATCCAGTCATCGCATAAATAAAATAGGTGACCAAAACCGTATCTACAAAAGTGACCTGCATTGTTAGGTAGACCACTTTCAACTTACTTATTTTAGAAAATACAAGATGAAGCATCCAGGATGAAAGAAGTATCAAGCCAATTTGTCCTACGAAAGGCGTAGCCGCTAACTTCTCTAAACTTTCTCCTACTCCAAGCCAGGGATCAGCTATTCTGCCTTCGAAATGAAAGCGGTCAACCAATGCTCCCAATACTGGTGTTGAAGATTCAATTAAAACAGTAGTGCCAGCTTGAAGGATCCTCACTCCAATAATCGTTCGAATTACCGATATGGTAATTTTCTTTGAAGTTTCCCGCTGCAATAAAATGGCCAAAAAGAACAATTAGAGCGAGGAAAAATGATGGCTCGCGGATAACACCCGTGATTATATAAACTATTTGTGAGAGCATGCAGTTTTTGAAAAACGGAAATGCAATTGTCTGATCTTAAAGAATAACTTAGGTACTTTATCACGAAAATGGAATCCTTTGCCAAGAATCTTTATTGACTTTTATCCATGAGTCCAATACACTAATATTCATGCTTGCGCGTGTGTTTTCCTGTGCTGTGATCGGCCTGGAGGGTGTCATTGTGGAAGTGGAAGTCGACACAGCCCAGGGACTGCCAGGCATGGATATCGTCGGCCTGCCGGACGCAGCTGTGCAGGAATCCAAACAGCGCGTGATGGCGGCAATCAAGAATGCGGGATATCCTTACCCGCGTGACCGGCTGACGGTCAATCTGGCTCCCGCTTCTGTGCGCAAAGAAGGCCCTTCTTATGATCTCCCCATTGCCCTGGGTGTCCTGGCCTGCATGGAAATGCTCCCGTCGAGGGCTTTTGATGAAGGAATCATTGTTGGCGAACTCTCTCTGGATGGCAGTGTGCGGCATGTGCGCGGTGTGCTGCCGATGGCAGCCACTGCCAAGGAAGAAGGTTACCAACGCATTTTTGTATCCCAGGTCGATGCCGCCGAAGCAGCCTTGATACCCGGCCTTGAAGTGATCCCGGTCAATTCCTTGTCAGAACTGATCGGTTATATTCAAGGGAAGGCAGCATCCAACCGCAGCCACCCACAGAACCGGGTAATGCGGAAGCATGGGTGCTTACCGATTTCAAGGAAGTCAAAGGGCAGGAGCATGTCAAACGATCTCTGGAAGTTGCTGCGGCTGGCGGGCATAATGTACTAATGATCGGCCCACCAGGCGCCGGCAAGACCTTGCTGGCTCGCGCACTGCCAGCCATCCTGCCGACCATGACCATTGAAGAATCTCTGGATGTAACACGGATCTATTCCATCTCCGATATGCTGCCGGCGGATGTTCCGCTTATCCAGACACGGCCGTTCCGCGCGCCCCATCACACCATTTCGCATGCGGGTTTGGTGGGTGGCGGCAACTGGCCGCACCCCGGGCGAGGTTTCCCTTGCTCACCGCGGCGTGCTTTTCCTGGATGAACTGCCGGAGTTTGGCAAGCATGTACTGGAAGTTCTGCGGCAGCCGCTGGAAGACAAGCATGTGACCATCAGCCGGGCGAAAGGCTCCTTGACCTTCCCCGCCAATTTTCAAATGGTGGCAGCCATGAATCCATGCCCCTGCGGGTATTATGGCGACCCGGTCAAACCCTGCACCTGCTCCCAATCCATGATCACGACATACCAGAAGCGCATCTCGGGGCCGCTGCTTGACCGGATCGATATTCATGTTCAAGTCCCGCGCGTGGATTATGAAAAATTGAGCGATGAACGGTTCGGCGAATCATCAGAAACGATCCGCGGGCGGGTGGAAGCAGCCAGAGAAATCCAAAGAAAGCGCTTCGCAGCCACCGATGCAGCTGAAGAAGGGAATCTTCTGCAATGCGGATATGCGTAATTCAGATATTCGCGTATCACTGCAAATTGGATGAAGCTTCGCAGAATCTGATGCGGGCAGCCATGCAGCAGATGCATTTATCCGCCCGCGCTTATCACCGCATTCTCAAACTTGCACGAACAATCGCTGATCTGGCTTCGGAAGAAAACATCAATGCCACGCACCTGGCAGAAGCGCTTCAGTATCGGCCGCAGGTATTATAGAAATAAAAGGAATAAAAATGGAAACAAGACTGTTCGGGCGTACTGGTCACATGTCATCGGTCGCCATATTGGGTTGCGCGGCATTTGGGAAGGTTGACCAAGTCACCACGGATGAAGCAGTCAAACTGGCGCTCGACCATGGCGTCAATCACATCGATATCGCCCCATCTTACGGGCATGCCGAGGAGCGGATCGCTCCCTGGATGAAAACCAACCGCAAGGATTTCTTCGTCGGATGCAAAACCATGGAAAGGTCTGCGGAAGGCGCCCGGGAAGAATTGGAAGGATCTCTCAGGCGGCTTGGCATGGAGACCTTCGACCTCTACCAGATCCATGCTGTGAAAACGATGGATGAATTGGATGAAGCCACAAAAGACGGCTCAGCCCTGGAAGCCTTGATCAAGGCGCGGGAAGAAGGGCTTATCCGTCACATCGGCATCACCGGGCACGGGGCATATGCGCCGACTGTTTTCCTGGAAGCGTTGGACAGATTCGACTTTGATTCGGTGCTTTTCCCGGTCAATTTCATCCAATTTGCTGATGATCAATACCGCGAAGATGCCGTACAACTCATGAACAAATGCAAAAAGAATACAGTTGGCGTGATGATGATCAAATCCATCTGCAAAGGTCCCTGGGGAGATAAAGAGCAGACT
This sequence comes from uncultured Spirochaetota bacterium, assembly GCA_963832675.1. Lineage (GTDB taxonomy): Bacteria > Spirochaetota > Spirochaetia > DSM-27196 > DATKUC01 > DATKUC01. The sequence continues at coordinate 26,839 of CAWHUY010000020.1, read as the reverse complement.
TTTCACACATGGTATGAACCATTCTCTGATCCGGGAAAAATACAGGATGCAGTCAATTTCGCCCTCTCCCAGGAAGCTACGGGTATTTGCACCGCAGGTGACACGCGTCTTCTACCCTATGTATTGGATGCCTGCGAGCATTTCTCCCCATTATCAGAGACTGATCAAGAGGAAATGATCAGAAACGCTTATCTATACGAACCTTTGTTCAAAAGAGAGACGACCTAGACCAATTCTTGGCATAAGGGAGTTTTAAGGTTCATCCAACTTAATGAACCTTATAATTTATCTACATAAATATTTCATTCCAGCGGGGAAGCATCTGAAGATTCATCCTGCAACCGAAATATCAAAAATTCGAAGGGAGTCAATAATATGACAACGCTAAAATTCTATTCATTGAAGAGCAAGAAAGAAGTCTATGTTGATATCAGCAAGGTCACTCTCAAAACCTTGAAAAATGGCAGGAAGGCAGCGGAAGCTGTGGATCCTGAAACCGGCGCGAAAATGTTCAAGTTCCTCTCCAAAGAGGATTTAAAACTTTTCGAATAGATTCTATTTAGTCTTCTCATATAGATATCCATCCTTCGGATGGATATCTATTCACGTCTCTTCCTTATCCTCAATTTTTATTGACTTAAAGGAAATTTTTTATTTAAATAATCAAACCACCCAAGAATTATCACAAAAAATAGTCGCCATAATCTGGAGGAATATCCTGGTCTCTTCAATGATCTTCAGTTTAAGTATATGAGTCATATAATTAATTTCACTTATGAAACTAGAAAATGGATGCAGGGAATAATTTTATAAAATAATGAATAAATACTTATAAATGGTATGGAAATTGCATCATTTGGTATTACAAATATTGGAGTTAAATGAAAGTTCTACTATACAATTTAAATGAATTTGAGGAGGAAAAATGAAATCTTCAATCATACGATTGGTTATCGCCAGTTCACTGGTATTGCTGGTGGCCATTTCCTGCACCCTGCCTTTTTATATCGGCACCCCCGAGCCTGAAAAGGAAATTGTGTATGTTGAAGTCACATCCACCCCTTCTACTGCCGACTGAGGAACCCACCGAGGAGCCTGTGGTTGCAGGACCTACCCCAACTGTGTCAGTCAGTTTGGATGGACAATGGACCATTTGGTATGGGAGCGATGAAAAGCAGCTGAAGATCAGCTTCCTGCAAAAGGGTTATTCACTGGTTGGCAATACCGCCACCGATGATGGAGACAGCCTGCTGTTCAACGGAACGATCAATCAAGCCAATAACGGTGCTTCAGGGACCTGGGAATCCACCAATGGCACTTCCGGGAATTTTGTATTCGTCCTGAATTCAAGCTTGACTGCATTTTCCGGAAATCTGGGCGGCGGGGTATCATTCTGCGGCTCGCGGGGAAGCGTAAAACCATCTCCCTGCCTGCAATAAGTATCAAAACATAAAAAATAACAAATACACTCTCACTGCAGCCATTTTATTGATGGCTGAAAGAAGGGTGTATTTTCTATTTAATAAAGAATCCTTATGAAGAGGATGGATACTTGATCATCTCCTATTTTGAATATATACGAAGTATTAACAACCTTATTTCGAGAGTTTAATGCTTGATATCTGTAAAAAAATCGCTATAATAGTAAAAAAGTGGTAAAAAGTGGGTCGAAGTGGGACGCCGGACAAACCGGCGTTTCGGCTTAAAAATCGAGGTAGAACAGATGTTCTTTGGACAATATGACCACAATTTAGATGAAAAAGGGCGGTTAACCATCCCAGCCCGCTATCGTGACCCACTTGAAGGAGGGCGCTTACATCACTCTTGGGTTTGATAATAACTTAATGGTCATGCCTGCTGTTGATTATGAACAACTTTATCACAATCTGGAAGCGCTCAGCGTAACAAGTAAAAACGCCCGCCAGCTCAGCCGGATGCTGTTTGGCAGCGCTGAGATGTTGGATTTGGATAAAGCCGGCCGCATCTCTGATCCCGCAATTCTTACGAGATGCCATTCACTTGGACAGCCAGGTGAAAGTGGTGGGTAATGGGCATTATTTTGAGCTGTGGACTCCCGAATTCTGGAATGAAGAAAACAAGATGATCGAGGATGGGGAAACACGGGCAGAAATGTTCGAAGACCTCAACTTGACATTTAAGAATGGCTGATCCCCTTGACCAGCGAGGACAGACCCCATTCGCCAGTACTTTACCAATTGAGCATCGATATCCTCCAACCGAAAAGTGAAGGCCGGTACATTGACGGCACCCTGGGCGCAGGCGGACATGCCAAAGGCATCCTGGAAGCCAGCCAGCCGGATGGAAAGCTGCTGGGACTTGGATGTGGATGACCCAGGCGATCGAGGTCGCGAGAAATTATCTGGCGCCTTACAAAGACCGGGTCATCATCAAAAAAGGTTCTTATGCTGAAGCAGATGACCATCTTAAGGAAATTGGATGGGCATGCGTCGATGGGGTCATTCTGGATTTGGGATTGTCTTCCATGCAGCTGGATACGAGCGAGAGGGGGTTTTCCTTTTATAAGGAAGCACCGCTGGATATGCGATTCGACCAGTTAGCCGGAATCAGTGCGGAAGAACTATTGAATACTCTATGGTGAGCAGGAACTGGCAGACATCATCTGGAAATTTCGGAGAGGAGCCGAAATCCAGGCAGATCGCCAGAGAAATTCGTCAAACGCAGACCACTGAGAAGTACCAAAGAGCTGGCTGACATCGTTTTGAGTGTATATAAAGGAAAACGAGGCAAAGTCCATCCGGCGACCAGGACATTTCAAGCTATACGCATGGCCGTCAACCGGGAGATTGAAACTCTCGAAATGGGTTTGGAAAAATCGGTTGAGGCGTTATGCAAAAACGGACGGCTGATCGTGATCAGCTTTCATTCTCTGGAAGACAGAATCGTCAAACAGTATTTCCAGAGAGAAAGCCGGGACTGCGTTTGCCCGCCCGTTCAACCGACATGTACCTGCGGCCATAAAGCGAGCATCCGCATCCTGACCAAAAAACCGTTGAGCCCGGCAAAGGAGGAAATCGAGAAAAACCCGCGATCTCGCAGCGCGAAATTGCGGGCGGTTGAAAAGATTTAGTTAGCAATCGTCAAAATAACAGGCAGAGTTATTAATGACAAAAAAGACCAAACAAGCATACAAGCAAGCCCCCTGGCGGAGACAAATCCGGTCTCTGGGCTATTCCCTATTGCCGGTCATCGCTCTGGTCGTCGTTGCTGCCCTGCACCTGATCATCAGCGCGCAATCTGCTGAAGCGGGATTACAGATCATGGATATGCATTACCAGGAAGAGGAAATCCTGCGCCAGATTGCCAACCAGCGCACAGAACTCGCTTTTTCCACTTCTTATAAGAAGATGCTCGCACGTGCCGAAAAAGCTAGGATATCAAATTGCCCAAGCTGATTCCATTCACTATATGACCATACCCGGCTACCAGGGACAGGACGCAGTGCTCCTGGCACCTCCTCCGGGAATGGAAACAGGTGGCGCGCCTTTGGTCAATGAGTACTACCAGGAATCGTTATGGGATTGGTTCCTGAACACCTTCCTGACTCGGCTCCAATCGGATGGAAAGCAGCCATGGATAAGTCGAAAGCCTCGCGTTTGACCCTCGTCGGCGCTCTGCTCTCGGCAGCCAGCCTGCTGATCATTCTTCAGATGCTGCGCATCCAGAACAGTGTAAAGCATCAGGAACTCAGCCGTTGGGCGGATGAACAATATTCTTATGCCATTGAAAATTATTATCCCGAACGCGGCAATATTTACGATCGCTGGGGCAGACTGCTGGCCGGCAATGAGGATGTCTATGAAATTGGACTGCTGCTGCAATATGTGGCTAATCCAAAAACCATCGCACAGACTTTGGATGGCATCAATGATCTGACCTATCAATCTGTTCTCGGCAAAGCATCCCAGAGTCTATGATCCGAAAAATTCGATCTATTCCGTTCTTACCGATTTCCTGCCTTCAGGTGTCATAGATGTTCTTTCAGAGATCAAGCAATCATATGAAATTGAAAATCCACTTGGGAATAATCCCAGACAAACCCTCATTGCGCGGGTTGGTCTGGTATCCTCACCTGAAACGCACTTATCCCGAGAACAATCTCGCATCCAATGTGATCGGCTTCTATTCCTTCCGAGACAGGCAAAACGGTATTGGATATTATGGTACTGAGGAATATTATGATTCCCTGCTGGCTGGACAGCCGATGGAAACTTTCATGCCGCGCAATCCTTATATGCTTGAAAGCCTGCCCAAAGTGCCTGCCGGAGCCAGTCTCGTGCTCACCATTGACCGGGAGATCCAGGCAATGGTCGAAAAGAAACTGGATGACGCAATAAAAGAAAATGAAGCAGAATACGGCGTAGTGATTGTCATGGATCCCCGCAACGGCGAGATCCTGGCGATGGCCAGCCAGCCGCGCATCAACCTTAATCAATACTGGGAAACGGAAGAAGAATTCAAGGATAAAACGCCTTTCAACCGTGCGATCAGCGAGACTTATGAACCCGGTTCTGTCTTCAAAGTCCTCACCATGTCGGCCGCTTTTGATGCCGGCGTGGTTGACAATGAAACGATCTATAACGACCCCGGACGTTTCGAATATGGCGGCAGTGTGATCCTGAACTGGGACCGGCAAGGGCACGGCAAGCAGACCATGCAGGGCTGCATGCAGAAATCCCTGAATGTCTGCCTCGCCTGGGTGGCGGTGGAACGCCTGGAAAAAGAAAAATTCTACGATTACATGCAGGCTTTCGGGATCGGGAAAATGACCAATATTGACCTGGGAGGTGAAGAGATCTGGCCTTTCAGCGTTCCAGGGGATTCAGACTGGTACCCCATCCAGCTTGCGACCAACGCCTTTGGGCAGGGCGTAGCCGTAACCCCCATCCAAATGGCAACGGCCATATCCGCTGTCGCCAATGACGGCAAAATGATGAAGCCGCACGTCCTCAAAGCGATCATCCAGGACGGCCAGCAGTATAATACCACACCGCAAGTTCTGGGCGTTCCCATAAAACCTGAAACCGCCCGCACCATGACCGATCTGCTGGTGAAATCTCTCGAAAACGAGTCTTCACTAGCCCTGGTACCTGGTTACAAAATCGCCGGGAAGACCGGCACTGCTGAAATCCCAGTAAATGGCGTTTACGGCACCGATCAAACCCATGCATCATTTGTGGGCTGGGGACCGGCAGACGATCCGCAATTTCTGGTTTATGTCTGGATAGCCAAACCGAAAAAATCTCCGTGGGGTTCTGTTGTCGCCGCCCCGCTGTTCAGCGATATTGCTAAAGAACTTGTCGTATATCTGGATATTCCACCAGAAACAGACCAAACGCAATCGCTTGCCAAAGAAGGATAAGCATGATCACAACAAAAGAAATCATACAAGCAATCAGCGGAATTACCGTTTCTGACAATAACCTCATGGTGACTGAAGCCGTGATCGATTCCCGCAAAGCAATTCCGGGCTCATTATTTATTGCCTTGGCCGGGGAACAAACCGATGGGCACCGCTATGTCAAATCCGCGTTTGAAAAAGGCGCGCAGATTGCCCTTGTGCAACAGGATGTGGCTGCTGATATTCGAATGATCGATCTCCGCCACTTCGATAAAACCAAAATAGATCGCCCTTCCCGAATCCCCCTTCTGCATTCGCGTGGAAGATTCTCTCATTGCCTTGCAGGATATCGCCCGATATTGGCGGAATAAGCTGGATCTGAAAGTCATTGGCATAACTGGCAGTGTTGGGAAATCCTCAACCAAGGAATTGACAGCGAAGATTCTCAGCCGAAAGTTTCCATACCTATAAAAATCCGGGCAACTACAACAATGAAATCGGCCTGCCCTTGACCTTGATCAATCTTGGGGAGGGATTATGAAGTCCTGGTTGCTGAAATGGGCTTTTATTACCCGGGAGAGATCAGCTTTCTGTGCGATATCGCCAAACCGGACATCGGCATTGTGACCAATGTGGGAACGGTGCATGCGGAACGCGCCGGTACCCAGCAGGAGATCGCCAAGGGCAAAGCCGAACTGGTGGAAGCCCTGCCAGAGTCGCCAAATGGGATCGCCATTCTGAATTACGATGATCCGTTTGTTCAGAGCCATGGCAGACAAAACCCAGAGCTGACGTGATCTTTTACGGGCTGGATCCGAAGGCAGATATCTGGGCAGATGAAATTCAGGGCAAAGGCCTGCAAGGAATCCAATTCCGGCTGCATTATCAGGGTAATTCCATGAAACTGCAGGTTCCCGCTGTTAGGGAGGCATTCCGTGCAAACCATTTTGAGAGCCAGCGCCGCAGGTTTCTGCCTGGGGATGAGCTTGGCAGGAAGTCGCAGAAGGACTAGCCGGAAGCAGCACCCAATTGCGGCTGGTCGCCGTGGAAACCGAAAGCGGCGCACTGATCCTGGATGACACCTACAACGCCACACCTGAATCCACCATCGCCGCCTTGGACCTGTTGGATGAAATCGAGGGTCAAAAGATCGCTGTCCTGGGCGATATGCTTGAACTCGGCCAGTATGAGCAAGCCGGTCATGAGCAGGTCGGCGCGCGGGCGGCTGAAGTCGTGAATCATTTGATCGCTGTCGGGCCAGCGGGGAAAGATCATCGCAGAAACCGCAAAGGACCAGCGGCCTGCCCTCAACCGCCGTTACCTGGGTGGAAGATGCCCTTGAAGCGGCTGATCTGCTGAAATACAACCTGCAGAAAGGCGATGTTGTGCTGGTCAAGGGATCGCACGGATTGAGAATGGACCGCATTTCGGCGATTCTGGAGGAGGTGGCATGAGGCAGGCATCTGTCGCACTGGCGCTCAGTTTTCTGGCTTTCATCATGACCGTGATCTGGGGAAACCCCTTGATCCAATTGCTTGAACTTTTTCAAGGTTGGCAAGATCATCCGCGAAGAAGGCCCTGACCGGCACATCGAAAAACTGGGAACGCCCACTATGGGCGGTTTCATGATCATCGCGCCTGTTCTGCTCCTCACTGTGCTGCTTAATGCTGCCACCCTGCTGGGTTTTGATATCCTGGGGCAGTCCGTGCTGATTCCGCTGCTGGTCATGGTCTCTATTCGGCATTCTTAGGCGCCGTTGATGATTGGGAAGGCATCCGCGGATCACGCAAAGGGTTGGGCATGCGCGCGCGCACCAAATTACTGGTGCAAATCGCGCTTGGTCTGGCAACCGCGTTTGCATTGAAATATATCGTCAATGTCCCGGAAATGTTCTGGCCTGGTTATCCCGAACCGCTTTCACTGGGCGGCTGGTATATCCCCATTGCCACCATCATTATTGTTGGATTCTCCAACGCGGTCAATTTCACTGATGGGCTGGACGGCTTGGCGGGACTTATTTCGGCCACAGCTTTTGCCGCCTATGGCATCATCGCCCTGATGCAGGGACAAGTTTTCCTGGCGCGTTTCTGCTTCACCATCGTGGGCGCGCTGTTCGGATTTCTTTGGTTCAACGTTCACCCAGCCGAACTTTTTATGGGCGATACGGGTTCACTGGCCATCGGCGCCACCCTGGCGACTTTCGCCCTGATGACCGGACAATGGCTGGTGCTGCCCGTGATCGCCATCATTCCGGTGAGCGAGATCATCAGCGTGGTGCTGCAGGTCGCTTATTTCAAATTCACGGGCGGCAAGCGGCTGTTTCAAGATGGCTCCTCTTCACCATCACTTTGAACTCTTGGGGTGGAGTGAAACCCAGGTTGTGCAGCGCTTCTGGCTGGCGACATTGATTGCGGCGATGTTGGGCATTGCCGTGATATTGGTGGAATAAGATGAGAGATTGGCAGGGAAAACATGTGATCGTCGTCGGCGCAGCCCGCCAGGGGCTGGCCGCCACACGCTTCCTTGCCAGGCAAGGCGCACAGGTCACGCTGACAGACAAACAGCCCGATTCGGAACTTGAGCACGTCAAGAACTTTTCAAGGGCATGCCGGTCGATTTCGCATTTTCGGCGGCCATCCGCTGGAATTTCTGGAAGAAGCAGATGTGCTTTGCCTTTCAGGCGGAATCCCATTGACCATCCCGCTGGTCGAGGAAGCGGAAAAGAGAGAGATTCCCATCACGAATGATTCGCAGATCTTCATGGAATCCGTGAAAGCCAAGGACCATCGGCATCACCGGTTCGGCCGGCAAAACCACGACAACCACTCTGACCGGCGCAATCGCTGAAGAAGCGATGGAATCTTGCGTCAAAGTTTGGGTGGGCGGCAATATCGGTACTCCGATGATCGATTATCTGGATGAGATCGAGCCCGAAGATTGGGTGGTTCTGGAACTTTCCAGTTTCCAACTGGAGCAGATGACCATTTCACCCAATGTGGCAGTGGTATTGAATATCACCCCCAATCATCTTGACCGGCACAGGACATGCAGGCCTATACCGAAGCGAAAGCGCGCATTCTGGCTTTTCAGGATCAGCCATGATATCGCCATCCTCAACCGGGATGACAGCGGTTCATCGGACCTGAAAGAACAGGTTAAGGGCACGATTGATCACCTTTGGATTCAGTGAACCGCAACTTCATCAGAACCAGCCGTTTTCATCCAGGACGATACCATCTGTTTCACTGATGGCAGCCTGGTTGAAAAACTTGTGCCGATCAGTGCCCTGGACCTCCCCGGCCGGCATAACCTGGCCAATGCTATGGCCGCCTGCGCGGTGGGAGCTGCGCTGGGGTTTGCTCCGCAAGCGATGCAGAAAGGGTATCGAATCAGTTCAGGGTATCCCGCACCGGCTGGAATTCGTTCTTGAAAAGAACGGCATCCGCTGGTACAACGATTCCATTGCCACCGCGCCTGAGCGCGTGATGGCTGCCATCGAGGCGATTGATACCCCTCTGGTGCTGCTGCTGGGCGGGCGCGATAAGGATCTGCCCTGGGAGGAACTGGCTGGAGACTGCACGAGGTCAAGCCCAAAGTGATCCTGTTTGGAGAAGCCGCCGATCTCATCGAAAAAGCATTTCAATAAATTTGAAAACGGCAAGCCGCCTTATCCGGTTTGGAAAGTCAATACGCTAAAAGAAGCGGTTGAAAAGCCGCTGAAATCGCAGAATCCCGGCGACAGTGTCTTGCTTTCACCCGGCGGGACCAGCTTCGACGCTTATAAGGATTTCGAAGATCGTGGCGAGCATTTCAGGAAGCTTGTGGAGGCGCTGGCATGAGCCAAAAATCCATCCCTGTTGAACACAAGAAGAAACGCCGTCCGCTTATATCTGGGTATGGATGTGACCATGCTGATCACCGTGGTGGCGCTGCTCGGTTTCGGCTTGCTGATGCTCTACTCGGCCAGCTGGGAATATTCGGTCTCCATTATGGGCGAGCGACCTTCCTACCTGCTTGAACGGCAAGCTGCGCTTCCTGTTCTTGGCGGCGCCGCTGCCGTGGTGGCATTTTTCTTTGATTACCACCGCATCAAGAAATTCGTCATTCCCATGATGCTCGTTACCCTGGTCATGCTGATGCTGGTCATTTTCTATGTGAATGAAGTCCGGCTGGGCGCGCGGCGCGGTCTTTTTCAGGGTTCCATCCAGCCTTCGGAATTGGCCAAACTGGTAGTGATCATCTACCTGGCTTTCTGGCTGCATGCCAAACAAGATCTTGCTGCATGAATTTTCCTTTGGGCTTCTGCCCATGGCCGCCATCCTGGGAATTTCTTCTGCCCTGATCCTTTTCCAGCCTGACCTGAGCGCTGCAGCAACCATTTTCCTGATCGGCGGTTTGATGTTCTTCATGGCCGGCGGTGAAATGCGGCAGATTATCCCATCTTTGATCGTCGCGCTGGTCGTGGGCATGCTGTTGATCCTGGTCTACAGCACCGGCCAGGAGCGCATTTCCAGTTTTATCGAAGGCATCCAGGATCCAAAACTGGCTTCCTACCATGTTGTGCGTTCATTTGAAGCTATCGTTCGCGGCGGAGCTTTCGGTGTCGGCATTGGGCGGGCAAACACCAAATTCACCGGCCTGCCTGTCGCGCCAACCGATTCGATCTTTGCGGTGATCGCGGAAGAGACAGGGATCCTCGGCGCCATGATTGTCATTATCCTTTTTATTATTTTCCTGTGGCGCGGTTTGACCATCGCGCGCAACGCGCCCGACATGCTCGGACGGCTGCTGGCTTCGGGCATCACAGTATGGATCTTCATTGAAGCGGTCATCAATATGAGCGTTCTGGTCAACCTGCTTCCCTTTGCCGGCAACGCCCTGCCCTTCATCAGCTACGGCGGTTCCAACCTGACCATGGTGCTGGTGGGCGTTGGCATCATCATGAGTGTTGCAAGGCAGACATCGATCAAGAATAATGAGGAGGAAAGGAGGCCCCTGAATGCGGTTGTTAGTGTGCGCCGGGATGACGGGCGGCGGAGTGTTTCCCGCGCTCGCCGTTCTGCAAACGGTGAGAGGATAGGACCGATGACGTGCTGTGGATCGGCAGCCAGGGCGGCATGGAAGCCAGACCTGCTGAAGAACCAGAACCTGCGCTTTGAGACCATTCCGGCCGCAGGTCTGCATGGCGTGGGCCTGCTTTCCCTGCCCGGCAATATCCGGCAGCTTGACCAGGGGCTTGCAGCCAGGCTAGAAAGATCATCCGTGAATTCAAACCGGATGTCATGTTCTTTACGGGCGGCTACCTGGGTGTGCCGGTCGCTTATGCCGGACGGCAGATCCCCTCAGTCGTTTTCGTGCCCGATATCGAGCCGGGACTGGCCTTGAAAGAGATCATCCGTTTTGCAGAAAAAGTAGCGGTCAGCGTTCCGGCTTCCAAAGGTCATATCCACCATCCGCATATTGTTGTGAGCGGATATCCTGTCAGGACAGAACTCTCGCAATGGACGAGAAAATCATGCGCGGAAACACTTTAGCATTGACGAAAAAAGCAAGGTGCTGCTGGTTTTTGGCGGCAGTAAAGGCGCTCGCTCCATCAACCAGGCATTGGCTGCAAATCTGAATCAATATCTGGCAGAAATGCATGTCATCCACATCAGCGGTCAGGACAACTGGGAGGAAACGCAAGCTCAGTTGAGCAAGCTAAACGAAGAACAACGCGCGAAATACCACGCTTATCCCTTCCTTGAGGAAGATATGGGCGCCGCATTTGCCGCAGCAGATCTGGTTGTGTGCCGGGCAGGCGCATCCACGCTGGGCGAATTGCCCTTGTTCGGGCTGCCAGCCGTTCTGGTGCCCTACCCTCATGCCTGGCGCTACCAGCACCAGAACGCCGAATTTCTGCGATCACATGGTGGCGCCGTGATTACTCGAAGGATGAAGAACTGAATGAACAGCTTCTGCCCGCCGTGATGGGATTGATCAAGATGACCAGGAAAAACTTGGCAAAATGAGCAATGCCATGAAAGCACCTGTCCCATCCGGATGCGGCGGAAAAGATCGCGGACATGATCATCCAGGCAGGACAAAAGTCAAAGGAGGAACCGCATGGTTAGTCTTATCAGTACTTTTTTATATTTTCATCTTTATTTTCGCCCTGATCGGCGCCATCCGCGGCTGGGCTAAGGAGGTCACGGCGCTTTTCAGTACGGTGCTGGCATTATTCATTCTGACCGTGCTTCAATCATTCATCCCCGCCGTGAAGACCTATATGCAGAACAGCCCGGTCACTTCCCAGGTGACTTTCCGCATGGCTGTGGTGGGGATCATCGCCTTCGTCGGCTACCAGACCCCCAACCTGCCGGTGTTCATGCAGAGCCAGCAGTTCAAGCGCGGCCAGATGCAGGATGTGATCCTGGGATTCCTGGTCGGCGGACTGAATGGTTTCATGATCTTCGGATCGATATGGTATTTCATGGACCAGGGCGGCTATCCATTCTACCTATGTACTGGCGCCCATCGCGGGCACGCCGGCAGGAGAAGCCGCGCTGCAGCTTATTCCCGCTGCTGCCGCCCGTCTGGCTGGTGGCGCCCGCGATTTATTTCGCGATCGCCTTTTCATTTTTGTTTGTTTTGATGGTGTTTATATAAAATGACGCATTATCACTTTATCGGCATTGGCGGCACGGGGCTTTCAGCCATCGCGCGCGTCCTACTCGAGAGAGGCCATCAGGTCAGCGGATCCGACCTGGTCATGTCACCCATGGCGCAGGAACTGCAGGATATGGGCGTGAAGTCTCCATCGGGCATGATGCAGTCAATGCCAGTGGCGCGGATATGATCATCCGCTCTTCCGCCATCCCGGACAGCAATGTGGAGGTTGCCGCCGGGCTGAACGCGAACATTCCAGTGGTAAAACGGGCTGATTTTCTGAAATTCCTGACCGCTGGAAAAGAAGTCATCGCGGTGGCCGGCACACATGGCAAAACCACAACCACTGCCATGATCGCCACCTGCCTGACAGACGCCGGACTCGATCCCTCATTTGTGATCGGCGGCGTTTCCAAGAACCTGGGCACCAATGCCCACGCCGGCAAAGGTGAATACTTTGTGATCGAGGCGGATGAATACGACCGCATGTTCCTCGGACTGGATCCAAGGATCCTGGTCGTCACTAACATCGAGCATGACCATCCCGACTGCTACCCTACCCCGGAAGAATACTTCCAGGCATTCCTCGAACTTACGGATAAGGTCGAAAAAGACGGCATATTGATCGCCTGCAGTGACCATCCGGGTACTGAACGATTGATAGCTGAAGTCAGAGATCACATGCAGGTTCTCATCTTATGGTACGCAAAAAGGCAGACGATTACCTGATCGAAAATATCCACCATGATAAAAACTGCGGAGTAAGTTTCGACCTCGAATTTGAAGGATTGAGAAAAGAGCGTGAACCTGCCAATTCCGGGCAACCATAATGCCTACAATGCGACCGCCGCGATCGCAGCCGCCGATCAGATCGGAGCGCCGCCGGAAAAGCGATCGAGCAGCTTGAACCGTTACGCTGGCACCGGCAGGCGATTCGATATCCAGGGTAAGGTTGAAGGGATCACTGTGATTGATGACTACGCGCACCACCCCACCGAGATACGCGCCACGCTGTCCGCGGCGCGCTGCCGCTACCCCGGACAGGAGATCTGGGCAGTCTGGCAGCCGCATACCTACAGCCGCACCAAACAGCTGTTCGACCAGTTCAAGGACGCGTTCAGTGATGCCGACCATGTGATCGTGACCGAGATCTACGCTTCGCGTGAAAAGAAACAGGATTATTCATCCAGGGAATTGGTCAGGCAAATGAACCATCCGGACGCGCGCCAGATCGCTGAATTGGAGATGTTTACCGATTATCTGATTAAGCATTTGAAATCCGGTGATGTGCTGCTGGTCATTTCCGCAGGGGATGCGGATCAGATCAGCCGTGACGTCCTGGATCATTTACGCCAACATGGAGGGAAGGATTCATGATCGACGAACGCGCGCTGAATGAACTACGAACTGTATTTCGGCAGCCGCCTGCAGGAGAACGTCCACATGGCAAATTACACCACCATGAATGTGGGCGGGCCGGCGGATGCGCTGCTGATCGCCAGAGACGCCGAACAGCTTGGCCGAGATCGTCGGCAAATTATGGGAGATGGGGCTGCCGATCAAGCTGCTCGGCAGCGGATCAAATGTGATCATCAGCGACCAGCGGCATCCGCTCGGTGGTGGTGATCAACCATGCGCACAATATCCGCATCGATGCACATAGCCAGCCAATGACAGTTTGGGCGGAATCCGGCGCATTGATGGTCAATGTCGGCAAGAAACTGACCCTGTGGGGACTGAAGGGCATGGAATGGGCAGCCACTATCCCGGGTTCGGTCGGCGGTGCGGTTTACGGCAACGCCGGCGCCTTTGGCGGAGAAACCTGCCATCAACCTGATCTCTGTTGATATGCTGCACCGCATTCATGGCGCGAGAGACTGGGAATGCGACCGGCTGGAATTCATGTACCGTTCGAGCAATATCAAGCGCAATGATGGATGAAGCCGTTATTCTTTCGGCTCTTTTCAGCGTCGAAAAAGGCGACCCAAAGGAAATCGAAACCAATATCGAGAATACCGCCAGCGCCGATGGAAAAACCAACCGCCTGGCGCCAGCGTTGGCTCTGTGTTCCGCAACCCGCCGGAAGACAAAGCCGGCCGTTTGATCGAAGCATGCGGGACTGAAAGGCAAGCGCATCGGCGGCGCGATGATCAGCGAAAAACACGCAAATTTCATCATCAATGATCAGAACGGCACCGCACAGGACGTGCTTGACCTGCTGACACTGGCTCATGAACGTGTGGAGCAGAAGTTTGGCATTTCGCTTATCCCTGAGATCGAAGTGATCGGGGATTGGGAAAAAGCTGCCAGATTTTCTGTTCATCCAATCAACCGCCCAAACATCCAAGGAAGTGAAATAATGGCAGATAAGATCAAATTAGGGGTCATTCTGGGGGGACGGTCGGGCGAGCATGAAGTCTCGCTGATGTCCTCCCGTTCGGTGCTTTCTGTGCTGGATCCCGAAAAATACGATGTCATTCAGATCGGCATTGACCATGAGGGAAGCTGGTGGTCTGGCGAAGACGTGATCGGCAAATTTGAGTACGGCACGACCGAAGGACTGTACCGCGTATTCCTGCTGCCGGAACCCGGTATGACCACTTTTACCGGCTGGGCGAAGGAAATGGCGTGAAAAGTATCAGTGCTGCCGCCGAGCTGGACGTGGTCTTCCCGGTACTGCATGGCACCTTCAGCGAAGACGGCACTATCCAGGGCTTTTTCGAAATGGCTGATATCGCCTATGCAGGCGCCGGCGTGCTGGGGTCGTCCGTCGGTATGGATAAAGGCGTTTTCAAGGATGTGATGCGGGCGAACAGCATCCCGGTAGTGGACTGGATTGTATGCACGCGCAAAGACGTGGAAAAAGATATCAACGCCATCATCCACCAGGCCGAACAGCTTTTCCCGTTATCCTGTTTTTATCAAACCCGCCAACCTGGGTTCATCTGTCGGCGTTTCCAAAGCGCGGAACCACTCCGATCTGATGGAGGGCATCCTGGATGCCGCGCGCTACGACCGGCGCATCCTGATCGAAAAAGGGCTTGAACGCCCGCGAGATCGAGATCAGCGTGCTGGGCAACGAACACCCACGCGCATCGGTACCCGGCGAGATCCTTCCATCTGATGAGTTTTATTCTTATAAAGCCAAATATATCGACGGGAAATCGGGACAAAATATTCCCGCCCCCATTCCGGATGAACTCACAGCCAAAGTTCAGGAATACGCCGTTGAAGGCCTACAAGGCGATCGACTGCGCCGGTATGGCGCGTGTGGATTTCCTGCTGGACAAGGACACGAACGAACTCTATCTGAATGAGGTCAACACGATCCCGGGATTCACTTCCATCAGCATGTATCCCAAATTATGGGAGGCCAGCGGCTTGTCCTATGCGAAAATTGGTGGATGAATTGATCAGTCTGGCATTGGAACGCAAAGCAAGAACGCAACAAAGCTAAAAGGACTTATGGAGATTAATTAAATAAATGAGAAAAGGCCAGGACAGGCGCCGCTCGGAGCAGCTGCGCCGCAAACAGAAACAGGAAAGCCGTGAAGCGATCCAGCAGGCTGCCAGCCGGCTGGTTGAAATGCCTGCTTCTTTTCACGCGGGGAAGTGACCCCGTTGGCTGAAGCCATTAGCGGAGAAAAGCCGAGCGCCATCAAACGGCGCTTCAAGGTCGGCTGGCGCATTCTCAGTCTCCTGATCTGCCGGCATCCTCTCCTATGCCATCTTTACTGCCTGGCAATCTCCCGAATACCGGGTATCGGCCATCAATATCAGCGGCCTGCAGCGCATCTCCCAGGAAGAAGTCCTGGCGCAGCTGCATCTGACAGGCATGCACATTTTCGCGGTGGTGCCAGCGCAGATCCAGGCAGCACTTCAACCGAACAGTTCCCTGAATTCCGTGATATCCGCGTTCAGATCAATCTGCCGGCGCAGGTCGACATTATTATCACCGAACGCCAGCCCCAGATCGCCTGGCAGGAAAAAGGTGACCTGGTCATTGGATCGACAGCGAGGGCTACCTGATACCAGCGCGCGGAATAGCCAGGTGAGATGCTGACCATCCAGGCGGATTCGATACCCGCCTATCATCTAAAAAGCGCGATCGATGACCCTGGCACAACCAAGGTTGTCCGCGATAAGATCGGACCTCAAACCCAACTCGTCCGCCCTGGCTTTTTTCGCGGAACCGAAGCAGATCGACGGCGGACTGCTGACTGCGATCCTGCAGCTGAATGCCTGGATGCCGCAGGAAAAGACCCTGCTCTACCAGCACCAGCGAGGCCTGGGCTGGGACAGACGCCCGTGGCTGGGATGTGTTTGTCGGCCAAAAACTGGAAAATATCAATGAAAAGATGGTGATGTATGAAACCATCGTGAAAGAACTTGATCAGGAGGGCATCAGCCCTACATTGGTCAGCGTGGAATTCCTGCACGCCCCATATTACCGAACGGATTGAACTATGGAAGAGCGAACGATTGTAGGCATTGACATCGGCACCACCAAGATCTGCACCCTGGTGGCCAAAGTGGAAGAGGACGGCGACCTGCGCATCATCGGCGTGGGCATCGAGCCATCCAGCGGCATGAAACGCGGCGTGATGGTGGATCTGGAAGGCGCCACCACCGCCATCGCGCGTTCCGTGGAGAAAGCGCAGCGTTCATCGGGTTATGAGATCCGTTCCGCCTGGGTCTCGCTGGCCGGATCGCATGTATCCTCCATTAACAGCAAGGGCACATCCGGCGTGGCTGGCGGGATCGTGCGCCAGGCTGAGATCAGCCGGGCGCTGGAAGCCGCCCAATCGGTAGCGATCCCCCACAACCGCGAGGTGATCCATGTCATCCAGCGCGGTTTTAGCGTGGACGGCCAGGACGGCATTACCCAGCCGATCGGCATGCACGGTTACCGCCTGGAGGTGGAAGCGCACATCATCACCGCAGCCGAAACCACGGTGGAGAACATCCGCAAAGCGACCGAATCCGCCGGCGTGCAGGTGCTGCAGTTCGTGCTCAATCCGCTGGCCTCAGGCGAGGTGGTGCTGACCGAAACCGAGAGGCAGCTGGGCGTGATGGTTTGCGATATCGGCGGCGGGACGACCGACCTGGCCATTTATATCAACGGAGATGTGTGGCACACCATGGTGCTTTCGGTGGGCGGCAGTCTGATCACCTCAGATATCGCCCATGGCCTGCGCCTGCCGCTCAACCAGGCCGAGGAAGTCAAGAAGAAATACGGCCACGCCATTCGCGATGAAGTGGTGGAAGAAGATTTATTCAGCGTGCGCTCCTTCGGGCAGGACAACCCGATCCAGATGAGCCGCCGGGACCTGGCGTATATCATCGAAGCGCGCGTTGAGGAAATCTTCCGCTTCGTACTGCAGGAGATCAAACGCTCCGGCTATGACGGCCTGCTGCCGGCCGGCGTGGTACTGACCGGCGGCAGCGCGCTGCTGCCCGGCATCAAAAAGCTCGGCGCGGAAGTATTGGGACTGCCGGTTCGCGTGGCGCAGCCTGAGAACCTGGTCGGTTTGGTCGACCAGCTGTATTCGCCGGCATATTCCACCAGCGTGGGCCTGCTCAATTGGGCGCTGCTGATGGATGATGCCATCCAACCCGGAAAGGTCAAGACACCCCCGGTGCCGACAGACCTGTGGGAAAAATTAAGGATTTTGCCAAGACGGCTGCTGCCGTAGACAAAGGCATGCATCCGGAAATCATCAACTGGAACAGTTATTTGCAAGAGAAAGAGAGGAGAAAAATGGACATGAATCAAGTATCGCAATCAGAATCATTTGCCCGCATCAAGGTGGTTGGCGTCGGCGGCGCAGGCTGCAACGCCGTCAACCGCATGATCGCGGAAGGCATCCAGGGCATCGAGTTCATCGCCGTCAACACTGACGGGCAGGCCCTGCATGCAATCCAACGCGCAAACGCGCGTGCGCATCGGCGACAAGAGCACCCGCGGCCTGGGCGCCGGCGGGCAGCCGGAAATGGGCAAAAAAGCCGCCGAGGAATCCGCGGAAGAATTGTATGCGGTGCTGAAAGGCAGCGACATGGTGTTCGTAACCGCAGGCATGGGCGGCGGCATCCGATTCACGCCTTGATCCCGAGCCGCGGCGAGTACCGCAGCCGGCGGTCGTAGGGCCGGTGGCGGCCCAAGCCTCGCCTTGCCGACCGACCTCGGTGCCGCCGACCCCAGCGCTCGCCCGCAAGCGTGACGCCCACCCCTGCCGCCACGATGACGACTCCGCGTCCAACTACGCGACGAGTGGTGTGGTCTCATGCGCCCATGCGAGCGCCGCCAAAGAGCCTGTCGCTGCGGTCGTTCGCCAGCCCGAAAGTGCAG
This sequence comes from uncultured Spirochaetota bacterium, assembly GCA_963832675.1. Taxonomy (GTDB): domain Bacteria; phylum Spirochaetota; class Spirochaetia; order DSM-27196; family DATKUC01; genus DATKUC01. The sequence continues at coordinate 8,461 of CAWHUY010000020.1, read as the reverse complement.
TCGCCTTCAGGCCCGCTCCCAGCTGTTCTGCGTTCAGCCACGCCTCTGCGTCCGAGAGGCCACGAACACGGAAGGCATGCCTCAGAGCTTTCAGAATCTCGCGGACGCGGAGTTCAGGGGCTGCGTGCTGTGCCTCTTGCAGTGCTGGTTCGACTACACTCGGGGAGCGAAACCTGAATCTCTGTCTTCGAAACGACTCTTTCCAGTACAGCTCGATGAACGGCAACAAGACTTTCGCATAGGTTGAAGAACTTCTGGATACCAAGACATGAGCACCTGGATAGACGCCAGCTGACTGCCGTAGGCAGCCTCCGGAGACCCGGTCACCGAAACGGCCAGATACCCCATTACTCTTAAGCTCCCGCCAAGTGTCGGCGTCGAACGTGTGCGCCAGCTTTAGAATTGCTCGCGGCCGTCTTCATTGTCCGCAACCGCTTCATAAATCTCAGCAGCCCCGTCCCAGTACTTCGGCTCAACAGACCCATGACTCATTTGGCGGCATAAGCTGCCAAGCTGCCGAGCCACGTCGTGGGCACAGGTCGCTATCCTCGACGGAGATCGTAGCCACGCGAAGCAGCGCCGGCACAGCGGTCGTGATCAACGTGAATTTTTGCGCGAGCCGCTTCCCGTCGTCTGTCAATTTGTCAACTAGAGTGGCCAATGCCGTTTGGTGCGGCACAGCTGGCGGAGCGCCGTCCTGGGTTGCGTACTCTCTTCAGCGCAACACCAGCCAGAGTTCCTTGGATTCCCGCTTGGAAGGCCTCGGCGAAACGGTCGGACGCCAGCATTTGGGGGAGCATCTCCTGCCGAACCGTCGCGGTGACGTGCGTCAACGGCAGGCCCTCCAGTTCCTCGCCAGCCCGCTCCAACCACTCGTCGGCGCACTCCGGATCGCCTGCAGCCCTTGCGTAAAGACTCTGCAACCACATGATTCCAGGAATTGACTCGGCATGAAACAGTTCCAGACGTTCCGGGTGAGAAGTCGCTGTGAACCCCTGGTAGGGACGAGCATAGAGACTCCCATCGCAGGCCTCGGTCGGTGCCTCGCCGGTCGTTGCCAACTGGAAGAAGAAGTTGTGGGTGTGTCCGAATATAACGAACAGATCTTTCCAGGCGTCGTTCCTTTCCTCGCAATCAAACATGCTCGTCGCCGCCGCGTTCCAGGCTGGGAAGCAACGAAGTGCGTTCTCCTGCGTGTGCGTCTTGCCCATTTCGGCGATCGCGTGCTCCATGTAGGCCCGTGTCGCTTCGGTCGACGTGATCGAGTCATTGCCGCTTACAAGTACGACAGCCTGTTGGGTGAATTCGATTGCTTTGGCGGGGTCATCGCGGCAGCATTTCGCCGCGGCCAGCAGTGTCATGAGTCGTTCGTGCCCTTCGTAGACAGGGGTGGCCGCCACGGCACGCTCGCAGCCACGGCAGCGCTTCGGCGTGACTGCCGCTCCCCGCGAGCATCTTTCCGTACATACCGGCAACCAACGCCTTTGCTGACTCATCGTGGCTCTCGTCTTCGACGAAGTCAGTAACACGATCCAGATTGGGACGTTGCTCTTTCAAGTATTCACCGCGGAGATTCGTCTCCGACTTGACAACGCAGGCTGCGAGATACACCCAATCTCGGTCGAGCACCCAATCGTAGAGCTGACGAAGCGACTCGATAACGTCGGGCCATTGTCGTTGGTCCTCGGGCCGCCGCGATTCCACGAGCATCAACCGGTCGGCCAAAACCATGCTTCCAAGACATGCGTCGCGTGATTGCTTGACGATCTCCTGCTCATCGCTGGCGAGCGAGGCGAACGTGAGTTTCCAGGTCTCTAGGTCGTCGGTCGACTGAATGTTGGCAATCGTTGTCCACAGCAACTCGACAGGGTGTTCTTTCGAGGGAACTACAAGATCGCCGACGTCCACGTTGCTGCCGCGGATTGCGGCGATCGCTTGTGAAAAGTACCGGTGCGATCGCGTGAAGTCCCTGGGCGACAGGAACAACATCGCCAGCGACGCTACCTGGTAAGCGGGTGCCGCTAACTCCGGCGATAGCGAGGCCATATGACTGTCGAGTTCGGCAAGGACGGCGGTATCCGGGATCGAGTACTTTGGATAGGTCCAGAACTGCATGGCCCGTATCATGAGCTTGAGGCTTGCTGCATCTGTTCGGGCAGCGGCTCCGAGCTCCAAATCGCAAGGATCGGTCGAAATGCGGCGACGTGCGTCCGCAATCGGCTCTGATCGAGCAGTTCGATGAAAAGGAGTCCCGCCAGGTCGTAGGCTTTGCCTGCCCGGTAGTGACAAATCGCCTCATGCGCATCCCAGGGATCCATCGACTCTCGGGTGATTCCGTTTCCGAGCACGATGTGGCATTGCTCCTTCAACGTCACGCCCGAGGTTGTCTCGCAAGAGTTGTGTGACGAGAGGGCTCACGGAATACTTCTGACTCACTTCACTCTGCAGCCAAGCCCCGTTCAAGTTGGCAAGACATTCCCTGGAGCGCTCGATTGCAGGGTCGACGTCAGCCAACTCCTGTACCACACCGACAGAGACTGACCGCGTCGCCAGTGATAAACGATAAAGTAGGTCCCGCTGATCCTGTTGCAGAGTCGCGCAAAGCCGTGCAAGCAAGTCGTCCGTCAGTCCAGTCGTGTGCTCCCCCCGGAGCAGAGCACTGAATTCAGCTTCGTCAAATCGCCATTCGTGTTGACCCGAGGTATCTGCCCGCCTGGGTCAGCAGAAATGGATGGCCGCTTGCAAGCGTGTTGATAGCCGTTATGTCGGCATTCGATAGCGCCCCGTCGGGGGCTCCTTGATTTTTGAACAGCGTTGCCACCTCAGAATCGCTAAACTTCGGCACGGCCACCTCTCTGATGGACTCTGCACCAACGAACGACATCAGACGCGTAGGCAGCCGAAAACGGCTGGAGGAGAGGAGGCAAACCTGCTCATCTCGCAGACCCCCGCTAAGCTTGCGAGGCACTCGGTGAATGGGTCGTCGTCGAGCAGACGTGGCAGGTCGTCGAGCAAGATAACTGCGTCGGGCCTCATGCAGCGACAAACCGCTCGGTACGGGATCTCGCCGGAATCCGAGCGAGGGTTCCTGAGCGATACGGAAAGCAGTCTCGCGAAAAACTGCGAAGGCTTGCTCCGCAGCCATGTCGTGCCTGAACCGAAACCATTCCTGCTTCGGGCGACGCGAAGCTATCAACGAGACCAAGTGTGTCTTCCCGGTGTCGGTGGTACCGAAGATGGCAAGCCAGCAAGCCCCATCTATTGACCCCTGCAAAGCCAAAGACCGGGTTCACAGGGGCAGTTTTGCGTGTATGAAAAACGAATGTAGGAGTTGTTGGTCTCTGCCTTGTTGCGTGATCGATGCATCGATGGCCTTGTGAAGGTGGTTCAGGTCATCGGGGATGAAGTTCGGCAAGTCTGAGTATTTGGTATGGTTCCAGCACTGTTCGACGGGATTCAGTTCGGGGGCGTATGGCGGCAGCCACTCGAAAGTGAACCAATCGGGATGGCGACTCTCGAAATACGCCGCAGTCGAACGGTGCGCGCCAAGACGATCCCAAACGATGGTCACGTGTCGACGATAGTGGCCACGCAAGCGATAGAGCAGCCAGATGAACTCGTCCGTGTCGACGTTTGTCTCCACCACGTGGAAGTAGAGCGATAGACGCCGACGAAAGGGAGAAACGCCGATGAGACCGACTACCGACAGCCGATCGTGTCGATCCCAGACGCGTTGGACGGGCGTCTGCCCCGACGGTGCCCAGGTGCGCCGTCGCACCGGCTGGAGCATGAAGCCGCTTTCATCCAAGAAAACTACAGGACTGCCGCGACGCCGCGCCCCCTTTTTATCCGCGGCCAATCCCGTTTCCGCCAACGCTCCATGGCGGCATCGTCCGCCTCGCGTGCTCGCTGCTCGGGCTTCTGGCAGGTCCAGCCCAGGTCGTGAAGCATCTTCCCAACGTGATCGGGGTGATACTCCACATGGAACTTCTTGGCGATTACCTCGGCGACTCGCCGACACGTCCAGAGGTCGGTCGAGTATCCGGCCTTTTGCGGCCCGACCAAGAGAATCGCGATCAGTTGCTGCTTCTGCTTCGCGTCGAGACGAGGCTTGCGGCCGGGATGTGGTTTGGCGTACAACGCCTCTAGGCCTCCTTTCTCCACAGCCCGACGCCACCGTCTCACCGAACCCTCTGAAACACCAACGATCGCTGCGACCTCGTCGACATCGTTGCATTCCAGCAACAATCGCCCTGCCAGCAGTCGACGAGCTTGCAGCTCGGCTGCGCTTCCTTTCGGTCTCATGCACTACCATACGCATGTCCACCTACATTGGTTCTTTGGCTTTGCAGGGGTCAATAACGATCCGAGAAGATCCCGGACGGTATCCGCCCTGGGGCACAGGTGCTCCGCCAAAAGAGGTTGTCCCGAAGAGGCCGCGCTGTGCTACGGACGTGGCCATACTCGCCGCCGATCTCTCGGCGAGCGAGCGTACGGTCGCCGACATCGACTCGACGGTATGTTCAACCCGTGCAACTCGCTGTTCGAGAAGCTCCAGCCTTCCTGTTGCTCGTTGCAGCAGCGTCCGATCGGACGACGACAGGGTAGTGCTCAGCGAGCTGCTCGAAAAGCAACTCTCGCTTGAGCCGCTTTACGCCCGGGCGGGTCAGCATCTTGAGCACGTACAAGAAAAGGCGGTTGTATAGTTCGCCAACCTGAGGACCATTGCTATCGCTCTCAGCAATCAACGCCGCCAAGCTGTCGCTTAACCTTCTCTTTGAGAGAATCTGGCGCTCTCGACGCCACAGCTGAACTCGAAACGGCGCATGAAATCCGCAACGTCTGATCGTGGCGCGGTTGACATCAGGTCGACCAGGCGAGCCCAGGTCTCTTCTGTCACCTTCTTCGGTTTCACGGCGTGAGTGATGAACGAACGAATCGCGTCGACCGCGACTTCTTCCTGCTTCCGGTCCAGCAACTGCTGCCGGACTTGTTCCCAAAGCTCGATTCCCGCCGCCCCGTCCGGAAACGGATTGGGACGCTCGCCAGCCAGCTGGGTGCTGGTGCTGTAACAAAACTTGAGATTCAATCCCTCATTGGCTTTCAGGTTGGCGTAAGCATTCGCCAACGCGGTCATGCGCTTCGACGGACCGGAGTGAGAGGTTCCGCTCGCGAAACTTGACTTGTTCTAGCGTTCGGACGAACTCTTCGTCGCCCGGTATCCGACACCGCACGAGCGACGGCATCGATGTCTTCGCCTCGCTCCAACTCCAGGTAGTCGTCTTCCTCTAGCGCCTTAACCAAGCGAACCCCGAAGGGTTCGCTTGGGTCGGTGGATGAAAAAACTCGAAAACCTTCGGCGTTTTGTGGGGTTTAATGGGTGTGCAGACAATCCCATTACCCGAAGCACGGAGGTTTTCGAGTGAACGCCAAGATACGAAAACAGATCGAACGACGCAAGCGGCGGATCGCGCGACGATTGGACAAGAACGACAACCGGGGATGCGACCGGCCCATGATGACCGCCTCGAACATCCATTACGAGATTGCCGACCGCACGCGGGCCACCGCCCACGGCGGCATCGGGGCCATGCACCTGCTGGTGCGGAAGCTCGGGCTCGACCAGGCGATCAACGAGCACCTCGGCCTGTTGAAGATCCATCTGCCCTACCACGACTCCGACCACGTGCTGAACATCGCCTACAACCTGCTGGCCGGCGGAACGTGTCTGGAGCATCTGGAACTGCTGCGCAGCGACGAGGCGTACCTCGACGCCCTGGGGGCCCGACGCATTCCCGATCCGACCACCGCCGGCGACTATCTGCCGCCGCTTCGACGCGGCCGCCATCTTTCGCTTGCAGGCGATCTTCAACGCCATCCGCTTGAAGGTCTGGCGGCAACAGCCCAAGTCGTTCTTCGACGAGGCGATCCTGGAGGCCGACGGCACGATGGTCGAGACCACCGGCGAGTGCAAAGAGGGCATGGACATCAACCACAAAGGCCAGTGGGGCTATCATCCGCTGGTCCTCTCGCTGGCCAACACGGGCGAGCCGCTGTTCGTGGTCAATCGCAGCGGCAATCGGCCCAGCCACGAGCAGGCGGCCTTCTACTTCGACCGGGCGATCGCGCTGTGCCGCCGGGCAGGCTTCCGGAAGATCCGCCTGCGGGGCGACACCGACTTCACGCAGACCGAGCATCTGGACCGCTGGGACCGCCAGGGCGTGAAGTTCGTCTTCGGCATCGACGCCACGAAGAAGCTCTACGAATTGGCCGGGCGAATTGCCGCCGAAACGCCTGGAAAACGCTGGTTCGCCGGGCGAAGTACGACGGTCAAGACCGACCGCGGCGACGTCCGGAGAACGTCAAGCAACAGGTGGTCGAAGCCCGCGAGTTCGAGGACATTCGCCTGGTGAAAGAGCACGTGGCCGAGTTCCGCTATCGGCCGGTGAAGTGCAAGAAGGCGTATCGCGTGGTGGTCGTGTGGAAGGAGCTGGACGTTTACCAGGGGCAGAAGAAGCTGTTCGACGACGCGCCGCTGCTTCTTCTACATCACCAACGACTGGGAGAAGTCGGCCGAGGAAATCGTCTTCGACGCCAACGACCGCTGCAACCAGGAGAACCTGCTGGCGCAGCTCAAGGGCGGCGTTCGCTCGCTGACCGCGCCGGTCGATGGCTTGCTCTCGAATTGGGCGTACATGGTGATGGCGTCGTTGGCCTGGAGCCTGAAGGCCTGGGCGGCGCTGGTGTTGCCGGAGAAGGGCCGTTGGCAGGAGAGGCATCGGGAGGAAAAGCGGAGGTTGTTGCGGATGGACTTCGGCACGTTTCGGCAGGCGATGATGAAGGTTCCGGCGCAGATCCTCTCGGACGGGGCGGAAGATCGTGTATCGGTTGTTGGCGTGGAATCCTTGGCAGCATGTTTTCTTCCGTCTGTTGGATCAGCTTCGCCGGCCGTTGCGTTGCTGAGAGCGGCAACCTTGAAGCCGGAGTCTGGATGCTCCGGTCCGCATTCACCCTGAACCGCACTGAGTGCAACCGAGTCCGACATGAAACACGACACAAACCGACACCTCCCCCCGACGTTGCGGCGCCGGCCGCTGACGGTGTCGTCCGATATTTCGATAAAACAACCATGCCGAACGCCTCCGGCGTTCGCTTGTTTAAGGACTAGATGAAGAGCAACCCGGCTGTCCCGGGGGGCTCGTTGACGAGTAAGCCGACGTGGTCGAACGCCTCAGTTCGCTTGGCCACGTCGGCTTTTTTTGTTTCCGGTGTTGCGGAATAGCTGCAACGACCAAGGGTGAACCTTGGACAATCTCGAAAAGGGAGACTTATCATGTACATCGGTGGCGGATTGCTGACGCTTGTGTCGTATCTTGTGGTTATGTTCTTTTTTCGCCATTGAGCGTTCACAAAAACGAGATCGGTTTTTGGATGCTCAAAGAAGGGTAGTAACTCGACGCTGGCAGATCGGCGTGGTGAGAAAGAGAGGGCCGTGCCTGGACCGGTTACCAAGAGTTGCCATATCGGGAATTGCGGTGAGTAGCGTCACGCTCATTGTGTTGATCGCCGAAGTCCACCGGGCGATCTCCCGAGAATTGTGGTGTTCGCAAGGCCAGCTATATCTGGTGGTTGTAGATTGCATTATGCCAGACACCATGGGAAATCCGCAGGTGTCCCAACGGTTCCTTACCAGTCTGCCGCATGGCGGCGTCCGGTCACAGGCAGCTGACCCCCCGCTGGGCCAACGGGCTCGACTGGACCTTGGTCTTCTCGATCGGGCTGATTCATGTCGGCGCCTTGGCCGCCCTGTTTTTCTTCACATGGAAGGGTCCGCCGCCGGTCTTAGTCCTGGCCTGGGTCAGTGGCGGACTGGGGGTCTGTCTGGGGTATCACCGATTGCTGACCCATCGAAGTTTTCAGACCTTCCGGCCCGATACGGTGGATACTCGCTGTATTTGGCACTCTCGCAGGTGAAGGGGCCGCCTATTACCTGGGTTGCCGTACACCGCAAGCATCATGAATTCGCCGACAAGGAAGGGTGATCCCCATTCGCCACGCGACGGCACCTGGTGGAGTCATATCCTTTGGCTTTTCCACAACCTCGCAATCCCCAGTATTAGGAGACGATCAAGCGTTACGGCAAGGACCTCTTGAGGGGATCCTTTCATGCGGCTGCTCGATAGGACTTTCCTGCTCTGGCACTTTGCCCTCGGCTTGGCATTGTTTCTCCTCCGGCTGGCTCATTTGGGACCCCTATACGGGTTTGTCGTTTTTTGTTTTTTGGAATGTTCCTGCGTCTCCCCTGCTATGTAATGCACGTCACATGGCTGGTCAATTCCGCCTCGCACATGTGGGGCTATCGCAGTTACGATACGCACGACGACAGCCGCAACCTCTGGTGGGTCGGCCTTCTGGCTTACGGAGAAGGGTGGCACAACAACCATCATGCGTTTTCCCGCCC
>CAWHUY010000019.1:0-53346 GCA_963832675.1 uncultured Spirochaetota bacterium | reverse complement strand
CCAATCTCGCGGCCCGTTGCTGTTTGAGGGTCTCCGTCATCGGATCATATCCGAGATAGAATGTTCGTTCGACCGGGTAGTAGCCTGACTTCACGGCACGATAGGTGTAGGTCGCAGGGTTGGGGAGCGTGACTCGAGCTGACCGTTCGCGCTCGACCGGCAGCTCCCGGGGACCGAGGCCGGTGACGTGGGTGCCGGGCAATCCCCTGATCGAAACTTTGAGCGTGTCGTACACCGCGCCGTAACTTGTGCGAATGGTCGCCGTGATGTTGTCCCAGAACCCCTGCGCGAGCGTCCTGTAGTCGAGCGGAAACCCGGGCTCGATGGTCGTGGCACCGAAACGCTGCTGTTTCAGTATGTCAAAAGTTTCGGCCTCAATCCGGATATCTCCCATTCCGCCGGTTGCCGACACGTAGAGCCAGCAGTCCGCATCTATCTGGCGGGCGAGCTCCTCCATCCCCTGCGTTGTCGGAGGAACTTCCGGCTCCGGGGACTCGAGAAGCACCACGTTCGGGTTCGCCGATCCAACCGCCATGAGGACCGATCGGTAAAGTACCGTCCGATCGAACGCCGAGAACTGGGACGGGTCGGTCTGGAAGTAGAATACCATCCGGCGCGGCCTCGCGAACTCCGCGTAGTTCACCACGTCGTTCGATCCGCTTATTACCGAATTCGGGACCACCCCGGAGGCCTGCGACGCGGCTGATCCGGTCTGTGCCCACGCGGAACCGAGGAGAGCGAAAAAAACCGCAAGCACCACCCCAATATGTTTCATCGCTACCACCACGTTCGGATCAGGGAAAACGAACCGGAAACCGGGTTCAGACGGTAGAGGTACGCACCATCGCGGGAAAACCCGTAGACTATTCCGACATCGGATCCGGATTCCACCGTTATCGAAGAGGTGAGCCGAGCGCCGTCGGGACTGTATCGTTCGAAAACTCCGCTTGCCCGCCGGATGATGATGTCGTTGTCGGTGTAGTAGACATAGGCGTCCTTGCCGTCGATCCGGGTCGGAGTCGCCCCTTCAAGGAGTGCGGGAGCGGTTGCCGCAATGATTCCCGCCAGCGACGCGTTCACGGTATACAACTGGTCATCGGTGACTTTCCGCAGCGTCGCGGTGATCGTATCGGGAAAAACAAATCGGGCTCCCTCGAGCTTGTACCCGGGATCGTTTGGGATTGACGTGCTCACGACGTTCGCGGTGTAGTCGGTCGGCGCAGTCCACAGGTTGTCGTAGGCTCTCAACGTCAGCGAGAACGACGAGTTCTGTCCGGCCGGTTCGGACAGAATGTAGGTGTTTGTCAACGGCGTCGCGAACGCGAAACCGGAGAGACCTGTCGTCGGGAGAGTAAGTGATACGGCGAAGGTGGTCGGATCGAAGACGGTCACACCCGCCAGAATCTTGTTATTCGCGTCGAGCGCGAACGGCCGTGAGACGTAGCCGAGCGGAGCCTGCGGCGTCACCGTCCCCAGATAGTCGAGAGTTCGGGAGAACACGAGCAGTTTCGGCGTCGGGGAGTCGGCAGTCGGCTCGGCAACGGAGGGAGCGACAAGTACGAGAATCTTGTCGTTTCCGCCGACAACAACATCGTCGATCTCGTACCGGGCTGAGGTGGCCGAACCAAGAACGGATGCGATCCTATCGCCGATATCGATCTTGCGTTCCATCCCCGCGATGTATTCCGGGAAAGGATTCGCGGCGAAAAACGAGCAGGAGAGGACCAGCGTCACTGAGATGATTGCGACCGGAATTGCGCGCCGTGTGCCAAGCGACTTCCCATGACGGGTTACCATGTGCGGATCACTCCCATGGAGACCGGCGGAATGCCGAGCGACGTGGCCACCCACGCGCGCTGCAACAGATTGTCGCCGAGACCCAGCGCAAACTTCAGCTGCGGCTGCACAAAAAAGTGCCAACCCTGAAGGTTGATTTCGACGCTCGGACTGACGACGTTCAAATAGACGTCCGAAAAATCGCTGCCGGCAAAATCCGAAATCGACGTGTAGATCACTCCCGCGCCGACGGACACCGAAACTCGAACGATGGAGCGATACGAAAGCAGGAGATATTGTCCGACGGAAATACCGAAATCGTAGTGGCGGAGATCGTGGAAACCGGGGCGTGAAGCAGGGGTCAGATGCCGGTAATGGTCGAACTGTATGTATGTCCAGTCCGGAACCACATAGAGCCGACCAAGAACCCCGAAGCCTAACGATTCACCGAACGCCCAGTCTATCCCGATTCCGAACCTGCTGACCCTGTCGAGAGCGGGAATTGATGCCTCGACCTGGGTCGAGGGCAGATCGATAACCGTTTCCTCCGGATGGTACCCGGGTTTGCGAATATCAACCCGTACCCGCGAGCCAACCGGGAACGGTGTGTAGGGAACGTTGAGCTGACCATCCCTCACGACTCCCACGTCACGCCCGGCGAAAAAGACTCGTTCGCCCTCCAGTTTTCCGTGGAGGATGATCTTGTCCACTACGCCCTCCGGCGGCTTGTATTGATAACGGCTGGACACGTACTTTTCGAGCACCGGGTCGAGATCGTTGACGGCGGCATCCACGCTGGTGAAAACCGTGAGTCCCGTGCGCGCGCGCGACAAAACCCCGCCGAGCACAGTCTTCTGTTTGGGGTCGAGCAGAATGAACTGGATATCGACTGCGGTATCTCGTATGCGAAAGATACTTGCCATTACCAGATCTGCATCAGGCGACACCGACTGCGCCAGCACCGGCTGAATCCGGATGTCGCCGGCCGCGCTTTCGGCTGTGTCCAGAAGAATGGGATTTGCCGACAGGCGCAGATTGAAATGAGTGAGTTTGTCTGCGACGCGGGTGACGAGAATATCACGAATACGGTCTCCCATCGGCGACGGAGTCAGATCCTGAACGTAGATCACCGCGAGGGGTTGATCAGTCGCTGAAGCACCGCTGCCGGCCGGAGCTCCGGCCGCGGCTCCGCTTCCAGCAGGCGTCGAAGACTGCGCTGTCAACGGAGCCTGGTACAGAGTAAGAATCAGCGGTATGGCCGCAAGAGCGAGTGCTGCATTTCGCCGCACCGGACACCTCACTTGGTCAGCATGATTTCGACGCCATCCCAATCTTCAGCGGGGGGGGTGTGCAGATAGGCGGCGCATCGGTCAATCATCATCCGGGCAAGATAGTCGTCCGGAAGCTGGCCGGCAATCTTCTCGAATTCCTTTCCGGCCGCCTTGAACTCCCGACGGTAGAAGGCCTCCATGGCATCGTTGTGTTTGCGCCAGATGTCGTTGATTGTCGATTCGAGCTCCGTGTCCACCGCATAGATGCGAAGCCCCTTGGTCTTTCCCTTGACGGCAACCTTGTCCACCAGCCGGGACTCGACCGCGTCGCCAAGCTGCGCGATCACCGATTCTGTAACGAGAACCTGTTGATGGTAGGTCTTCGTCAGCCCCTCGAGCCGGGAAGCGACGTTGACGGTGTCGCCGATTACCGTATAATCCATCTTTCGGTCGGTCCCGATGTTGCCTACCGTGACGACGCCGTAGTTGATGCCGACGCCGATGTGGAACTGTGGTTTCCCGTCGCGCAGCTGCTCGGCGTTGAAATCATTCAGCGCCCGTACCATCGAAATTCCGACCATCACCGACTGCAGGGCATCGTCTTCATGCTTAACCGGGGCGCCGAAAAAGGCCATGATTGCGTCGCCGATGTATTTGTCGACTATGCCGTGTCGGTTCATGATGATGTCGACCATCACCGAGAAGTACCGGTTGAGCGAATTGACCAGCTCGTCCGGCGAGAGCATTTCGGAAATCGTGGTGAAGCTTCGAATATCGGAAAAAAGAACGGAAAGCTCGCGATTCTCGCCCACGAGCATCGACTCAGGATGCGCGAAGAAACGGTCTATGAGTTCCTGCGGAACGTACTTCTGAAAGATGTTGCGAATCTTGGTTTCTTTCTTCTGGGAAACGACGGCGTCGAAGGCGTACCGCTTGATACGATCGTAGGCGGTCTGCAGCTCGCCGATCATAATATTGAACGTATGTGACATCTGTCCGATTTCATCCCGATATGCGACGGGCACGCGCGCCGACAAGTCACTCGATTCGATGATGTTACGCATGGCAGTCACGACTTGAGCCAGCGGCCGGTTGATGAAGCGGACGAACACCAGAAGCAGTCCGATTGAGAGCACGGAACCCGCGAGGATGAGGTACATCGTCTGGTAGGTGATCCGGTTGACGTCGCTGTAATACGTGCCCCGATTCTGCGTCACCAGAAAGTACCAGTTGAACGGCGGAAACGGGAAACCCATCGCCACGCGATCCGTTCCTCCGATGGTCCCGTCAAATAGCTGACGATCTCCGACCGCCGATCGCGCCGCGAGAGCTCTCTGCTCATCCGGTCTCAAGGTGAGATCTCCGGTGGAAAGCACTACCTGGTTATTGGAATCGATTGCGAAGATCAGTTCGCTGTCGCTGTTCAGGACGCTGCGGGCGAACACCTCGATCGCGGCCTGTGCGGCTTTGACCATCTCGGGGCGATCGGTAAGCCCGTTGTCGGCAAGGAGCTGCCACTGGCTGTTTGCGTACTTTTCGAGTTGACCGGTCTTGAAGTTGAAGAACTCGAGGGTGACCCGCGTCACGCTTGTGGTAGCGATGAAGTAGGAGGATACGCCGCCGATAATGAGGACGACAATCAACAACGGTAGAACTACGAGCACCATCTTTAATCGTATGCTCATCCTTCCCCCTGGATTACCTGTTTCGCCGACTCAACTATATCGTATTCTGACACGGCTCGCCATTGTTTGCCAATGCCTTTTTTCAATTTGCCACGTTCTGCGAAAGATGTTGTTGAAGCCGTCTCGGTCGAGGAAACCGGCCCTTCAACGTGGCTTCTGCGTCGAACGCCGGTGACGCCGTGGAAACTGTTCGGCAGCTCCGAAGCATCCTTCTTACCCTCTCCGATTCACCGTGTTGAGGATGCAACTCCGCCAGGACTTCGGTAAGATGACGAATGACGCGCACCAAAGCGGCGCGAAGGAGAGGTTCATGGCGGAAAGAATAACGTATGACGCGGTTGTCGTGGGTTCCGGCCAGGGCGGAATGCCTCTCGCCGCGGCTCTGGGCGCGAAGGGTCTGCACACCGCAATCATTGAGATGAGCGAGGTCGGCGGATCGTGCATCAACTACGGCTGTACACCCACGAAGACCATGGTCGCCAGTGCTCGTATCGCACACCAGGTCGCTCGAGCGGAGGAATATGGCGTAGTTGCCACAAGCGGCAACCGCGTCGTGAATCTTGCCAGAATAAGGGAACGGAAACGAACCATCGTCGACTCGTTCCGTTCGGGAAGCGAGCGCCGCATCGAGAACGCGGAAAACCTGACTCTGGTTCGCGGGACTGCTTCGTTCGTGGATTCACACTCGCTCTCGGTAGCAGATGCTGCGGGAAACGAGGTGGCCGCCATAACGGCCCAACGGATCTTCCTGAACACCGGCACTCGGGCGGCGGTACCGGACATTGAAGGCCTTTCGGCGATCGACTACCTCACTAACGAGACGGTCATGGAGCTCGATGAGCTCCCCGAACACCTCGTGATTGTCGGTGGCGGCTACATCGGAGTCGAGTTCGGACAGATGTTCCGTCGATTCGGGGCTAAGGTGACTATCATACAGCACGGCCCCGCCCTGCTTGGCCGTGAGGACGACGACGTGTCGGCAGAAATTGCGGGCATACTGCGAGATGAAGGAATCAGTCTCCTTTTCGAATCTCACCCGGTCGCGATTTCCGGAGGGGGTCAGCTCACGATTTCGGTGCGCACCCCCACGGGTGCGAAGAAGATCACCGGATCCCATCTCCTCCTTGCGGCGGGCCGGACACCAAACAGTGACCGGCTCAATCTCCCAGCCGCCGGGATCGAGCCTGATCCCCGCGGGTACATCGAGGTCAACGAGAAACTCGAGACGACGGTGGAGAGCGTTTGGGCACTTGGCGATATCAAAGGCGGCCCGGCTTTCACCCATATATCCTACGATGACTTTCGGATCATCATGCGCAATCTGTATGGAGATGGGAAAGGGACGACGCGGGATCGCATGCTGCCCTACACGGTATTCACCGATCCGCAGATCGGGCGCATAGGTCTCGGCGAAGAGGAGGCGCGTGCTGCCGGGCGGAAAATTCGGGTTGCGAAAATGCCGATGAGTTGGGTCGCGCGCGCCCTCGAGGTTGATGAGACCCGTGGATTCATGAAAGCCATCGTCGACAACGAGACGGACAGAATCCTCGGTTTCTCAATGGTCGGTATTGAAGCCGGGGAAATCGCCGGCGCCGTTCAGATCGCGATGATGGGCGGATTGCCGTTCACCGCGCTGCGCGACGGCACTTTCTCCCATCCGACGCTTCTCGAATCACTGAATAACCTTTTTGGAGCTTTACAGTAACGGATCGCGGCAAACGGTCGACCTGGAGGTCCGCCGGGCAGCTGATCCGGGCGGAGAGTACGGGGACGCTGAATTCGGCGTCTGATTCCTCAGGTTTCGACCTTAACCCCTTTCCAGAAAGCAACATGATCTTTGATTTCTTTTGCAGCAGCCTTCGGTGCCGGATCGAACCTGGCGGCGTCCCTGTTTTCCTGGCCGCCAACCACAATCGAGAAATAACTGGCCTCTCCCTTCCAGGGACAGGTAGTGTGGGTGTCGGTCGGCGTAAAGTACTCTCTCTTCACCGCGTTCGGGGGAAAATAGTGGTTCCCCTCGACTATTACCGTCTTGTCGCTTTCTGCCAGGACTACATCGTTCCAAACTGCCTTTGGCATCCGTTTCTCCTTCATATATACAATACTGTGACAATTCCACCGAGGAAAATCCCGACGGGGTGAGGCTCGTCAAAGGAAGGATTCATACCCGCGCCGCGACACATTGAAACCGAGGGATCTTGACACCCTGGTAACCCTGAGTACAAAATAGTGTGTACAATATCGATCCGGCCGTAGTCGAGACTTTCCGACCTGCCGAAAGGCTTCCGAAAGCCGGATCGCGGACCGGGCTCCTTTGACAGATAGAGTTTGAAGATAATCGTTACTCGACCGTCCCGGTCGTGGGGCACTCGGCAAGAAGGAGACAAACATGAAGAACAGCTATTTTCATCGAGTTCATCGGCTCAGCCCCACGAAGTTCTGGATCAACAACCCTACCCCTACCGAAGCCCGTACTGCCATCGAGGCCGGGGCGCTGGGATGCACGAACAACCCCTCCTACAGTTTCAAGATGCTCGAACATCCCGAAACGAAAGAACAGGGCAAAAGGTGGCTCGAGGAGGCGGTGCGCGAATCGAGAAACGACGATGAGGCAGCGGCGATCATCCAACGCAAGATGGTGAAGCCGATCCAGCAGATCTTCCATCCAATCTGGGAGGAGTCACAGGGACGCGACGGTTACGTGAGCATTCAAGGCGATCCGATCCACGAGCACGACACCGAGGTGATCGTCCGGGAGGCGCACGAGAATGGCAAGCTGGGGCCGAACATCGCCATCAAGATACCCTGCACGAAGGCGGGACTCTCGGCGATGCAGACCCTGATACCCGAAGGCTACCCGATAAACGCCACCGAGATCATGTCGGTAAGTCAGGGGATCGCACTGTGCGAGATGTACGAAAAGGTTGCGAACAAGAGCGGCAAACGACCGCCGCTATGGCTCTCGTTCATCGCAGGAATCTATGACGAGTATCTGGAGAACTACGTCAAGCAGCACAAAGTCGATATTGACGGGGATATCGTTCGGCAAGCCGGTCTTGCGGCAACGCGAAAGATGTATCAGATCATCCACGACCGCCGTTATTCTGCGGTGATTATTGGCGGGGGCGCCCGCCACGTTCGTCACTTCACCGAGATGGTCGGCGGGGACCAGGTCGTCACGATCAACTGGGTGGGAACTGCCGACGTGTTGATCGAGCAGAATCCGGATGTCGTGCACCGGTTTGGAAACCCGGTTCCGCCGCAGGTGATAGACGAGCTTCTCGAGAAACTCCCCGATTTCCGCCGCGGATGGGAGCCTGCCGCTCTTTCGGTTGACGAGTACGAGGAGTTTGGCCCCGTGGAGCTATTCCGCAGCATGTTCCTCAAGAGCTGGAACGGCACTCTCGCGCAGATCCGGGAGCTTCGTACGAGTCTGAAAGCTGCCGATCGGTAGGCAAAGGAACCGATCTACGCGGCTCGCGGCTATTGAACCGATTGAATGAAGCTGATCAGCTTCGGGAAGTCCCCCGGTTTCGCCATGCAGGTTACCGGACTCTACTCGTTTTGCCGGGGCGATAAATGATTTGCTTGCGCAGCCGGTGATGAAGATTATCGGCGAAGCAGGATGGATCTGTCGAATGCGCCGCATCGCTTCGATGCCGTCGAGATTGCCGGCAAGCCGGCCGTCCATGAGAACAAGGTCGAGCTTCTCGCGGCCTATGCATTCGAGCGCCTCCTCTCCAGTCGCGACGACCCGCGTTACCAGATAACCCACGAGACCCAATCTCATTTTTGTGTCCATTGCAATGAGAGGCTCCGCATCAGCGAGGAGAATTGAGATAGGATGTTTCATGATGAACCGAAAATTGCGGCGAGGGCGAGATCTTTGACTCGAATTGTACAGTCTACTCCGGGATGACCGCTCCGGAAATCGACGATGCCCTGAAGCTGATGTTCGCCGATCATGTAGATTGTCTGAAGCCCGGGAGTGGGTTGTGTGCTGAAGTCGAAACCGTCCGGCACTCCTACCCCGTCTCGCAGCCCTTGATTTCTGACAATGTAAATCATAAAATATCCGCAGCCGAGTTGTCGACCAGAATGGAGGTTGTTATGGGCCTTTTCGCGATCAATTGGTGGGTCGTACTCATCTGCATAGTGTTCGCCATGTTGAATGGCAGCGTCTGGTACAATCCGAAGACCTTCTTCAATACGTGGTGGAAAATTGTCGGAGGCGGGAAGGACAGGCCCGGAATGTCCAACATGGGGCTGGTCTGGACGCTCACGATTGTAGGAGCCGCCGTGAAGGCGATCTTTGTTGGCGTTGCGGTGAACGCCTTCGCGTCGGTCCTTGGGGGAATTTCGGTCGGAACCGGCCTGTTGACCGGGCTCATACTCGCCGTGGGTGTTGTTGCGCCGACCTACCTGGTGAACAAAATGTTCGCAGGGCATGGTCTCAAGATCTGGGCGATTGAGGTCGGCAATCACCTGATTGATTTCCTCGCGTTCGGCGCGCTATTCGGCCTCTGGCACTGAGGTCCCGCTGCCTTCCGGAGGCGGCCGCGGTTCAACCATCTACTCGATCACTACGCAGGAGACGCTGCGGGGAGCGTGATGTGCACGCTGCTCGGAACACGAAAACCCTCTCGGAGCGATTTTCTCGGTAGAGGCGAAAGAAGCACCACGGACATTCAACTAAATGGTTGACTAATCGCCGCGCTCCGTGTTATTATTCAACCACATGGTTGAGTTTCAACCGTCGAGTGCGGCCGCTTACAAAAGTTCCGTGTAAGGAGAAATTCAGATATGGCTCAGAAGACGATCAAACAGAGCATCACCATCAATTCGACTCCCGAGAAGGTTTACCTCTACCTGACCGAGGCGGACAGGCTTGCGCGTTGGTTTCCCTCAGAAGCCGTCACAGATCCGAGGGTGGGCGGAGCCTACAAGTTTCGGTTCACGAAACCCGACGGCACGCTCGATCATGAGCGAACCGGAATGTTCAAGAGACTTAAACCGGGCAGTACTGTGGAATACGATTGGAACTTCGGCGCGGGTCAGACCTCGGTAGTTTTCGAAATTTCCGGGAACGGAACAGCCACTACCGTGAGCCTGGTTCATGCCGGATTCGAGTCCGGCGGAAATTGGGACCAGGCCTACGCGATGCACGAGGAAGGATGGAAGATGTTCCTTGGCAACCTCAAGAGCGTGATCGACGAAGGAAAGGACCGACGCTCGGAGATGTTCGGTTGAGTTTCGTTTCTGCGCGGGGTATGCTGGGTCGACGATGGAAAACGAGCGACAGGTCGACAGGGTTTTCTATGCACTTTCCGACCCCACGAGGAGGGAAATCCTCAAGATGATAGCCCGGCGCGGACTGACCATCAGCGAGCTCGCCGCGCCCTTCACGATGAGCCTCGCAGCCGTCGCAAAACACATCGGCGTACTCGAGGAGGCCGGTCTTCTGAAAAAACGGCGCGATGGCCGGAGCCAGGTGTGCAGCCTGCTCGTGCGACCGCTCGAGCAGGCTGACGCCGCCATCACAGAAATTCATGCCTTCTGGAATCACCGGTTTGACGAGCTCGAACGATTCCTGGATGCGGAGGTAGGAGACGAATGAACGACCGTGTGCTTATAGAATCGCGTCGGTTTCGCGCCACGCCGGACCGCATTTTTGCGGCGTGGACCGATCCCAACGTAATGGCGAAATGGTTCTTTTCAGGCACCGGATGGACGGCGAATGTGGAAAGTGACCCGCGAGTCGGGGGACTCTACAAAGTCGAAATGGTGACCCCTGCCGGCGAGGTCCTCGCGCAGCATGGGGAATGGAAGGAGCTCGTTCCCTATTCCCGGATATCATTCACCTGGAACAACGATCTGGTTCAGGACACGCTTGTCACTATCGAACTCTCTGCATCCGAGGAAGGTACACACATGACGCTGACGCACCTGTTGCCGGCCGTAGACCAGATTCTCACTTTGCACAGAGAGGGTTGGATCGGCTGCCTGGCAAATCTCGAAGCGCTGTACGGGGCAGGAGGTTCCTGAGTCTGGCGGAGATCCACTGCGCGACAGGTTCCGGCGACCTTCCGCGCCATGAGTGCGGTGCCGCGGTGAATGCGCGCCGGCATCTCAGTCCTGAACCAGGGCCTCTCGCAGCATACCGGCCAGTGCTTCCCGGGAAAAAGGTTTCTGGAGAAAGTGTACTTCGCGATCCAATATTCCGCGATTACTGATAATGTCGTCTGTGTACCCCGACATGAAAAGACACTTGATCGACGGACGAATCTTTACCACCCGATCGAAGAGCTCCCGGCCGTTCATCTCCGGCATGATGATGTCGCTCAAGAGCAGATCTATGACTCCGCTGTGCTCGCGCGCCAGGACCAGAGCATCTTTGGGGCTATTGGCGGCAAGGACCGTGTATCCGAGACCATCGAGAAGAAGCTCTTCGAGCTTGAGAAGCGGTTCCTCGTCTTCGACAACCAGGACGGTTTCCGAGCCGCGAACTACGTCCCCCGTGAGACTATTCGTATCTACAGGAGCCGCATCCTCCTGGAGTCTGGGCAGATAGATCCGAATCGCCGTTCCCTCCCCCGGTTCGCTGTATACGTTGATCATCCCGTTGTTCTGCCTGACGATTCCATACACCGTTGCCAGTCCCAGTCCCGTTCCGCGACCTTGGGCCTTGGTTGTAAAGAATGGCTCGAAGATATACTTCATAGTCTCCCTGTCCATGCCCACTCCGGTATCGCTGACCGTGATTACGGCATACTGACCCGGCACAAAACCAACGTGTGTTGTGCAGTATTCTTCGTTTACCGTGACGTTGCGCGATTCAACCGAAATGATTCCGGGGCCAGCGATCGCGTCCCGCGCGTTCACCACCACATTTACCATGATCTGGTCGAACTGTGTGGGATCGAGAAAGACGTTCCAAAGCTGCGGAAGGGGTTTCCACACGAGCCGGATATCCTCACCGATGAGCCGGCCGAGCATACGGAGGAGGGCGTCGATCCTGTCGTTCAGGTTGACTGCTTTTGGCTCGATCGTCTGCTTTCGGGCGAACGCAAGGAGCTGCTGGGTCAATCCCGATGCGCGGTGTACCGACTGCAAAATCTGTCCGGCGATGTCGCGATCGCCGCCAATCTCAGGCAGATGCAGTTGAAGCATTTCGGCGTATCCGGTGAGCGCCTGCAGAACATTGTTGAAGTCGTGCGCAATGCCCCCGGCGAGCCGCCCGATCGACTCCATCTTTTGCGCCTGGCGCAGCTGTTCCTCGAGGCCTTCCCGCTCTATTTCGAGTCGCTTCCGCTCTGTTGTCAGGTCGAAGAAGACGGAGATACCGCTCTCGGCCGGATAAACGCGGACGTCATACCACTGCTCGAAGGGCTCGAAATAGGCCTCTAACTGCGAAGCTTTTTTTGTTTCGATCGCTTCACGGAATTTCTGCTCAAAAATGGAACCACGTGCCTCCGGGAATACATCGAAGAGCTGCTCTCCCAGCACTTTTTCGCGGCCAAGAGAAAAAACGGATTCTGCAGCACGGTTGAAATAGGTGACCACAAGATTTGAATCGAGAGCGAGAAATCCGTCGTCAATGCTCTCGAGCAACTCCGCGGTACGGCGCAGCGATTGCAGGGAACGCTCGTGAGCTCGTTCGATTTCGGCGATGTCGGACGAAACTTCGATGATGGCCTCGAGGATACCGTGCGAGTCAAAAACGGGGGTGTCCGAGACGCGAACCAGGAATGCCTTCCCATCTTTCCTCTTTACGGAAAACTCGCCTTCCCAGCGATCGCCTCTCGCGAGGGAGTTCATGATTTCTGCAGCCTGTGCTCTCTTATCGTCCGACGGGGTAATCTCGATGATCGATCTTCCCATCACTTCGCGAGCCGACCAACCGTAGAGCTTCTCCGCAGCGGGATTCCAATAGTGGACGGCGCCCGCCGGGTCGGTAACAATCACTGCCTCGCCGATTGCGTCCAACATCCGTGCCTGGAAAGCGATCCGTTTCGATGCCGCTCGCTGGTCGGTCACATCAATCGTGGTACCGAACATCCCGACAGCCTCGCCGTCGGTTTCGGTAATCTCGCCGTGAGCCAGAACCGTTCTGATCTCACCGGTATCCCCCCTAACGATGAGGTGCTCGAGATGGAAGGGCTGCCGGGTGACGCGGGCTGCATCCATAGCCTGCGACCACGCCTCCCGAACTTCCAGAGGGGCAAATGCGAGCAGACCGGCCCGCGACATCTTCTCCTCGGTGCATCCGTGTATCTTCAACCATTGGTCGCTGAAGGTGATCCGATCTGTCGCAAAATCCCATTCCCATCCGCCAACCCCTGCCGCGTTTTCCGCCGCGCGAAGGATTCGCTCGGTCTGAGCACGTCGCAAGTCCATCTGGTGATTGGCGAGTGCAAAGGAAAGATCATCGGCGATTTCCTGAAGCTCCCGGAACTCGGGGGCCGGATCGCCCACGGTCACCGCATCGTAGACAGTCAGGTACCCGTAGATCTTGGAGTTTCGCCGCAACGGAACCGTGTGCCCGGTGTGTTCCGTGAGAGAATCCCGAAGCGGACAGGATAGACACTCTCCGCAAACCGTCGAAATGGCGACGACGGTTTGTGCATTTAAGCGGAGACAGCACTGCGGAAGACCTCCATGCAGGAACCGTTTGGTGAGTATCGCGGCCACATCGGCATCGATCCCTGCGTGCGCGAAGGCGGGTCCCAGCTCTTCATCGATGAGCGCCGCCCATGCAGCCCGGAACCCGAGCGTCGAAATGAGCGATCGACAGGCGCTTCTTAGGAGCCTTCGGGGATCCCGTTCGCTCGAGATCAAACGGTTGATCTCGAGTACCGACCGGATCCTACGATTCAATTGCTCGGCGTCGGATCGGAGCCGCTTCTCACTCTCGACGGCGTTTATTTGATTTGTGACGTCGTGCAGAGTGACAACGAATGCTGGTCGGGAGTCCCACGTCGTCTCCACGGACCGCAGCTCGACAAGAACAGGCCCCGAAACAGGATGCGTGAGCGTGATCACCGAAGGTTCACTCGCCGTCAACGGATAGTCGAGCTTGAGACCGTTGATCTGTTTGCCGCCATTGCGAAACAGGAGTTCTGCAGCGGGGTTGGCGAAAAGCACAACTCCAT
Organism: uncultured Spirochaetota bacterium; assembly: GCA_963832675.1. Lineage (GTDB taxonomy): Bacteria > Spirochaetota > Spirochaetia > DSM-27196 > DATKUC01 > DATKUC01. The sequence goes on along the minus strand of CAWHUY010000019.1, from coordinate 39,462 downwards.
CCGGATCGACAACGACTATGCCGTCGGCGACCCGTTCGACGAGATCTGCAATCTCGTCCGCCGCGTCTTCTGCGACCGGTCGGTCGCGCTCGACCTCAAAGGGTATATCACTCGGTCTTCTGCTCATCCCTGCCTCTCAGCGCCGCATTGTCCGACGTCCCGACACCGGAACCGCATGTTCTGGTGAGGGGCAGGTCCCCGATCACCCGCCGATCCGGAACCGCCCGCCCCGGACAGGGCAACAGAGGCCAGCGATGGAATCATCGATTCAAACGCAAGGAGAGCATCTGCGGAGGTGTTGTTTCGGACAACTAGGTGGAGCCAGGTCGCCTGCACACCGCGAGCACGGACGGGTTCCGCAAACCAGTTCATTTTTCGCGGTTCAAGATTCATGCGTGCCCGACCCCAAGAACGACCTCGGCAACAGGGCGTATGTCCCACTCGGATTCGGGTACGCTGAGGTAGGCGTCGACCACCACCGGATCGAATTGCCGGTTCGAGAGCTTCCGAAGCTCGATTGTGACTTCCACGAGCGGAAGTGCCTTTCTGTATGGGCGGTCGGTCGTCATAGCATCCATCGCGTCGACCACCGCGAAGATGCGGGCGGAAAGCGGAATCTGAGCACCGACAAGACCCCGCGGGTACCCGGCGCCGTTGAACCATTCATGATGGCACAAGACAGTTGCCGCCGCTCCATGGAGAAAGGGGACGCCCTTCAGTATCCGGTGCCCGAGTGCCGGATGGGTTTGAATGATCTCCCGTTCCTCCGGGGTAAGAGGTCCGGGTTTGCGGAGGATGGAATCGGCAACGCCGATCTTTCCAATATCGTGCAAATAGGCGCCCCATTCCATATCCTTCAGTTTCCGACCCTCCGAAACCCCAAGAATACGCGCGAGCACCATGGAGTAGCGTGCAACCCGCACCGAATGATCTTCCGTCTCCGAGTCCCGCAGATCCAACGCGGCACCGAGCGCCCTGATCGTTGCATCATATGTCGATTCGATCTTTTCCAGGGCCCGCTCGAGTTCGTCTGTTCGTACCTTCACGAGCTGCTCGAGATTTTGCTGATAGTTCCGGTTCTCCAGTATCAACCTGCGTTTGTCCAAGGCGCGTTCGACTGTCGAAACCACAGCCTTGATGCTGAAGGGCTTCGATACATAGCCGAAGGCCCCTGCACCTATGGATGCAAGTGCAGTGTCGAGGTCCGTCACTCCGCTTATCATGACAACGGCCATTTCAGGTTGGGTTGCGTGAATGTGACGGAGCAGCTCCATGCCTCCCATTCCAGGCATATTGAGGTCTATGAGCGCTATCGCGAACTCTCCGGCGGCCATCTCTTCCAACGCCTCGGCCGCAGCGCTGGTTGTCCGGACTTCGTACCCGGCCTGGGTGAGTCCGACATCAAGCAGATCGCGCACGAGTTGCTCATCGTCAACAACCATCAATTTGATCACGCCGGTTTCAGTCACGATTTCCCCGGTTGATGCCGTCGGCGTCAACTGCCGGCAGGTAGATCTCGATCGCGGTGCCGGATCCGATGTTGGTCGTTACGCGAATATCACCGTTCCACTGGCGCACCGCAGCGTAGACGATCGCTAGACCGACCCCGGAAGTCCGGCGCCCTGACATCGTCGCAAAAAAAGGTTCGAACATTCGCTCTTGCTGGTCCGCATTCAGACCCTTTCCATTGTCAGATATTGACAAAACGACGCAGGGTCCCCGTGGCAAGTCGAACTGCTCCGGGATATATGACTCGTCGATAACGGTCATTCGCGTATTGATGGCGATCTGTCCTCCGTCCTGCATTCGGTCCTCCGCGCTTGCTAAAAGGGCGTGAATCACCCGCCGAAGGAACTCGGCGTTGACTCTGACTCGCGTCGGTTGGGGTCCCGTGGTCACCGTAAGCGTATGTTCGCCCTCCACCATCGCGTGCAGCTTTTCGTTCATCCCGACAAGGAATTCGCCCAGATCGATCACTGCAACTTCGTCGGATCGATTGACGGCGAAAGTGAAGAGATCGTCCGTTATCCTGAGCACCGTCTCCCCTGCGGCCCTGGTCTTCGTGGCACAGGTCAGAAGCTGGTCGTTTCCTGCAAGCTGCTGGATCAGCATGTCGCTAAACCCGATAACTACCGCCATCATGTTGTTCAGATCGTGCGCGATCCTGGCGGTGACCCGTCCAATGGCCTCCATCCTGGCGACCCGGAGCAGCCTCCTTCCCCGGTTCCCCGTATCCGTGAAGAGGCAGACGTCCCCGTAGTGATCCCCGGTTGCGTCAAACAGCGGGACTCTGGCTACCGCGAGACGAAGGTTCCCAAACAGGATAGTGCGGCGCGGACGAGCTGCGTCGGCTGCAGGAGAATCGGCGGGCAGTATGCCATCTTCTCCGGCGGCATCCGGAATCAGGTCGCGGAGAGGACGGCCGATATTCTGTCGGCCGTCCTCTCCGGTGAGATCTTTGAAGACCCGGTTGCTGCGGATGACGGTGCCGCCAAGGTCGGTCACGCAAATGGGGTGATCGATCCCATCAACAGTTGTCTGCCATTCGGCACCGGTCTGGCCGACGGACCCAGGCGGGTTTTGCCGGTCCTGCTTGCCGAGCGTCGGCTGATGTGTCGCATTTTTGGAGTTCATTGACTCACCCCCTTGACCGGGAATCCTTCCAGAAGAGCGTATATGACCAGGCGAAAGATATTCGGTCGAGTGGTGCGTGGGCCGATTCGTCAATCCGTGTGCTGTGTGAGGATTATCTGTCGGAATGATAGGCAGAGGGCGGAACACTCGGTGAAAATACACCAGCACGGTGTGCTAAGGTGGCAGAAAACCAGAAACTCACGTTTTCGCCAAAATATCTAAATACTTAATAAAGAGTACACGTTTGCCGGGAAAATAGCAAGGGCAATCTGTTCAGGCCCGCGCGTGCCGAGAGGCAGTCGTTAACCGCGAATGAGCCGCGGAAAACCAGAAGGTCGGCATCTTCCCGCCGCTTACGCGACGACTACCGTTCCCGTCTCGGGATTCAGTCGAAACAGGGGGCCGCGCAGGATGCGGGTGACTACGTGGGAAGCGTGGCAGATCTCGATGTAGCTGTTGGGATGGACTATCTCGCGAACTCGCACGGTGGCCTTTTCGTTCTTGTCGAGATGGGAGACAAGCGCAATCGAAGCATTATTCATCTTGCCGATCCCTTCGCGAAGTTGGAGCTCCAGCTTTTCCAGCGACGGGTTTGGAACGTTGGCCAGCTTCCGGCTCTTTCTGACCTCCGTCAACTTTGTTGCGAGCTCTATGTTGCGATCCCGTATCCATTCCAGCCGGCTCAATATCGAATAGTCGGTGCCGCAGTAGATCTCCGTTGCCGGGCCCATCTGGGTCCCTATCTGACCGGCGACGACGCCGTCTTGCGCGTGTATCGATCCACCAACGATGATGCCTCGAGGCCCGGTTTCGAAGCTCGAAAGCGTGTTGATTACGGAGTTCATCGTACCGGTGATTGTGTGAATCGGACCTTTGGCTTCAACGTAGCAGTGTTCGATGTAGCGGCATTTAATACTCCCGCCGACCTTCACGCGTCCGTTCCGCCGGCCGATGATGCCGCGCCCGACAACGAGATCCTTGCCGCATTCGATTTCCGATGCCGATATAGTCTTGGCGCAGAACAGCGATCCGGATGCCGTTACTTTGAATCCTTCCTGGATATTTCCTCTGACAAAGACATCCCCGGCGAAATCAATGTGGCCGGTCGAATAGTCAACATCGCCGGGTATATCGAGAACCGGACGAATTGAAAACGAACGGCCGTCAAACACGAACCGGCCGTCTATCGTCGAAAAGACCTTCCCATCCCGCTCAATAGTGTTCTCGCCGGCGGCCACCGACGGGAGCTGTCGAGGTCGGACCGGAAGCTCCGTCCCATAAATGTCACTTCCGCAAGAGCCCTCCCGTGCAGCGACGCGGGTAGCAAGCAACTCACCGGATTTCACCAGAATGAACGGACTCCGTTCTTTGTACTCTACTCGCGATGTTTCGGTGTCAAGCGAGATCGGAGCCGCAAGAAGGCGCTCTTCGATTGAGATGTGCTCGGGAATCGGAGAAACCGCTTCGCGCCCCTCGGCTATGAGAACATCGTGAATCGGAAGCCCGTCGGTGTTGCAGCGGAAGACTGCGTCCTCGAGGACATCCCGACGGACGCCAAACCAGATGTTTCGTTCCGCGAGCTCCTCGTCGATCTGCTGCAGCTCGAGAGGAACATGACCGACTACATCAGGGAAAAGGGTAGCCGTGCACTGCATGCGATCTTCGGTAACATGCAGGACGGCGCGAGCGCCCAACGCGGAGCTTGGCGTAGTGTCGACGGAATCCATAGCGCGTCGGCGAATCTGTTCACGAACCGCTTCGGAGGGCTTGTCCGGCAGATCCTCGATAAGTCGATCAACAGCGGCGAGATCTTTCAGCAGAGCTTCTGAGCTTTGCAGGAGCGTGTCCAATCTCGGGCTGTCTCTGTTTGCCATTTTTTGAGACCTACGTTTTCTCTATCAGATAGTCCAGGATTTTTGCAATTTCGAACGGTTTCTTGACAAGTCCCATCGCCCCGGCTGACAGAGCTTTCTCAGCGAGAGGATCACTTGCAAAGGCCGTTATGATGAGGATCTTGGCAGCAGGATTCCCGCGGAGAACTTCTCTTGTCACCGCAGCACCATTCATTCCGGGCATTCGAAGGTCGCAAAGTATCAGGTCATACGGCTCCTCAATTCCCCGTCTCGCCCCCTCGGAAGAGTCTCCGCACGGGGTCACTTCATACCCCATCTCTTCAAGGATCGCCGTCAGAGCATCGAGAACTATGGCTTCATCATCAATAATCAATATTCTTTTTGCCATTTTTCCGGCTCCTGTTCCCGTTGACCTGCTTGCGTTCACCCGTCAGCTTGCCCGCTACTTTATCTTACCGCCCCGTGTCCCACGCTGTCCAGCCGCAGAACGTTCGTCTCGATCGGATCGCCATCTCTGCCGGGTCCCTGGTGACGCGTTACTCGAAGCACGATTGTCCGTTACCGCCAGGTCTGAATAAGGATTCCTGCCTGGTGGCAGGTCGAAACTGGCACTTCCTGAGTAGGCCTGCGCTGCTGATGCCTGTCTGCGAATAGAACGTTCCCTCTTCCCCCGCGGGGAACCGGAATTCCTGCGCGGGCACCGGTGCTCCGCGCACCCGAATAGTCCCAATTCGACGGCGGATAAGATGGCTGTGGCGCGACCACAGGAGCATGGGCCGGCGAAGGCGCCTGCCGCTAGTAGGCCTCACCGATACTGACATAGAATTCGGTTCCCTCCGGCGAGAAGCCCATGTCGGCTCTGAAGTTTATCCGCTCCGGCTCCAGAACACGAAAGCGGAGTCCGATTCCGCCGGCGGCCTTGAGTCTGTCGAATGACATCTGGACATACGACGGGCCAACCTGGGCGACGCCGCCGAACAGCACCCCGCCAAGCCGCCAGCATAGGGGAAAGCGGTATTCGGCCTGAGCGGCAAGCAGCGCCCTGTCCCGATAACGGCCCTCGTAGTACCCCCGAAGAAGGCTTGGACCGCCGATGGCCGGCATCTCCTGAAAGGGAACCGCGCCGCCGGTCATTGCGGCAATCGCCTGCAGGGCGACAACGTGGTCGCCTGCTATTCCAATGTAGACGCGGCTATCCAGCTTGACTCGCCACCAGTCGTCGCTCGAGCCGAGAGCCGTGGGAAAGGCGATCGCGTCCAGCGAAAAAAGAAAGCCGGAGCGAGGATAGACGGGGCTTTCCTTCTCATCCCACAGCAACAGAATCCCGGCTCCCGACGACACTGTTTGCCCGCTCCCCGGTATGAGGCGGGAAGCGAGCTCGCCCTGCGGTTCGACGGCAACAAGCCGCGTAGCGGTAAATCGATAGGCGGGACCCGCGTAGAAATGCGGGAGCACTTGCCATCCAACGGAAGCCTCGGCTCGGATGGCGACGGGGGTGTACTCCTCTTCGAGACTCGCCTGGGGACCTATGCCGAAGTACTTTGTCGGAAATCGTGCGTAGGTCACCACGCCCGACAGCCGGAGATCGTCATTCGACAGGTAGCTTTCGAAGCCCGAGAAGATAGCGAGTTGATTCTTCGCTGTGTAAATCGCCCCGATCTGATAGCTGTGCGATTTCGCGTTCGGCGGCGAGAAGCTGGCGAGAACGGCGGCCCCGCCGCCGAAGGAGGTCTCCGGAAGGTAGAAAAACGCCGGCAGAGGCACGACAGTCCACGGGTTCATTTCCGAGAACGCAATGGTCCGTCCAAACGTGACCGCGATGAACGCGAATAGCGCGATTTTTCCCAACTTCAAATCAATCCTCCGACGATTATTCTCCCGATCCCGTTCCGTGAGCACGCCTTCCATCATACAACACCGTAGCCCGAGTAGTGTGTTACCGCCCGGTGGTGAACTTCAACCCTGCGGACTCGAACGGACTTCAAAAGAGCAAATCGACGGAGGCCCGCAGTTGCGTGCGGCGTGGGATCGTGCGAGAATCAATCGGATTCGGTGCGGGAGTCAGTTTCCCAGGTCCGGTTACGAAGGAGAACAATCCAATGAACGAGCCCGTTTTAGAAACGAAGTTTGGGTCACTTGATGTCCTTGTTTTCTCGAACGCAGACGATATGGGCATCTACGCCGCGCGCGAAGCGGAAAAAGTCATCGGGTCCGCAATTAACCGGCAGGGCGACGCGCGAGTCATGCTCGCAACCGGGAACTCGCAGCTGCAATTCATGGAGCACTTGCGCGATCGTACCGGGATAGACTGGTCGCACGTGACGGTCTTTCACATGGACGAGTACATTGGAATTCCGGCGACCCACGCGGCAAGTTTTCGCCGGTACATCAAGTCGCGACTCACCGATTTTGTGAAACCCAAAGCCGCACACTTCATTGCGGGTGACGCTTCGGACACGGAGGCGGAGATCAAACGATACAGCGCGCTCCTGGCGGATCGGCCGATGGATCTCTGCTGCATGGGGATAGGCGAGAACGGACATCTTGCATTCAACGACCCTCCCGCACTCTTTTCCGATACCGTGCGGCTCAAAGTCGTCACTCTGACCGAAGAGTGCCGACGCCAGCAGACGGGCGAGGGACATTTCGCAACAATCGCGGACGTCCCGCCCACGGCTATCACCGTGACAATTCCGGCGCTCATGTCTGCGGTGACCATTTTTGTCATCGTGCCGGAGATGCGCAAGGCCGAAGCGGTGGGGAATGCGTTGCTGGGACCGGTCGCGGAGTCGTGCCCGGCATCGATTCTTCAGCGATACTCGAACGCCCGCCTTCTTCTGGACAAAGATTCTGCTTCATCGTTGAATTTAGATAGCTCCCGGCCGCTGACGGGCCGAGGATCAAACTGAGAGAGAGCGGAATTGGATCGCGCGAACAGCGCGGTTCGGGAAAGCGGGTGAACGACCGAATGAACGCAGAAGAGCCTTTGGTCGTCGAGGACATAGAACTTTTTTCCGGAAAACCGACTCGTGTCGAGGTTGCAGGCGAGTCCATTGTCCCAGTTCAGGAAATCGATTTTCGGTCGACGCTGCCCTTTCTTGCTCCCGGATTCATCGATCTGCAGGTCAACGGTTATCGCGGTGTGGACTACTCTTCAGAGTCACTCGTTGAAGCCGAGGTGGAAACGCTTATCTGCGCAACCTCTCGCTCCTCGAGCGTGCACGGGACGGGTCTTCGGCGGTTGCGCGAGCGATCCCGGGGTATCACATCGAGGTGCCGTTCATTTCCGCGGCAGACGGGCCTCGCGGCGCTCACAGCCTCGCGAATGTGCGCGACGCCGACTACGGCGAGTTTCGACTCTGGCAGGAAGCTGCCGGCGGCCATATTAAGTTGCTGACAATAGCGCCGGAAGTACCCGGAGCTCTCCGACTCATCGAACAGGCGTCGCGTGAGGGAGTACTCGTTTCAATCGGGCACACCGCAGCTTCGCCGGCGTCCGTTCGCAAAGCAATCATGGCGGGAACGCGCCTGTCCACGCATCTCGGAAACGGCAGCCATGCAATGCTTCCGCGGCTCGCCAACTACATCTGGGAACAGCTTGCCGCAGACGAACTGTCCGCCGGCATCATCTCCGACGGCTATCGTCTGCCGCCGGCGGTGGTCAAGACAATCACCCGAGCCAAAGGCTTCGCCCGACTCCTTCTGGTGAGCGATGTCGCAGTGCACGGGGGTGCGAGCCGGGGAATTTACCAATGGGGTGATACAACGGTCGAGGTCTTTGCCGACGGCCATCTCGGCGTTCATGGAACTGATTTCCTCGCGGGGGCCGGACACCTTCTCGACCGTGATGTTGCGCAATTTGCCCGCTTCGTCGGCTGCCCGCTCGCCGACGCAGTTCGACTCTGCACAGTTAACCCCGCTCGGCTGCTCGGTATGACCGGCTCCGAAAACTTCTGTCTCGCAGGCGCACGCGCGGATCTGGGCTTGTTCGACTACACTCCGGGCGCCGACCGGCTCTCGATCCGAAAGACTATCCGGGCAGGTCGACTCCTCTTCGGGTGACGCACGCTCAGGTGGAATGGTGTGGAGGACAGTGCGGATTTGAAGGAAGGAATCTACGAACTGAGTGAGGAACACGCGGGCCAGAGACCCGCGTGCTTCGATGCAATCGAATCTCTTAGTAGGCGTCGTTCAGATATTGAGCGACATTGTCCTGTGTCACGGTCACTGAGGGCTCGATGTTGATCTTCTTGAAACTTGCTCCCTGAAGGATCTGTTTTGCGAGCACCACAGCACGGGCACCGAGGGTCGGAAAGTAGGACATCGACGCGCCGTAGAGCGGATTCTTTTCGCTCATCAGTTTGTACGCAGTCTTCGATCCACCCATACCGGTTACGAATTGAATGTCAGTGCGTTTGGCATTTTCGATCGCCGTGAGTGCGCCGACCGCCGCTTCGTCATCCTGGGTGTAGATCGCGTCAATCTTCGGGTACGCCGGCAGGATGTTCGACATCGCCTTGAGTCCCGCTTCCTGGTTGAACTCTCCGTCGCCCTCGACGAGGATCTTGATTCCCGGATAGTTCTTCTTCAGCACATCCGCGAACCCGTTGTAGCGCTGGAGATCGATCGGGGTTCCCACGTAGCTGCGCAGTACGGCAATCTGACCCTTTCCCTTGAGTCGGTCGCCGATATACTTGGCAGCGTTTGCGCCGCAGGCGGCATTGTCACCACCGTAGAAAACGGTGTAGTTCTCGCCTTCGATGGCGCGGTCGATGATGAACAGCTTGGTGCCCGCCTTGAAGATGTCTTCGCAGATCGGCGTCATCAGTGTTCCGTTGCCGGGAAGCACCATGATCATGTCGTATCCGCCGTTCTTGAAGGTCTGCAGCATGTTGAGCTGATCCGCATCGTCAACCGCATTCTTCACCGTGAAATCGAAGTTGTCCGTGTCCTTTGCAATCTCCGCGTTGACCGAGTCGAGCAGTTTCGCCTGCCATGAGTTGTTCGCTGGGGGCAGCGAGATTGCAACCTTGAACTTCTTTGCACCGCCTGCCGCCGCCGGAGCTTCCTTGCCGCCGCTGGCGAACGCCATTACGCCCGACAACAGCAAGAGCGAAGCAAACATTAACCCTAAAGCTCTCTTCATCTTCTTCCTCCTCTTGGAAAGATGCAATTTCTCATTACCGCTCCCGTCTCTGCATGAGCACCGCGAAGAGAATTACCGCTCCCTTCACGGCGCCGGAAAGATAGGGCGATATATTGAGCATGATCATCATGTTGTTGACGATACCGAGAATGATAAAGCCGACAACGGTGCCGATGAGCCGGCCTTTTCCGCCGGTCAACGCCGTCCCGCCGACGATGACGGCGGTGATTGCTTCGAACTCGTAGTTTGCCCCGGACGTTGTGGCTGCAACAGCCGCCATCCGGGACATTTCTATTGTTGCCGCGACACCCGTGCACAGTCCCACCAGCATGTAGGTGGCGATTTTGATCCCGTTGACCTTGACGCCGGAGTACCGCGCCGCGTTCTCGTTCCCGCCGACGGCGAATACGTAGGTACCGAACTTGGAACGGGTGAGGATTATGTGAAGAAAAAAGGCCATTGCGACGACGATAATGAACGGTATGGGGATAAAGAAAACCGAACCATTCCCGATATTCGTAAACTCGGTGACCTTGTTACCCATGATCGTGGCACCCCGGCCCATGTACATGACGACAGAGCGCGCGATGATGCCGACAGCAAGTGTAACTATGAAGGGTGGGAGTTTCGCCTTTGTGATGATGAACCCGTTCAGGAATCCAAATCCGGTGGCTACTGCTGCGCAAGCGAAGACGGCCAGCCAGAGCGGCACAACCGAGCTGTGATCTGGTCGGACCATCCCCTGCAGAACGATCAGGACATACCCTGCGGTAGCCAGGACCGGACCGCTGGAGAGATCGATCCCGCCGGCGATAATGACGAAGGTCATGCCGATGGCGATGGCGCCGATGGTCGACGTGTTCCGCAGGATGTTCAACAGGTTGTCAGGATTGAGAAAACGCGGCGCCAGGATGCCGCAAATTCCCAGAATTGCCGCGAACATCACGATGATACTGTAGTCCCGCCAGATTGTTTCAACGATATGGAGAAGGCGGTTGCCTATGCTCTGTTTTGCCGGTTCCATCTTGAGTCCCCCGGGGTCAGACGTTTGTTGCGTAGTACATGATCTTTTCTTCAGTCATCTCCGACGATGAAAGCTCGCCGGTTATCCGGCCCTCATGCATGACGAGGACCCGCTGACAGATGCTCAATATCTCAGGGAGATCGGAAGAGACGATGACTATCGCCATTCCCTCTTCGGCAAGCTCCCGGATGATCTCGTAGATCTCCTGGCGGGCGCCCACATCAACTCCCCTGGTCGGTTCGTCGAGCAGCAGCACCTTTGCGTTCGAAACGAGCCACTTCGAAAGGGCGACTTTCTGCTGATTTCCCCCAGAGAGGCTGCTCACTATCTGAGAAGGTCCCTGACAGCGAATCCGCAATCTTTCGATCATTTTCCGGGCATTGACGTTGGCCGCCGTGCCCTTGAACAGGCCCGCAGTCTTCTGCCAGAAAACGTAGTTCGCATTCTCCCGGATGTCCCGGCAGAGCACGAGTCCGGTCTCCTTCCGGTCCTCGGTCACGAAACCAATGTTGGCCTTGATCGCCGAAAGCGCGTTCCTGAGCGTGACCGGTTTGCCTTCGATCGACACCTGGCCCGATTCAGGCTTCCGGATTCCGAAGACGACCTCCATCAGCTCGCTCCGACCGGCGCCGACAAGCCCGCTGAACCCGAGAATTTCGCCTCGCCTCACCTTGAAACTGATGTTCTTGAGCATGCGGTCGGTCACGTCTCGTACTTCGAGCACGACTGAGTCGGGATCACCTGAGAAATCCGAGGTCTCCGATTCGTGGATGTCCCTCCCGACCATGAGCGCAGCGATTTCTTTTACCGTAATTTCCGGAACGTTCCGCACCGCCACCCGAGAGCCGTCGCGAAGGACGGTGACCTTTTGGCAGACCTGGGAGATCTCCTTGAGCCGGTGCGAGATGTAGACGACCGCGATCCCTTCGGCGCTCAGGTTTCTGATAAGGTCGAAAAGAATCGTCGTCTCTTTCCCTGTGAGGACCGCGGTGGGCTCATCCATAATAAGCAGCTCGACGTTGAACGAGATCGCTTTGGCTATTTCGACCATCTGCTTCTGCGCGATCTTGAGCTCCCGCACTTTTCGCCGCGGATCAATCTTTTCCCCTAGACGCGCAAGCAGCTCGGTGGCCTTCTCGTTCATCTGGTTGAAGTTGATCAGTCCGGTTCTGTGCCGCGGTTCGCGGCAGAGAAAGATGTTCTGAGCAACGGTCAACTCGTGAAGAAGATTGAGCTCCTGATGAATCATGGAGATGCCGAGTCCCTGCATCTGCAGCGGCCCGGGATTGCGTGAGACTATCTCGCCTTTGTAAACAACATCGCCGGTGTCCTGCGTGTAGACACCCGCGAGGATCTTCATCAGCGTTGACTTTCCCGCACCGTTCTCACCGCACAGGGCCATGATTTCGCCCCGGTCGACCGCGAAGTCGACACCGTGCAATACCTCGACTCCGGAGAAGCTCTTGGTGATTTCCTTCATGCTGAGCAGTGTTGCCATAGCCCGCTCTTCGCCCCTCATAATCGTGTCAGGTGTGATTCGCCGCAACGTCGAAAGCTATTCGCCCAATAAGCGGTTTAGTCCTTCCCGCATATGTGCCGAAATGGCAGAACGTTGGAAACCGTGTTGATAGATCATTGTTAACGCTTGTTAGCGTTTTGTCAAGTTAATTCTAACGCTTGCTATCAAATTGATAACCCATTTAGTACGCAAATATGATCCGTTCAGGGTAGGATATTTGGATTTTGCGCGCAACAATCTGCAGATAATGGTCACATCACAGATACTTGGTGATCTGATTCGCGGCGATGCGCCAGGATTTTCCCGTCCGCACGAGACACAGTTGTTAGCATTCGTAAATGAATGCTTGCATTTCGACGGAACATTGTCTATGCTTTGGTACCCTGTTCGTCCAAAAAAAGGAGACGCAGATGCTTTCCCATGCAGATCTGGTGTCGCGCAACCTCGCGCGGGTCAACGAAACCCATCTCATGGTTCCCGAGCGCACCGCGCTTATCGTGATTGACATGCAGCGTGGGTTCCTCGATCCGGCTGCTTCGCTCTATGTGCCGACCGGCAGAGAAATACTTCCGCGCATTACCGGTTTGGTCCGGTTTTGCCGGGAAACGGATATACCGGTGATCTTCACCGAGTTCGTTTCGTCGCCCGCAGTCCCTACTCTGCGAAAAGATCCCTTCGGTCCCGAACACCTCGAGCCGGTTCCGGGTGAGCCAACCGGGTGGGGCTGGCCGTCGGGAAGCTGCATTGTGGGGGCCGCCGGCCCAGAATCGCCGGATACCGTCGCCGAGTTGGATCCGCGTCCCGATGAACCGGTCATCAAAGCATACACGCTCGACAAGTTCTACGGCACGCCGCTGGATCTGATCCTTCGGGCGCGCGATATACGCTATCTCATGGTCACGGGACTCCTGGCAGACCTGTGCGTGGCAGCAACTGTCTACAGCGCGAACGCCCGCGAATACCGGGTCACCGCCATCACCGACGGTATCACCACGATCTGGCCGGAAATTCTCGGCTCGGTTTTCAACATTTTCGAGCGCAAGCTGGCGCGTCTCATGACGGCCGACGAGGCCAAATCGGAGCTGCGCGAACAGAAGAACCGGTAGGACGGCAGAGAGGCAGCGGAGAGATGCGGCATCTGAGGACGGTCTGGATCGGGTCTACAACCGACTGAGGTCGCGGCCTGTTATAGAGCGTTGAGGGCTAGCCGCGCGAGCTCGGCCTCCTGTTCTTCGTCGAGACCGCTGACTCCGATCGCTCCCACAACCGCGCCATCGTGTACGATGGGAAATCCCCCAGCCCAGCCGGTGTAGCGAGGGTCGCCAAAGTTCGACATCGGAAAGGGCGCAACTCGGGAGGCCGCGCCGACGTCCCCGGACGGTTTTTGCTCGCGCGCAGCAGTGAACGCCTTGTTGATCGCTACGTAGAGCGGCGGCAAATGACATCCGTCCATGCGTACAAAAGCAATGAGCTCGCCGTGGGAATCAACCACTGCAACCGCTGCTGCTTTATTTTCGGCTTCCACCCGTTTCTGAATAACAGAGATCATTTTTTGCGCCTCGCTGTGCGAGATGTTCATCACCTGATACATATTCGAGTCCTCCGTGTCTCTCCCGATCGTCGACCGGCAGTTTAGGTTTTCCGTCCCCTGAATATCAGTCTGCCGCGGCCGCCGCTTGCTGTGGAAAGCCAAGTGCGGGAAAGACGGGTTCGAGGGCCATGTAGCAGCGCTCAAAGATCTGTTTGGCATAGGCATATACTTCCGAAGTCTCCGGATTCGGCCGTACGCGCGACGTTTCGTGGAGGAAACGGTCGACCACGTCAAACCCGGGAAATACTCCAACACCAACACCGCCGATGATCGCGGCCCCGATCGACGTTGCCTCCTCGAGGTAGTCCGGCATCACAATCTCGGCGTCGTAGATATCGGCCATGATCTGACGCCAAACAGCGCCCTTCGCACCGCCCCCGATTACCGTGATCTCACTTATTGGCAGTTGTTTCCGAAAGATATCGAGGATGATGCTCAGATTCATGCTGACACCTTCGAGCACCGATCGCAGGACGTCTGCGCGTTTGTGCTCGAGGGTCAACCCGATAAATGCACCCTTGGCGTCCGGATTCCAGCGCGGCGTCCGTTCTCCGAGCAGGTACGGCAGAAATATCAGACCGTGGGCACCGGCGGGCGATTTTTCAATTTGATGATTTATCATCTCATAGTCATTCTCACCCTGCGCCGCGGCCTGGGCTTTCTCAAGGGTACAGATCTCGTTCTTTAGCCAGGCGTAGGAGCTTCCGGCGGTCTGCATAGTGCCACACGGATGGACGTACCCCGGCACCGCGTGTGCCCACACGAAAGTCCTAAGCTCGTCGTCGAAGATTGGTTTTTCAGTTGTTGTGGCGATCCAGGAAGAGGAACCGAGGTAGTTGTAGGTCTTCCCGGGCTTCACCGATCCCGCGCCAACTCCGGCGCAAACCCCATCCCCTCCTCCGGCGACAACGGGTATGTCCGGTACTAATCCGAGTGCTTCGGCGGCAGCCTTCGTTAGCCCACCGATTACCTCGGTCGAAGGGACGGCCTGCGGAAGCTTTTCACCGTCGATTCCGGAAGCGTCAACAATAGCCTCAGACCAGTTGAACCGATTGATGTCGAAAGCATTGGTACCGGAAGCGTCCGAATAGTCCGTCACCATTTTTCCCGTGAGCCGGAAGTTTATGTAGTCTTTCGCATGCAGCATGCGAAATGTGTTTTGATAGACTTCAGGCTCGTGCTCGCGTATCCACATGAATTTTTCCAGGGAATAGGACGCGCTCGCGCGATGGCCGGTGATGTGATAGAACTCACGACGGCCAAGCGCCTCTTCGAGGAAACGTGCTTCTCGAACGCCTCGCTGATCGGAATAGATGAGGGCGTTTCGAAGCGGATTTCCGTTCCGATCAACGCACAGACACCCCATCATCTGACCGCTCAGGCTGACGACGGAAACCGCCGCCGGGTCGATGCCCTGCATCAGGTCACGGGTAGAAAGACAGACCGCGTTCCACCAGTCTGAAGGATCTTGCTCTGCCCAGTTGCTATTGAAATATCTGGTACCGTATCCTGAGGTCGTGCTCTTCAGCAGTGCTCCGTCTGATGTGAAGAGCGTCGCCTTGTTTCCCGATGTTCCCAGATCGTGGGCCAGAAGATATCGTGTGCTCATCGCTTGTTTACCTGTAGGTAATCATTGTCTTGACTGCCCCGGCGTTCCGCGTAGCAGCCATTGCCTCGGCGAATTGTTCTACCGGATACCGTCCGGAAACAAACGGTGTGATGTCGAGCTCACCTGACCGGAGCCACGCGCACAGCGGTTCCTGCGCTGCTGCTTCGGCATCGCGGGTCGGCCACTGATGAACGAGGAGGTTGAAGTTGTAGGGCCCCCGGCTTTTCATCAGCGGAATTGTCTCGCTCGAAACAACGCCGTAGACGCATATCGACCCGGCCATCCGAATAAGGCCAAGCGCACGATTGATAATTGATTCGTGCCCAACAGCGTCAATCACAGCGTCCAGTTTTCCCTCTCCCGAAAATGCGCCCTCAATGTCATCGTCCGGCGAGTAGACTGCGTCCGCGCCCATCGCGAGGGCGAGCTCACGCTTTTCTTTGATTGGGTCAACGCTCGCAACAAAAGGGAAACCTTTCAATCGCGCGAAACGGACGAAACTCAGTCCGACCGGCCCGGCGCCAAAAACGATGATACGCTCGTTCCCGACGAAACGAAAATCGGAGAACCCGGCGTAGACCTCCCTGAACGTGCACAGAAGCCCGGCCGCGGCAGGTTCAATGTCGTTGGGAACGACGCGCATGATCTTGTAGACTTCGTCCGCCTCTTGTCGGTCGGCGACGAGGGACTCATAGTCGGGGGCGAGGACGTAGTCGGAATTGCCACCCCATGCACTGCCGAAACTCGGGTCGGTCGGTTTGAGAAGCAGCCCCCCGATCACCCGATCACCCACTTTGAATGACCGTACGCGAGCGCCAACTTTCTCTACGATGCCGACCGTCTCATGTCCGAGCAGCACCGGATAACGGTCGACCTCAATACCAGGGAAGTGACCTTCGATAATTTTCCGATCCGTCGCGTTGCAGATGAATGAGCACTCCGTACGGGCGAGAGCTTCGTACGGCCCCGGCTCAGGCCGGGGCAGATCGACAATCTCGAGCCTGCCGGGACTAATTACGGCTACAGATCTCAAGGTCGCACCTCCTGTTCGAATCTAGTCGATCGTCTTTAGCCAACCGCCGTCCACGTAGTAGGTGGAGCCTACGCAATAGCTCGCCCGTTCGGAGCAGAGAAATACATAAAAATCCGCGAGTTCCTCCGGCGTTGCGAAGCGTCCGATAGGTGCGTTGTCTTTTGCGATTTTGTCGAGGTAACCATCGACGGTCTGCTCGGTCCCTTCGGTGAGAATCCCAGCCGTTTTTTTCCAATCAGGCGTAAGAATCAACCCGGGATTGACGGTGTTGACCCTTATGTTCAGCGGGATGAGCTCGTTTGCCAGGCATTTTCCGAACATCACGAGCGCTGCTTTTGTGGTGTTGTAGATCGGCTCATACCCGAGCGGTTGCTTGGCACAAATGGAAGCGGTGTTCACAATCACACCACCATTCCGTCGTTTCATGAGCGGGACTATTGCTCGCGACAATCGAACCGCCGCCATTACTTGAAGATCCCAGTAGTATTGCCATTTTTCGTCCGCCGCTTCCATGATGGTTTCCGAACTACCAGTCCCGGCGTTGTTGATGAGAATGTCCGCATGCCCATACGTGGACTCAATGCCCTCGACGAAACGATCGATGTCCGCCGGGTTGCTGACATCGGCAGCATATCCAACGGCTTTAACTCCGAACTTTTTCGAGATACGCTCCGCCTCACGCTCGACCCGTTCCCTGCCGCGCGCGCATAGTGCGAGCTGAACTCCCTCTTTTGCGAGGGCTTCGGCCACCGCCAGGCCAATGCCGACGCTTCCTCCCGATATGGCGGCAACCTTGCCGCGAAGGTTCATCTCCATTTTGCCCCTCCGAACTTCCACGAGAAACTCAAATGAATGCGACCATGTGTGACTTGTAGAGACGCGGTTCGGTCACCGTAAGGCGCTTCCAGAACGCGACCTCCCTCAATTCCGCCTCCATCTCCCCCCAGCCGGTCACATAATGATGGTTCACTCGACCAGCCGAGATGGTATTGATAAGGTCTGGTATGGTCATAGACTGCCCGTCCATGCTCAGGTTGTTCATCCAACCACTCGAGCCGGCGTAACCCTTTTTGTCGCTCATCATCTCACCGGTCAGTATGAAAAAGTGGTCGAAGTCGTTTCGGAAATTGAAGACTGTCGCTTTTCCCGGTTTGAAGGTCATGTCCGCAACGACGCCTTTTCCCACCCACTTATCGCTCTGGTACTCCCCAATATTGAAATGCGTGTCGAGGACCAATCCACGATCATTCGCCCAACTCTTCGGCGCTACGCCGCAGTGCCACAGATTGATGCTTCCATCCTGCTCATCCAGGCTCACGAGGTCGTTAACGGTGGAAGGCTTTCCGCTGATCGCGTTGAGCATGAGCATGGCCAGCGCACTGGTAACGTCCGCCTCACAGGAAGCGACGATTCCCGATTCGTTCAGCCGACTGAGCGCACCGCAAACGGCTATGCCGTATACTTCCTGGAACTTACTCCAGCAACTGATGGCCAGCGCGTCGTATTCGTTCTCGCGCGCCAGGTCCACGAGAGCCTTGTTTATTCGAATTACGCGTTCGAGATGCGTCCCGGTCACACGTTCCACGTTGACCTTGCCGTATCGCATGAATCCGGCCGAAAACTCCTTGATCTCGTTTTCTGGATAGCCCTTGGCGAGGCTTACGACATCTTCAACCGTGTGGCGCGTCTGGAGCTCCGTTCCAAAATTCTGTCTCAGTTCGCGCTCATCGATGTACAGATTCTCGAAACCATCGGCGAGATCGCCGATCTGGCCAATTCTTGACTCGCGGGCGGAGACGATAGCCCTAAGGGCCCCAAGGGTGACTGACAACCGTTGCAGAAACATCTCGCTGTCCGGCAATCCGTAGAACCACTTGTACCGGAAATTTTCCGCATCGAGGTAGTTCGCAATAATCGAACCAATCATGTTGAGGCCGCAGAACGAGTTCAGCTGCAGCACACCGTCCAACGTAGGCTCGGGAACGGACCATACTCCCAAATAGGAGGCCAACTGGGCGAACGGCAACACGACTCTGCCATAGGGGAGGCTTGCGTTGAAAAACAGTGTGAAATCGGCGTGCTGTTCATTCAAATAGGCTACCGCTTTTCGAGAGTCCTCTTCGGTCGACAGAACGGTTTCATGGGCCAGGAGCTCGAATCCCAATTTAGGTCCCAAGGCCCGGAGCTGCGCCGTGACCGATCGATAAAGCCCGGCATCATCGCCCGGCATATTGGGGTGGACGGCCCCGACGAGCCCCAATCGCAATGTTGTACGTGTCACTGTCTCAGCCTCCCGAATACGTAAATAGAGTTCGCCGAGGATTCTGCAATCCCGGGGAATTGGTCGCGCGGAGGGTTCCGCGCGCGTGCATCTACGAAAGCGTTTCCTGTGCTTTGGCGAACACCTGATTCATCTCCGCTACATCGGAGGGGTCAATCACGATGGTACCGGCGGCTGCGTTTTCTTTCGCCTGATTGCCGTCCCGTGCGCCTACGAGAACGTGCGTGATACCGTGTTGGTGAAATGTCAGCGAAATCGCGAGCTGGGCGAGCGAAGCATGGTACTTCTCGACGAAGGGTTCGAGTGTGGCCAGTATTTCGTTGACCCGTCTGATGCTTTCCGGCTGAAACTTGGGATTCGATGCCCGCGTGTCTCCATCCCCGAAGACGCGATCAGGAGACATTTTTCCGGTCAACAGGCCCTGTTCAAGCGTGAAGTAGCTTAGGATCGAAATGGCATTTTCGACACAATACTTGGCCAATCCACTCTTTTCGATTCCGCGATCTACAAGGCTGAATTTCTCCTGCGCCGAAGCGACCGCACCGTACTGCTTGATCTGGTCAACCGAGACATTCGAGACCCCAATAGCTCTTATCTTGCCCTGCTGCTGCAACTTGAGAAGCGCCCCCATTGTGACCTCGATCGGAGTCGTGGATTCCTGCCAGTGCGTCTGATAAAGATCGATGTGGTCTGTTCCGAGTCTCTTCAAGCTTTGCTCGATTTCGTATGAAATCGACTCCGGCGATAGATACCGGTGGATCTTGTACTTCGACGGCTCGCTGCGAGGCGATTTGTCATCGGCATAACCGTCGAATTGCCCCTTTTCGGTGTCCCATCGAAGGCCTACCTTTGTTGCTACAACGACCTTGTCCCGTTTACCCTTAATCGCTTTCCCGACTATTCTCTCTGCGACACCGAATCCGTAGATCGGAGCGGTATCAATGAGGTTGACCCCCAGGTCAATGCTTTGTTCAATCGCCCGAATCGCGCTCGCCTCGTCGGTTCCACCCCAAAACCATCCCCCGATCGCGAAGGTTCCCAATCCAACTACGGATGCCTTGATACCGGACTTTCCGAGTTCACGGTAGACCATTTTCCCACCCATTCCACTTCACCTCTTCCCTACAAGAATTCCCACGCAACTAAGCTGGGGCGCCGACGCGTCACACGACACGGCATTTCTCGAACTTACTTGATCATCGCGTTTTTCGAGCGATCGAACGTAAGAGCCACACTGGCAATTATCATTATCCCAAGAATGCTTTGCTGAAAAAAAACATTGACGCCGACAACGTTCATTCCGTTCTCCAGAACACTCAGCATCAACGCGCCGATCAACGTATTCACCGGACCACCGGTGCCGCCCGTGAGAGCGGTTCCACCGACGAGTACTGCAGCAATGGAGTTGAGTACGTAAACCGTTCCAAGGGTCGGATCGCCGCCGAATTGAGCGCAGGACAACATGATACCGGTTATCGCCGCGCCGACACCCGAAACTCCGTAGGCAAAGTTCCGGGTCTTGACTATGTCGATGCCCGACATCCACGACATACGGATGTTGCTTCCAACATAGTAGATGTTTCTGCCCATTCTGGTGAATCGAAGAATCACATAGACAACCACCAACACGAGGAGCCCGATGATGAGGACGTTGCTTACCCCCAACGTCGAACCATTCGTGATGTCGAGGAGTTTATAGGCCCGTGCCGGAACGTCCGTTGGAGTCGGCGCGACGAGAAGTGCAAGACTCGCCAGAATACCACCGGTGCCTAAAGTGGCAATGAACGATGGAATCTTGACACGCGTGAGAATATTCCCGTTCACGTATCCGATTATTGCACCGAGAAGGATGACTTCCGGGTAGGCCCAGTAGCCGATAACCTTCAACGACACAACAAAGACCACCGACACGAGAGAAACGGTTCCGCCGACCGACAGATCGATCCCTCCGATGAGAATAGTTGCCATCTGGCCGAGCGCCACTACGGTCAGGATGGCCGCGTAGTTTGTGATCGTGCCGAGGTTGTACATTGAGAAGAAGTTGCGATTGCCGATGGTGAAGACGATCAACATCGCGAAGAGCAATAAAATGGCGATGAGAATGGGCGGAATCCTGAGTCTTCTCTTGCGAACCCTTACGGTCTGATCCTGACTGTTACCTGGCGCAGAATGCTCCACACTCACGTCGTTGGTCCTCCGTTTCTTGTCACACGATGGAGTCTATGATCTCGCCCGGTGACGGTTTTCGAGCTGCAGGACACTCAACCTCTTTGACGAGGCGGCCGTCCTTCATGATCAGAATCCGATTGCTCAGCCCAATGTCCTCTTCAAGTGTGTCGCACATAATGAGCATGCCTATACCGCTGCGAGCCAGATTTCGTATCAGCCCGTAGATCTCATCTTTTGCCCCGACGTCTACACCGCGCGTCGGATGATCAAGCACGAGGACTTTGACCTGGGAGCTCAACCACTTGGCTATGACCACTTTTTGTTGGTTTCCGCCGCTCAATGTGGCGCAGGCTGAATTGGTGGACGGAGTCTTGATCTGACACTCCTTGATCCATCGGACCGCGTTTCGCCTTTCGAGCAGCGGATTCAGCAGGCCAATCGACTTCAACCGATTTAGAACAAGCAAATTCACATTGTCCGACACCGTCATTCCGAGCGCAAGTCCTTCGCTTCTTCTGTCGATCGGTATGTGCCCGATCCCGGCCGACACCGCGTTCTCGGGAGCTCCGGAGCTGATAGTCTTTCCCTCAAGGGCGACGGACCCCGAATCTGCTTTATCCAAACCACAAATACATCCGCACAGGTCCTCTTTTCCAGAGCCAACTAATCCGACCAGTCCAACAATTTCACCGCTTCGCACGGCGAAAGTAACTGGTTCAAAGACACCGTCTTTTCGCAGGTTATCGACGCTAAGAACAACATCTGCGCCGGGTTCGCTCTGTTCGTCTTCTCGATAACGGCTCTCCGAGAAACCGTGACCAACCATCAACTGTTCGATTTCCGGGATCCTGGCAGTGCTACCGGAGAGGTCGGTTACGTTCTTCCCGTCTTTCAATACGACGATGCGGTCGCAGTTTTCCACAATCTCCTGAAGACGATGCGATATCAGAACGATCGACGCCTCGCGTTTGATGTCTTTGACGATGGAGAAAAGCGTGTCGCGCTCGCTCTCTTCGAGCACCGTCGTCGGCTCATCGAGTATCAACACGGGATTTTGTCGCTCATACAATTTCGAAAGCCAGAGCAGTCGGGCGATTTCGACCATTTGTCTCACCGCGACTGTAACGTCGGCCACCGCAGTGGTCACGTCGGTGTCTACTTTCACGCGACCCAACGTGTCCTCCGCCGTTTTTCTCATTTCCCGCCGGGAAAGGAAGCCGTAGTGTTGAAAGATTTTCTCGTGTCGGAGAAACAGATTCTCCATAATGGACAGGTTCGGAACAAGACTACCTTCCTGAAAAACCATGCCAACGCCGTATCTGATTGCAACAGACGGGTCACGAAACGCGACCTTTTCTCCCCGGAGGAGGTAGGACCCCTCGTCGGGCTGGACTATCCCGATAAGTATCTTCATCAGGGTTGACTTCCCGGCTCCGTTTTCACCGACGAGCCCAAGCAACTCCCGTTCGAGCACGTCAAAATCAACTCGATCAAGAGCGGTGACTCCGGGGTAAGCCTTCGAAATGCCCTTCATGCTCAGCACGGCGGTTCTTGATTCGGAGTTCAAAACTACGTCACCTTCATCGCCCATAGTCACCCCACATATTTCACTTTATGAATCCGAGCTTACGCCGATCGATCGTCAGTGCCACTGCCGCAATCAAGACTATCCCGTTGACCGCCTGCTGGATGTAGGGGCTCACGTGGAGTAGAATCAGCCCTTCGTTCAACGCGTTCACGATGAGCGCCCCCAGGGCGGCATTTTTCGCGCCCCCGATCCCACCGGTCAATGCGACTCCCCCGACAGCAACGGCCGTGACGGCTGGGAAGAGGAGGTTGTTACCGGTAATCGCCTGCGCGCTGCCGAGGCGGGTCGCGAGGAAAAGCGCCGCAAGCCCGTAGAATAGTCCCGCGATAATAAAGACCAAAGTCTTTGTGCCATCGACGTTTACTCCTGCCTGCCGCGCAAGCGTCTCGTCGCCTCCGATTGCATAAAGATACCTGCCAAATCGCGTTCGATCCTGTACGAGCTGCAGTCCTATCACAAGGACAAGGGCTATGATGGCAAGAATTGGGATTCCCAGAAAATTTCCGCTCACAATTGTCCGGAATCTTTCGTCAAGGATAGGAATCGTCTGTCCAACACTGATGAATACCGCCAGCCCCCAGAGCGTCCAGCTCATTCCAAGGGTCGCGATAAACGATGGAATACGTATCTTGGTATTGAGGAGCCCGCCTATCGCCCCGGCAACGCCACCGATTCCGATCGTGATCGGCAGAATCCACACTCCCACATCGTTTGCGTTGGTCGCATTTTTCATCAGGAGACCGGTGAAAACCACGCAAAGCGCGACGACGCCTTCGACTGACAGATCGATTCCACCAAGTACGACAGTCTGATGAAGCCCCACGGCAATGAGCGCGGGAATGGCGGTCATGCTCAAGACGACCTGGATATTCTTCAACGATATGAAGGACCCGCCGGTTCCAACCGCAAAAACAGCCGTCAGAAGTAGAAGCGTGAGCAGCTGCGCGAGCACCCCGCTTCGTCTCGACCAACGCCGTACCCCGGCTGCGATGACGCGGGAATAAGCGCCAGCCGTTGCGTTCTTTTCCATCTTCGTGTTGGCAATCATCCGCATATCCCTTTCATATTGACACACATTTTCCCAAAAATGGTCACGTCTATGCGCTGTGCCCTCCCTAACGGTGGGGCGTGCCGTGATCCGCTGGTTCTCACAACAGGAACCAGGAACCAAGTAGTGACAATCGGGCGCCGTCGTGAGGCAGGTCACGGGCGCACCGTAAGGGTACGCCCGTGTTTGTTAGCCAACCGGAATCGATGTCGTCACGATCGACGGCCCGTAGACAATGTTACGGGATAGCCTTGGAAAAACGCGCGTAAAAATCCGTCAGATCGTAGTTTGGCGTATTGTCAATGTAGTCGTGGATGATCTGATCCACGTTTTGACTGCTCACATTAACGGCCGGGATTTCGAATTGACGAAACTTCTGGGGCTGAGAGGCAACGTTTAGTTTACCCTCTTTTGCCGCGAGCGACATTGCCAATCCCAGTTCCGCCTGGTACTTCCCGTCGTTCATGACCGTCGCTGCCGCGAGGCCCGACTTGATGGCATCGAACATTTCAGGGATTCCATCACAGCCGACCACCTTGACTTTTCCGGCGAGCCCGGCCTCTTTCAACGCCTGAATAGCTCCCATGGCCATGTCGTCGTTGGCGCACCAGACACCATTGATGTCAGGATGGGCAACCAACATTGCCTTGACGTCATTGTACGCCTTTGTCCTGTCCCAGTCGGCCGCTTCCCACTGCACCAGCTGAACCCCGGGGTTCGCTTTCAATGTGTCCTGGAGGCCCTGAAAACGTTCCTGGGCCGGCGTGTTCGCAAGCAAGCCCTGGAGGGCTATGATTTTTCCACTGTTGGGCGTGGGGAAAGTTTTGAACAACTCGGTCGCCATGAACTTGCCCGCTTCTACGCCGTCAAAGGAGATGTGTGCAACCCAGTACTTGTAGTCCCAGACCTTCACGTCGGCCGGCTTGTTCCACCAGGTGACAAAATTTACCTTCGCGGCCTCCAGTACTTTCGCGATCGCGACGTCGTCAGTTTCCTGATTCGGATCGATATAGAAAACGACGTTCCCGCCGGTCTTCGCGACCTCCGCTTTGATGTCGTTCATCTGCTTCTGGCTGTCGCCGTTGCTTACCAGAATATCGACCGGCAGTCCCAGCTTCTGACCGAGCGCTTCAGCACCGATCTTGTACTTGATCTGATACGGGTTCGAAAGACTTCTGAGTCCTACGGCAAGAGTCGTTTTCCCCTGCGATGAGCTCGCGGCCGACTCTGAGCTTCCACTGGCGAAAAGAGGGGAAGCAAAGAGCAGCCCGACCGACAAAACCGCTACAATGAATGATACGCGTCGTTTCATTGAAGAATCCTCCTACGGAAAGGATACCATAGATCGATGTTATGTCAATAGTTTTTTCATCTGTTTTGCAAACTGTAAAAATAGTGCGAATTGAGATTGTCGCGATACTTTCCGTCCGAAAACCCTAACGAGCAACTTCCGATTCGAAATAGTGTGAAAGAAGGTAGGAAGCGGCCCCGATTACGCCTCGTTCGCGCCCGAAATCCGAGAAGACGATTTCGACGCTGCGATTGACGTAGGGGAGAGACATCTGGTCGATCTTTTTTCGGAGCGCTTCGAGAAAATGTGGCCCGGCGTCGGAATAGATACCCTGCAGAATGATCATTTCGGGATCGTAGACCATGATGACGTTGTTCAGACCGATCGCAAACCACTTCACTACGTCCTCAATTATCTCCGCAGCCAGAGAATCGCCCTCCCGGTAGGCCGAGAACAGGTTTTCGAGATCGGCCTCGCCTTCGATTCCGTTCTTATAGACAAGCGAGTCGGGACTTCCGGCGCGCCGATCGCGCAGCTTCTGCATGATCCTTTTCGTTGAGACCAACGCTTCGAAGCAACCTTTGCCCCCGCAGATACAGTCCGGTCCGTCATCAGGCTGCAGGACCATGTGTCCTATTTCCCCGGAAAGCCATTCCGAACCCTGGTGCATGCCGCCTTTTATCAGGATACCGGCGCCGAGGCCTTCGCAGATTGCATCGACGGTTACGAGACTTTGCACCCCAACACCCTTGCCTCTGACAAACTCTGCGAAGGCCTGAAGTCGGTTCACATTTTCGAAACAGATGGGTACATCGAGCCCGAGCCGATCCTGCAGTAATTTCCCGATGGGAACTCGCGTACCCCACTCGACGTAGTGCGGCAGAAAAACTGAAATGCCGTTGTCGCTGTCAATGATTCCCGGCAGCGCAACCGCAATTCCAATGAGTTCGGTGTCATTCGCCACCGCACGTGCATGTAATTCCTGGATCGTCGCACAAACTCGCCCGATCACGCGATCCATGTCCCGATAGGTGAAGTTGTAGTATGCGGAGTGGAGAATATTGCCGTTGAGGTCCGTGAGAGCCCCAAACACAAAATCGGGGCCAAGATGCACTGCCAGGGCACACCCGTGGTTCCGGTTGAAACGGAAGATAGTAGGTCGCTTCCCCCCTCCTCCGTGGAGTCTCCTTTTCCAACTGCGAGGACCAGTCCATGAATCTCGTATAAATCGAGGATCTTCTTGATCGTGGGTTTGCTCAGGTGAACCTTCTCCGCAATTTCCGCAACCGATACGTCCCCCGCCTTGCGAAGAAAACGAAGCACGTCCTTCTGGTTGGCCTGCTTAACAGATATGCGGTTTCGCATCGATGGCGCTCCAATCAAGATCGGATGTCCTATTTTGACCCACGGGCGCCACGGTGTCAAGCAATGATTTGGGTTTTTAAATTAATTTGCAATACGAGAAACAGCGAATCAGGCGATTCCCCGTCGGGAGGGGCCGGAGATGCAGGATTCATGAGCAAAGCGAAGGGGATCTCCGCTTCAGATGCCACTATCCGGGTCGAAGCGGTGAGTGGCTGGGAACCGAGGCGCCGATCTGCATGCAGTCAGCCAAGGCGCTCCACCTCCCGCCCCGGAACTATCTTCGGTAGGGCCCAAACTCACGCGACATCATAAAAAGCAGCGAAAACGGCGGCCCCCCAGACGGGGGGCGACAGACCCAAAGTTACGTTGCCATTCGACGGAACCGGTATCTGGTCCGATTCTGCGCGAGCAAATATCGTTTTTCAAAAGCCGGGTATCCGTTGTGGACTTCCGCCCGCGCCGAGGACAGGTCAATCGTATTGAAGTCGAATAACCCAAAGTGGTGCCCGATCATGTAGTCCGCGTCGACTGCCTGCGCGAGGTGCATCGACTCGGCGAGCGTGAAGTTGCCGACTATGCCTTTTGCCGTGCGGTACTCGTCGCGACCGTTCACCGGTAAGAGAAGAATTCTGGCGCCCAGATCGCGAATGAGCCGCTCCTGGCCGTCGAAGGGGACGCAGTCACCGGAATGGTAGACGACTATTCCGTCGAAGTCGATCACGTAGCCGAGAAAGAGGTGCTCGCCATTCTCGTTTGTCGTTAGCTGCTCGTGGGCGGCAGGGACTACATGCACCCGGACCCCGGCAATCGGGGAAAACGACTCACCGGCATTCACCTCGAGGAGTCGCGCGGGATCGACCCCGCGTTCCACGGCCGTTCGTCCCACCGCACGCGGCGCAACGAACCGGCAATCGGGGTTGGCCGATTGAATCGCGGGGAGCGTTCCCGGGTCCATGTGATCGCTATGCGCATGAGTGGAAAAAACGAGATCCACGCCGGTCAGCTCGCCCGGCGCAATTGGTGACGGCGACATGCGAACGTGAGGAAACTCCTTCCCGCGATATTTCTCGGCTAGCGAATCCGAGAGGTAGGGATCGATCACAACCCGCAGATCTGCACTGTCGATAATGAATCCCGCCTGTCCTAACCAGCTGATGGAAAGCTCGCCCGGTTCCGTCTGCAGTCGTCGGTCCGGCGCGGGCGCTTCAATCTGTTCCAACTCAACTCGCACACACGCCTCCTCAGCTCACCTCGATCATCACTTTCAAGGTTTTGTCCCGCGCCTCTTCGATGTACCTGTAGGCGTCGAGGTAGCGGTCGAAGGGGAAACGGTTCGTGACCAGCTGCTCGAGTTTCATCTTGCCGGCGTTGACCAGCTCAATTGCCTTTTCGTAGTCTTTCCGCTGGTACATGAGCGTGCCGATGAGAGAGAGCTCGCGGTCCTGAACGGCGCCTATGTCGACTGTCGGTTTCTTGCCGAAGACGCCAACCACGACGATCGACGTGCCCTTGCGCGCATTGGATACGGCGGCGGTCATTGTCGGCTCAACCCCGACACATTCGAGTGTGACGTCGGCCCTGTCGGGGCCGAAATTTCTGGCGATTTCGGACGCGACATCCTGCTTCGCGGTGTTTACCGTGTAGTCGATGCCGCACTTGCTCGCCATGTCGAGCCGATAGTCGCTGAGGTCGCAGATCATCACTGCAGACGCTCCCATCGCCTTTGCGGTCTGGCCCACAAGGTTGCCGATGGTGCCCGCACCGAAGACAAGGACCTTCTGCCCCGCTACCGAAGGCAACCTTCCGAGCGCGTGCACAGCGACCGACACCGGTTCGATCATCGCCCCGGCCTCCAGGGAGAGCCCGTCCGGCAGGGCAATGACCATTTCTTCGGGTACCGGAAAGTACTCTTGAGCGGCTCCGCCGGTCTGGAACCCCATCACCTTCAATTCGTCACAGATGTGGTACATTCCGTGCCGGCAAGGGTAGCACTTTCCGCAGGTAACCTGCGGCATGAATGTGACGTTATCCCCGGGTTTGAAGCGCGTAACGCCCGAGCCAACTTCCGCCACGACTCCGGACACTTCATGCCCCTGAACCACCGGATAGGGCGTCGTCGGATGCAGCCCGTGGTAGACGTGGATGTCCGATCCGCAGAC
Organism: uncultured Spirochaetota bacterium; assembly: GCA_963832675.1. Taxonomy (GTDB): domain Bacteria; phylum Spirochaetota; class Spirochaetia; order DSM-27196; family DATKUC01; genus DATKUC01. The sequence goes on along the minus strand of CAWHUY010000019.1, from coordinate 11,152 downwards.
ACCGATGCGTGAGATGTGGATAAGCACTTCGCCAGCTGCCGCCGTCGGTTTCTCCACGTCGTGAATTATGATCTGTGCCGGTTTTGTCATCACCGCCTGTTTCATTGTTACCTCCGCGCGACGGCCTACCGGCCGCCGCGGACCTCGTCGATGATCGTGATGGTTTCCTTGACCTTCTGCGTAAGCTGCGCGTAATCGCCGCTCTTGATTATGGAATCGCTGATGAGCTTCGACCCGATTCCGGCGGCCACGATTCCCGCTTTGAACCACTCGGTGAGTGATTCACGGGTCGGCTCCACGCCGCCGGTCGGCATGATCGAGGTCCACGGACAGGGTCCGCGAACCGACTTGACGAAACTTGGACCGCCGACCTCTTTGCCGGGGAAAACCTTGCAGACTTCCACTCCGAGTCGCTCGGCCTGGTGTATCTCGGTGACGCTTCCGCAGCCGGGCATGTAGGCTACCTTGCGCGCGTTGCACGCATAGGCGGCATCCTCGTCGAGTGCCGGCCCAACGATGAAACTCGCTCCGTAGTTGATGTACAGCGCGGCCGTGTAGGCGTCGATTACCGATCCCGCACCGAGTATCACTCCCGGGTACTCATTTTTGCAGAACAATTCGAGCTGCCGAAAGACGTCTATCGCCGCATCGCCCCGGTTGGTCATTTCTATGCACTCGGCGCCACCGGCAGCGCAGGCAGCGACGATCTTCTTCGCGATTTCGACGTCGGGATTGTAGAATACCGGGACCACTCCCACAGCTACCATGCGGTTGAGAACATGAAGACGGGTGAATCGTGCCATTAGAGACTCCTTGCTATGTGTGTTTCTCTGCGGCGGCGAGTTTCCCTTCCGCCTTTCGAATCTCGACCAGGGATTTGGCGTACCCGCGATCGTAGGTCGCGCACCCGACAGGTTTCTGCCGGATCAGGAATTCGATGCAGTTGTCGCAGATCGTGCACCAGTGCACCTGCCTATCTTCCCCATTTTGCATCTTTCGGGGAAGACCGGGATCGGCGAGAGATTGCCGTCCAATCGCCACCATGTCGCACACGCCCTCTTTTATGTTCTTCTCGCCCCAGTAGCGCAGGGATGAGCGTTCGGGTGCCACCCCACGGAAACTGTTCTTGCCGTCGCGGAACGGCGAGTAGGCCGAACCAATCACGACAGTCTCCGGTTTGAGCACCTTCCGCAGTTCCTTCTGGAACCAGAAGTGAAGGTACGCGTAATCGGGGATCTTCTTGTCAGGCTGCGTCAATGCGAGGGTTATCGACGGGTTGCCGGCAGATTCGATTATGTACTTTGCTCCGCGCGCCTCGAGGCCCCTGGCAAGATCGAGAACCTCGGTCAGGTCGATTATCGCCGAGTCCGGGCCGTCCGTTCCCATCCCGCCCGGGATTCCCTCCCACAGCGATATCTTGGAACCGAGAATGAAATTCGGATCGTTTACCGCCTTCGCGATGCGCTCATAGCCCTCATAGACGAACCGGGTACGGTTGCCCCAGGAACCGCCGTATTTCCATTTGCGGTCATTGTAGGGTCGCAGAAGCTGGGAGACAAAGTAACCGTGACAGAGTTTGAAATCGATTCCGTCTGCGCCGCAGTCGTATGCCACTTTCGCCGCAAGCACCCATTTGTCGAGCACATCGTCCACCTCTTCCTCGGTGAGGAGGTCCCCCTCGTAGCCGGGAAGCGGCTTGACACAGACACGGCGGGAAAAATCCGGATGGCTTAGCTCGCCCGAGTGGGTGAGCTGCCAAAGCATGATCGGCTTGTCGTTGACCGACTTAGTGCGCTGAACGAACTTTTCGAGCGCCTTCTGATTCGAAGGAGCGGCTATGAGCTGGTGAAGCCGGCCGCGGCTCTCGTCGATCACGCTCAACGCCTCGACGACGATAACGCCCGCGTCTCCGGCAAATAGATTTTCGTAACGGCGATAGGTAAGATCGGTCGGTGCACCGTTCTCGTCCGCATCGCAGCACTCCATCGCGTTGATCGCGATGCGGTTCTGGGCGACCTTGTTGCCGATCTGGATTTTGGAGAATAAAATACTGTCGTCGCTCATCCGAGCACCTCTCTCTTCGTTGCCTCGGGAGACACAAAAACTTTGACGATATTCCGATCCTCGCGAAGCTCCTTGAGAACCGACTCGAGCTCCTCGAACGGAACAATCAACGAGAACATCGCTTCCGGCTTGATTCGGCCGTAGGCAAGCAACGCGATGGCGTCGTTCCAGTCCGTGCCGACGCCGGCGCAGGATGAGACCATGTTCTTTTCACCCAGCACGATGTCCACGGGCTTCAATTTCATGACGTCCTCTTCGCCGGTTATTCCGAACGCAGCGACGGTTCCGCCCGGTCTCACCATCCGGAACGCTTCTTCGTAGGTTTCCGAGGTTCCGACGGCTTCCACCACGTAGTCGGCACCGCGCCCTTCGGTCAGACGCTTGACCTCCTTCACCACATCAGGCGTCTCTCTCGCGTTGATTACGTAGTCGGCACCGAGCTCCTTTGCGATTGCCAGGCGCTTGGGCGTGCGCCCGATGACAATGACCGGTGCAGCACCGCGGAACCGCGCGATGGCGCCGTGCAGAATGCCCAGACTTGCACCCAGAATCGCGACGCTCGAACCTATGGTCAGATTCATTGCCTTCGCCGAATGGACGACGCAGGAGACCGGTTCGACAAACGCGCCCTGAAGAAAGCTGAGCGCGTCCGGGAGTAGATGAACTTGCTCCCAGGGAGCCTTCACGTACTCGGCATAGGACCCGTCGGTGTGGATGCCTATCTGCGTGAACTCTGCGCACATCAACTTCTGGCCGCGCCGGCAGTAGAAGCAGGTCCCGCAGCTCATGTTTATGTCGGCGGTTACGCGGTCACCCTCTTTGAGATTCCGCGCATTTCCGCCCACCTTTGCGATTACGCCGGAGAACTCGTGCCCCGCGACCATGGGCAGCTTGTCGGCGGAGTACTTGCCGGTGTAGATGCTCCAATCGGTTCCGCAGATTCCGGTGTATTTAACCTTGATCAGAACTTCGCCATCGCCGATCTCGGGAACCGGTATCTGTTTTACGACTATGGATCCCGGTTTCACGAAAACAGCAGCCTTCATGGTTCCACTCATCCTTTGTCTCCTTCGTCGAGCTCAATTGAAGAGCACGTCGTTGCGCCCCTCGTAGGGCTTGTTGATAATCAGCGGTTTCAGATACTCGATCGTTTTGGTGATACCGTCCTGGCGGCTCATCGTCACGTCCTCGTGCTCGTAGCTCATCACGTAGTCGTAGCCGATGAGGGAAAGCTCGGTTATCACCTTCTTCCAGGGAACGCTGCCCCACCCCGGAATACGGAAGCGGAAACCGCGGCCGAGTCGCTGCCAGTCACCCTGAGGGATCTGCCCCGATCTTTTCACGTTGTGGGCGACGACCTCGCCGTCCTTGGCGTGAACGTGGTAGATGCGGTCCTTCAGCTGATCGATGAAGTTCTCGACGTCTATGCCCAGATAGATGAGATTTGCGGGGTCGAAGTTGAAGCCCCACTCCTTGCGTCCGTTCATGAGCTCTACGCTCCGCAGAGCGGTGTCCACGTCGTAGATGAGCTGATTCGGATGCGGTTCATGTGCGAACTTCACTCCGTACTTGCCGAATTCGTCGAGGATCTTTCCCCATCGCTCCACAAACTCCTGTTCCATGTCGCTCCATCCCTTCGAGTAGGGCCACGGAAAGAACCGGCCGAAGTTTTCGCACCCGACAAAACCGCAAACGACCGGGACCTCCAGCGCGTTTGCAGCCTGCGCGGTCTTGATCATCCTTTCGGTACCGAACTTGATCTTTTCCTCTTTGGTTCCCGGGCAGATCGCGTCGGTGTCCTTACCGTAGGGGCCAAGAACGATCTGACCTTCGGGATGATTGCTCAGCGCGGAGATGATCAGCCCGTTGTCCCGCACCATCTTCTGCAGCTTCTTCGCGTTCTCCAGGTTCACCACATCTTCGATATCGAGATGCGGATTGCCCTTGAATGCCGGCAGCTCCACCGCCTGATACCCCAGTTTGGCGGCCATTTCACAGATGTCGTTCAACTTCATGTCGAGATAGGTCGCCGAAAACAGTCCGATTCGCATATGCACCTCCGTGGTATTTGTATGGATTCCTGATTCACGATCCGGCTGTCGCCGCCGCCGGAGGATCCAGATCCCGAAGCTTTTCGGCAAGCTCCGCCTGACTCCTCCGCAACAGCTCAAATGCCGGAAGCAGTTTCCTGTACAGCTCCACCGCTGTCGGGTCCGGCTCTGCCACAGCCTCTACCTTGTGGATCCGGTCGATCATCCCAAAGTCGCGCCACATACCGATGCCGACCGCTGCGAGAGCAGCCGCACCAAGAGATGCCGTCTCCTGGTCGATACTTGTCTTCACGACCTTCATGCGAAAGACATCGGCAAAAATCTGTCGCCACAGCCCGCTCTTGCTTCCGCCGCCGACGAAAAGCACTTCATCCCGAAGCGAGGTCAACGAACGAAGCACTTCGAGCACCGCGCCAAGGTTAAGCGCAATTCCCTCCATCGCGGCGCGGACCAGATCGTTTCGGGTATGGCGAAGGTCTATGCCTGCAAATGCTCCCCGGATGTGGGTGCTCGGCTCCTGAGAGCTGCCGCCTGCCAGACTCGGATTGAACAGCAGACCATTCGCTCCGGGAGGCGATTCCCCGGCCATGCGCGTCATTATCGGGTAGAGGTCCTCGCTGGCGCCGTCGAGGCAGAGTAGGTTGTCGCGGACCCAACGAAAGGACGACCCAGCGGCGAAGATGCTCACGGCCGAGGTGTAGAGCTCGGGGACAACATGCGCAAACACAAATGGCTTCTTCACCGGATCGAGCAACGGCTTTCGCGAAGAGACCGCAATCCAGGAGGACGATCCGAGCGAGGTGTAGAGCCGACCATCCTCGATGTTTCCCGCACCAAGCGCCATGCAGGAGTTGTCGACCCCGCCGCACACGACCGGAGTGTCCGCACGCAATCCAAGGAGCGCAGCAGCATCGCCGGTGAGCACGCCAACCACCTCCGTTGACGCAGACGGTTCGGGAAAAAGACGCCGGGGAAGATTACTCGCCGAAATGAGCTCCTCCGAATATCGCCACTCGGCGAGGTTGAATACCCCGCTTCCCGACGCGTAGGAGTAGTCGGTGGCAACGCGGCCGGTAAGCCGAAGGTTGATATAGTCCTTGGTTCCGATGGCCTGATAAACGCGCGCCATCATTTCCGGCTCCTGTTTTGCATACCACATGAGCTTGAAAACCGAGTAGCAGGCCGGCGGAAAGCCGTTGCCGGTGGTGAGATACCATCTCGCCGGATCCACCTTTTCGAAAAACCGACCTACCTCCGCTTCGGCGCGCGTGTCCGACCAGATCGGCGTTGTCTCTCGAAGCAGCTCGCCTCGATCCGAAATTGGAACCACACCCAGGCTGTGCCCCGAAATGCCGATAGCGACTATCGACGATGCGATGCCGGGACGGGCGGCGAGCAGCTGTTGCGTGCTCTCAATAATGGCGCGCCACCAGTCATCCGGCCGCTGCTCATGCCAGCCGGCCGCCGGATAGATCGTTTCGTACGGGACAAACGAGGTGGAAAGCAGTCCTCCCTCGGAATCGAAAAGAGAGGCCTTATTCCCGCCGGTTCCAAGGTCGTATGCCAGAATCGCGTCGCCCATGAATACCCCTACAGATCAACCGATCCGGACGGCATCGCGGCGACCTCGCGAACAATCGCAGTCGCCGCCTCTATATTAATCCCGAATCGGCGCACACCCATCCGGTACATCTTGCCGACGGTCGCGAGATCACGCACGCCTCCGGCCGCCTTCACCTGAATTGCGTCACCGACAAAGTCGGTAATGAGCCTCACCACCTCGAGTGTGGCGCCGCCGGACGCCCAGCCGGTCGAGGTCTTCACGAACTCTGCCCCTGCATTGATGCAGATTTCGCACGCGCGTCTTATCTCATCCGGGTTAAGATAGTGAACTTCCAGAATCACTTTCACCGGGATATCGCTGTCGTGAGCGATCGAGACCACGGCCTTGACTTCGTTTTCTACGTAGCCGTAGTCACCCGAACGATGCTTCCCGACGTTGATCATCATGTCCATTTCCTGAACTCCGTCGCGGATGAGCTCGGCCGCTTCGGCAAGCTTCACTGAAGTCGTATGACCACCGCCGGGAAATCCCACCGGAGCGCCGACTGCGCTGAACCGGTTGTCGCCCAGGACATCGCGAAGAGCTCGGACCCAGCAGGGAAGCACGTGGACCGCCTTGAACCGATACTCTCGTGCCCGTTCGGCCAGAATTCGCACCTCGGCCGCCCCGTGGGGCGCCTGCACTGCGCTGATATCGATCATCTGTGCCACGGACTCTGTCGTCAGTTTCATCTACCCGTTCCTTTTTTCAGCGACTCCCGCGTCACAACTTCGTGCGCGGAGGTCTCTCCTTCGTGTTTACACAATACTCGTAGCGGTCGGCGTCGATTCGCAGAACCGCCACCTCGATGGGTCGCCCGCCGCTGTGGGTAACGCGTCGCACAACCAGAAGCGGCTGTCCGATCGCGATGCGAAGCTGCGATGCTTCCTCCTCCGATGCCCCGCGAGCGGTGATGTAGTCGGTCGCCGCGTCGATCCGCACGTCATACTCAGATTCCAGAAACGAATAGAGCGAGGACATTCCAGCTATCCGCTTCTCGATCCCGGGAAAGAGCTCGGGAAGCAGGTAGTTGGTGATAAGCGCGATAGGTTTCCCGGACGCGTGGGTTACCCGGCTTACTCTCAAAACTTCGGTGCCCGCGCCAACCTTCAGCTGCTCGGCAATCGATTCCGGCGGAATCTCGCGGACCACTCGAAGCTGCGTGTGCTTTACCGTCAGCCCCTTCTCTCGCAGAGTCTCTGAGAATGAGGTGATGTACTGCAGATGCTGCGTAGCACGGAAATCAAGAACCTGGGTTCCCTTCCCCTGTTTGATGTAAACAAAGCCTTCCTTCGCCAGCATTTCCACAGCCTTCCGCACCGTAGTCCGGCTCACGTTGAAAATCCGCTCGAGCTCAGGCTCAGGGGGAAGATAGTGTCCAACCTCGAATTCGCCGGTTTCGATTCGGCCCTTCACCAGATCGTAGACACGGAGATATCTCGGGATTCGGCTCTCGAACGAAGTCGACGGCATTCCTTGATGACTCCTAAACATAATGACGTTATAACAGGATTACTTTATCAGCTTAACATCATTATGTTTCGCTGTCAACGGAAAGTGTCGGTTGAACGACTGAGCGACGGTGCCGGGTCGGCCGGTTCGCCCCGGGACGGCGAGGCCGAAACGATTTCTATAGCCGGGTGTCCGCTCTCCGGCGTCGTTCTGCGCTGCCGCGGGAGTGCTGCGCGCTCTTTGTGACGTACGAGCGCTACGCGAAAGCGTGTCTTGTCGCCGCGGTGGATCGCGTGGAAGTATTCGATTGGCGTCCCGTCATCGAGGTAGCCAATGCTTTCGATTCGAATCATCGGCGCGCCGATTTCAACGTGCAGGTGCCCGGCTTCTCGCTCAGTCGCCCGGACGGCCTCGATCGTCCTGTGTCCACGAGCGACGAAGAGTCCACGTCCTTCGAGAAAACGGTAGAGTGAGCGCTCTCTGAAATCTTCACTGAGAATCTCGCGGCAAAGATTTCGAGGAATGTAGGAAGCGACAAGCTGGATCGGCTCCTCGCCGACAAAACGTACACGTTCGAGCAGAATGACCTTCGTCGTCGAGCTGGTTTGAAGCAATTGCGCGATTCGGCGCGACGGCTTCGCAAGCTCGTTCCTGAGTACCTCCGATCGGGTCGCAAGCGACTGCGCCTCCATGTCTTCCTGAAACCCCGACAGCTCCTGAACAAATGACTCGACAATCTTCGGTTCCGAGACGAAGGTACCGACGCCCCTCCTCTTCACGATAAGCCCGTCGTATTCGAGCTCCTGCAGTGTCTGCCGAACCACCGTTCGGCTCACGTTGAACTGTTCGCCGATCTCGGCCTCGCTGGGCAACCGCATGGCGGGTTCGAGTTCCTCGCTGTCGATTTTTTCGCGCAGGACCTCTTTGATCTGCAGGTAATAGGGGATTCGTTCATCGAAGCGAAACCCGGGATCACGAAGTTTCAAGCACCCTCCCTGGCCGGTGTCACATCCTGTCCACGCCGAGTTTGAACACCGAAGCCACAAGGTCGATTTCTTCGGCATTGTGCCCGGTGGTCAGGATATAGTGGTGCGAAGCGAGCCGATTGAGGAGCGCCGGCCCGTCCTTCACCCGGAGAACTGCCCCGTTGAGACAGTCGGAGTTCTCGAATTGGGCGTAACGGGCAAGCTCCCCCTCGACAACCGATATGCGGTCGAATCCCGACTCGATCTTGGCCAGCGTCATCGGCCCCTCGGGCATCTTCGCATCGATTGCCGTCGCGTTCTCGTCTACTATTGCGAGGACCTTCTTCTTCAGCGACCATTCGGTCGCGAAGGACTGGGGTACCACACCGAGATAACCGCAGTGAGCGGCGAGGATGTGGTTCCCCGGCTCACTTTCCACGTCGGGGAAATAGGGAATGCGTTCATGTTTGAGCGCGGCGTCTCCCATCAGGAAGGGATACATGTTGGTCATCATCACCGGAACTCCCAGTGAAGCATGCAGGAGGTACTTGGTAAGCATCGACACCGTGTCCGCTTCGCAGCCCCAGATCAGCTTTCGCTCTTCGTAGAGCATGTTCCAGGCGAGACAGGGCGTGGTGTCGGAAAATTGGGATTCATTCAGGCAATTGATGCCGACGCCTCGTATGGGACCGGCCTTCCCGCGTTCGGCCTCCTCGATCTCCGACTTCACCTTGATATAGATCTTCAGCGCACTGAGCAGACTCTTGTGCGGCATCGGCCCGATCGAGAGCCGCGTCTTCCATGCGTTCCAGACTTTCTCCGCCTCTGCGTCGTCGATCGATCTGGCTGCCGCCCCCAGCGCTCTGAAACTTCGTTTCTCTATGGTGATACCGAACTTGTCGAACATCCGGGTGCTGCACTCCTGCTCCCACCAGTAGAATCGTTTGAAGATATGCGCCTGAAATCCCTCTCCGGGATTGTCCTGGTAGACTATAAATCGGGCACGCTTGAGGTCCGCCTTTACGGCGAGCGCGCGACAGAGTATACGTGCCTGATGCAGATTGTAGGGAGCGATGACCTCGATGCCCTCCCGCCTCAGGTAGCTGTTGATCTCCCAGTCCCACATCGATACGGTACCGAACTCGGAGGTGATTACCAGGATCGGCAACGGTATCTTCTTGAACTCTTCCATGTGCCGATATGCGTCTCCGAGCATCTGTGGAAAAAGCACCGCGTCTGCTTCCGCCCCGTCTGCCGGGCCGGAAGATGAGATTGCGGCACCGATGGGAATTGCAGAAGAAATTCCGCCTCAGCGGCAAGCAGTTCCTTCAATATGGCGAGCTCGCGGGCAAAATCCTCGTCGGGCCTGGCACCGAAATGAACCGGAATCAGCTTTGCTTTCATGCGTGAACCCACCTTGGATTGTCGATGATTTCGGTCCCGTTGCCCCCGTCCACCACAAGCTTTCGGAATCCCTGTGTCTCGATGGTTCCGTAATCGTGCCCGGCATGGGCGGGATAGATGAAATAGGTGACCAGATCCTCGCCGGTCCCGGTGTTCACCGAGCGGTGGGCCCAGCGCGGAGGCACGTAGAGTGAGGCACCGGGGGTGAGCCTTTTCACCGACCACTCCCCTTCGGGCGTCTCCATGACCATCATCCCTTTTCCCGAGAGGCACAGATATATTTCGGCCGTTTCGAGAACCTCGTGGAAGTGACCTTTGGTCATGAAATACTCATTCCCCACCTTTCCGGGGTGGACGATTGAAAGGCCGCTCATAAGTTCGCCTTCCTTCTCCGGTCGGCATACTTCATACACCTCATAGAGCAGAGTGTCCGCCTTCGCAAGCATGGCGTCGAAGGCCTGTTCGTCGAGGTACTGCCCCTTCATGGATGAAAGCTTGCGCGTAATATGGTTGTCGAACAGTTCGGCCTCTATTCTCCCGGACTGAATCTGCGTGGTAAAGGGTCCGTCGGTCATCTGCTGCCTCCGCGTCTTTCGTGCCTATTTGATGTCTGCGACTTTGATGGCTTTTCCGGTTCGTGCGGACTCCAGCCCGGCCTCGAGAACCTGCATTTCCCGCATCCCGTCGAGAAAGTTCGGCGCAATCTTTCCTTTGCCCGCGACAGCGTGGAGAAAGTCCAGCACCGCATGGGTGAATGCATGCTCATATCCGATAATGTGTCCCGGCGGCCACCACGCGCCGGCGTAGGGGTGCGTTCCATTGGTCACCAGAATCGTGCGAAATCCCTGTTCATCGCCCTCGTCTTCGAGTGACAGATACTTCAGCTCATTCATCTTCTCGAGATCGAAGACAAGGCTTCCTTTGCTGCCATAGATCTCGAAGCTGTTCTGGTTCTTCCTTCCGCCGGCAAATCGACTGGTATCGAAGGAGCCGAGCGTCCCCTGTTCAAACAGCGCGACCATAAATGCGGCGTCCTCCACACTTACGGGCCCCGTCTCTTTTCCCGCGGCACCCGCCGAGAAGGTACCGGCTCCCGCACCCGGGAGCGGTCGTTTTTCGATGAAACGGGTGGTCATTGCGGTTACTGTGCTGATCTCCCCGACCAGGTAGCGTGCCAGATCAACGCTGTGCGAACCCAGATCAAAATGGGGACCTGCGCCCGCGTGCTCTTTTTGGAGATGCCATGTGAGCGGGAAGTTTGGATCCATGATCCAGTCCTGCAGATACGCACCACGCCAGTGGTAGATCTGTCCGATCTTTCCCGCCTCGATAAGCTGTCTGGCAAAGGCCACCGCCGGAACGCGACGATAGTTGTGGTTGAGATAGTGCACGACGCCCGCCTTTTCGGCAGCCTCGTACATTCGCTTTGCGTCGGCATAACTCACCGCAATCGGCTTTTCGCAAAAAATCTGCTTTCCCGCCTCCGCGGCCGCGATGGCCATTTCGGCGTGCAGGTCGGTCGGCGTGGAGATATCAACAATATCCACGTCCTTTCTCTCGATTACCTTGCGCCAGTCGGTTTCGATGCCCTCCCATCCCCACCTGTCTGCGAA
>CAWHUY010000018.1:0-417440 GCA_963832675.1 uncultured Spirochaetota bacterium | reverse complement strand
CGGTCCTGTTTCAGCCTCCCCACAATGCGGACCCCCCGGCCCTTCTTGAGCTGCTCGCCGCAGGCCTCGGCAAGTCGTGCCCAGGTCTCGACATCGAAAAATGACACCTCCTTCTGACTCTCCTCGTTCTGGCGGTAGAACCGGTTCGATGCCACCGCAAACGTGCAGACGCTCGTTCCCTTCGGTGTCGCCGATAGAACCGGGTCCCTCGTGAGGTTTCCCTCGACGATGATCGAATTGAGACTGTTCACCCGCACCTCCTGCCAACTGTTTCCGGACGCATCTGCCCGGTCATGAGCTATTACCGGGAAAACTGCGCACCGATTCAAGCGGGAAGCGATCTGGCGCGGTGAGCCGTGAAAACGAAAAAGCCCCCTCTTTCGAGGGGGCCAATCATAAGTCCCGATTGTGGGAGTCGGATTAGAAAGGGAGGTCCAGGTCCATGTACAGTCCGCCGGTAAGCGCTTTTGTGTGCTCGTTGAGCGTCCACACGGCGTTTACTTTGGTGTTGTCTACGGAGACATAACCAACGCGGAGCTTGGCTGCGCCGAACATTGTCCAGACCGATCCGTCGATGCTGTTGAGGATTCCGTCGTTCCGGGATCACTGATGTTGGTGCTTCCACCCGCATCGTATGCAACGCCCACGTCAACACCGGCGGTTGCGATCGGCATAAGTCCGACGTTTACGCCGAGCTTGTTGAACGCCTTGTCGTCGTTTCCCTGGTAGGAAACACCGAGCTCCACCATCGAGTTGTAGCTCGCAAGAACGCCAACGCCGAAGGTTGCCATGTTGCCTTTTGCAGCACTGCTGTCCAGGTTGTAGCTCAGGCCGCCGTCAGCAGTAATCGAAAGGGAGGAGACCGGTACGACAGCTTTCGCCGTTACACCGAGAACACCCTTCGAAAGATCGCCGGTGGTTTCGGCAATGCCGCCGGAGGTTCCGGAACCGGCAACGTACGCGATTTCAGCGGTAACGGGGCCGATTGTCCCGTTGATGTCGAGCAGCATGGTACCGGGCGTGTTGAAGCTGGTCGGTGCGAAGGCCAGGTTGACATTTACCATCTTCATGATGCCGGTGTTGATCGCGACCAGTCCCTGGGTACCAGTCTCATAGTCCATCTCTTCAAAACCGTAACCGACGCTGTTCTCGAGGCTGGCGGCATTGAACCAACCGGCTTTCAGCACGGGGTCCACGCCCATTGCATCGATACCGAGCGCCATGCCGACGTCGCTGGTGATGCTGAACTCATTGGCGTACAGGAAATCGCTCATGAGCAGATCAGTTGCGCCGCTCGGGTCTAGAGCGGCAAATTTGTCGCCTCCGAAGTTCGTCCGCATGTCCAAGGTCACGGTGTTGATCTTGTCCGGCATCAGCTTCAGCACGACGCTCTGGTTGTTGAATACTCCGGTCGCGGGAGCTTTGAAGTCGGTAATGAAACCAAATTCGAGTTCACCGCTGTACGCTACAGTCGTCTGAGCAACCACCGGCATCGCAAACGCGACCAGTGCTAGCACCACAATTGGGACTAGAAGTTTCTTCATTTCGGTCCTCCTCTGGATTTAGGGGGTTTGAGGCCAACGACCTCGAATAGAGCCCCTTATGTTAGGCCACGCCGTTAGTATATCAACCGTGTATTTTGCTGTCAAGTTTTTCTTCCGTTTTTGACGGATTCTAAATTATCGGAATTTTGCGCACAATTCGTCGAATTGACGACTATTCGCACGTATTCGTCGGGTTTCGACCAATATGAGCGGGCCCTCAGTCGCGATCAGTAAACTGTTGTGCGCAAAAAAATTAGAGTTGCCGATCCCGGGCGCCTTTTCGGAGCGGCATCCCCCCGCAGAACGCGTTGTCCATCGCGCGGGCGCAGAGCGTTCGCCGCCCGCGCGATGCGCTGACAATGAGTTTCGCAATATTATCATTCATGACAGAAATAGTAATCAGTATTTAAAAAAATAGTTCTTGCGCGCGGAAGCGTTACAGAAGCCGTTCGTGTCCGGTGCGTCTCATTTCTTCAACGGCATCCTTCACCAGCTGCGCCGCGCCTCGCCGGCAGATCAGAACCATGTCGTTTTTCACGACGACATGGAGATCATCGACGCCACACAGGGCTACCGGAAGATCCGACTCGACATGGCAGCGCTGCGATTCGGCCGCGAATGTGGGCGCATCGGTCAAGATTGGCGATGCAGACCTCGACGCGGCCGGCTGGACAGCCTCGCGTATGGCGGCGATTTCGTCCCAGCTCCCGATATCGTTCCAGGTGAAGCTCCCGGCCACCATCGCGCGACGATCCGATTTTTCCATGAGCGCATAGTCGACGGAGATGGAGGGAAGCGACGCGTAGAGCGACGAAAGCTCCGCCATTTCACCGCAAACCGGCACGCCGTGGACGCGGCGAAGCGGAAAATCGACCAGCTGTCGTTGGAAAGGTTCGGCTACCTCCGGGCTGTGTCTGGAGAGCTCGGCGCAGAAAAGGTCGCTTCTATAGACGAACATGCCGGAGTTCCAGTAGTAATTGCCCGCCTCGAGGTAGTGCAGCGCGGTCGCCTGGTCCGGTTTTTCCCGGAACGAACGTACCGACCAGCCGGGACCGATGTTTTCGGCGGTTTCAATGTATCCATACCCGGTTTCCGGTCGGTGTGGCGGAATTCCGAAGGTGACGAGGTACCGGGCGCTCGCAAGCTCGGCCGCTTTCGCCGCGTCGGCGACGAACATGCCGACGGGAGCAATCAGGTGATCCGCCGGCATGACCATGCAGGTTTCGCCGTCGGCTCCGACGCGCGAAAGGTAGGAGGCCGCAAGAGCAAGTGCCGGCGCGGTGTTCCGCGCGACAGGCTCGGAAAGAATGACCGTTCGTTCTCCTGCACCGGGGATTTCGGCGATTTCCCGGGCGGCGCCCTCGGCCTGGCTCTGGTGAGTCACTACGAGAATTCGCCGCACATCCAGCGCAAGCGCTCGTTCGACCGTCAGCGCTATCAGGGTCTTGTTTCCGCCGATCCGCAGGAATTGCTTGGGATGGCTGCGAGTGGAGGCGGGCCAGAGCCTGGTCCCGGCGCCTCCGGCAAGGATAATTGCGCAGGATATGATGGGATCTGACATGGGAGCCGCCTCCGAATCAGCATTATACCAGACGCACGAGAGCAGGCAAGCCGCCCGCGTTCTTGACCCGCGGCTTCGCGCGCGAATACAATGGCTCACCAACTGTTCAACGGAGGCATCGCCATGGCGTCAGGATTCACCCTTTCTATCTATCCGTGGGTCTATACCGCACACCACGAGGAAGATGGAAAATGGACCGAGGAGTTCACCGAAAAGCCGCACAAATCGGCGCAGGAAGAGGCCGGAATGGCGACGGCCGCGCGGAACGAGCTCCTTGCCAGGCGCAACTCCTTTCCGGAGCTTCCGCTGGTGAACTACACCTCGCAATATGGCCTCGGCTGCTTCGAGGGCCTGAAGGCGCTTCCGCAGCCGGACGGATCGCTCAAGATCTTTCGGCCGGGAGAGAACGCGGCGCGAATGGCCCGTTCGATGAAGGGACTGATGATGCCCGAGTACCCCGCGGATCTCTTCGTGAGGGCGGTGACCGAAGTTGTTCGGCGCAACCAGAAGATCGGCTTCGCGCCGGTCTACGACAAGGCCTGGGAAAAAGAGGGCTTCCAGAGCGGCCACGCGGTCTATATCCGGCCATTCAGTTACTCCGAACCGGCCATCGGCCTGGGCCTTTCGCACTATCCCTGGGTCGTCATGGTGAGCACTCCGGTGGGATCCTACTTCGATCCCGACATTTCGGCGAAGGCGGTCACCAGCACGATGAGCCGCGCAACTCCGGGCGGCACGGGCTGGATCAAATGCGACGCGAACTACGTCATCCCGATCCTCGCCAAAAAGCGGGCGGAAAAGGATGGGTTCATGGAGGCGATCTTTCTCGACTCGCGGGAGCACCGCTATGTCGAGGAGGGCTCCTCGTGCAACATCTTCTTCCTCTTGAAAAGTGGTAAATTGGCGACTCCGAGCCTCGAAGATCGCGTTCTTCCCGGGGTGACCCGCAAGAGCACCATTGTTCTTGCGCAGGATCTGGGGATAGCCGTCGAGGAAAGGCCGATTGCGATCGATGAGGTGATGTCGGACGCCACCGAATGCTTTGTCACGGGAACAGCCGCCGGTGTCGCCCACATCGAGTCGATCACGCACAACGGAAAAGAGTCGGTGTTCAACGGTCGGAAGATAGGTGAGGTCACGCGAAAGCTGCAGTGGCAGCTCAAAGGAATCCAGTACGGGGCAGTCCCGGACACCCACGGCTGGATGACACCGGTATAATCTCGTGTCGCCCGCGCCGGGAGATTCGCCCTGCGTTGGGCAGTGAAGTTCCGCGGCGCCCGTTCACCGACTGGGCACGCCTGACGCTATTCCGGTGCCGAGAAAAAGATCCGACATGTCCACCGGTATGTCCCGGTAGATCTGGGGCAGAAACTTTGAGGTCGGATAGAGTATGCCGCGCATGTTGAGGTAGGCGAGATCCACCTTTCCGGACCGGATGGCGGTCTGCGGATCGCGCGTCAGGTTTCCCGCCTCCTCCGTGGAATCCTTCAAATTGACCAGAGCGTCGGTGTAGTTCTGATTGCGCCCGTTGCGCTGATAGAGCTGATACAGGGTCACGCCGAGGTTGTTGCTCGTGCGAATGAGAAAATCGATGAGCGACCTCTGTGCGGGGTCCTCGTTGACCAGCAGGTTCTGAATCTGCTGCCGTGCTGCGCCGAGTCGATCAAGCAGATCCGAATAGTAACCCTCGGCGGCATAGTAGGACTGGTTCATGTACAGCGCGTTTGCAGTGGCATAGAGCAGGTTGCGGTTGGTGGAAATGCTGCCGGCCGCCGCGGCGAAATCGTTGAGAGACTTCTCGTAGTCGCCGCTTCGATAGTAGATGTATCCCACCTTGTAATGAAGCTCGGGGGAGCTGTACTTGTTTGACAGCGCCTGCTCGTAGTTCGCAAGCGCCTGCTTGTAGTCGAGAGCTTTGTAATAGTAAATATCACCGAGCGTGCTGTAGAGCCGGCCGAACATCGGATCGGGGAAGAGGAGCTGGGCCTTCTTCGCCTCCTCGTACCGCCGGATACCGGTAGTGAGCGCCTCCTGCGCGGGAATGTCGGCGCCGCGGTTGTAGTACAACTGACCGAGCCGGCCGTAGGTGTCGATGAGCTGTGAAAGACGGCGCTTGTCCAGCGGGGCCTCTTTGTTGAAGAGGTCGCGCGCATTTTTCAGCGCCTTCTCCTCTTCGGTCGTATCGCTCACGCGCTGGAAATAGCGCGCCAGCTGGTAGTGAACCTCCGGCACGCGGTCGTTTGCCGCCATGGCGCGGAACAGCACCTCCCGCACGTCCGGCAGAAGGTTCTTGTCGAGCAGGTAGCCGCCGAGCTCCGCGTAGATCCGGGAGTCCACTTTGCGGCCCTTGTCCGCCTGGAAAAAATCCTTGAGTCGAACAACTTCGGCCTGGTTGTCGGTGCGGATGAAGTAGCGGAGCATGCGCATGTAGAGCATGTCGGTGGGACCGAAGTGCTGAATGATGAATGCGTAGGACCTCCGGGCATCTTCGTAGTGGGTCGTGTCGATCTCCGCCCACCGCATGTAGTTGTCCCCCTCGCTGAGGAGGATCTGGGGATCGTTTCCCTTCTGATCGAGATAGTCCTTGAGAACCGATTGAGCCTTTTCGTAATTGGCGAGCGTCTCCGATTCGAAATTCGCGTAATCGATCGTACCCTTTCTTGTCGAACGGATAGGATTTGAGAAGCTGCTCGTATTTCGATTCGGCGAGAAGGTACTGATGTTTGGCTGCGAATGCCTCGGCATACCGGTAGAACCAGTCCTTCATCGGCCAGACTTTAAAAGCGCGCGCGAAGAGACCATTCGCCTCCGGATAGGCGGCGAGCGGTATTTCCTGGTACCCGCGCTGATAGAGCGATCCGGCGTAGAGCGGCCGATAGACGAATCGGTAGCCGAAGAAGACAAAAGCGGCAAGGACGACGATGGCCAGCAGAAAGACCCGAAGAATCGGGAGGATATTCTCCCTGAACTGATAGGCAAAGCTGCGCCGTTCCGCCTCGAAGGCAACGCCGGAGCGTTTCTCATAGCCGCGCGGAATGGGGATGCGTTTGCCGAGGATACGGCCCGCAAGCGACGCGATGTCCTGAACTGCGGTCGACACCACGAGCATCTGGATGAGCCGGGCAAGCTGCTCATGGGAGCCTTTACCCTCAGCGATGATTTCCTCGACCCGGATCTTGAGGTTGAGGGGAAGACGCTGAAGCGACTTTCGCAGTGTTTCGAATTGTTTTTCGGTGAGTGAAATCTCGCCGGGTGGACCGCCGCCGCCACGCGACTCGGGAATTGCGATGCTGATCGCCGGGTTGAGATCCTCTTCGGATACAGCTCCGGCGGCGTCTGCCTGCTCGAGAAGGCCGAACTCCGCGCCGAAATCACCGAGGTTGAACTCGTCGACGTCGAGGTCGCCGGCCGGCTCCTCTTCGGGCCCCGTGTCCAGCGCCGCCGCCTGGCGGGCGAGCTCCGACTCGTCGGGCGGCGCAAAGGAGGTTTCCTCCTCCTGTTGCGGGAGCGAGAACTGGTCATCCTCCGGACCGGCCGCTTCGCCCGCCGTTGCCGCGGCCGTCTCCGCGGGTTCCTCGAACTCGAGGCCGGAGATATCGTCCTCTTCCAGATCGAACGAGAACTCGTCGGAGGATTCCTCGACGACGGGTTCCTCCTCGATAGCCCCCAGAGTGCCGGGGCCCGGCTCTTCGGGTTCAAAAGCGAAGTCGCCGCCATCGGGCGCGGGGAGCTCGGCATCGGCCTCGTCGAAATCGGGGCCCAGGTCGGCTTCTGCCGCAGGCGTCTCTTCGAAGATGTTCTCGTCGATGTCGGGCATCTCAAACGCGGATCCGGCGGACTCTTCCACCGAAAGATCGGCGGGCGGTGCTTCGTAGACAACACCCTCTTGGGGACCCGGCGCCTCCGCCTCGAGCCCTCCGACCTGCTCGTCAGCCGCGCCTGCGACATTCTCTTCGCTGCCAAAGTCGAAAGTCTCGTCGCCGAGGTCGAAAAGGTTCTCCGCGTCGCCGGGCTCGCCTTCGGGCATCGCCTCGGCGGAATAGTTGGCGGTGTCGAAGTCAAAGGTCTCGAGGTCAAATGCCGGTGCAGTCGCCTCTTCGCCGCCGGCTGCGTCCTGGCCGGGCTCTTCACCCGATGGTGGCTCGCCGAAGGGTGATTCGCCCTCGGGTTCCTCGCCGAAATCAGGCTCGGCGGGCTTGAGGCCGGCGATGTGTCCCTCACCTATGTCGAGTTCGTCAGGCGGAAGGTTTTCGAAGTCGAAAGGCGACTCGTCGGTCTGCTTACCTTCCGTTGTTTCGCTTCCGAACTCGTCTGTCGCAGACGAGGCGGCGGCGCCGAGCTCCGCCCACGGAAACGCCTCGTCCTGCGTCTCCTCGGGAGCCGCAACGACGTCCGATATGAGCGAATCGATGTCGGCGACAGCGGCCGGGCGACGGTCGGTTCGCGCACCGTCTCCCGGGGCAGGGAGCTCGATAGATTCGCCCCGTTCGGCGAGAACCTGTGGTTCTTTTCCGACGAGAATGAGCATGTCGTTGAAGCGGCGGATATCCTCTATGTTAGGCATCGACCCTCAATTGTATTCACATTTTCGGCGGATTAACAGAGAATGGTAAGGGACTCAAGAGCAGTCGGAGGCGCTCCGACAATTAAAAGTAACAAAACCATGATCTCGCGAAAATACGGCTTATTATTGCTTCAGATCCTCTTCTTGGCAACCTCTGGTTGGGCGCAGCAGACGTGGAACCTCGATCTGCATATGGAGGTTTCGGGATTGAAGGCCGCAGCCGCGCCGAAGGTGTTCATGGGCAATCTGATTCTCAGTTATCAGAGCCCGCGGGATGCGTTGCATACAAACATCAGATACGTCGGAGCAGCCTTCCTCAATGAGAACTTCGCGAAAATTCACCCGTTCGAGCTGAACGAAAACGGCGTCTACTTCCTGGTCTATCCATTGCCGAAAGACGCGACAAAGATCGAATATCGGCTGGTGGTCGATGGGCTCTGGTTCGCCGACCCTCGAAACCCCCAATCGGTCCCGGTTCCCGACTCCAACGTAACGCTCTCGGTGGCGGCCATCCCCCGACGGGTGGAAACGACGCCCTTCAGCCCGCAGGTTATGCCCGGCGACATGGTGCGGTTCGTCTACGACGCCAGGCCGGGCAGGGACGTCTACGTGTCGGGGAGTTTCAACAATTGGGATCCCTTCATGCACCGCATGGAAGAGACATCCCCCGGCCACTACACGCTGACCATCCGCGTCATGCCCGGGACCTACTACTACACCTTCGTCGCCGACGGAAGATCGATGCCCGATCCGGAGAATACCGAAAGTGTCTTCAGCCGCGACGGGTCCATGGTCTCCGTTTTTCGCGTGTCCAGGAGCTAGTGTTCCCGATGCTCGACCTACGTCCCCGCCTCTATCAGGATGGTCCCGAACGCATGGTAATCAGATTTCCGCGCGGATTTCGCCTGGTTTTCGGCGGGATCGCAGCTCTGCTTCTCTGGGGAATGATCGGAGGGAATCTCTTCGAACCGATTTTCCTGGTACTCCTCGCCGTCCTGGTGATCGCCTCGCTCTACAACGACCGATGGGTGCTCGACCGTGAACGGCAGGTGGCCGAATATCATCTGGGCGTCCTGCCCCTGTTCCGGCGCAAAATCATACCGTTCGACAGCATCACCCGGTTGGAATCCCGGGAATTTGCCCGGGCTCACCATTCCATGGGCAGGGCTCACCATTCCATGGGCAGGGCTCACCGTTTCGAAAGACCTCTCGCAGATGACGAGCACCCGGCTTCCCGCTGGAAAGTAGAGCGAGTCCTCTCCCGCATCGCGGTAGTCACCAATAGCGGCCGCAGGTACGGCATCGAGGTGATCTCGTTCGAACCGGTGGGCCTTACGGGCAGCACGGCAAAGAGCATAGCCGCCTTTGTGGGCCGGGAGCTGATCGAGTTAACCTGACCGGTGCTGTCATCCTATCCAAGCGTTTTATTGACAAATCCCTCATTCCGCCAATATTCTCTAGAGAGGAAGAATCGGTCCCGTACGGCCGGCAAGGTCAAGGAGCATCTATGATTTCCATCAGCAAGAAGTACCGCGATATTGCCCTCAAAATGGTCGAGTCCTCCACCCATCCGAAAGCTATCGGCAAGCACAATGTCTTTCAACCGGGAAACGAAACTAACCGGGAGCTGGTCGATCGAATTGTGCGGGATGTCCTTCTTCCCGGAAGCCGGATGGAAGGATTTGAATATCTTCAGAAACTGTACGAGCTGGCGCAATCGGGTAAGTCCTGTTTGATTCTCATGGAACACTACAGCAACTTCGATCTGCCCTGTTTTGTCTATCTGGCCAACAAGCAGGGCGAAGCCGGGCATGAGGTCACGGAGAACCTTGTGGCAATTGCGGGAATGAAGCTCAATGTGGAGAGCGAGTTCGTACTCGCCTTCGCGGAAGCCTACTCCCGGATTGTGATCTACCCGTCGCGAGCGCTCGACGCAATTGGCGATGCGGACCAGCTGGCCCGCGAGCGAAAGACGAGCAACGCCATCAACCGCGCCGCTCTCCACGAGATGGTGCGACAGAAACACTCGGGCAAGCTCGTCCTGGTATTTCCGGCCGGCACACGCTACCGTCCGGGGGTGGAGTCAACCAAGCGCGGCGTTCGCGAGATTGACAGCTACATCAAGAGTTTTCACTACATGGTCATGGTCGGAATTGCCGGAAACGTGCTGCGGATCAGCGCATCGGAGTCGATGAGCGACGACCTGATTACCGAGGATGTCATGGTCTATCGCATCAGCCCGGTTATCCCCTGTCATGACTACCGCCGCCGCGCGCGTGCGGGCGCTCCGGTCGGATCCGAGAAGATCACGAAACAGCACGTCGCCAACACCGTCATGAGCGACCTCGAGAAACTTCACGACGAGGCTGAAGCTCTTCGCGTCCCCGAACTGGTCCACAAGCAGGTTTGAGCTGATCTATCCGGGCACCTCGACGTTCTCCTGGTACCATGCGGTGACGTCCAGCTGCAAGAACTGCGAGAGCGGTTCGGCACCCTGTGCCCCGAACATTCCCGACAGAAAGGAGGCTGATCCCGGAAGCGCGACGAAAAGCGCTTCCACTTTCTGCTCATACGCAAAATGACAGAACCGGGTGAAAAGCGTGCGCGCCAGACCAAGGCCGCGATACTCCGGAAGGACATAGATCTGGAGAATCGTCGCGACCACGCGATTGTCGGGAAGCGGCTCCAGATCGGCCCAGAGGAATCCTGCAAGCTCGTCGAGCGGGGTGAGCGCGACAAGGATCCGGCTCGACGGGGCGGAGGCCGAAGGAAGCGTGTTGCGCCGTTTCTCGATGAGGAATTGTGCCAGAAATGCCGACCGCTCGGCCATGCATTCGAGGTATCCGAGCTCGTCGAAGTGGGTAACTATGTCGGCGAGAACCGCCGAGCTCGGAAGCTCTACCGAGTTGGCGTCCGAGGCGATGGCCACAACGCCGGTGGGATCCGCCGCGTCAATGGTGAAATCGATCAGAACGAGCGCGTCGGTGTCGTCGTCGTCCGGATCTCCGATCCGCGCGAGACCCCAGGATTCACGCAGCAGGTTGTACCACTCGATGACTCGGGTGCGCATCTCCCGTTCTTTAAAGTGATACCAGAGTCTTTCAATTTCTTTCCGTTCTTTCAAGGCGTCCTTGAACTGACGGAAAACGCCCTTCCCGGAAACGAGTATGCGGCGAAGGATTTCCCGGTAGATGGGGTTATGAAGCGACGCGACGAACTTCTCCATGAGGTTGTACCCGTCCACAGAGTGCCATTCGGGCAGCGGGAAATAGAGCTCCTCCTCGGCTTCATCGAGTGACTCAGCCTTCTCGTCTATCTCTTCTACCTTTACAACCTGCTGCGCACGCGAGTCGAGAACGAAGTCGATTTCCTGGTTCTCCATCGCAAACATGATCTGATCCATTAGCTCTCGGGTGAGCTGAAACTCCATGTCAAAGCCTTCCTTGTTCGAGGTCTTCGATGTGCGCACGCGCTCGCACGGTAGGCACGCGGAACACGCGGCCGGTCCGGCGTTCCATGATTTCCACGTTGCCATCCTCGAGGCTCAGCGTCGAAACGACAACTCGAAACGGAATGCCAAGCAGGTCTGCGTCTTTGAACTTGGTGCTGATCGATTCCCGGCGGTCGTCGTACAGAACGGTGTCGCCGAACTCGCGCTCCAACTCTTCACTGAGCACACGGAGACGGTGCGACTTTCCGATTGCCATGAGAAATACGCGGAAGGGGGCGATTTCCGGCGGCCAGAGTATGCCCTTTTTGTCATGATTGGCCTCGACTATGGCGGCGACGAGCCGGCCGATGCCGATTCCATAGGCGCCCATGTACGGGTATCCGACCCCTCCGCCCTCCTCCTGGAAATGCAGGTCGAGCGACCGGGTAAAGTGGTCGCCCAACTTGAAGATATTCCCGACTTCCATTACCAGCTCTTCCTGCAGTTTCGCTCCGCAATGATAGCAGCGGTTCCCAGCCTTGACCCGCGCGATATCGGCCACCGCCGCGTTGTCGAAATCCCGTCCGAAGTTCACATTTACGAAGTGGCTGCCTGGCCTGTTTGCGCCAAACACAAGATTTGGCGTGTCGGCCGCTGCAGTGTCGATCACGACCGGGAGGTCCGCGTTCAGACCGACCGGCGAAAGATAGCCGGGAACCAGGCCGGCAGATTCGAGCTCATCGCGTGTCGCGAGGCGCAGTACCGGCTGCTTCACAACCGCAGAGAGCTTTTCGGTGCTGACATCGTAGTCGGCTCGGACAACCCCCATCACCAGCCCCTTCGGCGTCCGATAGACCATCGACTTCCCCAGATGATGAAGGGGGGCACCCAGGGTGTGTGCGAGCCGGTCCATGGTGTCGCAGTCGGGCGTCTCCTTTTCCTGCATCTCGTGCGGGGCACCCAGATGGGGCTCCCGGACGCCGACAGCAACGTCCCGGTTCGCCGTGTATCCGCAGTGGCGGCAGACGACCACGGTATCGTCGCCGCACTCGCTTGCCATCAGGAACTCGTATGACTTGCTGCCGCCCATGTAACCGACTCCCGCCTCCGCGGCAATCACCGGCACGTGACAGCGGGAAAAAAGTCGCATGTAGGCGCCATACATACGCGGAAAGAAGTTGTTCAGGTCTGCGGAGGAGCGATGAAACGAGTACGCATCCTTCATGGTAAACTCTCTCGCGCGCACCAGACCGCACCGCGTTCGCTCCTCGTCCCGGAATTTGGTCTGAAACTGATAGAGGAATATCGGCAGATCGCGGTAGGATGCAAGGCTTCCCCGAAGAGCCTCAACGGCCGCTTCCTCGTGAGTCGGCGCGAGCACGAGCTCGTGACCGTTTCGATCGGTGAAACGTACCAGATCGCGCTCAATTATCGCATCCCGTCCGCTGCGTCTCCACAGCTCCCGGGGATTTGTCAGCGGCAACAGGACCTCCTGTCCGCCGAGGGCGACCATCTCCTCGCGGATAATCGCGATGACCTTGTTCACTACCGTAAGGCCCATGGGCAGGTAGGAGAAAAGGCCCTGCCCCAACGGACGGATGAACCCGCCCTTCATGAGCAATCGATAGCATTCGGCCTTGATCCCGCTGGGGGTTTCGCGTTGCGTCCGAGCGAACAGCCTGGAGTACTGCATCATGGCCATTGTAAGGCCCGGTAAATCATGCGGTCAAGCAAAAAGCCTGGGACGGGAAGACAGGAGTCGGCAATCGCCGCAAATGGTCCGCCTTGACACTCAAGCGGAATCTACCCATAGTTTAGACAATTACCATCCGTACAGGAGCAGGTCATGAGTAACATAGAATACGTGGAGGCGCGCGAGATCCTCGATTCACGCGGCAATCCGACGGTAGAAGTCGATGTTGTGCTTGAAGACGGCTCATTCGGCCGAGCAGCGGTGCCGTCCGGTGCATCGACAGGTGAGCACGAAGCTGTCGAGCTTCGCGACGGCGACAAGAAGCGGTTTATGGGCAAAGGCGTGCTGAAGGCCGTCGAGAACGTAAACAGCGTCATCGCGGCCGAAATCGAAGGGCTCGACGCGCTCGACCAGGTCGACATCGACCGCACGCTTATTGACCTCGACGGAACCGAAAACAAAGCCAAGCTCGGTGCGAACGCTATTCTCGGTGTGTCGATGGCCGTTGCCCGGGCGGCGTCGGACTTCCTCGGAGTTCATCTATTCAAGTATCTTGGGTCCTACCATGCCAATGTCCTCCCGGTGCCGATGGCCAACATCCTCAACGGCGGCGCACACGCCGACAATTCGGTTGATTTCCAGGAGTTCATGGTTATGCCGGTGGGCGCAAAAAGCGTCCGCGAAGCCATTCGGATGATCGCCGAGGTATTTCATACCCTGAAGGGCGTTTTGAAAGAAAAGGGATACAGCACTTCGGTGGGCGATGAGGGTGGATTTGCGCCAAATCTCAAGTCGAACGAAGAGGCGCTCGAGGTTATTCTGCAGAGCATTGACAAAGCGGGCTACCGTGCCGGCGAGGACATCTTCATCGCCCTGGATCCCGGCTGCCAGTGAGTTCTACGATGCGGCGAAAAAGAAATATGTATTCAAGAAATCGGACAAGCGGGAGCTGAGCCCGCTGAAGATGGCCTCCTTCTACGAGGACTGGGTGAAAAGCTACCCGATCATCTCGCTCGAAGACGGGATGGCTGAGGACGATTGGGACGGATGGAAAATCCTCACGGACAAGATCGGCAAGACTGTCCAGATCGTGGGAGATGATCTTTTCGTCACCAACACCAAACGGTTGAAGATCGGAATCGACAAGGGCGTCGCGAACTCGATCCTCATCAAGGTCAACCAGATCGGAACGCTTACCGAAACATTCGAGGCGGTAGAAATGGCCAAACGCGCCGGATACACCGCCGTTGTCTCGCACCGAAGCGGCGAAACTGAGGACAGTTTCATTGCCGATCTGGTTGTCGCCCTCGAGACCGGGCAGATCAAGACCGGCTCGATGTCACGCTCAGACCGCATTGCGAAATACAATCAGCTGATGCGTATCGAGGAACTTCTGGATAAAAATGCAGAGTATCCCGGAATGGACGCGTTCTACTCGATAAAAAGGTAGTTCGCACCGGATCCCGATCGTATTGGGCGGCGCCGCAATAGCGGCGCGGCTCTTTTTTTTACTCAACGGTGAAAGTACGGTAGATCCCCTGATATGGCTTGAACCTTTTCTCGACGTGCTGGACGTACGCGGAAGGCGGGCCCTTTTCAAGCCAGGCCGCCATCCGCTTCAGCGAAGGCAGGTCACCCTCGCAGACCACGCTCACCGTACCGTCCATTTCGTTGCGAACCCAGCCGGTGAGTCCCAGGCTTCGGGCGGTGTGCTGGGCATAGTATCGGAATCCGACCCCCTGCACACGCCCGGTCACACGCGCCTCGAGCAGCTTTTTTTCGATTTCCGTGCTCATACGATCAAGACACCGCAGCTCGCACCCGAGAGGAGTGAGCCGGTCAGCCGGAGGGCGATGACTCTCGGCGCTCTTTCAGCGCTCCCGCGATCATCGTTTCAAGGTCGGCGTAGTCAAAAGGCTTGTAGAGAACTTCGAAAGGAATTGGGAACTCAGGTCGCAGAAAACCGCTGGTTATGAAGATCTTCTTGTCGGAGCAGAATTCCTTCAGAAACTTGATCCAGTAATCGCCGCCGAGAATATCCATCCGGTAATCGGTAACGATCAGTTCCACCTCGTGATCAAGAAGTTGCTTGATCGCGCCCACACCATCCGACGCGACCAACACGTTGTAGTCTTTTTTCAGAAGATAATCGCGAAGCGTCAATCGAATCGCGTCTTCGTCTTCAACGACGAGAATTGTCCCTTTTTTGTCGCTCATGGGTATGCAGTGCTCCTACCGACTGCGCTTTTGAATCAGCTCTTCGATCATCTCGGTCAGCTTCCCCAGCTCGAGCGGCTTTGCCATGAAAGCATCGGCCCCATCGCGAAGCATCTGCGCCTCCTCTTCGGGGTCGTCGAGCCCGGAAACGGAGATGATGATTGGATTGTTGAGCCCGGAGTCTTCTTTGATGGATTTGCACAGTTTGTGGCCGTTTACGCCCGGAAGATCGATATCGAGAATGATGACGCCCGGTTTGTGCTCGGCAACGAGCTTTCCGGCTTCGAACCCGTCGAACGCCTGAAATATGGTGAAGTTAGGGTACTCTTTCCCGAGATACTGAGTCAGCATTTCATTGAGGTCGTGATCATCGTCCACTATGGCGACGGTGTCGATCGCGGATTGTTCCTCGAGGATGCGCTGCAGTTCTTCGGGCATCCGCATTCCCCGCGAAGAGAGAAACTCTACGAGGTCCTCGGAGTAGACCCGGTATTGACCGCCGGGAGTAGTGAAAGCTTTCAGGTATCCGTTTTTGATCCAGTTGATGGCCGTCTGATTCACTACGCCGCAGATGTTTGCCACTTCCAATGCAGAAAAAATCCGTACTTTCTTGTCAGCCTTTGCCATACTTTGTCCTTTGCGTGCATCCGTGTTCGCGGCACCCTTCGCCGACCGAAAACGAGGCGCACGATACCCAACTTCCTCTTCTATTTGATTATATGAATTATATCCAGAATGTCAACGAAAATTTCAACACTTCGGAAAGTTTTCCTCTGTCCCGCAAATCGTCAGTTTTCGGGCCCGCGGTTCGAGCCGGAATTCTCCGCGCGCAGGTTGAGAAAATTTCGAATTTGATGATATGAAAATCCCCGCACGATCAGCTTCTGTGTGAGCGTGGGAAGATCAAGACGGCCTCTCCGCTCGAGCCGTTCGGCGGCCCGCGCGATGGCCCGGTCAAATGTCTCACCGTCGTCGTCTACGACACGATCGATCGCCGCCTCGGCGGTTTCGCGGTCCACCCCCGCACGGGCGAGTCCCGCCCGCAGCGCAGCACGACCCTGCG
Organism: uncultured Spirochaetota bacterium; assembly: GCA_963832675.1. GTDB lineage: Bacteria > Spirochaetota > Spirochaetia > DSM-27196 > DATKUC01 > DATKUC01. The sequence goes on along the minus strand of CAWHUY010000018.1, from coordinate 401,368 downwards.
GGCGGCGTTGAAGCTTGGAACGTATCCAGGCGTCGGCGAAGCGAGCGTCGTCCGCGTATCCGGCTTCGACGAGCGAAGCAACCGCACGGGCTGCGCTGTCGGCGTCGAAGCCCCGCTGCAGAAGCTTTCGGGAAAGTTCCGCGCGCGAGTGTTCACGCCGCGCAAGCAGCGAAAGTGCACGTTCGCGAGCTCGTCCGGTTTCCGCCTCCCGGACTACCTTTTCGACCCAGACAGACGTGACGGCCGTGCCATCGGGAAGACCGAGATCGCGCCAGGTTGCGGCGGGAACAAAAAAAGAGGAACCATCGGAAAGGATGATTTCGACATCCTCTCGTGCGGTTCCTCCCTTTCTGCCCGATCCCGACCCGCCGGCGCGACGGGTTCCGTAGATGGTAAGGTTATCGTTTGGAGAACTGGAACTTTCTTCGTGCACCCCGCTGACCATACTTCTTTCGTTCCACCATTCGCGGATCGCGGGTCAGGAACCCGTTTGTCCGCAGCGACGGATGGTTTGTCTCATCAAGCTCGCAGAGGGCGCGCGCAATTCCGTGACGGATGGCGCCGGCCTGGCCCGACGGACCACCGCCCATAACATTGATGGTGATATCGAGCTTCTCGATCGTTGAGGTGACCAACAGCGGCTGTCGCACGGTGAAGACATGCTCCTGGTTGCCAAAATAGACCTCGAGATCGCGGCCGTTTATCGTTATCTTCCCGTTGCCGTCGCGCAGATAGACACGCGCAACCGAGGTTTTTCTCCGACCTGTTCCAAGTGCAAGATTCTTAGCCACTTTATGCGTTCCTCCGCCTATAGATCCATAACTTCAGGTTTCTGAGCGACGTGGGGATGACTTTCACCCGCGTACACCTTTACGTTCTTGAAGAGCTTTCGTCCGAGCCGATTGTGAGGAAGCATGCCCTGAATGGCCCTCTCGAGCGGGAATGTCGGTTTTTTCTCGATCATCTTCTCGAAGCTCGTCACTTTCATGCCGCCAAGGTAGCCCGAATGGTGATAGTACATTTTCTGCTGCCGCTTCCTGCCGGTAACGGCAACCTTGGCTGCGTTCAATATTATTACGTAGTCCCCGATTTCCTGATGAGGCGTGTAGATTGGTTTGTTCTTGCCACGCAGCACGTAGGCGACTTTCGCCGCGACGCGACCCAGGCTCTTGCCGTCGGCGTCAATCACGTACCACTTCCGCTCGACGTCCCGGGGTTTCACAAAAATCGTATTCATCTCAACTTCCTCGATATTTCCGGCCGTTCGAGCAATGCGATTGTCGTTCGGCAACTTTGCACCAATTAAGATTGCGCATAAACGGGAAAGCGCACGCGTACAGCGGCGTGGAAATGCGCTGTGAGTTTCCTATACTCACACAAACACCGGCGGGTGTCAAGTCCGAGCGACCGGCGGACGGTGCGTCAACCCTCTTTCTTTACCTGCGCGGCCTCTTCGGCCTCTTCCTTCTTTGCTTCGATGCGGTCTTTGATGTCGGCAATTCCGATGAAAACGGCGATAATGCCGATCAGGAGCGCTGCGATGGGAATGCCGCCTTTCAGGAACTCGAGAACGGGCTGCCACCAGTTCAGCGCCCAGGAGACGGGAAGCACGGAATAGACGGCGAAGACCATGAAGACGATTCCAACAATAAGCGCTACCATACCTTCCTCCAAGAACCAAAAATCCCGTGATCGTGCATACTTGTGCTCATTTACTCGGCGAGACAGGGTTGGACGCCCGGTCCACGGGCATCCTCAAGTAAGATACCGTTTTTTCGGGTTCTGTCAACTCCTACCGTCTGCTTCGCCTGATGATGACGATGAGAAACGCTGCACTGTAGAAGATCATCGGCAAATTGGCAAAAAGGAGCCGGACGGCGGACACACCCCAGATAGATAAAAAGTCAATTTTCGCCAGACCAAAGCTCTCGAGTGCGGTGAAGACCACCTCCCCGTAGGCAACGATTGTGCCTATGACAACCATCATCCACGCGGTGTCGCGCGTCTTCGACCAGACGAGAATTGAGAGAAAGGTCGCGATGGCGCCAAAGGAGAGCCTGCTCAGGATCAGTACCATGCTATCAGAACTCACCGGGGAATAGCTCCTTTGCTGCAGCCTCACATAATCGGAAAAAGAGAGTCTGCTCGCCTTCCGACCAGATTATCGGCAGAATCGAGGGGCCGGAGAAACCGCGGGTTGAGGAGAATACGGCCGGGAGAGAAAACGGTCGAAAACTGCCCGGTACCGTTCCTCACTGCAGGCAGCGAAAAGGTAGGGTCCGTTCGCCACCCAGAGCGGCTCCAACCTCGCCGGATCGATCCGGACGCCGGGCCAGGTGATAACCTGCAACAGGTTGTGGATCGCCCGAACCAGAGCCGTGAGCAACGCAGGAGAGACCGTATCCGATTCCGGCACAGCTGTCCGGAAACCGTTCCCGACCGGGAAAAAGGCGATGGTCGGCGCCCATTCGCCGGGGAAGGGAACAATCGGCACGACAATATCTCCGTCCTCGAAAGAAATGGAATCGACGGCAAAGGGTCGAAAGATCACTACGCGACCGGTCGCGGCGGCGGGGCCGGAGGCCCGACCTGGGACGATGGATGGTTCCGGGCGCGCCCCATCGACAACCGAAAGCCCGCTCAGGTCGCAGCCAAGAAAGGCGGCGGCCGCGGCAAGCGTACGCTCGCGGTTGAGAAACACCCGACCTTCGCGGCCGGTCCCGCCGAGCCGCGGCGCGGCGCTCACGAGCAGCCGCTCGAGCCGCTCGCTGTATGGAGAAGGGTACTCTGCGAAAAGACCGCGGGACAGCGCGGCTGATATCTCCCGCGCGACACCGCGAGGCCGGTGACCGAGAAGAGCGCGCCCGTCTGAAAGATACATGTCGAGGTAGCGGTTACCGTCCCGACCGTAGAGATGGAACTCACGAGCTCGCGAAATCTGAGAAAGCCCGGGGATGCTATTCATCGCCGCTTATCCGTTCGAGAGGCGTATATCGGGGGAGAAACCGGGCGGTCCTGCCCGATTCGAACTGAACGAGGACTACCTCTTCGGCACCCGAGCGCCACTGTTTGACCACGACTCCCGCGCCGTACTGATCGTGGTAGACCTGGGAACCGCGGGGATAGGCCGACTCCGGGTCCGCGTCATGCGCCTTCTCTCTTTGAGCGACAGCGCCTGCGGTCCAGATTTCGGGATCGATATCCTCTTCCTGGTCGGGGCGCCTGCGCAACGCGTTGCTGTCCCATCCGTTCTGCGCACCCGCGAAGAATCCGTTTTGCTGCCGGCGCCCCTGCGCGTTCGATCAGCTCTTCAGGTATCTCGCCGAGAAACCGAGACGGCTGAAGGATCATGCGTCGCCCATGGACGACCCGACTTGCGCAGCTGGAGAGGAAAAGCTCGTCGCGCGCCCGGGTTATAGCGACATAGAAAAGACGGCGTTCCTCTTCGAGCTCGTCAACCGACTCGTCGCTGCCGCGCGGAAACAGCCCCTCTTCGAGACCGGTAATGATGACTCGGTCAAACTCCAGCCCTTTGGTGTTGTGCATGGTGATGAGCGTGACGCGATTGGGGTCCTGCTCGTCGTCGTTCTGGCGAGAGCTGTCGAGCTCTATCCCTTCGAGAAATTGCTGAAGTCCTTCCCTGCCCTTTTCATAGAGAGAGGCGGCGTTGACCAGCTCTTCCAGATTCTCGAGTTTCTGGCTGCCGGCCGTCTCGTCCTGGTGCTCGTGATAGTAGTGGAGGCCGCTTTTCTCGATGAGCTGCTCTACAAACTCCGGCCAGCGTGCTCCGGTCGAGAAGCTCGGTGAGCTCCCGCGCAGAGTTCGAGGAACTCTCCGGTCGACTTTCGCCTGGCGTTTCCCAGGCCCGAAGCCGCGAAACGGGCGGCATCGAGAAGGTTGCCGCGGGCTTCGCCCGCATGCGAAACAATCCTGTCGACCAGAGGCATTGCCCAGCCCGCGTGACGGCTTGTTGATGATGCGACGAAATGAGACCTCGTCGCGCGGGTTCGCCACGAGTCGGAGGTAGGCAAGTGTGTCCTTCACCTCTTCGCGTTCGTAGAACCGAAGCGTACCAACAATGCGGTAGGGGACGTTCGCGCGGAGGAAAAGCGTCTCGAAAAGGCGCGACTGGGCGTTTGTCCGGTAGAGAATTGCGGTGCGGCCATAGTTTTCCGCCGAAAGCAGCCGCGCACAATAGCGCGCCTCCTCGTCCTCGTCGTCGAGATACATCAGGACGGGTTCCGGACCGTCGCGCCGCCGGGTCCACAGCGTCTTTCCGAGCCGGCCGGTGTTGCATGCCACGACGCTCGATGCGAGCTTCAGGATCGACGGCGTGGAACGATAGTTCTCTTCGAGCCGGACGATCTGCGTGCCGGGGAAATCATCGCCGAACTTCAGGATGTTGCGGACCTCCGCACCCCGAAAACGGTAGATCGACTGGTCGTCGTCCCCGACCACGCAGAGGTAGGAGTCCTCCCGGTAGAGCTCCCGCAGAAGCTGGTGCTGAGCGACGTTGGAATCCTGATATTCGTCGACCATGATGACGCGAAAACGGTCGCGGGTTCGCTCCCGGATCTCCGGATTTTCACGTAGAATGCGCACCGGAAGCGAGATGAGGTCGCCGAAATCCGCATTCCCGATTTCTCTGCAGCCGCTTTTCGTAGGCACGTAGATCTCGGGAAAATCGGGATCCTCGGAGACGATCCTCCAGTTCGTCGTCGCGGACCGAGCAGGTAATCCTTCGCACGGCTGATCATCCGCGCGTAGGGTGCGAGCTGGCTGCGGTTGTGGTCCGAATAGATCGCGCGCAGAAGGCTCACCATGTCGTCGTCATCGTAGATCGTGAAATTCGAGTCCATGCCGATGGCGTGACAGTTCCGCCGGAGAAACCAGGCGCCGAAGGAGTGAAAGGTTCGTATCACCACATCGGCCGCCGACGGTTCGAGGCCGGCCGCGCGGCATCCGCATTTCATTCGCGGCCTTGTTCGTAAAGGTCACCGCAAGTATCGAGAAAGGGCTCACGCCCTGCTCGCGGATGAGGTAGGCTATCTTTACGGTGATGACACGCGTCTTTCCCGAGCCGGCGCCGGCGAGAATGAGCAACGGCGGACCCTGATGTCGGACCGCCTCGAGCTGCGGATCGTTCAGATCGTCGAAGAAAAGATTCGGAGTTGCGAATTGCGCTCATTGCAGTTCGACCGGAGTCAACCCGGCGGCCAGCTCATCTGGCGCCCGCCCAGAATATGAGCGTGGAGATATGCGACCGTCTGCTGCCCGTGCTTGCCCTGGTTGAATACTATCCGGTACCCGTCTTCTTCGAGCCCGAGTTTCTCGGCTATGCGGGCAACCTCCTGCATGAATCGGCCGACTACCCCCGATATCCGACGGTCCGCAAGATCGGCGAATCCTGTGAGCTTCGATTTGGGGATGACGAGTACGTGCACCGGCGCCTGCGGATTGATGTCGCGAAATGCATAGACCTTCTCATCCTCGAATACGCTTTCCGAAGGAATCTCCTTGTCGAGGATCTTTTCGAAAATCGTCTTCTCCGGCATAGAAATGCTCCTTTGCAGGAATGGAATGTGACGGCAACGTTCGCAGTATAGCCAAACGGCAGGAAAAAGTAAAACCGACGTCAGCCGACCGGAATCGCCTCGAAATCGATGCCGTTACGCCGCGTAATCCGGACACGGGCGAATTCGCCGATCGTCATCGACGAGCTCAGAACTACGACAAGCCCGTCGACCTCCGGTGCGTGCGGATAGCCGCGAGCGAGATAGAGATTCTCCTTTTCGATGCGCTCTTCTACGAGAACATCCATCTCCAGGCCGACAAACCGGTCGAGACGACCCTCGGTAATCTGCGTCTGGCCCGCCTCCATGGCAGTGCGGCGCGCGGCCGTCACGCCGACCGGTGTCCGCCCCCGCGTGCGCTGCTGCGCATATGCCCGCGTGCCCTCTTCGGCGGAGAATGAGAAAACACCGAGCCACTCGAATTTCGCCTGTTTTTGAAACTCCAGAAGCCCGGCAAAATCGTCGTCCGTTTCACCGGGATATCCCACCAGGAATGTGGACCGGATCACCGCTCCCGGAAGTCGGTCCCGAATTCGCGAAAGCAGCTCCAGATAGCTCTCCTTACGTCCCTTCCGCCCCATTGCTTCAAGGATGCCCGCCGATGCGTGCTGCATTGGCAGATCGAAATAGGGAAGAAAGCGTGGATCCGATCCGACTATCTCGAGTACCGATTCGGGAAATGTCTCCGGATAAAGATAGAGCAGACGAACCCAGAACCGGCCGGGAAGCTCGCGGATACGCTCCAGCAGAGTCGCGAGGTCTTCGTCGGTCGTTCTGTCGCGTCCGAAGGAGTTCAGATCATGAGCAACCAGGTTGGTTTCGCGAATCCCGCGCCCATGCAGCTCCCGCATCTCGTCGACGACATCGTCAACCGAACGGCTGCGCAGATTGCCGCGAATGAGCGGAATCGCACAGAACGCACATCGATTGTTGCAACCCTCTGCGATTTTGACATAGGCGCTACCCGGAAAGGAGAGAAGCTCGCGCCGTCGGGGAATCCTCCAGCCGGCAGGACCCGCATCGTGCGCGGGTAGAAAGACTTCGCCGGGACTCGCGAGGACACGGTCGAGGAAACCGACGATGAGTTCGGGCCGACGATTCCCGAAGAATCCGCTCACCTCGGGCAACCCCTCGCTGAGCTCTGCGCCGTACCGTTGCGACAGGCAGCCCGCCATTACCACCTTCGCTGCCGGATACTGTTCGTGGAATCGGAGTGAGGTCTGGATCGACTCCTCTTTTGCCGGCTGGATGAAGCCACAGGAGTTCACGATGATGACCGACGCGGCGCCCGGTTCGGCAGCGCGGAACCATCCGGACGCGTCGAGAGCGCTCATCATCACCTCTGCGTCTACCTGGTTCTTCGCACAACCGAGGTTTTCGAGGTAGTAGCTTTTTTCTGCGTGCCGATTGTGTTCAGTTGATTGGAACGAGCTCAAGCCGGTAACTGCCCCCAGATTGGCCCCACTGAATGAAGTCGGTGGCGATCTCACCCGCCGTACCCAGGGAGACAGGATTGCCGGAGACAACGAGCTGCACTGCCCCCGCATTGGAGAGCCACAGCTCGAAGCGGGCCGAGGCGGTGGCGGTAAACCGCTCGCCTGCCTGGTAATAGCGCTCCTGCCGCTGCCCGTTGTCTATGCTGTAGCGAAAGAGCGCCGCGCTGGAAAATGCCAGGTCTATGGTGAACGGTACCATGCTTTGTGCGGTTGTGATGAGTGTACCGTTCGCAGCCGTCGCCGGCGCCACTGCTGCGGTGCCGGGGTTCCCCGCCACGGCCGCGTTCGCACCGGGTGCCGTTGCCGCCGCCGCATCGGGTGCGCCGGAGCCGGGGAGCGTCCCTGCGGCACCAGTGTCGGGGCCGGGCACAGCTCCGGAGGTGTTGTCCGCAGCTATGGTGCCCTGAATCGAGGTATCGAGCCGGATCACGGCGGAGGGGGTCGCATCGGCAGTCGAGATGGAACGGACCAATAACTTGATGTCCGCCTTGCCGTCGCCGCTCAGGTCCACGACCTTTTCGACGTTGGGAATCAGGTCGACCACGCCGGTTGGCGTGCTTATGGTGACCGTAGAACCGATGTCGGTGAGCAGCAGCTGGTACTCCTTTCCTTTCGACTGAACCGTGATCGCGTCGCCCCGTTTGAAGCTTTGCTCCTTCATGCCACCCTGAAAGCTGTAGTCCTGCCCCGTCGTGGACTTTGCCGCGCCGGCCGCTTTTGCCGCGACCGGCTGCTGGGATTTTGCGCTTTGTTCGGTGGATGTCGACGAACCGTGACCGCCGAACACAAGAAAGGCGACCAGACCGAGTGCTGCAGCGACGACCAGGGCACCGCCGATGAGGATCGGCACGCGCCGCACGGGTCGCTCGAGCAGCTCAACCATGGGAACAGGCTGCTCCTGTAGTTTGAGGTTCTTGTAGAGACTCACCATTTCCTGGGCGCTCAGGCCCAGATACTCGGCGTAGTTGCGAAGAAAGCCGAGAAGGTAGGGCTCACCGGGAAGCATGGCGAAATCTTCCGATTCCAGCGCGGTAAGGAACCGCTTCGCTATGTGCGTGTCTCGTGCGACCTGCTCGAGCGTGTATCCCTTGCTGTCTCGCATGCCCTTCAGTTTTTCGCCGATCGATTCCATACTGTCCTGCTAATTCTGCTTTCCAAACAGGAAATCGTCTATTATGTTGGCGGTCGCGGGACCGTCATAACTGAATCGGGTCGCCGGGATATTCTGGTTTGTCTTGATGGACGTGAAGTCGATCTGATACTGATCGTATCCCACATCCACCCCGATGATGCGCCGAATAAAACCGTCTTTCCCAATCGAAACATTCAGCTGCCGAAAGCCCTGGCTGGTGTTGCGCCAGTCGAGCTTGAGCTTGATGACCATCTCCCCGGACCCCTCTTCGAGAGGGACAGGATCCGGCCCCACGAGATAGGCTTTGCTGTAGTTCTTGCCCATGATGGCAAGCCCCTCTTTTGTCGCGAGATTGGCAACCTGCCCGCTGCTCCGGCCGGAGAGGGGCTGCTGGAGAAGGACGTTGTACTTGGGAAGATATACCTTCAGTATCTTTCCGTCGGAAGAGAGAACCTGATCTTTCGGATCGGTGAAATCGATACGAATCATGTCGGGACTCCGGTAGTAGAGCGTCCCCTTCATGGTTTCACCTTTCGCGGTGTAGGTGATGTTCGCAATGTAGTCGTTAATTTTGCCGTAGCGCGCGGAAAGCGTATCGAAAAAGGCGGTTGCAGTGAGTATTTCCTGCCCGAAGGCCGGTGCAATCAGGCCGCCCAGCAGGAATGGAATAACAATTCGCAGATATTTCAAGGTTTTAACCACCACCTATGGCAATCGGAAAGAGTTCTGTTCAATATTGTCGGATAGGGTCCCATTTGTCAAGGACGACCCGGTTTTCGGGGTCTCAGGGGAGCTCGCGGATCTTATCACGCAGTTCGGCTGCCTTTTCGTAGTCCTCGTCTTCGATCGCCCTGTTGAGCTCCGTCTCGAGCGATTGTCGCGGGTCGGTTGCGGGTCGCTCGTCGATCTGTTTCAGCGCCGATCGCAAATAATTGAGAGACCGGATGCGCTCGAACTGGAAAGCCGGACTTTCGAGCTCTTCCATCGATTCGATTTCACTGATCGCGCCGGTCAGAATCTGCTGAGCAGTCTCCTTCAGATGGTCGTGAATGGATTCCATTGCCCGCGCCATCGCGTTCATTCGCAGAATGTAGGGCTTGTACTGAAGAACGGAGTTTTTGTCTTCCTCGTTCTCGCAGTACTTCTCGAGCATGGTGCATGTCAGAAGGTTGTGGTCCGTGTCGGAGATGACTCTCTCGAAGTCGTTGAGCTGGAAGAGAAGCAGATACCGATAGTAGTAGAGCACTCCCTCGCTCTGGAGAAGAAGACAGTCTTCGTGGGACAACGTGAATCCTTCGTCCGTACCATGGTCGGTGCGATACTGTTCGAGACGATCGTTGAGCTCGTCGAGAACGGTTTCCTTGTCGAAGGGTCGAACGCCGTCAGGCCTCCCCGTCAATTCGTACTGCTCGATGCCGAGCGGAAGACGAACCTGGAGCACGCTGCGACCGTCGTCGGCAACTATGATCCGCATGGTCTGTTCAGGATCGTGCGGCCATTCTTTCATCAGGCCAGTCAAATCCTTACTCATTTCGTCCTCCGTCCTCTCCTGATACAATACTAACACTCGATCCGCCGGTCGGCAACGCGATTGGCTTCTCTATCGGAACGAACCTTTGGCCGCCTATTGCCATGTGCTTGCGCGATGACTAGGATAACGGCAGAGGTTTCCATGGTAAAGGTAATTTCGCTCGGAGGATCGATAGTCGCGCCGCAGGAGGTCGATGTTGCCTTCGTGAAACGACTCTATCTCCTGATTCGTACCTATCTCGACGGCAGCGCAGATCGGCGGCTCGTCTTCGTCGTCGGTGGCGGCGGCCCCGCGCGCGCCTACCAGCAGGCGTATCGAAGCATTTCGGATGATCCGGTGGAATCGGAACAGGACTGGATTGGAATAGCCGCGACCCGGCTCAACGGCCAATTGGTCAAAGCGGTTTTTCACGAGCTCTGCGTCGACCCGCTGGTGACCGACCCGACGGCGCAACTATCCTTCTCCAGTCGGATCCTCGTGGCGGCCGGCTGGAAACCCGGCTTTTCCACAGACTATGACGCAGTCCTGCTTGCCGAACGGTTTCAGGCAGATACGGTCGTAAACCTGTCGAACATCGAAAAAGTATTCACCGCCGATCCGCGAAAGGACCCGACGGCCCGGCCGCTCGACCGGGCGAGCTGGACTGAATTCCGGAAACTCGTCGGCGACACATGGAGGCCGGGCGCGAACTATCCGTTCGATCCGATTGCGACCAGGAAAGCGGCCGAGCTGCGGCTCCGGGTCGTCGTCGCCGCCGGGAAAAACCTCGAAAATCTGCGCGCGATACTTGAAGACCGTCCCTTTTCCGGTACGCAGATCGGCCCTGAATGATTCAGCCGAAACGGACGCCTGGCCCGCATGGCGATGCCGTCCGGGCGTCCGCTCACAGGCCCTGGCCGCCTTCCGGAGTCTGAGGCGGCGGGGCAGGAATCGCGGGCTGTTGTGTCGTTGCCTTTGGAACGGCAGGCGGCGTGGCCGCAGACTGTTGCCCCACCCGTTTGAGCAGTTCCGCCGCGATAGCGCGAAGCTTATCGCCGGCCTCGACGGTCAGGGCATCAGCCACACCCGCGGCCTGCGAAACGATTCCGCTCGAGCCCGCTATTGCGAGGTTGCGTCCCAGATCAGCCAGCGTTGTGGCAAGCGGATAGGCGTTCTGGATCTGCCCTATGTCGTCGATCGACGCGGAAAAATCACCGACGCGAATGCGTGCGAGAGCCGCACTGCGGAAAAGGTTATCCCGAAGATAGGGTGCCGCGGCCGCCTCCTTCTCGGCGAGCCCGAGCGTGACTTCGGCAGCGGAGCTCTTCTTTTCAGAGATGAGCGCATCAGTCAGGCTGATCATCGCAGACGCGCGATAGTAGGGATCGCTGATGGCCGTGACAAGAGCGACCGCCTTCTGCCAGTCACCCCAGATGATTTCGACACGGGAGACCGCCCCGACGGCGGCGGACCGCTGGGCGGCGTTCGTCACCTGCGGGAGCAGCTCCTGGGCAACGCCAGCAGTGGCGAGCGCAAGCCTGGGCTGATGAATGCTTGCGTAGGCGTTCGCGACGCTCGCGAGCGCTTCCACGCGTTGATACGGGTCGCTGATCGATTGCGCGAGATCCACCGCTTGGGAACAGAGCTCGAGCGCCGGTGATCTGCTGTCGGTTGCGGAGAGCTTTTCAGCCACCGCCGCGTAGCCCTCCGCCCTCAGGTTGGCGTATTCCACGGTCTGAAGGACGCTGAGCGCATCCTTCGTTTTGTGGAGCATTGCCAGGTTCTCTGCCACCTGGATTACCCGGGAGGCGTCCTCCTCGCTTCTGCGAACAACCGTCACTGAAGTGATCTGATCGATGGACCGCGCCGCGTAGTATGATGCCGAATCCGCGTTTCCCGCAACCTGAAATCGCACCGCAATCTCGGAAAGCGCGAGAGCTTTCAACCACGGGCTCGCAATACTTCCTGCGGCGGGAATCGCCTGCTGGAGCAATATATTCACCGGTTGAGCAAGGCCGGCATCCTGGTATCTGCGGGCTGTGTCCACCAGGAGCGAGGCCCTCACCCAGAGATCCTGGATGATGTAGATTGCCTGAATTGTCTGACGCAGGACAGCGTAGGCCGGAGGTCCGGCCACGAAACAGGCGGAAATGATCTTTTCGAGCACCAACCCCTTCGTCGTATCGTCTCGAATGGCGTTGAGCCCGTTCAGCGCGGCCTGGAGAAGCTGAACCGCCCGGTCGGTCTGGCCGGCCTCAACGAGCAATCCCGCGACTGAACTCTCTATATCGGAATTGTCCTGGGTGAGATTTGCGATACTGGTAAGCTGCAGCGCACGGTCGAGAAGCTTGAGCGCTTCATCGCCTCCACCCTGTGCGAAGTATCCACGGGCGATTTCGGTGTAGGCGAAAATACGGGAGTGAACGTCTGAGATCTGTTCCGCCGCTACAAGTGCAATCGACAGCGGGGTTCCCTCGCGGGCGAGAGTCGAGAGGTCCAGCGGCGGCAGAGTCCTCGGTGACGGTCCCGATGCGCAGGCGCCGAGCACCAGCGAAGAGATGATCAGGATGAGCCACGACCTCCCGCCCTTCACAGCTCGCGCAAACCATTATACATTGGAAATCAGAAACCTGCCGTCGAGGTAGAAGAGTCGTACCCGCCCGGGCTTTCCGAGTCTCTCCGTGGCTTTGGGGCTGAGCTCCACGGTTCCCATTCTGCACTGGTTCTTGAGCTTATCCGTGCCGGTCGTCGAAAAACAACGCGCGGTTGAGAAATCCGCGAAAGTGGATCGGCAGAATATGTGAACACCATTGTCGGAAGTCATGAGATCAGGATCGTAACCGTCGCTGGGATGGATGATGACCCGATCTTCAGTTTGAGAGAAGGTTCCCCGAACTGCAAGATCATCGGTATTCTTCACGGTATTGCCTCGTCGGTGTGTCGGATCCGCGGAGTAAACCTGACGAGTTATCTTATGGTATCGTACATTTCTTAGTCAATGGGAGCCATTCATGTTCGCATCCGAGCGATTTCGCCGGCGTATCAACAGGATCCACAAAGAGTTCCGCACAGCTGGCGACGAAGAAACAGTGGCCGAAATCTCGCGCGCCTTTGATGTGAGCCTGTCCTCTCTGCCGGAGGACATGCGTCTGGATCTTTTCGACTATCTCATGGAGAAGCTCGAAAGCAGACGGGATTCATTCCCCGGACTGTGGGACTATACCGAATATCTTGGCGACGTTATCGACCTGCTGACCATGGACTACGACGAGCGTCGTGACCCGCTGCTCGCAGAGGACTGGGATTACCTGCGGGACACCATTTCGGACTATGCGGTCGATCTCGACATGGACGTGGTGAACTACGTGATGCAGCTGGTGGTGTCAAAAGGGCTCCTGGGTTGAACGTTGGCGCGCCGACGCCCTGCACGCGAAAAGCCGGGGGCGCCCGTTCGTTGACAAGCAAATACCTATCGGCTAAAGTCTAACACCGTAATCAAATCATACGGCCACCCGCCGAATCCTCGGCGCGGTGATCAAAAAATGCCGGCGTGGCGAAACTGGTAGACGCAGCAGACTCAAAATCTGCCGCCTTCACGGGTGTGTCGGTTCGAGTCCGACCGCCGGCAGCCTGCTCTGAGGACCGAGCCGGTCGGCCAAGTCGGCGGCGCTTCGCTTCGTTCGACCGCCGGGGAAACCTATCGTCTGCTGCTGACGATTCCGCGCAACCGAGATATCGAAGGTAGAGCGATTCCTGTTCGTCGAGGAACAGATCGAGGATCAGCGGGTCGAATATGCGCGCGCGCTCCGCACGCATGGTCTCCATGGCGTCGCCGAGCGTGTAGGCCAATCGGTAGGGACGATCGGTCGTGAGGGCGTCCCAGACGTCCGCCACCGTTACGATTCGAGCTTCAATGGGGATTTCTTCTCCCTCAAGACCGCGTGGATAGCCGGATCCATCCCATTTTTCCTGGTGGCAGAGTGCCACGGTCGCCACCGCCTCCACGTCATCGATGCAGCTCAAGATCCGGTGCCCTTCCACGGTATGCCGCTTCATCACGTCGTATTCGTCGGCAGTGAGCTTGTCAGGCTTGTTGAGAATAAGATCCGAAACCGCGATCTTGCCGACGTCGTGGACGATTGCGCCGAGGTAGACGGTTCGGACGGTGCGCGCGGAAAGACCGAGCCGGCCGGCGATATCGCTTGCGTAGTGTGCGACACGCAGAACGTGACCACCGGTGTAGCTGTCTTTGGACTCGATTGCGGAAGCGAGCGTGCGCAGGAAGGATTCAAGCCGGATGTCGGCCGGGTTCGCAGTCTCATCGGCGAATACCGGATCCAACCGCTCTGCGGAGGCCCGGAGTTCCCCATCTGGAGTCAGGATGAAAGCCGAAAGTGACCCGCAGTCGGATAGAGAGCTGTCTGGTTGCGGGCTGTCGAAGTTGTTCTGCACGGAATTTGCTCCCCATCACTATTCTCGGTCCATTTTTGCCTTTGCTTCAATTCTGCGCCCTTTCCGTCCGGGTTCAGGTCACCCGGGCGTTCCGCAGCAGGCGAAAAAGCATAGAGGGCCAGATTGCCCGCATCAGAAGCGCAAATCGCGTTCGGGAATCCAGGCCGATTGTCGTCTCCAGGCGATTTTTCCGGATCGCCCGAACGATGCCTCGCGCGGCCTTTTCGGGTGAGATACCGTCGAGCTGCGCGCGATCCATCTTCCCGGACGTCGATCCGTCCCCGAGCAACGCGTTGCGGGACACCTCAGTCCGGATGAACCCCGCTACTATCATTTGAACATGGACATTCTCGCGCCATGTTTCAAGGCGGAGCGATTCGAAATAGCCGTGAAGCGCGTGCTTCGCGGCGGCATAGGCAGAGCGCAGCTGTGTCGCGATCTTGCCGGTGACGCTTCCGATCACAATAATAGCACTTTCGGGCCTGCTTGAGAGAATCGGCAAGAGGTACTTTGACAGGAGCGCCGGTGCGAAGAAATCGATATCGAGAATGCGGCGCATGACCGGTGCGTCGGTTTCGAGGACCGTCGCGCGCTGACTGACGCCTGCGTTGTTGACAAGAATATCGATCGATCCGAAGCAGGCGGCCGCCCGGTCCACAAGGGCCGGCAGACTTTCGAGATCAGACAGGTCGGCCGCCAGGAGGTGGATTCGCGCTTCGGGGAGGCCGGTCTCTTTGCAGACATCTTCGAGGGCATTCTCCCGCCGCGCCGTGAGAATCAGGCGGGCTCCCTCACGGGCAAGCGCCGTCGCGAGTGCGCGACCTATTCCGGAGCTGGCGCCGGTGATCCAGACCACCTTGTCGGATATTTCCATCGGTACCCCACCCCCGTCGGAGTGGTACCACGGTTTCCGCCGTTGGTAAAGAGCAGCCTCACCTGACGGCGCCGCGGGCGGCCGCAAGCGCCGGGGCGAGCTGGAGGGTATCAAAATGCTGCGTTTTCAGCTTTTCTTCGATTTCGCGCCGTAGCTGCACCCAGAAAGGGTGAATCGAACAGGCTCCGCTCAACTCGCACTCCTTGCTGCGGACTGCGCACATGTTCAGCGCGACCGGTCCCTCCATCAGCACTATGATGTCAAAGAGAGAGATTTCGGACGGGGCCTTCGCGAGGGTAAATCCGCCGTTTACACCCCGGTGAGACCGGATGATTCCTGCCCGGGCGAGCTTCTGCGCAATTTTCGCGAGAAAGCTGTTCGGAATGTCCATTCGGGACGCAATCTCACCTATCATGGTCACCGTCGCCGGGTCGGCGGCGAGGTAGTAGACACATCGGATTGCGTAGTCGGTCTTGCGGGTGATCTGCATCAGTAGCCCTCTGCCTCCCCTTCCAGCGCTTCCGCGGTTACCGGTTTTCGGAAGAATCGATAGACCAGGATCTGGTAGATCACGATGATAGGGACAAAGATGAATGCAACGATGGTCATCACACGAAGCGTGTAGGCCGACGATGACGAATTGAATATCGTCAGACTGCTTGCCGGATCGAGAGCCGAGGGCAGCAGCCGGGGAAACAGACCGATTATGCCCGTGAAGATGATGCCGAGCACGGTTGCGCACGAGGACAGGAAGGCAAAAAGTCGGTGGTTTCTCGACGTAAAGATTCTCGATGCGATCAGCGCGGCAACCGCAACGACAGGAACAGCGAACCACCCCGGTGAAGCTATGAAGTTCGCGTAGAGCTGGGTCGAGAAGGCTGTTGCAATCAGAAAGAGCACCGCAACTGCCGTGAGGAAGTACCATAACTTTGTGGACAGCGCCGCAGCCCGCTCGCCGAGCGCGTCGCCGATCCGGAGAGCCAGCCAAAGCGCAGCGTGATAGAGAAAGAGGACGACGAAAAGCACTCCGGTGAGAAGACCGTAGAGGTTCAGCAGCCCGAAAAAGGTCCCGTGGTAGCCTGAGGCATCGATCTGCAGGCCGCGAAAGATGTTGCCGAAGGCAACGCCAAAGAGCAGAGCCGGCAGGAAGCTCCCGATCAGGATGATGGCATCCCACCATCTCTTCCATCGCGATCCTTCAATCTTGCCGCGAAACTCGAGCGACACCCCGCGCAGGATGAGCGAGTACAGGACAAACAGGAGCGGCAGATAGAGGAAGCTGAACATCGCCGCGTAGGTGCCGGGAAAGGCGGCAAAGGTAGCGCCGCCGGCGGTGATGAGCCATACCTCGTTCCCGTTCCATACCGGGCCGATCGCACCGAGAATCATTCGTTTCTCGGTATCGTTCCGCGCCAGGAAGTTGTAGAGCATTCCGCTGCCCAGATCGAACCCGTCGAGCATGAAATAGACGGCCCAGAGAAGCCCCCACAGTACGAACCAGACTACCTGTAGCGTCATATCGCGTTCTCCTCGGTTTCGGCGCCCCGGTAATCCCGGGAGTATCTCGACAGAAGGAAAATGTCTACTGCCATCAAGATCCCGTACAGCAGTATGAAACCGACGAGCGACACGATAACGTCACCGGCGGTAATTGATTTCGAGACTGCATCCGAAGTCCGGAGCATGTTGTAGACGATCCACGGTTGCCGCCCTATCTCGGAGACGATCCAGCCGAGCTGAACAGCCAGGTAGGGCAGGATTATCGCAAACAGCATTGACCATAGGTACCATCTCATCCTGCTGAGCGTGTCCTTGCGCGCAAAATAGAATCCGAGAAAAGCCAGAAGGACAAACAGAAAGCCGAGCGCCACCATCAGGCGGAAAGCGAAAAAGCTGATGAGAACCGGAGGCCGGTCGACAGCGGGAAAGTCGAGCAACCCCTTTATCGTCGAGTTCGGATTGTGATAGGCAAGCAGGCTCAGCCCGTAGGGAATCGGGATCGCCTCGATCAGGTTACGATCGTGGGCCGGATCCGGGATCTGAATGAGATAGAAGGGTGCCGCGGTCGCCGTCTGCCACTGGGACTCGATCGCGGCGAGCTTGGTCGGCTGAAAGTCGGCAACCTGCCGGCCGCTGAGATCACCGGCAAATATGAGAAGCGCCGAGCACACCAGTCCGAAGGTCGCTCCTACGCGGAACGATCGTTTGAAGAACCCGTCGTCGGTCTTCTTGAGCAGATGATAGGCGGATATTCCCATGAGGAAAAACGATGCGAGCACGTAGCCGGCGAGCACCGTATGGAGAAACTTCACCCACCCGTAGGCATTGGTTATGAGGGCGCCGAAATCCACCATCTCGGCTCTCCCGCCGTTGATGACGTAACCCACCGGCCGCTGCATCCAGCCGTTGGCCAGGAGAATCCAGAGCGCCGAGAGCGTGCTCGCAAAGGCGACAACCCAGATAACCGCTGCATGCGCCCGTTTCGAGAGGCGTTTCCACCCGAATATCCAGACGCCGATGAAGGTCGACTCGAGAAAAAACGCGACGGTGGCCTCGATTGCGAGCGGCGCCCCGAATATGTCGCCGACGTAGTTGGAGTACCTGGCCCAGTTCATGCCGAACTGGAATTCCATAGTGATTCCGGTAACGACTCCTACGGCGAAATTGATCAGGAACAGACGCCCCCAGTACTTCGTCATCCTGAGGTAGGTTTCGTCGCCGGTCACCACGTAGCGCGTTTCCAGATAGGCAACGAGGACCGAAAGTCCAAGGGTCAGCGGCACGAAAAAGAAGTGAAAAATAGCAACCACGGCGAACTGAATTCGGCTCAGCGCGACAACGCTCATTGGCATCCTCCGGCGGTGATACAGGATGTATTTGGTCTCGTTTTTAGATATACTGCCGTCGTTCCAAAGCTGTCAACTGTACGCTGACGTCTTGGTCGAATAGTATGACCGCATGAATGCCAACGAAAGACGGGCCGAGAACTGGCTCGCATCCGAAACAGCCCGCGTTCGCGGATTCCTCATCGCCTCGATTTCGTTCGGCCTCCTGTCCGGCGTTCTTATCCTGATTCAGACAGGCCTCCTCGTTCAGGTGGTGAACTCAGTAATCTTCGAAGCCGGGAGCCTTCGCGGGCTTCTCCTGCCTGTCGCGGCGCTTCCGCCGCTCTTTCTTGCCCGGGCGGCGGCGCACTACGCTTCACGCCGGGCCGGGTTCGAGTGCGCATCAGGTGTTCGGGTGAGCGTGCGGGAGCGGCTGGTGGCGCGCCTTCGCGAACGGGGACCGACTGCGCTCGCCTCCGAGCACCGCGGCGAGCTGGCAAACACCATAATGGACGGTGTGGAAGCCATCGAGGGCTACTACGCACGCTATCTGCCTCAGCGGGCGATCTCCGCAATACTGCCTCTGTTGATTCTGGCCGTGGCCTACCCGCTCGACTGGATTTCCGGCCTTATCTTCACCGGAACGGCAGTTTTCATTCCTGTCCTGATGACCCTTATCGGTATGGAGGCCCGGGTCAGAAACCAGCAGCAGTGGAAGAAGCTCTCACAGATGAGCTCGCACTTTCTCGACGCGCTTTCAGGAATTGCGACGCTCAAAGCTTTCGGGGCTGCCAAGCGTGAGGCGGACGTGATTGCGCGCATCTCCGACGAGCATCGGAGGGCCACCCTCGGCGTGGTCAAGATCGCTTTCGTCTCTTCGTTGATGCTCGAGCTGATAACTACGGTGAGCATAGCGCTGGTGGCAGTTACCGCCGGCTTTCGGCTGCTCGCCGGCCAGCTCGACTTTCATCGTGCCTACTTCATTCTTCTGGTTGCGCCGGAGTTCTACCAGCCGCTTCGAGCCATGGGACTCCACTACCATGCACGGATGTCGGCGGCCGCGGCCGCTGAACGGATAGTGGAGCTGCTCGAAGCGGATCAACCAGCCGAAGATCGATCGGACGCACGCAACCGTGGAGCGGCTCGCGCCACCGGCGGTCTGGAGCTGTCGGATATCGCATTCACCTACCCGGGAACGGCGGCGGAGAAACCGCGGCGGGTCTTTTCGAACACCAGCTTCACGGTCTCCCCGGGAGAAAAGGCAGCGCTATTTGGAGAAAGCGGAGCGGGAAAGAGCACGCTGCTCGCGCTGTTGCTGCGGTTTATCGAGCCGGACTCCGGATCGATACACCTGGGCGGCCGAGAGATCGCGACTTTCGGTATCGAACAATGGCTCGCCGCGATCTCCTGGCTGCCCCAACGACCGACCCTATTTGCCGGCACGGTCGCCGAGAACATCCGCCTTGGACGCCCTGCGGCAGGCGACGGGGAGGTCCGGACGGCCGCACGGCGGGCGTTCGCGAACGAGTTCATCGAGCGGTTGCCGCAGAAGTTCGAAACTCGCGTGGGCGAGGGGGGCCAGGGACTATCCGGCGGCCAGGTCCAACGGCTCGCCCTCGCGCGGCTGTTTCTCCGGGATTCACCGCTGCTGCTGCTGGACGAGCCGAGTGCGCATCTCGATGCGGAAAGCGAGGAGCTGGTACATTGCGGAATCACGGAACTCACTCGCGATCGAATGCTGATTGTCGTGACGCACCGGCCGAGCACGATTCGGCTGGTGGATAAGATCATCGTGATCGATGAGGGGCGCGTCGCCGAGGCGGGTGCTCCCGACGCGTTGGTCGCTGCCGGCGGCATCTACTCCCGGATGCTCGAGAGCTTCGAGGCGACGCTGTGAGAAATCTGGCGCGACTGCTCCCGCTTCTCCGCCCTCACGCGAAATGGGTGATTCTTGGGGTTTTTCTTTCGCTTCTGACTGTGGTCGCGAACGTGGGACTTCTCGCGCTTTCGAGCTGGTTTGTCGCATCCATGGCCATCGCGGGAGTCACCGGCGCTGCGTTCAACTATACACTTCCGGCCGCCGGGGTCCGTGCCCTGGCCCTTACCCGAACCGGCGGTCGCTATCTGGAACGGCTCGTAAACCACAACACCACGCTCAAGGTGCTCTCGGAACTCCGCGTCTGGCTCTACCGCCGGATCGAACCGCTCGCGCCGGCTCGGCTTTCAGACTACCGGAGCGGTGATCTCTTGAGTCGCATGCGGGCCGATGTCGACACCCTCGATGATTTCTACGTTCGTGGGCTCCTGCCGGCAGTCGTCGCGCCTGGCGAGCGCGGCCGGATTCTTCGCATTTCTGCTCCACTTCAGCCTGGGGATAGCGCTTGTGGATATTGGCTGCTCGCGGCGGCAGGAGTGCTTCTCCCGGCGGCGGTCATCGCAGCAGCCTCGCGCGCCGGCGCGGCGCTGGTCGAATCGGCCGCAGCGCTCCGAACGGCTCTTGTGGAACACACCGAAGGTCTGGGAGAGCTCATGGCGTTCGCCGCCGCCGGCGACCACGAGCGGAAAATCCGGGATCTGAGCCGGGAGCATGATCGCCATCAGCGAAGGATGAGCCGGGTATGGGCTGTTTCGGATGCGGCGATGGTGCTCTGTGTGACGGCCGCATTGTGGCTTTCGCTTCTCGTAATGGTGCCGCTCGTTGCCGGCGGTTCCATGGACGGCCCAACCATGGCCATGCTGCTGGTCTTTGTGGTCGGCAGCTTCGAGCCGGTGATGGTTCTTCCCGGAGGCAGCTCGGCGATTCGGTGAGATCGCTGCAGCGAGCCGGCGACTGTTCGGACTGGTGGATGCGGCCCCGGCACTCGTCGACTCAAGCGAAGGCGACCGGAGTGCCACCGGTGCAGGGTACGTCTCGTCAGCCCGCGTGCCGGACAAGAATCCGCCAGGAGGAGCGACCGCCGGAACTTTGCGGGAGCGCGCCGATATTCGAATCCGCAATCTCCGATTCCGCTACGCGCCTGATTCAGTCTGGGCGCTCGACGGCGTCGATCTCGATATTCCGCAGGGCCGGAAAATCGCGATTGTCGGGCCAACCGGTGCGGGAAAAAGCTCCGTGGCAAATGTCTTGCTCAGATTCTGGGAATATCAGGACGGCACCGTCGAACTTTCGGGCAACGATCTGCGGGAGATGGGCGGCGACTCCGTCCGGACTCACATTATCGTTTGCGCCTCAGAATCCACACCTTTTTCACACTTCCATTCGCGAAAACCTGCTGCTCGGCGATCCAACCGCGGACGACGACCGAATCGCCGAAGCGCTCAGGACAGCGCAGGTCTCGCCCCTCGTGGAACGGCTTACAAACGGCTTGGAAACCGATGTGGGTGAGGCAGGCGGAACGCTTTCGGCAGGGCAGCGCACGACGGATTGCGATCGCCCGCGCGCTGCTGAAACCGGCACCGGTGCTCATCCTCGATGAGCCCACCGAAGGACTCGACGGACCGACTGCCAAACGGTTGATGGCGGCTCTCTTCTCCTCGGCCAACGGGCGCTCGATCATCATCATCACCCATCTGCTGTTCGGCATCGACGAGGTGGACGAAATCATCTGTCTCGATCGGGGAAGAGTCGCGGCGCAGGGGGCTCCCCGCGGAGCCGCCGTTGCGGGGTTCCTCGCGTCCAGAACTCACCGACCGACATAGATTGGGCCCGAGCGGCATTGGGGCACTCTACTTGCGCCAGATACGGGGAAGAAAGAGAACGAGCACCGTGTAGACCTCGAGACGTCCCACCATCATGATGAAGCTCAAAAACCATTTGATCGCCGGCGGATAAAAAGCGTAGGTATGCGTCGGACCCACTTCTGCAAAACCGGGCCCGATATTGCCGAGAGTGACCAGAGCGCTGGTAAATGCCCCGGAAACGGATACACCGGCAAAGGACACCACCGCGGTGGTCAGAAGCACCAGCAGCATGTAGAGGAAAAAGAAAGAGACGATCCCGAAAACGGTGTTCTTCCGGAGCGGTACGCCGTTGAGAGACAGGCTGAATACTGCCCGCGGATGGATTTCATACCGCATTTCGTTGACCGCCTGTTTCATCAGCGTAACGATCCTGACCACCTTGATGCCGCCGGCAGTCGAACCTGCACAGCCTCCCACGAACATGATCAGAAGCAGGACGATCTTCGCGACCGACGGCCATGTATCGAAATTCGTGGTAGCGAACCCGGTGGTCGTCAGGATCGAGGCTACCTGAAATGCGGATTGCCGGATCGCCTCTCCCGTCGGAGCTCCCGACTGAAATATCAGCGACAGCGCGGCAATCCCGGAAGCGACCAGGAATATTCCTATGTAGGCCTTGAACTCGGTGTCCGCCCGGAACGAGGAAAATCGGCCGATCAGCAACTGATAATAGAGCGCGAAATTTGCACCCGCACTTACCATGAAGACAGTAATGATGATTTCTACCGCAGGAAGATGAAATCCGCCGATTGACGCGTTTCTGGTCGAAAACCCACCAGTGGCCATGGTTCCAAACGTCTGGGTGATCGCGTCGAAGGGGCTCAATCCGGCGATAATGAGCAGGATCGTTTCGAGTGCCGACAATCCGACGTAGATGAGCCAGAGTATCTTCGCGGTTCGGGCGATTCGTGGCGTGATCCGTTCGACCGACGGCCCGGGAGATTCGGCCTTCACCAGCTGGTACGCGCGTATTCCGATGAGTGGAAATACGGCGACTGCCAGAACGATAATTCCCATCCCGCCGAGCCAGTGGGTGAGCGATCGCCAGAACAGTATCGCGCGCGACAGCGACTCCACGTCTGCAATTACCGACGCGCCGGTCGTGGTGAATCCGGACATCGTCTCGAAAAACGCGTCGGTGTACGAAGGAAGCGCGTGCGCAAGAACAAATGGAACTGCACCGACAGCCGATGCCAGAAGCCAGCTTCCGGTTACGATGGCAAAACCGTCGCGAGGAACCATCGCAACGCTGGGGTCCCTGGTGAAAAAAATGCCAATCCCTGCGGCAGCGCTTCCAATAAGAAGAGGAACGAGAAATGGAACTATCATGTTCTGTTCGCCGGAGAGAACGGCGACCAGGATGGGAAGAACCATGGAAACGCTGACGATAAGGAGCAGCGCCGAAAGTGCCCGTACTACAATGCGCGCGTTCATGTTGTCACCGGGTGAAGACGCTTCGAATCTGCTGAAAGTCTTCCGACTTGCCGATCACCACGACGCTATCTCCGCTTTGTACCACCGAGTTCCCATGGGCGATGTTCGCCGCACCGTCGCGGCTGATGGAGACGAGCAGCGAGTCGCGCGGAAAACGGATGTCACGAATCGGGTGGCCATCCGCGGGCGAACCTTCGGCAACCTCGAATTCGAGTACCTCGATCTTGCCGTGGAACAGGCTGTGAACGCTCAGGATGAGGCCCTGACGAATCACGCGAAGAACCGCGTTGACGACGGCCTGGCGCAGACTCACCGTCACGTCGATCCGGAGGCGGGAACAGACGACCGCGTAGGAGGGGTTGGCAACAAGGACTATCGACCGCTCGATGCCGAGAGTTCGCGCGTAGAGGGCGGAGACAATGTTCAATTCCTGATTGTGGGTCGTGGATATGATGAGATCGGCGCTGAGCAGTTGTTCCTCTTCGAACACCCCCTCGTCGGAAATATCCGCGTGGATGACCAATGCACGCGGATAGCTGCGCGAGAGCTCCTTGCACCGCTCCACGTCGCGATCCAATACTACGACCTGGCGTCCGCGCCGACCAACCAGCCTGCGAAATACCCGCGAGACCACGCCTTTCACGTCCGAATCGTCTTCGAGAAGACTGCCGCAAATCATCGCCCCGATCTTGCCGCCGCCGACGATGACTATCTTTTTCATGGCGCGGCGCGGTTTGCCCATCACGGAAAAGAACCGGTCGAGATTCGCCTGCGTCCCGATGACATAGACAAGATCATTTTCCTGAAGGATTGTGGTGCCCGACGGTATGAGGTAATCGGATCCGCGAAGCACGGCCGCGACGAGAAATGGGGCGTCGAACCCGCGCATCGCCTCCCCGAGAGGGCGCCCGCAGATGGGCGAGCCCGCGGATACCGTCGTACTTCTGATCTGCAGGTCGGAATTGTCGAAGACGATAACGTCGCTCAGGGCACCGTGCTCAACGCTCGTCACTATTTCGCTCGCGGCTTCGACCTCCGGGTTTACCAGAAAATCAACCCCGAAGAACCCGGTGTGCGAAAGGTGAGTCTGCGTATACTCGGTATTTCGAACCCGTGCAACCTTCAGCGGAACCTTGAACTCCGAGGCGACCAGCCCGCAGGTAATCATGTTCACTTCGTCCGAATCGGTGACGGCTATGAATACGTCTGCCTTTGCCGCGCCGCCGCGTCGAAGGACCTCGCGGCTGTTGCCGCTGTCGTTGAGAACCATGCAATCCAGTCGATGAGAAAGCACCGCCGCCTGCGCGGGATCCCGTTCAATTATTACCACATCGTGGTTCTCGGCGATCAGCTGTTCGGCAATTCTGCTCCCGACACCGCCACCGCCTAAAATAAGTATTTTCACAGAATTGACATGCTATCCAACTGGAGCCTCTCTGTCAAAGCATTTCGGCAGGTGTTACTTGACATCCGGTTGGGCTCCGCATAGGCTTGCGCTGTCATGCCACAGAGTTTTCCGTTCTCCGCAATAGTAGGCCAGCAGGACCTGAAATCTGCGCTCGTCCTGAATGCAGTCGATCCACTCATCGGCGGCGTGCTGATTCGAGGCGAAAAAGGGACCGGGAAGAGCACTGCTGCTCGCGGCGTCGCAGCACTCCTTCCCCCTATTTCGGCAGTTGCAGGCTGCCCCTACCGATGCGACCCGGTCGACACGGACCAGATGGATCTCCGTTGCCGGGAACGGGCAGCGGCCGGGGAACAACTTCCGATCGAAAGCATCCGCGTGCCATTTGTCGAGGTGCCGCTGAACGTCACCGAGGACCGGCTCGTGGGCACCCTGTCGGTCGAGAAGGCGCTTTCGTCGGGAAACATCACCTTTTCCCCCGGTCTCCTCGCCGAGGCAAACCGGGGGCTGCTCTACGTGGACGAAGTAAACCTCTTCCCCGACCACCTGGTCGATATGCTCCTCGATGCAGCCGCCTCCGGTGTCAACCGCGTCGAGAGAGATGGAGTTTCGGTCGAACATCCGGCTCGGTTCGTGCTGATCGGAACGATGAATCCGGAAGAGGGCGAGCTGCGGCCGCAATTTCTCGACCGTTTCGGCCTGTGTGTCGATGTCAAAGGTCTCGCCGACCCGGGGGACCGGCGAAAGGTAATCGAAAGACGGCTCGGTTTCGATCGAAAGGCAAGTCGTCCGACCGAGCTCTGGAACCGGCAGGATGCGGCAATCGCCGCCCGAATCCTGCGCGCACGCATGCGTCTGCCCGCGGTGCGCATTCCCGTTTCCCGGCTCGAGCTCATTGTCTCGATTGCGACCCGTGCTGGAGTCCAGGGGCACCGCGCGGACCTCACGCTTGCTCGCACCTCCTGTGCGCTCGCCGCACTCCTCGGGCGCAAGTGGGTCACTCGCGAAATGGTGATGGAGGCCGCGCGTTTCGTGTTGCCTCATCGCCTCGATACCGACAAGACTCGTCCCTACTCTCAAAATGGTAACGAAGTCGACAAGGTGATTGAACGAATTGCGCGGGATTCGACCGACGGCAAGGCGGAGTGGCACGAGGACGGAAGTGAAGATTTCGACGAGTCGGATGGAACGCTGACCGAGGTACCGGGATCGACCGCGGCGGGTAGCCTTCTGCTTCCGATTCTCGGTCAAAAAAAAAAGCCCCGGTAGCCCCTGATCCAAAAAGAGTTGCGCAATACGCCGAAGAGGTGAGCGAGCTGGTGATGGAGCTCCTTCGTACCCTCGATCCTCCCGTGCCGAACGCGGGGACTCCCTTCGCGCGGAACAGGACTTTCCGGGAAAAGCGTCGACGGGCCGAGAGCCCAGCCGCAGACAGTGGCGGCCGTCGCGTCCGCACCGCGTCGGGCCCAGAAGAGAACGGCCTTGCGGTGGCCGCTTCTCTCCGCGCGGCCGCCCTGCGCGCGCCCGGCCGCCACGCGAATCATCACGACAGTACGGCTCTGCGCAAACAGCGGTCCACGGATTCAATACCGCCGGGAGAAGGCCGGCACGTAGGAAGGGAGGATCTTCGCTACTACCGTTGCAAACGTGATCCCGGCGATTTGGTGATTCTTCTTGTCGACGCTTCAGATTCGATGGCGACCGGGCGTCAGCTTGCGGCCGCAAAGCTGGCCGCCATTCGCATCCTCACGCGCAAAGCACGAAACCGGGGCCGCGTCGCGCTGCTTGCTTTTCGGGACCGCGACGCGAGGATTCTCCTGCCGCCGACAACCAGCGCGGTTCGGGCCACGCGGCCGCTTGCCCGTCTTTCCGGCGGCGGCCCGACGCCGCTCGCAGCAGCCCTTGTGAAGGCGATTCGGGTCATGGACTCCGAGGGTCGAAGATGCCCGTTCCGGCGGGGATTCGTGGTGCTGATCTCCGACGGGGAGGGAAACGTCCGGCTTCCGGGACTGTCGAGTGAACGGGAGGAACTCCGTTTCCTCGCGAAACGGGTCCGGGACCGTAACGTAATTCTGGTCTGCGCGGATACCGCAGACGTTGCGGCGCGCCGCGGGTCGCCTGGTCCCTCTCCGATGGCGCGGTTTGCCCGGGAGCTCGGCGGAGTGTACGTCTCGGTCAGCCGCCCAGGAATAGACCTCCTATCAGCGCGGTGGCACCGAGGACGATCAGCGGGTGAACCCGCGTGAAAATCAGCAATGCAAACGCAGCGGAACCGACGAGAACGGTGAGAACGCCGGTAAACGAGGTTCTGGCAATCGACACCGCAGAGTAGGCAATAAGGGCCAGCAGGGCTGGACGCAGACCTGCAAGCGCCCCCTGCACGAGGTAGGAGCTTGAGAACCTGTCCGCGAGTCGCACCACGATAGCCGCAAGCACGAGTGGACCGAGAACTACCGAAAACGTTGCCGCGACCGCACCGGGAATTCCAGCCACGTGATAGCCGACAAAGGTAGCGCTGTTGACGGCAATCGGGCCCGGCGTTATCTGGGCGACTGCGATTATGTCCACAAAGTTGGCCTGAGTGATCCATCCGTGCAGATTGACAACTTCTTCCTGGATGAGCGGTAGCATCGCGTATCCGCCGCCGAAACTGAACAGCCCTATCTTGAGAAAAGAAAAGGAAAGCTGCAACAGTGTCATCATGGGGCGTCCTCCCCGGACTCTGCGGACTCTGCGGACTCTCCGGATCCCGCAGCCGAGCCGCCGGCAGAGGTGGAGTCGGTCCGACGCCGCCGGATGAAGGCCCGTGCGATCCCGGCGGCAATGAACGCCAGCACCAGCAGAAACGGGCTCAAAATTCAGAAAGAGCAGCGCCCCGAGCCCCGCGAACGCCAACACAAGCGTGAACAGCTCGATACTTTCTCGGGCGAGTCTCACTCCCGCCGCCGCGATCAGGGCGACGACCGCTGTCCGTATTCCGCGGAAAACCGCCTCTACCACCGGCAGAGTCTGAAAAGATGCAAAGTTCATCGCAATAACCAGAATGATCGCAAATGAGGGAAGAACCACGCCGAGCGCCGAAATGAGGCCGCCGGAGAGACCCGCGACCTGCCTTCCCACGACAAAAGCGGTGTTCACGGCGATGGGCCCAGGAACCGACTGCGTCAAGAGGATCGTCTTGTAGTAGTCTTCGCGGGCCAGCCAATGGGAATCGTCAACCACTTCCCGCTCTATGAGCGGAACCATGGCGTAGCCTCCGCCGATGGTAAAAAAACCCAATCGCAGAAAACGGAGAAAAAGTGAAAGCCGTCGGTTCATGGTGATCTGATCCTTTCCGGCCCTGGCCGTGGACTCGCTCATCGTAAGGTATTCACCTGCGACTTGCAACGAGGCCGACTGCGCGCGACGAAATTATTTCGAAAGAGTTGAATCGATCGGGATGCCGCCGTGCGGATGTTGCGGTAAATTACTCATGTATGATGCAAGAACAGCTGCCCGGAGACGATGCTTCGTTCTGGCGGACTTCGGATTTTGCCTACGTGATCGGCGTACTCGCACCGGAAGCGGAACGAACCGGCGGATCCGAACGACTCATGCGGTCAATGAGAGAAGACCCTGAAATTCCTCGATACCATGCTATCGGACGAACGGTTGTTCCACAATCTCATGGACAACCCGCAGCACGTTCTGGATGTGTCGGGAAGGTTGTTCTTCTCGGTGCTGGTGAACCGGGCGAGGCATGACTTGCGGAAACAGACGTTTACCTTCGAAAGGGAAAACCGATACAGCGTCGTGGTTTTTGACACGACAACTGTGCTCGCTCTCCTCGACGACCGCACGCTCCGCTACTATCTCGCGGACCTGCTCTCCTCGTTTGTCCGGATCGACAAGACCACGCTCTATCTGAACGTGAAACCAAACATCCTCGAGAAGATCGAGGTCGACGATTTCGATATCGAGAGCCTCATCCAGTACAGCCGCATAGTCAACAATACGCAGCGAGTGCTCTCGTGCAAGCGTATCGGCGACATCTGTCTTTTTCTGCTGGGAGTATTCTCCGACTACGTGGACGTGCAGCGGCTGCTTCCGGGAGCGTGGTTTCGTGCAAAAAGCCGAAAAGAAATCGCGGACTGTGGTAGCTACTATTATCGGGAGGCGCTGAAGCAGCCCGCCCGGATGCACCCCTCTCTCGAATATGCGCTGGAGCGGCTCTCTCGCGATTTTGTTACCGCGGTCAAACCGATCATGTACGTTTCGAGCCGCTACCTGGGATTCATCCGGCGGACGGCGTTTCTTCAGTGAGAACTACGGCTACATCGCTGGTTTGAATTTCGCCGGATCGATCACGAACCAGACTTTCCCCACATCCTGACCGGTCGTGTCACCCCGGGCTTTGTCCTTTACCCAGTAGTAGAGCGGATAGCCCTTGTAGGTGGTCTGCATGGAACCGTCGGGCCGGGTAATGGTACCGAAATCCGCCGCGTTGAGGCTGCTGGGCGCCACAATGCTCTGCGCGTAGAAGGCCGGCCACGCTTTTATGCAGTTTCCCTCGCAGACGCTCTTGTCTGCCGAGTCTTTGGTGAAATAGTAGAGCGCCATTCCCTGGCCATCGGTGAGGTAGTTGCCAAGGGTCCCTGACGTACCGACCATCACGCTGTATGCGGGTACTTTCTCGACAAACCAGACGCCGCGGAAATTTTCACCATTCAAGTCGCCCGACTTCTTGTCACCCGAATAAGTAGTAGAGCGGCCACCCCATGTAGGTGGTCTGTTTGCTGCCGTCCTCGCGGGTGATTGTGCCAAAGTCCGACGCCGCAAGCTGCCCGGGAACGCTGAGGTTCGGCGCGTAGTAGACCGGCCATGCTCCCAGACATCCGCCGGTACAGACGCTGTTTCCGGCAACATCCTTCGTGAAGTAGTAGAGAGTCATTCCGTTCGCATCAGTCAGGTAACTGACGCCGCCGGCCGTTGCAACCCTCACCGACTGCGCCCACAAGCCGCCGGATAGCCCGGCCAGAAGAAAAAGCGCAACAAAACCAACCGAAAATCTTCTCATCGCGTGGCCTCCTTCGCCATTCGCCCCGGTACCCGCGTCTCCGACGTTGGCCGGACGCCGACCAAGGGCTCCCGGAGATGATAAAACCTACTTAATTACTCAGGTATTGGTCAACAGAGAATGCGAACGGTAGCGCGGGGTGTGGACGGCAGCCGGTAATCATGGCTATCTTGGTCACGCATTGTGGAGGAACAAAAAGGATGAATAGAAAGGTCACACTTCTCGTGGTAGCTTCAATGTTCTCTTTGGCCGTCGCGGCTTTCGCGCAGAGCAGCGCGCCGAAAACCGATGGAATTGTCGAGCCGTCGGAGTACGACCAGACGTACAGCGACAATGGCGTGGTCATCTCCTCTCGAGTCACCTCGGACCGGATCTATATGGCGATCACCGCGCCCGGCGATGGCTGGGTTGCGCTGGGCCTGGGCACGTCGGTGATGAACGGCGCCACCATTTTCATGGGATACGTCGACACAAACGGGAAACCGGAAATCACCGTACAGAAAGGGCGGTTTCATACCCATTCGGACTATTCCGGGGAAACGCCAATGGCGCAGGCGGTGGGGGAATCAAACGGAAAAACTACTCTGGAAATAGCCGTGAACCGGGCAGATTTTCTCGATGCGGCGCAGACGACGCTGAACTACATATTTGCGTACAATAAATCTGCGAAAGACTTCCGAACGCGGCACACTTTCAGAAACTCGTCCACGTTGCAGATCGAGTAGCCGCGGTCAATCTACCGAAAATATACAATTTTCGCTGCCGAACTCATTGCTGACGACCTCCGAACAACGGGGGTCGTTGGTCCATTCGCCGTCGACGACGAAGCGGTACTCGTGCCGGCCCGAGGGCAGCGAGACGGAAATCTTCCAGACACCGTTTGCGTCCTTCGAGAGCGGATGTGCATCCGGCTTCCAGTGACAGAATGATCCGGTCAATGAAACGGATTGCGCCTCGGGATTGTCGTAGGTGAACGTGACCTTTTTCACCGGCTTCCGGGCGCGGGGGACCTTCGGCTTTTCGCCCTTCCCGCCAGCCGATTTCGTTTCCGCCGCCATAGCTTCTCCTCCCCCCCCAACACCAATATGCGCCCGGTCCATGGGAATGTCAAAGAGATTTTCGATGTGTCAGGATCGATCGGAGCGCGCAGCCTCGCGTATCTTTTCGATCAGCGAGGCGGTAGCGCGGGGGTCTTCGATGGCTACTTCGTCGAACGGGATCCGCAGCTTGGGTGACCGGGAATAGGAGGCGTACCAGTCGCGATAACGGCGATCGAGATGATCGAGGTACCCGCGCGGAATGCCGGCTTCGGCGGGGCGATTCCGTCGGCGAATACGATCCAGTGCGATATCGACGTTGCAGTCCAGATAGACCATCAAGTCAGGCGGCGGGACGAGAGCGGAGAGCAACTCAAACAGTTCGGTGTAGGCGGAGAACTCGAGATCGTCCATGAATCCGTCTTCGTGAAGCACTTCTGCGAATATTCGATCACCGTAGAGTGAACGGTCGAGAATGCCTCCTGTGCCTTGCGGCATGGCCGAAAGCATCGCCGCTCGGTGCGTGATGAAATGTGTTTGCATGGAGAGCGCCCACCTGAGACCGATCAGCGTAGAACCTGTCCAGAAGCCGTTCAGTATTTTCTGCCGCGAGCTCGGCGTAAAAGGGAACCTTCAGGCTCTCGGCCAGTTTCAACCCGAGTGTCGTTTTTCCCGCGCCGATCTGCCCTTCGAGGGCAATGAGTTTGTTCGCCATATGACTAGTTCACCAACGCGCAGAGTGTACCCGAATCAGGCCCCGCGAACATACCCTCGTTCGCAAAAATTGAGGGCGAAACTGGTGAATGCGTCCGGGCCGAGAGGCGGACTGTAGATGTATCCCTGGATGTAGTCGCAGCCGAGGGAAAGCAGAGCCGTAGCCTGGTCCGTAGTCTCAACCCCCTCCACCACTACCTCAAGGTCGAGACTATGTGCAAGAGTGATTATCGAGGCGACTATCGAGCTGGATGGATTTTCGGTGTCCATCTGGACGACGAAACTGCGGTCGATCTTCAGATCATCGATGGGCAGTTGATTCAGTCTGCTGAGAGATGAATACCCGGTGCCGAAGTCATCAATGGATACCGCTATGCCGAGCTCGCGCAGCCTCTCCAGAAGCGGAAGCCCCGCGTCTTGATCCATGATCGAAGATTCGGTGATCTCCAGTATCAGATGTGAGGGGGAAAGATCATTCTCCACCAACGCGTCGACGATAGTAGCCGGGAGCGTCGGATCATTGAGTTGGCGCGGTGAAAGGTTGACCGACATGCAGAGATTCGACATTCCATCCTGGTGGAATTTCCGCAGTTGCCTGCATGCGGCCCCGATAATCCACGTCCCCAACGGAATAATGATTCCGGTCTCTTCGGCCAGCGGAATAAAATCGGCCGGACTCACAAGGCCGCGGGCGGGACTGTTCCAGCGTACAAGGGCCTCGGCGCCGACTATTGAGCTGTCGCTCGCTACTATCGGCTGGTACGCCAGAACGAATTCCTCCCGCTCTACTGCCTCGTGAAGGTCGGCCACCAGCTGCATTTTGAAAAGTGCGCGGTCCTGCATCTCCTGCGAAAAGAAACGGAACGTGTCACCCACCTGTTTGGCATCAGCAAGGGCACTGTCGGCTTCGCGAATCAGCGCCTCGGCAATCAACGCATCGCGTGGGAAGAGCGCGATACCGATGCTCGCGGTGAGATGGAGAGCCCCGCCGGTAACATCAAAAGGACGCGCGAGCTCTTCAAGAATCTTCCGAGCCACTATCGATGCGTCGGTTTCATTGCGGAGATCGAGCAGCATGACGGCGAACTCGTCCCCGGTGAGTCGAAAGACGTGGTCGGTCTGCCGAACCGCCGTGGTCAGCCGGTGCGCCGTCTCGACCAGAACGGCGTCACCTGCAGAATGGTTCTGCGAATCGTTTACTGCGTGAAAATCGTCCAGGTCGATGAACAGCAGCCCATGTATCTGGCTTTTCGGACTCCGGCGTGATCGAAGCAGCAGTTCCTCGACGCGTTCAAAGAAGGCTTTGCGGTTCTCCAGCCCGGTGAGTTCGTCACCGTAGGCCGCATCCCGGAGCCGCTCTTCCTGCTGTTTCTGGGTGTCGTAGGAGATCTGAAGTCGGGAGACCATGGTATTGAAATCGTTTGCCAGGTCGCCGAATTCGTCGGATCTGTCAATCGGAATCCGGACTGTAAGATCCCCGCCGCTCACCCGCGCCGTGGCCGCTTGAAACTTGCCGATGGGACCAACGATGTGACGGGTGAGAGGGACGATAACAAACAGACTGAGCGCAAACGCGCCTCCGCCGAACAGCAGAGAGAGAGCCACGATCTGCAGGAACAGCGAATAGTACCCGCGGGCGTTGTACTGAAGAATCACACCGCCTGGCATCGAGCCTGCGATGCCAGGTGCGCTCAAAGCAGCCACCGCAAGCTGTACGTCACCGGCGGTTCCGTGTACCGGCACCGAATCCGAATAGTCTCGCCCCTCCGCGATCAGGGCCTTCAGCCGTGAAAGGTTTTCCGCTGTGTCCGGATAGAGATCACCCGGCCGAAAATTGGTCGTACTTGCGCTGTAGTGCAGCGCGCCGTCGGCCGGATCGAGATAGACTGTCGACAGGCGGTCAATCGCCTTCTCGCCGGAAACAAGCGCACTCAGATAGCGGCTCAGCCGGTCATACCCGCCCAAGTCCGCGGTGCGGCTATCCTGGTACCACGGCATGGAAGAAGCGGAGATCGTCCGCGCGACCGCTGCCGTCGCCATGAGTCTGGACCGTGTCGCGTTCGCGGCGCCGATCCGGAGAGCAGCGACGTAAAACCCCGTTGCCACTGCGGCCGAAAGCAGGAGGAAGGCGCAGCACGAGATGACAACTATCTTTCGACGCAGGCTCATACGCAGCCCCTGGCTCCTTATACCAATAACTCCACTAAGAATGTTATATATTATAGGGTTATTTTCATCATGTCAAGCGAACTGTTGACAACGCTACCGTGGCGTGCTAATTCTGCGCTCAGAATGAGTGAAATTGTCTCCAGCGCTCGGCGAATTCCAATCGACCGGGGCTGGATTGAATCTCCCTGTTCGCGATGCCATCAGTCTCCGTGCTGTCGAAATCTGCCGGTGACTCCGCTCTCGATGCAAACTGCAGATGACCTGGAAACCGCCCGGGATCTTCTGAGTCACGATAATATCGAAATCGGAATAAAAGACGACGGTGTCTGGACGGTCTTCTACACGAGGACGTGCGGATTTCTCGATCCGCAGAGCTCGAAGTGCACGATCCACGGCTCAGAGCGGCAGCCACGGATATGCCGCGACTACAGCGCCCACACCTGCTGGTACCGCCACGCCTTCGCATCGACCTTGAGCCCGCAGCTGATCAGGCTGAATGCGGCCCGGCTCGATTGGATCAGGGCACGGGTGGAGTTCGACGAAAGTGAAGAGATTGTGCGAGTCCCCGATTGGGAGCTGATGATGAGCGAGCTGTCGGCCATTCCGCTCGGGATGTCTGCGGTACCGGTTGGAGATCAGAACGAGATAGCGGCAGCGATTTCCGCGCCGGGGTCGCTGATCGAGGTCGTCGCAACCTCCGGCAGCCCCGCCGCAATCCACCGCGATTCTGGCATTTCCCTCCGGGCCGGCCAGCCCGCGTCTCACATTTCGACCTTATCCGTTTCCGGCTCGGTTTTCCGGGAGTGAACCTCGGCGTGACCCGAAATCAATGGTACTTCCTCCTCGACGCACCGCCAACGGGCAACGGGCAATATTCGCCGGCGGCTCACTGCAGCAAGTATCACCTGGACGAGGACAGTGCGCGCGACGTCGTACGCGTCGGCATCGAGGGGCTTCCGAGGATAGAGGCCCTGTGCGCAACCGACAATGACGGTGCGATTACGCGGTATCCGGACCTCGATGAGGTCCGGGCCGCGCTTTCAACTGCGGCCCGCGGCCAGTCTAGAACATCGGGTCTTTTCGTTTCATGAGCTGAAGGCCCATTCCGAAGGGGTCCCGCATCATGATCATCGTATCTCCGTTGACTGTCTTCAACTCTTCGACAACCCGCGCGCCCGCCGCGCTCAACCGAGCGGCCTCCTGCGAGAGATTCGACACGACGAACGCAACGTGAAAGGTAAGTGGGTGCAGTGGTCCAAAGTCCAGGCTCGCGTGCGCCGGATTCGCGTAGAGCTCGAAAACCACACGTCCGGTCGGGTCGGCGAGGAAACATGCGCCGCCGGGAACGGACCGCGCGACGGTAAGGCCGAGATTCTCGGCGTACCATTTTTCGGCCCGCTCACGGTCGGGAACATTGAGAGCTACATGCTCGAAGGTGAAATCAGGCTGCATGCTCATCACCCCACCTTCTGTGGCATTACCAGATTGGGTATGAACATCACGATATCCGGGATGAAGGTGATGAACATAAGCACCACTATCATGACCGCGTAGAAGGGCAGCATCGCTTTCGTCGCGTCTTCGACACTTATCTTTCCGATTGCGCAGCCGACGAAGAGCGCCGAACCTACCGGCGGGGTTGCCAGGCCGATACCGAGGTTCAGCATCAGGATGATGCCGAAATGAATCGGGCTCAGTCCCAGTGCGCCGACGACTACCGGATAGAGGATAGGCGTTACGATGAGGATGAGCGGCGCCATGTCCATGATCATGCCCAGGACAAGCAGCAGGGCGTTGATCAGAAGCAGCAGGCCAACCTTGTTGCTGGTGATTGACAGTAGCGCTTTCGTTGCCAGCGCCGGTATGCGCAAATATGCCATCAGGTAACCGAATGCGCTCGCCGCCGCAATGAGACTCATCACCATTGCGAGCGTTTTCAGCGACGAATACAGAATCCGTTTCAACGCGGAAAGCGGGATCTCACGGTAGACGAAAAACGTGATGATGAACGCGTAGACCACCGCAATGGCAGCGGATTCGGTTGCGGTGAACACTCCGCTGATTACCCCGCCAACGATGATGACAGCCGTGAACAGTCCGAGGATTGCGTCCTTGACCGCGCCTCGGGCCTCGCGCAGCGTATACTTGCGCTCCTTGGGATACTTCCGCTTGACCGCTATCACATAGCTCAGAATCATCAACGATATGCCCAGCATGACGCCGGGCACGAACCCGCCGAGAAAGAGTCGGCCGACGGAGACGCCGCCCGCGGCGAGGGAGTAGATGATCATGTTGTGGCTGGGAGGAATAATGATTCCCTGCGTGGCGCTTGTGACGGTAACCGCGGTGCTGTAGTCGGCGTCGTAGCCCTTCTGTTTCATCATCGGAATCATGATAGTTCCGATCGATGAAACGTCGGCCACCGCGGACCCGGATATGCCGCCGAAGAACATACTTGCGAGTACGTTTACCTCCGCCAGCCCCCCTCGCACCCGTCCAATCAGCAGGTTCGAAAACTCGATCAGGCGACGGGAAATCCCTCCCTGCCCCATTATTTCACCCGCAATGATGAAAAACGGAATTGCGAGCAGCGAGAACGAGTTTACTCCCTGAACCATCCGTTGGATTATCGCCATCAGCGGTATGTGAAGATAGACCGCGGTGGCGAGCGATGCGAAGGTGAGCGTGAATGTTATGGAAACCCGAAGGACGATGAGCAGCCCGAAAACGCCCAGGAGCAGGATAATGGCTGTTGTCTGGTCAGGCATGATCGCCACCTCCTTCAGTGTTGTCAGGATGGTCCTGTACGGTGGGATTCAGGCCGGTCAGAATCGACTGAAACGGGAGGTTTCCGGCCAGATAGTCGTCGACGAGCTCGTCCCCCGTGTCCACGTTGAGAAGATGGACGATCCCCTCGTAGATGATAACGACGGCGGCGATCGGAACGACTATGTACAAAAGTCCTGCCGGGAGGCCCGTTGCAGGTAGTATCGAGCGCATCGTGAAGCCCACGAGAATCCAGCCCCACCAGAGCATTCCGGCGCCGACCACCACAACCACGACGTCACGAATCTTCCACAGAATCGTGTCCAGCTGCGGCGGGATGTGAGCCGAGGATAGAAGATTGATATGAATGTGGAGCCGATGTTTCACTCCCAGGGCCATGGCAATAAAACTGAACCATACCGCGATCAGAAGCGCGGTCTCCTCGGACCAGATAATCCCGGAGTTGAAAACATAGCGTAAGACTACGTTTGCGAAGATGAGTACTACCATCGCTACGAGCAGGAACTCGGCGAGGTAGACAAGTACTATGTGCAATACGTTAAAGAACTTTACCAGCTTACGAACCATCTGATTGGCCACTCCAGCGGCAGAGTCGAAATCGGAAAACTGCCGACGGCGATCGGCCGTCGGCAGCTGCTACACAACCATCTCGGCGAGACAATAGCCGGAAGAAGCTGTCGGCTATTCCGGCCCGTTCGTCGAACTACTTTACTGCGCGAATCTCGGCCACGATCTTCTGCAGATCGGGTGAGAGCTGGTCGTACATCGGTTGAACAGCCTTCTGCCAGGCCGAGTTGTCCGGGACGGGCGTAATCACGTTGCCGTTCGCGCGGATCTTCTCCTGTGCAACCTTCTCGTACTGCGCCCACTGGTCGATCTGATAGTCCATGGAGTCCCACGCTGCCTGCTTGATCAGCTCCTGGTCTGCCTTCGAAAGCTTGTCCATGCTGATCTTGCTTGCAATGGTGATTTCGGGAACACGGGTGTGTTCGTCGAGAGTGAAGTACTTCGCCACCTCATAATGGCTGGTCGAGAAGTAACTCGGCCAGTTGTTTTCGGCACCGTCTACGACGCCGGTCTGCAGAGCACTGTAGACCTCGCCGAAGTCCATTGGTGTCGGGACTGCGTCGAACGCCTTCACCATGCCGACCATGAGGGGCGCCTGCTGGACGCGTATCTTCATGCCTTTCAGATCGGCCGGAGTTTTCACCTCGCGCTTCGAGTTGTAAAAGCTTCGTGCGCCTGACTCGTACCAGCACAGTCCGACAAACCCGGAGGGCTCCAGGCTGGTAAGGAATTGCTTTCCAATCGACCCTTTGAGGACCTTCCACATGTGGTCCGCATTGCGGTAGAGGTAGGGCATCTGGAGCGCATCAAACGCCGGAACGAATGCCGACAACGGAGAGATGCTGACGCGGGTCATGTCGATGGCGCCGAACTGCACCTGTTCGATGACGGCCTTTTCCTCTCCAAGTTGCGAGGACGGGTAAACCTCGATCTGAATCCGACCGTTCGACCGTTGCTTGACCAGATCGGCGAACTTGAAATCGCCCTTGGTTGTCGGATAATCGGCCGGATGAGTCTCAGCGAGACGCAGAACGATAGGCTTCGCATCGGACTGCGCTGCCGGTTGTGTCTGGGACTGCGTCGCGGCAGGCTTTTCCGCGCTGCCTCCGGCCCACACCGCGCCGAGCGTACACAATCCTACTACGAGCATAACGAGAACTATTTTTCCCTTTTTCATGTTCTCCTCCTGATATCATTCTATGGGCGATCCGGAAAACGCGGATCTGGACATACTTGCTCTCTCGTGTATTTTCTTGTGGTAACCGAGGCGGTTTCCCGTACGAACTGCTCGCCAATCCGGATCAACGGCGCGGTCGCAAGCTTCTCTCGCGATACCGCGTCGGGGTCGTTCCTTCGATCCGGTGAAAGACACGGGCAAAATAGGCCGGATCCGAAAACCCCGTGCGGGCGCTGATCTCCTTTATCGTCAGATTTCCGTTGTCGAGAAGAGCTCGTGCGTGACGGATGCGAACCGCCGTCACAAATTCCACCAGGTTCACGCCGGTGTGCTGCTTGAATAACCGGCTCAGATGATAGACCGAGTGACCGGTGAGGCCGGCGAGCAGCTCGAGCGAGAGGTCTTCGGTGAAATGCGTTTCTATGTATTCGGAGGTCCGCGCTACTGCAGCCGGTACAGTCCGTGCCGGCAAAGCGAGAACCGTCTGGATCATCTTTCTCGCCTGCGAGCGAAGAAGAGTTCGCATATCGGTGCCGCGGGTCGCTTGCGAAAGCTCGCGAGAAAAGCGGTTGTCCCGGTATTCGAACCCGGGAAGGGCACGGGAAAGCGAGTGCCTGAGAACGACTACGAACTCGGCAATCGAATCAGTGAGTGCCGCTTCGTCTGAAGAGCGCGCCGCGAACCAGCCGAACAGGTCGTCGATTGCCTGGTCGGCACCCGGCGCGTTCGCCGTCACGATCGCCTGGATCAGTCGTCGCTCGACCTCCTCGGGCGGGAATCGGTATGCCGGCTGGCCCGGCGGCGAAACTGCCGATGCGGCGGACAGTCTTCCGCGGCCAGCGCCTCTC
Organism: uncultured Spirochaetota bacterium; assembly: GCA_963832675.1. Classification (GTDB taxonomy): domain Bacteria; phylum Spirochaetota; class Spirochaetia; order DSM-27196; family DATKUC01; genus DATKUC01. The sequence continues at coordinate 362,571 of CAWHUY010000018.1, read as the reverse complement.
GCCTGCGTCTCTTCGCGCTCTCCGCGCGCTTCGACCGCCTCCATCCGGCGTACCGGTGCCGAATCACCCGGAATCGCCGCATCGAGCAGCTCGCGTGACCGAACGACCAGTTCATCCAGCCGGGTCACGTCATCGCCGATATCGCTCATCCCGAATGTTACGCCGACGGAAAATTCCGCTCCGATTCGTCCTGAGGTCTCGGTCAGCCGCTCGACAAGCTGCCGCGCGCGCAGCTCTTTTTCCGCGCCACCGGAACCGACCCGCGGAAACGCGACGATCAGACTCACGCCGTCGGGGACGACAGCACCTATCACGACGGTTCCCGGTTGTGTAAGCGCGCCCCATATCCCGTGAAGACAGCGCTTACGCAGCACCAGCTGCTGAGCTTCGGTCTCAACCCGCATTGGATAGAGCTCAAAGTTCAGGCGAGCGCTTATGGCGGCGGCGCCGCCGAATTCAAGCTCGAGGAAATCGAAAAGCTCTGCAAGGGTTCGTGAATCCACAAAGCCCCGCGAGAGGCTTTCGGCGAGTTTCGTCTCCATGTTTCCCGAGACCTGGCCGAGTTTCTGTTCATTCCTTTCGCTTCGCTGACGCTGCTCGCGCACCCGATCGAGATCGGCGGTAACGCGCGTCACCACCTCGATCACCCGTGCTTCAGACGCCGGCTTTACCAGATAGTCGTCGACACCGATGCGTATCGCCTCATGGGCGTAGTCGAAAAAGTCAAACGCGGTCAGAAACACGATCCGAACTCCCGGAACCAGCTGTTTGATCTTCCTGGCAGCTTCGATTCCGTTGACCCCGGGCATTTTTATATCAAGAAATGCAATATCCGGAGAAAATTCTTCCGCTTTGGAGATCGCCTCCCGTCCGTTAGCCGCAAATGCGATCTCGGAGATCGCAGAGGATCCCTTGTGCACGATGAAACGAAGCGCATCACGCTCGAGTTGCTCGTCGTCAGCGATCAGGAGCCGGTACATCCCCGCCCTCCACCTCACGGGTCGGAATGACGATGGTTATCGTCGTTCCCTTGCCGGGAACGCTCTTCATCGAGAAGGTTTCCTCTCCCGAATAGAGCAGATGCAACCTTCGTACAACATTTGCGACACCGATTCCGGAGGTCTGTCCCGTGTACTGGCCATTCTTTCCGTTCAGTACCTTGCGCAGCTCGGTCCGGCTCATACCGACCCCGGTGTCCTGGATGCAGATCCGAATTTTCCGGGCGCGCGAACGGATGTCGATCGATATCTCGCCCCCCTCCTCCTTTGGTTCAATTCCGTACTTCACCGAGTTCTCGATGAGCGGCTGAAGCGTGAAGCAGGGTATCGCCACCTGCTCCGTATCGACGGCGCAGTTCACGCGAAAACGCAGACGCTCCTGATATCGATGTTTCTGAATCGCCATGTATTCGCTGGTGATCTCCAGCTCATCCCTGAGGGTGACCGTCTTGCGGGGATCGCGGAGATTGTAACGAAACACCCGGGAGAGCGACTGAATGAGGTGAGAGGTCTCGGTCGCGTGCTCGAACATCGCGGTTCGCGCTATCGCATTCAACGTGTTAAAAAGGAAATGGGGGTTGATCTGCGACTGGAGGCCAAGAAACTGTGCTTCCTGAAGCGACTGCTCCATCTTCACAATAGTCAGCTCCTCCTCGTGAAGTCGCTTCTCCAGATTCGCCTTTTCCCGCAGGTCCAGAACCATCTGTTGGATGCTTCGGCTCATCGAGTTGAAGCTGGCCGAAAGAATGCCGACTTCGTCGCGTGATTCCACCTCCATCTCCCCGACGTCCAGATCTCCTGCCGCGATCCGCGCCGACATGTCGGCTACCCGACGGATCGGTCGTGAAATGGAGTTCGAGAAGAGAACTCCAAATATGATCGAAAGTATTCCGAGGCCGAGAAGCGCGAGGAACGAAAGCAGCTGCACGCCGTTTGCCCTGTGGACAAGCCGCTGGTACGCTTTGCTGCCGTCGGAGAGCTCGATATTGAGAAGCAGGGATATGTATCCTTTGACGTATGAGTTTATGTGTTCCGCCCGCACGTAGGTTGCGTAGGCGTCTTCGGCGCCCATCTGGCGTTTGCGAACCGCCAACGCCGCCAGTTTGAAGTAGGCGTCCAACCCGCGCTGAGCGGCCCGCAGTTGAAAATATGCTTCAAGGCTGGTATCGGCTTCTTTCTCGATAGTTCCGATGAGCTGCCATACGCGCGGGAGCAGTTCGTAGTAGCCTTCGAGACCGGCAGCGGCATTTGTCCGCAGATAGCTCTCGAGCGAGCTTCGATTGGTCTCGAGGGTGAGCTGCAGCTGATGAATGTCGAAATAGGTAATCAGGTTCTGATTGAAGACCTGCATGTACTGGTAGGCGTTGTAACTGGTGGCCGCGTTGATCACCACCATGATGACAATCATCACGGTGTAGAACGACAGCAGCTTGTCTCGAAGTCTGAGCGATTTCCACCGCTCACGAACAGTCTTCCGCCCGGGGATGTTCATACCAAGGTCACTATACCCCGGCCGGAAGCTGTGCGCAAATGGAGGATTCGCGTCGATCATGCCGCCCGGTTCTACCGGTGGCCGACCTCTGCGCGCTCGGCGTGGGCCTCTTCGAGTTCGGCCAGGTAGCGTTCCGCTTCGAGCGCCGCCATGCAACCCGATCCGGCCGCAGTTACCGCCTGTCGGTAGACCTTATCTTTGACATCACCGCAGGCGAAAACTCCGGGGACGCTCGTCACCGTCGAGTTGGGCTCGGAAATGAGATAGCCGGTGTCATCCATCGGAAGCTGACCATCGAGAAAATCAGTGTTGGGCGTATGGCCGATCGCATAGAAAAGCCCGGTTGCAGGAATCAGCTCCTCGGTGCCGGTTTTTACATTCGTCGTCCTGATGCCGGAGACCAGCTTCTCGCCGACGACCTCCGTCGCTATGGTATTCCAACGTATTTCGATTTTCGGATTGTTTGCGACGCGCGTCTGCATGGCTTTGCTCGCCCGCAGCACATCACGGCGAACCAGCATGATGACCTTGCTGCCATACCGCGAAAGAAAAGCCGCCTCCTCGCACGCGGTATCCCCACCGCCGATCACCACCAGCGGATGGTCTCGAAAGATCGGAAGGGCTCCGTCGCAGACTGCACATGCCGAAATCCCGCGCTGCCACAGCCTCTCCTCCCCGGGGAGATTAAGCCGTTTTGCAGTTGCGCCGGTTGCAATGATGACGGCCTGCGTGAAGTACTCTTTCGATCGCGGTTTTCACGACGTAGGGTCTTTTCGAGAGATCGACACCCTCTACATTGTCTGTCACCACCCGTGCGCCAAGGTGGACACTCTGCTTTCGCATTGCGTCCATCAGATCGGGGCCGGAAACCCCCTCAGGAAATCCCGGATAGTTCTCTACCTCGGTGGTGGTGGTCAGCTGCCCGCCGGCGGCGACTCCGCCTGCCATAAATCCTTCGAACATAAGAGGTTTGAGCTCCGCCCGTGCGGCGTAAATTGCTGCAGTGTGACCGGCCGGCCCGGAACCAACAATAATTACGTTTTCGACTTCTCGTTCTGCCATCTCGCTACTCCCGTATGATCATAGTGTATACTAAAAATACTATATATGAAATATACTACATCATCGCCGATACGCCAACTGGTCGCACCCCGACATACGCACGGTTGCGGTGGCCGCGCGATTCTATCGGGGCTGTGAAACAACCGCCCACAGCGCCTCCAGGAACCCGCGCACCGAGGGTCCCAGCGTCTGGGGGTCATGCCCCTCTTCCTGCACCACGAGCATCGGTACCTTGAGCTTGCCGATCCTGGTCGCAGCATCAGCATAGACGGATACCGGAAGATTCATCCCGGGAATCGGCAGACGGTCGCCGGCTCCCGCGACATTCGCGCTGAGTGAGATCACCAGCGCTTCGAGACGGATGCGGCGCAGCTCGGCTACGGCTCGATCAACCGCATCACCGAAATCTTTAGGCGTAAGCGGGAGCTGGAGCGGAAAGTTGTGGTTGCTGCCGCGCGCTTTCCCCTCGCCCTTCTCATCCGCGTAGCCGTAGTAGTGCGGATAGATCGCCCGCGGATCGACGTGTACGGATGCAAACCCGATCTCCCGGGATTCGTAAAAAATATCCTGAGTTCCGTTGCCGTGGTGGAAACCGATATCGAGCACCGCAACTCTGGCGCGTCGTGACAAATGGACGACCGCACCGGCTGCATGATTCAGATAGGATCCGCCCCCGTAAAAGTCCCGCCCGGCATGATGCCCTCCGGGTCGCGCGATGACGTAGACAAGCCGTTCCCCACTTAAAATAAGGTCGGCTCCGGCAATGGTCGCCGAAAGCGATCCGCAGGCTGCGGCCCAGGAACCGGCGGTCAGCGGTGTACGGACATCGGTGCAGTACCAGCCGAGCCTTCCGTCGAGTGATTGCGGCTGGCGTGAGGCGTGACGCCCCGCAAACTCCGCCGCCACGACCGGAGAGTCGAGCATCCCGGCGGAGATTCCGCTGTCCACCTCCCGGAAAAGAGTGATCATCTCGAAATTGTGCACGCTAAAATAGGGGTCGAGGTTGTAATCCCCTGTTTCCCGGTTGACCGGCCAGGAAAGGTCCTCGAGCGCTTCGAGAATGAGACCGACTCGCGCGGGATCGTCCGGATGCGGCTCGAGCGCATTTGTACGCGGATTGTACACGGGGACAGGTTGGAACTTTTCATGCTCGGGTGAATAGACGATCCTGGGCATTTGGCTCTCCTCGACCGGACACTGAAAAGATAACACTTTCGCCCCGGCGATCACAGAGTTGCGGTTGCCGTTGCACCGGACAATGAGTACACTCCGAGGGGGAAAATGAACATGAGTAACGAAATCTACATTCCGCCCGAAGGACCTCCGCGAACGCAGATGCCGAGCGCGATCGTTTTTGAAACCATGGGACAGGAAAACATCGAACGGATGATACACGATTTCTACGGAGAGCTCGAAAAGTCAACTATCCGCGATCTGTTTCCCGATGACATGGAGCTGAGCGCTCACAAGAGCTCCCTTTTCTTCGTAGGTTTTCTCGGCGGCCCGCCTCTCTACCAGCAGGAATACGGCGCGCCGATGCTTCGCGCACGCCACCTCCCCTTCCCCATCACCGACGAGACCCGGGTCGTCTGGTTGGGTTGTTTCGACCGAATACTCGATCGGGCAGCGGCGGATTACAGCTTCCCGGAAGATCAGGTACCGATTTTCCGGACATTTCTGCACCAGTTTTCGCGATGGATGGTCAACAGGAAATCCTAGCCGAGCGACGCCCAGACATCGAGCTTGTTGGTCACCCGGCGGATCACCTCGTTCGTGAACTCTACCGTCCCGGCGCTCCCGCCGAGGTCCGAGGTGCGAATCCCGTCGTGAACCGCCTCGAGCGTGGCTTCGTAGACTGCGCGCGAAGCACGCTTCGCCTCAGGGTCGTCGATGTAGGAGAGTAGCGCCGCGCCGGCGAGAATCATCGCCATTGGATTCGCAACGTTTCGGCCCTCCAGAGCCGGCGCGGTGCCGTGGGGCGCCTCCGCCATGACGCACCGTATTTCCCCGGATTCGTCCATCGAAATCACCAGCGATTCGGAACCCGCTATGCTCCCGAACATCTGCAGCACCATGTCTGAAAGAAGATCCCCATCGCGGTTGAGCGTTGGAATCACGAGCGACTCACCGGTTGTAGCAAGTAGCAGGGCGAAAGTTGCGTCTATGAGCTGGGGCTCGTACCGGACATCAGGGTAGGCAGCCGCCGCGCGGTCCAGCTCTTCCTTGAACATCCCTTCGTAGATCGGGCTGACGGTGAACTTTGGCCCGCCGAACACCTTGGCTGCGCTCCTGCGCGCGTGCTGGAACGCGTACTCGGCTACGGAGCGAGAGACTCGCCGTGTGATCTTTTCGGTCCTGAACGCCGTCTCCCCGGTCGACCCTTCCTCACCTTCGCGCCACTCTTTCGCTCCGTAGGCGTCGTCACGCGCCATGCGGACGACGCTGATCGGAGCGTACACGCCTGCGATGGGTCTGACTCCGGGAATTCTGCGCCCGGTGCGGAGAATTACCTGCGCGTCCATCTCTTCGCGAAGGATCTTGTTCGGACTGCCGACGCTACCCTTCGTCTCGGGTGTGATGGTGGCGGCCTTCAGCGATAGTCGATGAGTGCGGATAGCGGCTCCCGCGTCGTAGACAACCTGGTTTTTCGTTGAAATCCGATTCTCGAGACTGAGGTCAAAGCGAAGAAGTTCCAGCTCGAGTCGAACAACCTTTGAATCAAGAACCCGGAGCGCCTCTTCGAGCAGCTCCTGTCCAGTCTGGTCCCCCTCGAGCACCACGACGGTGTGTGACATGCACGCCTCCAGGGTGAGAATGTACTAACGGTTCGCGACCGGGGCCAAGCGGGAATCAGGCCCCCGGCGGCTGCTCCAGTTGGGCGGGATTTACGACTCGCACGGGAAAGGGGTCGGTGACCGACCCCGCGTATATTGATCGATGGGGAAAAGGTATCTCGATACCCTCCTTATCGAACCGGTTCTTGATGTCCAGCATGATCGAATTCTTGAGATTGACATAGTCGGTTTTTTCGAACCACAGCCCGAAGAGAATCTCGAGCGCAGAGTCCCCGAAGTTGGTGAAGATAAAGAGTGGCGGCGGCTCTACCAGCGCGTATCTGTTCTTGTCGGCCACGTCGAGCAGAATGTCCCGAACTCGCTCCATGTCCTCTTTGTAGGCGACGCCGAGCTTGATGTCGAGGCGGCGGATAGGATACCGCGTGACGTTGGTCAATTCATTGGTGAGAATCTTCTCGTTGGGAATGCGAACAAACTGATTGTCGAACTTGCGAATCTTGACCGACAGGAGATCGACCGAATCAACGATGCCGGTGGTCCCGCCGACGTTGATAACGTCGCCGATGGAAAACGGCTTTTCGGATATGAGAAAGAGCCCGCTTATCAGGTTGGACATGCTGGTCTGCGATGCGAATCCAATCGCGATACCCACAATTCCGGCCGCCCCAAGAAGTGCTCCGATCTGGACGCCGAACTCCTGGAGCACCGCGACAATAACGATCACCATCCCGGCGTAGACTATACCGCGCCGTATCAGCATTGTTGCCTGTGGGGAAAACTTCCTCCTCGTAATCCGGTTCACCAGCCGCGCGATAATCTGAATAGCCAGAAACCCCACGACCAGAATGAGCGCGGCGCGCCACAGGGAGGTGAGGCGCTCGGGTGTGAGTATGTTGGTGAAGTCCAGTTGAAACGTTTTCGGCATAGGTCAGACTCCCGTGAGAGAACGAAGCACCTGAAATGTCTTCCGCATGAGGCTCTGCTCCGCCTGCATCCGGGCGTGCTGGATAAGGCGGCAATTTGGCTCTATGTCGGGCGCCCCTTTTGAGAGCTCTATCTGACTCAAATGCTCGTCACCGCGGAATACCACCTTGACGTGGTTCGTATAGAGCCGGTTCTGACCTTCGTAGAGTCTGAGGAACTCCGCGTGCACACACAGCCGCTGGAAGTCGAGCTCGGTGGGGGAATTGTTGTGAATGTGCATCGGACAGGTCGCGCGATGCATAACCACCTCGGAGAGGTCCACATCCCTGGTCGCTTTCGTTCGAAGCGCATAGCAGAGCTCTCCGCTCGTCACATCGCCGAACCAGGAGTTGGAAAGCAGGACGCTCGGAATTTCGGTGAGCTGAATCGGCTGCGGATGTCCCACGGTCACGCGAAACCACAGGGGTATGGAGACGAAGAAAAGGGCCCTGTTGCCGGCCGGTATCTTGATCTCGGATTCCGGCTTGACGACCAGAGGCCTGTCCGGCAGGAAGGGGGTAATGCTCACTTCGAGCGATTCCTTCCCGGCAGTCCAGCGGCGCCATTTCAGGTCGCCAGGCGTGTCCCGCAGCGGAAATTGGGCAACTTTGTAGTCGAGTACCCCGTTTTCCCGCCATTCGTGCGCCACGTACCAGTCGTGGTCCTCGAAACAGATCCAGATAACCAGCGGGCCCAGTTCGTAGCGCAGAGCGTTCTTTGGGTCGAGTACCTTTCGCTTCCACAAATCCGTGATATCCAGAGGATCTGACACACATCTGTCCTTTGTGCCCGGCAGAGCTCTAGATAGTAAAGTAACGGGCTATTCTTAGGATCGGGACTTTCGTGGTAGACTTGAGCAGAGATGAAACCGCTGGTGATGATCAGAGACTCGTTGGAGGAGCTGCCTCCGTTGTGTCCACCCGCGGAATACCCGATTCGGACATTCCGTTCCGGCGACGAGTTTCACTGGGAGAGAATAGTAGCCGCATCCTTCGAAACTCCGCGGTCGTTTCAGGCCATCATGCGTGAGGATCCGAGTTTTCTGCCTGAGCGGATTTTTTTTGCAACATACCGCGGTATTCCCGTTGCAACCGCTGCCGCCTGGTACCATCCGCTTTGGGGGTCTCACTACGGCTATCTGCATTTCGTTGCGGTGAACCCGGACCATCGCGGCCGCAAGCTGGGTCATTTGGTGAGCCTTGCGGCTTTGGGAAGGTTCCTTGAAGAGGGCAGAACGATGGCGGTGCTCGAGACCGAAGAGTTCAGAATCCCCGCGATCAAGACCTACCTCAGGCTCGGCTTCCGGCCCCAGGTCACCGGGGATACGCAGACGCAATGGCAAGAGCTTGCGGAGGTTCACCACCTCCCGCTTTCCCTGCCCGAAGATGCATGGCTCACCGACCTTGGAGCTCAATGGTAATCTTTTCGGAGCGCCGGCACGTTACCGTCGTGTTGCAGCAGTTCCATCGGTAGGGTCGCATCCCTACGGTACGCTCGTCGCCATTCCACAGCACACGAACATCGCTGAACGAATCGTACACCACCAGTTCCACGCGCATCGGCCCGTAGCCCATGTCTGAATCCGAGAAGTCAACAAAGAGTCTGCCTTTCTTGGTCCAGCAGGCCGTTCGGAGAAACGATCTCCCGTCCGGGTTGCGAAAGTCGAACGTATGGCCGTCGTCGTATTGTGCCTCGCCCCGGATCGGGTTTTCCGGGGAGCTTGTGCCGCGCCGGGAAAGAAACAGGTGCAGCTCGATCGAAGAAAGGTCGGACCTGTTGTCACGCGGTTCGCCGCGGAGCATGGGCACTATGCTGCCCTCTCGAAAATAGAGAGGGGTCGTTCGTTGGTCCGCCTGCACAACAACGCGACGGTCCCCTCGCACCCAGCCGCCTCCAGGCGCGTCATACCAGAATCCCGGTGGCAACAGGACCTCCCGCCGCCGGCTCTCCTCCTCTACGAAGGGAGCCTGCATTATCGCGGGCCCCACCATGAACTGATCCTGAATGCGGGACAGATCGTTGCGCCCTTCGCCCGGGAACTCGAAAAAGAGGGGACGAAGTATCGGTTCTGCCGTTCGCGCCTGGGCGGCGAACAGAGAGTACAGGTAGGGAAGAAGCTTATACCGCAGCCTGATGTAGTGCGTGATGAGGATACGAGCTCCTGCTCCCTTGGCCCACGGCTCCTGGTGACTTGACCACTTTCCCGAGTGATTGCGAAAGAACGGGAACAGGAAGGCTGCTTTGTACCAGGCTACCAGGAGCGAAGGAGTGCACTCGAGGCCGAATCCGCCGACGTCAGCACCCACGAACGGAATCCCCGAAAGGGAGAGGTTGAGACAGACCGGTATGCTCTGCGCAAGATGGACATAGTTCGACACGTTGTCCCCGGTCCAAATGGCCGAAAACCGGCCGGTTGACACAAATCCGCTGCGGGAGACCACGAAGGGTCGTTCGTTCGGGCGTGCCTGCAGAAGACCCTCGCGCGTGGCCATCTGCATGCCGAGTGCGTATTGATTATGGTAGGAAGCATGATCCGATTTCCCGCGGCCAAATCTCATCTCTTCGTAGTCGGCCGACCCGGTGGATGGATCGTTCATGTCGATCCAGACCCCGGCAATCCCGGTCTCGGCAAACCGACTGACCCTTTCGGCCCACCAACTCCGCGTCTCCGCAAGGGAGAAATCGGGGAAAACGGTGCGCCCTGGCCACACAAAACCCACATAGGGCCGTCCCTCGGCAGTCAGACAGAAAAGATTACGTTCCAGGCCGCTATCGTACACCTCGTAGCCCGGATCCGACCGTACCCCCGGGTCGAGAATGGGACAAATCCGCCAGCCGTCGCTGGTAAGGGATTTGATCTGTTTCGCCGGAGAACGGAAACTCTTGGAGTCGAAGGTAAAGACCCGGAAACCGTCCATGTAGTCGATGTCCAGCCAAAGACCGTCGTTTGGGATCTGGTATTGACGGAAATTGCGAGCCAGCTCCCGCAAATCGGCCTCGCTCTGATATCCCCACCGGCACTGGTGATGACCGAGCGCCCAAAGCGGCGGAAGCGGGGTCGGGCCGCAGAGCCGCTGATATTTCCTGGTAACCTCGGCAGGAGTTTTACCTAAAATGAAATAGACGACCGGCTTTCCGTCGGGTGAGCCAAGAGAAAGTCGTTTCCCGTTTGCGGCTGCGGAAACCTGCGCGATACCCTCAACAGCGGCAATGTTCATGAATACCGAGAAAGGGTTGTCGAGAAGGATTCCGACAGCAAAGCCGGGTCTGACCAGCAGCAGGTAGGGGACCGAAACGTACAATGGATCGACTTTGGCCTGATTGACGGCAGCTTTGGGGAAATCGGAGAAGACGTCGGTGTTCCAGAAGCGGGTTCGAATACCGGTCTTTTCGAGAGGTCCGTGCTTCTCGCCCATGCCGTAGAAGCGCATATCCTCCTCACCGTCAAAAACCATGATCCACTTCTTTCCGCATAGGCCGAATCCCTGCCCCTCTCTGGTCCGGAGCCGCAGGGAGTCCTCGAAGAGAACCTGCAGCCCGCCATGCTCGTCGATCCGGATCTCCGCGCGCTCGTTTCTGTCGATCGTCGGAGAAGCTTGCCCCCGCGATCGGACCGGCCGCATGAACGCCTTCTCATCGAGAACCGCGCGGGAGCCGCTGGACTTCCAGAGGCTGCTCTTGACTTCGAACCGGAATACCTCTTCGCCGAGGTGGAGGATACGTGGTGCGATGGTTGTTCGTATGTCGTTGCCAAAACTGAAATTTTCTGGAGCTTCGACCTTGTGGAGGAGCACATGGACCTCGCATGGAAAAACGATTTCGCCCACTATATCCGCGAGGGGAGCGAATTTCAACTTGGCAGGTTCAACGATTGACCGTGACGTCCAGGTTGTGTAGAATTCCCACATACTTTCAACGGAGTTACCCATGGCATTCCAAAAGGCGGACAAACGGGCGGCTCGCCGTTTCCGTTCCCTGCGTCTCGCGGTACTTGTGGCATTGCTCGCGATATCGACAGCACTCGGCATCCTCCACCAGTACTCGACGACCATCCGGCCGGTGAGTGTGGATGCTCTCGACCCGTTCGGCGGAATCGAGTCGGCGCTTACGCTGGTCACTTCCGGGCAGATGGTCGAAAAGATCGCATGGAGCAGCTTCGTGCTGTTATTTGCCACGATTCTGGTCGCGGTGCTCTTTCGCCGCGTCTTTTGCGGCAAAATTTGTGCGTTCGGCGCTCTGCAGGAACTCTTTGCGAGGCTCGGCCGAAAATTGTTCCGGCGACGATTCACCGTTCCTTCCTGGATCGACCGGCCCGCCCGTTACCTCAAGTACGTGGCATTGGCGGTAATCGTCGTCATGACTGCCGTCACGGGGACACTTTTCATCCGCCCCTACGATCCGTGGGCCGCGTATCACCACATCTTGTCCAGCGAACTGATCTCCGGATTTATTGTTGGACTGATCCTCCTCGTACTGAGCCTCGTCGGTTCGCTCTTCTATGATCGATTTTTCTGCAAGTATCTCTGCCCGATGGGCGGTTTTCTCGGACTCATAAACCGCATCGGACTGTACCGCGTAAAGAGAAACAACGACACCTGCACGCACTGCATGGCGTGCAACAAGGCGTGTCCGGTGAACGTTCTCGTTGAATCGGTCGCCCAGGTTCAGTCATCCGAATGCATCAACTGCAATCTGTGCGTCGCCGCCTGCCCGGTAGAGAACACCCTCTACGTGGCCGCAGCCTGGTCCAAGCCGGTTGACTCAAGCGTGGAACCGACCCGACGCAGAACCGGGAGAATATCCCCCACTGCTATGCTGGCCGTGAGTGTTCTGGTTTTTGCTGCAGTGATCGGGATCACAACCGCGGTCGGTGGCGTCGATTGGACAGTGAAGTCACTCGCGAAGAACGTCGCCGAAAAGAACGCCCTGGTCCCGGCCGATATCAAGGGCACCGACACCTTCGCGCAGGTCTCCGCGCTCTCCGGGATTCCGAAAGAGGAGTTCGTCCGGGAGTTCAAGCTCTCCGAGTCGGCATTCGACGGACCCATAAAAGACGCGGCGCATGCGCCCAATTCCGGCTTCGACACGGAGACGGTGCGCGACTTCGTGGCCGCCCGGATCGGGAAGACGGAGTAATCGATAGGAACGGGGGCCTGGCCGTATCCTTTTCCCTATACTGTAGCGGGCGGCACCCTCGCCGGCTGCACAATCGCCCGCGACGCGACGATCTGGCTGCCGGCCGCCGCAAGCTCGACTGCCCGGTAGGCGCCGTTGTAGATGCCCGCACGCCAGTTGTTCACGATATTACCGCAGTAGAGCTCGATCAGATCGTTATCCGAAAGAATCACTTTGAGCGTCTGCTGAAGACCGCTCAGCGAGTCGGTTTCCAGCGTGCCGTCGCCGATCTCCGCGCCGTGGATGGCACCCCACGCTTCGTGTCGGCCGACGCGCTCGATAAACAGCTTGGGCACGGGGTAGAACGACAGCTCCGACGGTTTCGTCACCATGAGTTCGACGGCGCGCATCAGAAGATTCGTGGTGTAGACGGCAGGGAATAGATCGTCGTGCAGAAAGACATGGATACCGAATACTTCGGTCTCGAGGATGCTTTCGGCAAATTGCCGAGTCTCCGTCCACGAAGCGTGAAGGGTGTATTGGATCTTTCGCTCGTCGAGCTCAGCTTTCAGGGTATTCCACTGATCCCGATGGTCTCCCATGTTCACCAGCACCACGACGCGGTTCGTCTCGACGGCAGGATAGCAGAAACGGATAATTTCGTAGAAGCGCTGCCCTTGAGCTCCGGCCCCGCCCATCGTCAGGAGTAGACGCTTCGCCTTCCCGTCACGCAGGCGCTTCAGCCTGCGTGCACAGTCGGCTTCGATATTACTGACAATTTCGTGATCGACGAAGTGCCCGGTATATCTGACCGTATCTGGCGGTACCGGTACAAGAAGCCCCTGATCACCAGAACCCATGTGGCGAAGGGTGCGGTAACCGAGATAGTTGGACGGAGTCTGAACGGCGAGAATGCTGCCTTCGACCAGGTGAAATGCGAGCGGAAAGTTGTCCGGTACAACGGTCACGAGCCGTTCCATCCCGGCAAGCACCGCTGCCTGCCCGGTCCAGGGATGCGTCGCCAGAAATGGAATGGTGCGGTCAAGATCACCGAAAATAGGCACGTAGAGCTTCGCCAGCTTCAAATCGCGGGCGCAGTAGTCAAGCTTCAACGCCGCCTCCGCGGTTACCTTTTCCCATACAAATCGGTTGAAAAGGCGAAATCGCTGTGAGAGGCGGCTTCCGAATGAATACAGAGTGTTAAGGTAGTCGATCGTGCGCGAAGCAGCGCTCCGGGGGAACCCCAGAAAATCGAGAAGATAGGGTTCCTGCCCCATCGATCTGGCTGCGGAGGCGATGGCGATCGCGATCCGGTAATGACCAAAGCCCATTCTGATAGTGCCAATGACCACAGCGGGGTCCCCCGCCGCGGGGAGTCGATCATCGGCGGTGTTCGCGGGAGCGACGCCCTTTTCGGAATAGTCGCCGGAGTTAAAGCCGTTTCGTCCCCACTCCGCATTCGGGTCTTCCTCAACGATCTGTCGCATACCAAAAAGTTCCCAAGCCCCCGCCATGGGCCGACCGACCAGACGCGGCTTCCAGGCTGGATCATATCCAAATCTTTCTGCGTATGATCGGAACACCCGTTCTGCTTTGTTTACGACCTTCGTCGGCAGAGGATTTCCAAAAACAGAAAATACTTTTTGCTTCATACTATCTATTGTATCTGCAAATTTCCTCCCGTCCATGATACGAATTTCCGTCCGTGAGCATCAGGTTGTGAGGATCAGACGACTAGCGTAAAATGGGGACCATGGGCACCTTTGGAACGGCGTGAGGTACGGTGGCAATGAAAGAGTACGCCTTCTGTCTCGAAATGGCAGTTCGAGACTACGAATGTGACATGCAGGGAATCGTGAACAATTCGGTCTATCAGAACTATCTCGAGCACGCCCGGCACGAGTTTCTGAAAAGTATCGGTGTGGACTTCAAGGAATACACTGCGCACGGCGTGAATCTCGTCGTAATACGGGCTGAGCTCGACTACCGATACCCGCTGTCGAGTGGAGACCGCTTCTGGGTAGGCGTGAATCTCGTGCGCGAAAGCCGCCTCAAGATCGCTTTCCACCAGGATATCTACTGCCATCCCGATGACCGACTGATCGTCGAAGCGAAGGTGACCGGCACCGCGCTGAACCGCAATAACCGCCCGGAACTTCCGGAGACCCTCGTCGCCATTCTCGAAAAACTTCAGCAACCACCGCACGAACAGACCTTTCGGGGAACGACTGCCGGCGAACCGGGCGCCGGCGGGACCGGCGGAACGTGAGCGAGCCGCAGTTCCTGCCGGTGGATGCCGCAGACCTCGCGCGACGCGAATGGGACAGAGTCGATTTCGTCTGCGTAACCGGGGATGCGTACGTCGACCATCCGTCGTTCGGAATCGCCGTGATCTCGCGGCTTGTAGAGTCGCTTGGGTTCCGCGTGGCGGTTCTCGCCCAGCCCGACTGGCGAAGTGCCAGTGATTTCAAGCGCTTCGGCCGGCCACGCCTCGGTTTTCTCATTACCGCGGGTAATCTCGATTCGATGGTCAACGGATATACCGCCGCCCGAAAGCGGCGCTCACGGGATACCTATTCGCCAGGCGGCGCGGCGCAGAGACGCCCCGACCGTGCGAGCATCGTCTATGCGATCCGCGCGCGGGAAGCCTACAAAGGGGTCCCGATAATCCTCGGAGGCCTGGAAGCATCGCTGCGCCGTCTCGCGCACTACGACTACTGGGACAACGAAGTGCGGCGATCGATCCTGCTGGATGCAAAAGCAGATCTTCTCGTCTACGGCATGGGGGAGGCGCAGATCGGAGAAATCTGTCGGCGACTCTCGGCCGGGGAACCGGTGGACAGCTTGACGGATATTCCGGGAACCGTCTATGCGACATCTTCTCCACCTGGCGACTCGACCGAGCGAACGAACGGATCAACACTGATGCTCCCGTCGTTCGAAGAAATTTCGGCCAGTACCGCTCTTTTCGCGGAAAGCTACCGCGTTCAATACGCCAACACCGATCCAATACTCGGGAGACAACTTGCCGAGCCCTACGGTTCTTCGGATACGCGCAGGTGGGTGATCCAGAATCCACCCGCCCGGCCGCTTTCCCAGATTGAATTCGACCGGGTGTACGAGCTGCCCTACGTCCGTTCGTGGCACGCGGTCTACGACGGGGCGGGCGGAGTGCCGGCCCTCGAAGAGGTGAAGTTCAGCCTGACCAGTTCCCGTGGTTGCTTCGGCTCCTGCAGCTTCTGCGCGCTGAGCTTCCATCAGGGCCGAAACATCGTAGCCCGAAGCCATGCCTCACTCCTCCGTGAGGCCCAGCTTCTTACGAAGGACTCGCTGTTCAAAGGATACATCCACGACGTGGGAGGACCGACAGCCAACTTCCGGTTACCCGCGTGTGCGAAGCAGGACACCAGAGGCGCCTGCCCGGATCGCCAGTGTCTGTCCCCGGTTCCCTGCCGGAGCCTGCGAGTCGACCACGACGACTATCTGACGCTTCTGCGAAAACTCCGCGTGCTGCCCGGCGTGAAGAAGGTCTTCATCAGGAGCGGTATACGATTCGACTATCTGATGGCCGACAGTCACTCGCAGTTTTTCGAAGAGCTGTGCGAGCACCACATTTCCGGGCAGCTCAAAGTCGCCCCCGAGCACGTCTCCGATCGGGTACTTTCGGCGATGGGCAAGCCGCGGCACAAGGTGTACGAGGCGTTCGAGCAGCGCTACGCGGAGATGAACCGAAAGCTGGGGAAGAAACAGTACCTTGTCCCCTATTTCATCTCGGGCCATCCAGGAGCGGACCTCGCATCGGCAGTCGAGCTGGCCGAGTACTTTCGCGACCGGCACTTCATTCCCGAGCAGGTTCAGGATTTCTATCCAACGCCCGGAACGCTTGCCACCTGTATGTTCTTCACGGGGCTCGACCCGCGCACCGGAAAGAGCATCCCGGTTGCGCGGTCGTCCAGGGAAAAGGCGCTCCAGCGGGCGCTCATGCAATTCCGCGATCCGAAAAACCACAATCTCGTGCGGGAAGCGCTTAGGAGCGCCGGAAGGGAAGACCTGATCGGCTTTGGACGGAACTGCCTTGTCCGACCCCCTCGCGGTCCGGAAGAATCAAAGGAGCGCTCAGTCTCGGATAGGAAGGGTCGTCGTGCACGGCCGGCAAGACGGCCATCGGCGCGGGGCGGGGGGGCGTCGTGATACGTGAAGAATTCCGTCACGCGTCCGGCGCCGCGCTCGCCTCGTCGGTTTCGGTCTTAAACCGAAGAAGCTCCCGGTCAAGCGATTCACCAAGCTCCCCGAGTCGCTCGGCGATGGCGAGGACGTTGCCCACCGCCTGAGAGATTTCGCGCATTCCGGCAGTTATCTCCTGCATGCCGCTGTGCGCCTCAGTAGTAACTCGCCGTACGGCAGTCATCGTGTTTCGAATCGAAGTCGAGCTCTCGTTGATCGTGGTCGAACCCTGTTTGACAGCGTCGGATACATTCTGAAGACCTGTCATCGCCTGAAGAACCTGGTCGCCGCCGCTGCGTATTTCGTTCATCGTCGACGCGATCTCGGCCAGAGACGAGGAAAACTCGCGCACTTCCCGGTCGATCAATCCGAACGCCTCGTTCATCGCCGACCCAGCGCCGCCCGCCTGAGAAATCAGATCCACCATCTCGCGGAGTATCTTGTCGATCTCCTTCGACTGTCCCGCGGAGGCTTCCGACAGCTTCCGGATCTCATCCGCGACGACTGAAAACCCGCGACCGGCGGCTCCAGCGTGGGCGGCCTCGATCGCGGCATTCATCGCGAGAAGATTGGTCTGCGCCGATATGCCGCCAAGAAGGCCGGTGATGTTGCGAATACTTCCGACGCTGTCGTTTATCTTCTGCACGATGTCGAAGGTGGTCGCCGCCTTCCGTCCGCCGTCGTCCATGGTTTGCGAAAGTCTGTTGGCAGCTGCCCGCCGTTTTTCGGTGATTGATGCCACGTTCTCCAGTGACGCAATCATCTGGGTAACGGATGCGGTGGATTGCTCAACCATGGCCATCTGCTCCTGAATCTGTTCATTCAGCGAACCGATGTTCCCGGAAATCCGCTCGACCTCCTGCACCGCCTCGGCAACCCGCGTGTCCAGCCCTGCTATCTGCCGTCCTATTGATTCCACGTTCGAGTTGATCTCAGTCGCGGACGCTTCGGTCTGTTCGGTGGTCGCCAGAAGGCTCTCCTTGAGCCGCACGTTCTCCCGCGACACACCCTGCAGCTGCATCATTGTCTCTTTGAGCGTGTCGGAGAACTGGTTGAGGTTTCCCGCCAGGGCTCCGATCTCATCCCGGGTCTGCCCGGTGAACCGGCCGGTGAGATCGCCTCGGTTCATCACCGTGATCCCGGACTCGATGACGCCGATTGCCCGCGCCAGACGGCCGGTGATGAAGAAGAAAACGGCAAATGTTACCCCGACGAGTGCGATGATAATCGCTACCGCAATGATGCGGCTTCGATTTTCGATCTTCGTGACCTCCTGATCGATTACCGAGAACTGTTCGTTGATGACCGCGGAAGAGGTATCGAGGGCCGAATCAAGAATCTGCATGCGTAGCAGAAATTTCTCGATGTCCGCCACGACGGGTGAATCCGGTCCCGCTGACCTGACTTTCGGCGTCGTGAGAATCGACGGGATATCCAGGTTGTTCGTGAAAGTCTGAATGGTTTTGGTGTCCTGCAGGACCACGTCGGTTGCAGACCAGAACTGTGAGGTATTTATCGTCAATAACTTCTGAAGGTTCTGAATGGCGATCAGCGCCTGGCGAACCGAATTGTTGATCGAGGGAAGGATCGTCAACTTCTGCACGCGTTCAAACGCGCTTTGAGTGTTCGCGGCTGCACTCTTCAGAACGCCCAGCTGAGTCTCGAAACGGGTACGCGCCAGCCGGTTCAGTTGAAGCGATTCCTGTGTAAGGGCCGTGCCAAGATCACCAAGATCCTGGCGCTCACCCCGTATGCCGGATACGGGCGCGAGGACCGCGAAATAGACGCCTATCGACACGACGAACGTGCCGATCAGAAGAATGATCAGTGAGAATAGTTTGGATCGGATACGCACGGCGGCACGCACTCCACGATTTCAATTTCGTCGTCTGTCGCGATCACGGTATTGCGGGAAGCGGCCGGGAGAAAGAAGTAGCTTCCCTTTCTAACGGCGACCGGGCCCTTCGTACCTGTTACCACTCCCGCTCCTCCGGTGACAACGTAAACCGCAGGCAGGCGCGGAAGCGTGAACGACCCGCCCCTCACCGCGTGGCGATAGACGGAGAAATCCGGCGTGTCAGCGGGCCCGACGAGGAGCTCGCTTCGCTGCGTTGCATTGTCGACCTCAACTCGTGGAGTCTTGCGGCCTTCATCGATTGCACGTTGGCCTACCCGCTGGGAAAAATCGAAGCAGCTCAGTGCGATGTCCGGTTCGAGGCCGATGTACATTTCGCTGTCGTCCAGATGATAATCACCGCACCACGGCTCAGGCTGAATGGTGAAGTCGGTGGGTTCCTGCACCTCGAGGACCAGGCAGCCCGCACCTATCGCGTGAGCGACGCCTGCCGGTATGAGGTAGACATCGCCCGGGTGGGCAGGAAGCCTGTTCAGGAGGGCAGGTAGCGCTTCGCGGTCCTGCTCGGCACGATCAACGGCCTCCTTGAGCACTGCGAGCGTGACCCCCTCTTTGAGCCCGTAGTAGATGGAAGCTCCCGGGCGTGTTGCGAGCACGACCCACATCTCCGTTTTTCCGTGAGGGCTGCCGAAGTGGCGTCGCGCGTATTCCTTTGTCGGGTGTGCCTGTACCGGGAGGCGAATTGCGCTGTCGAGGATTTTCACCAGGATGCCGAGCTCTGCACAGTCTCCAAGAAGATCCTCCCGATGGGCATCCAGTAGTTCGTCGAATCGCTCGCGAGTCCCCTGCAGAAGCGATACACCTTCGTACTCAGAGGATGAATTGCGGTTGCGCGCGCGAACTCCGGAAGCTATCCACTCCTCGGGAAGATATCCGTCTTCCGGTTCGTCGCCGAAGAACTCGTGGAAAAGCTTCCCGCCCGTGTAGACGCGACGAACCCGGTTGCGTTCAAAAAAGATCGGATGATCCATTCTGTTTGACATCGTCATTTCTCCCACTACAGATCGTAACAGTGCCCTGACCGATTGAAAAGGGGGCGGGACTGATTTTCGCTCCGCCCCTTTTTTGTTCGTTTTTTCCTGATTTGCGGCAGTATACTCTGGTCATGGGTCGTGTACGTTCAGTGCTTCGGCGATACATGGTTCTCGCGGTGGTTCTTGCGGTCTCCATATCGCTCACCCTTGTTACCTTTTTCCTCGCCCGTGGTTGGGAGGCCAATCGCGCGCATTCGGCGTTTCGCGGCATCGCAAGCGACAGAGTCAACGCCATCAACGAGGGAATCAAGGATGAAATTCTCAAGCTCCAGTACCTTAAGTCCTTCTACATCGCAAACTTCGGCACCCGCAATGGCACCGGCCGATTGACGGCGGCAACTACCCAGGATCTGGTAGCGTTTGCCGCGGAGTTCCGGTCACTTGTTCGAGACGCCTACATGAGCGACAGCGAGATTGATCTGCTGGCTTATGCTCCACGTATTCCCGCGCCGGAAACGACCTCTTTGACCTCACTGATGAGAGCCGAGGGAGCGCACGATTTTCAGATTACTCAGAAGAACGGCATCGCTGACGTCACGAACGCTTCTGCTGATGCTTTCTACTATCCAATAGTTGCGGTCGAACCGGCGTCGCGGTACCCGATGATGCTCGGATTTGACATATGGTCGGATCCGGGGATTCGGCAGATGCTGCTCGAAAGTGCTGTAAACCTTCGTCCGGAGGCTGCAGCCCCGACTGGAATCTCGAACGGATCGACGGAAATCAGCGTCGTCTGGATGGGAATACCCCTTACGGGGCCTGGGAACGATACCACCCCGGCCGGCTTCGCACTGCTGCGGCTGCGGGTCGACCGGTTGGTGGAGAACTCGCTTTCCGGGTTGAACCCTGCGGGAATCGATCTCTTTGTCTACGACGCGGCACTCACCGGGTCGGACGCGCTCATCTACAGTCATCCTTCGCGAACGCGGGAGCGTGCGATTCCGGTCACCTCCGCCGAACCGCAGGAGGAGGTTCCCTACCAGTGGTCTACGACGATCAAAATCGGTCAACGCCAGTGGCGGATCGAAGCGCGCCCGTCTCCCGCCTTTCTCCGGGCGCATACCTACTGGCTCTCCTGGATCGTACTCGGCGCGGGGCTCTTTTCGACCGCGCTCCTTGCCGGTTTTGTGCTCGGGAGTCTGAGACGTGCTCAGCACGTAGAGGAGATCGTCGGCGAGCGGACGTCGGAATTGTCCGAGGAGGTCTCGCGTCATCGGGCAACCGAGGAATCGCTTCAGATCGCGCATCATGACCTTACGGCCCGAATGGATACCATCCATCGGCGAACACGGGAGATCGAGTTGTTGAGCGAGATGGGCGACCTGCTCCAGACTTGTCGCAGCACGGTGGAAGCCTACGAAGTGGTGGTCAAGTACGCGCAGCAGCTATTTCCGTCGGATCGCGGCGCGCTCTATGCGTTTGACGAAACGCACAAACTGCTCGATCGGGTCTCGACCTGGGGAGACTGGACGGACGACGCCGCGGACATCCTCCCGGACGAGTGCTGGGCGCTCCGACGGGGAAAGATGC
The DNA here is from genome assembly GCA_963832675.1 of uncultured Spirochaetota bacterium. Classification (GTDB taxonomy): domain Bacteria; phylum Spirochaetota; class Spirochaetia; order DSM-27196; family DATKUC01; genus DATKUC01. The sequence goes on along the minus strand of CAWHUY010000018.1, from coordinate 341,443 downwards.
ACGTCGTTCAGGCGGACAACAAGAATCTTGTCTGCGATCACGTGCGAAAGGCGGAAACAACCGGTTCCTACGTTTGCCTTCCACTGATCGCGCTCGGCGAAACTATTGGCCTGCTGCATCTGCAGATGACCGCGACCGGGGTCGAACTCTCCTCCGCGTCGGAGACCCGGGAATATGATGATTCCCGGCAGCGGCTGGTGTCGGCCACCGGAGAACACGCCGCGATGGCGTTCGCCAACCTCAAGCTCCAGGAAACGCTGCGACAACAGTCCATACGTGATCCGCTCACCGGCCTCTTCAACCGACGCTACATGGAAGAGTCACTCGACCGGGAACTTCACCGTGCGCGCCGGACCGGAGGACGCCTCGGCGTCGTGATGATGGATATCGATCACTTCAAGAAGTTCAACGATACCTACGGGCACGAAGCCGGCGACCTGGTGCTTCGGTCGGTAGGAGCCCAACTGCTCAAGTTCATGCGTGCAGAGGACATTCCGTGCCGATTCGGCGGCGAGGAGCTGGTGATGATTCTGCCGGGCGCCACGCTTGGGGACAGCGTGCAGAAGGCAGAGGCATTCCGCCGATCGGTCGAAGCGCTCCGCGTTGAATTCGGCGGTCAGAAGCTTCCTGAAATCACCATCTCACTGGGCGTGGCCGCATTTTCTACGGAGCTTGCGGATGGGACTGCGATCCTGGGAGCGGCTGACGCCGCGCTCTACCGGGCAAAGAAAGCGGGTCGTAATAGAGTGGAATCCAGTGGCGACGGAGAGGTCGCGGACCCATCGAGCGACCGCCCGTCGGAATCTGCCGTCAGTGAACGCTGAAGACCGAAACCAGGGGCTGGCGCGGACGGACAAGTTCCTGATTGCGCTGATTGTAGCCGGATTCTGCGTCGGCACCTTCACACACACGCGCGACCTGATTCGTCTCGGCTTCTTCGGTTATTCGATGGTGCCCGTGCCTGTCAACCTGTACTGGACAATCCTCACCTTCGCGGATCCGGCGGCGGCGCTGCTGCTTGTCCTCCGAACGCGGACGGGTCTTATTTTCGGCATGGCCATTATGGCGAGCGACATTGTGGTCAACAGCTGCGTTCTCATCGAGGAACGTATCGGCGGCGGCTCTCCGGATTTGCTCTACTTCGCATTCCAGCTGCCTTTCGCCATACTTGTCGCTGCGTACAGCTTTCGGTATTTCGCTAAGCAATAGCCAGCCGCGCGGTCCGGGCAGCCAGGTCGCGAATCGCTATCCGCTCTTTTCCTTTGATGTAGGTCTCCAGATCCGGGCCAAGAGGAGCTGCCCACTTTGCCGGAACACCATTCATCACTCCGAGCACCGTACCGACGAGACCGGCGTTGCAGTCGACATCGAGCCCGGCATGCGCGAGGAGACGAAAGGACTCGCTCATCTCGCCACCGCCAAACCAGAGCGACAGAATAACCGCCGCGATATTCGGGTATGAGTGAATCCAGTTGTAGCGCTCGAAACGGCGGTCGAGGACCTGCCACGCTGCGACGGGGTCCGCAGTATCGCGAACCGCATCAAGACACTCGTCAACTACGGCCGCGTACTCGCTCTCGCGCGGGACGAAGGCGGTTGCCTCCGCTATGAGCTTGCGCGGATCGTGGTGAACGAAGGCCAGGGCTGAGAGAGCTGCCGCGAACATCTCACCGTAGACGCCGTTGGCCGAATGAGAGACCACACCGTCGAGCTGTCCAAGCCGCGCGGCCTCCATTGGCCATCCGGGCGAAAGAAGGCCGCACACCATTCCTCGCATCTGTGCGCCGATCCAGTCGGAGTAGGGATTGCGCCACTTGCCCGAATCGGGAGGAAGAATCCCGTCGGCCAGGTTGTGCAGAGCTACCCATTCGGCAGACCATCCGAAGGGGATCTGCCTTACCCATTCGAGACCAATCTCCCGCGAAGTAATGTCACGGCCGCGCCGTTCGAACACATCCAGAAGCGCGAGCTCGTAGACCACGTCGTCATTGATCGTCTCCGGCTTTGTGATGTAGGAATCGATTTTTCCATACACTTTCGCGATCTGGTCGGTGTGATATCCTTCGATCGCAGTGCCGAATGCGCCGCCCGCGAGCTGCCCTATCCAACCGGCGTGTATTCGTTCCTCGACATCGGCAGGCGGATCGCGACGGCCATCGTCCGCATCGGCGCCCATTGCGCCGCGGACCTCCGACCATGCTTCAGGATGATGGTAGTGCCAATAGCGATGACCGCTATCCGGCTTTGCGCTGTGGATTGCGTGAAGCAGCTCGGCGGTCAGAGCGCGCAGCTCCGCGCGGGTGCCCTCCGTTGCACGCTGCATTCCGACCGGCAGCAGCGCTTCGGCGGCCGACAGATCATAGCCTCTGTTGGCCATCGCCTGGACCATCTCGACGTAGGGAATCTCGGGTGCTCCGGATCCGGGCACGTTCGCATGCCAGAATAGCGCAATGAGATCATCACCTGTGGGAAATACTGTCTCGCTGTCGTACCAGTTGCTTTCGTGTATTCTGCGGTCGACGGGTACCGCGGACAGCCGCAGCTCGCGATCGATCTCCCACGCGTGCCGATACACCTCTTTCATAGAAATTTCCTTCCCCTGCCGCGTCGCGCGTAGAAGTAGAGGGCCACGAGCGTCGCGATATAGGGCACCATCGATGTGAACTGGGGAGCGACCCGGTAACCCTGCAAGAACAGACCAAGTCCGTCAAAGAATCCGAATACCAGCGAGATGACGGCTATCCCGAGCGGGTTCCCGTCGACAAGGATGACGGCGGCAAGCGAAATCCAGCCGCGACCGGCCGTCATGTTTTCGGCGAATAGCGTCACATATCCGAGTGAAAGAAATGCACCGCCGAGCCCGCAGAGTACACCGCAGATGAGCAGTGCCTGCGAACGCATCCGCGCGGTCGGTACGCCACTCGAATCAAGCGAAGCCGCGTTATAGCCGGCAGCTCGAAGTCGAAGGCCGAATCGCGTCCGAAAGACCAGATAACTGCAGAAAACCGTCGCAAGGATGGCGATGTAAACTATGAGGTTGCGGCCGGAGACTATTGGCCCCAGGACCGGAACCTGATCGAGAAGCGGAATGTGGATCTCCGGGACCGGAATAATTCCTTTGCTCGTGAAGACACCCTTTACTTTGAAAATCTTGCGCAATAGATAGGTGGTGGTTCCCAGCGCAAAAAGATTGAGCGCTATCCCGGTAACGAACTCGTCGGTTTTCAGTACTACCGAGAAGAAGATAAAGATAACCGCGAGCACCACCGATCCCGCTACCGCGAACAGTACCCCGAGCAGCCAGGAGTGAAAGAAGAAAGAGCCGAGAACGGCGAAGAACGCCGCCATCAGCATCATCCCTTCCATGGCGATGTTGAAAATGCCGGCATAGAAGGTCATGGAACCGCCAAGCGCGGCGAGCAGGATGGGAGTGGCACCCGCTATCATTCCGGTGATCAGGCCGATTACGATGTTCATACGGCGCGCTCCTTCGCCTGTTTTCGGGCGGCTATCCGGTCGAGCGCGACGTCGAGGTACTCCCGCGTTGCAACGATCACGAGGACAAGCACCGCCTGCAGCACCTCCGCGATCTCACTTGGCACGTTGGTGATCAGTTCCATCCCGAGAGCGCCAGTCTGGATGGCCGCAATGAAAACCCCGTAGATGAGCGTGCCGATGATGCTGTTGTTGGCCATGATCGCGATCATGATGCCGTCCCACGCGTAGTTCGCTCCAAGCCCTTTGATGAATCGGTGCGGTCCGCCCATCACCACCAGTCCGCCGGCGAGCCCCGCCAGCGCTCCGGTAACCAGCATGATCGCCCAGAAATTGCGATTTATGTCACAACCGCCCAGCCGTGCGAAAATGGAATTCTGCCCGGTCATGCGCCACTCGTATCCGGCGGTCCATCGCTGAAAGACAAACCAGATGAGGGCCGCCGCAGCTATCATGACGACGACGGTGGAGCTCAGTGCGCCGATGTCGGGAAGCCATCCGGAGCTTCCAATGGGCGGGGTCATCGGAGAGTAAGCTTTTCGGTCCATGAACGGATAGGCGATCGCCCATGCAGTGAAGAAGTCGGCAATCATGTTGAGCATGAGAGTCACGATGAACTCGCTCATGCCGAAAAACTGGCGAAGGAGGGCTGCAACACCGGACCAGATAGCGCCGCCTGCAACAGCTGCCAGAATCAGAAGGGGTATCAGCAATCCGGCCGGGAGCGGCACATAGATTCCAACCAGCGTCGCGGCAAGGGCACCGAAGAGCAGCTGGCCAGGCTGGCCAAGATTGATTGGCCCGGAGGCAAATGCCACCGACGCCGACAGGCCGGTCAGAATCAGCGGAACCGAGTTCTTCAACGTGGTGGCAAACGTCCCCGATCCAAAAAGCGAGAACTCGAAAAGTGCACCATAGGTCGAAACCGGGTCGTACCCCTGGAGCAGCATCAGCAGTCCGCCGACCACGAGTGCAACCAGCACGCCGGCCGCGCCGCTCAGTAGGCGCCGTCTCATACCTCGGCCGTTCCCTGAAGCATATAGTGCCCCACCTCTTCGATAGCGGTCTGTTCGGTCGAAAGATCAGCGACAATCCGGCCTCGGTGCATCACGAGGATGCGATCGGCGATGAGAAACAGCTCCTCCAGGTCGGCCGAAATCAGAAGCACCGCTCGATCGGCGTCCCGCATTGCGAGTATTTCCTGGTGCACGTACTCGATCGAACCGACATCGAGACCGCGCGTCGGCTGATCCATCAGAAAGAAGGGAGCCGCAAGAAGCATCTCCCGACCCAGTATCAATTTTTGTTGATTCCCGCCGGAGAGTGAGCGGAACTCGCTTCCGCGTGAAGCCATCTGGACGGAGAATCGCCTCTCGAGCCGGTCGACAAAATCGCGGGCGAAACGGTAGTTCAGCACAATGCGCCGAAAACTGCTGAACTGCGGATCGAGCCGATGATGAGTCATGATCGCGTTCTCGAGGATTGAGCCGGCCAGGCTGGAACCCATCTTCCCCCGATCCTGGGAAACGAACGAGATAAGTTTTCGTCTTTCGAGAATGGTCGCGGAGGTGATATCTTTGCCCACCACTGAGACCGAGCCCGAGCTCGGACGCAGCAGTCCCATCACCACGTTCACCAGCTCGAATTGCCCGTTTCCCTCCACTCCGGCTACACCGACTATCTCCCCGGCGTGGACGGTGAGGCTCGCCCGATCCAGGAGTCTCAGTCCGTTCGCACTTTCGCAGACCAGCTCCTTTGTCTCCAGGACCGGCCCGCCGCGGGCGTGTGCGAGCCGCCGCGAGGTGAAGATGACCTGCCGCCCCACCATCATCTGCGCGAGCGACTCCTTCGTCGTCTCGGACGCCTGAACCGTCGCGATCTTCTTTCCCTTTCGCATGACGGTTATCCTGTCGCTCAAAGCGAGAACTTCGTCGAGACGATGCGATATGAATATGATGGTGTGGCCGCCGCCGCGAAGTCGGCGAAGCTCGGCGAAGAATTGCGGAATTTCCTGCGGCGTCAGAACCGCCGTCGGTTCGTCAAGGATGAGAACCGACACGTTTCTGTACAAAAGCTTGAGTATTTCGACTTTCTGTCGAGCGGCTACCGAGATTTGGTCCACCCGGGAGACAGGGTCGAGATTGAACTGGAACTCTTCGATTCGCTCACGAACGGCCTCGACCGCTCGCCGGGTGTCGAGGCGGCCAAAAAACCCGGCAGGTTCGGCGCCGAGCACGACATTTTCCCAGACGGTGTATTGGGAGATCAGCTCGATCTCCTGGTGCACCATTCCGATTCCCCGGGCGATGGCCTCGCCCGGTTCCCGGAACTGTACACCGACGCCGTCGAAACTGATCGTGCCCGAGTCAAACGGGATGAGACCGTAGAGCAGCTTCATTAACGTGCTCTTCCCGGCGCCGTTTTCACCGACAACCGAATGGATCTCGCCCCTGCGGAAATCGACCGAGACGTCGTCCACGGCAAGAACGTTCGGTGGATACACTTTGACGATGCCTTCGAGGCGGATCAGTTCATCCACGGTTTCGGTGTCCGAAAAAGTGGGCCGCCGGATTCGGCGGCCCTGGTCAGGTTACTGCCAGACGTTCTCGCCGTTGTACAGTGCAACGTTCAACTTGCCGTCGATGATCTCTTTTTTTGCCTGTTCTACCTTATCGATGATCCCCTGCGGAAGCACCGCCTGTTTCGCCTTGAAATCGATGTCGACTCCCCCCTGGGCGAGGCCGGACTTTATGGTAACGCCGGGTTTGTAAGTGCCGTCTTTGATGGTCTTGTACACCTCTTCGATCGCGGTACCGACATTCTTCACGTCGCTTGCTATCACGTGGCCCGGCTCCAGATCGTTCTGATTGGTGTCGACGCCGATAGCGTATTCGTTTCGCTCGGCAGCGGCTTGAAGCACGCCGATCCCTGCGGCCGCGGCCACCTGAAATACCACGTCCGCCTTCTGATCATAGAGCTGCAGCGCCGCCTGCTTGCCCTTCGCGGAATCTTCCCACGCGCCGCCGAGTGACTTCGTGAGTATCTTCACCGCCGGATCCACGGCGTGGGCACCATTCTCATAGGCAAACACAAACGCACTCACGACCGGATCGGTGTCGCCGCCGACCACTCCGATAATCTTGTCCGCGTTGATATGGGGAATCGAGGTGTCTGCGGTCGCGAGAGCTGCGGCCATTCCGGTAAGATAGGCACTCTGTTCTTCGAGGAAATCAACCGAGGTGATGGTCTTCTTTGGATTTTCGACTACCGTGTCGATGTTCACGAAAATCTTGTTGGGATATTTGTCGGCAATCGCCTTGAGCTGGTCTTCGAACCCGTAGGAGATGACAAAAATGACGTCCGCATAGTTGACTGCAGCCTGGAGCGCCGGTTGATATTTCCCGGCATCGAAATTGCACTCAATAGTCCGAGTTTCCACTTTGTACTGTTTTGCCACGTTCTGGATTCCGGCCTCTCCGGAATCGTAGAAAGCGTTATCGCCGAGCGCGCCGTTAATCAGGTAGACAACCTTGTCCGTTTTGGGCCCCGCAGCTTTGCCGCTGCACCCGGCCAAAACGACAGAAGCAAGCAGTGCCACGACGGCGATCGGGACTATCACATTCCGAAATTTCATCCTTTACCCCCATTTCCGCGAGACAATCGGTTGCCCGCGTGGCCCGATTATAGACTCACCCGCTACCGGCGTCAACGCAACCGAAGTCTGCGACCTCGCGTCGGTTGTAGGGAGACATCCGTTCGATTTTTCGGCGCACGAACGGTCGCGCAAGCGGGACAAAAAGTCGCCGCCAGCCCAGATACGAGGCGATCTCTGCGGCGATCTCCTCGAATGTATGTCTCTGATAACCGAACAGGTTCTGCGCTTCGCTCGAGTCAATCCAGTCGGTGAGGTAATCTCTCGGACAGAAGAGATGGTCGGAAAGCATGCCGATTCCCATTGCATAGAGCAATCGCTCGAGATAGCTTCGGTAGGTCAGCTGACACAACGGGCCGCCGCCGACAAGTAGCGTGCGACCCCACGCCGCCTCGACGGTCAACGCCTGTGCGATCGCGAAGCCGGCATCCTCGGCGTGCAGGGCCTCAATTCGATTATGGAGCCCGATTTCGAACATGATCGGATGCGGTGACCGGAGACCGAGAACCGGAACATCCGAAAAACGAAATATGCACCAGGTGAGGCTCGATTCGCGCACGAGCGACTCGCACGTGATCTTGTGCTCGGTGTAGGGATCCGAAACGCTCACCGGATCGACCGCGGTACGCGGAGGTTTCCGAGTTTGGGTGTGGCCAAAAACGTCGAAACTGGAGGCGAAGAGAAGCCGCGGAGGCCGACGCTGGCGCTCGCAGGCGGTAATGATATTTCGCGTGCCCCCCACGTTGACTGCCCGTGACTGTTTCGGCTCCTCGTTGCAGACCGGGGGAATGACCGCAGCAAGGTGGATGACCGCATCGACACCTTCGACAGCGCGCTCGACATCCGCTATCTCCCGCACGTCTCCCAGGCTAAGTTCGACTCGTCCGCTCCCGGAATCCCCGAACCTTCGAGCGATACTCTTCAATAATCGACGATGCGGTGCGTGCGGCAGATCGAAACAGCGCACCGTGTGTCGCTGCTCGAGAAGCGACGGGATGGTGTGAGACCCGATGTTCCCGAAGCAGCCGGTCAGAAGCACCTTCATGGGTGACCGGCCTGCTCCGAGGCCGCCATTTCAGCGATGCGGTCACGCTCTTTCCAGAGGCTGCAACCGCCCTCGGTGTCATCAAAGGTGTCATGTTTTTCCCGCAGCAGGGCAAGTAGTCGCGATTGAAGCGCCTGTTTCAACGGGAGCTCCCTGAGACTCGTGTCGGAAAACGGGGCGAGCGGACACGCCTCGAGGTTGCCCTCCGGACTGATGTGCACGAAACCACGCCCGGCGGCGAGGCAGCCGCCGACCTCTGTTTCGTCCCATGGGACGGCGATGAACACGGCGCGAAAACGGCTGCGGAATCTCGCGACAATCTCCCCCATCCGCTGGCGCTGTGATTCCGTGATTACCCACTCTTCGGTTCCTTCTCGGATCGGCGTGTACTCGAGGAACAGGAAGAATCCGCAACCCGCGGCAATCGCGTCTGCGACGAAGGAGGGGTCGGTAACCGTGTCAAAGTTCATGCGGTTCACGGTGAACGAAAGACTGAAGAAAACCCCGGCGCGCCGGAGCTCGTTCATCCGCGCCCGGAGCCGTTGGTGCACCCCCTTCCCCCGCCGATCATCGGTTTCCGCCTCGTTCCCTTCAATGCTGAGAACTGGAACGGTATTGGGTTGCCTCTTGAGCCGGGCGACCAGCTGAGCGTCGAGAAGCAGCCCGTTCGTTACCAGGAGAAAGATGACCCGCGGGAAGGCCCCGACAATCTCCACTATTTCCGGCCGGGTCAATGGCTCCCCGCCCGCAATTATCACGAACGACACCCCAATCTCGTCGGCTTCACCGATGATACGCCGCAGCTCCGCCGCGCTGAGCTCGTCCGGAGTACCGGTACGGATCGCCTGCGCAAAGCATCCTTTGCAGCGGAGGTTGCACCGATTGGTGATGCTGAAAATTACGATGGGAGGGACATCGAGTCCGGCCCGAGCAAATCGCTCCCGCCTGCGCATTGCCAGCACCTGGCGTACTAAAGTTGCCGCAAAAAAGAACGCCTGTGACGGATTCCGGAGACTTGCCCGCACGAACCGCGAAAAGAACACGCGAAGGCCGTGATTCAGTGTCGGGACATAGGTTTCTCGTGTGGCCATGGGCGACTCCGTGGCATGCGGGATTCAACAGGCGCGAAGGCCGATCTCAGTTGCAGCAACATTATACCGACTCGCACCTGCGACAATAAGTGGTGAACGCAAGAATCGACCGGGAAGAAGTTTGACAGCGCGGGAAAGCCATGGTGTTCTGCCAACTGGTTGACCAGTTAACCAGTTGGAAGGAATCACATCGGTGAAGAACGTACCGGATATCAGATTCGAGCCCTTCTCATCGATGGAACGCCGAAACCGGGAATGCGGCTTCCTTCGGAGCGAAAGCTGTCTGAACGGTTCGGCATAGGCAGAGGGCCTATCCGCGAGGCACTCAAGCGGCTCGAGTTCTACGGCATACTCAGGACTTTGCCGCAAAGAGGAACCGTTGTCGCCAGCCTTGGAGTGAAATCGCTCGAGGGCCTGATCGCAAACCTCCTGAACATCGAGGAGCAGGATGTGCGAGGACTCATTGGACCCATGGCGCGAAAATCATCGCCCGGACGACGTCTTCTCAGACTGCACATCCCGGTACTCCTGCTTGTTTTCTCTGCCGTAGCCCCCTATCTGTAAAGTTTCATTACCTCATTGACCTCAGAATCGAAGATGTTCGCCGGAGGGTTCCGCTACCTTCCTCTCCATCCGACGCTCGAAAACTATGTGCGACTGTTTTCAAAGATGAACTTCGCCCGGAATGTCATGGACAGCCCAATTGTCTCTGTTTCGACCATGCCGGTCGGTCTGTCGATAACCGTCCGCGCAAGCTACGGTTTCTCACGTTTCAAGTTCCGCGCACGCAACTATCTGCTGATCCAGTTTCTCGTGATAAACATGTTTCCAATCGTGCTCCTTCTGGTTCCCCTTTTCGTCGTCATGCGCTTTCTCTGGCTCATGCACACTCACCTCGCGCTCATCTTTGCCTACTCGACTTTCACGATCCTCGTTCTCAACCTGGATGATGACGAGCTTCTTCAACGCCATTCGGCGCGAACTGGATCAATCGGCCCGGATCGATGGCTGCAACAGGTTCACCACCCTGACCCTCGTGGTGCTCCCCATTGCGATGCCGGGAATCGCCGCAACGGGAATCTACGTCTTCGTCACCGCCTGGAACGAGTTCCTTTACGCAGCCGTTCTTACCGGCACAAACGGCAGGACTATTCCCCTCGCTCTGCAGAACATGATCGGGGAGTACAAGATAGCGTGGGGACTTCTGAACGCAGGTGGAGTGATTAGCGCACTCCCGGTTCTGTTGCTGTTCTTCTTCGTACAGAAACAGCTCATAAGCGGTATGACTGCGGGCGCGGTCAAAGGACAAGAGGCAGCAGGCGCGTTTCCCTGCGAGCGGCTGCGACGATCGATTGTTTTTCCTTTCGATCCTGACCAAAAACATACTATATTTGACTGATGAAATCAGATTCTGCCGGTTCATCCGACCATCCCTCCGAGCGACACCTGGTCGCAACGCTCAAAGAGCGCGAAATGCAGATCGAGCATTCGATCAACTTCGTTCGTATCGGCATTATCGCGGCCGGAGTGCTTCTCGACCTCTATACGGCGGTGACCCAACGTCTGGCAGAGGGGCAGTACGAGCTTTTCGCGGCCGGGATCGTCGCCTTCGTCGCCGTCTATCTCGCGATCGTGCACATTTATTCGCGCGGAAAGGGGTATCACGGTTGGCTGAAGTATCTGACCATCACCGTCGACTACGCATTGATATTCGCATACTTTGCCGAAATGATGCGTCCGCAGTTCGCCGGGCAGGTGAATCTCGAGTCGATAATCTCCGTCAGCGCCCTCCTCCTCATGGTCATCGTCATGCTCAACGCTCTGCGGTTGAGCCGCGGCGCGGTGGTGTACGGGACGCTTCTCGGAGCGGCACTGACACTCTTTCTGACCATCGGTTACTCGCAGCAGCCCATCCTGCGGATCTGGCTCGCACCAATTGTGGTGACCGCCGGCGCGGTGGCCTACTGGATCTCCCGAAACGTTCGCACAATCGTTCGTGCGCTCTGGAGGCGGGAAAAACTGGCTCGATTTCTGCCGAAGGAGCTCGTGGAGATCGTCGAAGCGTCGGATGTCGACCTTTCGCTCGGAGGAAAAGCTACGACTGCCACGGTGTTATTTGCCGACATTCGCAGCTTTACGCAATTCTCGGAGAAACGCGACCCCGCGGAGGTGGTCGGAGTTCTCAATCGCTATTTTTCGGCGATGACTTCGGTGATCGCAAAACATGGTGGTATGATCGACAAGTTCATCGGCGACGCAATAATGGCCGTCTTCGGAGCACCGTTCCCTCGTGAGGGTGATGCAGCGCGCGCCGTTGCGGCGGCTGGGGAGATGCTGGCGCAGCTCGAGCTGCTCAACCGCGAGTTGGCGTCTGATGGAAGCTCACCACTTTCGATCGGCATTGCGCTCCACACCGGCACAGTAATTGCGGGAAACATCGGCTCCCCGGATCGAATGGACTATACGGTGATTGGTGACACCGTCAATCTCGCTTCACGCCTCGAAGGGCTCAATAAGAAATACCATACCGGGCTGTTGATAAGTGGCGATACCAGAGAGGCCGCCGGCAATTCCGCCGAGATGCGGTTCATCGGAGAAAGCGAAGTCCGGGGGCGGGAACAGCCGGTGCGGCTCTACACGCTTGAGGGTATCGGCGGCTTCACATAGGCCTGCCCCACGATTCGTTTTTGTGGTTTTCAGTAATCGTGGTATACTACTAACAACCTGATTTGCGGCACCGGATCTATCATGCTGCAGAACAGGAAGGTCGGGCTCGGACACGCGTTGTCCGAGCATAATCGAGTGGCTCCTTGTCCGGTCCGGCTCGCACATCGTTGTCCGTATCGCGAGCCGGACCGCAGGGAGGTCAGGCTATCGCCCCGATTTCGGGGGCTTTGACCTCGCCTCCCCCTCGATGGCCGGGAGAAAACCGGCGAATAGTCCGATGAGCGGGAGAAACGCACAGAGCTGATACACGTAGATGATGCTCGTGTGATCGGCAATCACCCCGAGAACCGCTGAGCCGATTCCGCCCATTCCAAACGCAAAGCCAAAAAAGAATCCTGATATCATTCCCACTTTTCCCGGGACAAGCTCTTGCGCGTAGACGAGAATTGCGGAGAACGCCGATGAGAGAATCAACCCTATGAAAAGGCTCAAGACCGTCGTCCAGACCAGATTCGCGTAGGGCATCGCGAGCGCGAACGGCGCGGCGCCCAGAATTGACCCCCAGATGACATACTTGCGGCCGAATCGATCTCCAACAGGGCCGCCGATCACGGTTCCGGCCGCGACCGCCAAGAGAAACAGAAACAGGTGCACTTGCGCCGCCGCAATTGTGAGATGGAACCGGGAAATAAGATAGAACGTGAAGTAGCTCGTCATGCTTGCAAGATAGAAATACTTGGAGAAGACGAGTACAAGCAGAATGCCTATGGAAAAAAGGATCGTTCTCCTCGGCAGAAGCGGCGCAGCCGTATCTCCGGAGCTCGCCGAGACGTGATGTCCACCGGCGGAATTTTCCGCGTACCACCGGCCGACCCGCCACAGCACGAAGATCCCCAGCATCGCGACCGGCGTGAACCAGGCAATCTGCGAATGTCCCTTCCCGGTGATGATGATGGCCGCGAGAAGCGGCCCGAGCGACGAACCTGCGTTTCCGCCGACCTGGAAGACCGATTGAGCGAGCCCTCTCCGTTTTCCCGCCGCCATGTGAGCGACCCGAGAAGATTCGGGATGGAACACCGCAGACCCCATGCCAACAAGAGCCACCGAAAAGAGAATCATCGGATAGGAATTCGAAATTGACAACAGCGCGAGTCCGACGAGCGTGAACCCCATTCCGACGGCAAGCGAATAGGGCTGCGGCTTGCGGTCCGTGACATACCCGACGACCGGCTGAAGAAGCGAGGCGATAAGCTGATATGTAAGCGTGATGAGCCCTATCTGAGTGTAACTGAGCCGGAGGGAAGACTTCAGCAGCGGGTAAGTTGCCGGAATCAACGACTGGAGGGTGTCGTTCAGGAAGTGCGAGAAACTGATCGCGATGAGCACGGGTATGACCGTGTTCTGCACGATTGGGGGGCGGGACTCGGCCGTGACGGCGGAACTGTCTGTCTTCATTCTTCTCGATCCACCGACATAGTGCCGTGCCGGCGGAATCAAAGCAAGAGGGACCGTCCCGCACGGTTGACCCGCCGGCACCCTCATTTGTACGGAACAGATTTTTGGTGTATAACTGACCGCCGATGATAACAAGCGAACGCCGGAAAGTAATCATATTGCTCGGTTCCCTTTCCGCGATCGGACCCTTTTCGGTCGACATGTACCTCCCGGGTTTCGGGGCCATTGCTCGGGACCTCTCCACTTCGGTTGCGGCGGTCGGCTTCTCCTTGACGAGCTACTTTGTCGGTATCTCTCTCGGACAGCTCATCTATGGACCGTTGACCGATCGTTTCGGCCGAAAGCCGCCGCTCGTGGCCGGCCTCGGAATCTACTTCGCGGCAACGCTCGCCTGCCTTCTGTCGCCAACGATCACCTGGCTCGTATCTGCCCGTCTGTTGATGGCGCTCGGCGCTTGCGTCGGAATGGTGGTCAGCAGAGCGGTTGTGCGCGATCTTTTTCCGGTTCGGGAATCCGCTTCGATATTCTCGACGCTCATACTCGTTATCGCAGTCTCACCGGTACTCGCTCCAAGCGTTGGCGGATACGTGACTGCCAACTTCGGATGGCGCGTCATATTTCTCATTCTCGGGCTCTTTTCGTTCGCGCTCGCCCTCGTTGTGTGGATGAGCCTTCCGGAAAGCAAGGCTCCGGACCGGCTCGTCTCCCTCCGGCTCCCGGATATCGTGAAGCGCTATTATCGGGTTGCAAGAAAGCCGACATTCGGCAGATTCGCGGTGGCAAGCGGCCTGGCGTCCGGCGGGATGTTCGCCTATATCGCCGGGGCCCCCTTCACATTCATGAATGTTCTCGGCCTGAACCAGACGCAGTTTGGCTGGGCGTTCGCGCTGAACGCGGCGGGACTGGTCGCGGGCAGCCAGATCAACCGCCTTGCGCTGAGGCGATTTGATGCCTTGCAGATCGCCCGTTCGTGCGTCGTGGTTCAGGTGGCCGCAGGATTGTGCCTCACTGTTGCGGCGGCATCCGGCTCTGCGTCGCTTCCGGTCATGTACCTGCTGCTTATCACCTTCATGTTCTGCGCCGGTATGGCAAATCCCGACACAACGGCCCTCGCGCTCGAACCGTTCATCGAGAATATCGGCAGTGCGTCCGCGCTTCTCGGTAGCGTCCAGATGGTGACCGCAGCACTCGCAACCGGCGCAGTCAGCCTGCTTGCCGATATCTTTTCAGGCGGTGGGTCTCTGCCGATGACCATCACCATCCTCTTTTGTTCCTCCGCGAGCCTGGTATTGCTCCTCAGGCGAAAAACCCAGGTTCATGCGGATACTTCCGTGGCTCACGTTTCGTAGTAACCTGCGAGAAAAGCGCAACCGACTCCAACCGCGGCTGGTATATGAGTGCGTAACACACCACCAATAGGAGTCAGGTATGAAGAAAAGCGTAGTTGTATTGCTGATGTTCGCGGTTGTCGCCCTTGCAGCGTTCGCGAACGGAAATGGGGAAAAACTGAGCACCGTTGAGGGCGCTGCGACGTTCACACCAGGTGCGCAGACCCAGTCGCGGCTCATGCTGCAGACCGAGACCGGCGAACAGTTCGCCATCGAGATGCCGGAAACGGAGCTCGTCAGACTTCAGCTGCAGAACCAGGAACGGATTCGAGTGCGCGGCGTCGTGGTCGACTCAGCCCCGGGTGACGCCACCGGGACGCAGGCACGAATCCTTGCTCGCGCCGTGATTGCGAACGGCAAAGAGGTCAAAGTTGAGGAGCCGATACAGCTGATGGAGCGCGACCGGGACCGTGTCCGCCTCTATACGGGCGACCAGACGCAGGATCAGACCCGCACGCAGTCACGGGACGGTTCCGGCTCCGGAAGCGGTTCACAGAAATCGAAAACCGGGCGCTGAGCACGTCGTGAAACAACGGTGCGCCGGGCGGGACTTCACCCGCTCGGCGCACCTGCTTGTGCACGGACGCCTCCTGCCAACCGGCCGCACGGCGCCTATTTGAGTGTTGAGCTCAGGAAACTGACGAGCTGGTTCCACGCCTTCTGTGCCTGCGCGCCGTTTCGCAGGTTATCGCTTTTCACGAACGCATGCCCGACGCCGGGATAGATATCGATACTGTTTTGGACCCCGCGTGCATCGAGTGCCCGTTTGAATCCCTCAACTTGTGATGCGGGTATGTTGCCGTCCTCGGCGCCGTAGATGCCGAGGACGGGCCCGGCTTCTTTCATGCTGCCGAGTTTCGCCGGATCGGTGATGGGGCCTGTCCCGTAGAATATGGCCACTGCCGAAAGATCGGGTCGCCGCGTCCCCATGTACATCGCCTGAGTCCCGCCGAAACAGAATCCCTGCACCGCCACCTTCGCCGGCTCGACCCGGGGCTGTGTCTCGAGAAATTCCAGGGCCGCGTCGAGGTCCGACGCCATCTGCGCGGCGGGGGTCGAGCTCACCTGTTTCATCGCCTCCTGCCCTGTCGCGGCTACGCTCCCGCGGAAGGCATCCGGCGCGAGTACAACGAACCCCTCGGCCGCGAGAGCGTCAGCGAGCGCGGTAATGTTGTAGTTGAGTCCCCACCACTCATGAATCATGAGAACACCCGGCGCTTTCCCGCTGCCCGAAGGCAGCGCCAGATATCCGTGCAGCTCTGTCCCGTCTGCAGTCCGATAGGTTACGTTTGTTTTTCCCCGGGAGAGGGGATCGGTGTCCGCGAACGCCGAGGTTGCCATCGATGCCGCGGCGACCACGGCAATGCCGAGAAACTTCCGTAAATCGAAGATCATGTGGAATACCTCCTGACTGAGAGGATCGTAATACTTGATATATTTAGTCAATATTTGGACCGGTCGTCCATCGGGTGTTTGGCCGCCGGTGAACGCGTGTCGGGCAGGAGACGGTGCCGGTGATCGTGAGAGACCCGTGGTATGCTCTAGGCAATTCAGCACCCTCGGAGGAGACATAGTGGCTCACCTGCTTTCACCTCTGGAAATACGCGGCCTGGTATTGAAGAACCGGATAGTCATGCCTCCGATGACCACGGGCAAGGCGCTCCCGGATGGCACAGTAAGCGACGCGATGCTCTCGTACTATAGTGAAAAATCCCGCGGCGGCTGTCTCGGGCTCGTCATCGTCGAGCAGAGCGCGGTCACGCCGAATGGTATCGCGAGCGCCGGGCAGCTTTCCGTCGCCAGTGATGACCTAATACCGTCTTTGCGAAAACTCGCGGAAACCATTCACGCCAACGGTTGCCCGGCAATGCTCCAGATCAGCCACGCGGGAGCCGCGGCGCTGACGGGGACCACTGGCGAAAGGCCGCTCGCCCCCTCATCGGTCCCGGAACTGTACGCAAAGGTAGGTGTTCCTTCGCCCGGCCCTCTGCGAGTTCTCGACCAGGTCGATATCGCCCGGGTGATACTCGCCTTCGGAGAGGCCGCGCGGCGGGCAAAACTTGCCGGATTCGACGGCGTCGAGATAGAGGCCGCGCACGGGTATCTGTTGTCTCAATTCTTTTCCCCGCTTTCGAACCGACGCACCGACGACTATGGCGGATCGTTGGAGGGACGAATCAGACTGCACCTGCAGATCATACACACGGTGAAGGCGTCGGTGGGTGAGCACTTCCCGGTTCTGCTCCGGCTTGGTGCATTCGACTTCATAAACGGTGGCGCGACGATCGAAGACGGGGTTGCGGCCGCAGTGGCCTGCGCCGGGGCCGGCGCCGATCTGATCGACGTTTCAGGTGGACTTCGCGGTTATTCCGTTCCCGAGCTCATGGGCGAAGGCTATTTTTCGGCAATATCCGAGAAGATCAAGTTAGTGGCACCGGTACCCGTTATGGTCACCGGCGGAATTGCTACGCCGCAGGCGGCAGACCAGCTCGTTGCAGCGGGCAAGGCGGACCTCATCGGCGTGGGCCGGGCTCTTCTGGACGCTCCGCAGTGGGACTGTAAAGCAGTGAAAACCCTCCGCAACGGGAACCAGCCGCCGAGCGTGGGCATCTGAGCGATTGGCAAGAAGCTGAGATTAGGGTGGTTCTGCGATATGCTCTATGTTGTGGAGGATTCAAGTGAAAAAATTGGCGATTCTACTCCTGTTTCTGGCTGTGCCGTTGGCGCTGTTTTCCCTTGATTTCTACGTAGGGCCGACTGCCTATTACGCAAGCGTCATACAGCCGCAGAGCGTCAAGAACCTGAGCCCGAGCGGACTGTCGGTTTCCGACTTCGCGGTCGGGGGCGACGCGCGTCTTCTGGCCGGCCTGCTTTGGGGCGGGGTGGTAGGTTTGTACCAGCCGGGAAGCTCCTCGCTCCCGAATCAGGTGCAGTTCATGACCGACATCGGATTGGGACTGCGCATATTGTTTCTCCGCGCCGCAGTCGGAATCGGTCCAGATTTCGGCCTCGCATTCGGCAATGGCGCCACGCAGGCGTTTCGTGCCGGTGCGAATCTGCGTCTGACCGGAGACATAATTCTGGGAAAGGTTTCCGTCGGCCTGAGTTGGCTGAGCAAGATCGAGTTCACTCAGCAGAGTATCAGCGAAGCGTTCAGCAACCCCTACGGGATGCTGGGAGTTGCCGTTCTGTTCAAGTTGTGATGCTGCACGACGAATGGGCCGGGATGCCCCGCGCAGGGTTCCCGGCCACCTCCGTGCCTGCCTGATGATTCGCTAGAATGAATATTCTCCATACAAACCGACGCGTCCTCTGAAGCCCGAAATATGATGGTAGATTCCGGTATAGACCGTCCCCTGCGGAGCGGTGGGGGCGTCCGCATTGCCGTACCAGGTTTGCGTCTGAAGACCGAACAGGCTGAAACCTTCGATGGATCCTGCGAGGTTGAGGGAGAAACCGCTCGAAGCTCGATTCGCGCCGGGGGCAAAACTCAGGGCGGCCTTCAGCCGGTAGCCTCCTCCGGCCGTCGAGGCGGTGGAACGTTTTGTACGGAGAATGTGGTCGTCGTCGTCGAATCCGAAAATCACCAAACCATCGCCGGCGAGCGTGAACGACAATCGCTTTTGAAGCTGGAATCGGTATGCGAGCCCTGCGCTCAGCGTATGGAGATACAGCTGGTAGGTTCCAACCGTTCCCGATTCGGAGACCGAGACGCGGTCATAGGAGCTCGTGACGCTGTTATATCGGTACTGCCATCCGGTAACTCCGATCAACGTCTCGTAGAGCGATTCGAACGCGTAGCCGAATCGAAGTCCGATGTCCGCCGGCTGCGGGTGAAACAGATAGGTGGTGAACGTAAGTGCCCCACGGAGCGCCCGCAGGGATGCGGCGGACTCGGTATAGCTCCACAACGCCGGAAGGTACCCTGCGACAAGGTCCCAGTCCTGGTCGACCATCACGCCGTAGGGCCCGATGATGTTTCCGGTCGCAGCTGCGGTGAGCGACCATGCGGGCCGACTGTTCTCAAAGCCATCGACGGTTACCAGGAGTACGGGGTACAGCCCGTCGAGCGGAAAATCGAGCCGGCTCATCACCCCGGTCCCACCGCTGTCACTCCTGAGATCGTATTCGACCGACCCAAACGTCCAATCGGCTCCGAAAGAGACAGCGGTTTGAATCTCGGCGGCGGTCGCGACCGATACTGCGGTGAACAAAACCACCTGCACGAAAAAGGCCAAAAAACCGAGCCTGCAGCGCGTCATCCAACTCCCCTCGCGTAAGCGAAACAATCTGAAGCTACGGCTCGACGTTTGGAATCGAGCGTGCGGCGCGAACCGCAGCTTGGTGAGATGATTTCGCCGACGTCCGCCCGCCGAATAGGGGTGCCGTCCACGACGAATAAGAATGCGCGCTCAATCCTGACCGTAGCGAAGCACATGGTTGTCGATCTCGACTGCGTAGTCAAGAAGATCGCGCAGGATCGGTTTGTCATGCGCTTCGGTGTCGGTACGGGCCAGCAGGTTTTCGACTTTTCGCCTGAATCGTCCGTAGTCGAGCACGCCGTCGAGCTCCGGTGCGAGCAGCCGTGATGCACAGTGGCTCATCCATCTGCTTTGCTCCCCCGCCGGCAATATTTCGAAATAGTTGCGCGCGAGGAAGCGGCGAAACAGCTCGGGTCCACGTGCATCAAGAAACCGAGGCGCCGACGCGATCAGTTGCTGCGGGTCGAGACGATGTATCTGCTCAAAAGTTTCCCGATCCTCGTCACCGAAAAAACCTCCGGTGTAGAGCTGCAGGTCCGGATCCCGTGGCACTGCCGACGGCTCAATCGTCGTGGTGTAGACCTGACGCACCTTCTGCACAAGACTATCCCGATTTGCCAGCAGCTTAGCATGGGCAAGGCACTCTTCGAGATCGATTCCGAGACGGGTCGCTCGTTCGGCGGTCAATGTCTTTATCGGCGCAATCGCGGGGCTGCGGTTGAGATGGATGCCCTTGAAATGCACGCGCGCGGTCGCCCCGAGCCCGGAAGCTTTGGTAAAGGTCCTTCGCGCGATTTCCGCGACGTCGAGATCGATCCATTCGCGCGGATCGAAGCGAAGATCGTAGACGATGATCACATTCGACCGTGATGGATGTACGCTCAGGGGGTAGACAATCGAGGTGCAGTTGCCGATTTCGACCATGGGTCCCTCCGCCGGCACCGGGGAGGGGCGGTCTGCTCCAGCGCGAGTGAACATTCCTGAGGAGTGCACAATCGGACGGGGCGACTGCAGGTTGAGCAGCCTCCGTACGGCCTCCTTCTTGCGCATCTTGAAGTGGTAGCTGAAAAGTCGGGGCTGTTTCTCGTGAATCAGCCTGGCGAGAGCCATGGTCGCGCTCACATCCGAGAGGGCATCGTGCGCGCGGTCGTGTTCGATGCGGTTGGCGGCTGCCAGCTCTTCGAGTCGGAACAGCGGCCTGCCGTCGTCGCCGTATA
Source organism: uncultured Spirochaetota bacterium (assembly GCA_963832675.1). Lineage (GTDB taxonomy): Bacteria > Spirochaetota > Spirochaetia > DSM-27196 > DATKUC01 > DATKUC01. The sequence continues at coordinate 321,171 of CAWHUY010000018.1, read as the reverse complement.
CCCACTCGATGCCGTCCGGCCGCAAATCGTGGGTCATGCGCACCAGGTCGAGAATGTCCCATCGCGTGTTGCCGTCGTCATATTCACGCCGGTAGGGATCGTAGAAATTTCGATAAAACAGATTTCGGACGAACTCATCGTCGAAGCGGATAGTGTTGAAACCAACCACACAGGTGCCCGGCACCATCATCTCGCGATGAATCCGTGCGGCGAAGTCCGACTCGGTCATCCCGCGCTCGTTTACGAATCCGGGAGTGAGTCCGGTAAGAAGGCATGAATCGGGATCGGGCACGTAGTCGGGCGCAAGCCGGCAGTAGATGGAGATCGGCTCGTCGACCGGCTCGAAGTGATAATCCGTTCGTTGAGCGGCGAACTGACCGATCCGGTCCCAAGCCGGGTGGATGCCGAAGGTTTCCAGGTCGTACCAGAGAAGCGTTTGCGCCATGGTCAAAGATTAGCGACTGAACGCATGCTGTTCAATGAGCGTCCTGGGCTCCGTCGTCGTGTCGCAACCGGTTCAGAAGCTCGCTCAGGCGAAGCCCGTCTTCCGGGACGAATTGTCGCCAGTACGCGGTGGTCTCCTTCAGCCGGTAAAGGATATCGACGTTCATGTCACCGGTGCCCGAAAACATTTCGATGGTCAGAAAGATCTCGCCGCAGCGCGGAGGCATTCCTGCCGCAGACTCGCGGGAACAGGAAACTCCGAGCGCCTCGAGCACCCGGTTGCCGGTAATGATTCCGGTGCGGTTGTGTTGCGCAGTGAACGGCAAGTGCGACGACGATCTCCCGGTTGTTTGTTGAAGGTGAATGATCGGGGAGTAACTTCCCAGACGCTCGAGCCAGGCGTAGGGGTCACCGTCTCTGTCGTCCGCAAACAGATAGGGAAACAGATCCATCTCCCGCTCAATCCGTTCAATCGAAGCGTCGTCATTGGCGGACGTGTGTGCGATTGCTTCGTCGAAAAGAGCGTATGCGGTGCGCGGTCCAAGCCATAGATTGTCCACTCGCCTGCCTTCCCGATATTCGGCGATCAACTCTGCAAGCCGCTCCGGACGTGGTCGGACGAATCTGCGCTGCGCCCCGGCGTGGCCCGTGTCGACGGTAACGTAGCACGGGAGGGCCGATTGTGAATTGGAATGCAACATCCGACGGTACACGTCGCGAACGAGCTCTTCCGCGCCCGGGATCGTCCAGGGCACCTGGTGCGGAGAGTACATTTGCTCCACGGCAAGGAATGCCGCTCCGGAAAGAGAATCGGCGGTCGAAAGATCCGCGAGGTTGCGCGAAAGCTCCCGACGTGCCTCGTCATACGCAGCTGGTTCCTGCAGCAGCGAGTCGGCAAAGGCGTGACAGAAGAAACCGAGCCCCGCATCAAGATCGGCAGCTGTTTTCGACATCTGTTTGAGCCAGTCGTTGAGCATGTGGGCGCGGATCCGTGCATCTGTGTGCGACAGGCCGAGGGTTGCGTAGCTTCCGTGACCCGAATAGAGAGACGAGACGCGTACGCCAAGGCGCTGTGAATGGACCCGGACTTCCTTCTTCCAGTCCACGAGGTACTCCGGAGTGGTGAAAAACGGGTCACACTCATTGTCTGCGCTGGCTTCGACGAAGAAGAGCCCGGCCCGTTTCGCAATTTCCAACCACTCCGCGGGAGCGGTCCAGCGTTTCGACGCGAAGCAGTTGTCTACTGCGAGACAGATCCGTGGATCGTGTAGAGGCTGCATAGATAGCTATTATAGATGGAACGGTCGTGTGTGTCGTTGATTCGGCCTGCTGGCCGGAGGTCGAAATCGAAGCGCCGTCGGCGTGAACGATTTGAGCGCCGCGAAAGCCGGATTTCTCCGCACCATATGCACATCACCGGACGGAATCCCCACTCTATTATCGCCTGTTCGGCGGCACCTGCGACAATAGAGGTGACGCATGACCTTCGGTGGTGATAGAGTACGGACCAGGAGGTTCACCGGTGAAAAGATTACTGATCTCTCTGGTCTTTTCGTTGATGCTTCTCGGTACGGCATTCGCAGAAAAAGCGACCGAAGGCTTGGTTCTGGACCAGAACGTCCAGGGTTCCTACAACCCGCTTGGTCTCCAACTGGTCACGAAGCTGTACTACAGCGTCCCTCTTATTCGCCTGCCGGGAATTCTGTGGGAATCCACCAGGATAGATTTTGGAATTCAGAATAATCTGTCGCCGGGCTTTGATCTTGCGGGCGTCTTCATCAACATCGAGCCGATAGCGCTTTTCAACCTCACCCTCACCGCGCAGGCGACAAGCTACTTCAAAGCGCTCGGATTCGGGTTCTACAACCTTTCCGGATACGACGCAGGATACGACGGTCCGGCACTCGATGCGTTGCCCTCAAAGAATGCGTTCGGCTATGTCGTCTCTGCAGCACCCACGCTCAAGATTGCCGTCGGCCCGCTCGTCGCGCTCGATACAGGCACAATTACCTACTACAGCGCCGACGGTGGAAGCGGGTACTTCTTTGAGCGCGTCGGGAACACCGTGCTCGCCGGTAGCGACACCGAGCTCGCGAATCAGGCCTACCTGCTTACGGCGGTACTGCCTGGCCTCTTGTGCGGGGTGAACGATGCGCTCCTCTACGTGCCGACGTCGGGATATCTTTCGCATCGAATTAACGCAATTGGAGTCTACTCGGTGAAGCTCACCGGGAAATTCTCGGTCTATGCCGCCCTGATGGCGGGAACTTTCCTTTCCGACCGGTACTTTCAGTACAAGTTCTATGCCGCAGGCCAGGCGGGCGTCACGCTGCGGATGTAGAGTCCCGACAGGCCACGCAATTATTCATGAAACCAGGTTCGGAGGCAAACGTACAATGATCAGATACATTTTCGATCCTGAAGTAGTCGATGAATGCGCATTGAAAGGGCTTGGGCTTCCCAAACCGCAGATGTTTGACGTTATCGCGCGTGCACTCGAGGAGAACTATCCCGGAAACATCTACCACGATCAGCCGTGGATCTACTCGATCGCGGGCGGTGCTATGATCCAGATGAAGCTCTATTTTGCCTCGCTTCACGAATACATCATGATCTGGGGAACGCCGATCGGGTCGGAAGGTCACTCGGGCCGACACCATGTGGCGTTCTGGGACACGGTTATCGACGGCGAAACCTGGTATTATGCCGAAGGCCAATTTGAAAAGCGGATATACAAACCCGGTTCCCGGATCTATGTCGGCAAGCGGCAGGCGGTTGGCATGAACTTCACCGACGGTGTCTGGGCGGTTGAGTATGCTCGAGGGCCGATCTACCGGAGTCTCCCCTTCGGCCTTGCGGATGAGCTGCTGAGCGCGCGTGATTTCGTTGCGGCAAAGCAGACCCTCGCAATTTACGCGACGCTTATCGGCCGCCACTGGGGCGCGAAGCACAATCACGACTATCCGCTTTCGCTGCCGTTCAAGAGACTCGCGGCCATCCCCATGACCCGCATTGGTTCACGTGTGACCGGAAGGCTGATGCCACCGCCGCCCAGGGAACTCACGCGAAGAGGGAACCGCGAATCGAAACCGGGTACCGAAAACGCCGCGGTGAGCTGACCGGTCGTCTATCGTCGGCTCCGAGCCTGGCGTGCAAACTGCGGGTACATCGCGCGTGTGCCGGCCGACGTAAGTGCGATGGCCGTCCGTTTCGAGAAAAGGCGGGTGACCAACCAGGCCGCGATCCGGTTTATGGTTCCCGGGACTATGACCGGCTTGCGACCAAGTGCGCGAAGAGTCTGGCGCACCACGGGTGCACAATCCATCTCCGGCACCGCGAGCCACCTCGGATGGCGCGGCCGATCCTGGAGATATGTCGGTGTACGGACCGGGCCAGCGCATGAGGCAATCACATCCACTCCCCGCGGCCGGAGTTCAGCCCACATCCCTTCGGCAAGAACCCTCAGATACGACTTTGACGCGGAGTAGTGAGCAACCAGCTCGGCGCCCTGAAAGCTCCCCATCGAAGAGACAAGAATAATCCCGCCGCGCCGGCGGTCGGCCATCTGTTCGCCGATTGCGCGGGAGAGCATCGCGGGCATTCGGCAGTTCAGATCGAGCAGTTGCAGATGCAGCTGCATTGGTACCTCCAGGTAGCGACCGATTGGTGAGAGCGCTGAATTGCACACAAGAAGCCCGACATCGAGGCCGCGGCTCAATTGGATAAGTGTTTCGACGTCGGCACGAGAGGAAAGGTCGAGGATGGCTGTGCGAACCTCGATGAGATAACGCGTTGCGAGATCCCGCGCAAAGTTTTCGAGGAGATCCTTCCGCCGGGCCGCCAGAAGCAGATTGAGACCAAGCCCTGCAAGCTGTCCCGCAAACTCGGCCCCAATGCCTTCCGATCCGCCGGCGACAACGGCCCAGCTGCCGTATCGTGCGCGGAAATTATCGTCTTTCACCGATTTTGCCACTCCGTCGTTCGGTTCAGAGGTCAACCACCCGCAAATCATAGGCCTATTCTCATGGGCAAACAAGAGGAGGTGATAAGTGAGTCGACACTTCGGCGCGGCAGGCCGATAATTGGCTATGGAGGCACTTCTGCATGTCACGCTTCACCCTGGTCGCGCTGGTCCTGCTGTCGGCCGTCACCGGTTGTGCAACGAATCCGAGTCGGACGCGCGCCGTCGGACCCGCACAGCGGCTCACCGTGGAGATCAATTCCCCCGAAATCACCGAGATCGACCCTGAAACGGTGGCCCTCGCGTTTACCGTTATCGCGGCCAACCCCGGAAAATCCACCGCCGTGATCACCTCCGCAACGGCGGAATTCTCCATAGCCGGGATTCGCGCGGCAGAAGAGCAGATTACTGAGTCGTCTTTTGTGGAGCCGGACAAGGCGATTCCGCTCGAGTTTCGTTTCCAGATACATTTGCCGGACCTGGCCGCCAGCATCCCCGAGCTCAGAAGCGCGTCTGATGCGAAGTGGGGCTTCGAGGCGACTCTTTCGACTCACCTGCCTGATGGAAGTGCACGAGAAGAGACCGCGGCCACTTCGGGCACATTTCCGATCGTTCGTCCTCCGACGATCGGAATCCTCGCCCTGAGAATCGAACGCTACGATCTCATCGAGACGAAACTCAAACTGACGCTGGCGGTCGGCAATCCGAACTCTTTCGCGCTCGCATTCAAATCCATCAAGTACCTGTTTTCGGCAGACGGGCGGACCTGGGGAAACGGGGAGGCCGACGTGCCGGCGCCAATTGCGCCACGGGGAACCACGAGAGTCGACATTCCAATGACGTTGAACTTCATCGAGATGGGACGCAAGCTTGTGGACGTGGTGGCGACACTTGGCGTAGTGCAATATCGGCTCGAAGCGACAACGCGCGTCGCTACGCCGTTCGCCGCCATTCCCGTGTTTTCGACAGACTTCGATCAAAACGGTGCGATCAAGGTCGAGAAATAGAAGTCGGGCGATCCGACATTGGCGACTCCGGCAGCCGGCGATGCATCAGGCCGATACATCAATGAGTTCTTTTCGCAATTGGATGTTCCGCATTCAGTTGCAGCAAGTCCCACAGATTCCCGTAGAGATCCTCGAAAACGGCGACTGTCCCGTATTCGGCCACTTTGGGGCTCCCTGACGAACTTGACTCCCTTCGCCACCATGAGGTTATAGTCTCTCCAGAAATCATCCGTGTTGAGGAAAAGGAACACTCTTCCGCCCGTCTGATTCCCAACGAATGACTCCTGTTCCGGTTTCGACGCTTTAGCGATAAGCAGGGTGGTCCCGGATGCGCCGGGGGGTGAAACCACCACCCATCGTTTGTCCTGCTCCGGTTGATAGGTGTCTTCAACCAGGACAAAATTGAGCTTGCCGATATAGAACTCAAGCGCTTCGTCATAGTCTCTGACCACAAGCGCGACATGTACAATCGATTGATTCATCCGGATCCTCCCGAAACTCCCCGCAGGAGAATTTGAATACACGGTGACAATCCATCCGGGTCCAGGGCATTAGTCGAGCATCGAGGGCGTTGCCTGTCTGCTTTCGCGCGAATAATGCAAAACGACGACCCCCGACTTGAACACCTTCGTGTCGACAAGTTTGAGATTGATTCGTTCATCAAGGTGATCGAACAGCTTCCTGCCGTTCCCGACTACGACCGGTTGAACAGCAAGCCAGTATTCGTCGATCAATCCACGCCTCATGAACTCCTGGGAAATGCCTATCCCGCCCAATGAGATATCCTTCCCCGGCTGTCGCTTCAGGCGGATGACCTCATCCACCATGTCCTCTGTGACCAGTCGCGTGTTGTTCCACGCGGCCTTCTGAAGTGTTCTCGAAAACACGATTTTTTGGATCGCGTTGAACTTGTCGGCGAAACGAAGCATACCCGTTGTGGCATTTGGATCCTCGTGAGCATGCGGCCAGTAGTCTTCCATGAGCTGGTAGGTCACCCGTCCGAGAAGAGCAATGTCTGTCCTGTCCAGCAGATCCGCATAATAATCGTGCAGCTCGTCGTCGGCGGCGACCGCAACCGTATGGTCGGCGAAACCGTCGAGGCTGACATTTATCGATAAGTTGAGTCTCGCAAGTGTTCCTCCATGAATTGCGCCACGCCATCGGTGGGCACAGGCTCAACCGGCCCTCCGCGACGCCTGGTATCGATCGGTCCAGATCTCCGGCTCATGCGCATAGCCGTGATCCGGAGTCATGACGTTGACGGGGAACTCTTCGTCGATGTCCGGCGGCATATACTTGAGAATCTCAGCGACCAGAGAATGGTTTTCCGTTGCGTATGAAACGACAACCCTGTTGCTCAGCGCAGAAGGGTAGTAGTTTGCGTCGGCGATGAGGAGTTCGTCCGTGTGACCCATACGGTAGATGATTTCGTAGATTTCGGGAGTGATAACACTGGATATCTCCATCAACAGAGAATCCTCCTCAGGCAACAACGACCGGCGGCGAACCCGGTAGAACAGCGGTTTGACCAGCACACCGGAGGTGTGGCTCACCGTGATGATACGTCCGGTGCGACAGGTTTTCAACCGGAAATCGAGCTCAACATTTCGGTCGCTTCCAATGCGAAGCCGCCCGGGCATGAGATAGGGTGTTCGATACCACGACGCTGTACTTGACAGGGTGAGCGTTCGGTTTTCGCCAACGGACGTCGAAAACTGGGAGTTCCTGGAGCAGTTCCGCGGCACTCAGCGCGGGCATCCTTCCGTGGCGCTCTTGGGCGGGCGCCTGATCGGTTATCTGATAGCCCATCCCAGGGACCCGTCAAATGCGGCGGCCATAGAATTCTACAAGGGGCAGGTTTTGAGCTCTGGAATACGACGCTGCGAAGCGGGAAGTTCAGCTGGCCTGACGGCAATCATCTCAAGAGCACCGGTGTCGTTGCCTCCCATCTCTCTCCAGTGGAGTATTTCCGGTCAGCAGTCCTTTTTTTCTTGGATGATGCCCCGCATTGGCGATACAATACCAGTATGACGAAGACATGCGCGATTCGATTCATTCTCAGCATCACTCTCATCGGCCTGTTTTTGGCGTGCACCAGTCCGACGGTACCGAATCGCGTCGAGAAAATCACGTTGAGCCCCGCAACAATCGACATAGCCTACAGTACGAGCGTTGGAACCGAGACCACGAACACCATTGTCCCTTCGGTCGAGCCGTCGAGTGCGGACGACTCATCGGTGGTGTGGAGCTGGGTGTCGAGCGACACCACCGTCGCCGTCGTGACCGGCGTCTTGAGCAGTGTAACAAGTGGTCAACTGATGGGTGCGGTTGTCGCACCTGCCAGCCCTCACACTGCGGGATCTGCCATTGTATCGCTGACGGCGACCCTGGCCGACGGTACCACCGTAACGTCAAACAACGTGACCGTGACCGTCACGGCCCAGCCGTAGCTCATCTTTTGCGACACGCAACCCGACATTTGTCCTGAGCATTCAGAAAAGCGGCGTCAGCCCGCGAATCGAGCTATGCTCACCAGGACCGTCTCATCGGCATAAACACCTACGGTCAAAACTGTAATACGCCGTCTACCGTGATCGCCCGAATGCGATTAGGGTGAATAGCGACACGGTATCATGGCATTGAAAACACACGAGGAGGTATCACATGAAGATGCTGGTTCGCATCACGGTCGTTTTTTCGGTCTTGCTGTTTGCGGCCGGGCTTGCTTTTGCCGCCGGGCAGAAGGAAGCGTCTGCCCCTGCAGCGAAGAAGACTATTTCCTGGTGGGCGCTCTCCCAGGGTGGCGGGGGTCCCGATCCGCGGGCAGAGCTTCGAAAGCAGATCATTGCCGACTACCAGAAAACCCATCCCAACCTCGATATCAACCTGGTGATGCTCGAGAATGAGGCGTTCAAGCAGAAGGTGCAGGTAGCCGTTCAGGCCGGAAACCCGCCTGACATTTTTCACTCGTGGGGCGGCGGGGTCATGGTTGCATACGCAAAAGCGGGAATGCTTCGTGACATCACCTCCTACGTCCAGGCGAATATCGCCCAGAAGATCGGGAAGGGCCCCTTGAGCGTGTACGGCTACGACGGCCACTACTATGGCGCACCCTACGACATGGGTGGTGTCGGCGTATGGTACAACAAGGCCATATTCCAGAAAGTCGGCGTTGTGGTGCCCGAGACCTGGGACCAGCTTCTGGCCGCGATTCAGAAGATCAAGAGCGCCGGATACATTCCCGTGGCGCTCGGTGGCGGAGACAAGTGGCCGGCACACTTCTGGTGGACCTACCTGGCGATGAGACTCGGCGGCGAGCCGGCGTTCAACGCGGCCTACGGTGGCAGCGGCTCCTTTGCGGATCAGACCTTTGTGAAAGCCGGCGAGTTGATGCTTCAACTGAACGGTCTCGATCCGTTCCAGACCGGCTTCCTTGGCGCCACCTACGATGACGAAGCAGCGCTTATGGGCAACGGCAAGGCTGCCATGGAACTGATGGGGCAATGGGCGCCGGGCGTCGAGGCGTCAGACTCGGCGAGCGGCAAGGGCATCGGCGATGATCTCGGATGGTTTACCTTCCCGGCGGTCGCAGGCGGCGTAGGCAAGAACAGCGATGTCCTCGGCGGAGGAAACGGATACGTCATCGGAAAAAATGCACCCGACGAAGCGCTCGACTTTTTCAACTTCTTTCTTCAGCCCCAGTACGATGCCGAGCTCGTAAAGGTCGAAGGAGCCGTTCCGGTCGTAAGCGGTGCCGAGAAGGCCATCGAAGGAAACGCGAATCTGCAGAAGATAGTCAACGCAGTTTCCAAGGCGAGCTACTTCCAGCTCTACTACGATCAATTCCTTCCGCCGGCGGTTGGAGAGACGGTCAAGGACGCGGTTGTAACCCTGCTTGCCGGAAAAGCTACTCCGGCACAGGCAGCACAGATGGTTCAGGACTCCTGGAAGAAGGAACGAAACCAGTAATGTCGGCACCGGGGAGGCGAGTCTCGCCTCCCCGGCCGTCGGTTCCGCGAAGGACGGCAGCATGAGCTCACCAATGTCGAAAAGCCGAAACAGCACAAACGCCATACTTGCCTTTTCGATGATAGCACCCGCCCTGCTGCTGTTCCTTGTCTTTGTCGTCATACCGGTGGTCCAGGCGGGGTATTACTCCGCTTTTTCGTGGAACGGCATGGGCCCCGCCAAAAACTTCCGCGGCCTCGGTAATTTTGCGGAAATGTTCGGAGACGGCGTTTTCCTCACCGCGCTTTTCAACACGATTACGGTTGTCGTTGCATCGATCTGCATCCAGCTTCCACTCGCCTTCTTCCTCGCATTGCTCGTCGGCAGACGCCGGACCCCCGGCGAGGTTATTTTCCGCGGGATCTACTTCTTTCCCTACGTGCTGGCTGAAATTGTCACCGGCATCATCTGGAAGTTCATCTATCATCCGCGGTTCGGTCTTCCGACCGCCATCGCAACCCTGATTACCGGGCACGAAACTGAGATCGGCCTGCTCGGCGATCCAAATGTCGCATTTGGCGCGGTTCTGGTTGTTATTGTCTGGAAATACCTCGGATTTCACATGATTCTCTACATCGCAGGACTGCAGGGAATTCCGGGCGAGCTCGAAGATGCAGCGGTTGTCGACGGCGCCACGGGCCGACAGGTGGTATGGCATGTCATCATCCCCGGAATTAGAAGCTCCATAGTCATCTCCGCCTTCCTCGCGATAATCGGATCGTTCAACATCTTCGACGTCGTCTGGGCTCTCGGCCAGGGTGGCCCGGTGCATTCGACCGAGACGCTTGTCACCTACCTGTATAATTTCGGCTTCAAGCGTTTCGCATTCGGGTACGGCAGCGCTGTGGCAGTGATGATTTTTGTGCTCTGTTTCGTCTTCAACCTTCTCTACCAGCGCTTTATCGTGAGGGGATCGGAAAATGCGTAGAGCATCCACGCGCCGCAGAGCCGCTGAGGGCGGTGGAAGAATCGCTCCGGTGCTACGCGCGGCAGCCGCGGTCGTCGCCGCCTTTGTCCTGTTTTTCCCCCTCTACACCAATCTTGTCGGTGGGTTCAAGACAAACGGGCAGCTCCTTTCCGATCCCTTCGGGCTTCCCCATCCGTTTACGCTGCATGCATTCAGCTCGCTGCTCGGGCGCAGCGGCGAGTTCTGGTCCTTCCTCTATAATTCGGTGATCATCGCAGCGGGCGCGATCCTTCTTACCCTTGCCTGTTCCATGTCGGCAGCAGTCGCGCTATCGCGCCTGCGATTCCGCGGCAGGGCGCTCCTGTTCAACTTCTTCGTCATGGGGCTGCTCTTTCCGCTGACCGTCGCCATTCTACCGCTCTACCTGCAGCTTCGCGGCCTGGGAATTCTGGGATCGCGCACAGGGGTCATTCTTGCCGAAGCGGCTTTTTCGCTGCCGCTGAGCATCTTCATCTTCGCCGGTTTCTTCCGGGATGTGCCCTGGGAACTGCAGGATGCAGTCCAGATCGACGGGGGCGGGATAATTACCTTCGCCGTGCGGGTACTGGTCCCGATATCGACTCCGGTTATCACCACCGTAACGATCATCACCCTGATCATGAGCTGGAACCAGTTTCTGCTTCCGCTCATCGTGCTCAGCGACCAGGACAAGTTCACCATTCCGCTGGGGGTAATGCAGTTCCAGGGACAATTTACCACCGGGTGGGATTATATCATGGCATTTATTACGATCTCTCTTATGCCCATTACGCTGTTCTACATCTTTCTGCAGAAATATATCGTCGCAGGCCTCACCGCCGGCGCGACCAAAGGATAGCGACGTGACTCGCAGACGCTACGACGGAGTGCATCATGACCGATCCATGCAAGCGCGCTGACGAGCTGCTCGCGCGCATGACCATTGACGAGAAAATCGCGCAGCTTCACGCCATCTGGATTACGGTAAAGCCAAACGGAGACCTTGGCGTCAAGAATCTCTCGGGCGTGCAACAATCGGACCTCGACATCGACGCGTTCGATGTTCTCCAGCACGGAATCGGGCAGATCACCCGGCCACTCGGAACAAGTGCACGGCCCCCGGTCGAAGGCGTACGCACGCTGAACCGCGTACAGAAATTTCTCGTCAGCAGAACCCGGCTGAAGATCCCGGCGCTGCCGCACGAGGAGAGCCTGGCCGGCCTCATGGCCGAAGGAGCGACGCTTTTTCCGGCAGGAATCAACTTCGGCGCCCTCTGGGATGAACAGCTCGTCGAGAAGATCGCCCACGTGATAGGCGAGGAGCTTCTCGCGGTGGGCGCACGCCAGGGCCTCTCCCCGGTGCTCGATGTATGCCGCGACGCACGCTGGGGCCGAACCGAAGAGTGTTTTGCCGAGGATCCCTATCTGGTAGGGAGTCTCGCCGCCGCCTACGTACGGGGCCTCCAGGGCGCCGACGGACGGATTGCGGCAACGCTGAAACACTTTGCCGGACACTCATTCAGCGAAGGCGGCCGAAACCACGCACCGGCGCGCATCGGGGAACGGGAGCTCAACGACACCTTTCTGCTCCCGTTCGAAATGGCGATAAAACTCGCCGGAGCGGCATCGGTGATGCCCGCCTACCATGACATAGACGGTGAGCCCATGCATCAGTCCCGCACCTATCTGACCGATCTGCTCCGCGACCGGTGGGGTTTTGACGGCACAATAGTGTCGGACTACGAAGGAATCGCGCAGCTTTTTACCGATCATCGGACCCAGGTGTCGCTGGCACATGCGGCTGCAGCGTCCCTTGCGGCGGGAATCGACGTCGAGCTTCCCGGCGGAACCGCCTACGCCGACGGATTGAAGAAGGCGCTCGACCTCGGAATGCTCGAACCAGCCCTGATAGACGATGCAGTCAGGCGAGTCCTCCGTCAGAAGTTTCGTCTCGGTCTGTTCGAAAATCCGTTCACCAGCGAAGAAGCGATCGAGCTCAACACGGATGCGCACCGGGCGGTCGCCAGAGAGGCAGCCGAAAATTCGGTGGTTCTTTTGAAAAACGACGGAGCGCTTCCTCTCAAACCCGGCGGCACTCTGGCGCTCATCGGGCCGATCGGGGACGACCCGCTCGCGATGCTCGGTGGATACGCGTTTCCCGTCCACCTCGTCGCTTCAGGTGCATCCGGCGCCGCCGGAATGCGAACGACCCTCAGGGGCGCGCTCGAAAAACGCGGTGCGCACCGGATCGTGTGGCAGAAAGGTTGCGACGTGCTTTTCGACCGCCCGAAAGAGCCCGCGGTTTTTCCCGGGGAGCTTGGCAGCGACGGCAGCGTGCAGAAATCGTGGATAAGCCGGGACGAGTCCGGAATCGATGCCGCAGTCGAGGCCGCCCGACAGGCGGACCAGGTGATTCTCGCCGTGGGCGACATGGCGGGGCTTTTCCTGAGTGGTACCGTCGGCGAGGGATCCGATGTCGCGTCTCTCGACCTTCCGGGCGTGCAGACGAAGCTGATGGATGCGATTCTGGATCTTGGAAAGCCGGTGGTGATAGTGATCTCGAGCGGACGACCGTACAACCTGGGGCGTGGATTCCGCGAGGCGGCCGCGGTGCTGCAAGCGTGGCTCCCGGGACAGGAGGGGCCCGACGCGATTGCCGACATCCTCTATGGAACGACCAATCCGGGGGGCAAACTGCCGGTCTCGATTCCGCGCAGCGCCGGTGCGATGCCCTTCTTTTACAATCACAAGATGAAATCTGCCGGCACTCCCGTCCAGAGCGATTTCGGCGCGGTGTATCCCTTTGGTTTCGGGCTGAGCTACACGACCTTCGAGCTTTCTGATTTCGCCCTCGAACGCAGCAGCGTTCGCACGGATGAGACCATCGTCGTGCGCTGCGCGCTCACCAATTCGGGTGCCGTCGCGGGTGATGAGGTGGTTCAGCTCTACGTGCGTGACATCTATGCAAGCAGCGTCCGGCCGGTAATGGAGTTGAAGGGGTTCAAGCGGATGAGTGTCGCGCCGGGGCAGAAGATAACGGTCCGGTTCACCGTTCCCTGCGACATGCTGAGCTTTACCGGTTCTGCAGGACAGCGAATCGTCGAACCGGGAGAATTCGAGCTCATGGTGGGGACCTCCTGCCGCGATATCCGATTCCGCTCCGTCGTCGTGCTCGAAGGGGATGCCCGCGTGCTGCCGGAAAACTGGGCCATGCAGTGCAAAGTTGAGACACCCGGCCGATGAGACTGTAGTCTCCAACCGCGCGCCCTCCGGGTCGGCGGCGTGTCCGGCACAATCTTGCCCATCCTTGCAGGCGGGGCTACGATGGAAGCCGAGCACGGATGACGAGGAAGGCTGCAGTGCAAAGAGAAGGTTTTGGGCAGATGATCGGGGTGTTTACTGCCGAGTTCGAAGACGCCTATCAGGCGGCAGTATGGAGAGGCATCGAACAGAGATCCCGCGCGCGCGGGATCGGCGTCGTCTGTTTTCTTGGATCACGAGTCGAGTCGCCGGTAACCGTTGAATCGACTGCCAATTTCGCCTATCGCCTTGCGAGTCCGAACAGCTTCGACGGCCTGATTGTCATCACCTCAGCCATAAACACGTTTCTCGATTCCGCCCGCGTCGAGGCATTCTTTCGGTCATATGGCGGGGTACCTCGTGTTTCGGTTGGTGTGAAGGTGCCGGGAGTCCCCAGCGTAACCGTCGACGGGTCCGAAGGCGTATCATCGGTTGTCCGACACCTGATAGAGGTGCACGGCTGCAGGCGCTTCGCCGTTGTGGGCGGACCCCCGGGTCACGCCGAAGCTGAGGATCGCGGGAGGGCGTTTCGCGCCGCGCTGTCTCAAGCCGGTCTCGACTTCGACGAACGGCTGTTTGTCCCCGGTATCTTCGTCCAGGAATCCGGTGCCGAAGCGGCCCGCCGCATAATCGGCCTTCAAATACCCTTCGACGCGCTCGTCTGCATGAACGATCGGATGGCAATAGGCGCGATCGAGGCGCTCCGCGAAGCGGGGATCGATGTTCCCGGAGAGGTTTCCGTCGTAGGTTTTGACGGCATTGAAGAATCGACATGCATGACCCCGCCGCTTACCACGGTGATCCAGCCGCTCCACGATCTCGGCGCCAGTGCAGTAGACGCACTGTGCGAAATCATCCGCGGAAATCCCCCGCCCGACGGCGTGCTCTCATGCGTTCCTGCTATCCGGGAGTCCTGCGGGTGCGTGCCCGGGCTCCGTCAGTCCGCAGTCCCGGATTTCACGACCGAAATCGACGAGCCGGACCGTTCGGTCATCGATGCGCTCGTCAACGAGGCGGCGCGCGGTGACGCGGACGCCTTCGTTGCGAGACTCAACAGCACGCTCGCCGCAGACACGGTCTGGGGGAAGAACCTCAACAGGTGGACCGAGTACCTTCCGGGCATCCGTCGGAGAGCGGCGTTCGAAGACGACGAGGAGAAGCTGAAGAGTCTCGCCCCGTTATTCGAGTTTTCCCAGGTGCTGGTCGGCCGCATGGAGAGCAGGCTGCAGGCCGCGCGCCGCGTGAAATCGGAGGGCAGGTTCGCCGCGCTGCGCGAGCTCAACGCCACGCTCGCCGGTTCATTTGAAATCCCGGTGATGCTCGAACGGTTGTCCGCCGGGCTCCGGACCCTGGGGATCGGCGGCGGTTACCTTGCGGTTTTCCAGCCGGCAGGCTCGAGCCATGCCCGCCTTCTGATGTCTCCCGAGGGGGTTGTCGACAGCGATATCGCCCCAGATCTCAAGTCCAGGGGCAGACCGGCCGCTCATCGACGCAATTTCGAGTTCGCAACCTCAGAGTTGCTCCCCTCGTACGCCGACAACCAATGGCGTAGCGGAGTATGGGTGTTCGAACCGCTGGTATTCCAGGACGAACCACTGGGTTACATGCTCATGCCGGGAGGTTTTCACGATCCGACGGTCTACGACGCGGTTCGCGATCAGGTGGCGAGCGCGCTGAAAGGAGCGTTGTTGCTCGAGCAGGTGCGAACCCACGAACGTCGTCTCGAAGCCGAGGTGGCGCGCAGAACGGCCGCGCTCACCCGGGCGAACCGGGAGCTCACACTGGAAATCGAGCGTCGTACGCGGCTCGAGCAGGAGGTGATCGACATCTCCAACCGCACGATGGAGCGCATCGGACAGGACCTCCACGACGATCTGTCCCAACATCTGGCCGGCGTCGCCATGCTTGCCTCGGTTGTTCAGGCCCAGCTTTCGACCGTTTGCAACCCCGCGGCAGACTCTATCGGGCAGATCTGCACCCTGCTGGAGGAATCCATAGCGCGTGTCAAACAAATAGCGCGGGGGCTGGTTCCTACGGCGCTGCAGGAGCACGGACTGGTAGCCGCAGTCGAAGAGCTGGCGGCCTCGGCCCGTCGCAGCTATACGTCATCGATCGACTTTCGCGCCTCGCCGGGGTTTTTCATCGACGACACAGAGCGCGCTCTGCAGGTCTACCGGATCATCCAGGAGGCGTTGAGCAACGCCCTGAAGCATTCGGAGTCCGAAAGAGTCGCGATCCGCCTTCGCCGGGACGATGTCGCCATGGTCGCGGAGGTGACGGACTTCGGTTCCGGCTTTTCCGGCGAGACCTCGCCTGAGGGGATGGGACTGCGTATTATGCGGTACCGCGCCGAAAAGGCGGGGCTGGATCTTCGCATCGAACAGCTGGATCCCGGGACGCGGGTCTCCTGCCGGGTGCATCCGCGAAAGGAAGAGCCGATATGAACAACCCGGTGAAATTTCTCGTTGTCGATGATCATCCGGTCTTTCGGCGCGGTCTGGTCGCCCTTATCGAAAGCAACAACGGTTACCGCGTGGGCGCCGAAGCGGGGTCACTTCCGGACGCGATAAGAGCACTGGAGACGGCGGTCCCCGACATCGCGCTCATCGATATTTCGCTTGTGCAGCAGAATGGGCTGGATCTGGTAAAACAGTTGAAGGCGACGCACCCGGAGGTGCCCGCCCTCATCATCTCGATGCACGATGAAGCAGTGTACGCCGCGCGCGCACTCAAAGCCGGTGCGAGAGGCTACGTAATGAAACAGGAGGCGGCGTCGGTCATGCTCGAAGCGATCAGGACGGTGCTCGCCGGCCGGATCTACGTATCATCGGCGATGCGCGACAGGCTTCTCGAACGCATGTTCAGCCAGAGCGATCTCGCCGATACCCTGCCGGTGGAAAGGCTGAGCGACCGCGAGTTCGAAGTGTTGGAGCTTTTCGGGCAGGGCTACGGTGCGACGGAGATCGCGCGCGTGCTTACGCTGTCGGTAAAGACTGTGAATGCATACCGTGACCATCTCAAGGAGAAACTGGGTATCGAGAGCGCCGGAGAGCTTCGTCGCTTTGCCGTGAACTGGGTGAAAAGCCGGGACTCGTAGAGAACTCCTCAACCGAAACTCACGGTCCGTTCCTCAATCTCGAGACCGTACGCCTGCGGGAATCGAGCGCTACCTGATTTCTCCGTAAAACAGCTGGCACGTATACCGGAACTCTACTTTTCCTCGCACCGCTTCCGAATCGTAGGCTTCCCTGAGCGATCGTTCCATAGTCCTGTTTTCGGCAGAACCTTTCTCCGGCACGTAAGAAGACGAGTTCATCCGACCAAGGAGGTTTTCCCAATCGAGTTCCTGAAAGTTCGGGAACTCCGTCTTGCGAAAATCAGACCCAAGAAACAGCGCAATCTCGGTCTCGGTAATATTCGTGTGATTCACCAGTTTGTACTCGGGAGCGTGAGCGGCAAGGATCTCTTCGTATTTCCGGAGAAAGGGCGTATCGAAAAGCCGCCGATTCCAGACAAGAATGACTTTCCCTCCTGGGCGAAGAATTCGCTGGAATTCAACCTTTGTTGCCCCGGGTTCGAACCAGTGAAACGCCTGGGCCGCTGCAACGAAATCGACGCAACCATCGGGAAGCGTCGTCGCTTCCGAGCTTCCGGAAATCGAAATGAAATTGCGATATTCCGTGAGATGCCGCGTGCCGGCTTCTCGCATTTCCCTGTTTGGCTCCACTCCATACACCGTGCGGCAGGTTGCCAGTAGCAATTTCGAGAATATTCCCGTGCCGGACCCAACGTCGGCAACAGTGCTCGACGGTCCGAGGTCCAGATGCTGCTTCAAATAGTCGACCACCGCCGACGGATAGGAAGGTCGATACTTGACGTAGTCTTCCACCCTGTCGGAAAACCTGACTTTGCTGTCCCTCATTTTTCTCCTCGCGTCATTGGTGGAATGATCTCCAAGGTTTTCCACACCTTACCAGGACGTGCCACAAGAGCTTCAATTCCTGCAGCACCTCCTCATAGGTACCCCGGTCGCTCCAGGAGCCCGGATCGCGTTTCAGGTCCATCGCTGCAGCTCCAAGAGTGCTCGCATCAATCAAACCATCGCGCGCGATTCGTTTCGCCAATGATGGCATTGAAGGTCCCCGGAAATCCGATGGAACTTCATCTTCCCGCAGCACAAATCCCATGTGCCAGTAGAGATCGATCGCGTATCGCGCGCAAATCTCCTCCAGAACTCCGCCGATGGCTGTTCCCGCGAAGGAGGGATCGGCTACAAGAATGTCCGCATCTTCCGCGAGGGCTAAATCACCGTGAACTTGCGCTTCGATATAGTGATTGAGATTACGACGCGGTTGTCCGCCCGAAGGGTCCGTAAAGGGTCTGTTCAAATTGACAACCAGGTGGTCCACGAGTGTTACGGGAGTCAGGTCCCGTTCGCCGATGGCACAGTCGCTCGAGAATGCGTCCTTCATGAGAGCAGCCAGAATATCTTCGAACTCTTCGTAGGTACCCTTTTCCTGTCGATCTTCGTGCGAATCCAGGTAGGTAAAGGTGCACCGGGACGAAACGCCTGGCGACAGCAGGAGATAGCAGGAGCCGAAGCGCGGCGACGGTCCATCCGGATGCAACATCAAATCCAGTGCTCCGTACTTGGGGCGTTCTCTGTCAGCAGCTGCGTACTGCTGATACGCCCCGCCGAAAACTCTCTTCTCCCACTCGTCCCGTTCGCCGCCGGCGTAGGCCGACAGGCTGCCGCTGGACAGACCTGTTTCGAATTGACTCAGGTAGAGGCCCTGGTCGAGCAGCCGTTCCGCCACCGGCATCATTTTCGCGTCCGGTCGATCGGGGTGGAAATGGAGAGCGACCCGCGCCTTAGCCTTGAGTCTTCTGACAGCATCGGCGAACCTGTCCCGCGGGATGTTGGACATCCGGAGGATTTCCCCGATGGTTCCGTCCGCAACCGTTCTTCTGCCGCGGGCGTATTCGGTCACACGTCGCAAGGCCGATCTCTGCGCCTCCGTTAGAATCGCCACCGCGCTGCCCCCCCTACTCGATATTCAGGCCCTCTTCTTTGACCCGTATTGTAGCCAACACCAGGTCCACGATCTCGCGAGGAAGTTTTCCCAGCTCGTTCAACTGCCATTCCTTTTCTGTATCAGGAGATTTTCCCGCCAGTCCCACTGCTTTCAGCGCGTACAATGCTGCGCCCAGGCAGTGGTCAGCCATGTGGGCCGCTGCAACCGCGTGTCCGACAGAACGGGTCACTGCCAGGGAAACCGGGTCGGTCAGACACTTCGCAAGGGTATGCACCTGTCTCGATGCCTTGATGGCGTCACCGGTGGACGAGCTCTTCTTCTGCCACCCTTTGGCTACCCCGATGGCGCGGGTCAGCCGAGAATCGATCGGGCCGTCGTACAGCGGCAATACGTGGTCAGAACAGGATATCGCCCATCCGACCAGTTTCTCATGATTGTCGCTCGTGAGGTCTCCCCCGCGATGTGCCGCAACAAATCCTCTATCGCGCACTAACTTTCCCCCGATCGTGTTGCCTGCGTGCGCGCTCGTGATCTAGCGTGCGCGCCGCGCTCCTGCGATTGTGCTGCGAAAGCCGGGCCCGGCCGTTTCACCCGTTTTGCCGGCTTCAGCGAAAAACGACAGATCAACTTGAACAAATATACCATGACTGTCTCGCTCGACGAATCGTAGCGAAGGTAGCATTCACCCGGTTATCGCGGCAAAAAACTCGCGGACGTCGGGTGCTACAAACTCCGGGACTTCCCACTCAGGGAAGTGTCCACCTGAGAGCGCCGTGGTCCCCCGAGTCGAGTCGAAGCGGTGGTCTCATCTGCCAGTTTTCCGGCGAGTCTGAGAATTCCGTTCCGTATCATCAGTCCATATCCGTCACCTGGGAGATCGCCGGCACTCTTTTCTGCAAGCCTGGCGTATCTACTCGATGATTCAAACTGATTTAACTTCCTGTAGTCCTCTGCTATGTTCAAATATATGGAAGCGTAAAATGCACGTACGTCCAGATCCTCACTGAATTCTCTCAGCTTTCCGGCAGACAGTCGATCTAGGTATTCCAGCGAATGTAAATCCCAACGAAGTTCTTCTTCCTCGTCATCCTGGAGATCGGCAAAATAGTGGGCGAAGATACAATTATGGAGCGGATCATTTCCGAGAACCGGCAGGATATTTTCGAAATCGGCAATTGCCTTCGTTCTTTCGCCGGTCTGGCTTGTGAGAATCGCCGCCTGAATCTTCTCCATCACTTCATCTTTCACGCAGATCTCTCCGTAGTGACGCGCTTTTCGAGTTGAAGCGATGATTGGCACAAATCCCGATCCTATCTTCTGGCACTCTTGTGATAGTCTAATGCGGTCAGCGCAAACCGGGCATACGCTGCGGCGGGCCCACCGCCCATTTCAATGGAGACGTCGATTGCTTCACCGATTTCGGCGTCGGTTGCTCCTGCGAGGCAGGCTTGTTGAATATGCCACTCCATGCACGGTTCGCACTTGGTTACGATGGATATTGAAAGCGCCATGAGTTCCTTGAATTTCCTCGGCAGCGCACCATCGGAAAATGTTTTCTCTTCGAGTTCCAGAAAGGACTCATAGGTCCTGCAACCTTTCGACATCCGATCATGCATTCTTTTTCGATCGGAAATACTTCCCGCAATTTTCGCTGTCGAAAACTCTTCAGGATTCATCTGTGATTCTCCTTCAGTTTCTTCCAAAGGCAATTTCTGGCGCAAGCACCCGCTTGTCCGTCAACGCCAAAATCATCGTCGCCTTCTGACCCTCTGGACGCGAGCAATCAAGCGCGCTCGGGTACAGGTAGTCTCACTGGTGAATTCCCGGTTCATATATTCTCCCTGTCGCCTGGTGCACAACAGAAACGGCACGAAAAAGGGTCACGGATTTGCGCCGGCCCGACTCCCGCCTCCCTAAGTTCTAACCTCCCGGAAACACCTCAATATAGCACCGCCCCTTCGAAAGGCGAAGACGAAGGTCTGTTGATCCGAACGCCACACAACGGTGAGATGAACAGCGTGGCCGTCTGTTTTCTACTTCTGGACTGCCTGAACCCGGTAGAAGTACCGGTAAGCCTCTTTGAAACCGAAGTTCCGGTAAAGTCTGATTGCGGGCTCATTGATTGCGGTAACCTGCAAATAGGCCCCTTTCGCTCCCATTTGCGTTGCACGATGAAGGATAGCGGCAACAATCTCGGTCCCCACCCCTCGATGACGGAATTCCCGATCCACCACTATGTCGAACAGTCCTACGATCTGGGGATGCAATACCCCAAAACCACAGCCGATCGTTCGGACTGCGGTAATCTTGCGGACAACGATAACTTTCGGCACAATAAGTCCAAGAAGCGATTGAGCGGTCGCCTTCTTGGCCGCGTTGGTCAAACCGGAACACGAGCAGTATCCTTCGAACCAGTCGGTGCTGTGTCGATCACCTATTTCGACATTCCTGCCTGCGGAAAATGGCTTCTCGAGCGAATCAAGAGTCTGGACTATCGTCTCGTCCACGCGATGGAATCCTCGCCCCGCCAGGAGCAAGTCAACTCGCCGATTGGCCGAAGTATCCGGAAGTTTGAACGCAGCCGGCAGGCGATTCTCATTGTAGACCCGTTCGCAGTAGTCGATCTTATGTCCGACTTCGTTCGTGCCTGGGTACAAAGGCACAACGGAGTTTGCCCGCTTTGTATATCCATCGGACAAACGAATGATCCATCCGTCCAGAAACAGGGTCTTTAACGCGGGCCACGCCGAGAGGGCGAGCTCCTCCAGATGAAGGATCGGGTCGCCGGCGGCGGTGTTGTCGGTTCCAATGTGGTTCATGAAATGGTTCCGATGTTGCCCGATCTTGACGATCAGGTCAACGGTCGAGCGCCCAACGCAACCTGCCGGCAACGGTCATGTAAAATGACGCGTCGGTTGCCGGAACTCGTGGCGTCGGCGTGATCGGGGTGGAACGCCGGGATAACTCCCGAACCGGCCGGCGTCCAGACTCACGTTGATCCGGATGTCACACTCGTTCTCGCTCCAGGCGATTTCATCACTCAAGATCATTTTTTTTGTGTTCGACCATATCCGAAACTTTCGGTATGAAGGTACGAGTTGTTCCTGGCACGTCTATCCTGAGCCGTGCGCCCTCCTCGATCATTCCTTCGATCTTCACAACGGTAGAGTTCCACGCGGGAAACCGATCGGCGTCGACCAGAATCCGCCAGACCGTTTCCTTTCCAATCAGCGGGCAGCGATTTTCGGGCTGCGTCGAAGCTTTTTCATCCCATGTTCTTCTCGGGATGGTTCCTGTTATATTTGTCACATGATTCCTACGGATGTCATAGCCATCTGCTGGGCTGTCTTTACGGTTTATTGGGGCATCTCCGCGGTGAAAGTAAAGAAGGACATCCGCCGAAGAGGTGCCTGGTGGAAATCAGTGGCCTGGCGGCTCCTGCTTGCGCTGGCCGTCATCCTGGTCATCCGCTTTCCTCCTGTTCGCCGGGTGATCCAGACAAGCGTCTACAGGTTCGCTATTTCCAGCCTCCCCGTGAGAGTCGTCGGAGCTGCTCTGTGCACCGCCGGTATTGCATTCGCCATCTGGGCAAGAGCCAACCTGGGCGCCAACTGGAGCGAAAAGCCGTCTGTGAAGGAAGGACATGAGTTGGTAACGTCCGGCCCGTATCAGTTAGTACGCCATCCAATCTATTTCGGAATGCTCGTGGGACTGCTCGGCACGACGTTCGTGAGCGGCATACCCGGTCTGATCGTTTTCCTGTTTCTCGGTGTTGTATTTGTTAACCGTATAAGAGTCGAGGAACGATTAACGGTGGGACTCTTCCCGGACAAGTATCCAGAATACCGGAAACGTACCAAGACCTTAATTCCGTACATAGTATAGGCCGCGTGGCTCTTCTTCCGGCGACGAAAAACCACGCGCTGACTATCGCAGGTACATGATCAGAATTGGACGCAACAACTCCCATGATCCCGACCGCATCGTCGGCATATCCGTTGGTCGCCGTCGCGATGACTTGACACTTCTCCGATTGACGAGCGTAGCGTTCTCAGATAGGACTTGGAGGGGACTCAGATCCGCCACCATCTGTTTCAGCACCTGCGCAATCCGCGCGTTCGTGTTTCGGGCGAGAGGGTCAAGACGGCAACAACACCCCAAGTGGATTTCGGTCGGAGCAAGAAGTATATTTTATTACTGAATCCCAGCTCTTCGTTAAGCCGATCTGCGACCGATGCTCGTCTTTCAACCATTAACGATTGACCTGTGTATCCTGTCCGGTTCCGATGAGGTTCCAGCCTGCACCTGGATGCGATCATCGAATTGAACCGACGCCGACACCTACGGCGTTTGCCGCGTCCTGGAGGAGCATGTGGACAAGGCAATGGCAAACCTTTGATTTCGAGCACGGAGTGAGATCAGCGAAGTCCCCGTCGGGGAATCAGCGTGATCCCTGTGCGCGACCCCGACTCAATGGAAATCCTGATAATCAAAGATCGAATCTCTTCCGGTCGCCGGACGGTAGGCTCAGTGATCAAGGAGGAAATGCAGCATGCTTGGCCCTGCACAACTGTGGCATTTGTTGACCGAACCGCCCGGCTCGATCGAGACACCTGAGCTGCGCCGCCGCCGCCGGCTTCTCAGTTTCGTTCTGGCGGGATTCTGGGTCATCTGGCTCTTGATCATTTCCTTGATACCCCTGCAGATTGGCCGCACCGACGACATGGTTCGCGAACACAATCTGTCGACGATCTACCCCTTCTATCTCCTTGCTGTCACGGTGTTCGCGGTGACCGCTACCGTGTCCGCCCGACGAGGCCGTTACACTTTTGCCGCGCGCACTATCGTCCTTGCGACTTCGATCTTGTCCTTTGCCGAACTGGTGGTTATCCAGGACTTGCGCGTCGTCGGCTTTGCCCTGATACCGGTTGTTCTGTGCGGCGTCCTTCTCTCGCGCCGACACGATCGCGATGTACGCAATCACCTTTGCTGGTTATCTGCTCGTGCCGACCCTCGTCCCAACCGTCGTGCTCAAGGATATGATCAACATACTCGTTATAACCTCTGTCGTTGGTGGAGTGAGCCTCGCTGCGGTCTCTTCCCGCATAAACAGCCTCAAGCAAATCGCAGAACAGGCCGCGACACTGGAGAAAAACCGTGACCTCCTTGTCGATGAAAAGAAAATGGAGGCGGTTGCCCGAATTTCTGCGGGCGTGGGTCACGAGTTCAAGAACATCCTGAGACGAATCAACGACCATGCCGAGAGCGTCGAACGGAGGTCCAATGACCCCGCCGTTGAGATAGCGAATCGAGTGCTCCAGGCGACCGGGCGGGCGAGTCGAATGACGGAGAAACTTCTTTCCTTCAGTGAGCAGCAGCTGTTGAATCCGGCCTTGGTGGAAATCGGCATGGTTATGAAACAGCGCGAGGAGAAGATCCGATCGGCTTTGCGGCCAGGCGTCACGCTCGATCTTCGAAACACCCCCGAGCCGAAGATTCTCCACATAGACGTCGAGCACTTCTGCGACGCAATTGAAGTGCTCGTTCGAAAGGCAGCAGAGAACATTCCCGAAAAGGGA
Organism: uncultured Spirochaetota bacterium; assembly: GCA_963832675.1. Taxonomy (GTDB): domain Bacteria; phylum Spirochaetota; class Spirochaetia; order DSM-27196; family DATKUC01; genus DATKUC01. Next base: position 296,911 of record CAWHUY010000018.1, on the reverse strand, counting down.
ACAGTCAGGATTCGGACACGCTCAGTCAGACTTCAGCAGGGTGAGGACAACCGTCTGGCGGCCGGAACGTACTGCGAGTTCATAATCGGCAATAGCGGCCCGCCGCCGATACAGCAAGATCGCATCAGTGTGTTCGAACCCTTTTTCACGCTCGGAGAGTTTGGCACCGGTGACATGAACCTCGCTGCGGTCTACGGAATCGTCCGCCAAAGCGGCGGCCAGGTCGAGACTCAGGTCGATCGGGAGCTTGGAAGCATATTCGTTGTGATGGTCCCGATACAAACGTCCGAGTCCTGACCAGGAGAGATAAGATGTTTGTCCCCTATCGAGTCTGGCGATGGTTGACCGAGCCCCCCGCTTCGATGGAAAGACCGGAACTGCGTCGGCGCACGCACCTCCTTCTTTCGATCCTGGCGTCATTAGTCGTAGTGTGGGTCGTGGCCGTTGCCGCAATTGTTCTGAGGATAGGGTTTGCCGGGGCTAATCCTTCGGGGGCCGACTTGTCAGCGACCACCTCCCTCATGTACCTGTCCGGAGGGGCGGTGGTGTTTTTCTCCTACCTCCTGGCTCGGTGGGGCCGCTATACGGTTGCTTCACGCCTTCTTGTCGGCGTGGCTTTGACTCTATCATTTCTGCAGATCGCGATTACTCGTGACGTCCAAACAATCGATTTCCCACTCAACGCAATCGTCCTGTGCAGTCTCTTGCTCCCGCCCGCGGACATGGGGGCGACCTACGCGCTCACCATTGTCGGCTATCTGTCTGTGCCTTATATAATTCCCTCTGTCACCATGTCGGACATGATCAGCATTCTCATGGTCGCCTTCTTCATTGGCGGAGTGAGCTTTGCTGCGACTCTGATTCATGAACGGGATCTCAGACAACTGGAGAATCAGGCTTCACAGATGGCGAAGGACGCAAAACGCCTCATGGAAACGAGGAAAATGGAGACTGTGGCACGGATGGCCGCGGGCGTCGCTCACGAGTTCAACAATATCCTGATGGCAATCACCGGCTATGCAGAAATCATGGAGCGTAGGGCGAAGGGCATCGCGATTGACGATGCGAAGGGTATTCTCGCGGCGAGCAGGCAGGGGAGTCGGCTTACTGAACAGCTGCTCTCCTTCAGCCAACAACAGCTGATGAAGCCAACGGTTGTCAACATTGACGACCTGTTGCGAAACCGTGAACGACACCTCTCGGAGTCAATGCGACCGGAAACCCGACTCCTTCTTCGGAGCTCGCCCGAACCGATTGTCCTCCACATCGATGGCGATCTCTTTTGCGAGGCGCTCCATGCGCTTGTGCGAAAGGCCGAAGAGAATATTCCGGACCACGGGACCATTACAATTCGGTCGAAGGTAGTGGACCTTCCGCCGGACAGCGGTTCCTACCTGCCCCCCGGCCCCTACTGCGCGATCACTATCAGCAACAGCGGTCCGCGGGGAGCGGGTACCGTCGAGAACCGGATGCTCGAGCCGCTTTTGGAGGACACTGAGATAGCTACCGAAGACATTAACGTCGCTGCTGCCTATGGCATTGTCCGGCAGGTCGGCGGCCAGATCGAGACAAGGGCCGATCCCGAGCTCGGAACCGTCTGCGTCGTCACGGTCCCGAGAATGGATTCGAGCGGCAAATCCTCGGTCCTGGACCGCTGACCGGTAGCTCACAAGTCGAATGCTGGCTGACGTTGAAAATCTTAACGGAGCCGACGTGAAATACCCCGCCGTCTCGCTCCTTTTGGCTGACTGATCACACTATATCTTGACGATATTAGTCAACTTATTCATGATACAAGACGGCGCCTGGGTGGGAGAGCGTTAAACCGCTCATGCTACGCCGACGGTGAGAAAGTTGAACCGCCGCTGTACCGTCGATATACGGCAGTGCGGGTGGACAAAAGTGGCGGCGCAGAACGTGACCGGGCTCCAGGAGGGCACGAGCATGGCAGCACATGTTCCGCACGATGAAGATGTGAGGGGAGTTCGGGATCCCGACTTTCTGGCGCTCGGGCTCGGTGGAACGAGCATGTTGGCCATGCTGTGGGCGGTGGCTATGGGCCGTCGGGCAGTCGGCATCGAGATGCGCGGGGACCCCTTCCTCGGTGTGCACTGGAATGTCCGGGCCGACCTCTACCACCAGCTCGGCCTCATCGACAGGCTGATGATCGAGCGCTACGGCGAGGACCGGATCCCCCGCCGCGGAGAACGGAAACAAACTATTTCGACTGGCGGAGACGTTCTACAGCAGCGAGACCATCGGCCGGCGACATTGTCGCCGACGAGGTCATCGACGGTTTCGACGCCGATCGGCATATCTCCGGTACCATTCATCACGTCGAGTTCATAGACGACCGATGGCACGACGGCGTTCCCAATCGCGCCGTCATCCTGCTGACGCCCCCCAAAGCCGGACGAACGGCCGGACGAAAAGCTGATCCGCACCGACATGACGGACGTGCTCGACGGCCCGTCCACCTTCCAGTCCGGCGCCTCGACCATCCTTGTGCTGCTGCGGCGCTATCTGGAGAAAATGGAGGAGCTCGACCTCGACAGCGACTTCGAGCCGCGCGTCCGCCTTTCACCAGGCACCGCGTGGTGAACACGCCGGAAGGGTTTCGACAGGCACGAAGACGGACGCATCGGCTTTCGTGTGGAGGCACTCCAGGAGCTCGATTACAAGGGCAATTTCGTTCGGTCCGACGGCCCGGCAGCACAGATCATCGAGATCGGCGTGCCCGAGCTTATTCATGATCGCGCAGGGCTTCCACAGCACCGACGCGGAGCGGCTCGGCTTCAAGCAGGAAGATGTTGCCGTCGACCATAATGATGGCCGCGGGCCGGTTGTGGCTCAAGCCGACTATCTGGCCGGGCTGATCGAGGCATACGTGGGTGGCCGCCTTCGCCGCCGTATCTCCACTGAATTCGACGACGAGGGACAGGAATTCTGGGTGCGGCAGATCGCCGTCGGGCACGAGGAAGATCCGGAGGTAGGCTGGTGCCTTGTCCAGGTGCCCGACTTCAAGACGTTCGACCCGATCCGGGAGGGGCTGCTCCCGGAGGGCACAGATCCACAGTCACCGGAGTTTTTCGCGGCCTACGACACCCTCGTCTACGACTTCTACGCCCAGCAGGTGGGCGACATCCTCGAGATGTCGAAGGAGGAAGTCAAGAAGATCCAGACTGTCTACGGGCCGAAGCTCTTCACCCTCATCGAGCGGGTCGGGGCGGACGCGCTGCTCGCCCCCAACGGGGTGGTGGCCGGCGACTCCTTCGGCAACGGCCACTTCCTGACTTCCGGCGGCGCAATGACCGGCATGATCGGGCATAGCTGGCGAGTCTACGAATACTACCAGGCGCGAGAAGCGGGAGTCCCCCACGAGGAAGCGATTCGCACGCTTGCCGACAAGATTAAGGCGGACACCCACTCGTGGCTCCACGTAAGCGCCAAAGAGTACAGTGAAGCGATTCCGATCAACTTCGGAGCAGAGCGAATCTCCCAGATCGAGGCGCAAGGCGGCATCTCCTCGAGCGCGCGATCGGCGGCAATCGATGCCACGCGCCGGCAGCGCCACTCGCTCGCTCCCCTGAACCCCTCTGACTGGCGGCGCCTCTTTCTCCGCAACGGCAAGGTGTACTCGGTACCGCTTCCCGAGCTTCACGCCATGCACCCCGCACTGCGAAGCCAGCAACCAAGGAAGAGTGGGCACGGGTCACCGTCGCCTTCGTGGCGCCGGACCTCAAGCCGGCCTCGCTGCGTCTCATCCAGGGAGCGCTCGGTCAGCCAGGCGTAACAATGGGCCTCATTGCGCCAGGCTCGATCGACGAGCTTCCAGAAGGCATCCGAGATCGTCTCGGTGCGTTCGTGAGTGTCCCTGACGTACAGGACGCTGAGCAGATCGTGCAGGCTGTCGGGCAATTGAAAGAGACTCTCGGCCAGCCCGGTCGCCTGCTCGGTGCTGCCCCCGAGATTCAGGTACCCCTGGCCGAAGCTCGGGAGAAGCTGGGAGTCGAGGGCCTGAGCGCCGAGGGCGCACGCAACTTCCGCGACGCAAGTCTCCTGCGCCAGCAGCTGGCCGACGCGGGTATTCCGATCCCCCGGTACGCCCGCATCGAGAGCGTACAGGACGGTTTGGCATTTGGCACCGAAGTCGGCTACTACCCCCTCGTCGTCAAGCCGAATGAAGGCGCCTGGGCTGGAAACACCTATCGAGTGGACAGCGAGGAGGAACTCTCCACGCTGCTGAACCGGCTGCGCCCCACCGAGGAGCGGCCACTGATCTGCGAGGAGTTCATCGAGGGACGAGAGTGCACGCTGGAAGTAATCAGTGTGGGTGGTGTGCCGGCATGGTTCTCCGCAACTCGCTTCGGCGCAGAGTTCCTGGTAGCATTGCGCAATCCCCGCACTGCACTCACGATGACGCTGCCACGGGAGCAGGATGATCCCGCGGACCCGCTTGTGCGGCGGATGGGCTTCGCTGCGCTGAAGGCATTGGGGATGGACACCGGGATCTCTTCGATGCGGTGGTTCCGCCGCGTCGACGGTACGGCAGTCGTCACCGACGTGATCGCCAGCCCGCCAGTAGAACCGATCGTCTCACTTATGACACTGGCCCATGGTACCGACATGTATCGCGTCTGGGGCAATACGGTCGTTAACGGCCTCTTCGCCCCAATCCCGCGATTGTACGCCGCTGGAGCGGCCATGTTCCGCACCCAGGGTGAGGGGACGACGGTGTCGGCGGTGCACGGCCTTGCTGAAATCGTGCGCGAGCTCGGAGACCTCGTCGTCCAGGTGCAGGAGCCGCGCATCGGCCAGTCGTGGTCGGACCCCCTGACCAGCGGCTGCTTTGTCCTCCTGCGCCATGCAGAGACGGCCGTGGTCGACGGAGCGCTGCGGCGGATCGCCGATTCAGTCTGGGTCGAGCTGTCCGACCGCACTCAGGTGGCGATGGTCTGAGCGCGAGCAGTCACTCGGAGATCTGGTACTCGTCGACCGAGTCGCCCTTCGACGCTCCTTTGGAGAGCTGGGCGGTGAGACGCCGGTGTCGCAGCGACAGCATGCGTGCCATCGCCAGGATGAGCTTGTAAGCGCCGAGGCTTCCCAGTTCCAGGAGCTTCTCGAAGCGCGCGCGGCGGAAGCGCAACAGCGTAAGCGGGCCTATCGCCTTCACGGTCGCCGAGCGCCCCTCCCCGTCGAGGATGGCCATCTCGCCGACGCACGCCCCGCGTTTGAGAACGGCGAGCTCCCTCGGGCCACCGTCGGCATCCTTCAGAACGCGTGCCCCACCTTCGAGGATTACGTACCACGCGTCGCCGGGATCGCCCTCGTGAAAGATCTCCTCGCCGTCTGTCAGCCGCTGCACCTCCATGATACGAACGACCTCAGCACGCTCCGCAGGATCGAGCCTGTCAAAGAACGGCGTCGAAACCAGGAAGCCGACAATGGTATCGAGAGAGATGGTCTGATCCATAGTCTACTCCTCCATGGGGCTGGTAGTACCGTCCGTGGTGACGCGGCTGCGCACCTACCCAAGCGCTGTCGCATATTGTGGGAGAGTTCCCTGCCGTCGTCAACCCCCGGGGACTGTCTGATGAAGCTTGACAGGCGGCGGGTGAGACCGACGGCAATAGACGCTTTACCGGAAATCGCGAGTTCGTCTCCCCGGACATCGGAAACCTGCGAATAGCGAATATATCGACGAATGAGTTGCCAATGAAGAACGATGTGGTCGGACGGGACCTGATGCCGCGATTCAAAGAACGCGATTGCACTCAGGGACGATTCGTTTCGAGAGACCTCGAAAACGGATCCAACGTGGCACGTTTGAATACAAGGGTTTGAAGCCGAATGCGGGCATGTTCGGTTCGCCACAGATCTATGAGAAACCCCACGACCAAAGTCCGACATGTAGCCAAAACCGACAAGGGGATCCGCCAGGGCACCGTCGAGCCGGTATTCGCCAACATTGTCCACAGGCGTGGCATGAACCGGTTTACGCTGCGAGGAAGGACCAGGGCGGACAAGCAGCGGAAACTGTGCGGTAGACCTGGCCTACAACCTGAGTGTCAATCGTAACAGCGATCTCGGATTTTGGCATAATCGACTCCTGAGTATGACGATATGTCATACTCGACCGAAAGCAAACGGCTACTCGAACCGAAACGCACGGTATCGCTTCCCATGGTCGAGCAAAAAACTCAAGCTTTGCCGTGGACGTTTTTTGTAGAAATGTTTCCTGCTGTTACGTATGAACTTTGCAGGGCGAGAGACCTGGCGTCGCTTGCGCGCCATATCGACAACCAGGGCCATCGGCTGCACCTCCTGTCTGCAAGAAAGTGTCACCCATGTCTCGAGAATGTTTTGTTGCCTATGTCCCAGGTCGGTTCATCCGATTCGGCTTATGGCTCATTTCACTGGTTGGGAGAAGCAGGTCCCCGAGCTTCTTTGTTGTTCATGCCGTATCAGTCCTCTCTTTGAAGGTTGTCGGTCGCTCTCTGTAAAAAGTCTGCAAGCTGTTTCAGGTCCCTGGCGGTAAACCCGCGGAGCATTTCACGTTCTACCTGAGCTGCGACCCGGTGTGCATACGTGACCAATTTCTTACCGCGACCTGTGAGACTGCGCGGAACGACTCGCCTATTGGTCGGATGGACTGAGGTGGAGGCGAGGCCCGCTGATTCAATGTCGGTGACAATGCGGTGCATTGTTTGCGGAGTGACAAAGGCTTTGCGGGCAATCTCGGCGTTCGTAATCTTCGGCGATGCTTCGATGAGAGATAGGGCAACATATTGCGCCATGGTGAGATTTTCAGATAGCAGAAGCCGGTCCATGCGCAGACGCAAGGCATGTTGCGCTTGCTTCAGCATGTAGCCAATCGTCTGAAAATCACTGTGAATTTCTGTTGACATATCCCCAGTCCTGTTATTATTATAAGCACGCTGATATAATCTCAGCAGACTGATATTATTCAGGATAGCCCACTTTTTGACGTTTGTACAGGAGGTACTCTATGACCCACGGACCCGATTTTGTTGCGCTGCAGACCGAAGATGTCGAAGCACTCGCACGCTTCTATGAAACAGCCCTCGGCCTGAAGCGAGTTCCGGCCAGCCCCCCGGGAGCGGTGGTGTTCGCCACCACGACGATTCCCTTTGCGATACGGAAGCCGCTTCTCGACCTTGGCGACAGCTCAATACCAGGCGCCGGGGTTTCTCTATGGCTCCATTGTGACGATGCGACAGCATTGCATAGGGCCCTGACGGACCAGGGTGTGGAGATCCACACGCAGCTCGCTCCAAGCCCCTTCGGCATGCATTTCGCGTTCAAAGACCCTGCCGGCTATATCATAACCGTCCATGACAAACCGTAGGAGCGCGATGAAATGCATCCACGATTTTGGCTGTACGTGGCATCTTGGGACCACGTCTTGGTTGGAGTCGAACTGGGTATTGTGCAAGTTGCGCGTGGGAAGAAATGTCCCCTGGAACAGCTTCAGACTGGGGATCCAGTAGTCTACTACTCACCTTGAAGGCAGTTCATGGTCGGCCATACAAAGGAGAATACTTTGCCGAGTTTCACCGCGCTCGCGCTGATTACTGGAGATTAGGTCTATCAAACCGAGGTCAGTTCTGGTTTTCGTCCTTATCGACGAAAGGCAGATTATTATCGAGTGCGGCATGTGCCGATTGAATCAGTCCACGATCAACTTGTGTTGACTGATGGCGCGAACAACTGGGGAGCGAAGATACGATTCGGCTTCTGTCGGCTCGCTTCTGCCGATTTCTGGTCAGTTTTGAAGCCTTTGTGAGAAGCCCTCCCTTGTAAAGGGATTGACCACAATAACTCCTCGATATGCCTGCCCCGCAGTGAGATCCTCGGAGAATACAAACTCACAGTTCGCTTTCTCAGCCGCGACAATAACGAGAGAATCCCAAAAAGGATGCTGGGAAATAGCGCTGATGTCGAACGCCTGTTCGATCAACTCCAGATCGTTATTCACGAAATCCATAATCCGAAAGTTGCGGGTAATGTTCTTCACGATGAGTTGGTCGGCATTCTACTTGGTGGAGCCCACAACGTGGAGTTCTTTGATGACTTGCGTGGAAATCACCGGCTGATGGGAGTCGACGACCTTCTTTTGGATTTCTCGGCCTTTGATCCTTTTCTGCGGTTCCTCTGATCGATCGAGTACATAAAAAGGTTGGTATCGATGAAGATCTTAAACACGGTACAGGTCCCCACGAGACTGTCTTTCGTTCCCCGATTTCGGGTCCGCTTTTTCCACGAGAGCAAACGTATCTTCAAGCCACCGGCCTCGCTTTTACACAACGGTCTGTTCAATTAGCCTGCGCACCAGGACGTCAAATGAGATATTGTGGCGCCGGGCCTATTCCGAAGTCCGTTTGGCGATGTTCCCGGATTCGTCATTCCCTATCCCGGTGGGCCGAAGGCGGTCTCCTTTGCGTTCGGGACCATATCGAAAAAACCGGTAGTCGGGAACAACAAGGGCGAAGTCAGAGAGATCGCAAGCGCTACAGCGATCTTCAGTCACGACCTGGTCGATGGAGCGCCCGCCGCAAGATTCATCAACAAGATACGAAACTATTTAGAGAAGAATTATCGTATGATCGAATAAGCTCTGCCTGAAGAGGCGTTGAACAACGCAACCCCTGTGCCCACAAAACGATTCGGACGGACTTACCGCGGAAGGATTGCGCAGGGGCGCCGGGGACACCACGTGACCTGAAGACGATCGAGCATTTTTCACTCGTGAAATTTTCCACTATTTCTCGCTTCTATGGGTTGACAATCATAATCTACCTGGATTACACATACTGTAGCATGCTACTGAATCAGTAGCATGCTACACATTCCATAATCGCCATCGAACAGTGCTATGCGATGGCAAGGGGCAAGATCATGAACTATCTGTGGACTGAGGTATCTGTGAAGAATCTGGAGGAGTCGATTTCATTCTACACCGAATTGGCGAACCTGACGGTAACCAGGCGTTTTGCAGCCGGTACCGGTGTCGAAATTGCATTCCTGGGAAACCAAAACAAAGAGGGGACTCAGATCGAGTTGATCTGCAACTCAGCCGTGCCCGCGGTTTCCCAGGGAGAGGGCGTGGCGCTCGGTTTCGCGGTCGAATCGCTTGACGCTATGCTGAGTACCGTCAAAAGCAGAGGCCTTCCCCTTCACAAGGGCCCGGTCGAGACGCCCGCATCGCGGTTTTTTTGCGTCAAGGACCCGGATGGACTGAACGTCCAATTCTTCGAACTGAAAAAACGCTGAGCTTTTGGGACACTGCAAAAGAGGAGTACCTATGTCGATACCCACTCCAGGTAAGCCGGTGCGAGGGTCAAAGTCGGGTGGCCCGTTGATGGCGATATTTGATCTGCTGGGGCGGACCTGGGCGATGGGCCTGGTCTGGCAGTTGCAGAATGGGCCGTACACTTTTCGCCAGGTCCAGGAACGATGCGAATCCATCTCGCCCACAATTCTCAACGTCCGCCTGAAAGACTTGAGTGAAGCCGGCATCGTGGAACGGACGCTTCAAGGGTATCAGCTGACGCAACGCGGCGAGAAACTCCTTCAGTTGCTTCTGCCCTTCGAAGAGTGGGCCTTGATCTGGGCCAGGGAAATGTTCCGATTCACCAGAAAGTAGGAAGGGTCTGGTGTGATAGCGGCTGCTCATTTTGCGTCACAAATTGGGGGAGCCGAATCAAGGGATAGGATGAAAATAGGATTCGTGCTTTTGCCGGACGCAGGAATGTCAAACTGGCTTTGGAAATTCCTTTTACCGGAACTTCGATTCTCCGCAATTCCAATTGCGCACAGATTGCCGGGAAATAGCAGGGCAAATCGATTCAATGCGCGCTTTCAGGAACTGGTTGCGTACCACGATGAAATAATCGAGCATGTTGGCCTCGACAGGGTACGAGAGAAACTCACATTCTCTGCACAGGCGATAAGACCCTTACAGAAAATCAATAAAAGTATCTCGCCGCAAACATGGCGATATCGGACATACGGAGAATTGACAGCGATCGCCTGGTAATGATCGGCAATGCGCCGCAGTTCGGCGTTGAACAGAAGAGCGTCGACAGCACCTATTCGGAGCCCCCCTGACGAGTGCACCGGCCAGCCGTCGCAACCAGAGCCGCCGGACCGAAGGAGTTTGTCTATGACCGGGAAACACATTACGGAGCGTCCCATCGCTTTCAGGGACATCAGACTCTTTGATGGAGATCAGGTTCTTGAAAATCAGACGATCGTCATCCATGGCAGATTCATTTTAACCCTGGGAACCAATGCTGCCCCGGAGGACGCCGCGGTCATTGACGGACGCGGAAAAACACTCCTGCCGGGACTCATCGACTCCCATGTCCACACCGACATGGAAGGACTTGCCGACGCCCTGAAGTTCGGCGTCACGACCGAACTTGAGATGAATGGAAGATGGTCACGGAAACAACGGAAGACGATCGCAGAACGGAACGATGTTGCCGACCTGCGTTCCCCGGGGATGGGAGTCACACCGAAGGGTGGTCACCCTTCGGAATACATGAGCTCCAGCAACAACTTGCTCATCCGCTTTTTCTTTAAGTATCCATTCGTCAATAGCCCGGAAGAAGCAAGACGATTCGTTACAAAACAGCTGGGCCGCGGCGCGGATTACATCAAGATCTTTCTTGAGAGTGGTGATTGCATCGGCTTCCCGGGACTTCCCCTCCTTGACGATGCGACTCTTCGGGCGGCCGTCGATGAGGCACATCGACACGGAAAGCTCACGATCGTCCACGTGACAACTGCCGATGCAACACAGAAGGCAGTCGCGGCCGGAGTAGATTGTCTGGGCCATCTATTTTTTGACCGGCCGGCAACTCCACAGTTAGTTGCGGATATCAAGTCAGCCGGAATCTTTGTGATTCCGACGCTCGTCACCCTTTCCAGCGCCTTTGGAAACCGCGCCGCCGAACTGGCAACAGACAAACGAGTGTCGTCGAGATTGAGCCCCCAGTGGATCGAGTCCCTCTCCCGAAGCATGAACGTCTACCCCGAAGGAACACTGCAGGATGCATTTGCAACCATCAGGGCCCTTCACAAAGCTGGTGTCGATCTCCTGGCCGGCTCAGATGTCTCCGAACCATTGCCCATCCTGGGCGGACTGGCCCATGGAGCAAGTCTGCACCACGAACTGCAACTCTTCGTCGCAGCAGGCCTGACTCCTGTCGAGGCGCTGCGCAGCGCAACGTCAGTGCCCGCAACTCGATTCCGACTGACTGACCGGGGAAGGATTGCACCGGGGATGTTGGCGGATCTGGTTCTGGTCGACGGGAACCCCACCGTGAATATCTCCGACGCTCTTTCCATCGAAGGCGTATGGCACCGCGGTGAGCAACTGCGGGGGAGATTATGAAAAAATCCTTTTGCGGATGCCTTGATCCAGTTCAAACATCAGGAGTTCCAGCCTGCTCTTACCGGACTGCCGGGCGGGCATCTGCACTAAGATACCGCGCACTTCAACGGTGACTTGCTCGATTGCCCATCTGACTACAGCGTCACCAACCTCTGAATCCCCGGTCTGGTCGAGTTCGAGAGCGAGGGCCGCGTTTGCCGCCGGACCAACGATGTGCTTTGTCTGCTGAACGTCTGCCAGGGGGTGGGTGTAGGCGCTCGCGGCCGCAAGGCTCGCAGCTTGCGCGGCAGCTCTAGCAGCAGGATTTTCGGTCTCGCGGGATGCGGCGTATGCTGACAAGGCAAGTGCGCGCAACATGGCGGCTCGCTTTCCTCCGGCGGCAAAGAGTCGAATGCCTTCAATTGCAGCACGGGGCCTGATATCCGCGGCAACGTGCCGTTCATAGATCGGGAGTGCAAGTTCGGCGCAGTCGGCGGACCAGCTCCCCAGAGCTCTCAGCGCTTCGATGGTCAGTGAGAAGTATCTGGACTCCCGCTCGTTCAACATACCCCCTGAGCCTCTCATCCGGACGGATGAGGAACAGCAGCATGCAGAGACTCTGCATCGGCTTTCTGGCGTTTGTCCACACAGGAAAAGGCAGGTCGTGTCACAACCGGCAAACGTGGCGCCGCCGAAATTGCGATCGGCGAAGTTACCTGGTCAGCCGGAGCGTGAAGCCGATTCCTTCCGCGGTCACTTCATGCGATGAAAAGCCCGCCCCTGATATGAGCCGATCAAGCTCGGCGTGGGAGTACGCTCCCTTGCGGAGGAATCGAAATGTGCCCCGAAGGACGATTCGGTTGATGCCGCGGACATTCTGACCGTCAAGATATTCCTCAATCGCGCGGTCGGAGATGTCGCTGTACATATCTCCGATGATGACCTGCCCGCCGGGGGCAAGGACTCTCCGCATCTCTTCGAGCGCCGCCGCGGGGTCACTGAAGTTTTTGAATGCGGCAAAACAGAGTACGAAGTCGAGGTTCCTTTCCGGACGGGGGATATCGAGCACGTTTGCTACCGAAAACTCGATAGGAGCTCCCGCCGCGCGCGCGTTCGCCGCGGCGATCTCAACCTGGTCCTGCGAGATGTCGGTTCCGATCAGATGAGTTCTCCCGAGTCGATAGAGCTCGATTGCGAGGTAACCCGATCCGGATGCAATTTCAAGGATGCGCGCATCCTCCGGAATCCACTTCGCAAGCTGTTCGGCAAGCGCGCGAAACTCCGCCTGGCGGTATCGCCTTCCCTGCCTGTCGTACATTTTCGCGTTCACCCCGGTGATTGCGATATCTTTTCTGCGACGCATTCGGCGCATGAGCGACGAGTTGCTCGCTCTCCCCGTTCCTGCTTCCTGTCTCATTTTCACGCTCCCTTGCCAGCACCGAGGCTGCGCTGTTTCATCAGAAGGTCGCCGAGAAGTACGGCCTGGGACTCACCGAGATGAAGGCGCTTAGTGGTCTGTTCAGTGAGGGCTCGATGTCCGCAGGGAGACTGGCGCGGCGCCTCGCGCTCACCACCGGCGCGGTCACAAATGTCATTGACCGGCTCGAGGCCCGCAATGCCGTACGGAGACTCGCCGATCCGAATGACCGCCGCAAGGTGATCGTTGAGGCGAACGTGGCGGAGTTTTCAAAGGGGCCAAACTACTATCAATCCATCGGTGATACCTTTGCGCGGCTTCATGAATCCTACACCACCGAGCAGCTTGAGTTTCTCGTTGAATATCACCATGCGGAGATCGAGCTGACGCGGAAAGAACTGGAGAAGCTCGGCGAGCAAGAACAGGTGACCTGACATCGTCACGAAACTCACAATAGTTCCACCGATTGCTGTCGATTTTGGCGAGACCAAGACGACTACTATGAGGTCGCGAGATGCACGCCAAACGGAGGACACGATGAAATACCTGCACCTTGCATATGGAAACTCTGAAATCATGCAGGCAAAATCGCAGCCGGAAATGGACGCAATTGGTGCTGCACGTAAACTATACGTTGAGGACCTGAACTCGAGCGGACACGTAATTCTGCATGAAGGTCTCAACTGGGGTTCTGCCTGCATTCGGGCGGCCAATGGTCAACCGGGAGTAACCGACGGACCGTTAAACGAAGGAAGTGTCGGGCGGTGTGTTTGTGATTGAAGCGAAGGAGCTCGCCGCGGCGATCGACATCGCCTCCAAACATCCGGCAGCCCATCTGGGGAAAGGCGTGGGGCCGGGGCATTGAGATCCTGCAATGTTCTAGGGTTTCGGCTGCCGCCGGGTGAGCTCGAGAGTGGCGACAGCAGGTTGTCCGGGAGAGGATCCTCCAGCAGGCTCGCTAAATCGAATAAGCCACTCGCGTCATGCTCGTCCGCCACGGTGAGACGGTCTGGAACAAAGAGGGGCGGCTTCAGCGACATCTGGATAGCGACCTGACCGCGCACGGATGGCGCTCCAGATGCAAGGTCGCATGATTCGGTTGTCTGACACATTGACAACGACTTCATCGACAGCTACGTCCGTATCAGCATCGTCAGGGACCGGAAGATGAGGGCATTTCAGCATGCCGTCAGCGGTATATGCAGGGAGACGGATGTCCGGAATTCGCATTAGAATGAATGGTGAATAAGCTCCGCAAAAAAGGATAGGAAATGGATGCAGCGCGTTATGACGAACTGACGAAAACTCTCAGCAATCGGTTCGTGAAGAATATGGGCCGTCACTCGGGAATCGAATGGAGCGCAGTGCAGGCGAGGCTGGACGCGCATCCGGAAAAGCTCCAGGCGCTCTATGAAATGGAACGAACCGGCGGCGAGCCGGACGTCATTGGGTATGATGAAAAAACCGGTGAGTTTATCTTCTGTGATTGTTCGCCTGAAAGCCCGGCGGGCCGACGCAGTCTCTGTTATGACCGCGAGGCGCTTGATTCACGCAAAGAGCACAAGCCGATCGGTAATGCCCTCGACACGGCATCCTCGATGGGTATTGAGATTCTCACCGAACAGCAGTATCGAGAGTTGCAGGAACTCGGAGCGTTCGACCGGAAAACCTCAAGCTGGGTCGAAACGCCTGCAACGATTCGAGCGCTCGGTGGAGCCACTTTCTGTGATCGTCGCTACGACCACGTCTTCGTGTATCACAACGGCGCCGAATCATATTATTCCGCAAGAGGCTTTCGCGGCAGGCTCATGGTATGAACAGAAAAGAGCGTGAACTCCTATGTTCGATAGCGCGTTGTGGCCTCGTATGAAAACGCTGCTTCCTGTCCGAAGAATGTGATGGATGCAAGACCGACAAGAACCTGTGTGAAAGAAGTTGTCCTGACGAAGGTTGCCCATTTCATGCTGCAGTGGTAGGTAGACTCTACCGTCTCGCGTCAGGTTCTGTGGCCGAAAAGGAGGATGGTCTGGTCCTCCTGCTGTGCGAGCTGGAAAGTGATGTCGGTTCCAACCCATTCAGCCGGCACCTCTATGCAGCGCCACCGGACATCCTTTGCTGTGTTGAGCTCCTGCACTTCCATAACCATGTTGCCGATAAGCTCACCGGTCTCCGACCGAAAACGGAAGTCGATCGCTCCTCCGATCCGGCTATCACCGAGAACTTCCCCGGTCCACCATTCGCTCAGACCTTCCTTCGAGATCTAAGCTTCATAAACTTGCGAGCAGGAGACTTGATCCCGATGCGATGGACAATGTCCGCAATACTACCTCCCGCAATGTTGCAACGACAAATTACTCGTCAAGAAACTTCTGAAGATCCGTCAGTTTCTTTTCCCACTGTGCGGACACCAGATCCAGATACTGGGTCATCGTTTCGATCGGTGTTGCGTCGAACTCGAACAGAGTCTCGCGCCCCTTGTGAAACTTCCGAACCAGTCCTGCCGCCTCCAGGACCTGGAGGTGCTTGGTCACTGCCTGCCGGGTGAGTTTGGTTCCTGCCGAAAGCTGCGAAATCGACTGTCGCGAAACCCGGCTGAGCCGTGCGATCAGCGAAAGCCGGGTCTCATCCCCCAGAGCGGCAAATGTGTTCGCCTGGAGGAAGAAACTCTGGGACAACGCACTATCCGACATGGTCGGCAATGTTTTTCAGCTGTTCGATCCATCCCTCTTCGTCCATGCGGAACGCCTCGAGACGCCGGTTTGCGGGGATATTTTCAAATCCCGATTCGGTCACCACGAGGTGGGTCCCGGTGCCGGATGCCTTAAGCGTAAACTCCACCAGAGTCGGACTCTCCTTCGAGTAGTCAACCGTGGGTTCGATTGCGTAAGGGTGCCAGGTGAACGAGAACAGTCGCTCCGGCTCCATCTTCTTCACATCCACCGCCCATTGGACGTGTTCGAAGCCGGGGTAGGTCAGCGTCCCCGAAACCGTTTTTCCCACGACAAACGGCCCTTCGAGCTTGACACCAAACCATTGGCCGAACTCCTTATGATCTGTCATCGCCTTCCACACCCGGGCAGGCGATGCTTTCAGATCTACATGCTTCTCAATTCGATTCTGCTCCATGCGCAACTCCTTGGTTGCATAATAGTGCGGATACGCGGAATATGCAATCATTTTGTTGCATATTTCCTGCCTCACCTCTGTCGTGTGCGGAAGCTTGGATTTTCGTGCTTTGAGGATCTCTCAGGATACGACGGTATTACCACTATCCCAACGGCGGTGAGACGGCATCAGGGCGTTCTGCAGGTTTACTTCGAACCGAATCGGGTGAATTTCCGGGTCGCGATGCTTCAATGGGCCACGCGGATCTCCAGACTGCGCATCCTGGGACGAGAAGAGCTCGCCGCATAGGTACTTGGCAAAGACGCTGAACCAACCGCTGTCACACTACATATACGTTGACACGTATATGCCTTATGGAGTATATTATCGGCGTGGAATCTGTATTCGAAATAATCGCGGAACCGAATCGTCGCGCGATATTGAAGCTGCTGGTCTCCTCACAGCAGTCAGTTGGAGCGATAGAGCGTCAGCTTGCGATGCCGCAACCGACGGTATCAAAGCACTTGCGCGTGCTGCGAGAAGCGGGTTTCGTGGAATCCACTGTGGACGCGCAACGTCGTCTCTACCGGCTGCGGCCCGAACCCTTTCAGGAGGTGGAAGCGTGGCTCGCTCCCTTCCGCGCGTTATGGTCCGCACACGTTGATGCGCTCGAACGCCACCTCGATCGCATGGCTCAATCAACACCGCCAGAAGCAATGCAAGGAGAAGAAGATGAGTGAACGTGAGAATTACGAACCGGGTCACGCAAGCCGGGCGCAGGTGCACAAGGATGGAGAGAGGTGGACGCTCGTTCTCGTCAGAGAGTTGCGTCACTCGCCGGAGAATGTCTGGCTGGCACTTACTGAGCCGGCGCAGCTGCGGGGGTGGGCGCCGTTTGAGGCGGACGGGAGCCTCGGGACGGCGGGGGCCAGGGTGAATCTTACCACAGTGGGGGCGCCTGCGACGCATGTAACCGAAACCCGAGTGACGCGGGCGGAGGCTCCGAAACTGCTTGAGTACAACTGGGGCGAGAATACTATGCGGTGGGAACTTGAAGCCTCGGGTACCGGCACCCGCCTCACGCTCTGGGCGAACATCGATCGCCGCTTCATCGCAATGGGTGCTGCCGGCTGGCACATCTGTCTCGATGTTCTTGATCACCTTCTCGGCGGAGCTCCCATTGGACGCATTGTTGCCGGTGATGCGATGAAGTTCGCCGGCTGGCAGCGGCTGTATGCGGAATACGCAAGACAGTTCGGTGTTGAAACACCTCATTCGGGTGACTATTGATTGCTTGAGTTCATATTTGGAGGCATACGATTATGAACGCTACTCAGCTCCCCTTCCTGGTCGAAGGGATCCTGATCCTGGTGGCAATGACCTTTGGCATATTTCTTCAAAGAACAGGAAAGCCATACGGTAAAGTGAAGCTGGTCTTTCACCTGTTCTTCTTTGCCTGGTTTACTGTGGGTTATGCCTTTATTCTCTACTCGTTCTCCGCCGCCGGTAAATCAGTCATCATGTGGATCCCGGTCGCGGCGATGGGCTTGATGATTCTGAGTCAACTGGTTGTAGGCATTCTGATGTTGACCGTGAAGCAACGGGCAAAGGCTTTTCCGGTGATTCACCTTATCTCGGCAATTCTGCTGCTCGTGTCTGACATCTGCGCATTCATCATCGCGGGGAGTCTCTCATGAAAGAGTATTCCGACAACAATAGAAAATTGATAAGATTCCCCGCGCGAGCCGCCAAAATCCCGCTCTATTCAGGGAGGTCAGAACGTGAATCCGAAGGTTGATGCATTCATTGGTAGAGCCCAGCAGTGGCAAGCGGAGTTTCAGGAGCTGCGGTCGATAGTTCTTGACTGTCAGTTGACCGAGGAATTCAAGTGGGGTGTTCCATGCTACACATTTGAGAAGAAGAATATCGTCCTGCTGCATGGATTTAAAGAGTACTGCGCAATACTGTTTGTAAAAGGATCACTGCTGAATGACGACAAGAGTATCCTGATCACGCAGACCGAGAATACCCAGGCGGCCCGACAAGCTCGGTTCACGAGTGCCATACAGATTGTTGAAATGGCATCTGTGTTGAAATCCTACATCCATCAGGCCATTGAAGTGGAGAAGACGGGTTTGAAGGTGCCCTTCAAGGGCACTACGGAGTACACAATTCCTGAAGAGTTCCAGAGCAAACTCGATGCGAGTCCTGCCTTGAAGACTGCATTCAATGCGTTGACGCCGGGGCGGCAACGAGGCTACCTGCTTCACTTCTCCGCTCCCAAGCAATCCAAAACAAGGGAATCGCGGATTGAAAGATGTACGCCGCAAATTCTTGCGGGCAAAGGACTGGATGATTAACAGGATGGACTGACACGGCACTTTGCCTGTAATCATCCCGCTTTTTGTACAGTCAGTTTCTTAGTGCCTCGCCGTGCATGAGCGTCTCGGTAGTCCAGCGGAGTTTGCCTTCCGAGAGCGCTGTGGGGTCGCGCCCCACGGCATTGAAAGATCCACCACCGTGTCGGGCTGCGAACCTCATCCAGGGTTGAGATCAAACATGAATCGAGGACGTCCTCTCGGTATGTACGGTTGAATCGTTCCACGTAGGAGTTCTGCGTCGGTTTTCCCGGCTTGATGAACTCTGGCCCGTTGTCGACCCGGATCTGCTGCGGGCCTCCATGGATCTCGGAAAGTTGGTCCAGAAGACGAGTGACCCGTCGCGCCGGTAGGCTCATATCGATCTCGATGGCAAGAGCCTCCCGATTGAAATCATCGATAACATTGAGCGTCCGAAACCCCCACCTCGGGTGTTCTTCGGCCAGCTTCTGAAGTGCATCAATCACCGGACGATCTCTCTCGATGTCCGGTTTGCAGGTGTAGCCTCTACGACTCAGGTTCACAATTCGGCACCCGCGAGGGATACTTGCCTTCTGTTCACTCCTGGCGTAATCCACCAACTCGCGCTTCTCAGCCGGCCTTAGAGCTTTTTTTCGCCAATGTCCTTCACCGGTTTCCCAGCTTCGACTTCCTTCAGGATCTTGATGATCTCTGACTCACTGAAACGAGATTTCTGCATGCTGCATACTCCTTGTCCGCTGGGATTATACCCGGCAAAGCTAAGTTATACGCTGCACTACTGAAGAGGATGATTACGGCGGGTTGGGCAGCTTTTCAATTGCTACTGGCTGGGTTTCCAGTTGCTTAACGGTGTTAGTTGTATCTGCTTCGAAAGATCATAGGCAGTCGACAGGTCGCTGTCACTTTCCACGAACACGCGTCCGAGCACGAGCACCGCATTGTTCGGCGATGATATCTTCGTTATGCCGCTCGGCACATGCCCTTTCCAGCCGGGACCGCTCATGAGGTAGTCGCCAGCCTGCGTGCCCGTGGTGCGTTTGCCGACGTAGGCAAAATTGGTGTTGTCCGACGGATCAGTGAACTGCACGCTGTAGTAGCGGCCGGCCATGTCCGGCACATGCAGGATTTGTGGTCCTTTGGAGAGATCGAGCCAGCCGACCGTAGGGAGCGTGTCGCGGTTCACGCCAGTAGTCGCTAATTTTGAGGCCGAAGCGGGCGCGTGGATGGGATCTGCAAAAAGCGCTTGGGGCTCCGTATAGAGCGTATTGACCGGGATGGGGCCATCGCCAAACCCTTTAACGAGAATCGCTCTCTTGTACACGTACAGCAGCATACGTGGCCAAAAGTAGGTGAAAAGTAACCATGATCCGACCATGATCGAACCGAATAAAAGCAAATGCTCCATATGAGTCATCATGACACCTCGACGATCGGCGGTACTGTATACTCGCCATTGAGAATGGCCGCGCCGGGCATATACACACGCAGCCAGAGGATGAAGTTGCCTGCAGGCGCTGGCAGCCAGTTGGATTCATGGCCGGCCGGCGCGGCGTTCTGAAGATAAATATCAACGGAGCCGTCGGCGTTCGGCACGAGGCCGGAGCGATCGCTCACGCTGTACCGATTGAGCGGATTCGGCACAAAGCGATTTTGCGCATCGCCCATCGTCAGAGACCAGAATGCATTGTTCGGCGGAAGACCGCCCGGCGGGAAGTGTATGATGTAGTCGTGCTTTCCGGAGAGCGTATGCCCAGCGCCGTCTCCGGACGTCGTCCAATACATAGCCTCTTGCGGCACATTTACTGGCCCGGGAAATATTTGGGCGTGCGCGGCTCGCAAAAACATGCCGTTGCCGGGCACGCCTAATCCGAACATGGTGATCCAGCCGTTGATCTTCGTAGTCTTGATCCTCGCGTAGACTTGGGATATGACAAACGCCAGCGCAAAGCCGATGAGGATGCCCTGCACTATATCATTACGCAAAGTTCTTGAACTGGTAAAGAAGTGACCTAAAACGAATGAATAGATAAAGAAAAAGCCACATATCGCGCCGTTGAGTACCATCAGATAAGTGGATGTTCTGTTGTTCATAGTATTTCCTTTTATCAGTTTGAGCTTGACGGTGCAAGCTGTATCAGCTTTGCAGGGCTGTAATCGGTTGGGAGATCGCTGTCACTGTAGACAAGCACGCGGCCTGTTTCGCCGCCCAACGACGCGATTCAGTCGCAACGCCGGGAGCGTACATTCCTGGCGCGGTGAGCGGGCTACGGTTCTTCGGTCGCGAGCGCTTTCACTTCGAAGTAGACGTCCGACCGGGCGCTTTAGACTGCAAGCGCATATTATGTTGCGGCATCCAAACGCCCGTGGTGGCACCATTTAGGTCGGAACGAACAGGACAGTCATGAGCGCAAACACGTCCATGAACCAGTGCGTAATGATGAGCGAAGGAAGTCGACGAATCCGGGAGTAGATGAGAACCCAGAAGAGCAGTAGCGGTACAAAAGACAGGACGCGCCGAACAAGAAACTTCACGTCAAACGCGAACGGTATGGCAACGTGCTGCAGCGAAAAGACAACCGTGACGACGACCACCGTACGCTTCTTTTGCGCCTGCGGCAGACACCACTGAATCCGACCATCGCACAGAAACAGGCAACTGCAGGAATTGGCACAACTACATCATGTGGAAGAGCAGCAAGTCAAAGGCTCCACCAATCGCGTGGCGACAGCTCGACCGCAATATCATGTATGTCTGCTCATCGGATATCCAGCACGCCCTGCTTCGTCTGATGCAATCTCTGTTTCAAAAAGACTCTCATTCTCCGAGTGTCAAAGGCATGGGACGGGCGGGCGTGAATCCTATCGGGCCTGGTTCCCCGTCAATTCACTATCTCCTCCGACAACAACTTGCGACCCGGTTTTGGAACCTAATCGAAAGAGTCTCAACCCGACGAAAACGAACCATACCGGCAGGAGCAATCCATACACAGCGTAGATGGACCCAACCTCCGGACGAAGCGTTTCAAACACCATTCCAACGGCACCGGTGACAATTCCGAGTATGGCCACCCCCCGGTGATACACCCCGCGAAGCATACCAACTGACAAAATCAAAATGCCGGCCGCGGTCAGGGGACCGGCCCATGAGACAGCGTTAGAAGTGGCAAGAAATGCTTCGGCTGCGGAGGTGATCGCCAGACTCTGCGCGCTACTGAGCGCATCACTGTACTGATTGCTCAGATAGACAAGTTGTCCGGATAACGACTGGGGGCTGCTGGCCAACGCCAGCGCGATGATTTCAGATGCTATTCCAATCAATCCGCCAAGCGCAGCAAGGCTTTTGTTGGATTCCTTTAAAGAAACCGCGAGCGAAAGGAACACGCCGAGAGCTGGGATACTCAGTCCAACGAAACAGATCAATTCCGCAAGGTACGGTATCTTATGAGCGGGAATGTATCGCAAAATGGCGTCTCCGCCTGAAGCAGGGGGTAGCGGGACGAATACGAGAAGCACGAGCGGCACAACAATCATGACCACGTATACCAGTGATAGAACGCCGCCGATCGCGTACAGCGACCGCCAACTTCTGTCGACAGGCGGTCGTTCCATTTCTGACCCATATTTGTTCATGGAGCCTTTGCCTCCCCAGCCTGGAAAATGATCGCCTCGTCAATGACCTCGACACGGCACTGACGATAGAGAGTACGTAAGCGGCACAAATCAATAGGGCGATTTCCAATCACAATATCATCCCAGGCCATCACTCGCAACAAGATATGTCAAGACGACGATAATTCGGCCACGCAGACATGCTCTACGCCCAGTTGACCCGCAAACGGCTTGTCCGCGCAGCCGGGTCGATCTGGATGTTGTGCGCCGTGCCCCACCGCCGAAGGTTCGCATTGCGTTTCTACTCACGTATGCTTTCTGTTGTGAAGCGCAACGACGCCGGATTGAAAGGTTTCTGAACCCAAAAAGTCCAGCAGAAGCCTGTCCTGCGGCTTCACGGTTTCGAATAACCGTGGTCCCGTTCCGGCAACAACCGGGTGAACAACAAAATGATACTCGTCAATCAAACCGCGGTCCGAAAGCTGGGACGCGATGCTCAAACCGTCTACGAAAATGTCTTTTCCAGGCTGCTGCTTCAGCGTGAGCGCTTCCTCCGCAACGTTTGCGCGCACGATTCTCGTTTTGTTTCCCTCAACATGCTTCAATGTCGTGGAGAATACGACCTTGTCGAGCGAGTCGAACACACGAGCGAACTCATTGGACGCTTCTGTCTCAGATTGGTTCTTGGCGACATTTGGCCAGTAAGGTACCATGAGTTGATATGTAATCCGGCCGAAAAGGAGGACGCTCGCATTGCGCAGCAGCCTGGTAAAAAAGTCGAGCGACTCCTCGTCGGGAATCATGTCCGTGTGGTCGCAGTAACCGTCAGTGGTAATATTGATCGCAAAGACAACCTTTCTCGTGGACCCTCCCTAGATGACGTTGTGCGATTTCTCTTGCCTCTCTGCCTTGATAACGAGACCGAAGGCGAATTCCGATATATTCTTCCTTCGATCGTTCTCCCAATGATTCTTTCTTCAACTATCTTCAACTGACCGAAGGTCACATCGAATCATAAGGATTTCGAAATGGCATTCAAATTTGCTTTCGCCGAAGACGCATGCTCTTTCTTTGTCGTGGCCGACGGCCGGCCTTTCTCCTCTGCCCGCAGGGTCCGCACAACGAGGAATTGCGCTGCGCGAGCAACCCCAATTCTTGGGCCGAGACAGCGTCAACCCCCAGATTCCTTCGCACCGGAGATCATATCGCCCAGCGTCAGCTCGAATGAGATGTATTAGCGCACGATGTCATTTTGTACGAAATGTAGTCGCGGTTTTGTGACTACAGGCCCACCAACTAAAGCGCAATGGCCACGCCCGCGCAGGACGTCCGGCAGCCGGCCCGAAAGCCAGAGGCCGATTTACCGTATCTGAGCGTGGATTGCCGCCTTGTCTATGACGGACCATACTTGCATTATTCGGTTGGCACGGAACTCATAGAATACGTTTTCGGTGAAAGAGACTCTCCTGCCGTTCACATGAAGGCCAAACAAAAGTCCCTTTGGTGTGCAATTGAAACTTAGGCGGCTCGCTACGTATGGCGGCTGGGAAATAAGCAGGGCAATTTCGAAGAACAGATCCGGAATTGCCCGAAAATCCCCCTCCAGCATCTCGCGGTACTTCGATAGCCCAACTAGCTTATCGTTGTAACGAACGTCTTCGTAAACGAAGTTTTCCAAGTTTGTCCAGTCTTGCGCATTTAAACAAGCAATGTAGTCACGGTAGATCTCGGATAGGTCAGTTGTCATCAACGTGGGTGCTCCGTGGGTTTTCGAAACGTGTACCGCTGTGTGGCGCCGAACAGAAATTGCAGACCCTGGACCGGAGGTTCAACATCTCGCGCTCCCCTGACCGTAGTACGGAAGTAATAGACACAGAATTGCACATTCCACCGGTAGACTCCAGGAAGAAAGGAGTTCCATCGTATGGGAATTTCGGCCGAGTGGCAACCGAGCGCGGTTGAGAACCGGACTATTCAGCGCTGGCCGGCCCGAGAGGCGTAGAGACTGCCATCTGGTGAGATGGAGTGAAGTCAGAACGACAAAGTCAGTTGCTCGACCGCCACGCTCACTGTGCCACCGGCAGTATCCGCTGGAATGCTTGAGTCCTTCGCTTTGATTGACCGTGCACGCCGGTCCGTTTGCGACATATGTGAGTGTGCTGGGATCTGATCCGCGGTCTGCCCTCGGCGTTCCGCCGTTGCCGACCTGTCCGCACGGAATGCGGTCGCGTAACTGAGCCGTTCGACCTCTTTGTTTGATTCAGGCGGATACGGAGTATCCTCGCCGCGGGCACCGATGATGTTCTTCTGTCCGAGATTATCGACCGTCCAGTGTTTGGTGCAGACCGCTCTACCTGCACCCAAACCGATGAACGAAAGACAGGCGGCGTGTCAGCTCCGAAAACGAATTCAGGATTCGGGGTCCGCACTCATTTTGTTCTTGACGGGCGACGACCCTATATGTGATCTGCACATCGTTAGTTTCGCAGATTCCCGGAGTCACGCGCGTCCTGTGCACTGCGTACCGGTGCATTTCGCTCAAGAGGTCTTTTCGAATCGATCTGCGTATCGGTCAAGCAGGCTTTTTATCATTGCTTGGTAGGAAACGCCTCCGTCAGCGGCGGCTCGTTTGAAGAAATCAATACTTCTCTTTGAGAGGTTTATGGTAATTTTGACCTGTTCCTCCCTGCGTACCAATTCTTCGGGTGGAGGAAGGAAGTTTGTTACGATTTCAGACGATTTGATCGCCTCCGAGACATGTTTCGGGGCATTCTTATATCTTGTTTGTTTGCTCATATAATCCCTTTCCTTCACGCCAGTATCCGGCGCCGAATATCCTGATCTTGCCACTTCTCATCGTGAATCGAGCAGTCAGAATGCCGTCGGTGGTTTCTCCGATGCAAAAGTACCGCTCTTCTGACCGCGTGCTATGCCTGATGTCCTTGGTGATGATTCGCTTCTGATCGAAGAACGCCTCTTGTTCATCAGTAAACCTGAAGCCATGTTTAGATGCGTTAATTCCGTCCTTTCTGTCATCCCACTCGAACCCCATGGACGAAAAGATACCATATTTTGTACCATATTAAAATATGGCGGCGGCAAGCGAAATCATCATGGGTCATAGGCTGTTTGATCGGGATTTCACCAACGTAATGGCAATGGAACCATGATTCGTCGCCAGTCCGCGTTGAAGTCGGAAGTCTGTCGCACGCGTTAGAGGCAGGAGTCGATTTGCAGAACGCCCAAAATATGCTGCGATGGGCGGGACGCGAAGATTTTGGGAAGCGGAACCAACTTAGGGATGCCGATAATTCAAATTAACCGGCGGAATCCCCATCGTCAGGCTTCATTTTGTGGTTGGGCATTCTTTCTATCATTGATCGTTGAATTGAGTCATGGTGGTCGTAAATGCCCTACTACTCAACTCGTTTAACGGCAACGCTGCCAGCCTTTCCGCTATCACCTCTACTCCCCAAGGGCCGATATATCCCATCTTCTTTACACATTTGATCAGACCCCTGAGATCGTATTCACCTTCTCCACAAAACCTTCTGTTTGATGGATCATACTCAGGATTCCCCGGCAATAATCCATCATCCAACTCGACACCCATGAGATGCTCTAATGGAATTTGGCTGATTTCCTCATATGTCATGCCGAGATTGGCCACCTGATAGGCGTCAATGATGATGCCACCATTTTTGGCTCCCGCCGTTGTGACCATGGCAATCGCATCTCTAATATTGTCAACAACCGCACATCCCATGATCTCGAAACCAATTGTCGCACCATAATTATCGGCCTCTTTGCAGAGCGTAGCGAATGACTCAATAATATTGGGGAAGGGACAAGAAGAGTTATAGAAGTCTCCCACCTTGACGTGTCTTGCATGTAAGGCTTCTGATGCTTCTAATAGTCTTCGTTTTCTGCTGTCGGATTCGGATTTTCGCGCACCATCAAGGAACCAGTCTGTGATGAACTCAAGTTCAACATACTTTATGCCGTTGTCATCTAGAATTCTTCGCATATCCTTGAGAGTTCTGTATTGGAGAATGTGTTCTAGATCGGTATGCCATATCCCAATACCTTGAAACCCAGCTCTAGCGGCCGCTTGCACTCTGTCCTTGAAGTCGAAACGGCTTATTTCACCCTGACCGGGAAACACTCCCGCGGTTGTCCAAAATAGGCACATCAGTTCCACATTCTTTTCCATAGCGTAATCCCCATTCATATTCTACGGGAAATGCCCAACGCTGTACTAACCTGCGTGGCGGTTGGCGCGGGTTTTGCGGAAGCAAAAAACCGTGGCGGCCGACTAAGTCAGGTTGAGAACTTTGTTAGGCGATTGTGGATCACCCCTTTTCCACAGCGGACTTAATGTCATTTAGGTTTTCCATTAGGGCCTTTCTTACCACACCTTTGAACAGAAACAGCATTGGGATCTGCAACTTTGCAACAATTGTCTGTGGCTTGGGCTCATGTGACTCAGCCAAGGAAATACCGCCGGTGCTCTCTACAATTCATCGGGTAGTTTGGAACACAAACCCACTGCCTTCTGCCCTGGTCTTGTAGAACTCGTTCTCAGTAGCGTCAGTGCCCCGCTTTTCCACCGTAGCTGGTTTCCCGAATAGCATTCGAGCCTCCCGCCATCCTAATCGTACGAGCCCGTTTTCCGGTCTTACGAGAACCTCAATCTTTTCGATTCCACTGATAGTTTCCGGGGCGTTCTCAATGTTGGTGACTACCGTCCTGACTGCCGCCTTGGAACCGTTGATGGTAACCTGTGCTTCACAATTATCATGATTCTTCTCATAGAGTTCGAGTAGTCTATCGCCCATGGGCTACATAGGGGTCACATTGGCAGTGGCGAACATCTGCCGGCCCAAGACTACTGGTTACCAGCCTGCACAGTCCGGGATAGTCGACCCGCGAGTTATGCCTCAGTTCAGTCTTCTAGGTTGCAACATTTCTCATCGATCTGCAGGAGGTTGCCACAGTTCTACCTTGTTTCCTTCCGGATCGATGACCCAGGCAAACTGCCCGTATTCGGACTCGTCGATCGTTTCAAGAACGTTACAACCTTCATCCCGCAAGGCCTTAACCAATCCGTGAAGGTCTTCCACCCTGTAATTGACCATGAAGGATGCAACGCTAGGGGCAAAATGTTCACTTTCCTGCGGATCGATCAACCAAGCAGTTGTACCTGCAACCGGCTTGCCATCGGTGTCGGTCCAATCGAAAGAAGCTCCACCCCAATCTTGGACATCTATTCCTAGGTGCCGCTTGTACCAAGCTTGGAGCGTCGATGCGTCTTTGGCTTTGAAGAAGATACCGCCAATTCCCGTGACTCGTTTCATGGAACCTCCTATGTGTTGAGAACAATGCAATCGCGATATTTCGACTTGCGGCTGTTCGGAAAGAGGTCGTCAATTTCCTTGACCACACGTGGCTCGATTTCCAAGTTCTTCTCTCCTGCCCGCAGGGTCCACCTAACGGCTGAGCTCAGACGCGGCGGCGCGTTAGCGCCGACGTCGGCTGGAGCGATTGGATACTCATTAAGGCCTCCCCCCCGGAGGTGCGGTTAAATACCGCAACTACTAAACCCTTCGAATGGAGGAAGCCGATGAGATTCTACACTCAGCAACATCAATTCTATTGCGGGATCGACCTACACGCAAGACAAATGTACGTGTACATCCCCGATGCGGCAGGCAAGACCCTGGTGCACCGCAACATCCCGGCTACCACAGAGGCGCTTGAGCGGGCGTTGGCTCGCTTCGCCGGCTCCGATCTGGCGCTCGCGGCGGAATGTGTATTCACCTGGTACTGGATCGCAGACTTCTGCGCTGAACGCAACATTGCCTTCGTCCTCGGCGACGCGCTGTACATGAGAGCCATCCACGGTGCAAAGACCAAGAACGACAAAGTGGACTCCCGGAGGATCGCGATGCTCCTGCGCTCAGGGATGCTCCCGCAGGCGTATGTGTATCCGGCTGAAATGCGGTCAACTCGTGACTTGCTTCGCAGGCGAGAGTACTTCATGCATCAACAGTCCGAGCTTCTGGAACACATCC
Source organism: uncultured Spirochaetota bacterium (assembly GCA_963832675.1). GTDB lineage: Bacteria > Spirochaetota > Spirochaetia > DSM-27196 > DATKUC01 > DATKUC01. Next base: position 268,945 of record CAWHUY010000018.1, on the reverse strand, counting down.
AGAACACAAATACCCAGTACAACAATGCTCCGTTCCCCAAGCGAATCAAAAACCAGGCGAACCGTGTCGGCATCGAAACGCGGTTCACCGGTCCCCGGGTCGCAAACCCATCCAGGCTGACGTGCAGCTGCTGGACGCCTATCACCGATTCCTCCTGGACCTCGAAGCGCAGATCCTTCGCCAGGCACGCCACCACGATCCGCGGCAAGGATATGCCGGTCTCCCTTCAGTTCCTGCATTCAATTCCCGGCGTAGGAAAAGTACTGGCACTGGTGATCCTGTCCGAGATCCAGGACGTGAACCAATTCCCAACCGTCGGCAACTTCATCTCCTACGCCAGGCCGGTGAAATGTCCCCGTGAATCGGCGGGGAAGCGCTCGGGCAGTTCTCACAACAAGATCGGCAACGCTCACCTGAACCGGCATATTCTTGCCGAGGGCATTCAGCGAAGCGGCGGTGCTGTTCCTTCGCAGCCATGCGCCGGGGAAGAAGTACCATGAAAAACTGGTCGCCAAGGACGGCAAGGCGAAGGCGCTCTCAATCATGCCCGAGCAGACTCGGGGCTCAGAAACTCGGACAGGTGGCCTACTTCATGCTCAAGCGCCAACTGCCGTTCGATCAAAAACGGTTCTTCCAGGACGGAATGCACGAGTCCGCAGCACAACTGGACCGACATGCGCTTGAGGCTATTCCGGTGGGCATCAAACCTGCGGCTCGCCCGCCACGCTCACCGTGCCACCGGTGGCAAAGTCCGCCAGCGCGAGTCCTTCGCATTGACTGACCGTGCACCCCGGTCCGTTTCTTCATATGTGAGTGTGATGGGATCTGATCCGCGGTCTACCCTCGGCGTTCCGCCGTTGCCGACCTGCCGAGGTAACTGAGCCGTTCGACCTCTTTGTTTGATTCAGGCGGATACGGAGTATCCTCGCCGCCGGCACCGAGGATGTTCTTCTGTCCGAGATTATCGACCGTCCAGCGTTTGCTGCAGACCGCTCTGCCTGCACCCGGATCTACGAACGAAAGACAGGCGGGGTGTCAGCTCCGACAACGAATCGAAGATTCGGGGTCCGCACTCTTTTTGTCCTTGACGGGGCGCGGCCCCATATGGGTTAAGCGGCTGTGCGGTGCCGAATCTCACGTCTGGAGCCGGAGTTCGTCATTTGGGACCGTTTAACACACAACGCCTTTCCTGATGAGTATGTCGGCGTAGAGCCTCGGATCTGCGGTCTGAATGGTTGCGTATGCCTTCCGTGTTCTACTGTAGAACTCCTGCCGGGAGATCGTGTTCAGCACAACTGGAGTTGAGTCATAGGCTTTGGAAAGAACGGATGTGTAGTCGGCCCAGATTTCTGGATCATGTGCATATCCATGATCGGGAGTCATGACGTTGACGGGAAACTCCTCGTCGATATCCAAGGGAAGATACTTGAGGATTTCTGCGAGAAGCACGTGGTTTTCCTGAGCGTATGAAAAGACCACTTTGGAACTCAGGGCAGAAGCGTAGTAGTTCGCGTCGGCGATGAGTAGTTCGTCCATATGGCCCATTCGGTAGATAATCTCGTAGACTTCTGGAGTGATAAGGTTTGAAATCTCCATTAACATACGAATCCCCTTGGGAGACGGCGGCGAGTTAGGATACAACACGAGCAACGGCGCCATCGTTTCGATGAAGAAGAACGAAGTGTTGTTAGGGGTAATCATACCTCCGGGAAGTGGAGCATGCAATCAAAAAAAAGATGGTGTCAATCGCAAACTGGTTTCTGCGGTAATGAAGACCGTGAAGTTCGATCGTATTTATTGTCACTGCGAGGGCCGAGTAGCCGCTTGACGATGAAGTGAGCTTCGCGACAGTCCTGATTTCTTGATCAATTGCCTCGTCGAACAACGACTCGATTTCTCGCCTCCGAGACCGTTTCGCGTAGTGTCAGCTCGAATGATTTGTTGGACCGCGCGCGGGGTACGATCTGGGTGTCATGGATCTTCATTTGGTTTGGACGAGACGGCACGAGATATGGACACGAGATCACCAGACACGAATATTGTCGCTATAGAGCCTTCCTTCTGATGGAAGCGGGAAGGTAACGGTTTTCGTCACATCATTTGTCGCACGCAGCTCGTGATATTTGTTTCAAAGGGCTGGACTCACCGGGATCTACACATGCAAAGAATCCATTCACGAACAAGAAAAAACAAAGTACTGCTGATACAATTGGCCGAGATGTCGCCTTGACTATTCAATCCGCTCTTGGAGAAGATGTTGTGAATGGAAAACGATTTATCGTGGCGGTCGTGATTGGTCTGCTGGGACTCTGCAGCGCCCCAACGTGGGCCGCAAACGCCACACGTGACAAGAGCCAGCCAAAGAAATACTATCCGGTCCTGGGGCTGGTAATCGGTACCCCGAGCCTCGGAGTGAACGCGGTTGTCGGATACGACTTCGGGCCCGTAGAAATGCGACTATCTGGCGGGGTCGGCAATCCGAGCATCAGCTCGAATGACCTGCATTGGGGCTTTCAGTTAGATCTTGGGTACAAGAGAATTGATACCAAGAATGTTGTATCGCAGGTCGGGTTGTTTGCCAGCTACATAAACCAACTCGACACGAGTCCACCACAGGCCGTCGGTGCCGGCGTAGGCGCTAGTCTGTTCTTATACGGCTTCTTCGCAAGCCTCGGTATAGGTATTAACTTTCTGCCGACCAATATACAGGGGTTTGATGCCATCGCAGGTGAATTGCAAATCGGATATATGTATCGATTTAACTAAGCGCGCTGAGTTCCTACGATAATGTGGACACAGCCTTTGCCCGTCTCGGCGTCTACGGGTTCCGGTGGTGCCTCATTCAGCTCAACAGCGAACGGACATCCGCTTCTTTAGACCACGTGGATGTTCTGGTTTGCCCAGAGCTGTCTGGATTGATTCATCTTTTCGAGACCGCGTGAATGAGTTCGGCAGTCTAACGTTGGGTTAGCCTGCGAGCGCCCTTGTGGTGCGAGTCAGGTTCAACCCGTTGTTGGGCAAATTCTTCATCTCCTCACTCCTAGCCCCAAAAGCTCTTCCATGGGATCAAAATCGCGGTCGTTGTGCAGAAGCTCAAAGTCATTCTCGATACAGAAGGTCGCGATGATCACGTCGATTGTTTTGGGTATGGTTATTCCACTCGTCCGCAATTTCCTGAAGTTCTGAGCCGCGCGCAATGCGATCTCTTTTCCCACAAAGTCATGGTATTCCAAGCTTTCCATGATCTGCTTCGCATTTTGATAGTCTTCGTCGTTTCGAAACCCTTGTAAAAACTCGGCGATGATCAGGTCCCCAGTGGCGATACGGCTATGGTCTAGTTCGTAGTCAAGGAGGTTCGTGTGCGGTGCGTCGACGCCCCGAACATAATCAATCCAGACCGAAGTGTCGGCGACGATCATTTGTCCGTTCTCATTTCCTCAAGATCGCCTTCCCAATTCAGTTTTCCTCGGTAATTCCGGATTCTTGCCTGATTCTTCTGCGCGATTAGAAGTCTGAGGCCTTCCTCAACCGTTTCCTTTTTTGTCTTATAACCAGATATTTTCAGCGCTTCGTCCATTAACTTGTCGTCAATGATTATGTTCGTTCGCATGCCTCCACCCCCTGCGATGTGTATGCTATTCACTCATCATACACATTTGTGTGTTGGCGGACAAGCATTATCGCGCGCGAAGCGCGTCCGCCCAACAATAAGGTCAGTTGCGCGACGAACCAGATCTCTGGGACGATTCGCCCGTGGAACAACGACTCGATTTCTTTGGCTCAGGCCATATCGCGCAGCGTCTGCTGAAGCGCAATGGTATCCGGACCTCCTTTTCATTTCTGGGCTTTCAGTTCCGCCGCCAGTGCTTCCAGGCGCTTATCAAGAGTCCAGAGCTTTGAATGCGAGAGCAGAGCGGAAGCAAGCAGGTGAACGTCAACCCACCCGACTCCGTGTCCCCACAGCTTGCGAGTCTCTACAAAGTTGAGTACTTCTTCGGTTTCCGCTGCCAGGGCGGAAGGCAGTTCCTTAAGAAGTTGTAATACTTCGGCCCGGTTCTTGAGTATTCCACATGACAATTCGCCAATGACAAAAGGGTGAGTAAGAACCTCGTTTTCCTCAAGGAGTAAGCGGAGATCTTTGTTTCCTTTGCGGAGGTGGTCGACCCAAACCGAGGTATCGACAAGAGTCATGCGGATCGCTCCGCGCGACGTCTGGGGATGGGGAGTAACTCAGGTTCGGATCCTGCCAAGTCAGCCAACCGACGAGCACTTTCCTTAGCGATCAACGCCTCTAGTCCCATTCGAACCAGGGATGTCTTCTCGGTTACCCCCGTGAGGTGCGTTGCCTTCTCGACCAACTCGTCGTCTATATTCAAGGTAGTTCGCATATGCATAAGGATGCATCATTGGTGCATCAATGTCAACCGCGATTTCTATTGGTACCGCAGGCTTCGCATCGGAGCGGGGAATGACACCGATGGTCAGTGTGACTTCCGATGGAATGCCGTATGACTCTGTCGTGACATAGGGGGACCTATTGGGGATGCTGGACAGAAGTGATTCACCCCCGTCAGGGCGAAGGGATCTGTTCGTGGGCCGATAACCGATTAGCTCAGTTGCGCGACCGACGAGCTTTCTTTGGCCGAGAAGCGCCCAAACCCCATTCTATTTCGATTCCGACGATAGTTCGAGCAGCGACAGCTCGAATGACAGGATACTCATTAAGGCCTCCCCCACCGGAGGTGCGGTACAATACCGCAACTACTAATCCCTACGAATGGAGGAAGCCGATGAGATTCTATACTCAACAACATCAATTCTATTGCGGAATCGATTTGCACGCAAGGCAGATGTATCTTTGCGTACTCGATTCCGACGGCCAGACCCTGCTGCATCGCAACATGCCGGCTACCGCAGAAGCGCTTGAGCGGACACTGGCGCGGTTCGCCGGCTCAGATCTGGTGGTCGCGGTGGAATGTGTATTCACCTGGTACTGGATCGCCGACTTCTGCGCCGAGCGCAACATCCCGTTCGTCCTCGGTCACGCGCTGTACATGAAAGCCATTCACGGATCGAAGACCAAGAACGACAAAGTCGACTCCCAGAAGATCGCAATGCTCCTGCGCTCAGGGATGTTGCCTCAGGCGTATGTGTATCCTGCGGAAATGCGGGCGACTCGAGATCTATTGCGGCGGCGGGAGTACTTCATGCATCAGCAATCGGAGCTCCTCGAGCATATCCAGAACACGAACACCCAGTACAACTATGCGCCATTTCCCAAGCGAATCCAAAATCTGGCAAACCGCGTTGGCATCGAAGAGCGTTTCTCCGATCCTCTGGTGGCGAAGTCGATCGAGGTCGACGTGCAGCTGCTGGATGCCTATCACCGGATCCTCCTGGATCTGGAAGCGCAGATCCTTCGCCAGGCACGCCACCATGATCCGGTCTCTTTCCATCTGCTGCATTCGATTCCCGGTGTAGGAAAAGTACTGGCACTGGTGATCCTCTATGAGATCCAGGACGTCAACCGATTCCCAACCGTCGGGAACTTCATCTCCTACGCCAGGCTGGTGAAGTGTCCCCATGAATCGGCGGGGAAGCGGTCGGGCAGTTCCCACAACAAGATCGGCAACGCCCACCTGAAGTGGGCGTTCAGCGAAGCGGCGGTCCTGTTCCTTCGCAACCACGAGCCGGGGAAGAAATATCATCAAGAACTGGTCACCAAGTACGGCAAGGCGAAAGCTCTTTCGATCATCGCTCAGAAAATCGGACGGGTAGCCCACTTCATGCTAAAGCGTCAAGTGCCGTTCGATCCAAAACGGTTTTTCCAGGACGGAGTGCACGAGTCCGCCGCATAACTGGACCGACATGCGCTTGAGGCTATTCCAGTGAGCATCAAACCTGCGGCTTGACCGCCATGCTCACCGTGCCACCGGCGGTATCCGCCGCGAATGCGCTGAGTCCTCCGATTTGATTGACCGTGCACCCCGGTCCCGTTCTTGCGGCAAGGATATGCCGTGACATTTATGAGTGTGCTTGGATCTGATCCGCGGTTCTGCCCTCGGCGTTCCGCCGTTGCCGACCTGCCGACGTAACTGAGGCGTCCGACCTCCTTGTTTGACTCAGGCGGATACGGCGTATCCTCGCCGAGGGTACCGATGATGTTCTTCTGTCCGAGATTATCGACCGTCCAGTGTTTGGTGCAGACCGTGTTTCCTGCACCCAATCTCTGAACGAAAAGTCAGACGGCGAGCCAGTTCCAAACACATTCATTCGGTTTTGAGGAAACACAGAAAATGTGGGACCGGATACTATTTTCGCACTTGACGGGAGGGAGGCTTATATGTGTTATATAGCTCCGTCCCTGACGGCGTGGGCCGATGTAAACTATCTATCTTACACTGTCTTTACCGCGAAGAACTCACCATTTCCTATTGGAATCATGGTTGTCACAAATCGAGGATCAGACCTGAGTGTCGCCATAAATGGCTCCAGCTCACTCGCATGCGAAATTGCGTTGTCTACAACGAGCGAACCTCCGGGGCGCAATGCCCGATTGACCTCGGGCCATAGACGAAGGTACTCAGATCGGTCGGCGTCGAGAAAGATAAGATCGAACGACTGGTCCAGTGCTTTCGAAAGCGGACCCTGTGCATCCTCGTTGATCAGGCTTATCAATCGGTCAAGGCCAGATCGGCGGAAGTTTTCCCGCGCCAATTCAACCTTGTAGCTGGACTTTTCAAGCGTCGTGACACTACCACCTGTCTTGCCAACGGCGTAGGCCAGCCAAATTGTGGAGTATCCATTTGATGTACCTATTTCGAGGACGTCTTTTGCATTTGATGATAGGACAATCGCAAGGAGGAACTGCCCGGTATCGGGTGTTATATTGAGCATTCGATACGGTCTATCCGTGATATGCGAGTCGTTCGACGTGCCAAGGTTCTCAAGTTCAAGTAATAAAGACTGTAGTGACTCGTCCATTATCGGCTCCTTAGGAAACGATACCGTTTTCGCCTCCGAATGACCAGCGAAAGAACAAAACTATACCACTGATTGAGAAGTGAGAGTTCGGCGAAATGACGGGTTGCGTACTAACGGATGAGCAGTTCGTAAAGACATCTTGATTTCTGTTATATAACATCAACGAAAAAAACTGGAACGTACTACACCACGGTAGCGACGTAATTCAATATGTGCGGAGCTACATAACGAGCCTGTAGAAAAAGCCGAACTGACGAATTTATATTCAATTCCGACGTATATTTTTGCGCTGCCGACCGTCTTGTCAGGCTTCACAATTACGTTTTGCATGAATATGCCAACGATCCAGCCTTTTTCTACAGGCTCAACGATGAATTGAGCTGCGCGACCAACGCCATTTCTTGGGCCGAACTGCGTTCAAACCCGATTCTCTTTCGCTCCCGACGCCATTTCGCCCAGCGACAGCTCGAATGATATGTTCGAGCGGCCATCTCGTCATTTCGGCACAGTCCCACTCATTTCACGGCAAGAGCACTCTTCCCTCAAAGGTATTCTTATACAATACCGGAAGTTGGTCAACCGCAGACTCACGTTTCAATGCAGTTCTCATTCTTTGAACGCGTTTCGGCCCAATCCAATCGAAGTTTGTTGGGGGTCGTTTGCCGTCACAAATGCCTTCACTCCTTATCGGAATACATGCAAGTCGCACGAAGAGTTGTTTTCGCGGTACCGTATTCCGGCGATGGGCGAATTGCGATAGTAGAGGCGGACTGGTATCCTCGCATGCACGCGATATGGTACGTTGTGGCGGACTCAAAACGATTTTGATTCTCTATTTCGGGATACTCTCTTGTCGATGGCTCGATCTTCGACTAATTGATACCGCGCAATTCGAGGCCCTATCCTTCCTTCGTGCTGGCGACAAAGGACGAGGCGTTGTTCTGCTCTTTGTCCCGCGCAGATAGAGCGTGACAACGTGCATGCCTACAATGGGGTTATCTAGAAACCCGACAATCGACCACCGTGAAGAAAACGATGGACCAAAAATCATGCTCGCCGCTTCGCCGAACTCGCCGTGAAAAAGCGAGCGGGGCCGATGGTGTCACCGCATAGCGACAAACGCTCCCAATCCGAAGTACAGTGCCGGACCTTGCGACATCACACAGCCAACTTACTGCCGGCAAAAAGCGACACGAGGTGGATAACCGTCGATGCCGGTGAATCGCAAACTGTTAAGATGTGCCGTCGCCGTGTACGGCGAAATGGCGACATGATTTGTTCGGTATCCGAAGAGAACGGTGGATACTATTCGAATTCGCCTCTTTCGATTTTTAGGGAGGCGCGATCTCAGATAGACCCACACGGAGCATACAAAAAAAGGACAGCGGCCAGAAACATGTCGGCCGACGGCGACGATTCGTCTGTTCCGCATGGAAAAGAACCGTGCCTTCGCAACCGGAGAAACAGACGAGGCGCGATAGTCAACCGCAGTCGGCAAGCCGGTATCCGATACCCGGTTCGCTCAGGAGGTAACGAGGCCGTGATGGTTGCGCTTCAATCTTCCTCCGAAGACTTGCTACAGATACACGGAGTTGGTACGGCTGGTCACCGCTCCCTTCGCCCGAAGCCTCACGCAGAAGTCGATCGTGTGTCACAACCATGCCCCGATGCCGGACGAGCACCGAGAGCACCCGGAATTCGACGGACGTGAGGGCTACCGGCGCATCACCGCGAAGGACCGCTCCGCTTTCCAGGTCGACCATGAGCTCGCCACACCGGTATACCAGCTCCTGGTGCACGGCATCGCGGATCGCGGAGTGGCGGAGCGCCGACCGCACTCGATCCAGAAGCTCGTCGGCGCCGAACGGCTTGGTAAGATAGTCGTCCGCGCCTCCGTCGAGGGCGGCAACTTTGTCGCTCACCTGGTCGCGCGCGGAGATCACAATGATAGGAACCTTGCTGGATCGGCGTATCTCGGCAAGCACTTCAGTGCCGTCTCTATCCGGAAGACCAAGGTCCAGGATGATGATATCCGGACTGTCGGCCGCGACAAGCGCGAGGCCTTCCGCTCCGTTTTCGGCCTCAACGATTCGGTACTCACGGGCGTCAAAAAAAGCTCGCAGGAAACTCCGGATTGGTGTCTCGTCCTCGATCACAAGAACAATCGGTCGTTTGCTCATTCAGCCTTCTGTGATTCGTCGCGCGATGTGGCGACTCTCCCGTCTGAGGCCAGGGTGCCCGTGTACGACGCTTGGAGCCCGCCTCCCCGCGCGTCGTCCGGGCGGTTACCGGACGATCGCCTACTTCGACCCTTCACTGCGGTTTTCTTCGCAGAAGCGTGCGGAAAAGCCGGTTCAGCCCCGAATGGCTTTTGATACGCGCCTCGCCAATTAGTCCCCCGAGATCATCCTCGTTCCCTGCGACCAGCAGAAGGTCGTTTTCCTGCAATTGATAGTCCGGCGTATAGAACCGGTAGCCGGCCTTCTCGTCGTCGGTCTTGCGCAACGCAATTATGTTGAAATTGTAGGTTCTCCGAAAGTCTGCCTCGATAAGGCTCATTCCGACGTTTTTTTTCGGCACTTTGATCTCCGCGATAATCAGCCCTTCGCTAATCGGAAGGTAGTTGAACAGGTCGGAGTAGGCAATCATCGGAATGAGCCTTTTTGAAGCTTCACGGTTCGGAAAGATGACGCGGGTCGCTCCGACGATCTCAAGAATCTCACCATGCTCATCCGTCTCCGCTTTCACCACAATTTCCCGGATGCCGATCTTCTTCAGATAGTTCGTCACGAGAATCGACACCTCGGTCCGGTCGCCCAGGTCCACTATCGCAGCGTCCACGGTGGGCGGCACGAGCTTACGGATGGTCTCCAAGTTAAGCACGTCAGCGATGTACGAATAGGAAACCCGATCCTTGAGGTTCTCGATCACCTCCCGGTTTTTGTCGATGATCAAAATCTCACATTCGATCTGCGAAAGCTCTTCGAGCACCCGATTTCCAAACTTTCCCACGCCGATTATCGCAAACTGCTTCATACTATCCTATGAGTACCTCGCCTCGTGGACAACTGATGTTCGGATGCAGCTTTCGTATCGTCGGAATCGCAAATGAGATAAGTCCGACCCGGCCCGCAAACATCGTAGCGATAACCACAACTTTACCCAATGCGCTGAGGTTCGCGGTAGCTCCAAGCGACAACCCTACCGTTCCAAACGCGGAAAAACTCTCAAAAACGATCTGGAGAAATGACAGTTCCGTTCGCCCCCCATGAAGCTCGGTAAGCGTGAGAAGAAAAACACTCGCGAACAGTATCGCAAGCGCCTTTACGGCAAACGTGTGCGCCTGCGCGATTGTCGGAGCGCCGATCATGCGGTTTCCCATCACCATAATGCCCTGGTTTCCGACACCCCGGACAGCGGCCAGGATGATGATCGCCAACGTGGTTACTTTGATTCCACCCGCAGTCGAGCCTGACGCGCCGCCAATGAACATCAATACAAGCGTAAACAGCTTTGAAGAGGGACGCATACCAGCCTCGTCGATCGTGTTGAATCCGGCCGTGCGCGTCGTCACCGACTGGAAGAGAGCTGCAATTATGCGATGCGGCGCCGACAGTGTCCGAAGCTGGTTGTTCCATTCGAGCACGAGAAACATGCCCAACCCGACTAGAATCAGCGATAGACTCGTAGCGATAACAACTCGAGTGTGGAGCAGGAGCCTTGGGCGGCCTCCCGCCGTGCGTCGCCAAAGATCGTGGATCACCACGAAACCCAGCCCGCCGAGGACGATGAGCACCGCGACGACCAACGAAACATAGGGATCGGCTGCATAGGCCTGCAGACTGGTTGGAAACGTGGAGAATCCCGCGTTGCAGAAAGCCGAAATCGCGTGAAAAACAGAAACGAAGATAAGGTCCCGACCGACAGAGTGACGGAAGCCGAAATAGAGCAGCACGGCTCCGATCAGCTCGATGCTGAAGGTCGCGACCACGATATTCCGGATGATATTCTTACTCGCATACTCCACGGTATCCAGATAGTACTCCCGTATCAGGTGGATGCTGCGAAACGAGATCTTGCGATTCGGAGTAGCAAGATAGAGCGTGGTGAAACTGATGATTCCCAACCCTCCCGTTTGAATGAGCACGAGAATAACGATCTGGCCCAGACGCGAGTACTGCGAGGTGTCTACCGTGATCAAGCCTGTCACGCACACCGCCGATGCCGAGGTAAACAGCGCATCCAAGTAATCCAGCGGCCTCGTCCCGTTCCACATCCCCTTAAGCGAGAGCAGACATGACCCCAACAGGATGACGCCGGCGAAGAACGTGAAAAGGACAACCTTTTCGGATGAAAACGCCCTCACGGTCCGCTACCGCATCCGGCAAACGTGCTCGTGAAAGCTCGCCACAACAGGTGGTCGTTGCGCCTACGGTACGGGGAGTATGCCATTACCGTCAATCGGAACAGTCCGCCGAAAGAAGCATGTCAAGGAGGACTTCCGGTAGCTCGTCCTCGGCCGTACGGCCTCCAACATCACCCCGTTTGTCGGGATACAACATCCCCTCGCCGTCGACGAACCGTTCTCCCTTCAACCGTCTCCAATCCCACGTCTCCCGGTCCTCCCGAATGAACTCGTGAGCGACCGTCCGGCCCGCAACCCGCTTCCACGTTGAGAGAACAAGATAATACTCGTACGTGTTCCCCTCGGCTTGCGTTCCCACTGCATCCCGCGCAACATCGAAGGCAAGGCGATACCGCTGGCCCAGGAACTCCAGATCGACTATGCGCGCATCCTGCTCGCCGTGCCGAACCAAGATGCCGGTGATGCCCCAATTGTGGTAAAACTGAGCGCACACACCATCCACCAACCCGACGAGGCGATGAGCGATCGTCTCAAGCCTTCGCCGCGCCTCGGTCACCCCGCGCAACAGCTCATAGCGATTGCTTCCTCCAACATGAATCGGCCTGTCCATCGGCACCCCCAAACGCGTTGCAGACGATTGTAACCCAATAGCGCCCTCGGCGCAAATGTAAAAAAGGACCGAAGACGGGCTTTCCAGAATATCTTGTCGACCGTGACCTCCGGCAATGCGGAATCCACCGCCGGCGTCGAGGCTGACCGGTTCAATCGTCAGAGCCGAACGATCACGTTAAAACGCTTCATCGTGGGACCACACGGCCTGCAGCGGCCGGTCGGTCAACGCGAGAGCGCGACCCTGCTTCGCTTGACCAGTTGCGCGAAGAAAAGAAACACCACGATGATCTCCAAACGCCCGAGCAACATCCCGCAGGATTGAACCCAAAGAACAGGAGCAGGCGTTGTCGTCGACGTCACTCCCACCGAGAGCCCCACGGTGCCGAGCGTGGAGGCAAACTCGAAGAGCGAATTTTGGAGGCTGTAGCCATATGCGACCATCACGAAGGTTCCCATGAAATAAAGCATAAGGTAGAGAAAAACGAAGGTGCCGACCTCCCGTATCGTCTCGGGTCGCACGAACACCCGCTCTTCGCCCTGCCAGAGGCTGTTCTCGATCACCGCGCCGCGGGGGAGCAGAAGGCGCTTGATATCCCAGATCACCGACTTGAACAGCAGATAGACCCGGAACTGCTTGATGCCCCCCGCAGTCGAGCAGGTGCCTCCGCCTATCAGCATCAGCACGATGAAAACCAGATATCCGGCGGGGGGCCAGTTCGTGTAGCTTTCGGTCGAAAAGCCGGTAGTCGTGATTGCAGAAATCGTATCAAAGACTGCAACGCGCACGCTCTTTGAGAGCGGCGTGTAGAGGCCCTTTGTAACGAAAAAGAAGACGAGGACAACGCCGACAACGATCGCGACTCCGAGCAATTTCATCTCTGCATTTCGTAAGAACGCACCGATTTTTCCGCGAAAGAGGACGTAGGCGGTAAGGAAGTTCATGTTGCCGAGAATCATCAGCGGAATCGTGACCGCCTCGATTGCCGTCGAGTTCCAGTAACCGATGCTGTCTGCCTTTGTCGAGAATCCACCGGTCGAGACCGCCGCAAAAGCGTGGTTCACCGCGTCGAACGGATCCATACCTGCGAGTACGTATGCGACGATTCCGACACCTGCATAGATCGAATAGAGCAGGATTACCAGTTTCGTTGAGCGGATAACGTTCGGGACAAGCTGATCGCTGCGCCCTTCGGCCCGGTAGAGGCCCGCACCGATCGGCAGCGAGAAGGCGGCGAGCATGATGATGGCAAGCCCGGCGCCCCCTGATAGCTGCATGATACTCCGCCACAGTAGCAGTACTCTTGGCGCTTTTTCCACATCCACTACCGAGAGACCTGTCGTCGTCCATCCGCTCACCGACTCGAAAACGGCCTGAGTGAACGTGAGATGGGCCATCTTTTCCACCGGAAAAGCCGAGACCACGCACACAACTATCCACGAAAGGACCACGACAACCGCACCGTCCACCACCGAGAAGTGGCTTTGCCCCCGAGGGTAGATCGCCCACAAAGCCGCTCCGACGACCACCAGCAATAGCGCCGGAAGGAGGAAGTCGGGCCAGTAGGCGATTTCCTGCGGATAGGCGATAAAACCAATCACGGGTGTCAGGGATACCACCCCCGCTAACACAAAGATGGGACCGCATGCACCGGCCACGACTCGAAATCTTCGGCCACCTGTTGCGGCACGGTCGCTCCTTTTCACCGGCATGGCCTACCTCTTCCCCGTCAGCCGCTTCAGCACCAGAGGATAGCTCGAAGGGTCCGCCACGAAGGTAATGCGATCGCCCGCCGCAAGCGCCGTCGAACCATCGGGCACAATTACCTTGTCGTCCCGCAACACGCTCACCACAAGCGAACCTGTAGGAAGCCGGAGCTCCTTCAGCCGACGATCGACCGCCGGAGAATCGGCCTCTATGCGCAGCTCGGCCAGCGTGAGGCGTCCGTCGACAACCGGCTCAAGATTCGTGATCCCGTCCACTTGCGTCTGCTGTTCGATAAGAGAGGCGATCTTCGAAGTGGTCGAGAACGTAGAGCTGATTCCTAAATCGTGAAAGACCTTCTCATTCTCCGGATCGTTCACGACGGCGAATACCGATCGGACTCGAAACTGCCGCAATGCAATTTGACAGGCGACGAGATTGTCCTCGTCATTGGGAGTTAACGCGAGAAACATATCTGCATCCGCTAACTCGGCATTCTCGAGTACCCCCGGCACGGTCCCGTCCCCATGCACTACAATTGCCTTGAGCCTGCGCGCGAAGTGCCGGCACTCTTCGGCATCCTTGTCGATGACAGTGACCGTATGGCCCTTTGAGAGAATCGACCGAATAACAAAGTAGGAGCGCTTCCCGCCCCCGATGATGAACACACGCATGCCGTTCCGTCCTTATGCGGTCAAAAAGAGGCTCGCCATAATTGTGGTGGGCGAGATGACCTCGATGCCGATGTCTTCAAAAGCCGCAACCCGGCTCGGATCTTCGACGCGTGCAAGCGCCCGTTTCGCCCCCAAAAGACGTCCGGCGATCTGCGCGGCCATAAGGTTCAGATTGTCGCTTCCAGTAACGGCAACAAAAAGGTCGGCGCGCCCGGCCTTCGCCTGGAGCAGCACCCCCATCTCGGAAGCGTCCCCCTCGACCGTGAAGCCCGAAAACTCCGAAGGCAGTGAGAGAAATGCGTCGGGATTCGTGTCCACCACAACAACGCTGTTTCCACGGCCGCCCGCCAATTCGGCAAGATGCGCACCCAGTCTCCCGCAACCAATGATGACGACATAGTTCTCCCGTGGAATCTCAATTCCTTTCATTCGAGTCGATTACTCCCTGTTCTTTTTCTTATCGCCGGCGTCGCGTCGGAAGATAGAGCCGACGCCCTTCGAACGACGCTTTTTTTCCGCTCGCCCGCCGATATCGAGCACTTGATCGGGGAGGCGGTCGGTGGTGCGTGAGAGATTGCGATGCGCCGGCTCGTAGGTCGGATCGACCGACAGCGCCGCCCGATAGTACTTCTGCGCCTCAAGTGTATTCCGCTGTATCTCCAGAAGCACGCCGAGCATGTTATACCCCTCCGGACGCGACGGATCGACCGATACCGCTTTCTTTACCCACGGTAGAGCGCCACCGAAGTCCCTGCGCTCGATGGCCGCCTTCGCCTGTTCCAGACAGTCATCGAAGCTCTCGGCACCCGGTTGCGGCGCCTCTCGAAGGGACGGTTCGGTTGCCATCTCCGGGGTGATTTCCCGCTCGAAGGTGATGCGTTTGAAGAAACCTGTTTTCCGTTTCAGCGCCTTCCCGGTTATGGCCCTGATTTCATCCGGGGTGAACGGTTTCTGGATAAAATCAACGGCTCCAAGCTTCATTGCCTCGACCGCATTATCAACCGTTCCGTGTGCCGTTATGACGACGACCTTTACCTCATTTCCCCCGTCACGAAGCTTGCGAAGGACTTCCATCCCGTCGATTCCCGGCATCTTGAGATCCAGCAATACCAGGGAGACACTCTCTTTGCGTAGCGTCTCCAGAGCCTCTTCCCCGGTCACCGCCTCAAGAACTTCGACGTTCAGTCGTTCCAGCGCCTGGCCCACCGTGAGACGAATATTCCGCTCGTCATCGACAATCAGTACTCTGTCCGTGCTCATGAGCTATTCTCCTTATCGGGGCAATCATGCGACGGCAACCGTAAACGTGAAGGTGCTGCCCTTTCCGAGCTCGGAGTCGACCCATATCGTCCCGCCGCCGGCACGCACGATCTCCTTGCAGATTGCAAGACCCAGACCGGTGCCCCCCTGCTCGCCCTTCGCTTGAGCGAACTTTTCGAAGATCCGTGATTGGTCTTCCGGGGCTATCCCCGTGCCGTTGTCGGACACGGCAAAATGCATCCATTCGCCTCGGCGTACGGCCGAACACTTGACCCATCCCCCGTTCGAAGTATGCCGAAGCGCGTTCGCAATAAGGTTCGTCACCACCCAGGTCGTTTTCGTCACATCGGCGCGAACCGCAGTCTGATCATCCACCGATTCCTAGTTTGATGTCTATCCCTTTTTCTTCGGCCTGCCGGCGGAGACTTTCGATCGCTTTTCCGAGAATGACCGATGGAGGAACGCTCTGGAACTCAAGCTCAATTCGTCCGGCCTCGATGCGGGACAGCTCGAGCAGGTCGTTGACCAGTGATTTCAGCCGGGCAGTCTCGTCCCCGGCCGCATCAAACAGCTCTCTGTTCTTCGGCGATAACGTTTCGTCAAGATTTTCCTTCAGAAGAGCGATGCTCATCCCGATTCCGGTCAAAGGAGTTTTGAGCTCATGCGACGCCATCATGACAAACTCCGATTTCATCCGCTCAAGCTCTTTGAGGCGCGTCACGTCCCGAAACAGCAGCACGATGCCTGACGTCGCCGCCTTGGAGCGCCGAATCGGGTTGATGCCGATTTGATAGTAGTAGGTCTTCCCGTCCCGCTCAATCTCGAGAAACTCGTCTTCCTCGGAAAGGACCGGGGTTTCGGAGCTTCCAATCGAATTCTTGATGATCTCGTACAGGTCAGGATCGTTGATGATCTCAAGGAAGTGCTGACCCTCCCGGTAATCTGCACCGATTCCCAGGAAGCGCCGAGCCGCCGGGTTGGCCAGCACCAACCGGAGCTCTTCATCGAGAACGATGACACCGTCTTCAATGGAACCGACAATTGCCTCGCTCTTGCGCTTCTCGGCGACTACCTCCGCGATCTTCCGCTCCGAGGAGGACTTGATCCTGCGAACCATCGAGTTGAAACTTCGCGTCAGTGTACCGAGCTCGTCGGAGGAGGTCGGTTCGATCTGCAGCTCATAGCTGCCTTCAGCGATGTTTGCGGTTGCCTCCGTGAGGCGGATGATCGGGCGAACCACAATCCGCGACAAAACGATGCTGAATGTCGCTCCCAGGATGAGGAGAACGATCCCGACAACACTTACCGAAAAGACCGCTCCCGAGGATACTCGCTCCGCGTGTGCGCTTGCATCGTACATGGTCGTCTGGTTCAGCGCCTTGAGCCCGGAAATGTCCTCTACCACACGATCTCGAAGAGCGCGCAGTGTTCGGTCGTAGTAGCCTCCCGCGGAGGCCGGATCCTCATGCTCGATCACGACAAGCCGGGTGAAACCTGCGTGATACTCGGCGTATGCTCTGCCGAGTCGATCCGCCCGTTCGCCCTCCCCGGGGATAGTGATGTTATCCTTCTCCCGACCGTACCATTGGTAGAAGATCCCGGTCTGTTGCGAGAATTCCGTCTGCGCCTTCTCAATTTGGCCGAGTAACACCTGCAGGGCGGCCCGATCCTGGAGGCCGAGCGCCGTCGCCATCTCATCCATCGCCAGGATGCTTCGGTAGTTCTCGCGCAAGATTGCGTTTGCAGCGCTTCCCAGCCGCTGGAGGTTCATCACCGACCACACAACCATCGCGGCAGTGAGCAAAAGAAGCAAACCGTAGCTCGCCAACACCTTTCGCCTGAGCGACCACGTCATTGAAGCCTCCTGTCGTGGCTGCACCATTACACGTCAGCGCAAATCATATCACTCACTCCCTTCAGGCGAAACCTGCCATTCCCCTCGCCTGCCGTGTTCCTTGCATCTTCTTTGCACGCCGGACCGCCAATTACGCACTCCTTTTTCGGGAATATCGGCACGCTATCACGTGAAAAGATTCTGACCGAGGAGGTTCTGCTGATGTTCATCGTCGTTGTCGCGATTTCGGTTATCGTATTCGGGATTCTGTTCGGCCTCGTCCGGGTCATGGACCGGATATGAGCGTGGCGAAAAGCCCTGGAGGAAGAGTATGGACATAGTGGTTGGAGTGCTCGTCGTGCTCTCGTTTGTCTATCTGTGCGTGGCGATTATTCGCCCCGAGAAGTTCTGAGGGAGGGCCGTCATGTCGGTGGTGTATCTGTTTTTTGTTTCCGGGCTCATCGTCGTCCTGTCCTGGCCGCTTGGCCGGTACATGAAGTGGGTATTCGATCCCGAGCGCGGTGCCGAACAGGGGAGGCTGCACCGGCTGGTCGATGCCGCCGGCGGCGGGAGCGCCGCGCGCGAACAGAGCTGGAAGCGCTATCTCGCGAGCATGCTGACCTTCAACGCGGGCATGTTCGTCGTGGTCTTTCTTGTGATGTCGTTCCAGCAGCTTCTGCCGCTCAATCCGGACGGCAAGGGACCCATCGAGCCGAGCGTGATCTTCAACACGACGGCTTCGTTCGTGTCCAACACGAACCTGCAGCACTACTCAGGCGAGCAGACGTTAAGCTATCTGTCGCAGCTTGCCCTCATGTGGCTGCAGTTTGTCTCCGCGGCAACCGGGATCGCGGCGCTCGCCGCGCTGGCACGGGGCCTCTCCGGCCGGACGTTGCCGGGAAACTTCTTCGTCGACCTTTCAGGTGCGACTTTCCTGGTACTGCTTCCGCTCGCGCTTGTGATGGCCACCGTCCTGGTGCTCCTCGGTACGCCGATGACATTCAAGGGGGCGGCGATCGTGCACACGCTCGAAGGGGCTACGCAGACCATAGCCCGGGGACCGGTCGCGGCCTTCGTCGCCATCAAGCAGCTCGGCACCAACGGCGGTGGCTTTTTCGGCCCGAACTCGGCCCATCCGTTCGAAAACCCCAATTTCTACACCAACATTGTTTCGAATGTGGCGATCCTGCTCATTCCGATGGCAAGCGTCTGGATGGTAGGGCGCATCACCAGGCGCATGCGCCACGCCGCGGTGATCTTCGGCGTGATGACGGTGCTGTTCGTGGCCCTGGCCAGCGTGGCGGTCGTGGCCGAGCATGCTCCGACAGAGGCTCTGCGCGGACTGCCTGTCGCAAACGGTCAGGTGAATCTCGAAGGCAAGGAGCTGCGCTTCGGACCCTACGCGGGGCCGCTCTGGGCGGTTTCGACGACCGCGACCAGCAACGGCTCGGTCGATGCGATGCATGACAGCCTGAATCCCCTTGCGGGACTGATGCCCATGATCGGAATGTGGCTCAACCTCATATTCGGCGGCGTCGGGGTGGGCTACATCAACATGTTCATCTACATCATCATCGCGGTATTCATCGCAGGGCTTATGGTCGGCCGAACCCCGGAATATCTGGGACGGAAGGTGGAGACCCGCGAAATGAAGCTCGCGCTCATCGCGCTCATCGTCCATCCGCTTTTCATACTCGGGGGGACGGCGCTCTTTGCCGGGACTCCGCTCGGCGCCGGGACGACAAACAACCCCGGCAGTCACGGTTTTTCCGAAATGCTCTACGAGTTCTCCTCCTCTGCGGCGAACAACGGCTCGGGCTTCGAAGGTCTGCACGACACTGTTCCCTGGAATATCGCCACCGGCATCGTGATGTTGCTCGCCCGGTTCATCCCGATCATCCTGCCGCTGGCAATCGCCGGCTATCTGGGCGCAAAAAAACCGGCACCGCGGACATCAGGTACGCTTAACACCGACGGAATGGTGTTCGCAGGGATGCTGCTCGCCAGCATCGTGGTCATCGGCGCATTGCTTTTCATGCCGGTGGCGGTGTTGGGTCCCATCTCGGAACATCTTCAGTTCATGCATTAGAAGATGTAAAGGAAGACGATAGTATGACACGTAATCGTATTGAATCAAATAATCCAAAAAAACCACGCCCGCGGCTTACGGGCGTGGTCGACAGGAAAGCGGCGGCTGCGGCGATCGGGCGGGCATTCGTGATGCTCGATCCGCGGGTGATGATGCGCAATCCGGTCATGTTTGTAGCGGAGATTGGCGCCGCGATAACTACCGCGTTCACCATTCGCGAAGCCATGAGCGCCGGCAGCCAGTTCGGCTACTTTCTGGCAATCGCGGCGCTCCTGTGGCTCACGGTCATCTTCGCCAACTTCGCCGAAGCGCTGGCGGAGGCGCGCGGCAAGGCGCAGGCAGACACGCTGCGGCAGAATCGCACCTCCACGACCGCCCACAAGGTGGTCGGAACCGAAATCCTCGAGGTCACTTCCGACGAGCTTCAGCCGGGGGACATCGTGATAGTCCGGGCGGGCGAGGTCATTCCCAACGACGGCGAGGTTACCTCCGGAGCTGCGACCGTGGACGAATCGGCCATTACCGGAGAGTCGGCGCCGGTTATTCGCGAAGCGGGCGGCGACAGGTCCGGGGTGACCGGAGGTACCACCGTCCTCTCGGACGAGATCACCGTACGGATCACCTCCGGGCGTGGAGACTCCTTTCTTGACCGGATGATCGCTCTGGTGGAGGGGGCGACGCGGCAGAAGACCCCGAACGAGCTCGCGCTCACCGTGGTGCTTGCCGGACTCACACTCTCCTTTCTGCTTGTGGTGGCGGCGCTCCTCCCGATAGGGCGCTATTTCGGCATCACTCTCGATGTACCGACGCTGGTGGCCCTGCTCGTGTGTCTCATTCCGACGACCATCGGCGCCCTGTTGCCGGCCATCGGGCTGGCGGGAATGGACCGCGCGCTGCGGGCGAACGTGCTCGCGAAGAGCGGCAAGGCGGTGGAGCTGTCCGGAGACATCGACACCCTTCTGCTCGACAAAACCGGTACGATCACCATCGGCGACCGCCGGGCCACCGACCTTCTTCCGGTGGACGGCGCGCGACGCGAGGAGCTTTTAGAGGCGGCCCTCTTCGCCTCACTTGGCGACCCGACGCCTGAGGGCAGATCGATCGTCGCCCTCTGCCATGAAGAGTTGCGCGACGGCGCCGCCGTGCAACCTGAAAATGCAACGATCATCGAGTTCTCCGCAAAGACGAGAATAAGCGGGATGGATGTGCCCGGCGGACATCACTACCGTAAAGGCGCCATGGACGCGGTTTCATCTTTTGTGCTGGAGAACGGAAGGGACGACCCCGCGTCGATCCGGAGCGCGGCCGACAGCGTCGAACGGGTGGCGCGCGAGGGCAAAACCCCCGTGGTGGTGGCAAAGGATGACCGGGTGCTCGGCGTTGTCGGGCTTTCGGACATCCTCAAGAAGGGGATCCGCGAGCGAGTCGGCCGTCTGCGGAAGATGGGCCTGCGGGTCATCATGATCACCGGCGACAACCCGCTGACGGCGGCGAGCATCGCCGCAGAGGCCGGGGTCGACGACTATGTTGCTGAAGCCAAACCGGAGGACAAGCTATCCTTCATCCGCGAGGAGCAGGCCAAGGGCCGCCTGGTCGCCATGATGGGGGACGGGACCAACGACGCCCCCGCTCTGGCGCAGGCCGATATCGGCCTGGCCATGAACTCGGGGACACAGGCAGCCAAAGAGGCGAGCAACATGGTTGACCTCGACAGCGATCCGACCAAGCTCATCAAGGTCATCGAGGTTGGAAAGCAGCTTCTCATGACGCGGGGCGCCCTGACAACCTTCAGCATCGCCAACGATGTGGCCAAGTATTTCGCAATCATCCCGGCGATGTTCGTGCTCGCCATTCCCCACCTCGCTGTGTTGAACGTCATGCACCTGGCCACCCCCTATAGCGCCATCCTTTCGGCGGTTATATTCAACGCAATCGTCATCCCGCTTCTCATTCCGGTGGCCCTCCGCGGGGTGAAATATCGGGCGGTGGGCGCAAGTCGCGTCCTTCTTACGAATACTCTGATCTACGGTGTCGGCGGGTTGGTTGTCCCGTTTGTCGGAATCAAGCTGATCGACATGGCACTCGCCGCCGTCGGGTTGGCTTAAGGAGACCGTACTATGAAGGAACTCTATCTTTCCGCGAAGCTGATTCTCGTCAGCATTGCAGTCTGTGTGGTTGGTTACTCGCAGGTGATTCTCCTGATTGCCCAGGCAGCCACGCCTTATACGGCAAACGGGTATCTGGTGAAGGGGAGCGCAGGAACCTACATAGGCAGCGCGCAAATAGCGCAGAGCTTCACCTCCGACAGGTACTTCTGGCCCCGGCCTTCGGCTGTGGACTACAACGCCGCCGCGACCGGAGGGTCAAACCTCTCCCCGACCAATCCCGCCATCACCGAACGGGCGCAGAAGTTGCTTGCGAGCCTCGGCGCAACGAGCGCCGACCCGGCTCCCGCCGACCTCGTGACCGCCTCGGGTAGCGGGGTCGACCCGGACATCACCGAGGCGGCCGCGCTCTTTCAGGTTCCGCGGGTAGCGGCCGCTCGAAAGATTCCAGAGGCGGAGCTGCACCGGCTTGTCGCGGATCACGCCCGTTACCCCGGTGGCGTAGAGACCGACGCCGGGCGTATCGTGAACGTGCTCCTTCTGAACATTGCGCTGGAGGGCCTCTCGGCGAAGTAGACAGGACGCCGGGAGTGTAGGAGACTATCAACAGTGATATCCGAGAGGGAAACAGGCAGAGCAGATGCGCTTCTCGAACGCGCGCACCGCGAGCGCCTGACCGAAGAGCACCGTGGAAGGCTCCACATCTTTTTCGGCTATGCGGCCGGGGTGGGGAAAACCTACCGAATGCTTCAGGCGGTCAGGCAGAAGAGGGACGACGGCACCGACGTCGTTATCGGGTACATCGAGCCGCATGCACGCCCGGAGACGCTGGAGCTCCTCGAAGGAATCGCGCAGATCGATCCCAAACCGATCGCCCACAGCCGCATCACGGTTCGGGAGCCGGACTTTGACGCGATTCTGGCTCGAAAACCCGACCTCGTCGTGCTCGACGAGCTTCCTCATACCAACGCAACGGGAATGCGACACCGCAAACGCTACCAGTACCTCGACGAGCTTCTGGCTGCCGGAATCGACGTCCTCACCACCATGAACGTGCAACATCTGGAGAGTCTGAACGATGTGGTGGCGAGCATAACCGGCGTGATCGTAAGGGAAACCGTGCCCGACTCCGTCTTCTTCGACGCGTGGCGGGTGGAGCTTGTCGACATCGAGCCGCAGCAGCTTATCGAAAGGTTCAAGGAAGGCAAGGTCTATGGTTCCATTCAGGCTCACCATGCGATGGAACGCTTCTTCACTGTCAAGAATCTCGCCGCTCTTCGCGAGATCGCGCTGCGTGCCGCCGCCGACCGGGTTGGGCGAAGCGTCGAAAGCGAACGACGCGCTCAACCCGGCGATCCGGTCTGGGCGACCTCCGAACGGGTCCTGGTGGCAGTGGGCGGGAGCCCCTGGTCCGCGCGCCTCGTCCGCGCCGCACAACGGCTTGCCTCCTCGCTCCACGCGCCGTGGATCGCGCTCCATATCGTCACCCACGACAGTTTTTCGACCACGGCAAACCGCGAGCGCATTCGCAGGGTGCTTCGGCTCGCGGAGTCGCTGGGAGCGGAGACCGCCACGGTGCGCGGCGAGCGGTCGGCAGAGGACGTACTTGCCTTCGCGCGCGCCAGGAACGTTACCAAAATCGTCGCCGGAAAAGAGACACACCGGAACCGTCTGGCCCGGCTTTTCCGGCCTTCGGTCGTGGATTCTCTCCTCCAGTTGCACGGGGAGGTCGACGTCTATCTCGTGCACGGCGACACGCGCGGTCGAACCCGCGCCGGCGGACAGGCAGCCGTCGAGCATCCGGCGGGCGATCGTCCGGTTCGCAAGGAGCAGATCGTACGGGTCATGAGGACACTTCTGCCGGCGGCGCTCATCATGACGAGCGCACTCGTGATCTCGCTCGTTCTCGACAAGCTCGGGGTGGCCGAAGCCAGTATCGTCATGATCAACCTCCTTGGCGCTTTTCTTTCGGCGGTCTTTCTCGGCTGGGCGGCGGGAATCACCGCCTCGGTCTGGGCGATGCTGCAGTTCGACTTTTTTTTCACCGCACCGCGCTACACATTCATTGTCTACGACGTCGGTTACGTGCCGGTTTTCGGCATCATGCTTATCGTCGGACTGGTCGCCGCCTCGCTTGCATCGCGGCTGAAAAGACAGTACGAGACAATTCGCCGTCAGGAGGCGCAGACCTACCAGATGTACCTGCTCGGTCAATCCCTTGCAGATGCGACCAGCATCGGAGAGATGCTGAGGGAAAGTTGCCGGGGGCTTTCGGAGATCTACGGGCTGGCCATCGCAATCTTTCTTCCCGATCAAGCGCAACGGTTAGTTCAGAAGGCGGCGAGCCAGGGCTATCAGTCCCAGAAAGATGAACAGGCAGCGCTCAGGTGGAGCTTCGAGCACGGCAGGTCTTCGGGAGCCGGCACCGATACGCTTTCGAAAACGCCTGTCCGGTATGAGCCGATCCGCTCCGGCGACAGGATGATCGGCGTTGCAGGTTTCTCCGGCGCCGAAGCGTCCGGCACCTCGGCGGAGCTGCTGCAGCTCAACACCGCCCTGTCGCTGGTCGGACAGGCAATAGAGCGGGAATGGCTTCTTGATTCCCAGCGCCGCGCGAGCATCGAGGTCGAAACCGAACGGTTCCGCAGCTCGCTCCTGCGTTCGGTCTCGCACGACCTGCGCACGCCGTTGAGCGGAATTGCGGGGTCGGCCGAGGCGCTCCGCTACGCCCGGCTGGAATCGGATGCCATCCTTCCGATCGCTGCCGACATCGAGACCGAGGCTCTGAGGCTCTCGCTGCTGGTCGAGAACATCCTGAACCTCACCCGGCTGCAGGAGGATCCGACCAGGCTGCGCCTGTCGACAGAGAGCGTCGATGATCTGGTCTACGCCGTGGCGGAGACTGCACGCAGCCGCTACCGGGAACGCAAGATCACGCTCAGCTTCGACCAAACCATGCGTGTCGTCGAGGTGGACTCGGTTCTGATCAGGCAGGTGCTCCTGAACCTCGTCGACAACGCCGACAAGTACAGCCCGCCCGACCTGCCGATCGAGCTTTCCACCGAGAGCAGTCTTGCCGAAGCGCGCATCGTCGTTCGAGACCACGGCCCCGGGGTCCCGGAACATATGCGGCAACGGATTTTCGAGAAGTTCATTCGCGCCGAAACCGAGGGCGATCAGGCGAGGGGAAGCGGGCTCGGGCTCTACATCTGCGCTCTCATTGCGAAGGCTCACGGCGGGCGCGTTTTTTCGGCGCCTGCTGAGGGCGGAGGAAGCCTCTTTATTCTCGGACTTCCACTCGGCAATCCGGATACGGGAGACATCGATGGCTGACACGACGATCCTGCTGGTGGAGGACGAGCACGCTATCGTCAACTACATCACGACGGTGCTCGAGACACAGTCCTATCGCGTGGTAAGTTCCACCCGAGGAAAAGAGGGATTGTCGCTCGCTGCCTCCCATTCGCCCGACCTCGTGCTTCTCGATCTTGGGCTTCCGGACATGGACGGCGTGGATTTTCTCCGTTCTTTGCGCTCGTGGTCCGGTCTGCCGGTCATCGTCGTCACCGCACGCGGGCAGGAGCGGGACCAGATCGAGGCGCTGGACGCGGGTGCCGATGACTATCTGGTGAAGCCGTTTCGAGTGGGAGAGCTCCTCGCCCGCACGCGGGCCGCTCTCCGGCGCGCTTCCCGACCTGCCGCCGAAGCGACGCCGGTGGACGCACAGCGGTATCGCTTCGGACCTCTACTGGTCGACGTCGAGAGGCGCCGTGTCCTCGTCAACGGGACTGAGATCCACCTGACTCCGATTGAGTACCGAATCCTCCTCGCATTCCTCAAGCATCCGGGTCGCGTGCTCACACACAGTTTTCTCCAGTCGCAGGTGTGGGGCCACATAAATCCCGACCAGGATGCGAATCTGCGAGTTTTTGTGAGCAGCCTGCGAAGGAAAATCCAGCCGAAGACATCCGACACCCCGCTCATCCGAACCGAGACAGGTGTCGGATACCGCTTTTCCGAGCTTGAGTCCAGCGACGACGATCCGGTGCGATAGCAGACCCGATGTTGCACCGGCTGCTCCCCGATCGAGAAGATGCGGGCCGGCAAAATCCGCCGGAAGAGGGCCTGCATCAGAATTGACCGACTTCGTCGGCGTCATGCGGAGTAGGTGACTCGCTTACCTGGCGGGTGCTATGTGGATAGCAGCGGCCGGTCTTCCAAGGTATAACGGTTTTCGGCGGCGGGTTGGTACGGTTTCTTTTTCAGTAGAAGACCCCCGTCTGTTGCGAGAACTCTGCCTGCGCCGTATCCGTCGCACATATCAATACGAGTAGCGGAGCTCGCTCCTGGAGTCCGAGCGCCGTCATCATCTCGTCCATCGCCGGAATGCTTCTGTAGTTCTCACGCAAAATCCCGTTCCCGGCGCTCCCCAGCCGCTGGAGGTTCATCACCGACCACACAACCATCGCGGCAGTGAGCAAAAGAAGCAAACCGTAGCTCGCCAACACCTTTCGCCCGAGCGACCACGTCATTGAAGCACTCCGTCGCCTCGCCCTGTCTCATTGCATTCTTCAGAATGAATCACCTGCGCCACCGCAAATCATATCACTCACGCCCCCAAACACAAAACCCCGTACCTGCGCGCTCCTCTCCACCCGTGCTCCGTTTTGCCTCAGACCGGTAGACATGACTTCGTCGCGGTCCCCGGCACAAGTAGTCTCGCAAAGCCCTTTCAGGACTTCCGAAAAACGAATCTCGTTCCACCAGGCATCCCTGAAGCTCAGGTCATCAACCTGGCGAATGCGTCAGACCGTTCAAACCGCGCCTGAAACAGAATACGCATTATCGTAAGTTGCGCGCATCATCTTCCGGAACCGGAGATCCAACCCACTGCACGCGCAACTGTTCGCGCTTCGCGCCCGATAATGCGGTATTCTGTTCCCTTCCGCCGCCCTCGATCCGAAGGGGCGACAGATAACCGTAGCCACAACACGCTTCAAACCCAGAAGGGGAGAGCGAACTTCCACGGCACCGCACTAGCGGCAACGTCCTGTTGCCAGTGCGGTGCCGAAGAGGCCCTCTTCACGCACCCCTTCTGGGGTCGAAACAAAGTCGCGGATTGAGGGCGGCGGAAGCCGGCGCGGCCGTTTCTCGCCGACCGCTTCGCTTCAAGAAAGCCTGGAAAAGGCGGCCCCGTAGCGTTTTTCGGAAGTCCTGAAAGCCCTCAGCCGATTGCGCGCTGGATGAACCATCACTGCCTTCGACGGTCGGAAGGGACCGCGCGAAGACTCGCGGACTCTTCCGACCTACACCTTTTCTCGCTCTGGTAGCGAACCGGGAGACGCTTCTCATACCGCCCCCGCCAATCTCCCGATGATCACACGACGCGGCGTCACCCTGTGACCCGCCGCACCGCTTTCGCCTTCGGCTCAAACCGTCCGGCGCCAACGTCCCTACGGACGCCGCTACGGACCTGCGCGCCGGGGCGATACGGCAAGCGATACGCCTCATTCCCATACGACCCGGCGCGCTGGTCGGCTTCGTTTGACCCAGAGCGCTGGGCACCGTGGCTTCGCCACCGTGCCCGGCTCCTCGCTAACGACGACGAGACCCACTGACTCTTCGCGCTTGGCGACCTCTTCCAGGCGATGAGTCTTTCTTCCGCCTCTCCTCATTGTAAGTCATCACGGCTGCATCTGCCTCCTTTTTCTTCGCCGACGGTCGTGTGAGTCCCGCTGCCTAGGAACGAAGAATCCCGCTTATTGCCGCCCTGCCGGGAGGAGGTGTTGGGCCACCTCCCGGCGAGCGAGAATGCGCATTCCGCCTTCGCCGCAAGTGCAACGGGGAGCGCGCGCGGCCCCTTTGCTGCAACCTGTCGGGTCGTTCCAGGACCGATACCTATTGCTACCTGCATTCCGCATGGCGGATGCTGCCGCCGGTTTCCTATTCCTCTTATATTCTCTCTCTTTATTCTATAGTTTCTTTTTTCTATGCAGCACCATAAAAGAAAAGTACATATAGTGGAGAATATGCGAGTCGTAACTCGTTGAGTCACGTTCAACCGCGTGCAAATGAAACGAAAAAAGCCTCCTTTCTATGGCACTTGCGACTTTTCGCGCCGTCCCAACAAGCGGAATATCGGGTACTTTTCGCCGCAGAATCGTGCATATTTCCGGCCGGATAGCCGTTCCGACTGAAGTCACGATCGATCGCTCTCCTCATTCAGTCCGATGCCGTGCCAGTAGCGGGCGTCTGATCTCTTCTGCTTCTCGTAGCCCATGTCCATCAGTCGGAAGGCGAGAAGTCGCTCGCTGCCGGCTTTCTCGTTGTTCTCGTCGCACCACGCTTCGTACGCCTGGTACAGCTCACGAGACCGCACAGTCGCCCGATCGTCCAGGCGGCAGCGCTCGCGGAGGAAGTTACCGATCACGTCCATCTCACCGCGATACCTGTCGGTGGCATCGCGCACGGCACACGGGACTCCAAGCGCTTCCGCCTGCCATCGGAGGCATCCTTCGATCAGCCAGTTGAGGATCCCCGGGAACTCATCCTTCAATCGTGCTCCAAGCTGTGTGTCCTGCCGTTCGGATGGGAACGTCACGGTGAACGGAATGAGCCTGATCCGTCGCCAGATTGCGTTGTCGGTCCCGGTGATGACCGGTTTGTGGTTCGTTGCCATGAAGATCTTGCACAGCGGCCGGAAGGTGAAATACTCGCCGTACAGAAACCGCGCGCTCATGGGGTCGTCTCCGGTGATCTGCTTGATGAGCGGTTCGGAAAGCTGTTTGCCCTCATCGGCTTCGATGGTCGTCACCAGGCGCGTGCCACGAAGGAGGGCAATGTCGTTTGACATCTGGTGGCCCGAGCGGCGCATGAAGGTCTCGGTGGGAGTCGGAACGGCGTAGTCGCCGAACAGCTCAAGGAGCGTGTTGAGGAAGGTGCTTTTCCCGTTCGCGCCGTTTCCGTGAAGGATGAACATGGCTTGCTCACGGGTATCGGCGGTAAGAGCATAGCCTGCAGCCTTTGCGATGAAGGCGATAAGCTCCTCATCACCCCTTGTAATCTCGGTCAGGAACCGTTTCCACCTCGGACACTCGGCGCTGGCGATGTACTCGGTATTCGCCATCTTCGTGATCATGTCGTCCCGGTTGTGCTCTCGAAGCTGCCCGGTTCGCAAGTCGACGGTACCGTTTCGACAGTTGAAAAGCCACGGGTCGGTATCGAGTGCTTCCGGTCCAACCCAGACGTCGCGTTCCCAGCTCAGCGCCGTGATCATCGCGCTGCGACCGCGTACCCCCTCCGTTCGTGCGGCGTGCTTCACAAGCTCCCGGCGGTCCCGATCATCGATGAATTGTGCAGCTTCGCGGTACATCTCGCGCACGACCTCTTTGGCGAGCATATGGATCTCGCCTGAAGCGTCGATGCACCACTTCATCCCGTTCCAATGGAGCCACTTGTTCCACGCGTGGCAGTACCGAACGTTCGCTCCGTGTCGTTTTGCGAATCGCTCCGCGTTGGTCGTATCGGTGTACTGCGCCTCCCCACGCTTGAGGCGTTGCATCCGCCGGTACGCTGCAGTCAAGTCTCGGTCTCCCATTCTTTCCTCCCATACCAAGAATGATTTCAGGTAAGCCCACTTTTCCTGTTGCTACGATTGTCACGCCGAAGTTCAATCGGGTATCTCCCCAAAAGTGGGTATATTTCGCGGATTTCGTGAAGTATTTCGTTCAACCCCTTTGGCACGGTTTTCAAACCCTCGAAGTGAGTCCTCGTCGAAAACCGTGCCAACCCGTAGCCTTAAGAAAGGCGCCGGTGCGGGAGCGTTTCTTCATTCACGCGCAACCGATGTTGTTCCCCGTTCACTTCAAGATCCAGATTCGCTGAACCTTCGGGGCGGGGTGAGGTCGCTTCTGCCCCGTCGGGGTGAGGGGCAAAAGGCTCCCTCACCCTACCGCCCCGCAAAGGCCGGTTCAAAGGTGGGTGGGGGCGGCCAAGCGGGTCGTTGGGCCACGCGCCTCTCACCATCCAGAGTTTCTTTGGAGGTTTCTATGGCGTACACACCCGAGCTCGACACTGTATCGTCGGTCACACTTCGGCGCATGGCATGGGCGGAGAATCGCCCCATGACATCAACCCTGAAGTCGACCGTATGGTATGCTGCGCTCGATGCCGAGTCAAAGAAGGTGTGTGCAGCACGTCGCGACCGGTCGAAGTGCACACTCTGCGTATTCCAGGTCGATCGATCAAAAACGATGCCCCAACTGGAAATGGTCGAGCTTCTTTCGGAAGTCTGATTGGAGGGCGGGCCTCGCAAAGGTCCGCCATGTGCACGCGTTTTGGCACAGGGAAAAACCGTCATCAGCTTAGCAATCACCTTAACTGAAGTTTACTGTTAATCGTTCAGCGGTACCCACAAGTGGGTATTTTGCGGCCGTCGGTGCCGAACGTCACGCGCAAAGGTTGTCGGATTCTCACGGCTGGTTGGCACAGCGTTTTTTTCAGTAGCCGAACCGATCGGTGACCCAGATCAGCATCGTCTTCGCAAATCGCTCATTGCTTTTCCCTCTCTCATTACTCAGCAACACTACAGGGAAATCGAAATGATTCGCCATTTCTGCCGGAAATGATCCCCTCCTGAATCCGCCTTACATCTGTGAAACTTCTTGAGTCAAAATGCGTGTAAAGCTCAGTCATGGCTTCGCTTCTATGGCCGGTCAGTTTTCGCACTTTGCTGTCGGCGACGTCTCCCATCCGAAGCGTGGTGTTGAAGAAATGCCGCCACTTGTGGAACGTGAGGTTCCGCCGTACCTGTGCTTCACGATCAACTCCGATCCTCGCGAGCGCGTGCTGGAAATGCTTGTAGATCGCAGACCTACTTACCGGTTTTATTCCTCCGTCCGTAGCGAATAGAAATCCGTCACCATTGATCTCCTTCAATCGCGAGAGCCAGACGGAAACCACACTCGGAATCGTCACAATTCGCACATCGTGCGTCTTGGTCTCCGTGTACTCGTGATACGAGGTGTACTGCGCACATACCTCGACATAATCACCAAATACATACTGCCCCTTGAGCCCTAGAACCTCACCGAGTCGAAGCCCCGTGGTTGCGCTCAACATGTTCGCCGTGTAATGCAGATGGTCTTCCCACATGAGAGGCACATCGTTTGGCGAGAACAACCGCCTGACTTCATCGGGCGTAAAGAGCTCCACCTTCCGCTTAGCCACTGCGACTCGCTGTATGCTGTTACAGGGATTCTTCCGGACAAGCCCTTTCCTCACCGCCTGATCGAGCATGATCTTGAGGATCGCAAACATTTTGTTCACGCTCTCGCCAGCTCGACCGCGCCCAACGTACGAGACCATCCACATATCGACATCGTGGCTTGTGATAGCATCAAGCCTTTTGCGTCCAAAGGTAGGCAAGATGTCCTGCTCAAGGATCCGCTTTCCCTCCCGTGCGTACGAGGTAGAGATCTTTCTGCGGGCCATCCTGCTCTTGAGGTATTCACAGGTTTCCTTGTCCCACCATCCGACCGAGAACTCCGCCATGGTGGGGACGTCCTTTTCAGGCACTCCGAGCGTTCCGGCTTTGTATAGCTTCATGCAGTACGCGCGCGCCCCACGCCCGTTAAGGGAGCCGGTCGACCTCGGGTTCGTTCGCCTGCCTTCGGCATCGTACGTTTGGTAGTAATACACGACTCTGCCTGTTTTCAATTTTCTCGGGTACACGCAAAACGGCTCTCGATACCTCATCCACCTCTCCTGTCCGGTCCGTCTCAGCGGCTATTGGGCCGGCGTGCGAACCGAAATGAGTTTTGGTATGGGAGGAGCAAGGCTGTCATCCAAGAGTATTGAAGTGCTGAACACGCGTCGAATCTGCGCGAGCAAATAGAGAACGCCGCTCTCTCCTCTGTGATATTGTCGCAGAGATTTCGAGCGGCGTTAGTCCCCACAAGTGGGTATTTTTCAGCTCGTTTACGTGCTGGGCACCTCGGAATATCCGTCACTATCCGGAACGGCAGCAAGCACGCCGCTCGTGATCGCTTCCTGTATTCGCTTCACATCACCAAAGGCACGTGTGTCGAAATGTGTGTAAAGCTCAGTCATCGCATCGCTCTTGTGTCCCGTGAGCTTCCGTACTTTGCTGTCCGCCACGTTTCCCATCCGAAGGGTGGTGTTGAAGAAATGTCGCCACTTGTGGAAGGT
Organism: uncultured Spirochaetota bacterium; assembly: GCA_963832675.1. Classification (GTDB taxonomy): domain Bacteria; phylum Spirochaetota; class Spirochaetia; order DSM-27196; family DATKUC01; genus DATKUC01. The sequence continues at coordinate 237,110 of CAWHUY010000018.1, read as the reverse complement.
GAGATTTCGACGCACCTGTTCCTCCCGGTTGATACCGATGGCTGCAAGTGCTCGCTGAAAGTGCGTGGAGATCGCGTACCTGCTTATCGGTGTCGCTCCACCGTCCCTTGAGAATAGGTACCCGCTCCCGTTGACCACCTTGAGCTTCGCAAGCCCTTCGGCGACCATCTTCGGTATGGTGACGTTCCGCTCATCGTGAGTCTTTGTGTCCGTGTACTCGTGATACCCGTTGTACTGCGCGCAGACCAGGACGTAATCATCGAATACAAACTTACCCTTCAGTCCTTGAATCTCGCCGATCCGGAGTCCCGTCGTCGCACTCAGCATGTTCGCAAGGCAATGCATTTCATCTCCCCAGAACCCTTCTACGGTCGACGGCGCGAAGAGCTTTCGCACCTCCTCGGACGTAAGGATCTCGACGTTCTTTCGTTCAACTGCAACCCGCTTCACGTTGCCGCACGGGTTTCTGTCGATGTATCCCTTCTTCACCGCTTGGTCGAGCATGATCTTGAGGATCGCGAACATCCGGTTGACGCTCTGGCCGGCTCTACCGCGCGCGACGTAGGCGACCATCCAAGCATCGATGTCATGGCTTGTGATCGCATCGAGTTTCTTCTTGCCGAATGCAGGAAGAATATCCTGGACAAGATTCCTTTTCCCCTCGCGCTCATAGGAGGTTGAAATCTTTCGTCGTGTCATCCTGCTCTTGAGGTACTCGCATGTGCGACGATCCCACCACCCCACGGAGAACTCCGCCATCGTCGGAACGTTTCTTTCAGGAAATCCGAGTCTTCCCTCTTTATATAAGTTCATACAATACAGTCTGGCGTCTCTCTTCCGAGTCGACCCTGTAGATCGCGGGCTCGTACGATTCCCCTCGGGATCATACGTTTGGTAGTAATAGACCACGCGCCCTGACTTCAGCTTTCGCGGATACAAGCAAAACGGCTCTCGATACCTCATACCAACTCCTTCACAGGGACGAACTACCGCAGCCAAAACCGCAGTGACGCCCTGTTTCGCAAGAATGTAGAGAAGAGAGCATTGCTTCTAACTTGTTGTGGAACCGAACGTTACACCGCGTTGCCGCTCATTTGAGGAGCTTTCGGCAACTAATGATATGTTAGGTAGCCATTCGACTTCAGGAAGTGGGATAATCGTCGGCACGCTATGGAATACTTCCTCTGTCCTACTTTTCTAGAATATCCGGCGAATGTGGAATCAGCATTAGTCGTAAACTCCGAAAAGTGGGATTATCCTTACACGTTACTGAGCCACACTGAAGATATTCTCAAAGGACACGGTTCCGAAGAGTACCTCGCGGATATTGTCATGAAATTGAACCGATTGGTCGACGCGAGGTTGGATCAATTGGAAGAAACATACGCGTTTTCTCGACTTCGCGGTCCGGAACGGAACCTGGGGCGAATCGAGAAGATTCATGAATGCGGACTGATTCGAAAGCGAGTTCTGGCCGAAATAAACGCACTGAGAAATGGAATCGAACATAGAAGGCAGCTCGCGCCGAACAAAGAGAAGGTCGAGACGTTCATTGAGTTCTGTTGGTACTTCCTTAGACTAACCGATAGCTTGTTACGGCATCAGAGCGATGCAGTCTGCTGGACGGACGGTGCAGAGCGATTATGGGTTACGGTGACCTTCGACTTCGAAGATTATTGGCGCGCCACCGCTCACGGCTGGGTCGCTGACGACATGTTGTCTACAAAATCGATTAGGGATTGGTGGAGTTTAGAAATCACCGACATCGAAACTCGCGTTCAATCCTTGGAACGCATTCCGGGTTTTCGTGCCGAGGAGGAAAAAAAAAGGAGACAATGCTGCACTTCGGGGCAAACGAGATACTGACCTGTTCTTCTCGGGAACACTGACATTCACCCCTTTGCAACGAATTCTCCTCGCGCGGGAGTTCTTCCGACACAGGTAAGAATGACGCGGTGGTAGTTTTCGAGATTTCCCGGCGAGCGAGCGCGCTTGCGCACGGAATGGCTACCTAACTACAATTCGACCGTTCCTTCCTACTTTGGAAATCCCTTGCTTCTGTCAGCCTAACATTCTGTCGTTGCGTGCGTAACTCCGTGCAAGTCGCTCCCTTTCGTGCAACTACGGCAGCCCCGTCCCCGCGGGCAGGTATTTGGACTGGTTGACGTATCCCACCCCAAGACGGCCGGGCGGGGTTCAGAGACTTTCGGGGGGACGGCGATTCGGCCGGGGTATCGTACCTCCGTTTTTGTCATTACAGTTTGCACATCGCCGCGCTGCAACAGGCTCGTTTCGTCAGGCCGGCCCGAAGGGCCGCGTCGTGGATCGCCCCGTGGAGCGATGCGAAATGGATCCGATCGCGGCGCATCGGCGGTCTTCTCGGTTGCCCGAACTTACCGTCGCTGCCCTGAAGATGGAGACAGCAGGCGGTCCGGGAGCTGGTTTTGGAGAGCGATGAGGCGAACGGGCATCCGGTCTGCGGGAAAAGCGAGACGAAACGCAGTATTGACGCTGCAAGCCGAGCTTGACTCCCGGAGGCACGGAAGTCTCCCCCCGGTCTTCGGCCGTGAAGAGAATCTTGGGATTCGTTTTCTCTATGTGCGCCACCGCACAGAAAAGTCTACGGGCTCATTCTACTATTAGCTAAGGAAGTACGCATCATGACACAACAGTCATTCGAACAGCGATTCGTCGTCGCGCGGGTTCTCAATCGGTATGCTGCAGAGAGCACAGAGCTTGACTGGAACAAGCCGCTTGTCGCGGCGCTTGAAAAATGGATTGCGGTGGAACCGAAGACACGCGGCACCTGCAGTCCGCGCCACCGCTTGAGCGCATTTGGACCGACTGCACAATCGGCATAGAAATATCGCCATCCCTGTTAAGTCAAAGCTCGATTCGATCGAGCAAGGAGCATCATATGTATTACATTATCGCCCTCGCAATTCTGGTCTTCATCATCTTTCTGAGCGGAATTCGGGTTGTCCGACCTACGATGAGGGGACTGGTCGAACGCATGGGAAAATACCATCGCTACGCAAACCCGGGTTTTAACTGGATTATTCCGATGATGGACCGGATGTACAGGATAAATATCACCGAAGTTATGGTGAACGCCGAGCCGCAGGAAATTATCACCAGCGACAAGCTCAACGCAAGCGTCGATGCGCAGGTCTACTTCAGGGTAAAAAGCGACGAGGAAAACGTCAAGAACTCCCAGTACAGCGTCGCAAACTACCAGTATCAGATTGTCAATCTTGCCCGCACGACATTGCGCAACATCATCGGCACCATGACGCTGATGTCGGCGAACAGTGAGCGCGGCAAAATAAACAAAGAGCTGCATCAGACGCTGCGCGAAGAGACCTCGGATTGGGGGATCGACATCGTGCGAACGGAACTGAAAGAGATCGAACCACCTGAAGAGGTCCAGACAACCATGAACAAAGTGGTACAGGCGGAAAACGAAAAGGTGGCAGCGATTGATTTTGCGACGGCGACCGAAACAATGGCGGACGGTGCGCGAAGGGCGGAAATCAAGAAAGCCGAAGGGGTGCGGCAGGCAAAGATCCTCGAAGCAGAAGGGGAAGCCCAGGCAATCAAACTGGTCAACGAGGCCGCAGACAGATATTTCGTCGGCAATGCACAGCTCCTGCGAAGGCTGATGGCAGTCGAAACCGCGCTCTCCGCAAACGCGAAGATAGTGATTCCATCCAACACCGAGCTCGTAAATGTCATTGGTGAGATGGCCGGCATCTTGCCGTTCAAGAATGGTCACAATGGCGACGGGACAGTAAAACCGAAGAAATAAGTCCATTCCGCGGGGGAGGTTGATAATGGTCAGACTGATTGTCGGTATCGTAGTGTTGCTTGCGCTGGGAGTTCTGATAATTCTGAATGTGAACTATAAGAGCCCGCTCAATCTTTTCGGCGCGCAGCTTTCCAACGTGTCGGTCGTTGTCATCGCTATTGTCAGTTTCCTCCTCGGAATTATCTATTCCTTCATCGTCTCCGTCGTCAACCGCATAAGGAAGGGAAGGAAAAACGGCCGGAAGAGGGTCCGCGATGACCTGAACGCGAAGGCGGTCGAGCTCGAGCAGCGGGAGAAAGCGGCCACAATCGTGGCCGAATCAAACGGCGCCGATTCGTCTGCTGACCGAAAGTCGTAAGTCCCGCATCCTTATTCGCAGTGAGTGGTCGAAGACGATTGCGTACTCACGGCTGAAAAGGAGGACTGCACCATGACTACTCGCACGCTCTCGCCGGAACAGCTGCACAAGATGGATGCCTACTGGCGCGCCGCGAACTATCTTGCGGTCGGCCAGATCTATCTCTACGATAATCCCCTGCTCCGGCAACCATTGCGACTGGCGCACGTGAAGCCGACACTCCTGGGGCACTGGGGCACGACGCCGGGCCAGAACTTCATCTATGCACATCTGAATCGGGTCATCAAGAAGTATGACCTGGATATGATCTATGTTTCCGGCCCCGGCCACGGTGGCCCCGCGCTCGTCGCCAATACCTATCTCGAAGGCACCTACAGCGAGGTGTATCCGAACATCACTCAGGATGAGAGTCGGACTGAAGAGACTGTTTACCCAATTCTCTTTTCCCGGAGGGATTCCGAGCCATGTCTCACCGGAATGTCCGGGATCTATCCACGAGGGAGGAGAGCTCGGGTATTCCCTCAGCCATGCCTTTGGGGCGGTGTTCGACAGCCCTGAACTTGTAGTCGCATGTGTCATAGGCGATGGGGAGGCGGAGACCGGACCACTTGCTACCGCATGGCATTCTAATAAATTTCCTCAATCCAATCACAGACGGTGCCGTGCTGCCTATCCTGCATCTCAATGGCTACAAGATTGCCAACCCAACGATCCTGGCTCGGATAACGCGCGAAGAACTGGAACAGTTTTTCCGGGGCTGCGGGTGGGTGCCCTACTTTGTGGAAGGTGACGATCCGGAGAGGATGCATGAGCTCATGGCCGGTACGTTGGAAAAGGTCATCGAGGAGATTCGGCAAATTCAGACCAGCGCACGAAAAGAGAACAATGCCATCCGGCCCCGCTGGCCAATGATTGTCTTTGATTCGCCCAAGGGCTGGACCGGCCCGAAAGTAGTTGATGGGCTTCCTGTAGAGGGCACGTTCCGGGCGCATCAGGTCCCGCTTCTAGTGGACCCCGCGCATCCGGATAATCTTGGGCACCTGGAAAGCTGGATGAGGAGCTACCGGCCCGAAGAGCTTTTCGATGCGGAGGGCCGGCTCATGCCCGAATTGGCCGAACTGGCACCTGTCGGCCACCGAAGGATGGGTGCAAATCCGCACGCCAACGGAGGGCTCCTGCTGCACGACCTCTTAATGCCTGACTTTCGGGACTACGCGATCGACGTACCGCCGGCAACCGTGCCGTCGGGGCCGGGATCCGTCCAGGCCGCTGACACTCACGTGCTTGGAGAGTTCCTGCGTGACGTGATCAAGCTCAATCAGGACCAACGGAATTTCCGGATCTTCGGTCCGGATGAAACACTTTCCAACCGGTTGAATGCGGTTTTTGAGGTGACCAACAGGCAATGGATAGCCGAAACAAAAACGGCCGATGAGTTTCTCGCAACCGATGGCAGGGTAATAGAGATGTTGAGTGAGCACCAGTGCGAAGGCTGGTTGGAAGGCTACCTCCTGACCGGTCGACACGGAATGTTCAACAGTTACGAAGCATTCGTCCACATCATCGATTCAATGTTCAACCAGCACGCGAAATGGCTGAAGGTCACCGCAGAGTTGCCCTGGCGGCGGAAAATCGCATCGCTGAACTACCTGCTCGCCTCCCACGTCTGGCAGCAGGCACATAATGGCTTCACCCATCAAGACCCCGGTTTCATCGACCACGTGATAAACAAGAAGGCTTCTGTCGTGCGGGTCTATCTTCCGCCTGACGCCAACTGTCTGCTGTCGGTCTGGGACCATTGCCTCCGAAGCCGGCACTACGTCAACGTGGTAATCGCGGGTAAGTATCAGGCGCCGCAATGGTTGAGCATGGATGAGGCAGTTGAGCACTGCACTCGGGGAATCGGCGTCTGGCAATGGGCCAGCAACGACGGCGGTGTCAGCCCCGACGTGGTCATGGCGTGCTGCGGGGATGTGCCCACGCTCGAGACACTCGCGGCCGTATCCATTCTTCGTGCAAGGCTGCCGCGGCTGAGGATCCGCGTCATCAATATTGTCGATCTGATGAAACTTGAGCCGAATACCGAACATCCGCACGGACTTAAGGACGAGGAGTTCGACGCGCTGTTTACCAAAGACAAGCCGATCGTCTTCGCTTTCCACGGCTATCCCTGGCTGATACACCGCCTGACCTACCGCAGAACCAACCACAAGAACCTCCATGTGCGCGGATACAAGGAGGAGGGCACCATCACAACCACCTTCGACATGACGGTCTTGAACGATCTTGACCGCTTTCACCTGGTACAGGATGTGATAAACCGAGTGCCGCAGTTGGGCCCCCACGGCGCGACTCTGAATCGGGCGATGGAGGACAAACTGATCGAGCACAAGCGTTACATCGACGAGCATGGCCAGGACATGCCGGAAATTCGCGACTGGAAATGGAGCAATTCCATATGAACACAAAACCCGATCTGAAATCTATTCCCATGCAGGAACTGCTGGCGGAATTGAAGACGTCGCCGGACGGTCTCAGCCAGGCTGAGGCCGAGAAACGGCTGACCCAGTACGGACCAAACGAGATCGAAGAGAGAAAGACAAATCCGTTCCTGAAGTTCCTTACCTATTTCTGGGGCCCCATCCCGTGGATGATCGAGGCGGCGGTGATCCTTTCGGCACTGGCCCGCCACTGGCCTGATTTTGCCATTATCCTGCTCCTGCTCCTTGCAAACGCAGTTGTTGGATTCTGGGAAGAACACCAGGCGGGAAACGCGATTGCGGCTCGTTCTGGGAATTGCGACGGTGCTTGGTGTCGTCGGCCCGGTGGCCGCCTTTGGACTGTTTTACCTCGGTGACCGGGTCTTTCACCTGGACCATGCACATCTGCAACCGATGATGTATCTGATGCTGTCCGTGGCCGGGCATCTTACGATTTTCCTGGCCCGCACGCGTGGCCCTTTCTGGTCAACACGCCCGGCGCCGATTCTGTGGATGGCGGTGCTCGGAACGCAGATCGTCGCGACGCTTATTGCCGTCTACGGATTCCTTATGCCTCCTCTCGGCTGGGGTTGGGCGGGGTTTGTGTGGGTCTACGCGATCATCTGGGCACTGGTGAGCGACCGCATAAAGCTGTTCGCGTATCGTGTCTTCGATCCAACGGCCGCTCCATTATTGGAAAAGAGGTCGATGCATGCGAAGTCGTAGATCGACAAGCGCAGAGTTCACGAAATCCCGGCTGTTTGAGGCACGCCATCCAGTGCGCGGACTCGCGAACATCTGATTTTGCAGCAGGAACAGATGTCGTGACGATACCACTATCGGGGAAAAAGCCGTCGGTATGTGGGCTACCGCACAGAAATGGCACACCCTGCGTGTTTATACTCACACACAGACGAACGCGTCAGGAACAAAGTAGGAGGTTGACATGAGTATACTCACTATTCTTCTGGTCGTGTTGCTTGTTGTCGTAATCGTCGCGGTTGTGTAGATCCCGCGCGATGACCCGGGGCTGCGGCCTCTGCTGTTCAAGAGGAGAACACAAAATGAGTGTTGCGATGGGGCGAAGGGAGACGAATCTTCTGCTGGTGATCGGCGGAGTCCTCCTGGTTCTGTGGCTGGTCGGATTCGGAAGTTCCTACACGCTGGGCGGACTGATTTATTTCGCGCTGGTGGTAGGGATCATTCTCGTGGTTGTGTCGCTTTTCGCCCGGTTTCTCGGGCGACGATAGAGGAGGTTCTTATGGTCGAACCAATTGGTCTTGCGTGGGGAGTTGTCACGCTTATTCTTGGAATCCTCGTTATAGTATACCCGAGGTTTCTCCGGTACTTCGTTGGGATCTATCTAATCGTGGTGGGCCTTTTGGCCATCATACCGCGGCTGCACTAGTTCTCACGAGTCTATAGGTCGCGTGGGTTGATCAGTGGTTACTGTGCGATCACGTCGGGGAGCAAGCGAAGGAATTCTTTCCGCACAACCTCGTAGCATTCGCAAACCCGCGCTTCCAGGCCCGCTCTGTCGAGCACCGTGATATGGCCCCTGTTGTATTCGATCAGGCCGGCATCCTGCAGTTTGCCGGCAGCCTCGGTGACGCCCTCTCGACGTACGCCGAGCATGTTCGCGATCAGCTCCTGGGTCATGACGAGCTTGTTTGCCGGCAATCGGTCGAGGCTCAACAGCAGCCACCGGCAGAGCTGCTGGTCGATGGAGTGGTGCCGATTGCAGACGGCCGTTTGGGCCATCTGGGCAAACATCGCAAGTGTGTAGCGCAGCAGCAGGTGCTGGAAGGCCCCCGCGCGGTTGAACTCGTCTTTCAACAACTGCCCGTTCAACCGGTAGGCTTCGCCCTCACTCTGCACGACTGCGCGATTCGGCATCGTCTCTCCGCCCATGAAAAGGGCGATGCCCACTATTCCCTCGTTTCCCACAACGGCGATTTCTGCGGACGCTCCGTCTTCCATAATGTAGAGCAGCGATATGATAGAGTTGATGGGAAAGTACACATGCTGCAATCGGTCGCCGGATTCGTAAAGCGCCTTTCCAAGCGGCATCGGAGCCAATTCGAGATTCGGCAGCAAACGGTGCCGCTCCGCATCCGGAAGAGCCGCGAGCAGGTGATTCTTTACGTTGACCGACGCCGAGTGGTCGACCGAAAGAGCCTGGCAAGAAACCGCCTCCAACGTTCTGTTCTACGTCAATTTTACTGTCGCAAAACTCAATAGGTCAAGTTCAGGGGTGAGAAAAATCGGATGATAGAACTGCATTCGGTTGAGAAACGTTACGGCAGCGTCAAAGCTGTTGAGAATCTCTCTTTCACTACGAGCGCGGGCGAGATCTTCGGCCTCCTCGGTCCCAACGGAGCCGGCAAGTCCACCACCATAAAGATGATCATGAAGATTATCGCACCCGATTCCGGTTCCATTCTGCTGAACGGGAGTGCCATCCGGGAGACGGACAAGGACCGCATAGGCTACCTTCCCGAAGAGCGAGGGCTCTACCCGAAAGTAAAGATCAACGAAATGCTTCTCTACCTTGCGGCTCTCAAGAATGCAGACCGTCTCGCGGTCGAGAAACGGCTCGACACGTGGCTCGATCGTTTTGATCTCCTGGCGTGGAAGAAGCGCACCCCCGAAACTCTATCCAAGGGTATGGCACAGAAAGTGCAGTTTATTTCCGCCATTCTTCACGACCCGGAATTAGTTCTCCTCGATGAGCCGTTTTCCGGCCTCGATCCGGTGAGCACCGACGTGGTTCGCGAAGCGGTGCTCGAGCTTGCAGCGAGCGGCAAAACCATTCTTTTCTCCACGCACAACATGGAGGTTGCCGAACGTATCTGCTCGCGGATCATTGTAATCGACCACGGTCGCGAAGTTGTTTCGGGGTCCGTTGCCGAGGTTAAGTCCCGCTACGGCCGCAGGGCAGTGACGGTCGAATTCGACGGGACGATCAATTTTGAACCGCTGGCGAAGCTGGTGCGCAGCGTCTCCCGTTTTCCCCGCTGGGCGGAAATGGAGCTTGCCGATGGTGCAAGTCCGCAGGCGGTGCTGCGCATTCTTGTCGACCAGGTCTCGGTAAGCAGGTTCGAAGTGGTTTCCCCCTCGCTGCACAAGATCTTTGTGGAGCTTGTCGGAGGCAACCCGAAAGACGGCAGTGAATGCCGGGGTGAGCAACATGAGTAAACTTGCGACCATCATACGAATGGAGTTCCGGCTTACGGTGATGAACAAGCTCTTCATCGTGCTCACCCTTCTTGGGCCCTTTCTCATCGCGGCAATAGCGCTTCTGCCGGGCCTTCTTTCGAGATCGGAAGGAGCCGCGGGCAGCCCGGTCACACGAATCGCAATTGTCGGTGCCGACTCGAGCTTTGTCAGGGCGATCTCTCCTGCGTTGCGCCAGTCCAGGATCGACCTGGAAGCGGTGCAAGAATCGATCACGGCGATGGACTCCCGGGTTCTCGGCGGCGTATACGACGGGTATCTGGTTTTCCCTGCAGACCTGACCGATCTCTCGAAGATGGAATACGTGTCGAAAGGTGCGACCGATTTTCGCGTAACCGCTGTTCTGCAGGCGGTGATCGGGCAGGCGGTCGTCGCACAGAGACTGGTGCAGGCCGGCGTTTCCGCGTCTCAGATAGCTTCTCTCGTCCGACCGCCTGACTTGGAGACCAGGCAGCTCACGCACAATGGGGAGAAAAAGAAGAACTCGGACTATGTCACCGTCCTTATGACCGGGCTGATGTTTGCGGTGATGCTCTACATGACCCTGATCCTCTACGGACAGGTAATCGGACGTTCCGTGCTCGTCGAAAAAACGAGCAAGACCGTGGAGATCATGCTCTCTTCCGTGCGACCCATCGATCTTCTGTTCGGTAAAATCCTCGGCAAGGCTCTCGCGAGTCTTCTTCAATACGGGATATGGGTCGGAATCGCCGCCGCAATACTGAAGATCGTCGGCCCGAGTCTGGGCGTCACCGTTGGTGCCGGGTTGACGATGAGCACCTTCGCCTACCTTGTCCTGTTCTTTATTCTTGCCTTCTTTCTCTACTGCTCGCTTTACGCGGCGCTCGGCGCGGCCTCCGAGGACGAGCAGCATCTCGGCCAGCTTGCCTGGCCGGTGGTAATCTTTCTCATAATTCCGGTGATGATGATCTCTCCGATTATCACGACACCCCAGGCACCGGTTATCGTTGGATTGTCTCTCTTCCCGCTCACCGCGCCGATCGTTATGTTTCTTCGGATTCTCGTAGGGGCCGCCCGAACCTGGCAGGTTCTGCTTTCCGTCGGTTTGATCCTCCTCACCACAACCGGGGTGATCTGGCTTTCGGCGAGGATCTTTCAGGCGGGAATACTCCTGACCGGAAAGCGTTTCAACATTGTGGAAGTGCTTCGCCTCTCCCGCAACAGGTAAAGGTCAATCGATCTCAACGGAACGCATTAGGAGTTTTCTTTACGAAACAGGCGAGACCGCTAGAACTTCACGGCCAAAATGAGGGGCACATCAAAGACGTAAGCCACGATGTCCCACGCGTGAATTGTAAAACAACTGGAGGCCGGGCCCGAGCTTCACATTGTCCTGCAATGAAAAGAAGATCTGAGTCTTCGAGGAAACGGTAATTCCCAGTTCCTGAAAATCAAAGGCCCCGAACGCGTCGGTCGTGCTGACAAACGATAGGATACCCGGGACGATGTCTGCCTGGAGTGTTAAGATTTCCTCCAAACCCGTTGTTGCTGGTATGCTCGGGGCAAAAGGCTGATTTTCCCATCTGACACCCGTTTTCAGAGATATGAACTTGAATAGGGTAAGTTCCAGTCCGGCTGCAAGTTTCAGGGAACCAGGCCGCGGCAGAGTTGGGTCAATATTCTGATTCATTGGATTCGGAAATAGCAAAACTGTCTGCAGATCTGCGGAAACATAGGGATCCAGCGTCTTGACCCCTCCAAAAAGCAAGTTTGACAGGTTAAGTGAAAACTGCGAATATCCCTCGACAGTATCGAGAGTTTCGGATGGAATCCAGTCTCTATCCAGGGATAGGCCGTACTGCGCCTCGGCGAAATTCGTAAGCGTGGTGAGGTAGTTCGTGCGTGTGACGTCCAGGCGCAGGTCCAAGGTGCCCGAAAGGAGTTGCAGTCCGACAAGTGATGGTTCGGCCGGATATAGCCGTGCGTTGGACGAATCCGCGACACGGCCAGTCAAAAGAGAGCTGACGCTCAGTTGAGCATGCCAGTAGTTGCCTTCGCGACCCATGGCGAGTCCGTCAACTATGAGCGTGCCATTCTTCTTGAGGCCCTCGCGAAACAGATCCTGTGCTGAGACAGGAATTCTTTCGACTATCTTTGCATTTCTTAGCACATCGTAACCATCGCCGCCTTGCGCCAGAAATTCCGAACAGGTAACCGTGTAGGTTCGCCCGGGATCGACTGGAAGGCCGCCAATGCGGGTTCCCAGGCTTGCAGGTTGGGTGCTAAGACCTGAGAATTGCAGATATCCGTCTCCACCGGATTTGCTCTGCGACTGGGAGACCAATGCCTCAATCTGAGCACCTGTCAGTCTAATAACAACCAGATCATCATCCGCATACGGCAGGGCCTCGACCAGATCCCACTCCGTAACCGGACCCTTTGGTAAACCAGTTCCAAGCGCCTCTGCTCTCACGACGGTCAGGTGGGACCTTGATTTGTGACGCATGAGATCTGCGACCGCTTTCCCAAGAGCTGTCGGCTCAGTCTTGTCGTTGGCATTCGGGAGAGGCTCTTTGAGTTCTCCGATTAGTTTGTTATTGCTTTTTATGTGCTCGTCGATTGTCCATTGCACATAGTTCTCTGTCGCGTTTTCACGCGGCGTCCGCTTATTGATCGGATAGACGGCCCCCACAATCTCATCTACGGTCCATTTGTTATTGTCAGGATATCCGTGCAGATACAGCACCTGAACGGCGGTGTCGGAAATTTGAGTGCGTGCGACCGCGGCAACTTTTTCCCCCGGAAAACCAACCGAAATCCAGTCTGCTCCGGCTTTGGCCGAGTTGCCTCCCGTAGTGATGATCAGGTCGAGACCAGGAATCGCGCGGATTTGAGCAACTTCAGCGTCAGGAAGGTCGGTCAGAGCCACAATAATGTCCGCCTTGCCGGCCATTTTCTCGATCGAATTTGAAATATACGTCTTCGCAAGTTCAACCGAGACACCTTGGCGCCTTTTTCCCGTTACCAGGTCCATAAAATCGACTGAAGTGACTCCCATAAAGCCAACTTTGCGATTGCCGCAGCGCAGGATGATCGACTTGAGTGCCGCGCTCCACGGAATGCTCATATTGCCGGATAATACTGGTATTTTTGTCTCCGCGATACGTGAATTGAGATTCTCGACCCCCACGGTAAATTCTCCATCGCTGATATGGAGAAGATCGTACCCGAGCAGTTCCATGACCTGAAAATCAAATTTCCCCTGTGTCAAGACGGTCGTCGGGGTGGCACCCATGAAATTGCCGAGGTCTACGAGCAATGAGTCCTTATGTTCCGCGCGGAGTGCGCTGATGATAGTCTGAATGGCCGAGGCGGGTGCGTCGGTTTGAGATGCCGCATGCAACCCTTTGGTGTTCGCTGTATACAGAATGGTCACCGTCTCAAACGGCGAAGACGGAACCTGCATTCTAATGACCTGTGCCTGAAGAGCGCCTGCAATGACAAGAGCCGACACTATGGCAGTGATTGCTCGCTTCAAAAAAGGCCTTCCTTTCGATATGTCTCCGAGTTACGCTTCCTCTCTTTTCTCGGCGGATTGAAGACAACCTTTGCCCCGTCCCTGAACGCAGAAGATTTCCGGTCTTCTTCCCGCATGCAAAGGATCCAGGGCAAGTGTCAAATTGAAGCAGAACTCTATAGTGCTAGTTCACGCTGCCGATTGTTGCGCCGGCGCCGTAGATAATCACACCAGCTCCACTGTGCACTGTGCCGACGACCCGACTTCCGGCTCCGAGTGTCACGCTTCCGTTGACATAGACATTGCCGCCTATTACGCTATTCGCCCCACTGGTGAAATCAGCACCAACCGTGACGTTCCCACCGATTGAGCTATTCGCCCCACTGGTAAAGGCTGCTTTGGCTGAAACCGATCCATTGATCTTGGCTCCGTCACCACTGGTAAAAGCGGCTCCGGCGGTCACATTATTGGTCACGGAGCAACCAGCTCCGAGGGTCACCGCAGCAACGGCGGTCACATACCCATTGACGGTGGCATTCGCACCCGCAGTAAACGCGGCGGTAGAATTGACACTACCCATAGTGCCGCCGGCGGGTAACGTCGCGACGTTTGTGCCGGTTTGCGCCATTGCCGGTATGATTGCAAAAACAGTCAGCACCAACCCGATTAAGAGTCCTGTAGATAATTTACGCATGCATTCTCTCCTGAAAAGACCATTCAATTCACTTTCCCGGCAACGCCGGGGATTTCTTAATCCACTGTTATAAGTCGTCGTAATCACGCTATGTGACGCTGCTGCGATTACTTTTCAACTCTGCCGACGGTAGCGCGAGGCCCATAAACAATCACCCCTTTGGCGCTGCGAACCGAGCCGATTATGTGACTGTTAGCTCCCAGCGTGACAGTGCCGGTGACGTACACGTTGCCGCTTATGATGCTATTGGCGCCACTGGTAAAGTCGCCGCCGACTGTTACATTGCCACCGATGATGCTATTGGCACCGCTTGTGAATCCGGCTTTGGCGGAAACCGACCCTTTGACGGTACTGCTGTCACTGCTCGTAAAGGCCTCGCCTGCGGTAACATTGCCGCTAACGGTGCTGTAAGCGCCAAGGGTAACCGCTTCGGCGGCGCTAAGGTTTCCTTTGATATTGCCGTTCGCCCCGGCGGTAAATGAGGCACTGGAGCTGATGTCCCCGGAAGTATTGCCGGCATCCAAAACCGTGATATTTGAGGAACTCTGCGCCGTTACCGGAGCAGAGACGAATACGCCAAGAAGCAATATGATGAATATTGCTGGAATCGCTTTTTTCATTCCAACCCTCCGCAGTCATACAGACTTACCGTGTGCGGCGAAACGAGCCCGCGTGCTTCACGCAATCCGCTCCCGCTCTTCCGGCAAGATCCCTGCTGCCCGGATCGCCGTCCCTCGCTCGTAATTCAAGGTTAAGCAAAACAGGGGCCATCGTCGGTGCGGCAGCACACATTGCGGCGGAAGCAGAATTGAAAAGCCCATGAAAGACAGGGGAAGGAAGAATTATCGCGGATACAGGGATGAAACTTGAACCGCCGCAGAATTGGCGAGGGATACGGAAGACGTGCGATCTGTTCTATGGCGTATTTTACCGGCCGTGTGTGCGCTACCGTACCGAGTTACGTGAGTTTTGTCTGTATCATTGTTTCTATGAGATGCGCGTGAAGACGCTGATACTTCCGACGATGACGATACTTCCGGCAGCGGTCATTGCACATTTCGGCGGTGTCAGATTCCTCGCGAAGGTCCTGAGCGCTCTGGCAGACCTTTTCCCCATCGGTGGAATGCATATTCCGATGGTACTTTACGACGCGGCGATATGGATCGGCGCAGCACTGCTGGTGCTTCCGCCGCTGGCATTCTTGAAAATGAGATACCCGGGAGGTGTTCAAACGTAATGAGTAGCATACGGATATTCGGAGTGATTCTGCTGGTTGTCGGGTCGGTGCTGATTATCGCCGGCGTGATGGCATCGCGCTCGCTGGCGGACAGTCTGAGCTCGGCGTTTCTTGGGCGGATGACAGAGCACACGATGTGGTACTTCATCGGCGGCATCGCCTCGGCGGTGGTCGGTCTGGTACTCGCAACGGGAGTAGTCGGAGGACGAAGATAGATCGACAGGCAGACAATTCTGGTCTGCCTGTTCTTCGAAGGAGAATTGTTTTGAAAAGACTAATTTGCACTATTGCTGCAGCGCTGCTTATTTCGGCCACCTCGGTGTTTGCCGCAGAGACCAAGAGTGCCGAAATTCCGTGGATGGCTTCGTTTGATCACGGGGGCGATGTCAACCTCTACGCGACAATTGGCCTTTCATACTATGGCATGAGCGCATCGTTTGGACCGGAGTTCATCTTCAGCCAGTTCAACGCGGGGTCGGTTCCTCTGTCGTGGGGGCTGATGGTTCGCGGTGTGGCGACATTCGCGTCGAACTACGGTTACAGCGGAACTGCGTGGGGCGCGGCTCCTGCATTCAGCCTTCACTGGGGCACCGACTTCGGCGGTCCTGCGAAGTTCGACCTGTACGCGGCCCTCGGCATCGGATTCTACGGTTTTTCGAACTCCTATTCGGGTTACAACGCGGTCAACCTCGGCGTCGCCTTCTTCGGCGGTCTCGCCTGGCATTTCTCCGACAGCATCGCGCTTATTCTTGACTCCGGTTACGTCGGGTGGACGTACGAATATGGCGTGGGACTGAAACTCAAACTTTAGATCACCATGTGCGTTGGCGAACAGAGCTCACCCGGATTTATCGCGAACCTGTACTGAGGGGATAGAATGAAAAAAATACTTGTTGTTACGGCTTTCTTTGTGGCGGTGTCATTTACCGGCTGCGTTGGATGGGCACATTGGGGCGGGCCCGGTCGCCCACCGAAAGATCAGCATCAGGAGTGGCAAGACCGGGGCCACGACAACGGCCGGCATCAGCACTAGACGATCGCTACGCGAGGTGCGCGCGACCACGCCATTCGTGGCGGGCTGGTCCGCGGTTACTCTGCGATCACGTCGGGGAGCAGGCGAAGGAACTCTTTCCGCACCACGTCGTAGCATTCACAAACCCGGGCCTCGAGCCCCGGTCTGTCGAGCACCGTGATATGGCCCCTGTTGTATTCGATCAGTCCGGCATCCTGCAGTTTTCCTGCGGCCTCGGTTACGCCTTCGCGGCGCACGCCGAGCATGTTGGCGATCAGCTCCTGGGTCATGATGAGCTTGTTCGCGGGCAACCGGTCGAGGCTCAGAAGGAGCCATCGGCAGAGTTGCTGGTCAATGCTATGGTGCCGATTGCAGACGGCGGTTTGGGCCATCTGGGCAAACATCGCAAGTGTGTAGCGCAGCAACAGGTGCTGAAACGCCCCCCCACGGTTGAACTCCTCGAGCATCAACTGCCCGTTCAATCGGTAGGCCTCGCCTTCACTCTGTACGACGCCGCGGTTTGGCATAGTCTCACCACCCATGAAAAGCGCAATGCCCACAACCCCCTCGTTTCCCACCACGGCGATTTCGGCGGACGCGCCGTTCTCCATGATGTAGAGCAGCGACACGATAGCGTTGGTGGGAAAGTACACGTGGCGCAGGCGGTCGCCCGATTCGTACAACGCCTTCCCGAGCGGCAAAGGAACCAATTCAAGCTGCGGCAGCAAACGCTGCCTTTCCGCATCCGGAAGGGCTGCCAGAAGGTGGTTCTCTCCTCGTTCGACGCCGGATGGCTGGCCAGATAGTCTCCGACAAAATGCAAACTCCAACAGAGTGCTTCATGTCCAATTTACCGTCATAGACGCGCCGGGACAAGTACCCGGATTGACACTGGCGGGCCATTGTGATCGGCCGTCTGTGCGCCACCGCACAGAAGAGCGGGACGGTTCTTGGTATCCTGAAACAACGAAGGGTGACAAATGCCGAATGAACGGAATGGCAGACGTTTTTACCGATTGCTTCCTCACCGACGCTCCGGTCCTCGGCTCGTTGTTCCGAAGATACCCGACGAGGAACAGCCGTTACGGGCGGAGCTGCTGAGCGCCGAGCAGATGGAAGAATATGCGAAGACCCTCGCCGAATCACACGGCGTAACAAACGCTCGGTCACACGGCGACAGACTGCTTTCGCGGCTCGTCGAAAACGAATCGGTTCTGAACGAGGTCAGAACGCTCCTGACTCAAGCATCCGCCGCGAATAGCAGGATAGGGCCAGCGGGCGATTGGCTGCTGGACAACTTCTATCTGATCGAAGAACAAATTCGCACGAGCAAGCGTGATCTTCCTGTCGGTTACAGCCGCGAACTATCCGGCCTTGCCGGCGGCGACTCCGCCGGACTGCCACGCGTCTACGAAATTGCCCTCGAGCGGATATCGCACGGCGACGGGTTGGTCGATCCGGAAACGCTTCCGGCCTTTTTTAAGTCGTATCAGTCTGTTGCCTTGTTGACACTTGGTGAATTGTGGGCTGTCCCGATCATGCTTCGCCTCGCGGTGATCGAAAATCTCAGGCGTGTTGCGGTCCGAATCGCAACCGAGATGCGGGCCCAGAGCGAGGCGGATTCATGGGCCGACCAGATGACCGAAACCGCGGAATCGGATCCAAAGAGCCTAATCCTTTTAATCGCGGATATGGCGCGTTCCGATCCCCCTATGAACAGCTCTTTTGTCGCTGAGCTGTCCCGAAAACTTCAAGGAAGAGGGGCAGCGCTGGCACTTCCGCTTACCTGGATAGAACAGCGGCTTTCCGAAACCGGGCTCACCATCGACCGTCTCGTGCAGTCGGCAATGCAGCAACAGGCCGCCGACCAGGTGTCGATCAGCAACAGCATTCGCAGCCTGCGTTCCCTCGGCGCCACGGACTGGAAAACGTTCGTCGAAAGCACGAGCGCGGTTGAGAAAATACTGAACGATGATCCGACCGGAAGGTATGGCACGATGGACTTTGCGACGCGCGACCAGTACCGCCACGTCGTAGAGGAAACCGCAAGGAACAGCGGGCGTTCCGAATGCGAGGTTGCCCGCGTCGCCCTGGGGCTGGCAACCGTGCGGTTTCATGAATCGGGGGAGGACAACCGCACCGCTCACGTCGGTTATTACCTCGTAGACCGCGGAGTGACGCTTCTCCGACGATCCGTATCGAAGAGAAAGGGCCATGTCCCTGTTCCGTCGACAGAAGCCCTCCGCGACACCGGCAACCGGCTTTCTCTGGCGTTCTACTTCGGAGCGATTTTCGCCGTGACCGTCGGAGCCACGACGGGACTGACCCTCGAAGCTCATGCCGCTGGTCTTCAGGGCTGGCAGCTGTGGATCGTCGCGATAGTGGCGTTCCTGAGCGCTATCGGGATGTCAGTCTCGCTGATCAACTGGCTCGTAACGCTTCTGGTTCCTCCACGACGTCTTCCGCGAATGGACTTCTCCAATGGTATTCCGCCGGAATCCCGCACTCTGGTGGTTGTTCCGGCCATGCTCTCAAACTTGCAGCACATTGATCAGCTGGTTGAAGCGCTGGAAGTCCGTTTTCTCGCGAACCGGGATGAAAATCTGCTGTTTGGCCTGTTGACAGATCTCTTGGACGCCGACGAAGAGGTGCGGCCGGGCGATGAGGAACTTGTTCGACGAGTACGCCAGAAGATCGAAAGCCTGAATCAACTCTATCCGAGGCCCGCCGGAGACCCCTTCTTCCTCTTCCATAGACCACGGCGGTGGAACCCGCAGGAACAGGCGTGGATGGGACACGAACGGAAGCGAGGTAAACTCGCGGACCTCAATGCACTCCTCCGTGGCGGGGAAACTGATGGGTTCTCGCTGATCGAAGGGGCGATCGGCGAGCTGGAGACCGTGAAGTACGTCATCACCCTCGATACGGACACTCAGCTCCCACGCGACTCTGCCCGCGTGCTCTGCGGAACGATGGCACATCCGCTGAACCGCCCGTGCCACGACCAACGGACAGGCCGTGTCGTCGCAGGTTACGGGATTCTTCAGCCGCGCATTGCCACCGTGATGCCCGATTCCAATCGCTCGCCCTACGCCCTTCTGACCGGAACCGAGGCGGGCATCGATCCCTATACGCGTGCCGTCTCCGATGTCTATCAGGATCTTTTTGGAGAAGGCTCGTTCATCGGCAAAGGTATCTATGATGTCGATGCCTTTGAACGTGCCCTGAAAGGACGTTTCCCCGAGAACCGAATACTCAGCCACGATCTTCTGGAAGGCTGTTATGCACGATGTGGTCTGGTGAGTGACGTGCTGCTTTTCGAAGGTTCTCCGTCGACCTTCAGCGCAGATGTAGATCGTCGTCGTCGCTGGATTCGCGGTGACTGGCAGCTTACCCAATGGCTTCTGCCGATCATTCCTGCTTCCGACGGAAAGACACGACGAAACGCTTTATCGCTGCTTTCCCGGTGGAAGATTTTCGATAACCTCCGCCGCAGCGTCGCGCCGGCCGCGCTCACGCTTCTCCTTCTCATCGGCTGGTTTGTTTTCCCGAATCCTCTTGTGTGGACCCTTTCTTTGCTCGGCATTGTCCTTTTCCCGCTGCTTCTGGTGTCTCTTCTCGGGTTTTTTCGTAAATCGAAGGGCACCTGGCTCGGAAGACACCTCGGCGATGCGGTTAAGGCATCTGCGCAACGAGTTACCCAGGGGATACTCACGCTCCTCTATCTGCCCTACGAGGCCTATTACAGTCTGGCGGCAATCGTTCGCACCAGTTGGAGAATGCTTTTCACTCACCGGCGCCTTCTCGAGTGGCGGCCTTCTGCTGAGCACGATCGGTACGCGCGCACCAGCCTTGCAGCCTCCTATCAAACCATGTTCATTGCACCGGTCCTGGGGGCAGTCGTTTTCGGGTTGCTCCAGATAGCGGCGCCTGACGCGCGTCTTTTTGCTGCCCCGATGCTGCTGCTGTGGCTGGTGTCTCCTGCAGTCATGTGGCGGATCAGCCGCCCATTTGCGCGGCGGAAGGCGCAACTTTCCGAGGAGCAGGAAAACTTCCTGCGCCGACTGTCTCGCAAGACCTGGGCATTCTTCGAAACTTTTGTCACCGAAGAGGATCACTGGCTTCCTCCCGACAACTACCAGGAGTTCCCGGTCGCAAAGGTTGCCCATCGCACCTCGCCGACCAACATGGGCCTTGCGTTGCTCGCCGACCTCGCGGCACACGACTTCGGCTACCTGTCAGCGGGAAAGACTCTGGAGCGCATGAACCGCACGCTTGGCACGATGGAGGGACTGGCAACGGTACAGAAACCATTTCTACAACTGGTACGACACGCAAACTCTCGAACCATTGCTGCCGCGTTATGTTTCTACAGTTGATAGCGGCAACCTTGCGGGGCATCTCCTGACTCTGCGCGCCGGTCTTATCGCAATGCCAGAAGAGAGAATCCTTGCCGGACGGCTGTGGGAAGGAATTGCCGATACTGCGCAGGTTATCGATGCCATTCCCACACTGACATCGCTGCCGGTGCTCTCCCGGTTTCGGGAGGAGCTGGAATCGGCAAAAACCCTGGGAGCGGCGATGTCGCTTTCAAGCGGTCGATCCCGGTTGGTTCGCCTGGCTGCATCCGCCGCGGAACTGGTCGAGTCGGTGGAAGTCCGCGACGACGAGTTCGCGAGCTGGTGGACAACGGCGCTGGAGCGTCAGTGCGGAGACGCGATCGAAGAGCTGGATTTCCTTCTGCCATGGCTGTCGCACGAGTCGATGTTTGACGGACTTCCCGAATTCCCGACAATCAAAGCTGTTTCGAGCCTGCAGGAGCTGATTTCGACGGAGAATGAGGCCTTGCGTGGCGTCGATCTTCGCCTGCAGGACGCGCCCGAGGCAGGCGGGCAGGATCGGCTGGATGCACTCGGCCAACTCCTCGCGGAAGGCCGTTCCCACGCAACACAAAGGCTTGAACTCATCGAGCTCCTGTCGGCGCGGATCGAAGAGCTGGCTCAGATGGACTTCGGGTTCCTGTACGACAATCGACGTCACCTATTTGCTATCGGGTACGAAGTGGATGGGCGACGGCGGGACATCGGATTTTACGATCTTCTCGCCTCCGAGGCGAGACTCGCAAGTTTTGTCGCAATTGCGCAGGGGCAGATCCCGCAGGAAAACTGGTTTGCTCTCGGACGTCTCCTCGCCAGCGCAGACGGCAAGTCGATCCTCTTTGCGTGGAGTGGTTCGATGTTCGAATACCTGATGCCGCTCCTGGTAATGCCTTCATACGATAACACACTCCTCGATCAGAGCTGCAAAGGCGCGGTTTCCCGCCAGATCGAGTATGGCAGACATCGAGGCGTACCGTGGGGAGTGTCGGAGTCGGGTTACAATTCTTTCGACGTAGGTCACAATTATCAGTATCGTGCATTCGGCGTCCCCGGCCTCGGATTCAAACGAGGCCTCGTGGACGACCTTGTGGTAGCTCCTTACGCTTCCGCGCTCGCGCTCTTGGTCGCGCCCGAAAAGGCGTGCATGAACCTCCAACGGCTATCCAGGGAGGGGTTTGAAGGGAACTACGGCCTCTATGAAGCGATAGACTACACAACATCGCGGGTACCGACTGGAGAGTCGAGCGCCGTCATCCGGTCCTTCATGGCACATCACCAGGGGATGAGCTTCCTCTCCTTCGCTTCCCGTATTCTTAACCAGCCAATGCAAAAACGGTTCGAATCGATTCCGCTGATTCGCGCAACGGTGCTGTTGCTCGAAGAGAAGATCCCGCGTGTTTCCACCGTTCACTCACACGCGGCCGAAATGCCGGAGTTTCGGGTCGGATCGGAATCGGTGCGCGTATCCTCACGAGTCTTCACGACTCCTGACACTCCTGTTCCCGAGGTACATCTGTTATCGAACGGTCGGTACAAGGTAATGGTGACCAACGCCGGAGGCGGCTACAGCCGCTGGAAATCGCTGGCGGTTACGCGCTGGAGAGAGGATGTGACGCGCGACAACTGGGGGATGTTTCTCTACATACGAGACACTTCGACTGGAGATCTATGGTCGAACACATTCCAACCGACACTCAAACGCCCCGACTCCTATGAGGCAATCTTCACCGAGGGTCGGGCGGAGTTTCGTCGCCGCGATCACGACATTCACACCTACACCGAAATTGCGGTTTCTCCCGAGGATGACATCGAGCTGCGTCGAGTCCGCATCTCGAATCGGTCCCGCGTTCCGCACACGTTAGACGTCACCAGCTACTGCGAGGTGGTCCTTGCACCGCCGGCAAGCGATGATACCCACGCGGCATTCAGCAATCTCTTCGTTCAGACGGAAATCATACGGGAACGGCGCGCCATACTCTGTACACGGCGGCTCCGGTCTCCGGACGAACGTGTTCCCTGGATGGTCCATCTCATGACTGCCCGAGGCGTCGGTACAGGTGAAGTTTCTTACGAGACGGACCGCATGCGATTCATCGGCCGCGGGAATAACCGGTGCGGCTCCACAGGCAGCAACCGGTTCGGCCCCCCTGTCGGGTAGCGAAGGGTCGGTGCTCGACCCGATCGCGTCAATCCGTCACCGGATAGTGCTCGAACCGGAATCCACCGTAACCATCGATCTGGTGACCGGCATAGGCGAAACCCGGGACTCGGTCCTGCACCTCGCGGAGAAATATCAGAGCAAACAGTTCGCAAACCGTGCATTTGAGCTCGCGCGCACGCACAGCCGGGTGGTACTTCAGCAGATCAACGGATCTGAGGCAGACGCGCAGCTTTACGGTCAACTCGCCGGTTCGATTCTGTATGCGAATTCCGGACTGCGGGCCGACGGGAATACGCTTCTTGCAAATCGGCGGGGGCAGTCCGAATTGTGGGGATATTCGATCTCCGGTGACCTTCCGATCGTGTTATTGAAGATCAAAGACCCCGCGAACGTGGATCTCGTGCGGCAGCTGGTGCAGGCGCACGCATATTGGCGCCAGAAAGGCCTCGCGGTAGACCTGGTAATCTGGAACGAAGAGCATGGCGGCTACCGTCAGCAGCTCCAGGAGCAGATCACGAACCTTGTCGCAGCCGGCGTCGGCGACAAAGTCGTCGATCAGCCCGGCGGCATTTTCATACGCTCCGCCGACCAGATATCGAATGAGGACCGCATCCTTTTCCATGCCGCTGCTCGAACCGTGATAAGCGACCAATACGGGACGCTCGAAGAGCAGATAGACGGACGCAGCAATCCCAGGAAGGTCGTACCGCTTCTTCCGCCGGGAAAAGCTGCAAGAAATACGCAATCGGCGACGGTGGTCCCGAGGCACGACTTGCTTTTCTTCAACAGTCTCGGCGGATTCTCTCCGGACGGGCGCGAGTATGTGATAACGACAGCGCGGGGGCAGTCAACGCCGGCACCCTGGGTGAACGTAATCGCGAATCCCCATTTCGGAACCGTCGTCTCGGAAGCGGGGACGGCATACACCTGGAGCGAGAACTCCCACGAGTTCCGGCTTACCCCCTGGTATGGTGATCCGGTCGGCGACTCCAGCGGCGAGGCCACCTATATTCGCGACGATGAGAGCGGGCAATACTGGTCGCCGAGCTCGTTGCCCTGTCGTGGGGAAACGCCCTACGTCACCCGGCACGGTTTCGGCTACAGCGTCTTTGAACATTCCGAGCACGGCGTAAGCTCGGAGCTTTGGGTTTTCGTGGCTCCGGATGCGCCGGTCAAGTTCACATTGCTCAAGGTGCGAAATGAGTCAGGACGTACCCGACGGCTCTCTGCAACTTCCTACGCGGAGATGGTTCTCGGCGAGTTGCGGTCGAAGTCGACCATGCACGTTATTTCCGAAATCGATGCTTCAACCGGGGCAATTTTTTCACAGAACTGGTACAGCGCCGAGTTTGCCGGAAGGACGGTATTCTTCGACACTGATCGAGGGACTCGAACGATCACCGGCGACCGTCTTGATTTCCTGGGTCGCAACCGGACACTTCGGAACCCGGACGCGATGGGCCGGGTTCGCCTGTCAGGAAGGGTGGGTGCCGGACTTGACCCCTGCGCGGCGATTCAGGTTTCTTTCGAGCTCGCCGATGGCGAGGAGCGTGAAATAGTCTTCCGGCTCGGTGCAGGACGCGACGCGAAGGATGCCAGGGAACTGGTTCAGCGTTTTCAGAAAACCGGGTCTGCGCGGACTGCCCTCGACGCTGTTCGGCAGCAGTGGACGCAAAAACTCAGCGCGGTTCAGATCGAGACTCCCGACGCGGCGGTCAACGTGCTGGCGAATGGCTGGCTCCTGTACCAGGTGATATCCGCCCGTTTGTGGGGCCGAAGCGGATACTACCAGTCCGGCGGCGCATTCGGATTCCGCGACCAGCTTCAGGATTCCATGGCGCTCGTCCATACGGAACCGGGTCTCCTCCGCGCGCAGATCCTGCTTTGTGCCGGCCACCAGTTCCCCCAGGGCGACGTTCAGCACTGGTGGCACCCACCGGCTGGTCGAGGATCGCGAACTCGTTGCTCGGATGACTACCTCTGGCTCCCATTGGCAACGACGCGCTACGTTTTGACCACAGCCGATACCGGCGTCCTGGACGAAATCGTTCACTTTGTCGACGGACGGGAGCTCAATCCGGACGAAGAGTCCTATTACGACCTTCCTGCGCGCTCGGAACAGGCTGCGAGTCTCTACGATCACTGCGTGCGCGCAATCCTTCGAGGGTTGACCTACGGTGCGCACGGCCTCCCGCTCATCGGTTCCGGGGACTGGAACGACGGTATGAATCTGGTTGGTCTGGGTGGGCGCGGAGAAAGCGTCTGGCTCGGCTTCTTCCTGTATTATGTGCTGGTCCGTTTCGTTGAAGTTGCCATGATGCACGGCGACCCCACCTTCGCGGATCGCTGCAAAACCGAGGCGGCAGACCTCCGCAACAGGCTCGAACAAAATGGATGGGACGGGGCGTGGTACCGCCGCGCCTATTTTGACGACGGTTCGCCTCTGGGGTCGGCCGGCAACGCCGAATGCCAGATCGATTCCATTGCGCAGAGCTGGTCAGTGCTCTCCGGTGCCGGCAGCGCCGACCGATCGCGTACCGCGATGGAATCGCTCGACGATCGTCTTGTCCGCCGTGATCGCGCACTGATTCAACTGCTCGACCCTCCGTTTGACGCCGACGGAATGAGTCCCGGCTACATCAAGGGGTACGTACCCGGGGTGCGGGAAAATGGCGGACAGTATACCCACGCGGCCGTCTGGGCCGCGATGGCATTCGCCCGCCTGGGGGACAACCGGCTCGCCTGGGAGCTCACGCGAATAATCAACCCGGTGAATCACGGAAGCTCTCCGGAAACGATCGGTATCTACAAAGTCGAACCCTACGTGATCGCTGCGGACGTCTACTCGATTCCGCCGCACACGGGACGCGGTGGCTGGACCTGGTACACAGGGTCTGCAGGATGGATGTACCGACTCATCGTCGAATCACTGTTGGGACTCAAGCTCGAAGCGGGACATCTGCGGGTATCCCCATGCATCCCTCCCGGGTGGAACGGATTCAAAATCCACTACCGGTTTCGCGAAACGATATACCACATCGAAATCACCCGGACCGCGACAGGAACAGAAGCCGGGTCGTTGTCCGTAGACGGGATTGAGCAGAAGCCGGCTGTTATCAGCCTGGTTGACGACCGCAAGGAACATTCGGTGACACTCGAACTACCTGCGTCGACGACACCGGCACGTGAATCAGTGCATATCGAAGGAGAGGGCAACCATGAGTGAAAAGAGAGATGCGTACGTAGCGAAAATGAAGACGAAGCTCGACACGTGGAACAAGAAGATTGACAGCCTGGAGGAAAAGGGGCACCAGATCGGTGCCGACTCGAGAGCAGAATTCCAAACACAGATGGGAAATCTCCGGGCCAAACGGGATGAGGCGAAGGAGAAGTTGGAAGGCCTTCGTCGAGCCGGTGAAGATGCCTGGCGGGACCTGAGAGACGGGATCGACTCTTCGTGGAAAAGCTTGGACGAAGCTGTCCGTAGGGCGGCGGCGAACTTCAAGCAAACAAACCTCACGCAAGAGCCGTGAGAAAACGGGCACGACAGCGTTCGACGATTTCGTGGCAGGCCTGGCTCGTTTAACTATGTTTTCGGTTCCTTTACTAGTACACTTGTAACAACGAGGCAACGTGGGCGTGTTGCCGTGCTCCGCACCAAGATCGACCGTGTCCGACGGCCACAAATTGCATTCAGCCACGTTACCGCCAACCACCCGTTTCTCGGGGTATCGAACGGCACCCCGACGTGAGGAATGGATCAGGCCAGCGTCAGTACGATTGCAGCAAGTTCATCCAACCTCACTCTCCGTAACCGTCTAAGACAACCTTGCCCGGGCATAGCCGATGTGCCGGCCAAACGGGTGATGATCGGGGCGCGCCGGGTGTGACCGATAGGCAGAGGAGATAACGCTCATGGCAGGCAATTCAGTGAAACGGCGAACCCGCAAGACGGCTGACCTACCGCACCTGCACAAGGTTCCCACAGGCATTCAGGGCCTCGATGAGCTCACCGGGGGCGGCTTGCCCGAAGGGCCGGTCAACCCTGTTGTGCGGCGGTGCAGGAAGCGGCAAGACGCTCCTGGCCATGGAATTCCTTGTTCGGGGAGTGAAGGAGTTCGCAGAGCCGGGCGTATTTGTCGCGTTTGAGGAACAGATTGCGGAGCTATCGGAGAATTTCGCGTCACTCGGCCACGATCTGGATTCGATGGTCGCGCAGAGGAAGCTCGCCGTCGATTTCGTCGATGTCTCGCGAAGCGAGCTCGGCGAGACGGGCGGGTACAATCTGGACGGGTTGTTCATCCGGCTTGGCTACGCCATTGACAGCGTAGGCGCCAAACGGGTGGTGCTCGACAGCATCGAGCAACTTTTTTCCGGGCTGGCGAATACCGCTCTCGTTCGGGCCGAACTGCGCCGTCTTTTTCTTTGGCTCAAGACGAAGGGGGTAACCGCCATCGTCACCGCCGAGCAGGGTGAAGGCGCGTTAACCCGGGACGGACTGGAAGAATACGTGGCGGACTGCGTGATCCTGCTCGATCACCGCATGACCGGGCAGACCTTCACGCGGCGAATTCGCATTGTGAAGTATCGCGGATCCAACCACGATACCAATGAGTTTCCCTTCCTCATCGACGAGAGCGGCATCTCCATCCTTCCCATTACGTCGATGGGGCTGAAGTACGAGGTGGGTACGGAGCGCGTTTCCTCCGGTATCCCGCGCCTGGATGCGATGTTGGGCGGCAAGGGCTACTATCGCGGGAGCCAGCGTACTGGTGTCAGGCACGGCCGGCACGGGAAAGACGAGCCTGGCGGCGCACTTCGCGCATGCTCGGCCGCCGGCGGCGAGCGATGCCTGTGGCTTGCCGTACGAGGAATCCCCCGGCCAGATTATACGCAACATGCGCTCCATAGGCCTTGACCTCGCGCCGGCGGTGAAGAATGGGATGCTCCACCTGCACGCTGTGCCCCCAACGACCTTCGGCCTTGAAATGCACCTGCTGACGACGCACAAGCTGGTGAAGGAGCTCAACCCCCGGAGTGTCATCATGGATTCCATCAGCAACTTCACCTCGATCGGCAGCGAGGTCGAGATCAAAGGGATGTTGATGCGGCTGATCGACCTTTTCAAGATGCGGCAGATTACCTCGCTGTTCACGAGTCTGACTACGGCGAGGCCTTCGTCGAGGCCAACGGCACGAAATTGTCGTCGCTGATGGACACGTGGCTGCTGCTGCGGGAGATCGAAAGCGGCGCGGAACGGAACCGGGTTCTGCACCTGCTGAAGTCGCGCGGCATGGCCCACTCCAACCAGATCCGAGAGTTTCTGCTGACCGATCACGGGGTGGAGCTGCGGGATGTCTATCTCGGGCCATCGGGGTTGCTGCTTACCGGCAGCTCACTCCTGGTCGAGCACGCGCACGAACAGGCGCAGGCGGTCGAGCGGGAGCAGGAAGCGGGGACGAAGAAGCGCGAGCTGGAGTACAAGCAACAGGCCATCGAGGCGCAAATAGCCGCATTGCGAGCGGAGTTCGAAATTGAACGGCTGAAGGCGCTGAGATGGACGCACAGGAAGAAGAGCGAGACACGGTGCTCACCGATGACCGCGTACAGATGGCCAAGCAGCGGCAGGCCGACGCGGTGAAAGGAAAGCCGATCACAAAGCGCAGATCCGGAGGTCCAGGATGAAGGCCCAACCGAAGCGTCGCGCGTCCAAGATATCGACGCCGAAGGCCGTAGAGCGCTGGACTCTGAAGCTCTATGTGGCGGGCGAGACGCCCAGATCGCTGGCAGCATATCGACAACCTCAAACGTCTCTGCGAAGAGCAACTGACTGGTCGTTACACGATCGAAGTGATCGACCTGCTCAAGAATCCTCACCTTGCCAAGGATGATCAGATTCTGGCCATTCCGACAGTAGTTCGAAAGTTGCCTCCGCCGCTCCGCCGGATGATCGGGGACCTTTCCAACACCGATCGGGTGCTGATCGGGCTGGACTTGCGTCCCAGGGGGCTGAGAGGAGCGCCATGCCGTGACAAAAGGAACCCCGAACGCCAAGCTCCTGGCCGAGATGGCCGAGCTCCGCAGTCGACTTGCTGAGGCAGAGGAAACCTTACGCGCTATAGGCAGCGGTGAGGCGGATGCGCTTGTCCTTTCCGGTGACCGGGAACCGAGGATTCAACTGGTCGGCGCGGGGGATCGCGTCTATCGCCAGTTCCTCGAGGCGTCAGTTGAAGGAACGGCCACCGTGTCTCCCGACGGCAAGATCCTGAGCTGCAATGCTGCCCTTGCGAAGTCGCTGCAGCGGCCGCTTGACGCTCTTCTGGGGACCAAATTATCGGACCATCTGTCGCCCGAAGACCACAGGGCCGTCGACGCCCTCTTGACGGAGGAGGGCACGGGGGTATATCGCCAGATTGTTCACCTAGTGCCTCGCGACTGTGCGCCGATACCCGAATATCTGTCGGCAACGCGACTCGAGAGCTCCGAGGCAGAGCCGATCTCGTGCCTGGTGTTCACCGATGTGAGGGAAGTCATTTCCGCGGAGTTGACCCTCCGCGAAAGCGAAAAGCTCTATAGAGAGCTGCTCGAGCTTGCCCCCGTGGGAATCGCCGTTGTTCTCGACGGGAAGGTCGTATTTGTGAATCCTGCCGAAGCGCATCTTCTTGGCGCGGATTCCGAGGAGCAAATCATCGGCAAATCGGTCGAACAGATAGTACATCCGGACGATTTGGAGAAAACCCGATCTCGAGATGGCAAGGTTGCTTACAGGAGAAACCGAGCTCTACCGGCGCGAAGAGACCCTTGTCAAGCTGGATGACACATCGATTTCGGTCGAAGTCCTGGCAACACGACTGCAATACATGGACAAACCTGCGGTTCAAGTCATCATGACCGACATTACGGAACGCAAGCAGGCGGACGCGGCGCTCCAGTTCAGAAACATCCTCTTGTCAACACAACAGGAGGTCTCGCTCGATGCCATCCTTGTCGTCGACGAGAATGCCCGTATCCTCTCGTATAATCGAAAGTTCATCGAAATGTGGGGCATTCCGGCGGAGTTCGTCGATGCCCTTGTCGATGAACCGGTCCTGACCCTCGTATCGGAACAGGTTGCGGATAGCGAAGAGTTCGTCGATCGGGTCAAATTCCTCTATGAGCACCCGGAGGAAACCAGCCACGATGAGCTTGTCCTGAAGGATCACAGGGTCATCGACCGCTACTCGGCCCCGATGTTTGGGCCGGGCGATAGCTACCTGGGTCGCGTCTGGTATTTTCGTGACGTCACCGACCGCACGCGGGCAAACGCCGAGCGCGAGCGTCTCATGTCGGCCATCGACCAGGCAGTCGAGACCGTCATCATCACCGACGCCGCGGGAAACATTCAGTACGTCAATCCAGCCTTTGCGACAATGACCGGATATACCCGCACGGAAGCCGTTGGAAAGAATCCGCGTATCCTCAAGAGCGGCGTACAGAGCAAGGAATTCTACCATGAGCTTTGGGAAACCATTTCGTCGGGCAGGACGTGGAAAGGAGTTCTTGTCAACAAAGACAAGAAGGGAACGACCTACACAGTGGAATCCACAATTTCCCCGGTTCGAGACAGCACTGGACGGATTGTGAACTACGTGGAGGTGAACCACGACGTAAGCGTGCAGCGGCTCATGGAGGCACGGCTGCGCCAGGCGCAGAAGATGGAGACCGTGGGACAACTTGCCGGCGGAGTCGCTCACGACTTCAACAACATGCTCCAGGTAATCATCACCTATTCGGATATGGCGTTGACGATAACGAAGGCGGGGGAGCCTCTGCATAAGTACCTTTTTGAGATTCGGCGCGCAGCCCATCGTTCTGCAGAAATAACAGCGCAGCTGCTTGTCTTTGCGCGCAAACAGACGATAACCCCGAAGATTTTGGATCTCAACGATTCGGTGGTGAGCGCGCAGAAGATGATCCAGCGTCTGATCGGCGACAGCATCGATATTGCCTGGATGCCCGGACACGACCTGTGGAACGTGAAGATTGATCCCACTCAGCTCGACCAGGTACTGGCCAATCTGGCGGTCAACGCGCGCGACGCAATCGGAGGCGTCGGCAAACTGACTATCGGAACGCGGAATATCGTTCTGGACGAAGCGTACTGTGCTGCAAATCCCGGTTTTGTGCCGGGAGAATATCTGCTCCTTGCAGTCAGCGACGATGGATGCGGCATGGACAAGGAGACACTGTCACATTTGTTCGAGCCCTTTTTCACGACGAAAGAGACGGGGAAAGGCACTGGACTCGGACTTGCGACAGTCTACGGAATCGTAAAACAGAACGATGGCTTCATAAACGTGTACAGCGAGCCGGGAGACGGGACAACGTTCAAGGTCTACCTGCCGCGGGCCGAAGAGCAAAACGGCGAGGATGCGGCCGACGTCGAGCCGGAGCTCACTACCGGGGGAACGGAAACGGTGCTCGTCGTAGAGGACGAGAGTGCGATTCTCGAGCTCGCACGGGAGAGTCTCGAGCAGCTTGGCTACACCGTACTCACCGCGGCGTCACCTGATGAGGCGATTCGTTGCAGCGAGGAGCACGTCGGCCCGATCCACCTTCTGATTTCCGATGTAGTGATGCCCCAGATGAACGGTCGGCAGCTTTCAGAGCGCCTGATCGCCGCGCGACCCCAGATGAAATGTCTTTTCATGTCCGGCTATCCGGCAGAAGTCATGGGACACAGAGCAATACTCGCGGAGGAGATGAAGTTCATTGCCAAGCCGTTCTCGCTCACGGTGTTGGCGGAGAAGGTCAGAGAGGTGATAGACGGGTGAACAGATCGGTTCGCGGCAACATCCTTGTCGTCGACGACGATGCCCTCGTGCTCGAGTCGACGTGCGCCCTGCTCTCGAGTCGCGAATTCACCGTCGTCGCATGCGCACAGTCAGTGCTCGCCGGTGAGAAACTCCTCGAACACGAATTCGACGCCGTGCTGTCGGACATCAAGATGCCCGGCATGACAGGGCTGGAACTTCTCGACGCGATACGCGCAGCCGATCCCGACATGCCTGTCGTGCTCATGAGTGCGTTCGCGGAGCTCGACATTGCGCTCGATGCAATAAAGAGAGGGGCATTCGATTTCGTCCTTAAGCCCTGGACCGCGGATTACCTTACGCTGAGAATTGAAAAAGCCGTCAAATACCACAGGCTTGTTCGAATCGAGAAAGAGTACAAGAAGACACTCGAAGAGACCGTCCAGGTGCGGACCCATGAGCTGGTGGACGCCCTGGAGATGGTGAAAAGTTTGAGCACTGAGCTCGCGCAGCGGCTGATTACCGTCACCGAGTTCAGGGATGCGGAGACCGGCGCACACGTCGTTCGAATCGGCAGGTTCACGCGATGTATCGCGGAAGCGATGTCGATGCCGACCGAGTTCGTCCAGATGATCGAGTTTGCAAGTCCCATGCACGATATCGGGAAGATCGGGGTCCCGGACTCCATTCTGCTGAAGCCGGGTCCGCTTACCCCCGCAGAGATCGAAATCGTCAAAACGCATGCGGCGACCGGAGAACGGATACTTGCCGCCTCAACGCATCCCAGCATTCAGATGGCCGCCGCGATCGCGCTCTGCCACCACGAGAGGCAGGACGGAAGCGGCTACCCGCGAGGATTGCGGGGAGATGCAATTCCCATCGAAGCCCGGATCACTCTGCTTTGCGACCAGTATGATGCACTGACGAGCAAGCGGCCATACAAGGAACCGTTCCTGCATGCAGATGCAGTAGAAATAATCTGTACCGGGGACGGGAGAACTCTCCCATCCCACTTTCATCCCGATGTCCTGAAGGCCTTCACCTCCGTAGCGGACCAGATGGAAGCAATACGAGCCGGCCTCAGCTCCTAGGGTACGTTGTCGTCAGCGCAACCTGAACGTTCCCGCTGGCGCGAGCACAGCGTTAAGCACGCGCTGGCAGCATGTCGGGTCAGACAATGTACGGGAGGAACGCTTTTGTCTTTGCCTGGTATTCTCGATAAGCGCTGCCGTATCTTCTTGTCAGCATCGATTCTTCTCGCAACGCCTTGATACAGAATCCAACTGCAAATGCGACCAAGATGGTCAGGCCAAGCAGACGACCGTAAGCAAGCGCGGAACCCAACACCATGGTGAGAAATCCGGAATAGATCGGATGGCGAACCTTGGAATAGGGACCCTTCTGAACCAGGGCCTGCCATTCTTTTGTATCAACATTGGGGTTCCAATTTGAACCAAGTGTCCTGCGGGCCCAAACCAGGACAAATAAGCCTGTTAATACAATCGCGAGCGCAACAATTGACAGAGGCAACCGGCGCTGCCATAGAAGGTAATTGAAATCTTTTGGAATCGACGCAAACCGTAGAAGGAGAAACATGCCAACCGCCGCGATCGACATGAAAGTCACTGCGGCCCAATTCCGTCTTTTCTTGCTGGGACTGGTTCCGATAGCCGAGATTCCCCAATAGAGAAGGAAGGCTGCCCAGGCCAACGCGATGATGGAGTCTATTGGATTGGCAAGAATGCTTTGCAACGGTAACATACTAACTTCTTCGGTCTGAAATTGCTATCGCGACGAGGAGGCCCGCCTCATTGCTGAGTCGGAAGATGGCGTGGATCCTCTTCATGGCCACATTCCTTTCCCATGAATCTGCCAGCAATTCCCCTGATACCGGATGTGCTGCAGCCGGATGTCGCAGCACATCCTCGAAATGCCTCTTGTGCTCTTTGATCCCGGCATCGGCGACTTCTCCAGGAACTCCTCCACCGTGAGATGTTCATTCCCCCAGAGAGTAGCAAAAAAATCCATGCGCACCGGGAGGCTTCCCATTCGCCGACTGCCGGAAGAACGGGAATCACCACATAGTCGGGGTCCACCTGCTGGCGCTCGATGATGGGTAGCAGAGTCTTCCAGGTGCGCAGGAGTCCTCTGGACGGCTCCGTGCAGGCATCCCTGATTTCCCTGTGCCGCTTCGGCAGGTTGTAAAATCGTACGCCGGCGTACATGTGGTGCTCTATATGGTAGTTCATATTCCAGTAGAAGAATCTGACAAAAGGATTCAGAGGCATTTTCAAAACCTACACGGGAATGTCGCCCTATCACTATTTCCTTCACCGCAAGGTCAATAAATCGCATACGAGCTGGATTTCACAAACCCCTACCATTTCTCCAAACGCTTCAAGAGCAAAACCGGAGTTCCCCCAGCCAATGGAAACAGGCCGGTGAAAGCGATCCGGATCAGCGTGTGCCGCGACAGAGTTCTTCCTGACATCGCACTCTCAGAGCGCGGCCGGTAGTATCTTCATACTCATCATGAAAAGCGCAAAAGACCGAAGGACTGATGGACAAATCGGTTTTTGGGGTGCGGCGTCGATCGGAATCGGAGGTATGGTCGGGGGCGG
Source organism: uncultured Spirochaetota bacterium (assembly GCA_963832675.1). Lineage (GTDB taxonomy): Bacteria > Spirochaetota > Spirochaetia > DSM-27196 > DATKUC01 > DATKUC01. The sequence continues at coordinate 202,853 of CAWHUY010000018.1, read as the reverse complement.
CATTTTCGCGGTGCTCGGCCTCGCGGTTCAGCTCGCCCACGGCGGCACGCCAATGGCGTTTATGATTGCGGGTGTCGTCGCATTGTTGACATCCTACTCCTATGTGCGGTTGAGCCTGACCTATCCAAGTCAAGGCGGAACGGTGATTTTCGTCGACAAAGCTTTCGGCATCGACCTGTTTACCGGCACGATGAATAATCTCCTCTGGCTCAGTTACATCGTTATGCTTTCTCTCTACGCGCATGCCTTTGGGAGCTACGCTGCGTCATTGTTTCCTCCCGTGACAAGGGCTGTCGTACTCCACGTCGCAGTGACTCTGGCGGTGCTCATTCCGGCCGTACTCAACTTGGTCGGTGCAAAGGCGGTCGGTAACGCGGAAACATACATCGTGGCAGTGAAACTCGCGTTACTGCTTTTCTTCGTTGCCGTCGGAGTCTGGGGAATAGAGTGGCAACGCGTTTCTGTAGCCAATTGGTCCGGGCCGGTCGAGCTTTTTGCAGGCGGTATGATCATTTTCCTCGCCTACGAAGGCTTCGAACTTATAGCCAACGCGGCGGACGACATCGGAGACAAAAGAAAGACTCTGCCGAAGGCGTTTTACGCCGCAGTCATTTTCGTGATCGTTCTCTATGTATTGGTCTCTCTCGTCGCTGTCGGCAATTTGTCTGTCGGAAAAATCGCAGAGGCGAAAGACTATGCGCTGGCCGCCGCCGCCCGGCCGTTTCTCGGCCAGACCGGGTTTGTGCTGATAGCGGTTGCAGCTCTGCTTTCCACCTTTTCGGCGATAAATGCGACCCTGTACGGCTCCGCGCGCCTGAGCTACACGATTGCGAAACAAGGAGAGCTTCCACCGTTTCTCGAAAAAAAAGATCTGGAACAAACCGGCAGAGGGTTTGATAATAACGACCGTGCTCACGCTGATTCTTGCCAATTTCGCCGATCTGACGAGCATATCAATGATGGGCAGCGCAGGATTTCTGGTCATATTCGGTGTTGTCAACCTGGCGAACGTTTGTCTTGCGGCCAGGACTCAGTCGATAGCGGCCCTTTCCGGTATCGCCGCAGTCGCGTGTCTCGTGGCATTAGGTTCACTATTGATTCAGACGGCGATTACCCGACCCGGTCATTTGTTGGTGCTCGCCGGCCTGGTCGCCGCCGCGGGTCTCATCGAGGGCGGCTGGATCGCGTTAAAGTGCCGGCCGTTCAAGCGCGGCACGGCCTCGGAATAGCAGTCCGGGAACGCGCCACGCATCGGACCGCTCAGGCGTCGCGATGGGCGCGGGTTCGACACTGGGTGTCGACGAGTGCTCGCGCGGCGTTCGATAGATGGCCTGACGGGTTCTCGGGAGACGGCCCGAACAGTCGCGCCGACATGTAGGCGCCGTCCATAAGGAGAATGAGGGCGTCGGCAAGCTGGTCGGGGTCATGCGCTCCGGCCTCCAGCGAAAGCTCGCGGAACCTGGCGCGAACCGAGTTCTTGTGCTCGAAGGCGATCCGGTGGCCGGAATAGCCTGATTCCGGGTACTCGGTTGCGACGCTGAGAAACGGACACCCATGGCACGCCGGGCTCGTCACATATTCCTGCAGCGCCTCGAAAAACACGAGAAGCTTGCGACGGGGTGTCGACGCGCCGGCAGTGATCTCTTCGAATTGGTTCCAGAATCGTTCGTTGCTCTCCTGGAGATAGGCGGAAATGAGCTCATCCTTCGAGGGGTAGTGGCGGTACAGCGTCATTTTGGCGATGCCCGATTCCGCGGCGATGGTGTCTACGCCGATCGCCCGGTAGCCGTTCCGGTAGAAGAGCCGCGCGGCGGTCTCGAAGAGCTTCCGCTTTGGTTTGCCTTCATCTTTCACGAGATTTCCTGTTGACCCGATACAGATCGGTATTGTATGTTACATTGCAACGATACAGACCTGTATCATATCGAATCTGCCAAATTGGAACAAGAGAGAGGAGGCGCGCACATGAAGATCGGAGTTCTGGGGACCGGCACCGTTGGCCAGACGATCGCCGCGAAACTTACAGATATCGGGCACGATGTTACGATCGGCACCCGAGACGTCGGGAAGACAGTTGCTCTGGCCGAACCAAACGCCTACGGTCAGCCGCCCTTCAGCGCCTGGGCGGAGCAGCATCCGAGAGTGGTGCTGCGCAGCTACTCGGAAGCGGCCAAAATGGGCGAGGTGGTGATCAACGCCACAAACGGCGGCGGGTCGCTTGCGGCACTCTCCCAGGCGGGCGGGGACAACCTGGCGGGGAAGATCCTGATCGACATCGCGAATCCTCTGGATTTTTCGCACGGAATGCCGCCGACGCTGTTGGTGAGCAATACCGACTCCCTCGGCGAACAGATCCAGCGCGCCTTTCCCGAGACCAAAGTGGTCAAAGCGCTCAATACGCTCACGGCAAGCCTCATGGTGGCGCCGCGTCAGCTCGCCGATGGCGACCACGATTTGTTGGTCTGCGGAAATGATGCCGGGGCAAAGAAACAGGTCGCAGAATGGCTCCGAACCTGGTTCGGATGGAAGAGTATCATAGACTTGGGGGACATAAGCGCCTCTCGAGGCACCGAGATGTATCTGCCGATCTGGCTGCGGCTCTGGGGCGCTCTGGGAACCGGAGTTTTCAATATCAAGGTTGTGAAATAGAGGCAAGGTTCCGGCAGGCCGGGCTTACAGGAAAGTCTCTGAGCGGATTCCCGATTCGGAAAACCCGAGGTCGATCAGGCTGTCGACCATCGCATCGATGAAGCGCGGCGGACCGCACAAACGCGCCGGCGAATCCGGACCTATCGTCATCGCCGCGAGCGCCCGGGCAAGATCGTCCCTCCCGAGGCGCGCCTCGGTTGCAGTGAAGCGGGTAGTAACGAAAGGCTTGCAGCGCGCATACCGGTAGATACGGTCCGGTCGCTTCGCACTTACGTGGAAGAGGCAGATGCCCTCTTCGAATGTTGCGCTGAAGTGTTCGTATATAGAAAGAAGTGGTGTTATACCGGCGCCTGCCCCCAAAAGCAGCAACGAGCGGCCATAGCTCGGCTCCCAGAAAAAGGATTCTCCAAGCGGTCCGCGTAACTCGAGCCGGTCACCCGGAACGGTTCGAGCAAGTCGCGGCGACAGCAGTCCGGTCGGGAGGATCTGAACACCAAACTCGAGTCTGTCCAAATGCGCCGGGCCGTTCACAACGGAGTACTTGCGCGAAAGCTCTTCGCCGGGGAATCGCAGCTCATAGTGTTGGCCGGCACGATGGGCAACGAGACTCTCCGGCGCGAGTGTGAGACTGACCATCTCCTCGGCAGCGGGTTCGTTGGCCACCACCCGAGCGGGACGCCAGTCGGAAATCGTCATTCGAGGATTTCCACCGGGTCACCGGCTCGAATCGTTCCGCGACCCTCGTGAACGAGATGGCGTCCAAAAAGCACGCCCTTGGGACCTGCCCGGTAGGTCCCAAGGGTTTCGATCGGCTCAATACCCTTCACTCCGCTCTTCTGATCCACTGTCGGGATTTCGCATCTGACGCAGCTCTTCGCAACTCGAAAAGGTATACCCCCGATGCGGATGCGCTTCCACCGGTCTTCCTGAAATGCCGTTGCGCCGGAAACAACGAGATTCGGTCTGAATCGATTCATCTCCACCGGCTCACGAAGTCGGGAGTTCAGATCTTCCAGGGAAGCTTCGCTTATGAGCAGAAACGGCATTGAATCGGCAAATCCAATCGTCTCGTCATCGGACACTCGGTATTTGGGGCTGACTTGACGGCGAAACTCAGGTGCCATGCGCACTAGTCGACACGAGCGTTGCAGAAATCCGCTCAAGAGATCCGCGGCCGCCTGCCCCTGATCTACCGCGTCGCACTGGTAGTCCCAGACATCGACCGTGAGAGTTGTTCCGCGAACTATTACCGGGACATCGAGCGGCGTTTCGCCCGGCACCGAGAGCCGAAGGCTCTCGCCTTCGACCGTTGCGCCGATCCGTGCCATTGACGGGTGCTGGCGCTGCGTCACAAACACACCTGCTGCATCCACAATCATCCATTCCCGGTCGTGACGAAATCCGGTGCCCGTGACCTCGGCGGATCCTGATGAAATTCCGGCGAGAGATTTTACCGGATAGATTGTCAGCTGCGAAACTCGAATCGACATGGAGCTATTACCGGCTGCATGGCCGCCGAGTGTCAAGGGTGTGCTCCCCGATAGGTCGCCATCGGAGGGCCTCGGTCGGGTGCGAATTTCTGCGCGAACGACCTGCGTCGGCAGACTTGCTTTCCTCTCCCTCATGAGTTATGGTTGTCTGTCGCTTCCAATTCCGTCGAAAAAGGAGTGGGAGACTTGGTAAAAACGTCGAGTAGGATTTTACGGTCTGTCTTTGTCCTATTTGTTCTTGCGCTGATCTGTTCCGAAACCCTGTCGAGTCAGCCCAAGTATCCCCCTGATATCCAACGCATCAAAGATCGTGGCTCCTTCATCGTAGCGATGACCGCCGCCGACCAGCCGCCTTTCTTCTACAAAAACGCGGATGGCCAGCTTGCAGGTCTGGATGTCGATATTTCAAAAGCCATCGCCGAGGGCCTCGGCGTGAAGCTCGTGCTCAACCGCAGCGCCGCGTCGTTCAACGATCTGATTCCAATTGTCGCGAGCGGTCAGGCGGACGCAGCAATCTCGAAGCTGAGCAGGACTCTGAGCCGGGCCGAGCAGGTGAGCTTTTCGAACCCCTACATCGTTTTTCACCAGGCACTGATCCTCAATCGACTGGAGCTCGCCAAGAAGGCACCGACCTCCGATGACGTCGTGGATTTCATCAAGAACCTGACCGGGAAGATAGGTGTGATAGCGAATTCCTCCTACGTGGCGTATGCGCGGAACAACTTCCCGCACGCGACGGTGGAGCAGTTTCCCACCTGGGATAAAATCGTGGAAGCTGTGTTCAACGGCACTATCCTCGCCGGCTACCGGGACGAGATGGAGATAAAAAAGATCATTCGCAGCCGGGCCGACTCCGCGCTCAAGGTAAAGACGGTAGTCCTCAGAGATACGGAGGACAATATCGCGATTGCCGTCGCGCCGGAGAATACTCACCTTCTCTACTGGATAAATCTGCTGTTGGAAAGTCTCAACCTGAATCTGACCGCCGACAAACTGTTGGATCGTTACCCGGATATATTCCAGTCCGGCCAGTAGCCAGGAGGTACCATGTCGTCTCCAAAGCAACAGAATCTGGTGGTCGGACTCCTTACTTCGCCGTGGAGCATTCTGGTATCAGTGGCCATAGCCGTGGTCATCGGCCTCTTGTTCCACAACGTGGCGCAGCTCCTCAAGCCGTTCGGGTTGATGTATCTCTACCTGCTCGAAATGACGGTTATCCCCATAATCGTGTCGGCGATCATATCGAGCGTCGCGGGTCTCGCAAAATCGACCGGGATGCGCAGCTTTCTCGTTCGCATGATCCTTATCTTTGTCGGAATGCTCATCGCCGCTTCGCTCGCCGGCACCCTCGGCGGCATCATTGGACACCCCGGTTCGGGGCTGGATGAGCAGACCCGAAGCACGCTTGGCAGCATAGTGAACACGCAGAAGAGTCAGTACGCGCCGGATCTCGAGCTCTCTCTGTCCGCGCCGACGGTGCACAAGGCGCAGCCGGGCCTCATAGACTTCATCGTACAGATCGTTCCCCGCAACATCTTCAGCGCTCTTTCGAGCGGCCGCGCACTGGCGCTCATATTCTTCGCGATATTGTTTGGAATTGCGATAGGAGTGCTTCGCACCGAACAGTCCGATTCCCTCATCGGCCTGTTCGACGGCCTTTTCAAGGCGTTTCAGAAGATCATCGGGTGGCTGATGATCGCCCTTCCGATCGGACTCATCTGCCTGCTCGCGGATCAGATTGCCTCGACCGGTCTTCAGATTCTGCTTGCAATGTTGAAATTCATTATAATCTTCTACGCGGTCGGATTGATTGTATTTCTCGTCGATATCGTGATTATCTGGAGGCGAAGCCGCGAGAGATTCGGCACGGTGATGAAGGCGCTGCTCGATCCCATAATCGTATCGCTCGTCACCCGCAGCAGCTTTGCCACGCTGCCAACGGCCATCAAGGCACTGGAACAGAAGCTCGGCTTCTATGAACGATCGACGAACCTCTTCCTTTCGCTCGGCATAACACTCGGCCGGTTCGGAAACATCATTTACTTCGCCATCGCGGCCCTGTTCGTCGCGCAGCTCTACGGCGTCGATATGGACATCTCACGCTACGGTATAGTGGTCATCGGATCTGTTTTCGCCGGTATGGCCACGGCGGGGGCGAGCGGTATCGCAACTTTGAACCTTCTGGCAATCGTATTGGGCCCTCTGGGTCTGCCGCTCGAAGCGGTGCTCATTATTTTCATCGCCATCGACGCGATCGCGGATCCGCTTCGGACAATGCTGATAATCATCACCAACATGGCGGCAAACACCCTGATAGTCCCGAAGACCGACCCGCTGAACAGGCGAACCACCACGACTGCCCGGCAGGCAGGAGTGGCGATCGAAGAGCGAGTCGACCTCCTCACCCGGATCAGGCAGCGCGGAGAGCTTGTGGTGCTCTCCGGCGTCCGCCCGATGCCCCCCCTCTCTGCGACGGGCATCTCGGGAAATCACGAGGGGGTGGCCGTCGAGATCGCTGCGGGAGCCGCTGCCGCGCTTGGCGTGAAGCTCAGGCTCGATATTCGGTCCTTGCCGACGAACGAGCTCGTTCTGGCTCTGAAAGAGGGTACCGGAGATCTGCTCCTGGGCGAATCCAACCTGAACCGCATCTTCGAAACCGAGCTGGCCTACACTCAGCCTTTCCTCTCTTCCCGGGATGCGGTTCTCTTGACCAGGGCTACGCTTGCGGCGGTGAAGAACGTATCGAGCGGTGGAAAGGCCTCTTTTCGCACATTCTCCGGTTATCTCGGCGTTCTTGACGAATCCTACCACGCACGCACCTGCGGGAAACTGTTTCCCGCTGCGCGGATCCGCGGGTACGAAAGGCCGGACCGTATGGTGGACGGGCTCATCGACGGCGAGGTAGAGGCTGCATTCGGAACCGAGGTCGAATTGAAATACTGGCTTGCAAAGAGGCCGGTTTCCTCGGGGAGCATCAGCTGCGTCGGTTTCGCGAACAGACCTGCCGAATACCGATTTGCGCTGACCACGGATCAGGCGGCCTCTCTCGACGAGCTGAACGCGATTATCTCGAGTCTCCAGGCACAGATAACCTCAGTCCTGCCGCTGGGCTCCGGAGAGCAATGACCAGCAATTTGGGCATTCCAGAGCGACCACGATCACGTTTTCTCCTGGCCGCGCATCCGGTGTCACTGCTTCTCGCGGTCGGCGCGTCCATACTGATTGGTCTGAAGGCGACCGTGCTGGCCCACGCGCTCGAGCCTGCAGGGGCGATCTATCTGCTGCTGCTTGAAATGACGGTGATCCCGATTCTCGTCTCTTCGATGATCTCGGGCATCTCCCAGCTCGTGCAGAAGACCGGCTTCGCCCGCCTCATCGTCAAACTCATAGCGGCGTTTGTTGCGGTAAGTCTGCTCGTCGCCGCCGTGGGAATCGCGTCCGGCATCCTCGGCGCTCCCGGAACGAAGCTCGGGGAAAAGAACCAGGCTGCACTTGCGGAGGTTGTCAGCTCCTCACCTCAGAGTGCAGATCTGTCGGTATCGATTTCAGCCCCATCAAAAACCTCGTCGCGCGCGACGCTCCTCGACCTGGCAACCCGAATCGTCCCCCGCAACGTATTCGCGGCGTTCACCGACGGGCAGGTTCTTCCGATAGCACTGTTCTCTTTCTTTTTCGGACTCGCGGTGGGGCTGCTTCGGGAGAAACAGCAGGGAATTCTCATGCAGGTCGCAGAGGGCACGCTGCGTGCCTTCGCCGCGATAAACAGCTGGCTCATCTACCTCCTGCCGGTGGGCATAATCTGCCTTCTCTCGTCGCAGATTGGCGCAATTTCCGAAAGCATAGTCTTGCCGATGCTGCAATTCGTTAAGCTTTTTCTCATCGCCTCAGGCGTGTCGGTCCTCGCCACTACCCTGATCACCTGGGGCCGCAGCGGGAAGAATCCGCTGGTCGTGCTCCGCGCGCTTGTGGAACCCTCCACCTACGCATTCATAACCGGAAACAGTCTTGTCTCGCTCCCCTACTCGCTTCGTTCGTTGACCGACCGTCTCCGCTTTCGACGCGAATCGACCTATTTCGTTCAACCGGTCATGAGCGTGGCTGGAAGCTTCGGGAATCTTCTCTTCTTCGTCCTCGCGTCGATCTTCCTCGCACAGTTCTACGGATCGGCGCTGAGTCTGTCTTCCTACCTGCTGATCGCCGTCTCCTCCATGATCGCCGCGGTCGGCATGTCGGGAAAAACCGGCGCAGCGACCGTTACGCTTCTGCCGCTGGTCCTGGCGCCGCTCGGACTTCCCATTGAAGCCGCGCTCGCGATCTTTGGAGCCCTTGGGATTATGATCGGTCCAATATTGGCATTCGTCGACATCAACGCCGCCATGGCTGCCTCATCGCTGTCGATGCTTCGCCCCGCGGAGGTCGAACGGCGTGCGGCCGCTTCGGGCGTCGTTGTTCCAGCCAAGCGGAGAGTCTCGATTCGCACCAGTCTTGTTGTACTTGTCGCAGCGCTCATCATCCTCACTGGCGGGGTCATACTTGGCCTGCTCTATTCGGGCGAAAAGAAGAGCATCTACTTTCTTGCCGACAGCATGATCAAAGGCATCTCCGTGCAGGTCGAGCAGCGCACGCTCAACTACTTTTTGCCGGCGGAACGAAGCAACAAACGGATGAAGTATCTTATCGAAAACGGGCTCGTCTCGACGTCGGACCATGCGGAGCTTCTCTCTGCGCTTCGAGACGAAGTCGAAAACAACCCGGAGTTTGCATCTGCCTACTTCGCCGACCCGGCCGGAAACTTCTTCATGGTCAAACGAATGCCGGACGGCAGCCTCAGCACGCGGGTAATATCGCGGACCGAGTCGAACGTCGTCGTCCAATGGCAACACACGAACCCTGCGTACAGCTCGACCTTCCCGGACAGCGTCGACACTCTTCAGTCCGGCTATGATCCTCGCAGCCGCGGATGGTTCAAGCAGGCGGTCAGCTCGAATGGCCTCATCTGGACCGATGTCTATCTGTTTGCTTCCGACAACATGCTGGGAATCTCGGCCGCCGTGCCGATTCGTGACTCCGCGGGGAGACCGAAGGGAGTTCTTGCGGTAGACATCGGTCTTGCCGAGCTTTCCTACTTTCTCGGTACGCTCGACGTGAGCCAGACCGGAAAGGCGTTCATTTTGAACAACAAGAGCGAAATCATTGCATTGTCCACCAGAAGAGGAGCACGACCTGGGTGCACTGTTCTCCGGTCCGCGCGCCCAGGGAGCGACCGCGCCGGCAAATCTGGTGCTTGCCGACGAGTCGGATAACCGGGTCGTCCGCCAGTCCTATTTCGCCTATCTTCGATCCTCCCAGAAAAGACGCCTTCTTTACTTTCCAGGCAGACGGGGTCCGGTACCTCGCGATGTATAACGCTTTTCCGCAAGAATCGCTACTTCGACTGGAAGATAGCGATCGCGATACCGGAAGACCGCATCATGGGCCAGATCAACCAGACCAACACAATTGTTTTGTATGCGGCGATATTGATTATCATCGTTGCCATTGGGCTCGGCATCAATTTTTCACGGGCGATCACCTTTCCGTTGAGCCGGCTTTCGCGTGAGATGGAACGGATTCGCAATTTCGACCTGCTCGGCGATGAACAGGTGTCTCTCCCGAATAACCGAAATTCACAAGATGACCGAATCGTTCACGAACATGAAGCACGGATTGCGGGCATTTAACAAATACGTTCCGTCGAAGCTCGTGGCGCAGCTTCTGGAAATGGGCGAGGAACCGAAGCTCGGCGGACAGGCGAAACAGCTTTCGATACTCTTCTCGGACATCAAGGGATTTACCTCGATCTCGGAGCAGCTGTCACCGCGAGAGCTCGTCGACGAGATGGCAGTCTACTTCACCGCGCTCAGCAACATTATCATGAACAACGGCGGCACCGTGGACAAGTACATTGGTGACGCGATCATGGCATTCTGGAACGCGCCGGTCGACACGCCCAACCATGCGGTTGCCGCCTGCCGTTCTGCGCTGGCAATGCGCGACGTTCTGCACCAGCTGCGGCGGACGCACGGGCAGAACAGAGTTTCGATCTTTCAGACCACCACGCGCATGGGAGTACACACCGGCGAAGCCATTGTCGGCAACATGGGCTCGGCGGAACGGCTCAACTACACGGCGGTCGGAGACAACGTCAATCTGGCGAGCCGCCTTGAAGGCCTCAACAAATACTACGGCACCGAGATCCTCGCGAGTGAACCCTCTGTCGTGGGAAGTCGTGACCAGGTTTCGGCGCGGCTGATCGACCGCGTCGCGGTGAAAGGGCGAACCGGCGGAATCGAGATCTACGAGCTGGTCGACCTAGCCGATAGTCTCGACGCAAAGACCTCCGAGTTTGTGGGGATTGCCACGGAGGCGGTACACCTGTACCTCGCCGGGCGATTTTCGCGCGCTCTTCCTGTCCTGCGACGGGCTCTGGTGATTCGACCCGACGACCGGCCGCTAACGATAATTGCCGAACGATGCAAGCAGTTCGTCAAAAAGGAGCCGGCAGCCGATTGGAATGGAGTGTACGTCCATCATGAAAAATAGCGGACGGAAAGCAATCGGGATAGTGGGCGGGGTCGGCCCCTACGCCGGGTTGGATCTCAACCAGAAGATTTTCGCTTCGACTCCAACGAAGAGGGAACAGGATCACTTTGAGGTCTTTCTTCTCTCCTGCTCGGCCCTGATCGGCGACCGCACCGAGTTCCTGCTGGACCCGGATGCTCATGAAAATCCCGGGATTGCGATCTTTGAAGTGATCGAAAAGCTCAATCTGATCGGTGCGCAGGTAATCGGAATTCCCTGCAACACTTCCCATTGCGCGCCTATTTTCGATCTGGTTCGCGAACGGATTCGGCAGAAGGGCTCCGCATAACGCTCGTCAACATGATCGAGGAGACGGCGCGATTCACAATCAAATCGGTACCGGGAATCACGCGCGTCGGGCTTCTTGCAACCAGGGGAACCTACGCGAGCGGCGTCTATTCGACCGCTTTTGGTTCGCTCGGCCCGATCGAGGTGCTGCATCCTGCGCCGGAGGAGCAGCTGCTCGTCCACGCTTCAATCTACGATCCCGAGTTCGGAATCAAGAACCATCCTAATCCGATTTCGCGGAAAGCGGTGGAGATACTTGCCGACGCCGGCCGGCGCCTGGTCGCGCGTGGGGCCGAGGCGGTCGTCATGGGCTGCACGGAAATTCCCCTCGCCATGCGGCCCGGCGATCTCGGCGTACCCAAAATCGATTCAACTCTCATTCTGGCAAAATCGCTGATCGAGCTCGCAGGAGCGTAGGGGGCGGCGTTGTCGCTGCCTATTGCTTCCAGACAAGCATCAGAATCCTGTTGAACGCATAGATGCATGCGTAGACAAGCGCCGCGACAGGGAGCCCTGCCGCGCAGACGGCGAGAATGCTCAGCCCGAAAAGCACCAGGTCGACTACCGAATACCATCCCGGGGAGAGGCGGCGGGGCGACTTCGGTGCCATGAACAGGCCCCAGATCGTCGCTGCAACAAGAGGCGCACCCAACCCGAACACCAGCTTTTCTGCGAGATTGCTGCCGGCCGTGAAGCCCCAGTATGCAAACGCGGCAAGCATGGCCAGTTCCGCGAGAAAACGAACCAGTAAATTCAAGGTCTTCAAGACGTTCAATCGATACTCCCTCCGCAAGAAAGAGGGCCCCCTTTCGGGAGCCCTCCGAACAGAATGCAATTGGTTGCCTATTTCACCTCGGCTGACCGGTAGTCCCAATCGGTGGCATCGAGCTTCTGCAGGATATCGACAACCGTGTCGACAAGAACCTTGCGCATTGCATTTCCTTTCTCTTTCGTTCCCTTGGTGGGATCCCCGGATGTGCCGGTGTTTGTGAGTTCACTGAATCGCCATTTCACGTCGACGTACGGCGGCAGCTTCGGTGTGACACCTTTCGCGTTTTTCATGTTGCACAGTTCCGGGAACAACTCCAGGCAGATTGAAGTCTCCCCCTCTCCGCCGTGACCGAGGCCGTTCCAGACCTCGAAGAAACCGGGCGGGACAAGATCACCCACCATGTTCCACCAGGCGTCAAGGGATACAATCTTGAAGTCCGGATGAGCGACCTTCACCGACCGCGATGCAACCTCGATCGGTGTGATATTTCCGTCGTGTCCGTTCATGACAAACACCTTCCGGATCCCTTCACGGTATACCGATTCCAGGATATCGCGCAGCAGCGCGATTTCGGTTTCAAAGCTGAGCGACACACAGAAGGAGAACTCCTTGTAATGCTCGCTCATTCCATAGGGAACCGCCGGCAGGACTCCGGTCCTGGGCACTCGTGCCGCGATATCGAGTGCGACCATATGTGCCGTGATCGCGTCTGTACCGAACGGAAGATGCCCGCCGTGACTCTCGAGTGAGCCAAGCGGCAGGATGATCTTTTCGAACGGGGCGGCTTTGAAATCTGCGGCCGTGAGATGCTGGATCTCGAGCGGGTTCTTGTTCATCTTTTCACCTCCGTGCCATCACTCTTTCAGGGTGCGGGAACCTTCTGCGGTACAACCTCGGCTGCGAGCGTCAGTTTCCCGTCTTTTACGTCGATGATTGCGACGCCCTTCTGCGGAATCGGACTGTCACCGCTGAAAGTTATCGAGCCGGTTACGCCGGGCAGATCTTTTGTCTCCTTCAACGCCGCAAGAATCGCCTTCGGATCGGCGGACTTTGCGCGCCTGATCGAGTCTACAAGCAGTTTTACCGTGTCGTAGCCAAGACCCGCAAACGCGTTCTCCGGCGGGTTACCGAACTCTGCCTGATAGGCAGCGATAAACTTCTTCACTTCCGGGGTACCGGCAGTCGCATCCATCAGAGAGTGAGTGGTGAAGTAGACATTGTTCGCGCCGTTTCCGGCAATCTCCACGAGAAGCGGCGTGTCGTAACCGTCGCCGCCGAAGATGGGCTTGTCGACTCCCGCGTCGCGGAACTGTTTCACGATGGTCCCCACGTCGTCCGGACCCGAAGAGATGAAGAGGATGTCCGGGGAGGTCGAAGTCGCTTTCATCTTCGTGATCTGGGCGGAGAAGTCCTTGTCACCGGTCTGGTAGGTGTCTTCGAGGACAACGGTGCCGCCGAGTTCGGTGAAACGTTCTTTGAAGTACTTGCCGAGCAGCAGGGTGTACTCCATTCCCTTGTCGATGAGCAGGTAAACGGATTTTGCTTTCAGCGTGTTGTACGCGTATTCCGCAGCGGCTGCCGCCTGAACGTTGTCGCCGAAGCAGGCGAGGTAGAGGTAGTTCGGTACCTGAGCGGGCAGCTTCGGGGAGGTCGCGCCCGAGGTCACAAACACGATACCCGCTTTCGCAGCGATCGGAGCCGCTGCCATCACCATGTCACTGTCGCTGAAACCGAACATGGCCACAACCTTGTCCGATTCAACAAGCTGCGTTGCAGACTTTCCGATCGTCTCGGCATCGCTCTTCCCGTCGTAGGCTACCAGCTCGATCTGTTTTCCCAAAACGCCGCCGTTCGCGTTTATCTCTTTTGCAGCCAGTTTGGCCCCGTTGGCCGACGGCGCGTCAAGCGAAGCCTGAGAGCCGGTCATGTTGTAGAGCATTCCCAGTTTGATCACGTTGCTTTGGGCGGTGCGCCCCCCGCATGAGGTGAGCGCCGCAAGCAGACCCAGCGCCACCAACACCGTAACAATTTTTCTCATACTCATCCCTCCTGTGTTCGAGTATCTATCGTCACGACCGGTTCTCCGATCGATGAACGCTTACCGACGACGAAATAGGGTCTGCAAGAACCGGGAAATCTTCCCGAGGTCGATTTCCTTTCCCGCAGTCAGGCCCTGGGGCCGAAATACAATTACGAGAACGAACAGGATTGCCATAATCACCTGACTCGAACCGTAGGAGGGAGGGATCTGGATGAAACCCAGGCTGAATCCCCGTTCAGCATTTCGCAGAATTTCAGACAGGATCGTGATTGCAAACACTCCGATGACCGAACCGCTTACCGAGCCCAGCCCCCCGACTACAAGCATCGTTACCACGGAAAAGGTCTGCACGAAGTAGAAGGACTTGGGCGAGAACGCCGTGATGAAATGCGCCCATAAAGCCCCTGCGATTCCGGTGAAGAACGCGCTGAGGCAGAACGCGAGCAAGCGCGAGCGAATGACATTGATCCCGAGAGATTGAGCCGCAATCTCGTTGTCGCGCACGGCCATCATCCGTCTTCCAAACACCGACGTCCCGATCCGCCAGACTACGTAGATCGTAAGGACCGCCCAGATCCAGACGTTCCAGATGTTCGTATCTCCGGGAACACCGGAGAAGGTGCGGGCGCCGCGCGTCAAAGCGTCCCAATTGGTTAGGACAACCTGAACGATGACCAGAAATCCCATCGTGGCAACCGATACGTAGGGCCCGGTCAGTCGCATGAGTGAGAGTCCGATGACGAAGGCGACGATCATCGCGATAATGGCTCCAACAATCGCGGCCGGAAGGAAAGGCAACTCCACCTGCGACAGCCAAGCCGGGAGATGGGGGAGATTGACGCTTTTGAGCGAAACCGGAAGCGTCAGTATTGCCGATGCGTATGCACCCAGAGCCATGAATCCGACGTGGCCGAGCGAAAAGAGTCCCGTGAATCCATTCGCGAGATTGAGACTTACCACAAGAACCGTGCTTATCCCGAGTCCTATCGCAACGCGCTCGAGGTATCCGTTCCCGGTCAGTTTTACGATGCCAAGGAGGGCGAACAGCGCGGCAATCGCGGCCACACTGACGGCGAGCTTTCGAAACGGTGAGGGAACTCGGAGCTGCGCCGTTACCTTCGGTTCATTCATATCTTTTCCCGCTCGCTGCTTCCCAGGATCCCGTTCGGACGAAAAAGCAGAAGTGCGATAAGAATGCCGAATACGAAGGCGTCACGAAACGGCGCCAGAGCGGGCGGCAGAAGCCCCTGCAGAAGTATTTCGAGCGCACCGAGTACGTATCCGCCGAGCACGGCGCCGGGAATGCTTCCCAGACCCCCGATTACCGACGCGACAAACGCCTTCAAGACCGGATAGAAACCCATGAGTGGATCGATCTTCCCGACTCGCGCGCTCCACAGTATGCCGACCACCCCGGCCAGAAGCGAACCCACCGCAAACGCCGTCGCGATGACCAGGTTCACATTGATGCCCATCAGACGTGCGGCCACAAGGTCCTGCGCGGCCGCGCGCATTGAAATGCCGATTTCGGTACGCGTAACGAACAGGGTCAAGAACACCATGAGCAGCGCGGTGATTCCTATCGCGATGATATTGAGACTCGAGATCTGGAGGTTTCCAAGAGCCACGACGGAATTGAACACCGGTGGAGAGGGAAAGGGCCGAGAAGTTGCCCGAAAGATGATGATAGCTAGATTCTCGAGAAAGATGGTAACGGCGAACGAGGTCAGAAGCATTGCGACGTCCGGAGCACCGCGTATCGGCCGGTAGGCAAGACGTTCCATGAGCAGCCCCGCCACAGTGCTGGTGCCGATACCAGCAGCTGCCGCCCACCAGAACGGAACACCGGCAAGGATGAGCAGAAGGGCCGCGTAGCTGCCAACCATGATGAGATCACCGTGAGCGAAGTTGATGAGGCGGAGAATCCCGAACACCATGGCAAGCCCCACGGCCATGAGCGCATAGAGGCTCCCGATGCTCACCGCGTTGATCAACTGCTGAACTACGTACTCAATCGGTGTCATGGTAGATCACTCCGCGAAACGTCGCTCAGATATATCCGCTCGACCTCCGGGTTGGATTTCAGAGTCTCGCTTGGCCCCTGAAGGACGATCTTACCGGTTTCCATGATGTAACACTCGTCGGCAACCGATAGCGCCTGCTCCGCGTTTTGCTCGACAAGGAGTATGGTCACTCCGTCTCGGTGGAGCCGTGTGATAACTTCGAAAATCGCCGTTACCACGATGGGAGCAAGTCCGAGCGAGGGCTCATCGAGCAAAAGAAGTCGGGGTTTGGCCATGAGCGCCCGGCCAATTGCGAGCATCTGCTGTTCACCGCCGCTCAGCGTCGACCCGGACTGGTTGCGTCGCTCCGCCAGCACCGGGAAAATGCCGAATACCTGGTCAAAGGCGTCGTGAAGTTTGCGCTTGTCCTTGCGGCTGACGGCACCCATCCTGAGGTTTTCGATAACGGTAAGGCTCCCGAAGATCCGTCTGCCCTCCGGACAGTGAATGATACCCAGTTCGACGATCTGCCGTGCATCGAGCCGGCTGAGATCTGTGCCTTCGTAGGTAATCGTACCGTCACTCGACCGCAGAATACCCGAGATGGTCATGAGCGTTGTGGACTTGCCCGCGCCATTGGCTCCGAGCAACGCCACAAGCCGACCTTTGGGAACCGTGATATCGATTCCCTTGAGCGCTTCCACATCGCCGTAGTGAGTGTGGACGCCGGTCAGCGACAGCATCTCACCCCGTCCTTCCGAGGTAGGATTCGATGACCCGCGGGTCGTTGCGCACCTGTTCCGGACTCCCTTCAGCGATGATTGTGCCGTAGTTGAGTACCTGAACGCGGGTGCACAAGCGCATGATGAGCGGCATGTTGTGCTCTACAATAATGATGGTGAGGCGGTACTCATCGTGGATTCGGCGAACGAGATCGAGAACTTCGGCCGTCTCCCGCGGATTCATCCCGGCAGTCGGCTCGTCCAGCAGCAGGAGTTTTGGACGCAGCGCCAGAGCCCGAACGATCTCGAGGCGCCTTTGATCGCCGTAGGGCAGAGAAAGCGCCGGAAGATGCGCCTTGTCCGCCAGGTTGAACAGCTCGAGCGCCTTGATTCCGGCTTTGACAAGCCCCGACTCTGTTTCGCGAAACCCCGGAGAGCTGATGATCGTGGAGAGAAAACGTGCGGGAACATGGAGCTGCTCTGCGCAGGTGACGTTCTGTAGTACTGTCATGGACGAAAAAAGCCGCACGTTCTGAAACGTTCGCCCCATGCCCAGTGCAGCGATCTGGTCGGGCGATGCTTTGGTGATGTCGCGACCGCCGAAGACGATCCTGCCCGTCGTCGGGCGTATGTGACCGCTCAACAGATTGAAAACCGTCGATTTCCCGGCCCCGTTGGGACCGATTACGCCAAGGATCTCACGCGGAGCGAGTGCCAGCCGGTAGCCCTCGACAGCCTTGAGGCCACGAAAGCGCTTGGACAAATCGCGGACCTCGAGCATAAAATCCCCCGTTTGCACACCCGAGACAACCATCGAGCCATCCTAGTTCGGTATGAATAAACCGTATACGCTGTTCACCCAGCTGTCAACACGTCGGCGGAAGATTTGGGCCTTCCGGTGGCGAATGCGATCCCGTTCCTCACCGTCGATTCGTGCCGGGCCCGCGCGTTCGAGTTCAGAAACTGTTAATCGCGGCGTAAGCTGGTGGTAATCCCGTGCTGCTATTCTCAAGTCGAAGGAGATAGCAATGGCGATAGTGAAACTCACAGATGTACGAAAGAGCTACGCGCTGGGTAAGGTGGAAGTCCCCGCAGTGAAGGGCGTGAGCTTTTCCATAGAGAAGGGAGACTTCATTTCGATTGCCGGACCTTCGGGATCCGGGAAATCTACCATTCTGAATCTCATCGGCTGCATCGATACGCCGACAGACGGCGTGGTCGAGATAGACGGAAGGCCGACCGGCGCGCTCTTCGACCGGGTGTGGGGGGAGGACACCCACGGCGACATTGGTACGGTGAGCGTTCACATCCGCCGCATCCGGGAAAAGATCGAGCGCGACCCGGCCGCACCCGAATACATCGTTACCGTGTGGGGAGTCGGATACCGGTTCGAGGTCTGATGCCGCTGATGAGTGTCATGCCGTCCACCCCGGTCATCCGGGCAATATCTCTTTCAAACGGTTCCGAAGCTTCCTGATGTTGACCGGTTTTTCGAAGAAATCCTGGACCGGGAACCATCGCTCGTTGATGTCATCGCGCGAAAAATCGGTCGGGAATTCCTGATTGATCGCGGTGAGCAAGATGATAGGGACCTTTGCGATCTCGTCGGTTTTTCGAATTTCTCTGGCGAGGTCAAACCCGCCCGAGGGATTCTCCGGGTACATGACGTCGAGGATCAGGAGGTCGGGCCGCTCCGCGACGATCTGGGCGACCGCTCCCTCAGTGGTGTCGCGAGTAACCACCATTGTTTCCGGACCCGCGAGTCCGGTCGAAAGGATGTTGAGCATCTCCTGGTCATCGTCGATCAGCATTATCTTCGCCATTGTGCACCTCCCTGTTCATGCGACGAAAGCTGGAATAATCACCGTAAAAACCGTGCCTTTCCCCTCCTCGCTCGCCACTCGAATTCGAAGTTCGAGCATTTCGGCGATCTCCTTTACGATCGCCAGACCGAGTCCGGTGGAGAACTTGTTGAAGCGCGCGCCTTCCCGCGTCCGGTAGTACTCTTCAAAAATGTGCGGCAAGGCGTCCTGCCGAATTCCTATTCCGTGGTCCGTAACCGTTACCAGGACGAAGGTGCCCTCGATATGAGCCCGAACCAGGACAGTTCCGCCCACGTGCGAATAGCTTATCGCGTTGACCACGATATTCGTGAAGAGAATCAGGAATTGCCGGCCGGTTCCGAGAGCGACGATTCGCGGGACCTGAACGTCAAGCACCACTTCTCTCTCAGCGGCGCGCTCGCGCACATCCTCCAGGACGGTCCGCATCACATCTCCCAGCTCGACCGGCTCTCGGGCTTTTTTGCCGGGCGCCCCGTTGGAGCGCAGCTCGCCGAGCAGGAGGATGGCGTTGATTCGCTCTCGAAGGGTCTTCGCCCGCATTTCGATGCGTTCGACTATTTCCCGGACCGGCTCGCTCAGAGCAGTCCAATAATCGTCGCGCAGAATCTTTGCATTGCTCTCGATTCCCGAGAAGGGCGCCTTGAGATCGTGCGCCGTCACCAGCATGATGCGGTTCTTCTCCTGGTTCGCAGCGCTCAGCGCATCATTCATTCGTCGAAGTTCGGCGTCGCGGGAACGAACCGTCTGGGACAGAGTCGAGATAAAATACCAGATCACCAGCCAGACAAAGACTGCAGAGAGCGCAAAAAGCAGGGCGAGGGTCGGGTTGTTTCTGACAAGAGATGTCGCTCCGCTAAAGATTCCGGGATTCGGCCACACCCTGGCCAGCTCCAGGACTACCGAAATCAGGTAGAGCCCGGCGGCAGCGACCACAACGAGAAGACTCTCCCGTGGCGCGAAGAACACGCAGGAGAGCGCAATGTGGAAGAGAAAGGTGAACGGGATGAAGGTCTCGACGCTGCCGACCGTGTGAACGAGATAGGTTACCGCCAGAAGATCAACCGCGATCTGACCCCACATGTGCGCCTTCACGCTTCGCAGTCCGGATTGCTCGCCGAGTCTGCCTGCAAAGAAGAGCAGAACCAGATTCGCGCATGCAAGGTATCCGGCAAGAATCCAGAACTGCGGACCCGGCGGAGCTACGGCGATTTTCCGGCCGAAATCGGGAAAGAACTGAAAAATGGCCGCCGTGCACAGGAACACCACAACGGCAATCCACCGCACTCTCGTGAACCATCGTGCGTTCGAAAGGAGCACCGTACCTCCAAGGCTCTCCCTTCCGGTGCGCAGATGCGAGGCGGCGGCAAAAGACGTCAAGTCAAGCTCAAATACGGGCATCAGGTCTACCGGCGCCGGCTTCAGAAGTAGTCCATCGCGATCATCTTCTTGAGCATTACGATGTCCTTTTCCTCGAGCTTGATAAGACTTTCGAGGAACGTTTGTGCCTCCGATCCGGTCGGTTGCGCGAGTATGCTCCTGTAGAGTCCGACAAGCTGCGTGTCGTATCGGACCGCCGAGTCGAGAAGCGCGCGACTGGTGACTTCGGCCGGCGGCGTGGACATCGGGACGAAGTCGCGGTCCGGGTCGAACTGAAGGTCGAACTTGAGGCGCACGCTGCCGATTTGGGACATCCTCTCCGGAGAGAGGCTAATTGCCGCCATCTCGAGGTGGCGGCGATGTCGGCTCAGGTAGTAGGTGAGCAGCCTGACGCCGGTATCGGTGGTCCGGTCTCGAATCTCGGCATAGTAGTCTTCGAGTCGCCGCTCGAAATCGGTCGCCCGTTTCAGGAGCTCCTCGAACGTAATGCTCGTCATCAGCGTCCACCTCCCCAGGCAACGGCTAGAATTTCATCGTAAAAGATGTCTTCGTCGCGGGCACCTTTGTCTTTGAGAATCCGCGTCACGGCATCGATCATCGGCGGAGGACCGCAGAGAAAGGCCTGACGGTCCGCATTGCCTTCGAGAAACTTGTTCACCGAAAGATGAACGAAGCCGGTCTCGCCATCCCAGTTCTCCTCCGGCGCGAGAGGGTCGGACAGGGCGTAGTGGACCTGCAGATTCGGATGGTCGGCCATCAACTCTTTGAACATGTCCAGATAAAAGATATCCTTCGTCGTGCGAGCGCCGAAAAAGAGCTTTATCTTTCGATCCGGCCAGCGCGTTTCGGCGGTGAAGACGATATTCTTCAGGGGTGCCATTCCGCAACCGCCTCCGACGAGAATGATCTCGCGCTCCGGATTATCGTCGATGCGGAACTCGCCGTAGGGTCCGGTGAATACAACTTCGTCACCGACGCTCAGGTTGTGCACGTAGGTGGAGGCAATCCCGTCGGGAACGAGACGAACGACAAGCTGCACCTTCGTGTCCTCGTAAACCGGTGAGGAGATCGAGTAGGCCCGGTGAATGAAGCCGCCCTCCGGATCTGGTGCCTCGAGTTGCACGTACTGACCCGGGTGATGGCTGATCTGAGCCGGCTCGATCAGCTCGAGATTTATCTCCTTTATGTCGTGAGTCAGGTTGCGAATGAGGGCCACCCGGGCGCGGAACTGTTTGACCGCGAGGAGCTCCTCCGGAACCTGAATTTGTATGTTCTGTTTAACCTTCACCTGGCAGGCCAGGCGTATGCCGGATCGCTGCTCGGCACGCGACATGAACGGTATTTCGGTGGGCAGAAGCGGCCCCCCGCCCTCTACGACGGCGACCTTGCAGAAGCCGCAGGAACCCTTCCCGCCGCACGCGGACGGCACGTAGAGCTTGTGGTCGTAAAGCGCGCTCAGCAGTGTGATGCCGCCCTGCTGCTCGAATATCGAAGAACCTTCGTTGATGGAAATATTGCATACCCCGTAGTTCGCCAGGTACCGTTCTGCGATCAGCAGAAAGATCGACAGTGCGATAAAAATCCCGGTCGTGACGGCAATTGCCAGAAATCCGGTTATCATTGTTCAATTCTTCCTTTTTCGTTCAGCCATGCCGACGT
This sequence comes from uncultured Spirochaetota bacterium, assembly GCA_963832675.1. Lineage (GTDB taxonomy): Bacteria > Spirochaetota > Spirochaetia > DSM-27196 > DATKUC01 > DATKUC01. The sequence goes on along the minus strand of CAWHUY010000018.1, from coordinate 181,387 downwards.
CATTGCGTCGAGATCATCCCGGTAAAGCCCATGAATGTCATCGCGATGACACCGGCAATGAGCATCAGGACTCCGGTGCGGCGAAGCGCCACAGGAACGTTTGAATACCCCATCTTCTCGCGGAGCCCCGCCATGAGCGCTATCGCCAGAAACCATCCGAGTCCCGCTCCCAACCCATAAACCGTCGTCTGCACGAACGAATAGTTGCGAATTACCATGAAGAGCGAAGCGCCGAGGATCGCACAATTGACGGTGATCAGGGGCAGAAAAATGCCGAGCGCGTAATAGAGTTCCGGACTGAATCGTTCGACGAACATTTCGAGGAATTGCACGAACGCCGCAATTACGGCAATGAAGATGATGAATGAAACGAACTCCAACCCGAGCGGTACAAGAAGATACCGATAGAGGAGGTAGTTGAGCACCGTCGTGAAGAACATGACGAAGGTAACTGCGCTTCCGAGACCTACCGCCGTGCTGATTCGATTCGAGCAGACGAGGAATGAGCACATTCCCAGGAAGCTCGCGAACAGGATGTTGTTGGTGAAAATCGACCCAAGAAAAATCGCCCAGACCGGAGTAACATTCATGGCTCTCTCCTCCTATTTCCCCGACTTGGCGGACTTACCGGCCGAATCCGCTGAATTGAGCGACTCGAGGATCCAAATGAGAAAACCGCCGACGAAAAACGCGCCGGGCGCCAGAAGAAAGATGAGGTTCTTCATATACCAGCTGTCGGAAAGAATCGTAATTCCGAGAAAGGTCCCGGATCCCACGAGCTCGCGTACGGTGCCAATGAGCAGCAGAATGATGGCGTAGCCGACACCGTTCGCGAAGCCGTCGAGAAACGACGGAAGCGGAGGGTTCTGCATGGCGAAGGCTTCCGCCCTGCCCATGACGATACAGTTGGTAATGATCAGCGCGACATAGGGACCGAGCTGCTTTGACATCTGCCAGTAAAACCCTTTGAAGAACTGATCGATTATGATTACGAACGTCGCGATAATGGCGACCTGCGCGATCATTCGAATACGCCGCGGAATGACGTTGCGAAGGGTCGAGATGAACAGATTCGACATCGCGGTGACGAAAGTCAGCGCAGCTCCCATAACCAGTGAGTTCGCCACCCGGTTCGTGACCGCAAGGAATATGCAGATACCGAGGACCTGTTTGGTAACCGGATTCGCCTTGTAGATTCCCTCGAGGAGAATCTCCCTGCCTTTGCCGCCAAAGAGTGTCAGACGCGCCGGCCGTTTCAGCGCCTCAGTGCTAGTTGCCATTCTTGCTTGTCTCCTTGAAAATGTCGCGGGCTACGTTGGTGAGCATGGTTTCGACCCGGTTTGACGTCATTGTCGCACCGGTAATTCCGTCTACCGCATTCGAGCCCGCCGGTGCCTCCGGTTTGAGCACCGAAAATCCCGGGTCTCCGGCGTCGGAGACGATCTTTTTGCCGGCGAATTGCTTCTGAAACCAATCGGAGGAAATTTCGCCGCCAAGACCCGGCGTCTCTTCCTGCTTGAAGAATCGGACTCCGCGTATTGTCTTCAGGTCGGGCTCGAGCGCGATCACGCCGCTCACCGGCCCCCAGAGCCCCGCTCCGGTGAATGGGATCGCGTAGCCTGCAATAGCGCTGCCCCCCGACGGGGTGTACGCGTAGGTCGCGAGGGTTCCGAGCGACTTCTGCTTCACGTCCCGATCGAAAGTGGCGACCAGATCGGCCTGCGTGGCATCCGGGGCGACCGGAACGTTGAGGGCGTCGAGAATGTTGCGAACCTCCTCCGCTTTCTCGTTCGAAAGTCGGTAGGGCGCGGTGAGCGCATTGATTCCTGCAAGGAGCGCGGAACATATGAGCCCGAGAGCAATCGAAAACACGATGATGCGCGCGCTATTGCTCACTGGCATACCTCCTCATCCGCGAACGTATGATCACCTCGTCGATCAACGGGGCACAGATGTTGCCGAACAGGATCGCAAACATCACGCCTTCCACGAACCCGGAAAACGAACGTATCAGCAGCGTAACCGCACCGATGAGAAAACCGTAGACCCATTTCCCCGACTGCGTGACCGGACCCGTTACGGGGTCGGTGCACATGAAGAATGCGCCAAAGAGAAAACCGCCGGAAAGCAGATTGAACCACATCGGAGCGACCGCGCCGGGGGCTACGGCGTGGAGTATCGCCGAGAGGCCGGCAAAAGTTCCGATAACCGAGACAACGGTTCGCCAGTTCGCGATGCCGACAGCTACGAGAAACAGGCCGCCGACGATGATTGCAAGAGCCGACGTCTCGCCTGCGCTGCCGGTTACCCGGCCAAGGAACAGGTCGAGCGGCGACGCAAAGGTGCCACCTTTTGCGAGCACCAGCGGCGTTGCAGAGGTAACCGCATCGGCTGCCTGCGCTGCGGCTCCCGGGATGATGCGTCCCCAGCCGCCGGCCGCCGGCTGCAGCCAATGTCCGGTCATCGCGGAAGGGTAAGCCAGTGCTATGAAGACCCGACCGACAAGCGCAGGATTGAAGAGATTGCGGCCGGTACCGCCGAAAATCTCCTTTCCGACCAGAACGCCGAACGCAACGCCCACGGCAACGATCCACAGGGGAAGTCCCGGGGGAACGATCAGCGGAAAGAGAAATCCGGTAACGAGGAATCCTTCACTGATCTCTTTCTTGCGAATGATCGCGAAGGTTACCTCCACAGCACCTCCGGCCGCGTAGGAGACCAGCAGTGTGAGCAGGATATGCCAGCCGAAAAAATAGACCGAGGCGACAAAGACCGGCACCAGAGCCACGATAACGAGGGCCATTATCCGCTTCAGGTCGAGCGGGTCCCGCCCGTAGGGCGGATTCTCCGGCTCGATCAGTGCGGCAAACATGAAATTCTCAAACGCGTCGAAAATCGGGGAGAATCGTGCGAGCTTTCCATCCTGTTCGAATGCGGGGCGGAACTTTTCCAGCAGCCTTCCCATTATGGTTTCTCCTCGGTTCGATTCGCGCCATGAGCCCGCGCTTCTACGGCGAGCATCTCTTTCCGCTCCGCGGTGATCTGCTGCTTGGCCTGCACAAACTGCTGTGTGAGCTCGATTTTCGACGGGCATACGTAGGTGCACAGATTGCACTCTACGCAAAGATCTAGCCCCGATTTCGCAGCTTCGTCGGTCATCCCACGGTGAAGGTAGCGATGGATGACCTGGGGCATTATTCCGGCCGGACAGACGTTTTCGCAGATGCCGCATGCGATGCAGGCACGGCGTTCTCCCCGCAGTGACGCGGTGATGTGACTGTCGTAGTGTCCCGTAAGCCGCGAGGCGAAGGAACGATTATAGGAGGTCCGCGTGAAGCCGGGGCGAATCAGACTCAACGTTTCCCGCACCGTTGCCTTCGGCAGGGAGAAGTAGGAATCATCATCGAAGCCGACCGACTCGTTTTCGGGATCGACCGGCACTCCCGTGAGCAGCCCGCCCCGCAAGACCGCAGCTCCATCGTTCGAGACACCGAGTCGAGATATCGGTGTTCCAATGCGTACCACATAGTGCTTCGGATCCGGTTGTCCGGGTCCCCCGGTTACCACAACCCGCTCATGTACCGGTAGTGCCTCCGACATACAGGCGCCAATCGCCTCGACGCCCTGCGAATCGAGGACCCATATCTCGTCATCATCGGAGAGCTGGGGATCATCGCGGCGCAGCGCATCGACCAGTATTCGTGGATTCTCGATCGGATAGGTGAGCGGCACCGAGTGAATGTGAATGAGCGCGTAACCGGAAAGGTCCTGGTAGATCATTTTCGCCACCGGGTCGTCCGGAGAGGTAAGGACAATCTCGATCGACCCGTAGTCGGAGACCATGCGCTGGAGAAAGCGAATCCCGGCGACTATGCGCGCCCACGAGCGGGTAATGATGACTCTGCCGCGCGCCCGAAAAGGTTCGGTGAGCACAAAGTTGACGATGATCGACCGGGGTCCCTCAGAGGCGTCGAGTCGCGGTATGCCTCGCGTACGGGAGCTCCAGAGGAAAGGCCACACACCTCCGCTGGCGAGAATCCCGTTTATCTGCTCCCGGGAGACTCGTTCCGGGACGTGCGCCGCGAATCCTTCGGCTACGGTATCCGCAGTTGCCCCGTCGATCACTATTCGCGTTCCGGCCCCGGTTTCCGACACAGAAACGTGTCCGCGCGCCGGCGCGGGAAGTGACAGCGTTCCGCCGGCGGCAGAGACCGTTGCCAGTGGCCGGCCAAAAGCGACGTTTTCTCCTGAGCGTACAACGGAGGAATAGGAGAGGCCACCGCGCTTCAGATCGATGAAAAGACGGTCCGGCATGATGACTTCGACCAGATCCCTCGTGGGTCTGCCGGCGATCTTCGGAGTGAATCCACCATGTTTTAGTCTCAAATCATGACTCCTGTTGTCAGTATATCGGGAGCCGTCCGGGAATGCAACAATTTATTTATTGGTGATTTTATGAACCGGAAAGGGCCCTGGATTCCCGGAACGCGAAAGCCCGGCCAGACAACTGTCGGCGTCGCGTTGACCGGAGCCGTCCCCGATGGTAGACTCACCGGCGGCCGGGGTCGCGATAGCCGGTTTAGCCGGGCGATTGTCCGATAATCCGGTCGGTTGCCATGTCGAGCTGAAGGAGTTTTCCATGACGAACAACGACAGGAGCAGGTATCGGCTCGGGGGATCGGTCACCCCGACCCGATACGAGCTTTTGCTCGTGCCCGACATAGGCGCTGCGCGCTTCGACGGAACAGTGGAGATCGTGATCGCGGTCCACGAAATGACTCGCGAGATAGTCCTGAACGCGGCCGAGCTCGAGATGCATCTCGGATGGCTGCAGGACGAAGCGGGCAGGCGCATGGATCTGGCTGCTATCGAGCTGGACGAAACGACTGAACGCGTCCGCATTCCGGTCACCCAACCCATTGAAGCGGGGAACTACCGCCTGCATCTCGAGTTCTCCGGCGTCCTGAACGATAAGCTTCGAGGATTCTACCGTTCCCGGTACACCGACTCCACCGGCCGGGAACACCAAATCGCCACGACGCAGTTCGAGGCGACCGACGCCCGTCGAGCGTTTCCCTGTTTCGACGAGCCCGCCATGAAGGCGGTCTTCTCGATCACTCTCGGAGTCGAACCGGGTCTCCTGGCTGTTTCCAACAGTCCGGTTGTCTCCGACACGATCGATTCCAGCGGGTTTCGCACGGTGAGCTTTGCCGATACCATCAAAATGTCGACCTACCTTGTCGCCTTCGTCATAGGTCCGCTCGAAGCGACCGATCCGGTAGACGCCGGGGGAGTTCCGGTGCGCGTCATCCACGCGCGCGGTCAGGGGCGTCACACAAGCTTTGCGCTTGATGTAGCGCGGTTTTCGCTTCAATTCTTCGCCGACTACTACGGCATCCCCTGCCCCGGGCAGAAGATCGACCTTATCGCATTGCCGGATTTTGCCATGGGCGCGATGGAGAATCTGGGCTGCATCACGTTTCGTGAGTCGTTGCTGATCGTCGATCAGACTGCGGTCACACAGGGCGAGCTCCGGCGGGCGGCAATGGTTATCGCACACGAGCTCGCACATATGTGGTTCGGAGATCTGGTGACCATGAAGTGGTGGAACGGGATTTGGCTGAACGAAGCATTCGCCACCTTCATGGAAGTCGCCGCCGTCGACGCCTACCGGCCGGAGTGGCGAACCTGGAGTCACTTTTCGCTTTCCCGTTCCGCCGCCTTCCGGGTCGATGGCCTCGGCAGCACCCGGCCGATAGAATACCCGGTGGACTCACCCGAGGATGCCGAGGGAATGTTCGACGTTCTTACCTATGAGAAGGGCGCATCGGTGCTGCGTATGCTGGAACAGTACCTCGGTCCCGATCAATTCCGTCGCGGCATCCGATCCTATCTGCGAAAGTACAGCTACGGAAACACGGAGACCGCCGACCTCTGGGCCTCGCTCGAGGAGGCGACTTCACATCCGGTGGAACGCATTATGCAGTCGTGGGTCTTCCAGCCCGGCTTTCCCCGTGTGCGGATCGAACGACCGGCCGGAAATCGATCGCTGCGCGTTACGCAGGAGCGGTTCCGCTTCACGCAAAGCAACGATGCGCAGAAACAGCGGTGGGCGATACCGCTGATCCTGCGGGTCGGTGGCGCCGGAGACCCGACCGAGCATCGCCCGCTTCTCGAGGAGTCAGAATTGGACCTCCCGGTCGACGGAAGCCCGGACTACGTTGTCGGAAATGTCGAGGCAAACGGCTTCTATCGGGTATCATACGGGCCCGAGCTTCTTGCGCCGCTCAAGGAGCGACCGTTCGATCTTCTTGCACCGATCGAGCGGTTTACCCTGCTCGACGATGCGTGGGCCGCGCTGCTCTGCGGTGCGGCAACTGCCCAGTCATTCCTGGAGCTTTCCCGCGCCTTTTCCGGCGAAAACGACCTCGATGTCTGGCACACCCTGTCGGGCTGCCTGGCCCAGCTCACCCGGCTTCCCCGCGGCAAAGCGCTGGAAAAACTGAGAACCGAAATCGCACAACTCGCCGGTACCGCTCTGAAAAGAATAGGGTGGGACCCCGCCGTTTCAGAACCGCAGGACAAAAAGGAACTCCGCGGTCTTTTCGTGGAAATGCTCTGTATTTCCGGCGCCGACCAGAAGGGCATTGAACGCGCCCGCGCGATTCACCAGCGCGCCGAGACAGACTCTTCATCTGTCGAGCCAAACCTCGCGGCGGCGGCCCTCGAGGCTGTCGCGTCGGTCGGAAACTCCGCGGATCACGCCCTGTTCGTGGAGCGCTTCAAATCAGGATCGACGCCGCAGGAACGGCTTCGCTACCTCTACGCTCTCGCGTCCTTCCCGGGATTGGATGAGTTTCGCCGGACACTGCAAATGACGACCGGCGACGAAGTCCGGACCCAGGACGCCCCTTTTCTGATCGCCAGCTGCCTGCGGAACCGGTACCATGGCGAAAACGCGTGGGCCTTTATCCGTACGAACTGGGAGAAACTGAACAAACGCTTCCCTGCCAACACGATAGTACGCATGCTCTCGGGAGTTCGCACCGTTTCTCATCGGAAGACATCCGCTGAAATCGTTGCTTTCTTTGAAAAGAACCCGGTACCACAGGGAAAGCTTATGCTCGAGCAGCATCTGGAGTTGATGAACATTAACGTAGGGTTGCATGAACGCGAGGCAGAGCGCTTTACAGCCTACCTGCTCCGCGGGTGAGCGGATCAGAGCCGGCAGAGCGATTCTGGAATCGACTGTCCGCAATGAGCCGCCGTCGTCACAAATCAAGAGGCGGTACTGATCATGGATGGAAAGTTGCGTCGAACCGATCGTGCCATTTCTATGGACGAAGCCGAGGAGATCCTTCGCCGGGGAGAGTGGGGAGTGCTTTCGACCGCATCCCGCACCGGACAGCCCTATGGGGTCCCGGTCAACTACGCCCTGATCGGACGGGGCATCTACTTCCACTGTGCCCTGGAGGGAGACAAACTCGAAAACCTCCGCCACAATAACCGCGTCTCGTTTTGCGTTGTCGGTGACACAGAGGTGATGCCGGCACAGTTCGCCACCCGCTATGAAAGCGTGATCGTGTTCGGAAAGGCGGTGGAAGTTTCCGACGAGGAAAAGCAGATCGGACTGCTCGGTTTGATCGAGAAGTATTCGGCTGAATACATGGAAGAGGGCCGAGCCGAAATAGAGAATAGCGGCAGCAGGGCCCGCGTGTACAAAATATCGATAGAGTCGATTTCCGGGAAAGCGCGTCGATAGCGCTGCTCACTCCTTCCGGCTACCGACGAATCTGGCATGGTCCAATTCAGCACTGACGATTTTCGGAATGCGGTACGCCGATGGTTCAATGTCGCTGCTTTCCGGCTTCGGGTCACCGCGAAAGACTCGACCGCGCAATGACCGACGGCGGGATGCCGTTTCCGCGGACGGGGATACCGCTTAGGCATTCGCCGGCCGGTAGACAAGAAATGCGTTGCCGTTGCCGAAGATGCGCGAGCTTGTGAGCCTCAGATCGAGTCTCTGTTTCAGACCGACGAACAGCGGTCTCCCCTCGCCGAGTACAATTGGGAGCACGACGAGCTGGTACTCGTCGATCAGCCCCGTGGCAGTCAATTGTGATACGATGCTTCCGCTCCCCATGATCACCATGTCCGTGGCGGACTCATTTTTCAACTTCACTATCTCGTCGGCTATCCCGTGCTTCACGAGCCTGGTGTTGTGCCATTCAGCCTTGTCCATGGTTCTTGAGAAGACAACCTTCGGCAAGTTGTTCATTTGCTCGGCAACGATCGGGCTGGTTTCCTTCGCGAGGGAAGTGGGCCAGAAGCTCGCCATCAGCTCGTAGGTCACGCGTCCGAAGAGGAGCATGCCTCCTCCTTTGGCGTTCCCCTCGACAAAGTCGTTCCACTCTGCGTCATGGCTGTGGGCGAAACTCATGTCACCGCCCATGTCCGAGAAATAGCCGTCGAGCGTAATTTGATTGAAAACCATCAATTTCGCCACAATTGTTCTCCTTTCGAGCCTGGGTGGGCGGCCCTACCCCCGTCGTCGTTCCACGCAGACGCCGTTCATCGCCGCTACCAAAGTAACGCGAAACGGACCGCGAGTTGGACCGTATCGGAAGAATATCGAGGTTACCAGTCCTGATCCCGATTTTGCTTGAGTTTTCGGAAGAGTCGCCTTATAATGACTCCAATATTGAAACGATGTTTCATATTATAAAACGTCTCACATGAAATGCGCTCGTTTGTTCTGCTCCGAGACAAAAGGAGTTGGGCCATGAAGAAGGCAGCATTCTTGCTCGTGATGATTTCGATCGCCGCGCTGGTCTACGCCGCGCCGATCGAGCTCAAATTCGGCCACTATCTGGTCGAATCCCACCCCGCACACAAGGCGGCGGTAGCGTTCGCCGACGCGGTCGCAGCGAGGACCGGCGGACAGATCAAGATAACGATCTATCCAAACAGCAAGCTCGGAAGCACCCAGGAAATGCTCGAACAGACTATCCTCGGGGCGCTCGACTTTGTCATCCCGACCGAACCGGCGATCGCGAAGTACGCGAACAAGTTCAATCTCGTCGGAGCACCCTTCGCATTCAAAGATTATGCAGCGACCGACCGCTTTTTTGCGGGTGACTTTCTGAAATGGGCCGTACCGGACATTGAAGCGGCGGGGCTGAAGTACCTTGCGCGATGGGAATACGGATTCCGGACCTACACGACGTCCAAACGTCAGATCAACACCCCCAATGACATGCGGGGTCTCAGGATTCGTACACCACCGGATTTCGTAAATCAGGAGACCGTGAAGGCACTTGGCGGCGTCGCGCAGACTATCGCATTCGCGGAGCTTCCAATGGCGCTGAAACAGGGCGTCGTCGATGGACAGGAAAACCCGATCGCCACGATCTACTCCAACAAAATGTGGGAAACCCAAAAATACCTTTCGATGCTGAATTACACCTACAACTCGACCCATCTGCTCATGAACAAGTCCTCCTTCGACAGGCTGACCAGCTCGCAGCAGCAGATCGTGCTCGAAGAAGCCGCCAAGGCCGGCCGTGCAATGCAAAAGGCAGTTCGCGACATGGAAGCGACTCAGATCGCGGAGCTGGCAAAAAATGGCATGCAGGTTGCCTACCCGGACACCGCACCCTTCAAGACCGCCGCCGCGCCGGTATATGACGCGCTCAAGGCCCAGGTCGGTGCCACAGTTTTCAACACCTTTATGCAGATGCTCGATAAGTCAAAATAGGCCTCCGGCCGCTTTTCGGCGCCTCGGAAGCAGGATCACCACGATCTTCGAGGCGCCTTATCCATTCGATGCAGACCCAGATTCGAACCGACGGAGATAGACATGCTGACTATTTCGATCTTTGCCGTTCTTCTGTTCCTCATCATCCTCGACCTGCCGATAGTCGTGGCAATCGCGCTGACTGCAATTGCATTCTTCGTCGGGCTCGGACAGGGCAATTTTCTCGGCGATGCTGCCGCAGCGAATGTATTCCGGGACAACCGGATTTACTCTGCTTGCGATCCCATTCTTCATTCTCGCGGGCAACCTGATGAATACCGGAGGTATCACATCGCGCATCTTTCGATTCGCCCGGGCGCTGGTCGGCCACGTTCCCGGCGGGCTGGGGCAGGTTTCAATTGTCTCGTCCATGATCTTCTCGGGCATGTCCGGGTCCGCCGTCGCCGACGCAGCCGGCCTTGGTCAGATCCAGCACAAGGCGATGGTCGACAACGGGTACCAGCCCCGCGTCTCCGCGTCCATCGTCGCAGCGGCTTCCACTATCGGGCCGGTTATTCCACCGTCGATTCCGTTTGTACTCTACGGCGCTCTCACGACGGTTTCGGTCGCGCGCCTGTTCCTGGCCGGCCTGGTGCCCGGGGTGCTTATGGGCCTCGCCATGATGGTCGCAACCGGGATCCTCGCGAAAGTCCGCGACTATCCGCGTTCGGATCGGGTCAGCCTGAAGGAAATCCTTGTCAGTTTCAGGGAGGCGTTTCTTCCGCTGCTGGCCCCGGTGATCATTATTGGAGGAATTCTGTCGGGTATCTTCACCCCGACGGAGGCCTCGGTTGTCGTCTGCATCTATGCAATCATCCTCGGGTTTCTCTACAAAGATCTCAAGCTCCGGGATCTGCCAGAGCTGTTCTGGAAATCGATCAAGCAGACGACAGCGCTGTTGTTTATCATGGCTGCAGCCAATTTCTTCGGCTGGCTCGCGATATACCAGCGAATTCCCGATAACATTATCGGAAATCTCGCCGGGATCAGCGCATCCGGGTCCGGTGTCACCTGGATTATCATTGCGGTGGTCCTGATCCTCGGATGTTTCCTCGAGGGCAACTCCATATTTCTCATCACGATCCCGATCTTCCTTCCGATAGCGTCGCAGTACGGGCTGGACCTCGTGAATCTGGGTGTGGTCATGACACTGCTGATCATGATCGGGAACATTACCCCTCCGGTGGGTATGTGCCTGTTTGCCGTTTCGAGTTTCAGCAAGGTCGGCGTAATGGATCTGGCGCGGGAAACGTGGCCCTATATGGTGGGAATCCTCCTTATTACCATCCTGATCGCGTTCATACCCGAAATCGCAACCTTCGTCCCCAACCTTGTCATGGGCATAAGCATGTAGGAGACCGAAATGCGTCGTGCTGGAATAGTTCTTGGACAGATCGATGCCGTAATTACGGCGATTCTCAAGTACCTCACAATAGCGATATTCGTCAGTCTGGCGCTGATCGTGAGTGCGAATATTCTGCTTCGAATATTCCCGATAACATCGCTTCATTGGACCGATGAAATTGTGGAGCTCGGTTTCGCAGCGCTGGTGTTCTATGGGGCCGCCGGTGTGTGGATGGTCAAGGGCCATTTCAGTGTCGGCAACTGGATCGAGGCAAAAGTAAAGAATGAACGGGGCAGAAACGCCTACAGACTCCTGATCGAGGTACTTTCACTTCTGTTTGCGGCAATCCTGCTCAAGTACTCCCTCGACCTGACGATGAAGGCGCAGGAAGCGACGGCGGTTTTCGAAATTCCAAAAAAGGTACTCTATTCCTGCATGCCGATTTCCGCGCTCATCATGGTGCTATATTCTTTCGTCTTCGTCGTCCGCGCCGCGATCGGGACGATGAACCCGAAAACCGTGTCACCGCCGGGCACGACACCCGGGGAGTGACCGTAGAAGGCCGAAATCAGACGGTAAAAACCTCGATACCCTGCTGTTTCAGCGCTTCGAGTGCGATCTTGCTGATATTGCGATCCGTAACCAGTTTGTCGACATGGGTGAAATCGCAAAAGAAGCAGAAGGCGCGGGCTCCGATCTTCGAGCTGTCGGAGACGACAATGGTCTCAGTGGAGTTCGCCGCCATGAGTCGCTTGATTTCCGCCTCTTGAGGAATCGCCGAGAAGCACCCCTCATCAACGAGGATACCTGATACACCGATGATCGCCTTGTCCGTTCTGTACTGTTCGAGGGAGTGCTCGGCGGCGCTTCCTATGAGGGCGTGCGTTTCCTTCAGGAGCTCGCCGCCGGTCAGGATTACCTTGTTGTCATTCGATTCGACCATTAATTCCCCGATGTCCGTGGCGTTGGTCACTACCAGCAGATTCTTCTTCGTCGACAGTTCCTTTGCCACGAGCATCGTGGTACTGCCACCGTCGATCATGAGGCTCTCTCCGTCGTGCACCAGCTGAGTCACAAACCTGGCAATCCGCATCTTGTCTTCGAGATGCATCACCAGCCGGTCCTGCAGCGTACTTGTCTGCCAGACGGATACCTGTTCGCGCCGGAGAGCTCCACCGTGCGCCCGGTAGACAAGGCCCTGGTTCTCGAGAGATACCAGATCTCGACGAATCGTGGCTTCCGTGACCGTGAGAAAAGCGGCAAGTTCATTCACATCGGCACGCCCGTTCTGGTTCACGTGCTCCAGGATCTTGCTCCGGCGTTCTTCTACAAAGTCTTTCGTCCCCATAGCTACATCAATCCACTACATGGCAGTCGACGTCAACTGCCATGTCGTAGTTCGAACAGGTGCTCTACGTCCATGCCTTCCCGTCGCTCATGCACATCTTAATGTGGTGCTTGGCGATTTCCACCATTTTCAGTCTGGCGGGTGTGAGCAGCTTCATAAGATCCAGCTCTCCGGGGTTGGCGTTCAGAGTTTCCGTAAGTGTTTCGATGCATCCTTTCCGCATGACCGTGCTGAAGTTGATCTTGGCGACTCCCATCGTGATGGCCTTGCGCAGGTCCTCCTCCGGAATTCCGGTTCCGCCATGGAGCACGAGCGGCACTCCACAGCGTTTCTGGATTTCCGTCAACAGATCGAATCGCAGTTCCGGTTTTCGCTTGTAGAGGCCGTGGGCGTTGCCGATGGCCGCTGCGAAGTTGTCTACTCCGGTCTTTTTCACGAACTCTTCGCATTGATCGGGATCTGCGAGACCGTACATGTCGTTCTTCGGTCCCTCGGGTCCGTCCTCCGCCTGGCCGATAACGCCGATTTCGCCTTCCACCGGGACTCCGCAGGCATGGGCCGCCGCAACGACTCGCCTGGTGTTGGAAATGTTCTCTTCCAATGGAAGACTCGACCCATCATACATGACCGAAGAAAATCCATACCGAAGACAGCGCACCGTTTCATCATATGTTGGCCCGTGGTCCAGGTGAATGCTCACCGGAATAGGGAGCTTCTCAGCCATCGTCCTGACCATGGCCACGAAAACGTACCCGTCCATGTAGTCGATTTCGCTCTTCGCAGCGCTGACTATCACCGGGGATCGCAGTTCGAGCGCCGCCTGGATAATGGCCTGCATGTACTCGAGATTGTTGGTATTGAAAGCCGCGACCGCATAGTGTCCGTCTCGTGCCCGGTCGAGCAACTGCTTGTTTGTTACGATACTCATCACTATTCTCCTTGTTCTATCTATCGCGCTGTTTTTCGACCAGTGTCGGAAGAAATCCTCCGACAAAGGCATCTCCTAAACCAATAGTTGTGACCTGGCGTTCCTCGACCCGATTCGACGGGAGGCAACGGACCCTCTCCCCGGCCAGACTCCGGATCGCCTCCGCGAACTCGGCGCCCGCAGGCTCCTTGGACAATGTTTCCGTTTCCCGGTAGTTCGCCGGTGTGAAATCATCGCCGAAGCGGAGGCGCGTGGTCGCCATAGTGATCCCTCCTCTCAGTGCGGCCTCATATCGGGCAGCGGCTGCCCCATATGCCAATGCCCAGTATTGGGTATGAATTACCAGAAGCGGCCCCGGAATCAGTCGCTGCAAATCCTGCAGAGAACTGTAGACTTCGATAGGATCGAGAAGCGAGACTTTTCTGTTCACGTATCCTTCGAGCTCATCCTCGTTCATACTGTAGATATCGATTGCGCCAAGCAGAGCTTCACGAACTTGCGCGCTCAATTCCTGTCGGTGAAAGCAGGCGTCTTCATAGAAGACAAGTGAGTTTGAGGGTAGAGACCTCGTGACGCGCGAAACCTTAACCAGTCTGTCTGCCAAAAGCTCCTGACTCTGCATGGCGTTGAACCCGGAGATCAGGAGCACCCGCGCGTCTTTCACCAGCGAAACGAAATCAGGGCTGATTTCCATGACGATATTGTCGTAGTCATTGTCGTAGATGATGCGGTTCGCACGCCGCGCGCATATCGAAATATCTCCGGCCGCAACCCGCGTGTCCTTGTGGAACTGGACGATCAGATGTGGATAGGAGCTGTCACCGACGTTGCTGCAAACCCACGGGCTGTCGTTCGGAATCAGTCTTCGCACGTGGTCGTTGACCGTCACCAGGTGCAGAGCGGAGGTATACCCAAGTTTGCGCATGGCTATCGCCGCACGTACCGAAGTTCCGCCGATGGTGATCTTGGTCTGGAAACGGCTCGCAAACAGCTCGATGATCTGCGGCGACGCGACAAATCGCTCTCCGCCCGTCCCCTCTTTGAGAAAGCCCAGGATCGAGACCACCAGACCCCGGACGCTCGTAATCGGCCCCTGGGTATCGAGCTCGGAGGCGGTGATGGCATATTCATGTATGAGTTGCTCGAAGACGACGGAGTTCCATTCGATCTCAAAATCGGTGTTGTCTCCAAGCCCCAAGACAATTTGCTCGCCCATCTCCGCTCCGTAACCTCCAGTCACGTTGATAGAATACCAAAACAGTCATTATTGAACATAAATTACGCTCGTCTCTGAGCATATCAGAGTATCATGTCGTCGTCAACGTATAAAATGAAAAGAAATAAACACCATAATATGCGCATTTGTGGCTTTTTTGTACTTGACACCGAAAAGAAGTGGCCGCATACTCAGAAATAGGTGTCCCACCCGAACGCGGGTCGGATTGTCTAAAATCATCGAAAGGAGAAAAGTATGAAGAGAACTGTCGTGTTTCTTCTATCACTCGTTCTTGCCGCTTCGTTCGTATGGGCAGGCGGCAGCGCCGAATCCAAGGGCGCAGCGTCGACACCGACCGCAGCCGCACCGGTCACAATCGAGTTTATCCAGTGGTGGGAGCCGGAGCTTCCTGCCGGTTCATTGCGCGCACTTATGGACCAGTTCGAGGCCCAGAATCCCGGTATCAAAGTCAAGCTCATAAGCGGTCCCTATTCGAACACCCACGACCAGATCGTTGCAGGTGCCGCCACGGGAACGCTCAGTGACGTTGTCGGCCTCGACGGCGCGTGGGTCAACGACCTTGCAAAGCAGGGCGCCATCGCTCCGCTCGACAGCCTCATGGCCTCCACCAACTTTGATCCGAAACAGGTCGCTGCCATCATCAAACTGAACGGCAAGAGCTACATGTTTCCGGTTGCCTCTTTCGTCTATCCGATTTTCATCAACCTGGACCTGTTCAAAGCAGCCGGAATTGCGAATCCGCCGACGAATCGAACCGAGTTTTTCGCGGACGCGAAGAAGCTTACCGATCCCTCGAAAAACCAGTACGGCTGGGTGCTTCCGCTTTCCCTGCAGAACCCCAACGGCGCGCAGAACGACGTGATGTCGTGGCTCTGGGCCTCGGGCAAGAGCATGCTCAAGGACGGCCAGCCGGATCTGACCAATCCTGACGTGGTGAACACGCTGAAGTACATCGATTCCATGTACAAAGCCGGCGTGATTGCTCCCGGATCATTCTCCATGCAGGAGCAGGACAAAGTGGAGCAGTTCGTGAACGGCCGCGTGGGCATGATGATCGACTCGCTCGCCCACATCAACATGATTCGCCAGCGCAACGCCAATCTGAACTTTACTATTTCCGCCCTTCCCGCAGTCGACGGCTACACCGGCAAGCGTGGACTTCCGTACGCCGCGTGGGGAATCGGCATAAGCGAAAAGAGCACGCACAAGGCCGAAGCCTGGAAGCTCGTCTCCTATCTGATGAGCCCCGACGTCAACAGCAAAATCGTGTCACTGGCCCACGCGTTCCCGGGCAACGTAAATGCGAAGCCGGACTACGTTTCCTCCGATGCGATGTATGCCAAAGCCTTTGACATCTTCAAGTCCGGATACCTCGCAAACGAGTTCGTCGGCCTTCCGGTCGCCGAACAGCTGATGCGCCAACTCGATGAGCAGATCCAGCTCTTGCTCGACGGCAAGCAGTCAGCCGAGCAGGCCGCCGCCAAAGCCCAGGCCGAGTGGGTCAAGGCATTCTAGGATATAACCAGCTATTGATTCTTCCGGCTACGCAATGCCATGGTGTTGCGTAGCCGTTTACTGCCACCGAAGAGAGAGGGTGCATGGCCTTTCACACGAGCGACAAGTCCGGTCAGCCGAGGATTTCATATCGCGCAAGAGCTATCATCGCCCCCTACCTTTACCAGGCGCCCACGATCATTCTTCTGGCGATGCTGATGCTGATCCCGATCATTTCCGTGATCCGATATTCGGTGATGGACAACGTCATCATGAACCAGAAACCGGCGTTCGTCGGGCTCTCGAACTACGCGACGGTACTGAAGGACAGCACGTTCGCGCTTTCGGTGGGCAATACGCTCTATTTTACGATCATGAGCGTCATTTTCCATCTCGCCATCGGGCTTAGTTTTGCGATGATGCTGAACTCACGGGTGGTTAATCCGATCATCAGGAGCATTCTTCGAGTCTTCTACATCATGCCCTGGGTTTTTACGGCGACCATCATCGCCATTATCTGGCGCCTGCTTCTCGACCCGAGCGGCATCATCAACTACGTTCTGCAGTCGTTGCACATCACGCGCGCCGACATCCAGTGGTTTTCTGAATCGAATGTTGCGCTTCACGCCGTCACCTTCGTCAACATCTGGGCCGGATATCCGTTCTACATGGTCAGCCTTCTGGCCGGGCTGCAGGGTATCCCGGTGCAGCTTTACGAAGCGGCCACCATCGACGGTGCGAATGAGCGGCAGAAGTTCTGGCACATCACCATCCCGCAGCTTTCGCCGATCATAATCAGCATCGCGATGCTCGACTTCATCTGGACCATGCAGGTGTTCCCGCTTATCTGGATGACCACCGGCGGCGGTCCCATTCACGCAACCGAAGTGCTGGGGACATTCACCTACAAGCTCGCCTTCAGCAATCTCAAGTTCTCGCTGGCGTCTGCGAGCGCGGTGATCATTCTGATTCTGTCCATGAGCGTGGCATTCTTCTATGTCAGGCATCAGCGGGCCCGGGAGTAGAAAATGGCACAAGCGGTGACACCTACGCGCAAATGGATAATTCCCACGGCCACCTACGTCGGGCTCGCAGCGGGCCTGGTGTTCGCGAGCTTTCCGGTTCTGTGGATGCTCGTGAGCTCCATCAAATCAAACATGGAAATCTTTTCTCTGCCGCCGAGACTTCTTCCGAAACAGGTGACGATGGACGCCTACCAGGCCATCTTCAGTAATCCGGTCAAGATACGATTCTTTCTCAACAGCTACCTGGTCGCGAGTGTGGTCACGGTCCTCACGCTGCTCGTGGCGATCATGTCGGGGTATGGTTTCAGCCGCTACTCCTTCAAGTTCAAGAAGCCGTTGAACCTTTTCATTATCAGCACCCAGACGGTTCCCCCGATTACCCTCATGATCCCTTACTTCGGGCTCGTGGTCGCGTTCAAGCTCTACGACACCTACTTCGCGTTGATCTTCACCTATATGGTGTTCACGCTGCCCTATGCAATTCTCATGATGACAGGCTACTTCAATACGCTGCCCAGAGAGCTTGATGACGCGGTGATGGTAGACGGCGGTTCCAACTTTTTCGCACTGTGGCGCGTTCTCGTGCCAATTTCGATCCCCGGTGTTGTGGCGACCGCAGTCTACACGTTCCTGCTTTCCTGGAACGAGTTCCTCTTCGCGCTTACCCTTACCAAATCTACCGACATGCGCACTGTCCCAATCGGGATCCAGATGCTCATGGGGCAACACGCCTATCAGTGGAACGAGATGATGGCCATGAGCCTTCTCGGATCGCTGCCAATCCTCATCCTCTACCTTGTCGCCCAGCGATACTTCCTCGCCGGAATGACAGCGGGGTCGGTGAAAAGCTGAGATCCGACGGCTTGCACGCATCTTTTTGATAAGAACGGGCGCCGGACGAATGCGGAATTCGATTCCGCCGGGCCGCGAGGCCTCGCGCACCAGACCCAGCCGCACCGACGATCGTTTTCGTCTCTCCGACCGCGCAAGCAACGTTCGTCCCCAACCTTGTCATGGGCATAAACACTTAGGAGACCGAAATGCATCGTGCTGCAATAGTCATCGGACAGATCGATGCCGTAGTCACGGCGATTCTCAGGTACCGCACAATCGCGATATTCCTCAGTCTCGCGCTGATAGTGAGTGCGAATATTCTGCTTCGAATATTCCCGATAACATCGCTGCATTGAACAGATGTAATTGTGGAGCTCTGTTTCGCCGCGCTGGTGTTCTATGGGGCCGCCGGTGTGTGGATGGTCAGCCCGAAGACTCTCGAGCCAAACCGTGGGACAGGAGGCTCTAATTGAGACGGACCGGATTCAGGGCGAGCGATTCTGCGAAATGACAGGCCGCAAGATGGGTTCCCCCGAGATTCCGGAGAGCTGGTTCCTCTTCACGGCAGCGCGCCTGGACGTATCTGCACCGCGGGTTGAACCGGCAGCCACGCGGGGGAGAAATGGGGCTTGGCACGTCTCCCTCGAGAATAATGCGTTCCGTTTTTACGTCCGGGTCCGGAATGGGAATTGCGGAGATTAGCGCCTCTGTGTAGGGGTGCTTTGGCCCGAGGAAAAGTTCTTGCGTGTCCGAGAGCTCCACGATCTTGCCGAGGTACATGACAGCTATTCTCGAGCTGATGTGACGAACGACGGAAAGGTCGTGCGCTATGAACAGATAGGTCACGTGAAACTGTTGCTGCAGATCCTCGAGAAGGTTCAGGACCTGAGCCTGGATCGAGACATCAAGCGCCGACACGGGCTCATCGGCAACAACCAGGCGCGGATGGAGCACAAGGGCTCTGGCGATCGCTATTCGCTGCCGCTGGCCGCCCGAAAACTCGTGCGGATAGCGCCTCAGGTGGTCTTCCTTGAGACCCACTGCTTTAATCATTTCCCGGACTCTGTCGATCCTTGCGCCTTTCGTGCCGAAGTCGTGCACGAGAAGAGGCTCACCCACAATAGTGCCGATATTCATCCGTGGGTTCAGCGACGAATAGGGATCCTGGTAGATGGTCTGCATGTCCCGTCGGATCGGCTTAAGCTCCCCGGAGGACAACACTGAAAGATCCTCGGTCTCGCTTCCGGAGTGTAGACAAATGCGGCCCGATGTCGGCTTGTAGAGCCGAAGAATGGTGCGCCCGACGGTCGTCTTCCCGCAACCGCTTTCCCCGACCATGCCGAGAGTTTCCCCTTCCCCGATTTCGAAGCTGATGTCGTCGACAGCCTTCAGTTGAACGTGAGACCGATCGAGGGGAGTTCGCCGAACGGCGAAGTACTTCTTGAGGTTGGTGACCGTAAGAAGCGGACGTCGATCACTCATGCGCCACTCCGGCCGGTTCGGGCTGATGAAGCCAGCAGGCGGCATCGTGTCCCGGGAGCACTTCGCGCAGCGCCGGATTCATCCGCCTGCAAATCTCCATCGCGGAGGGGCACCGCGGCTCAAAGACACAACCATTCGGCACATCGAATGGACTTGGAACCACGCCGGTGATCGGTACGAGCCTTTTTCGCTCTCCGAGGTGCATCGAAGGTATCGAGTTCATCAGACCACGGGTGTAGGGGTGCTTCGCGTCGTGGAAGATCGACCTTACCGGGGCTCTCTCAACGACCTTACCGAGGTACATCACTGCCACGTCGTCTGCGATATTGGCGATGATTCCCAGGTCGTGGGTGATAAACATGAGCGATGTACGGAACCGTTTCCGTAACTCTCCCATGAGTTCCAGAACCTGGGCCTGGACGGTAACGTCGAGAGCTGTCGTAGGTTCGTCGGCTATCAACAATTGAGGATTGCAGGAGAGCGCCATCGCGGTCATCGCTCTTTGCCGCATTCCACCCGAAAGCTGATGCGGGTAATCGTCAACGCGACGTTCCGGCGCAGGAATCCCCACCGCCTTCAGCATCTCGACAACCTTGTCGCGAGCGTCCCGCTTGTTCAGCCGTTGGTGAAGAATGATAGTCTCAGCAATCTGGTTTCCGATGGTATAGACCGGATTCAGAGAGGTCATCGGTTCCTGGAAGATCATGGCGATTTCGTTTCCGCGAATCGACCGCATAACGGAGCCCTTCGGATCCTGTTTTGTAAGGTCCAACGGGACGCCATTTCGGTAGTAGAGGATTTGCCCATCCACGATGCGGCCCGGAGGATTCGCAACTAATCCCATTATCGAGAGCGCCGTTACCGATTTCCCGCATCCGCTCTCTCCGACCACACCGAGCGTATGTTCGCGGTCAATCGTGAGATCTACCCCGTCAACGGCCTTCCCGGTTCCGTCTTCGGTGTAAAAGTAGGTTTTCAGCCCTCGCACCTGGAGCAGCGGCTCCATAAAGTTCCTCCTCCGGAAGTGGTTTACGTTGACCGGGCATAGAAATCGTGGTACGGTGGATATAATCCCTATGTTAAAGGCTGAGTCGGTTTTTGTACAGGTAGCCCTGACGGTGTGCCTCTGGTACAAAGATGGCCCTGCTGTGCTCACCAATCAGGAGGTCCTATGAATCGGATTCATGAACGTGTTTCTGTTTTTCTGGTCGTTTTTGGAATGGTCAGCATTTCTTTCGGATTTGCGAGTGGCAAAAACGAGAGCGCAGGCGCGGCGGCGAACCAACCGACGACGCCTCAGCAAGCCTCTGCGATAAAGAATCCCGGAACCTTCGTGCAGGCGACGAAGAACTCTGTGGAGACCCTTGATCCGCAGTTCATGCTCAGCTCCGCGACCATGGAGCTGTCGGGCAACGTGTACGACTCTCTGCTCGGACATCCCGCGGGTGATATGGCCACGCTGACGCCGAGCATCGCAACAACGGTTCCGACTGTCGCGAACGGACTTATTAAGATCGCTGCGGACGGCACGACCCGCATTACCTTTCCAATCCGCAAAAACGTGAAGTTTCACAACGGTGCCATCCTCTCCCCCGAGGACGTAGCCTACACATTCAAGCGAGGGATACTGGAAGGCGGGCAGGGAACCCAGATCAAGATGCTCGCGGCCAATTTGCTGGGAGAAGATTCATTTGACGCACTGGTCAAGCGCGTTGGCTACGACTCGGCGTTCACGCAGCTGGACGATATCGCGACCACATCAGGCGATTCGGTAACGTTCAAGCTGCCGAAACCTTTCGTACCCTTCCTCGGAATCATGGCCGACGGCGGAAACGTAGCGGCAATTCTCAACAAGGCCTGGTGCGTTGCGCAGGGCGATTGGCCGGGCACCAAGGAAACCGGGCAGAAGTTCATGAGCGTGAAGACCGAGGACGATCCGCTATTCGCGAAAATGAACGGAAGCGGCCCCTTCAAGTTCGCCAGTTGGGAAAAGAACAATCGCGTGGTATTGGAAGCATTCAAGGACTACTGGCAGGGCGCCCCCAAGATCGATCGCGTCATCCGGCGTGTGGTCCCCGACAATCAGACTGCAATCCTTCAGCTCAAGGCTGGTGACGTGGATTTCGTCGAGGTGTCGGTGGATGAGATCGGTCAGCTAGAAGGCGTTTCCGGCGTCAAAGTGATCAAGAACATTCCATCAGCCTGGCTCATGAAGATAAACTTCGTGATGAATATTGCCGATGGCAGCAGTTACATCGGCGATGGAAAGTTGGGTCCGAACGGTATGCCGCGGAACTTCTTTTCAGACATCAACGTCCGCAAAGCCTTCGAGTACAGCTTCGACTGGGACGCCTTCATCAACGAGGTGTTTCAAGGGGCCGCACTCAAGCCCTACGGACCAGTGCTTATCGGTTTTCCGACAGCCAATCCGCAAAATCCCACCTACCATCTCGATCTAAACAAAGCTAAGGAATACTTCAAGAATGCCTGGGGTGGACAGCTTTGGGATAAGGGCTTCAAGATGACTGCGGTCTATTCCACCGGGTCCAAGCATCGCCAAATGGCGCTGGAAATTCTAAAGACCAATATCGAGTCCCTGAATCCAAAGTTCAAGATCGAACTCGCCTCACTCCCGTGGGCCGGATACGTCGGCGCGGTCAGCAACAGACAGCTGCCCCTCACGCTGTTCGGTATTCTGCCCGATGTTTTTGATCCCTACTTTCCATTGTTCGAGCACATGGATTCGTCCGGCGGATACGCGGAATGGGGCGGGTATGTAGACCTTGCCAAAAAGGAATTCGATCCGCTCATCGATATCGTCTCCTCCAGCTACGATCCGGAAAAGCGAAAAGCGGCATCGTACAAGCTCCAGCAACTGGACTATGACAACGCACTCGCGATTCTTCATTTCCAGGCGGTGGAGAACGTCGCTGTCCGGGACTGGGTAAAGGGCTACACTCCCGGATCTCAACCGATGAACGTTGATTTCTACACGGTGAGCAAAGAGTAACCTGAGTTCCGCGCAGGGGAGTATCTTATTCCCCTGCGCGGCCGAATAACAAGAAAGGTCTCCGATGATTCGATACGTGCTCAGGCGCCTTGCTGCACTGCCGCTTATTCTCCTGCTCTTGTCGGTTCTGATATTTTCTCTCGTGTTCTTTCTCAATCCTCACGAACGGCTGGCGGTCTACCTGCCGAGCGCCGACGTTGTGGGCGGCAATATTCCGTTTGATGAGCTGGTGATAAAGTATGGCCTCGACAAGCCGTTCTATGTGCAGTACATGACATGGTTGACAGGGGTCGTTCACGGAAATCTTGGCTGGTCCCCGTCCGCCAGAATGCCGGTGGCGCAGGCGCTTGCCCTCTACTTTCCGGCCACCCTGGAGCTCATGCTCATGGGCGCCGTTTTTGTGTTTGTCGGCGGAATCGGCCTGGGGACATGGGCCGCCACCAAACACAATCAGCTGGCCGACCAGGTGTCGCGCGTTGCAACAATCCTGGGTGTTTCTCTGCCGGAGTTCATCTTCGGCCTCCTTCTTCTCGTGCTATTCTATGCGTGGCTTGGCTGGTTTCCACCGGGACGGATCAGTCAGTGGGCGGAAGACGTGGTATTCGCGCAGACGTTCCACCATTACACCGGCATGTACACTGTCGACGGAATGCTCAACGGAAGATTCGACGTCGCTGTCGATGCGCTGCGACATCTGCTTCTGCCTGCAATTGCCTATTCGATCGGGCTGCTCTCCACGCTGCTCCGGATGATGCGGTCGTCGCTGCTGGAAACGCTGAACAAGGAATATGTGATGACGGCTCGTGCAAAGGGCCTCCTGGAACGGATTGTAATTCGAAAACACGCCCGGCGGAATGCGCTGCTTCCGGTGGTCACCCTGGCGGGTTCGATCATTGCCCGCATGCTCGGCGGCGCCGTCATCGTTGAAACTGTCTTCAACTTTCGGGGTATGGGAATGTTTATCGTCACGGCGGCGCAGGGCCTGGACTTCCCGGCGATTCTTGGCGTCTCACTGGTCATCGGGATATTCATTGTCGTGACAAATCTTGTGATAGACCTTCTTTACATGGCCCTCGATCCGACGGTAGTCCTGGAGTAGACCGATGGGAAGCCTGATCAAAGTCGTTCGCAATCCGCTGGGCCTGACCGGGCTGATTCTGATCTCATTCTGGGCAGTGATCGCGATGCTGGCACCGGTAATCTGCCCGCCGAAGAAAGCGGATCGGCCCTACGAAATCTCTCGAATGAGCTACTCATCCATACCGACACCGCCAACGAAGAAGGCCTTTCTCGGAACTACCGGTGGAGGCTATGACATCCTCTACGGGATCGTCTGGGGAAGTCGCAACGCATTCCGTGTTGGATTGATTGTCGTTGGGGCCACGCTTTTCATCGGAGTTGCGCTTGGCGGTCTTGGCGCCTTCGCCGGCGGGTGGGCCGATGAAATCGTGATGCGAATCACCGACCTGTTCATGAGTTTCCCATTCCTGATAGCAGTTATCGTGATGAGCATTGTCCTGGGAAAGGGCCTCGACAAGGTGATCCTGGCTCTAATAATCTTCGGCTGGCGGCAGTATGCGCGTGTCATGAGAAGCGAGGTCCTTTCTGTGAAAGAAAAGGATTATGTCGGAGCCGCGCGAAGCATCGGCATGAGCAGCCTGCGAATTTTCACCTTTCATGTTCTGCCCAACTCCATATTTCCGGTTTTTGTACTCGCCTCGCTCGACATCGGCGTCACCGTTCTGATCGCTGCCTCCCTCAGCTTCATCGGTGTCGGCGCCGAACCTGGCTACGCGGATTGGGGACAGATGATCAACTTCTCGCGGAACTGGCTTCTCGGGGTCAGCGGAAATCCCTTTGTCTACTGGTACACCTATGTCTATCCCTCTCTGGCAATCGTGACTTTTGTCCTGGGCTGGACTCTGCTGGGGGACACGCTTCGCGACGTCCTCGATCCCAAACTGAGAAAGGGCCTCCGGCGGAACAAGTGATGATGATCGACGCGCATACCCATCTTGGTCTCGAGACCTTTGTCGTAAGGCCGCTTTCGGAAGAAAAGAAAAAGAAACCGGCTTTCAAGGACCGGATGCACAATGAGCCTGCAACCCTTGTTGCGGCTCTCGACAGAAATGGCGTGGACAAGGCAGTCGCGTTCCCATTCCCGCTCGCCGAAGTCGACCGCGACGTCGCGAACGCCTACGTTCTGGCCGCCGCAGCCGAGTACCCGACGCGCATAATTCCCTTCGCGCTTGTTGGGGATGATGTCGAGGCGTCCATAGCGCAAGGCGCGCGGGGCTTCAAACAGCACTTTCTGTTGGAGCCTGACAGGTTTGACCTGCGGAGAGCCTACCAGGCAATCGAGGCTGCTGGCTTACCGTTAATCGTGCACCTCGTCACGCACGCCGTAATCGAGGGCGTCGAGGCGATCCTCCGTGAGGCCCCGGGAATGCGGCTTATCGTCGCACACATGGGGCGGTGCGAGCCGAATACGGGCAAATGTGTCGAGGAAAACCTCAATGCGCTTGCGGTGCACAATAACGTCTACTTCGAGACCTCGACGGTTCGAGACGAACGGGCCTTCCGACTCGCAATCGACATACTCGGACCCGATCGGGTCTGCTTTGGCTCAGACTTTCCCTTTAACTCCTATGCGGACCACGATCCGCTCCGTGTCGAGCTCGACGCCGTGGACGCAGCAGGATTTCCCGCCGAGATTCGAGAAAAGGTGTTTGGCGGGAATATCATTTCCCTCCTGGGAGGATGACAGATGACAGGACGTCGACTGTCCGAAATGAGCTGGCAGGAAGCCGCCGAGGCTCTCAAGAACAATCCTGTAGTAGTCTTACCCGTCGGTGGAGGCGTCAAGGAACATGGCCCTCATCTCCCGCTCGGAACCGACATGATCGTGGTGGACGAACTCGCCCGACGTGTGGTCGAACAGGCCGATGTTCTCCTGCTTCCGACGCTCAACTACGCCTACTTTCCGGCCTTCGTCGACTGGCCGGGCAGTGTTTCTATCGATGCAGAAACGTTCAAACATTTCGTCGGAGACATACTCCGATCCTACGCGCGACACGGCGTGCGAAAGTTTCTCGTCCTCGACGGCGGAGTATCTACACACTACCCTCTGACCATTCTTTCCTACGACCTCCACAACGAACTGGGCATACTGGTGGCGGTCACTGACATTCGGGGACTCGGCGCGGCGACGTCGCAGGCCGTCTGTGAGTCCCACGAAGGAGGTCACGGCGATGAGAGCGAGACTTCCAACCTGCTTGCCATTCGACCTGAACTAGTGAACATGGCGAAGGCCGCAAAGGAGTTAAGCGTGGGACTCCCGAATACAAAAGGTCCGACGGGCATCCACACGATCACCCTGAAGAGCAAGATGGATAGTCCGCTCGGGATTAATGGTGATCCGACGCGCGCGACTGCAGCAAAGGGAGCGAAGATCCTCGAGGCGATGTCGGCGGATATTGTCAGTTTCGTCGAAACGTTCATCCGAGCGTAGCATGAGTATCACTCACCCTCAGGTTTCGTTTCGTTACGACGCGCCGGAAACCTCAGCCGACGAGTTTGCGGCAGACCTTGTCGAGATAACTTCTCGTGGCCGAATCGCGCTCGACTCATATTCACGGGGAGGCGTCGTCGAAGAACTGGAATCGGCCTTCGCTTCGAGTCTCGGAAAAGAACGCGCTCTATTTATGCCGACTGGGACTCTTGCAAATCATCTCGGAGTGCGACTCCTCATGAACGGACGTTCCCGGGTCCTTGTCCAGGAGCAGGGTCACCTGTACAACGACTCTGGTGACTGCCTGCAGCGCTTGAGCGGGATCAACGCGGTACCGCTCGGGCAGGGCAGAGCCACTTTCAGTCTCGAGGAAGTGGTCGCGGCCGTCGACGCTGCTTCATCCGGAAGGGTTTCGACGGGAATCGGCGCAATAGCAATCGAAACGCCCGTACGCCGCAGGCACGGGGAACTCTTCGATCGTTCAGCGATGCGCGAGATCTGCGCCTACGGCCGGCGCAACGGCATCGGGCTCCATCTGGACGGCGCGCGGCTCTACCTCGCGTCGGCATTCACCGGTGTACGACCGGCCGAGTACGCGGCCGATTTCGACACCGTTTACGTCTCTCTGTACAAGTACTTCCGCTCCCCGGCGGGGGCAATACTGGCGGGGCCGGCGCATCTCCTCGATGATCTCTACCACGAGAGGCGGATGTTCGGCGGCAGCTTGAACCAGGCGTGGGTCTTTGCAGCCGTCGCCTTGAAGCACCTCGCAGGATTCGAGCAGCGGTTTGCCGAAGTTGTACAGGCCGCCGCCCGGCTCAAGAGCGGACTGGCTTCAGTTTCGGGGCTGACTGTGCGCGAGGTTCCCAACGGAACAAATATCTTTCAATTGAACCTCGACCGCATTGACCAGGCAGAGCTCATCAAGGCCAGACTTGAAACCAACGGTGTCCTCCTGCCGGCGCCAGAAGGATCCAGTTTCTACCTGAAACTAAACGAGAGTCTTCTCTCCCTCCGGGTTGACCGCATTGTCGACCTGTTCGCGGAAGCCTGTGCGTGACCTCGAAATTTTGTCGTTGATCTTTCCTCAGTGATTTTTCCGGGACCGGGCAGTCAGTCTCCGTGTGGTTCAAGATTGGGTAGTGATTCGCGGTTCCGGACGAACCGGTCAAACCAATCCCGCGTTAACTGATCCCGTTCCTCCGCGTGCTCGTTCAGCGTGTGATCGGAGCCTTCGAACATAACCAGCCGATAGGGATGTCGAGTCTTGAGAAGGGCCTCGGCCATTCGAAGCGCGGACAACGGGTTTACCCTCCAGTCGGCAGTTCCCTGCATTAGAAGGATCGGTGTGGTCTTGCACAGCTTTTCGGCCCAGTATACCGCGCTGCGGCGTTTCAACGCGCTTTCGTCTCCCGGAGAGAACCCCGGAATGAGCTCCTCATACACCTGCTGCATGTCGGAACGATCTTCTGTCCAGCCCGTGAGATCGGCAACTCCGCAGCGGATAACGGCCGCCTGAATGCGTTCGGTTCGGGTCAGAGCGAGGTAGGTCATCATTCCGCCGCGACTGCCACCGTACATACCGATTCTGCGTGTGTCCGCGGCCGGCTGCATCTCCAACAGTGGAAAGAGGTTCATGACGTCGTTTACATCGTCTCCACCAAACTGCTCCCGTCCCTCCCCGCCTGCGTTTCCACGGTACTGGCTGGCCGCTACGAAGTAACCCCAACTGGCAATACGGCACAAAAGTCGGGCAACGGTGTCGGTCGTGATCGCGGCGAATTCGCGATTCCCGCCGCGATTGTAAATCACGCACGGATAGGGTCCCCCGGATACTGGCCTGGCAACGAAGCCTTTTACGCGAAGACCATCGCTGGCATAGGTCATCTCTTGCGAATCGATCGACCCGAGATAGGGATAGCTTCGCCGTTGTTCCGCGGAGAAAAGCGTCGGCGCGTGGTCGATGATGCTGCCGTCTTTCATCGCTGGCTCAGGATACGGCAAACCTATCCTCGTGTCCACGGGACCGGAATTACATCGATTCCCTCCGGCGCCTACCACTCACCCTGGCGGCCGAACTTCTCGCGGGCGGCTTTTGAGAATTGCGCTCCCGCCTCGCTGAGCTCGCGCAAGATCGCCTCCATACTCTTCCCTCCGGTCGCACGCGCTGCGGCTATGATCGTGTTGCACTCGTTGGCGTCCATAAACGCCGCCGCCTCGAGCAGCTGCATCTCGTCCTCTTCGGGAATGACGAGAAATCCATGCTTGTCGGCGTGTATGAGATCACCGGGTTTGACCGGGCAACCGAATACCTCGACCTCGCAGTTCCATCGCACCGGCCATGAATAGGCGTGACCGATGCAGGCTCGGCGCGCAATCCCTTTGAATCCCGCGTTCGTCATCTCATCGAGGTCCCTCACCGCGCCGTCGGTGATTGTCCCTACGCAGCCGAGCGCCTTGTGCACATTCGCGTTGACCTCTCCCCAGAAGGAACCGAGCACCCGCGGTTTGTCCAGGTCCTGGATGACGACGATTTTCGGCCCGGTTACACTCGCGAGGTAGGCTCGATATTGGTCGACGGCAGACGGATTCGCCTTCTGGTGGACCGGATTTCCCGGTTCGCATACAACGGTGACCGCGTATCCGACCATGGGTCCCATCTGCGGCATGAAGTCCCGGATCTCCTCCTGGTTGAAGTGGGCTCTCCGATCCTCTTTGGTAATCTGTTCCCAGCCGTTGTAGATGGTCGGGGTGTTCCACCGTTTGAGTTTCAGAAGGTCCGAATGATCGAGATGTGGCATAGAATCGCTCCTTTGTGGGTTGATGCATGATAAATCATGAGGCATTCCGGTCAAGCAGCCGGTGGTGTCAACAAGCGTGTTGATGGAAAGCCTGCCGTCCCGGATCCTATGCCGGAGAGACCCCGGCCAATGCCGCAGTCATCTCGCGGAGCCTCGTCCATGCCGTTTCGTCGATCGATGCCGGACTCGAGGGAGTCTCTCGCTCCTTCTCGAAGTATCTTCCGGTCACCCCTTCTGCTGCCTCAGACGCTGCCAGATAGATCGAGGTTTTCGCCCCCTTCTCGGGGCTGATCCCGAGCGGACGGCCGAGAAACATCGCAACCCGGGCGATCGTGCCGGCCAGGCCCGGCTGGTCTTTCGCGAAACCGCTGTTCACAAACCCGGGATGAAGCGCGTTCACCGTCACCGGCTTACCCCGGTCGGTAAGGCTCCGGGCAAGATCATAGGTGAACATTATCAGCGCCAGTTTCGCCTGACTGTATGCGCGAAAGGAGCGGTACTTCCGCTTCATTTCGATATCGTCGAAGTTGATTCTTGCACCGCGGTGTGCACCGGATGCGACGTTGACGATTCGTGCAGTTCTCCCGGGCGTGCCGGATCTTTCCAGCACGTCCAGCAGGAGATGGGTGAGAAGAAGCGGTGCGAGATAGTTGATCGTCAACGTATATTCGCGGCCCTCCGGGCTCTCCAACCGATCGAATGAGATAGCCCCGGCGTTGTGAATGAGTACATTCAGCCGATCGAATCGCTTCTTGAATCCAGCTGCAAGCTGTCGGACGTTCTCCAGCGAGGAGAGGTCGGCAATGAGATATTGAACGTCCCCGCCGTTGGTATCCCGCTTGATCTCTTCGCAGACGCGTTTCGTCTTTTCGATGTTGCGGCCCACAATTACCGTGCGTGCGCCAAGCCAGGCAAGCTCGCGAGCGGTGACCAGACCTATACCGTTGGTGGCTCCGGTGATTAATACCGTTTGACCATGCATGTCGTACATGGATTAACAATACTGCCCGGTGATCAGAAATGGAACAGAAACGGGACCTGAGCTTCCGGTACCGGATGAATTGCATTGCCGGAAAGCGCGTCGACCCAGGCCTTGAACGAGATCGTGCGGGTTTCGCTGCCCGCTATGCTCCGCCGCCGGGAATCGAAGGTGAACTGTTCGACTTCGACGCTGTTTTCTCCATCCAGACGCAGCAGCTTGTAGTATCTTACGATTGGATGGTGGCCGAAGTCTTTGTACCACTCATCCATGCGGATAGCATAGCGCGGGAGACGATCAATGGCCAGAGGTGCAATTGGTGAAACGAACAATGCTGCGATTCGGATGGCTTCTGTCGGCGAAAGAAGGAAAAACGCCCGAAACGATCGAGGGCGTCCCGCTCGAAAACGACGTGGAGATCCTGCAAGACGAGCTCGGGATTCCGCACATATTCGCATCAAGTGAGATCGATATTGCGACAGCGCAGGGCTACGTCCACGCACGCGACCGGCTCTGGCAGATCGAGTCGGGCTACCGCGCGGTGACCGGCCGACTCTCGGAAGCGGTCGGGGAAAGGATGGTCGACCTCGACCATTTTGCGATTCTGGCCGGATTCGATGCGCTGCGCCGCCGCGCGGTTTCGGCGATGAGCCCGGAAAACCGGCGGTTCGTCGAAGCATACGCGCGCGGGCTCAACGCCTACATCGACCTTGCCGGGAGAAGAGTCGCTCTGGAGTACCGGAGGTTGGGGCTGGTGCCGCATCGCTGGACTGCGGATGACCTGTGCGCTGTCCTTCCGCTCAACGCCTGGTTTCTCCAGACAAACTACCACCAGGAGCTGGTCGCGCTGCTTTCCCGTGGCTCACTCGACAGTGACGCGTTTGCTGAGCTCTATCCTTCCGGGCCGGGCGCCGAGCTTCCTTTCGAACGGTTTTTCAAGGAATACGGTGACACCCGGATCGGCCCGTTGATACCGGCGGCACTCGCCTTCTATCCGGAATTCGGCGGTGCGGGCGGCGGAAGCAACAGCTGGGTCTCCCGCTCCGGCGAGGGAGGCCTTCCGGTTCTCGCGAACGATCCACACCTTGGCGTGATCGTTCCGCAGATCTGGCACATTTGCCATCTCTGCTGTCCAGCCTTCAACGTCGCCGGAGTCTCTATGCCCGGCGTTCCCGGGATTATCCTGGGGCGCAACGAGAAAGTTGCATGGGGCGTGACCAACCTGATGACCGACATCGTCGACCTGGCGATGGTGCGGATCGACCCGGCTCATCCCACCCGCTACCGGGTTGGCGATTCGTGGCGGGAAATGGCGGTAGACAGGGTTGAAATACCGGTACGAAACCGAACCCCGGTTATTCGGAAGATCTATCGGACCGTTTTTGGCCCGCTGATCACGGAGACAGGCGCAGGAACCGATGCGGCGGCGGCGTTGGTCTGGTATGGCACGCTTCCGGAAAAGCCGGTGGCGTCGGTTCCCGGTCTGCCGCCCGATATCGTGACCGCCGGCAGCTTCGTAGACACCACGATCGACGGTTTCATGTCGATGTTTCGCGCCTCAACCGTGGAGGATATCATCGCGGCCGGCTCTCTGTTGAAGACGGTGGGCCAGAATCTCGTATGCGGGGATGTGAATGGGAACATCGCCTGGCACGCGACCGGGCTCGTGCCGGTACGCAAGGGGCACTCCGGACGGACTCCGGCCGATGCGTCCTCGGCAACCGAATACTGGAAAGGCTTTATTCCCTACGCGGCGCTTCCGAGTGATCGCAATCCAAGTGCAGGGTTCATCGCAACGGCAAACAACCGGCCCGTGCCCGATGAGTCGCCCCATCCCGTAACCTACTCCTGGGCGGCTCCCTACCGCAGGGAAAGGATTGCGCAGTCAATCCGGCGGATAGGCGGGAACCCGACCGTCGAGGATTTCCAGGAAATTCAGCGGGACACCCACGTAACGCAGGCCGACCATCTGCTCCCTTCGGTTTTCGCATTCTCCTATTCAAACCCGAAGAGCATTCGGGCGATACGAGTGCTCAAACGGTGGGACCGCAGGGCATCCCGGGACAGTGCCGGAGCACTTCTGTTCACCATTTTTTTGGTCGAGCTCAATCGCCTGCTCGCCGGCGCAACTCTGAAGGGTGCGCTTCCGGTCTATCTTGCCCTGTCTCCGCCCCTTTACAGCGCAGCGGACAAGGCGCTCGAAACCGGATGTGCGCCGCGCCTCCTTGCGGCCGCCGGTTTCGCGTCGGACGACCTCGGCGCGGCCTGTGAAAAGGCGCTTGCGCGATCGTTCGATATCGCGGTAGAGACCTGCGGAAAGAATCCGGCACGGTGGCGGCTCGGAAGACTCCACACCTATCTCTTTGCGTATTCGGGTGCCACCAACTATGTGGCCAAATGGCTCCTGAACCGAGGACCCTACCCCGCGCCCGGAACTTCCACCACGGTGAACGTGTCGATCATGAATCCTGCCAATGCGCGTCCCGGCAGTGGATCGGTCGCCACCGCCGCGGGTACCGTCCGCGGAAAACTCGGACGCCGACAAGCTGAGTACCGCGCGGTCGCAGTGGCGTCGATGCGCTTCACCGCATCTCTTGCTGACCCGGACCGCACCTTCATCATGGCGCCGATGGGACAATCCGGAAGGCCGGGCAACCTCCACTACGACGACATGATACAGAAGTGGATTGAATGCGAGGTGGTCCGGCTGCCCCTGTCCCGCAGCGGCGCCGAATCGGTTGCCCGCGAACGGTTCACTCTTCGCGCGGATTCCGGAAGCGCACGGTGATAGAACCGATCTCGCGTAATGGGATATCATGGGCTGGGAGCGTGCAGATGGGAATAGTGTCTTACGCACTTCTTTGTGCGGATCGTGTAATAACAGAAAACAACGGCAAGAAGGGAGTCATCGGCGTCTTCAGTGGATTCCAGTTTCCGACTTTCCCCTCTCCGCCGACGCACTGGTTCATCTATGCCGGGCTTGCCAACCTCGGTGCGAAGCAGGATTTTTCCCTGAATCTCGTCCACGAGGAATCTCAACACGTGCTCTTTTCGCTCGGCGGCGATCTTAACACTGCCGAAGGCAACCGCGACGTGGAACTGGTGGTTCCGGTGGCCAACCTGATTTTTCAGAAACCGGGTACCCACGTTCTGACGTTGAACATTGGCGGTATGCCGGTCGCTTCGCGCGTATTGCGGGTAACCGCGGCGCCGCATCCCCAGAGCAGCAACTAGAGAGGGCTGGTATGACTGCAGACCGCGCGCCGACGCTCGACACCGACGAGCGAAAGATACTTTTTTTCGCCTCTTCGGCACATTTCCTGACGCATTTCTTCATGCTGGTGTTTCCGGCACTCGTAATTCCGATCAGCCAGGAGATGGGAGTCCCCGCGGCCGTTGCGCTGCGGATCGGATTCTGGATGTACCTGCTGTATGGCGTCCTTGCGATTGGCTGGGGATTCATCAGCGACCATTGGGGACACCGCTGGTCGATGGCGTCGGGAATGATATTAGCAGGTCTTGGCCTTGCGCTCGCCGGACTGTCACGCTCGCTGCCGGTGCTCACCGCAGGATTTGCCGTAGTCGGAATCGGCTGCTCCGCCTATCATCCGTCGGGAACCGCGATCGTCTCGCAGGGAATCAGGCAGAGAGGCAGAGCGCTCGGGATCAACGGGATTTGGGGGAACGCGGGAATCGCGTCGGTACCTTTTGTTGTCGGGGTATTGAGCTACACACTCGGCTGGAGAGTCAGCCTGGTTATTCTCGGTGCAATCGGCTCCGCCATCGGAATCGTCTCAATGGCGATTCCGTTTTCGGTGGAGCGCGGGACCGACAGAGCTGCGTCGACCGTTGAGGACGGTAAACCATCGGGGCGGCATTCGACGACCGTTCTGTTCGTCGTACTCTGTGTGGGGCTCGTTTTCGGCGGATTCATGTACCGCGGGTTCACCCTGGTGCTGCCAACTTTTCTCGAGTCCCGGCTGTCTCATTTGACCGGCGGTCTTCGCGACCTTATTTCGGGCATCGTTCCCGGGCGGAAGGGCTTCAGTGTAGAAACGCTCACCGCCGACGTTATCGCCAGTGTCGTCTATGTCATCGGGATGATAGGCCAGGTCGCCGGCGGTCGCATCGCCGATCGTCATAGTCTGAAATGGTCATACTTCCTGTTCTTTGTGATGGCACTGCCTTTCATCGTACTGACCACGATCATCCCCACTACCGCGCTCATTTTGACCGCAGGCGCATACGTCTTCTTCGCCCTTGGAATGCAGCCCATCGAGAACAGTTTGATCGCGACCCTCACCCCGGCGCGCTGGCGGAGCGTCAGCTACGGCGTCAAGTTCACGCTGAATTTCGGCGCCGGCTCGTTCGCGGTCTGGCTCATGAGCGCCGCCGGTTCACGCTACGGAATTGGCGGGAGTCTGTGGGTGGTGGTGAGCTTCCTTCTGCTCGTAATTCTCAATACGGGCCTGTTTCTCCTGCTCAGCCGCGGCCGTGACATGCGGCAGTAGCTGTGCGCAGCGATGGTTCGCTGCCGTTCATCTGATCTTCATAACGGTTTGTTAATGTAGAAACGGAGGCAAACCAATGAAGGGACGCATAAGACGCGCAATGGTGGTTGCCGGTGTAGTTGCTGTGGTTGCATTTGCGGGATTTCTCGCATATCGGGCTCACGGTGAGCTCGAGGGATTGATATCCGGCAGCGACGATCATCCGGCGGCAGCGGCACCCGCACAGCTCAGGCAGGCGGCCGCCGGTGCCGGAAATGCGCATGCGGGAACGATTGTGAGCGGCAAACCCAAGGTGAACATCGGGCTCTCGAAGGGCGAATCGGCCGAAACAGGCGAATAGCCGAGGGGAAAAAAAGGGCGCCGCGGTCGGTCCGTCGGCGCCTCGAATGGCAGTTCGAACGACTACTTCAGCAGTTTCGCGTCGATGACGTACTTCTGAAAGACAAAAAGCACGGGCTTGGATTCGGCTACGATCCGGTAGGACGATAGCGTCGAACCCGAGATGACGTCGGCCGACTCGGTCCAGTTGCTGTCGTAGGTCAGCCCCGCAAATTTCTTGTGGATGGCCACATCGCCGAGGTTCTTGTGGTGATCGTTGTGGCTGATCCAGAAGTCCTTCAACGTCGCTTTTCCATTATCCGCCGCGATGAAGAACATGAGATCCTCGAAATGCTGCGCGACTTTGAAATCCTTGCCCCACCAGAGATAGCCGACAACCTTGCCGCTCTTCATTGCGGGATAGAAGGTGTAGTAGGCGTCCATCTGGTCGGCGACGATCGGCGCATGCCCAACGGCGTCGATATTGAAGGTCTCCATCGCCTGCTTGACGAAGTCACCGGCAGTCCGGGTCGACTGCTGCGCGAATACCCCTGTCGTGACGAGTGCGAGCACCGCCGCAACCACTATGAGTTTGCGAGTCATAGTATTCCTCCGAAGTTGTGGATTTGTCCCATATAATAGGGCATTTATTATCGAAATGCAACCCCCGACTTCGTGAGTATTTCAGAAAGTAATGCAAACGCTCTTTTCGACGAAAGTTGACAATTCAAGTCGTCCGTTGCTTGACCTGCCGAAGCACCAGAAAGCTTACCACAGCCATGATCACCGCCATGAGAATGTAGAGAAAGAATCCGTTGTGGAGGCCAAATGCCTCCGCGATAGCCGACATGATGAAGGGAAACACGAATGAGCCGACACCGCCGCCGGTAGACGCGAAACCCACCGCCCGGCTCTGGCCGGTCTCGAAGAAGTGGCCGATGATAGTCATCACCAACGGATAGATTGCCGAGGATCCGAGCCCGGCGAGAAAGAACGCAAAGCCGGACCCGATTGCGCTCTTGAAAAGCACCGCCGCCGCGAGGGTGACGGCAACGGAAATCGACAGGCCGATGAGTACCCGCGCCTGCTCTGATTTTCGAAACAGGATCGGAACAGCTATCCGACCGATCAGAATGCCCGCCCAGTAGATCGAGACCATGAAGGCCCCCAACGAGGCCGTTCCTCCGAGCACACGGACAAAATACTCACTCACCCAGTTGGAAGTGCCCAGTTCCAGCCCGACGTAGAGAAACAGCATCAAGAACGCGAGATAGAACATCGGCTGGCGCTCCGGCCGCGCCGTTGGCGCCGCGGCGGTCCCGGCCACGCTCGCGTGCGCGACCCGATCGAACGGCAGCAGCAGCATCGCTGCCGCCATGAATAGGGTGATCACGGCGAGTCCCCGGTAGATCAGCTGCCAGGGCATGCCGAACCGGATGATGAACCCGATCACGAGCGGCCCGACAACCGCGCCGACCGAGAAGGCCGCGTGCATCAGGCTCATGAGGTGGCTCTCCCCTTTACGCTCCATCCGAACCACCACGAAGTTTATCGTCACCTCGGTCGCTCCCTGCCCGAGCCCGATGAGCAAGTTGAGGAAAAAGTTCAGCGCAACCGACGGAGTCGCCGCGAACAGAGCGAGCGCCACCACCTGCAAACCA
Organism: uncultured Spirochaetota bacterium; assembly: GCA_963832675.1. Classification (GTDB taxonomy): domain Bacteria; phylum Spirochaetota; class Spirochaetia; order DSM-27196; family DATKUC01; genus DATKUC01. The sequence continues at coordinate 145,107 of CAWHUY010000018.1, read as the reverse complement.
AGTCCGATTGAGGTTACCGCTTTGGGGCCAATTTTCTGAAGCAGTAATCCGTTCAGGTAGGTGGAAACGAAGTATCCGAGCGCGCCTGCGGCGATGACGGCTCCGGCCGCCGTGTATGACCAGGAGAACTCCGACAGTATCTTCGGCAGCGTCGCACCGATGATGGTCATACCGACACCGAAAATGATGAAGTTGAACAACAATCCGATATAAAGCGACCTGTAGGTCCGTTCGATGAGTCTCATGAGTAGGTCTCCCTGTTTCGCAGAATCCTATGTCATTGCCCCTTTTCTGTATAGGGATCCTCCCGGCCGGCAGATGCGCTCCGCCGGCGACTGATTCTGGAATCAACTTTATTCGGTATTGACTATATAGATATTTCTATATACTATAACCCTGTCATGAGAACGAAAAAAAGAATAGTCATAGTTGGGGGCGTCGCGGCAGGAGCAACTGCCGCTGCCCGTGCGCGCCGACAGGATGAGAGTGCGGAAATCACCCTCATAGAGCGGGGAAAATACGTCTCTTTCGCGAATTGTGGTCTCCCCTACCGGATCTCCGGGGATATCACCAAACGGAGCGCGTTGCTGCTCCAGACGCCGGAAGGCTTTTACTCCCGGTATCGCGTGAGAGTGCTCGTAAATACGGAGGCGATCGCGATAGACCGGACCGGGAAAACCGTCCGGGTGCGCACGCCGCAGGGTGAAGAGTCGCTGTCGTACGACTCCCTGATCCTCGCGACCGGTGGGTCCCCTGTCGTCCCTCAGATTCCGGGCACGGATGGGCCGAACGTGTTTCGCCTCTGGACAGTACCCGACATGGATGGCATTCATGCCTTCATAGACGAAAGGAAGCCCGAATCCGCACTGGTGATCGGCGGCGGGTTCATTGGCCTCGAGGCGGCGGAAGCTTTTGTGAAACGCGGCCTCCGCACATCGATCATCGAGTTGACCGATCATCTGATGCCCGGGGCGGACACCGACTTCGGAACGCTGATCGCTGGCGCCTTCACCGAGTCGGGCGTTCAAATCTACACCGGCCGATCGGTCGCTTCACTCGATTCCGGGTCAGGCTCTGCCCTGCTCGATGACGGAACACGCTTGGAAGCCGGAATAGTCCTTATCTCGGCCGGAGTCAAACCGAACGTTGAGCTGGCTCGCGAGGCCGGCCTCGAGATCGGCGCGTCCGGAGGTCTCGCGGTGGATCAATATCTTCGCACTGCCGACCCGTCAATCTGGGCAGCGGGCGACATGATCGAGGTGGAAAGACGCGTGGACGGTGCGCGCGTGCGTATTCCGCTGGCGGGACCAGCCAATCGCCAGGGTCGCGTGGCGGCAATCAACGCACTTGGCGGGAGCGAGCGCTACATCGGAGCGCTTGGAACCAGTGTATTCAAAGCGATGGAATACACCTTTGCGATGACCGGGCTGTCGGAGAAGGCCGCCAAAACGGGAGGATTCGACACCGGTGCGGTGACCATTCACAAAGGGGATCACGCCGCATATTTCCCGGGTGCCGAAGAGCTGTCGCTCAAGCTGGTGTACGACCGGGAATCGGGCAGAGTTCTTGGCGCCCAGGCATTCGGCAAGGCGGGGGTGGAAAAAAGGATCGATGTGGTCGCCACCGCACTCGCAGGGCGACTCACGCTTGCGGACATCGCGGAGCTCGACCTCTCCTACGCACCGCCCTACTCCTCGGCCAACGATCCGCTCAATGTGGCAGCCTTTGCCGCTTTGAATGATCAGAGCGGCTACTCGCCGTTTGTCGGGCCGGAGGCCGCGGCGAACCTCGGGGACGACGAAAAGCCAACTATCCTCGATGTGCGGACCTACGGGGATTTCGTGAAAGGCTCGCTTCCCGGCTCGCTTCACATACCCGTCGATGAATTGCGGGATCGTATTTCCGAGGTGCCGAAAGATCTGCCGATCATCGTTATTTCCAAGGCCGGTTTTGAAGGTCACCTCGCTGTGCGTCAACTCCTGCAGTTCGGATTCCAGAATGTAAAGTACGTTTCCGGCGGTATGACCAGCGTCCGCCTTTCAGCGGGACAGCCACAGACAGTGGCAGCCTCTATCTGATTACGACCCAAAGGAGAACAATATGGCGGTAAATACGCTTATCGAAAAGATCAAGACCGGTGCGGCAATCGTTGATGTGCGAACAGACGACGAATTCATGGATGGTCACTACCCTAACGCTATCAATATTCCGGTAAACGAAATCATGGATCGTGCGGACGAAATCGGACCGAAGGACCGGCCGGTGGTCGTCTACTGCGAGACCGGCTCCCGGAGCGCCTACGCGGCGATGATGCTCAAGGTCGAAGGATTCACCGACGTCATAAACGCAGGCGGGCTCATGGACATGCCGCAGCTGTAGCGGCCTGCTCGCGGTCTGCACGAATCCTCGACCCTCTCCACAACTGGAAAGCGGCAACGAGAACGAGCAACACCGCGTACCCCCAGAAGAGCGTCTTCATCGAGAACAACTCGTAGATGAAACCGCCGACCGAAGCTCCAATGACCATACCGCCAGTGAGCACCGCCTCTCCGACCGCAGCCCGGCCGGAACGATCGGACGAGCCGGAGACTGCGTGAAATAGCGCCGAGTTGTACACCAGAGCGAGAGCGAAACCAGCTGTAGGCAGCAGGGCAATGAAGAACCCCGGAGATTGACCGAGCGGCATGCAGAATGAGACCGCCGCGAGAGCGACCTGGCCGGCAGCCATCGGAAGCGTGCGGAAGTGCCAGAACCGGGTCCGGCCGTAGAGGGCGAATGCGATGGTCATCGATAACGCGCGCGCCACCAGCACGAGCCCTATCAGGCTTTCCGGAATTCCAAGCCGATAACGGGCATACAGTGGAAAGACGGAAAGCAGAACCCCCATGAAGAGATAGGCAGAAAAGAGTCCCGTCCAGGCGGGAAACCGGTAGCTGGTACCGGTTGACCAGGCCCGCCCGGGGGCCCTCTTCTGTGCCGGCGCCCGGATCGGAATCGGTTCGGGGGCGATGAGCAGCGACGCGGCTGCAAGGGCCGCAACCGCAAGCAGTGCTCCGAACGACACGTAAAACGGCAGAACCGTCGAACGTTCTACAAGCACGCCTGCGAGCAACGGACTCACCACGTTGCTGAAGCTCCAGGAAAAGTTATATCGCGCCGTAGTACGTGAAAGCTCATCCGATTCGAGGCCCGCCGATAGCCAGCCCATGAGCGGCGGCCAGAAAAACGCTACGAGAAACCCTGCGACGGCGTAGAGAACGAAACAGAGCACAAGAGATGACGAGAGAAGCATCCCTGCAACCAACACCGCTATTCCCAGTGGCGTCCAGGCGATTGCGTGCCGGGGCCGCACGCGAGAAAAAAAAGGCCGAAGCAGAATGCAGCCGATGAGATAGGCGCCGTTCCACGCGCCGGCGAAGAGCCCCACGGTGGCCGCGGTCACGGCAAAACGGTGCTTCAGATAAAAAATAGCCGCAAAACTGATGAGACCGATGCTCAGGTTACAGAGAAATGCCGCAGGAAAGGCGAGCCCGAGACGTCCGACGCGCCGGATGGCCGTCGTTCGCCGGACAAGGTAGTCGGGTAGCGTGTACGTACGTTGCCTCTGGAGTGGAGCCGAATGTATGAGCTGTAACACGGAACGGACGCCGTGTCAAATCTCGGCGCGACTCACCGTCCGCCGACACCGCTCGATGCGGCGCCTGAGGGCACCGACGGGGCTCCGTCGGCTGCCGCAGCGCGCCCTCCCGCAGGGCTCTCCCCCGGCATGGGCCAGTGCGGGTCGTCTGTCTGGACCGTATCGCTTTTCTTCACCCAGCCGGTTGCGTAGTGGCGACGCACGAACACCTCGTACCAGTCACCCGACACATCCACCGGCATCAGAACCTGTCCGGCTTCGAGATTCCACAGGGACGCCGAATCGAGGGAGGGGCGCTGGTGGACGATCGCACCGCCAGGCCCGGCCGCAACCCATGGCAGGGTCAATGGCAGGAGATCGTCCGTCTCTGAACGAGGTCGCGTCGCGAAGTAGGCGTCGAGCCCGCGCATGATGATGTCCGCATAGTAGTCCGGCCTGTTCGCGAGCAATTTCCGGTCGGCGACGTTGGTAATGAACCCCATTTCGATGAGCACCGCAGGCGAGTAGGGGCTGCTCGCGTGGACGAACCTCCGCGAGTTGAAGGCGAAGTACCCGCGCATGTTGACGGTAACCCCGTCGGCGTCCTCAACCAGCCCAGGCTCGGCACCAAACGACTGCGAGAGCGACTGCGCAAGCTTTCGACTTGCCTCACTTGCGCGCCACGCGGGCGCAAGTTTCCAACCGCGCCGGTCCGGCCGATCGCCCCAGTCCGCGTGCAAAGCGACAAAGGCGTCAGCCCGCAGCTCCGGTGGAACGGTCGCCGGCACCAGAATCGGCGTCCAGCCTTTGGCCCTGATTCGCTCGATCAGCGCGTCTGCAACCGCCCGGTTGATATCGACCTCTCGCACGGAACCGTATTCTGCACCGGTGCTTGTACGGAGACGGTACAGCTCATCCGGGAGTTCGGCTACTTGCCAGTGTCCCGGCTGTACCGCCACCACCCAGGGCCCGGTGAGCGGCTGAATCGTCGGCTGCGCCGTAAAGGCGGAGATGCCGGCCAGGTCTCCCGCCGAAGCTTCGACGACGCTTTTCCCGTTCTCCGCGGAAAGGCGAATGGTGACCAGCCCCGCTGCAATGAGCACCGCGCCGAGAACCAGTACCCGGGGCCCGGTTCTTGAAAGACCACCCATTTCACATCCTGCCGAACTGTGTCGGTAAGTCGTTAAACGACCGTCGCGGAAACAACGTAGTCCAGTTTGGGGAACTCGCCCTTCAGGTAGGCGTTTCCTTCTTTCTGCACACGACTCTGGTCGGGTCCCTTTCCGCGCGGGGATCCCTCCCCGTAACCGCCGTAAAGCGCGTCAACGTTTTCCATGCCTTCGACGACAACTGCAAACGGGGAAAAACCCATGGTGTCGAGCTGAGAGTTGTCTCCGTAGTTAATGAAAAGCTGCGTAGTGCGCGTGTTCGGACCGGCCATCGCGAAGCTTACGGTGCCCCGCGTGTTGGAACCGCGCACCGGATCATCCTTCAAATTCTTTGCCCGCCATTCGCTCGCGACCGCCGGGTCACCGGATATGCCAAATTGGGCAACAAACCCGTCCAGAACGCGAAAGAACGCCAGGTCCGAGAAAAAGCCGCCCTCGACCAGCTCGCGGAAACGCTCTGCGCCCAGGGGCGACCACTCCGGATGGACTTCCAGAGTCACCGGGCCTTTTGTCGTGTCGAGTCGTACCCGGTAGCTTGTGCTCGTCTCTGCCACTTCTATACCTCTGCAAACAGGGTATCAAGTGGTGGGCGTGGAGGCAATAGCTTTCGCGCGGCCTATAACTCCGGCGCTTTCGACGGTATAAGGCAGGCGAACACGAGCTTGCCCTCGCCTGCATTCCGGATCTGGTGCTCCGTGTTCGCCGGAACGAAGGCAACGCTCCCGGGCTCGACGCTGCGCCACGCACCGTCGCCAAAGACTTCACCGCGCCCGACGTGAAAAAATATCTCATGTTCCCAGTCATGGGCGTGCTTTGGCGTATGGCCGCCAGGACCCACTTCAAAAACGCGGAGAAAGAAGTTCTCGGCGCCGTCCTTCTTTCCAATTATGACACGTCCGTCGACCGCTTTCGCGCTCTCATTGTCAAAGTGGGTTGGAGTCACATCAGGGTATCGCACGACTTTCATATAGAGTCTCCTCGAGTGGTGAGATTGTTCATTGTACGGCGTGCAGACCCCCGTGCCAACTGCTAAGCCGAGCGCTCGGTGGCGTCCGACGCTCGCGAACCGCAGATTGCTGATACGATCGCGCGGAGGCGATCGGTCGATTCGGATTGCGGCAGGCGGGTAACCATGCTGGTGGCGGCCCCCACGTGGCTCGCGGCCACCTCGGCAACGCGCGCTGAATCGGGGTATATGCCGTCGTGATCGTCGAGATCATCGAGCAGCTGGTAGGACATGCCGAGATGGTGACCGAACTCCCGCAACGTTTTGACGGTATCGTCGGGCGCGCCGACCACCAGGGCCCCGGCTTCGCAACATACGGACATGAGCGATGCGGTCTTGTTCTCGATGGTGTCGAGATAGTCCTCGATTTCGGGCGGCTTGCGCCGGTTCCGCATCCGCTCTTCATAGATTTCGCCAAAACACATCCGCCGCGTAACATCGGTAAAGAGTGCAAGGAGCCGGAGCCGAACCTCCGGAGGAACCGATTCGAGGGAGCTCACGATCGAATAGAATTGCGTAAAAAGTATGTCGCCGGACAGAACCGCGATCTTGTTTCCGTACCGTTCGTTTACGGAGGCGCGCCGTCTTCGCAGGACCGCCTCGTCGATAACGTCGTCATGAACGAGGGACGCGCTGTGAATGAGCTCAATTGCAGTGGCAATCTGAACAAGCTCGTTCGATCCACTTCCCGCGGCGACGCCGTCTCGCGTGACCACGCCGGAGGCGAGCGCGGCGAGCCCGGTTCCGCCGACCGCAGCCCCGGCACTCTTTGCAGACAGGAGAAACAGGACTGGACGCAGCCGCTTGCCGCGAGTTCGGAAAAGGTGGGCGACCGCCCGATCGGCCGTGCGCGTGTAGGCGTTGCGAATCGCGTGTCCCTCTTCTATGCGCGACAGAAGATCATCGAGGCACTTTTCCACCAGTTCAAGTTCACCGGCAACCGGCTGGACAATGTAGTGTAGCGTATTCATTCGAGATTACAGTTGACGTCCTCAAGCAGCCGCGCCGCGCGGAACACGCGGCGGCGGCAGAATAGACCGATTCCCCTCAACCTGTTACGGCTTCCACTTCGCGAAGCTCTCCGGATGACCCCAGTAGGATCCGAATCCGGTGATGGCCCAGATAATGGCCGCACCAAGAGCAGCAAGCGCAACCAGCACGCGGACGATGGTGTACTGCCGCAGATAGTATCCCGGCAGTGCCGCGACAGCCACTATCCCGGTGAGCAGATAACCGAGCATCGCCACGATGGGCTCTTTGGTGAATCCGAGATTCGCGATCCGAATACCCACGATTATTGCGACAACGCCCGCAAGCACCGCGACGATTCCAAGCGACAGAAGATCCCAGTCGAGCAGGAGGGCGAGTCCCAATGTGAAAAACAGGGCGCCGAAAAGAACTGCCGGTTCCCCGAAGGTGATATTGAAACTGCCCGGTATCGGCCATGTGAAAATTATCCTGAGTCCGGTGACAAGCTGCAGAAAGCCAACCACGAGGAATCCCGGCGCCATCTTTTTCTGCCCCTCCTCGAGGAAGAAGAAGAAATAGACGGCGAAGAGCACCATTCCCGCAACGAGGTTGATAAGCATGAGAGCAAGAAAGTCAATGAACATTGGTAACCTCCCGCACAGACACAATATCCATGCCGCGATGTGATCTAGTCCGGTCAGAAAGCGAACAGGCGGCGTTTGGCAGGAGGGACCCCGACAAGTGGTCGGCTGCCGTGCGGCGCGAACCTATCCGGCCGGCACTTTTGCCGGGCCCAATGGCCTACGGCATCTGTAAGCAATTGTAGTTCTGCTTTTCTCGAAAGTCAAGAAAAAGAATCATATTAGATATATTAGGAATTCAGTAAGCAATCAGGATTGAAAACCTGTGCACAAAATCGTAGATTCTTGCCATGAAGAGGTCGTTTGCCAGGATCTACGGTCCCTGGGCAGTTATCGCCGGAGCATCCCGCGGCGTCGGCGCCGAGTATGCCCGAACGCTGGCCGGGCGCGGACTGAATCTGGTGCTGATCGCCCGCAACAGGACGCGGCTGGACGAAACCGCAAAGGAGATCGAAGAGCGCTACGGAGTCGCCGTCCGAACAGTGACAACCGACCTGTCACGCGAATCCGCGGCCGGTACGATTATCGCGGCCACCAACGACCTGGAGATCGGGCTCCTCGTATACAACGCCGGGTTCTCGAATCCCGGCAGTTTTCTTGAACGGTCGGAAGAGAGCCATCTCGCACAATTTGCCGTGAACTGCGGGACGCCGCTCCTGCTCATTCACGGGCTCGGCGCGCAGATGAAAGAGCGGAATCGCGGCGGAATTATCCTCATGTCCTCGCTGACAGCCTTCTCCGGGTCCCCGATGGTGGCCGGGTACGGAGCGACCAAGTCATTCAATCTCGTTCTTGGCGAGGGACTCGCCTTTGAGCTGAAGCGGGAAGGCGTCGACGTCCTGGTCTGCTGCGCCGGTGTGATTGCGCCGGAGAAAGACGCCCATGTAGGCGGCGCACAGGGGAGAGCTCCGCTATTTACGCCTCCGACCACCTCCGCGCAAAGGGTCGTCCGGTCGGCGCTGGGCGGCCTTGGCCATCGATCGGTGGTCGTGCCCGGGATGCTCAATCGGGTGGTGTCGTTTGCGCTTCAGCGTGCCCTGCCAAGATCATTCTCGGTGTGGCTCATGGCGCGGACTGTCGCGAGACTCGAGTTCCCGAACTCGTGAAAGTTTGACCGTGGCGAGCTGCACAGGTACTTTCTTCTGGGTAGTCCACGCTACCAGTTCGTGACGGGAGTTTCCAATGCGAGCAATGATAATCAAATCTTACGGCGGCCCCGAGGTGCTCGCCATGCGGACCGACTTTCCCGAACCGGTGCCCCGGCATGGACCGGGTACCGACGAAGTTCTGGTCCGGGTCGAAGCAACGGGCGTCAACCGGATGGACATTCTCGTCAGAAACGGCTACCCGGGACTGACGACGCCACTACCCCACATTTGTGGTGCCGACATTGCCGGCGCACTTGCTGAGACAGGCGAACGAGTGGTGATTTATCCGCTGCTTTCATGCGGGACCTGCGTAAAATGCCGAAGCGGAAAGACAAATCTCTGTCTCAACTGGAGAAGCATTGGCCTGCATGAAAAGGGCGGATACGCGGAGTACGTATCGGTTCCGAGGCAGAACGTGTTCTCGCTCCCGCCGGAAATCTCGTTCGACGAGGCCGTGTCGCTTCCCGTCGCCGGCCTCACGGCTCACCATGCGTTGAAAACCGTGGCAGAGGTTCAAAAAGGGGAGACGGTGTTTGTTTGGGGAGGTGTGGGAATTCTCGGTTCAATGGCGGTGCAGATAGCGCGCGAAGCCGGAGCGCGAGTCATTTCGACCGCAGGTTCCGATGAGAGGGTTGAAGTGCTTCGGAAGCTGGGCGCAGATGTGGCGATCAACCGGGCGCGGGAGAACGTGCTCGAGCGAGTGGCGGCAGAGACCGATGGCGGCGTTGACATCGTGCTCGATCCAATCGGCCAGGCCACGATGGCGCAGAGTCTCGAAATGCTCACGAATGGAGGGAGGCTGCTGCTCTGCGGAATACTCGGCGGACGGATCGCCGATATCAACATTCACCTCACCTACTATCACCATCGCACCATTCACGGCCTGTTTCTCGGCACCGGAGGCGACATGGAAGCAGTGATTCGGCTCGTTGCGAAACGGAGCGTAGTTCCGCTGATCGACAGCATCATCCCGCTTTCGGAGGCCGCCGGGGCGCATCGGAGACTGGAAGCGGGAAGTCACGTCGGCAAGATGGTACTCCGTATATGACACCGGGATCGGGCGCAACCCACACCGACCTCCGACGGCGGCTGATTGTGGCCGGCGTCTCCCTTCTCGCCACCCTCCTGCTCTGGTACTTCGTCTTCGTTCTCCCCTACGGGAAGTTCTGGATCAAGATGGCTGTCGCGACTCCCATCCTTGCCGCAGTTTCGCTCTCACAGATAGTCCCGAGGAAAGAGGATTTCCGGGCGATCCGTCTGCGCCACGTCGTGATCGGCGTTGGTTCTGCGGTCTTTCTCTACGCGGTGTTCTTCGTGGGAAAGCAGATTCTCGCCTGGATCATGCCCGGATCCCACAGCATGATCGCATCCGTGTACGCCACCGGTCAGTCAATACCGCTGTGGATCGTGGCACTCCTGCTCCTGTTTATCACAAGCCCGGCGGAAGAGATCTACTGGCGGCGGTTCATCCAGCGAACGCTGGGGGACCGCTTCGGAAAGCTGCCCGCCTTTTTCGTCACCGTCGGACTCTATACTCTGGTCCACGTGGTGACGCTGAACCCGGCTTTGGTGCTCGCTGCGTTCGTTGCAGGTTTTGTCTGGGGGCTGATCTACTACTACGAACAGAGCATTGTGCCCACCGTCATCTCCCACGCCCTGTGGGCAACTACTATCTTCGTGATACTTCCGGTCACGTAACCGGTGAAGGAGAAACCTTGAACGATCTCGACACGCTTCATGAATCGGTGGACGTTCACGATATGTTCTCGCGGGTCGTGAAAACCTACGACCTGCTCAACCATCTGTTCAGCTTCAACATCGACCGCGTCTGGCGATCCAGGGTCGTCCGCCTGGCGGCGGTTCCCCGGAACGGGAAGGTGGTGGACGTCGCAACCGGGACCGCCGACCTTGCGATTGCTTTCGCACGCGCTCACGCGGATTGCCGCATTGAGGGTATAGATTTCGTCAGGGAGATGATTGACCGCGGGAGGGAAAAGGTGGCCAAAACAGGGTTCGCCGATCGAATCGAGCTCTCCGAGGGGAATGCGCTTTCGCTGCCCTGGGAGAACAGCCGATTCGACGTTGCAACCATCGCGTTTGGGCTTCGAAATCTGAATGACTTCCCTGGTGGAATTCGCGAGATGACCCGCGTCGTCCGCCCGGGCGGAAAGGTCATAATCCTCGAGTTCTCACCGCCGCCCGGCACCCTGTTTGGTCGGATATACAATTGGTACCTGAGACATATCATGCCGACGCTCGGCGGGAAGGTCTCCGGATGGGAGCCGACATACGGCTACCTTTACTCGTCGATCAACGCGTTTCTCGATCACGAAGCCCTGGCGGCCCTCATGCGCGCGGAAGGCTTGACGGCCATCGAAATGGTTCGACTTTCCGGTGGGATCGCGTACATCCACGCCGGAGTCAAAACGACAGATTCAGCGGAACGAATCGATTGACCAGGAACGCGGCGACCAGAAGCACGCTGTAGACGATTTCGACCTGTGCAGTCATCGGGTCCGCGTTCGCGGGAACGGTCTCCGCGGTCAGAAAGATCCGCATCAGCTGAATGATGCGCGGAAGCGTGACGAATACCACGATCGCCCATACCGGCATGACGCCAACAAGCACATCGAGAAGCGTCCCGAGATAGACCACCCCGGCAAGAGCGCCAAAGAACATCACGCCTCCCCGGCGACCGAGAATAGTGGCCACCGTTTTCCCGAGCGTGTGCCGATCAGTTTCAATGTCTTTCAGGTTGTTCGCCGAGAGGATCAGTGACCACCACATTCCCACCGGTATCGATATCAGGATCACCGGGCCGACATTTTCCCAGGAGCCGGTTTGAACGAAATAGGCGCCGCTGACCATGAGAGGACCCGTGGCGAGAAACATCGCGAGCTCGCCAAGTGCGCGCCGCTTGAAATTGATTGGCTCTGCCGTGTAGAAGTAGCTCACGAACGCGCCGCCAAAGACTACCAGCACAAGGGACCAGCCGGCCACCGCGGCCATGTAGACCCCAATCGACAGTGAGACCGCGTAGCAGGCACCGGCACCGGCAAGGATTTGCGCAGGCGTCATCTTGCCTTCCACGAGCGGATGGGGGCGGTACTGCGAGGTCGCCACGCTTGGATCGTCGACCCCGTGCTTGAAATCGAAGTAATCATTCAGAAGGTTCATTCCCGCGTGGGCAACCACCGAACCGAGAATGACAAGCAGGTAGCGGTCCAGATGAAATATGCCTTGATCGAAGGCAACGACTGAACCGGTGGTTATGGAAGCAAGACTGAGGAAGAAAGACCAGGGTCGGGCGGACAACAACATGACGGCAAGCTGGTTCATGGACACCTCGCTTGCTAAATTATACCGCCGGAGACGGCTTGCGGACAAACGCACGCCATCTCCGATCTGCCCCCAGTTAGCGTCAAACGGAGGTCAGGACTTTCCGTGATCACGATACCAGTCCCGCCAGATGACACGATATACCTTTAACCAGTAGGGGATCCGGTTCAGGACCGGAATGAGCGGCAGAAATATCAAGACGAGGAAGAAAAGAGCCATGATGACGCCGACAATTATGTCGGCATTATCAGCGTTCCCGATCGCGGGAATCTGATATAGGAAGGTGTAGGGCCACAGCCACCAGGCGCCGGGAAAATTGCCGGTCTCATGGCCGATTCCCCACTGACCGCCCTGCATGTCGAGCTTGTCAGCGACCTGCTCCTGTACGTCTCCTTCGAGGAACATGAGCGCTTTCGTATTGTCGAATGCGTATGGAACATTGGCACCCGAGTTGAGCGCTCCTTCCAGAAAACCGGCACGGGCGATGTCCAGCATCCCGTTCATCAGCACCGGAACCGGACCATAATCACCCGGGGGTAGCTGGACCGACTGGCCGGCGACTTCAGCCTTGTCGAGAGCGTCGGTGTAGTTCTTGACCCACGCGTTGCGTTGATCGTCTGCCGCCGACTGGAACTGGCCGAGCGCGTCTTTGATCGCGGGACTCATCGTCGCGAGACCCTCGAGCGGTTTGAGCACGAAATCCTTCTGCGCATCGACGGGAATGGTTACACCAAGAATGTTCGCCGGTGCGATACCGAATAGTCCCTGGGCGTTCTCGGGGTTCTTGGTGTAGGGAGGGCCATAGGTCTGCATCTCGCTGTTTCCCGACAGGTAATCGGAAACCAGTTTCAGGTAGTCCACCGGTTGTTTCTGCGCCACTTCCCGGGCGGTAATCGACGGGTAGTCCGGGGACCCGAACAGGGCCGCGAGCACCACGATAACAACCACCGCGAACGCCAGCACGATGAGCCCTTCGCGCAGGAGATCATAGGGTTTGGTCGGAATCCCCTTGAGATTCGCTTCAGATTTCGCGCTCATGCATCCCTCTCCTCTGAGCCGATCGGACGTACCGGGCTCTCATGCCGTACGATGAGAATGTGAATACCGACAAGGAGCACGACAAAAAGAGGCAGTACCACTATGTGAAGCGTGAGCATCTGGCCGGAGTTGAGGGTATTCACAAAGCCGCCGATTCCCACTGCATTCAACGCATCTTTTGCCTGTCCGGCAACCCATTGTGAGTCCCAGTTGGTCTGGAGGATAAAACCGGTGAGCCCCGAAAAGACGGCAATCCCCAGGGTGATCATGCCGACCGCCCAGGTCCGCCAGCGTCCCCCACGCCATGCTGCCATGAAGAACTTGCCTATCATGTGAAGCAGGATGCCAAGGAAGAAGATCTGTGAGCTCCAGAAGTGAAGCGAGTTGATGAAATGGCCGAAACCTGACACATGCCACCATCCGGGACCGAAAATCGTGAGGACGACGCCCGTGAGTATCAGCATGCCAAGCGCGGAAAGTGTCAGCGCTCCGAAAAGATAGACTACCGAACTCATGTAGATCGGCATACGGGTCGGCAGTGCGTCCTCCATGCTCATATTCTGCCTGATGAAGTTTTGTGCTCGTTCCGTCAGATTCATTTCGAATCCCTCTCTTTGTCTTTCGAGCTGTGTTCAATGAAACCGGGGAGCCGTAGCCAGGCGGAAACGGCGAATACGACGATCACGATCGCCCAGAAAATGATGTTCGGAATCGCCAGGTTGAAGATTCCGAATACAACGTGAGGGACCGCCGGCAGCGTCTGCGTCGTGAGTTCATTCACTTGATTGCTCCTTTCCTCCGCAGAAATCGAAGGAACTGTCATGGGGTGGAGGAAATGCGGAGTGGAAGTAAATAGTGATCGTCGGGCCTGCGTTGCAAGCGAGAGGCATCTCCGCTACTCCTGTGCGTGCGCCCGGCCAAAGCGCACGTACAGGTTAACGTAAGTGATTTAGTAATAAACTGTCAAGGCGGTTATTCCGGACGCGGAGGGTCCGCTTTAGCGGGCTCGACCGGGAACGACCGCTGTCGAGTCGCGTTTCGTCTTGAACTCCGATGTGAAATGGAACTCGATCGCGGGATTGTCGTCGATAATTGTCTGGAGCCACCATTGCGACTCGGCGAAGTAGACCGGATTCTCGTCGCGGTCGTGACCGATGTGGGAGGTTTTCAATCGAATGAACTCCTTGAGTTTCGCCGGATCGTCGGAAGTTATCCAGCACGCCCGGACATAGGAAAGCGGGGCGAACCGGCATGCAGCTCCGTACTCATTGAGCAGACGATAGAGGATGACATCGAACTGCAGCTCTCCCACGGTCCCGACGATCTTGCGCCTTCCCGGGTGCTGGCTGAACAGCTGTGCGACCCCCTCTTCGGTAAGCTGGCGGATTCCCTTGTCGAGTTGCTTCGACTTCATGGGATCGGTGCTCACAAGCTCCTTGAAGATCTCGGGCGAGAAGCTGGGAATTCCCCGGAAGGTGAACTCTTCGCCTTCGGTCAGCGTGTCTCCGATTTTGAGGTCGCCGCGATCGTAGAGCCCGACTACATCTCCGGGAAAGGCCTCTTCGATAATGCTTTTTCGCTGCGCCATGAAATTGTAGGGCGTGGTAAATCGGACATCCTTTCGCAGACGCACGTTGCGGAACGGTTTGTCCTTCTGGAACCTTCCGGAGCAGACCCGAAGAAACGCTATTCGGTCGCGGTGCCGGGGGTCCAGATTTGCGTGGATCTTGAACACGAATCCGCTGAATTTCTCTTCGTCGGGGTCTACGAACCGGCTGTCGGTTTCGCGTCGCCCCGGCGGCGGCGCCACGTCAAGAAATGTCTCGAGCAGCTCACGGACGCCGAAGTTGTTGAGGGCGCTTCCAAAAAAGACCGGTGCCACCGCAGCCGCCCGGTAGTCCTCGCGGGAGAACTCGTCATAGACTCCCTCGATCAGATCGATGTCTTCGCGAAGCTGTGTCGCCCCGCTCCCAAGCTTCTCGTCGAGAAGAGGGTCGGCGAGGTCCTGAATGAGAAGCCGCTCTTTCTCGACGGTGCTCTTTCCCGGACTGAAGAGATAGATGTTACGCTCCGACAGGTTGTAGACGCCTCGGAAACCGGATCCCATTCCGATGGGCCACGTCAGCGGCCGCACCGCAATATCGAGCTTCTTTTCCAGTTCGTCCATCAGCTCGAAAGGCCGTTTCCCCTCGCGGTCGAGTTTGTTCACAAAAACAATGACGGGCGTACTTCGCATCCGGCAGACATTCATCAGCTTTTCGGTCTGCTCTTCCACCCCCTTCACCGAGTCAACCACGAGAATCACACTGTCGACCGCAGTGAGAGTGCGATAGGTATCCTCGGCGAAATCCTTATGTCCCGGCGTGTCCAGGATGTTCACCAGTTGCCCGCGGTACTCGAAGGTCATGACCGACGTTGCTACCGAAATTCCACGCTGCTTTTCGATTGCCATGAAGTCGGAAGTTGCGGTCTTCCGGATCTTGTTGGATTTCACCGCGCCGGCGGTCTGGATGGCGTTCCCGAAGAGCAGGAGCTTTTCGGTAAGAGTGGTTTTGCCTGCGTCGGGGTGGCTAATAATGGCGAAGGTTCGCCGTTTCTCAATTTCCTGTGCAATGCTCATATAATCGTTACCTGTGTGGGGAAAGTGTATATTTACCTGCGCCCGAAGGCGCCTCTGGAGGCGGGGTTTTCTACACCGGAAGGCTTCTCATCTGGGAGAAATGTACCAGTTTTTCCCGCAAAATCCAAGCCGCAGAGCGGGAACCGGCCCTATACTGGAGGCGGGAGACAGGTGGTTGTGAAAAGCAGGCGAAGATCTATCCTCGTGGTCGACGACAACGCCATTATTGCCCTCGATACCGCCGTACGGCTCAGACAATACGGTTATGACGCGGTCACCTCTTTCAGCGGAGACGAAGCGGTGACGAAAGTTGCCAACGATCCATCGATCGAGCTTGTCGTCATGGACATCGATCTGGGCGCGGGCATGGATGGAACGGAAGCGGCCGCCGCGATATTGCGCGTGCGGAATCTGCCAATTGTCTTTCTTACGTCTCACAGTGAACAGGAAATGGTACGCCGGGTGCGGGACGTCACCCGTTACGGGTACATAGTCAAGGGCACGGGAGACTTCGTGCTCACCTCTTCGATTGAAATGGCGTTCGACCTGTTCGATGCGCACCAGCAAGCCCGCGAGGGTGAAGAGCGTTACCGGTCGCTCGTCGAGTCAATCCGCGAGGTGATCTACGAAATTGATGCCGAAGGCAGAATTCTCTTCGTCAGCAAGGCGGTGCGAAACTACTTCGGCTATGAACCGGATGAGCTCATCGGGCGGAGCGCCGGCGAGTTCGTGCACCCGAATGATCTGCAGTCACTCAGCGCCCGGATTCCGCTTGCCGGTTCGGCCGGTCCATCGGTGTACCGATTCCGGACGAAGAGTGGCGAATACCGGTGGGTGCAGACCCATACTCGTCCGGTCCCCGGTTCTCCAGCAAGAGCATTGGGAGCGCTTGTCGACATCACCGAGCTGAAACGTGCGGAGGAAGCACGCGTAATCACCGAGGGTAGGCAGGAACGGGCGGAGCTCATTGCGCGGGTCGGAAACTGGGAGTTTGATCTCACGACCCGGACCGTCTACGCATCGATGGGAGCCCGAGAACTCTACGGCATTGAAGATCGCGAATGGACGATATCGGAAGTCCAGGAAATTCCTCTTCCTGAGTACCGACCGATACTGGACTCTGCGATGGCGGACCTTGTCGCGGGGACGAGACCATACGAAGTGGAGTTCAAGATTCGGCGAAGAGGAGACGGCCGCATTCTCGACATCCGGTCAATTGCAGAATATGACCGTGAACGCAACCGGGTCTTTGGCGTTATCGAAGATGTCACGGAGCAAAATCGCACTCAGGCCGCCCTTCGGGAAAGCCGCGACTACCTCCACGCGGTCCTCGATTCGGTAAATGAAGCGGTGTTCGTCGTAGACGCGGTAACGACCCGGATAATCGACGTCAACGAGACGACCTGTCGAATGTACGGCTACTCGAAGGCGGAGCTGCTGCGGCAGGATTTCGGAGAGATCAGCAGTGGAGAACCACCGTCCACGCAAGAACATGCTATTCAATGGCTCGAGCTTGCACGCGCCGGGACGCCGCAGATCTTCAACTGGGCCGCGAAGGATAAGTCAGGACGGCTATTTCCCGTAGAGGTAAATATCCGATTCGCCGTCATCGGTGGCGCCGAGCGGTTTCTGGTCACGATTCGCGACGTAAGCGGCCGGGTGCAGACTGAGAAGGAGCTCCAGGCTCTTCTCGAGGAGAATGAGATGATGCTGAAGGAGGTTCATCACCGGATCAAGAACAATATCAGCGTCATCGCCAGTCTCCTGTCGCTTCAAGCCAAACGGGTGACCGACGAGTACGCACGTCAGGCGATCATGGACGCGCAGAATCACGTTCGAACGATCGGCAGCCTCTACGATAAGTTGAACCGATCAGGCGATTTCCGCCATGTCGATGCGAAGGAGTACTTCACCGATCTGGTGGACGAAGTGTATCGCTCCACATACGCGGCCGATCGCGGAATCCGGATAGCCTGCGAGATTGCACAGTTCCGGGTAAGCGCCCGCGTCTGCGTCCCGCTGGGTCTCGTGATCAACGAGCTCATCACAAATGCAGTCAAACATGCCTTCAGCCGACGCAGCAGCGGAACGGTTACGGTGCGCTGTTCGGTAAACTCCGGTGCGATATCGCTTCGGGTAGCGGACGATGGGGTCGGTCTCCCGGGCCCCGTTGAAAGCGAACAGAAGAACGGCTTCGGACTCACCATCGTGAATGCGCTCCTGAGGCAGGTGTCCGGCGAATCCAGGGTCACCTCCGCGGCAGGGGAAGGTACCGCCTTCGATATCGTTGTCGTTGACCCGGTGCTCGATATTTCGCCCATGTAGACCAGTTCCGCCTATCGACCTGTTGAATCCGGTTCGAAACGGCGCTATAGTATTCCCGCTGTCCATCTTGAGAACAACGGAATACGGTGCAAATCCGTAGCGGTCCCGCCACTGTAACCGGGGATGAACGCGGCAAAAGGTCATTGTCTCGCAACGATGGGACGAGAAGACGCCGCGGTAAGTTGATCCGGAAGCCAGGAGACGACTCTCAAGAATACGCCTTCGCGGAAAAAGGATATGACTGGCGGATCCCGAACCCAAACTTCCCAGTCGTCCTCAGATCCAGGCACTTTTCCGGCCCTGTTCAGGGCGGAATGCGGACTCGAAGGACGGCCGGAGGAAACTCATGAAACGGACTCTCATCGCCGCCGCGGCTCTGCTCCAGGCCTTCTCACTCTGGGGGCAGACTTCACCACAATCGGGACAACTCCCGGAAATTGACGTGACGGCCACCCGGATCGCATCGCCGGTCCTGGAGTCACCGGCCTTTGTGACCCTCATAGGTCCGGACCAGATAGCCGAGTCCCCGGCGAAAGACCTTGCGGGCCTGCTCGCCATGCAGAGCGGCGTTACCGTGAACGACAACGGACCGATCGGGGCGCAACAGAGCGTGAGCATTCGCGGGTCAACCGCCGCGCAGGTGCTCGTCCTCATCGACGGCGTGCGCCAGAATACCGCGTTCAGCGGAAGCGTCGATCTCTCTCAAATCCCCCTCGATATGATCGATCACATCGAGATTGTCCGCGGCGGAGAAAGCGCAGTCTACGGAGCCGACGCGGTCGGCGGGGTTATCAATATCATCACCAAACACGCGGCGAGACCGTCGGCATCGCTGACCGTTGAAAACGCCAGCTATCTACCACACATCGCATCGACCGTCTCACCCGACATGCAGCAGACGCGGGTTCCGCCGGATGCGGCCGACCTCGCGGACACTCAACGGGTCGCTCTCTCCGTCTCAGGGGCGGTCGGCTCGATCGGACTTGAAGGTGGTGGCGGATTTACGCGCGCAACAAACGGATTCACCTGGAACGACACGACCGGAATCGGCGGATACCGGAAGATGTCGAACGCCGATCTCGCGGCGGGAAACGGTTACATTGGTATGGATACACCGCTTGCCGGAGGAGTTCTTGGCGTGAAAGGAAACGCGACCTACTCAACGTACGGCGTCCCGGGTTCACTCAACCTGCCCACCTGGAGCGCGCGACAGCAGGCGACTACCGTTTCGACGAATGCAGATTTCAAATCCGATCATTTTGTCACCGACCCTCTTTCTCTGCACCTCGTCGGCTTCTATCGCTTCAACCGGCTCCACTATACCGATCCGGACAGTTTTGGCGGACCTACTGATTCTACGCACACTTCGAACACCGCGGGCGGGGAGGTCACGCAGAGTATTGTATTCTCCGACCTGTTGGCCGCAGTGTATGGTGGCAGCTTTCAGTACGACGCCATCCAGAGCACCGACGTGGGCAACCACACCCGGATCAACCTCGCCGGCTTCGCGGCCGCTCCGGTCACCCTGTCGGACGTGCTTACCCTGACTCCATCGGTACGGTACGATTACTTCAGCGATTTCGCGGGAGGGATCTCCTATCGGCTCGGTACGGTGTACGCGGCAGATGACACCTCATCGTTTAAAGCATCTATTGGGGAGTCCTACCGCGTCCCCACCTTCTCGGATATGTACTGGAATGATGCCTACTACACCGGCAACCCCAAGGTAAATCCGGAGACTGCCTACAGCGGCGACCTTGGATACTCGATCCGCAGCGATACTCTCACATTCGACGCAGCGCTCTTTGGAAGATATCTCTTCGATCAGATCATGTCGGTACCCACGTCGAACCCCTACGTCTGGACGGTGGAGAACATAGGCCGATCGATTGTGCCCGGATTCGAACTGCATGCCGTCTGGAAATTGACGCGCACGGTATCTTTCGGCATCGACTACACCTTCATGTACAGCCTGATGCTCGCCGATTCCTCCGGAACGTACTCAATCGCCGACGACCTTCACGTACCGTTTACCCCGATACACACACTCTCCTCGTCGGTTACCTGGACAAAAGGTGCGACCCGGATCTCAGCCGATATGTCATACGTAGGGAAGGAGTACACCGATCCGGCCAACACGGAGTCCTCGGCGCTCGCGCCCTACGTCGTTTTCAATCTGGCGTTTCGGCAGGATCTCACGCCTCATCTCACGCTCTTGATTACCGGACGAAATCTCCTCAACGAACTCTATTCCACGGAGCCGTACGGCTACATCATGCCGCCGTTTTCGATCTGGACCGGTGTCCAGCTTCGTCTGTAGACCCCGACCGAAAGGAGCCTATTCCTTTCGCTACCTCGCAGGAGGGTTTGAATGCTTGTTGATCTTTTTCAGAAGGGCGGCCCGATGATGTGGCCTCTTCTGGCATGCTCACTGGTTTCGCTCACAATTTCGATCGAACGCCTGTTCTTCTGGCTGGCTCGCGTGAGACGACGGCGACGTATCGAGCTCGATGCAATTGTCGAGCTTGCGACCGGCCCGCGTGAAGTCGCTCTCACCGCGGCCCGGGAATGTCCCGATCCTGCTGCCGCCGTCCTGGCGGCGGGACTCGGACACAACCTGGCCGGCGAGTCGATGAAGAACGCGGCAACAGGGGTCCTCAAGCCGACCCACAGGGGACTAAAAGCGCTCGACACCATCGTGACTGTCGCGCCGATGCTCGGGCTCCTCGGAACCGTCACCGGCGTCATCCGGTCATTCGGATTCTTTCGCGCAACGGGAACCGTCGACATGGGGCTTCTCGGCAGCGGCTTCGCCGAGGCACTCCTCACCACGGCGTTCGGCCTTTCCGTCGCAATACTCACCGTTATTCCGTACAATTTCTTCCGCGTCCTGGTTCAGCAGGAGGCCGAGTATCTTTCCCTCATCGGCACTGAGCTCGAA
Source organism: uncultured Spirochaetota bacterium (assembly GCA_963832675.1). Classification (GTDB taxonomy): domain Bacteria; phylum Spirochaetota; class Spirochaetia; order DSM-27196; family DATKUC01; genus DATKUC01. Next base: position 124,295 of record CAWHUY010000018.1, on the reverse strand, counting down.
GACCGGCTGTCTACGGAAGACGCGGTCCGACAGGCGAACGAGAAGATCCGGGGGGAGGAGACGTGAAGGTCGATCCGGGCTTCGATGAGGAGCGTGCGCGGATAGAGCTGATTCCGCTGCTCGATGTTCTGCTCATCGTGCTCATCTTTTTCGTCTACCTTGCGGTTTCGATGACCGCACAGAAAGCGATAGGCCTGAACCTCCCGTCGGGAACGGGAGAGACTGCCGGGAAGGCAGTAACCGTCACCATCGATCGCGCGAATCGAATAGTGGTAGACGGGATCCCCTCGTCGGCTGACGATGCGGTCCGCAGAGTGTTCGAGGCGGCCCGGACTTTCGGGGAAAGTTCGCCGAATGTGGTGCTGCGAAGCGATCGAGATTCGAGCCTCGGGACCTCCGTCGAGCTGCTCTCGCGCCTGCGCGATGCTGGCGTTTCAGAGGTGTCGGTCGAGGTGCAACAGCGATGAAGGGGCTCGGTGCCTATCTGAGTGCCTCTGTTCTCGCCGTCGGGGTCCATCTTCTGATCGGGCTGTCGGCGGCCGGCCCCGGCGATCAGCGGCAGCCGGAGGTCCGGCCGCGGGAGACTGCAGTGCTCATACGATTCATTCGACCTGCAGCTCCTGATCGGCCGGTTTCGCCGAGACCTGCATCGGTTTCGCCGGAGCCGGCGCTTGCGGCCGCGTCCCCGGCGCATCCGGAACCCTCACCCGTTGTCCCATCGCCGGTGCAAACCGGGGCTGCGGCGGGAGTTGCTGCGCCGGCACCCACTGCGAAGCCCGGTCCACCGCCGCGGCCGGTATCAGTCTCGATCCTGCCCCCGGTACCCACAAGTCCCATCGTTCCCGATTATCCCCGTGTCGCCCGTCTCCGCGGGTACGAGGGGCTGGTGCAGATTCGTGCGGTGATCGATGCAGAAGGGCACGTGGGACGGGCCGAGATTGTCGTCTCTTCGGGGCACGCGATCCTCGATAACGCCGCCCGTGGCGCGGTGGAACGCACATCCTTCACGCCGGCGCGAAAAGGCGATACGGCAACCGGCTACACGCTTCTTGTTCCCGTTAGATTTTCGTTGTCAGACCGCTAAGTCCGGTCTACACATCATTCGAGTCTGGCGAGATTCGAAGGAATCGCGTCCTGGTGGCGCGAGTAGATGTCGCGGACGACGTGGGCATTGTAGACAAACGCGTCGACAAGAAGCGGATCGAAATGACGGCCACGCTCCGTGCGAAGATAATCGAGCGCGCGGTCGATTGGCCAGGCAGCCTTGTAGGGCCGCTCGGTTGTCAGGGCGTCGAACACGTCGGCGACGCCGACAATTCGGCCGTAAAGCGGGATGTCCCGACCTCGGAGGCCAATGGGATAGCCGGTACCGTCAAACTTTTCATGGTGGGTGAGGGCTATCATGGCGCCTGTCAGGAGGTAGGAGCTGTGCGAATCCTTCAGCATGCCGTGGCCGTTTGTGGTGTGACCGCGCATGACCTCCCACTCCACGCCTGCGAGAGATCCGGCCTTGAGCAGGATGGCGTCCGGAATCCCCACCTTTCCGATATCGTGGAGGGCGGAAGCGTGAAACAGAAGCTCCTGATTCGCTTCCGACTCGCCGATCATGCGGGCGATGAGACGAGAATAGTAGGCCACGCGTGCAATGTGCGACCCCGTCTCCCGGTCCTTGTACTCCGACACCTTCCCGAGGACATAGAGCGTTTCGAACTCGCGAAGGAGGATCTCTCCGATTGCGCCGCGAACCTCATCGTCGTAGCGGATTTCCTCTCCGAGTCGGCTTCGGCGATAGCGAAATGCGTCGACGCAATTGGCGATTCGCGTGCGCGTCTCCGCCGGTGGCGCGCTGTCTGAGAGCACGTCAGTTGCTCCGGCACGGTAGAATGTGTCGGAATCTTCGGTTCGAGCTGCTCCGACCCCAAGAACAACCACCGGTATTCCGGGGAAGGTCCGCACCGCCGCCCGGATCGCCGACTCTATTCGCGGAAGATCATCATCGGCGGAAAGCAGGACGAAATCCCATCTTTCGCCCGCTTGCTGAGGCGATCGTGAATCGACCAGATCACTGGAGGTTTCGAGCGAGATTCCGGCGGCGGCGGCAACACGGGACGCTTCGTCTGCGGCGGTTCCGCGTTGCGCCAAAAGCAGACCGCGTGCGTTGAGGAAGAGAGGTCTGTCCGGAAAAGCGGAAACCGGCAACTCGATTCTCCATGGAGCAAACGGAACACTATTATATCTTGATTGGATGGTCTGCGGAACAGGCCGGCAATTCAGGACAAACGAGGACGAATGGCGTCGCGCGATAATCTGAACGACCCAGCTCTCCCGATCGCCCGAGCGGGTGGAATTGCGGTACTCGTTGCATCTGCAACTCTTGCGGTCTCAATCTCCCGGTCCGATCCGGCGGTCCGGCGCGCACTCGTTCAACCGATCTCCGTCGCAGTGGGAACTCGTCGTTGATCAGAAGCGTTCCCTGCGCGGTTGCAGAGGTGCGGATCGACGGGATGATGGTGAGTTTTCTGCAGATCGCAGCGGAACAGCGGCCGGAACGATCAGGATTCTCGTTTCTGCGGCCCTTTTCCCACAGCGAATTTTCCTTTGAAGTAGAGAGCCCGGTTTCCCGCAGATTCCCGTGCCCATGTTTCAATTCCGACGCTCTTTATTCGCGAAAGGTTGAATATTTTGAGATTGTGCGGGTAGCGCTCCGCTCCCTCGGCGCACGGAAGCAGCCGCGAACAGGGGAAATCTGCACATTCGTGACAGAAACTGACCGCATGGCTTTTGACGCAATCAAGGGTTTCGCAGTTGCCCCAGTGGAGGCGGCAACCCCCGCTTGCCCGGCAACCGGGGCACGCAGCCTTCCCGGGAGGAAATCCGAAAGCCGCCGCAAGCCGCGCGGCCACCTCCGAGGTGATGTTGGTTTCGTATACCTCGCAGTTAAAACAGTCGATTCCACACGGTGCAGTGAGCTCCTCAAAATTCATTTCGAACCTCCGGCAAACGCGCTTTCATATACCTGTTTTTTTGTGGGAATTGCGGCCGAATCATAGCACGGAAACGGAGACTTGGATACTATATCGGCCATGATGCAACCAATGAGCCGTGGCTCCGGGACATTCGAATACGTCCGACATCTGCGCGCCCGGGGGTACGCGGGAATCATTCAACTTGTTTCCCTGACACTCTCCGGTGAAACGGGTTCCGAGAGCAGAGAGTTTGATTTTCGTCAAAAGCTCGCACCTCAACTCGACGATCTTGCTGCAGGTGCGGGGCTGCAGCCGGATCAGCTTGTTCTTGTTGAAATCGACATCTGCAGTGACGCGGCCGAACGCCTCGAATACCTTGACCTTGTCTGGCGAGGTGGGAGAGACCAGCCGGCTCTACCGGATGAGTCGGGAGTTTCCACCGGTCGCAGCTCCGATATCCCATACTGGCAACCCATCCGCGAACACATCAACGACGACATGATATTCTCCGCGGGCATCACTCTTCTGATAAGAGACCCGCAGGAAAATATCGTGATACTTCGTCGGCGCGACGATGGCGAGTGGAGTCTCCCGGCCGGTTCGCGGGAGATTGGAGAATCGCTCGAGCTTGCCGCGCTCCAGGAGGCCAGGGAGGAGACGGGCCTCTCGATTCGACTCGACAGGCTCTGCGCAATTCAATCGGGTCCGGAAATGGAATGGATCTATCCGAACGGACACCGCTCGCACTTCCTGAGCTTTCTCTACGAAGCGCACGCTGAAGGCGGCAACCTGCATGTCGCCGACGATGAAAACACCGACGCGCGGTGGGTCCAGATCGAAGAGGCCCGCCGCATTCTCAGCCCGCGCTGGAACCGTCAGCTCGGGTTTCTTCTGTCGCCACCCGGTCGGATCGCGCTCGTCTGACCAGAGTGTCAGCTGCCTGAGGCGAGCGCGCGGATTCTTGCGGCGGCTCCCTCGGGTGAGAGACCTCCGTGATAGCAGAGCACCCGATCGACCGGGAGTGGCACCAGCTTTCCGAGTGAGGCGGTTGCCATTTCCATATCGGGGGTAGCCGAAGGACTGGGGCCCACCAATTCTCCCTCCTCGACGCGCAGAGCATCACCGGACAACAGCACTCGAGATCGCTTGAGAAAGATGCTTACGTGCCCGGGAGTGTGTCCCGGCGTGTGCACCACAAGAAGTCCACCGTGAAAAGGGAGCTCGTCTCCGTCCCGGATCGCTGTTCCTACCTTGACGCGGGGAGGATTTTGGAGAATCGCCCGTACCCGCTCGCGCTCGGCGTCCGGAAGCGATTGAGTCATTTTCTCGATTCGGTCGGGAGTCATCTTAATGGATGGAAGGTCGCCCTCGATGTAGGGAATGTCGTCCGGATGTGCGAACACCCGGGCACCGGTAGCCTCGGCGAGGGCGGATGCGCCACCAATGTGGTCGATATCCTGATGGGTGAGAATGATACGGCGAATCTCGGAAAGGTCAACCCGCATACGGTCGAGGTGAGCCTTGATTGCATCAAGCTGACCCGGCATGCCGGTGTCTATGATCGTCGCGCCGTCCCCGTCGCCCCAAAGGAGCACGGGGTGGATTGTGCTCTGCCTTCCGGCAACGCTCATCGTGATGTCCAGCACTTCAACATGATCGGCGATCTTCATGCAAACTTTCCTCCTGGGTGAAAAAGTAACAATTCACCGGCGTGATGATTTCACTTTCGTCGGTTGATTTTCCTGCGGCTTGCGGACACAATATCGCCCATGGCAAAACTCATTAAGACACCAACCATCATCGCTGCCGAGGGCAGCAAACCGAAAGAGATTGCCGAGTATGTCGGCCGCGTCAACACCGCGACACCGGGGGTCAGCGTTGCCCGCATGAAGAGTGCCTCCGGCTGGACCGAGCCGGGTCAGACTCCGGAGTTCGACGAGTACACGCTGGTTTTGGCAGGTGCCGTAACGGCAGAGACAAAAGAGGGTGTTATCAGGGTGAATGCCGGAGAAGCGCTTCACGCACCCGCCGGGCAATGGATCCGTTACAGCACTCCGGGTCCCGACGGTGCCGATTACGTCTCGGTCTGTGTTCCCGCCTTCGCCCCGGATACCGTCCACCGGGATTCGTAGTCAGCAGGCAGGGAATCGAGTTGCCGAGCTCCGCTTCGCAGGGTCGGGTCCAACCGGGTCCCCGGAGCCACCGTTCTGAGTTTATCTTCGCGCTTCGGACCACGATCCCGGTCTTTCTGGGCTACTTCGCCATCGGCATCGCTTTTGGGCTCCTGCTGCAACGAACCGGTTACCCCTGGTTTCTTGCGCCGGTCATGTCGCTGACCATCTATGCAGGGGCCGCGCAGTTCCTGGCAATTGGCATGTTCGCCGCCGGAACCGGGATGATAGAGATAGCCGTGGCGACCCTCCTCGTCAATGCGCGGCACGTAGTCTACGGCTTGAGCCTTCTCGACCGTTTCGAGCGCGCCGGGAAGTTCAAACCCTACCTCGTGTTCGCCTTGACCGACGAGACCTACGCGGTGCTGACCTCGGTTCGACCACCCCCTCATCTGGATGGTCCGTCTACCGCGTACTACATTTCGCTTCTCGATCAGAGCTACTGGGTTACCGCGAGCCTTCTGGGTGCACTTGCGGGCGCGTTGATCCCGGTGAACACGGCCGGTCTGGACTTTGCACTCAACGCCCTGTTTATGGTTTTGCTCATCGAACAGTGGAAAAGCGCGCGATCGAAGATTCCGTTCGCGATCGGGGGGATGTGCAGCGTGGCGGCATACTTTCTCGCCGGGCCGGGAAACATGCTGATTGCCGCTATCGTCTCCGGCATCGTGCTGCTGCTTCTCCTTCGCACAAGGTTGCCGCAAAATGAATAGCCTCGATCTGGGCCAGGCGCTTCTTGCTACCGGTATCATGGCGGCGGTGACGCTTCTCACCCGAGCCGCGCCGTTCGTCTTTTTTCGCCGGCGAAAGCAACCGCCGCTCCTCCGATTCGTCGAATCCTACATCCCCCCGATGATGATGCTCATTCTCGTCGTCTACAGCCTGAAAGACGTGCCATTTGCCCGCGCTCCCTACGGCCTGCCGGAACTTCTGGCCGTCGCGATCGTCGCCGGGCTCCATCTGTGGCGGCGGAACGCTCTCCTCAGTATCTTTGGCGGAACGCTCTTCTACATGTTCGTCGTCCAGACGAACCTCGCCGCAGCCATTTTCTGAACCCTGGGCGCACCTTCTCCAAACTTGACTAAAATTGTAGTAAATTGGGGGCGGAGGCACACCATGCAACGATTCAGTTCACCCGAACCGGACCCTCCGCCACCTGTCGGCCCACGTAGTGGTGGCCGACACGAAATGGGCGGGGAGTCTGGTGATTTTGAAGATCCGGCCATACGACTGTCAAACCGCGGTTTCGACCTTCTGGATAATGCCACGTCCAAGGTCACCGCAATTCTTCCTGAAATAATCGATCAGAAAACACGCGCCGCCGACGAAAGCCTTCCTTTGGACGAGCGAATCGAGGCGTTTGAAGATATTTTTGATTCCGAAGTCGGAGATACCGCGTTGACGCGAGCGCGGAACATCGAGCGAGAATACAACATCTCTCAGCTCTATCTCAAGTTCGACGGTGGAAACCCCACCGGGTCGCAGAAAGACCGCATCGCATTTGCGCAGGTGCTCGACGCAATGCGGCGAAACTACGAGACGGTGAGTCTGGCCACCTGCGGGAACTACGGCTCGGCAATGGCTTTCGCCGCCTCGCTTGCGGGGCTCGGGTGTCGCATCTACATTCCGGAAAAGTACCACACTCGACGTCTCGCCGAGATGGAACGCTTCGGCGCCGAAATCGTGCGCACCCCGCACGACTACGAGTATGCGGTCCGCGTCTCCTCGGAGGCGGCCGAACGCGAAGACCTCTACGACGCGAACCCCGGGGGAAAAAACACCGACATCCAGCTTCGCGCCTATGGCGAAATTGCCTATGAAATCTATGATGAGCTGCGCGATGCACCGGCGGCGGTGGCTGTGCCCGTTTCCAACGGGACTACTCTCGCCGGAATCTACCGAGGATTCGTCAGCCTCTACCGGCGCGGCAAGACTTCCCGGATTCCCCGCATAATTGCCGGCTCCTCGCACAGCAAGAACCCGATTATCAACGCATTTCGCAAAAACCTGGCGCGCTGCGAAGACCTGAATCCACAGAGGATCCGTGAGTCACAAGTGAACGAACCGTTGATCAACTGGCATTCGATTGATGGTGATCTGGCGCTCCTGGCGGTCCGACGATCCGGCGGCTGGGTTGCGGACGCCTCAGACAAAAGCCTGACCGCGCTCTCCCGAAAGCTTCGCGACCAGGAGGGACTGCACGTTATGCCTGCGGCCACAGCAGGCATCGAGGCGTTCCTGCGGCGGCACCGTGAATCGCCGCTCCCGAATGATCGGTACGTGGTAATCCTGACCGCCCGGAGGTCTTCGTGAGGAGCGTGACGCCTTCTGCCGGGGTAACGGATGGAAACGCTATTGTCTACTGCGAAGGCGCATTCGCCCTCACCTACGGAAAGACGGCTCACGGCCTCGTCCGTTTCACCCGTCGGTACCGCATTCTCTCAGTAGTCGACTCGACCTGCGCAGGCCGGGATGCCGCCGAGTTACTCGACGGCACACCGAAGGGCATCCCCATCCTTTCCGACCTCGCCGCCGCTGTCACCGATGCACGGGCGCGGGGCACCCCGGCGACACACATGGTGATCGGGGTCGCGACCGACGGTGGTGTCCTGGACACCGCCGCGCGGCAGGCAGTTGCCGAGGCGGTAGGGTCTGGACTGAACGTCGACAGCGGGCTTCACCAGTTCATCGGCGATATTCCGGAGATCGCCGCGCTCGCGGCAGAAAAAGGAGTGGTGCTTCGCGACATTCGAAAGACCGGGCCGCGAGACCAGCTGCACGCCTTTACCGGAAGGATCAACGATGTAACCTCGACCCGCATCGCCGTTCTCGGCACCGATTCGGCAATCGGCAAGCGCACTACCGCCTGGATCCTCGTCGATGCGCTTGGCCGCGCCGGACACCCGGCCGAGCTCATAGGGACCGGCCAGACCGCATGGCTGCAGGGGGCCCGATACAGCATCGTTCTCGACAGTCTCATCAACGACTTCGTTGCGGGTGAGCTCGAAAATGCGGTCTGGACCGCATGGAAGGAGACGTCAGCCCGAGCGCTGGTCGTCGAAGGTCAGGGCAGCCTGCTCAATCCTGCCTACCCCGGAGGCTTCGAAATCCTCGCGGCAACGCGACCCCATGCGGTGGTCCTGCAACATGCCCCCACCCGCCGGGAGTACGACGGATTCCCCGGCTATGCGCTCGATCCGCTGTCGCGGCAGATCGAGGCTATCCAGCTGATATCGGGAAGACCGGTAGTCGCGGTAACGATCAACCATGCGGGCCTCGAACGCGGCCGAATCGAGGAGGCAGCCGCACAGATCACGCGGGAGACCGGGCTTCCCGCCTGCGATCCCATCTGGCAGGGTGCGGAGCCGGTCGTGCACGCACTGTCGCCCTACCTCAGATGAAAATTACCCGAGTTACCGCGTGGGACGTATCGATGCCGATGCGGTCGCCCTACACGATCGCCTATGAGACATTTCACTCCGCAGAAAACGTCTTCGTACAGATAAACACGACATCGGGCATTACCGGGTTCGGGTGCGCGGCCCCGGACGCGCACGTCACCGGAGAGACGCCGGAGTGTGTTCGCGACGAGCTCGAAACCGCCGCGAGGACGGTTCTTGTCGGCCATGATCCGACTCGTATCGCCTGGCTGCTGCAGCGCCTTGCGGCGATTGTGCCCCGTTCACCTTCAGTCCTTGCGGCAGCGGACATGGCGCTCTACGACATTCTCGGTAAGTACGCACGGCTGCCGGTCACGTCGCTGCTCGGCGGATTCCGACGGTGCATGCGGACAAGCGTCACAGTGGGAATCCTTCCCGTCGCCGAGACGGTAGAGATCGCCGCGGCGTGGGTCAAGCAGGGCTTTCGGGCGCTCAAGCTCAAAGGAGGCCGCTCGGTAGAAGAGGACGTCGAGCGCGTGCATTGCGTGCGTGAGCGGGTGGGACCAAAGATCGAGCTCCGGTTCGACGCCAACCAGGGGTACTCCCGGGACGATACCATGGAGTTCGTCACCCGAACAAAGAACGAGCGCCTCGAAATCATCGAACAGCCGACTCCGAAAGATCACCTGCGCGAGCTCGGGCACATAACACGGGGAGTGCCGATCCAGGTGATGGCTGACGAAAGCCTCGTGAGTATGGTCGACGCCTACCGCCTCGCCCGACGAAAACTTGTGGACATCATGAACATCAAACTGATGAAGGTGGGAGGCATAAGTCGCGCGATGCAGGTCGATTCAGTGGCACTCTCGGCGGGGATCAATGTCATGGTTGGCTGCATGGACGAGTCCGCGCTCGGAATCGCCGCCGGACTGCACTTCGCGCTGTCCCGGCCTAATGTCCGGTATCTCGACCTCGACGGCCACCTCGATCTCATCGACGATCCCGCGGCAGGCGCAGTTCGTCTGAAGTCTGGAACGCTCTATCCTGCCGAGGGTGCCGGACTTGGCTGGGAACCGGCGTGGTGACCACGCCGCCTTGCCGCAAGTAAAAGCGCTGCAACAAGCACGTCGGGGGTGTCGGCGAACCGGGCATTCGCGCAGTGCGTGCGCACCCGATCTTTGAGCCCGCCGTCCTTTGTGACAAAGACCGCAGAGAGCTCTCCGGTCAGTGCGGCTGTTTCCCGAAGCATGGCGAGGTCGGATGCAGTGTCGCCGCAGACCAGCACCGGCGCGCCCGCGAGCTTCAGTTCGAGCTCACGATCGATCAACTCCACCCCGTCGCCCTTGTCAAAGTCCCTGCGTCCCGGTTGCGGCCCGCCGGCCGCAGATTTCTTTTCGGAAACGGTCAGGATGACCTCAATGTCCTTCCCGGTGTCCTCGATCCGAAAGTATTCTCTTTTTGGATCGATCTCCTCGACGATCGATGAGATCAATTCGAGAAACCTGCGTGAACGATCCGGCGTTATGCTGCCGAAGATGTCCTGGCGGGCGACGGTAGTCTGACCAAACTTGAACTGGAGCCCCGATCCGATCTTCGAAAATACGGCATAGTCCGGGTCTGCTACCAGCCGCGTAAGGCGACGGTTGAGCGCGCGTAGGGGCACTTCCTGGTCGGGCGGGATCGGAAGCTCGCCGGACTGGCCATGCTCGTCCCGAAACTCACGCCCCTTTGAACCGGCAAAGATGAAGTACGATTCGGGAACTACCGAAACATCGAGAAGGCCGCCGTTGGAGAGCGGGGCCGACGAGAGGATGATCGACCGCTCAGCGCAGGTCCGGGCAAAACGGCTGAGAACGAAAGCGTTATAGGCGGGCTGAATCGAAGAACGATACCGTCCGCAATAGTTGTTGACGGTACCGTCACGGTCGGTGATCCAGACCCGGAACGAAGCTCCTGTCGCCACATATGCGGCGATCCTGTCCGCCTGTTCCCTTAAGCCGGACCCGGGCGGTAGGATCAAGCGCAACAGCGCAGCTTCGCCGGATTCGACGTAAACGATGTCGCGGCGAAGCTCACCGATCTCGTAGCTCAGATCGAGAGTCACCTCTGCTCCCGACTCGTCGGTCAGAACGTGAAGAGTACTTTCCGTATCCGGAACCGGGTCGCCGGGTCCGGATACGGACCTCGGCAGCGACTCGAGGTCGGAAAGCATTTTCCGAAAGAAGTCGACGGATTCCCGAGGCACGCGGGAACCGCTTCCCGAGAGAACAGATTCGACCAGGCTGCGGCGAACCGAAACCAGCTCCTGCAAGCGCGCGTCAAACTCGGCAAGGGTTGCTTTCATTCCGGCTGCTACGCAAGCGCCGGCCGGTCCGGCCCGGGCAACAGATCGTTGCGCTCCCCGTCGGTCGGATCGGTCGCCGAAGATCCCACGACCCGCAACGCGTAATGGGAGAGGACTCGCACGTTTTCGGGCATCAAAACCTGATCTATCTCGTCAGGCGACAGCCACATGAGCTCTTCGGTGCCGTTGCCGCCCGGATGGCCCGATTCTGTTCTCGGCCGCTTCAGAGTAGCCGCATAGATCAGATCGATGTGCTGGTGCCCCGGTTCGATATCCTCGAGGAGCACGGCGATCGGCCTTGCAAGCTGCCTCACTTCCGCAAGAGGCCACACCGGCTGCGGGAGAACAAGCTCTACCTCGAATCCCGACTCTTCGCGAACCTCCCTGATCGCAGCCTCGTCGGGCAGCTCGCCCGGCTCGATGTGGCCGCCGAGCGGAAGGACCAGACCCAGTTTTCGATGCCGGTGCAGGAGTACCCGGTTTCGATGAACCACCAGTGTCGTCGCGGTAAAATCTCTTTTGACTGTCATTACGTATATAACGATAGCAGTCGATGCCGGGGGAAGCAAGGTGTGTCACTTGCCGCTTAGAGCCGAATTGGTCAATATTCTACGTAATGGGCAACAGGACGGCGGAAGACACGGTCTTGATGAAACGTGTCGCCAGAGGAGAGAAAGACGCACTCGGTGAAATGTATGACCTCTACGGACGGCTCGTATACAGCGTTGCGCTTCATTTTGTGCACGATACGAACGTCGCGGAAGAGATCACTCAGGACGTATTTGTCACCATATGGACCAAAGCTCGCGACTACAATCCGGAGAAGGCGGGCGTGTCGACATGGATGCTGCGCATCACCAGAAATAGATCGATCGACGAGCTCCGGCGCCACAAGAGCCGGCGCGACATCCCGGTAGGATCAATTGTGGAGGTGGTCCAGACCACGAACGAATCCACGGCAGAGGATGATGATCCGGAGAGGCTGGCGGTTCGCGAGTGGGACCGACTTCGGATCGTCGAGGCGGTGGATTCATTGCCTGAACAGCAGCGGCAGGCGCTGCGATTGGCCTATTTTCACGATCTCACTCATCGTGAGATTGCGGAAGAGTTGAACGAGCCACTGGGGACAGTGAAGAGCAGAATTCGAATGGGGCTTCAGAAGCTGCGAAAGATGCTCGAAACGGGAGAGGTGACAGAATGAGTTTCGACGGACAGGAGCACGAAAAGATGTCACATCTTCTTCCATCGTACGTTACTGGCGGTCTCGACGCCAGAGAGGGAGCCGCGGTTCGACGCCATCTGCGTCACTGTTCACGGTGCCGGAAGCTGATAGCTGAATACCGCACCGCTTTTGACGCAATTGGACTTTCGGTCCCGCTCGTCGAGCCACCATCGAACCTGCGGGCAGAAATAATCGAAGCGTTGCCGCCCCAGCCACCTCTCCGTCTTCCTTCGCCTGTACGGTTCATTCTCGATCACCCTCGTGGTGTCATAGCCGCAAGTGTCGCCGTTCTGTTCCTCCTCGCGGGCTCGCTCTGGCTCAACGTTTCCGGTATCTCCGGAGCCGGGACCGAGGTCAGCAGCGGCGCTCGAACCGCGGAGGATATCCTTGCCGTGATGAGCGGAACCGAGGTTGCCCCAAAAGCGCGCGCGATCATTGCGACCGGCGCGGATCGAACCTCAGGCGTGCTCTATGCGTTCGGGCTGCCTGTGCCACCTGAAGGATACGCCTACCAGCTCTGGTTCATGAAAGACGGCGTGAGAAGAAGCGGCGGTGTCTTCCGTGTCACGCCGGAGGGACACGCGGTCCACCATATTCAGCTTGCGGTGCCTCTTTCGGAATTTCCAACCTTCGGCATCACCGTAGAGCCTGAAACAGGAAGCGACGACCCAACTGGCAGCAAAATCCTCGAAAACGACAATTCACTTAGCCCGGGACCCGACGGCGGACAAAAAACGTCCGGTTTTCGGACCAATTTATAGTAGAGTCGACGGCTCGCGGCGTTTCTGCGGGTGGTCGGTTTTCGGCCTGCCGCCGACAAAACGGGTGGCATTTTTTTCTTTTTCAGTAATCCAGCTACGCTGTTTTCTCGTACATATCATCAATACGGCCTGGAAACGGATACCGTTCCGACAGCTGCAACGGCCGCTGTCCACCTGGCTCATCCCGTCGGTCGAAGCACGTCGGAACGGCCCGTTTCCATCTTATTCCCCTCCACGCAGGGCCGGGCGCCGTCTTTCAATCACATTACTTTGTTTGGGCATCAGGCTTGTAGGTACCCTGGCGTTTCTCCCCGTTCACCGAAGGAATCTTAAAGACCATTCCCGGTTGGATGAGATCCGGATTCTTCGGGTCCTGCAGCATCTGCATATTCTCCTTGTACAACAGCGGCCACTTGAGCGGATCGCCGTAAACAAACGGATAGCCTGCAATGCGCCAGAAACAGTCTCGCCGGTCCGGAATCAGACGCACCACGTAGAATTCCGGCAACGTCGGTGGGGCTGGCTCTTGTGTCGCGGGCTGTTGAGTCACAACCGCCGCTCTTGCGGGCTGGATATTTTTCAAAGCATCCAGAACAGCCTGGGAGGCAACGATGCTGTTCTGGTACTGTTTGTTCTGGTAGCCATCCTGGGCCGCGGTGAACTTCGTTTGCGCTGTCTGCCACTCAGCGGCATACCTCTCGGACGCCTTGATTGATTCTCCATACTTGATCCGCTCTCTGGCCCGTTCCAGCCAGTTGGTAGCGCGGTAGGCGAGCTCGAGCTGCTTGGCCATGTCGATGGCGTCTTTTGCGTACTGTTCCGCCTGCTGGGACAACTGCTGCGCCTGGTCGTACTGGCCGCTATCCAGCGCCTGCTGCGCCTGCTGTCGCAGCTGCACCGCCTTCCGGTAGGCGTCGTTGTCGAGAAGATTCTGCGAGAACGCCGAACCGACAGCAAAAAGGGTGGTCAATAATGCGACCAACAATGTGATTCGTGCTGCTTTTTTCATCGGTTACTGTCCTCCCCCGCTCTGGTTGTTCGCAGCATCGAGGTTCTTCTGCATGGCATCTACCTCTGTCTTGGTCTGCTCAATCTGCGCATCCGCCTTCTTGAGTGCCGCTTCTGCCGCGACTCGCTTTTTGTTCGCCGCATCGACAGTGGCTGTGTATGCGTCCCTCGCTTCACCCAGGAGATCGTACGCATCCTTGTATGCTTTTGCGCTCTTCTTGTCGGCCGCCTGCGATTCGAGCGATTCCGCCTTCTGAAATTGGTCGGGCACCGCCTTATCGGCTTTTGCGGCCAGAGCGTTCTTTTTCGCCGCCGCAACTTCCTGTTCGCGATCGGCAACGAGCACCGGAAACCCGGTGTCGTACACCTGCTGGAATGCCGATATCGCCTGGTCGAGCTGCGCCTTTGCGCTTGCATTGTCTTTGCCCATCGCTCCCTGACCAGCATTGAGAGCGGTCACTCCCTGGTCAAAGGCGGTCGGCACCTGTTTGTCCAGTCCGAACTGCTCGTCAAGGGCCTTCAGGTCCTTGGCTTTCTGCAATTCCGCGTCAGGTGACGGCGTCGTTGCGACCGCCGGAGTTGCGGCAGGCGCAGAGGCGGCTGGTTTGGGCGTCGACGCGCACGATGCGAGTATCGCCGCGCCCACAACCAGCGCCAGAAACCGGTAAGACAGCTTCATAATGTGCTTCCTTTCCCGTTTGAGGTTTGTAAACATAGTCTCTTTGAATATAACACTTTTGTCTGGAGATTGCCGGATCCAACGCCGGGACAATTCTTCAATTTGCCGGTATTGCGCGCCGCCAGCCCGATCCACTTGATGACCGTTTCGAGGTAGAATGGAGACAATTCTATAGGAGTGGTATATGGGAAAAGCTGACGGAATGAACTATGCTCCGGAAAGTCATCCTGATCCGGTTGTCGAAAAAGGGGAATTCTCAATAGCGGCAGTCGGCCTTGATCATGGGCACATCCTCGGGATGTGCATGGCGATGATCGATGCCGGCGCGGATCTTCGATGGGTCTATGACCGGGACCCGGCAAAGGCTCAGGCATTCAAAGAAAAGTTTCCGACGGTAGGGATCGCCCGTTCCGAACAGGAGATTCTCCAGGATGTCGGTGTGCAACTGGTTGCGAGCGCGGCCGTTCCGTCCGCCCGCTGTGATGTCGGGTGCAGAGTGCTGGATCACGGGAAGCATTTTCTCTCCGACAAGGCGCCGTTCACGACCCTGGTTCAGCTCGACCGAGCACGCGAGAAGGTCGCCGAAACCGGCAAAACGTGGGCCGTCTGCTATAGCGAGCGTCTCCACAACGAGAGCGGCGTTTATGCAGGCCGGCTGATCGAAAGCGGTGCAATAGGAAGGGTATTGCAGGTTATCGGACTTGGGCCTCATCGCCTCAATGCTGCGGGGCGACCGGATTGGTTTTTCCGCAGGAATGACTACGGAGGAATACTCATCGACATCGGCAGCCACCAGGTGGAACAGTTCCTTGCCTACGCCGGAGCCAAGGATGCGAAGGTGAGCAGCGCACGCGTTGCCAACTATAATCACCCCCAGTACCCCGAGTTCGAGGATTTCGGCGACGCCGCGCTTGTCGCCGATAACGGCGCCACCAACTACTTCCGCGTCGACTGGTTCACACCCGACGGTCTGGGAGTCTGGGGTGACGGGCGAACTTTTGTCCTGGGAACCGAAGGCTATATCGAACTGCGAAAATACATCGACGTTGGCCGAGAGGCCGACGGTGACCAGGTCTACTTTGTGGATGCCGCAGGCGAACATCACCTGTCGGTAAAAGGAAAGGTCGGCTTTCCCTACTTCGGCGAATTGGTGCTCGACTGTTTGAACGGAACCGAGATTGCCATGACTCAGGAACACACGTTCAAAGCTGCCGAACTCTGTCTGAAGATCCAGAACAAGGCAGTTCGACTCACAGAGGAGGGTCCGCGATGAATCAGTCGATCATGCGGCTGTACGATCGGTATCCGGATCTCGTGCCTTGCCGTGAGAATATCGATTCCGCCTGTTCGCTCATCGCGCGCGCATTTCGCGACGGAAACAAGCTCCTGGTGTGCGGAAACGGAGGGAGCGCAGCCGACAGCGAGCATATCGTGGGCGAACTGATGAAAGGGTTCCGGCTTCCGCGGAGACTCTCCGGGAACGAACGCGAGATACTGCTGCGCCTGTTCCCGGCGGATGGCGGCCGCATCGCAGACGGTCTGCAGGGGGCACTGCCCGCCGTCGCGCTTACCGGATCGCTGTCGCTGTCTACCGCCTTCGCAAACGATGTCTCCCCGGAAATGGTGTTCGCGCAGCAAGTGTACGGATACGGTAAGACAGGCGATGTGCTCATCGTCATCAGCACCTCCGGCAAGTCGGCAAATGTGATGCGGGCCGCGCAGGTCGCCAGGCTGAAGGGAGTCAAGGTCGTTGGACTCACCGGGCCGGAAGGCGGGCCGATCGCACCGTTATGCGACGTCGCCATTCGCGTCCCGGGAAATAACACCGCGGAGATTCAGGAGCGGCACCTGCCGGTGTACCATGAGATCTGCGCACGGATCGAGCAAGAGTTTTTCGGATAGTTCCGTTTTACAGAGACGACGCACGTTCGAACTTGTCCAGTTTGGCAACTACGAACTGCACAATCTCCGGATCGACGTTCATTGCTGCGCCGATGAACTGATCCCGTACCGTATCGCGCGCAAAGGCACCGTCGGGCACAAGGATGGGCGTTCGCTTGCTCCCGAACGGGAGCTCTCCGTCGTCGATCCGGTTGTGAAGGTATCCCTCGGCCCGTTTCCAGGTTAGCGCCCGCTCGTGCCGCGTCTTGTCGTAGCAGAGCTGAAAGCCGGTGATTTCACGCTGCGTCTCGTCAGCATACCAGACGATGAGATCGAAGTCGTGATCGGTGAACCAGCGCCTGTAACCATCCTCAGGTACCTGTCGAACCGATTCCCATTCTTTGAGCATAGATGCCCCCAACACCGGTGAGCCCGCCGACTTCCGACCGGTTTTCACGGCGCAGGACTCGGTGCGCCCGCCTGTTCATAGTATACTCCGCTCTCTCCGGATCCTCCAACCGCTGCCGAATCCCCCGCGACCCAGCCAGAAGACCAGCAGATCTGCAGGCTGTATCCACCGCTGCGCCTCTGGAAGTCCAGGATGTCGCCGACCAGATAGAGATTAGGGTACAAACGAGAGCTCATCGTACGAAAGTCGATCTCCTCAAGAGCGACTCCCCCGCTCGAAACAATGGCGTCTCGGGCCCCAAGGAGACCGTCGAAGGTGAGTCGAAGAGCTTTCAGCGCGGCGACGACCCGCCGGCGTTCGTCCTTTCTGATCTCGCTTGCAGTTGCCTCAGCTCCTATCCCGGCCTGCTGCACTATCACCCCGATAAGCCGCGCCGGAAGTGAAAGCTCCGCCGGAAGAAGGTTCACCGGCCTGCGCCGGGGGCTCGCGGCGAACGAATCGAGCAACCTGCGATCGAGCGCGGCGTGATCGATCGCAGGAAAAAGGTCAATGTAGAGCGACAGACCTTCGCCGGGCGGAAGCACGCCTTGCCGCTGCGCCTCAGTCTCGAGCTCCTTTATCGGCGTGCTCATGTTCAGAACGAGCGGACCGCTCAAACCAAAGTGGGTGAACAGCAGCTTACCTCGTTCGGAATGGCGCGCGTCGGCGCGGTCGGCTGCTCCGGGAACACGCGCCGTAAGACGGGCATCCTCCAGAGCAACCCCCTGCAGCGCACGGACCCAGCCTTCACTGACACGGATCGGCACCAGGGACGCCTCGGGCTCCTTCACCTGATGACCGATTTTTCGCAGCCAGCCGAAACCCTCTCCGGTAGATCCTGTTTCCGGATGTGAAGTCCCACCAGTTGCGACGATGAAAGCGTCGGCGCGATAGCTGCGATCCGCCGCCTTCGCGCTGCTGACCCGTGCGCGGCCGTTGCCGTCCACTTCGGTTTCGAGACCATCGACCGGCGAGTTCAGCCGAAGATCGACTCCTCCCTCCCGCATGTATCGTACCAGGACCTCGAGAACCGAGGCCGCGCTTTGCGTTGCCGGAAAGACGCGATTTTCCCGCTCGACCACCGTCTCGAGCCCACGGACGCGAAGGAACTCGCGGAGGTCTCCCGGACCGAAACGCGCAAAAAGGCTGTGAAGGAATTTTCCGCGCGACCCATAGCGTTCCACGAGAGCCTGATGACGCGTTTCTGCATTGGTGACGTTGCATCGGCCGCCGCCCGTTATAAGTAGTTTTCGACCTAGAGATGGATTTTTCTCGAGCAGCAGCACACGCCGGCCCGACGCAGCGGCCCGGCCGGCAGCGATCATTCCTGCCGGACCACCACCGATAACGCAAACATCGTACCTACCACCAACAGGTGTCACGGACGCAGTATATGGCAGCCTCCGGCGAGACACAAGCGAGTCGACTGACACCGGTCGGATCTTTCTGGACATCGGATGAACGCTTCCCATATAATGACGCCGGGAGAGGTACCGTGCAGGAACCAAAAAAAACGTCTCGCAACTTCTGGCAAGCTGGTCTGGAGGCAACCCGGGTCCTGCTCGTGCCGTTTGACACCGGCCTGAGCTGGCTGCTGGCGCTCGCGTTGATTCTGCTCCCCGCGTCCGTTGACCGATTAATCGGGTACGGGGTGATTCTCGCACCCGGGAGGTACCGAATTGCCGGCGTTGTGTGCGCCGCCGCAGCGATAATGCAGACCTTCCTCCTCATGAAGCGCGCCTTCGGGCCGGTGACATTTGCGATCGTGTCGTTTAGCGGAGCGGCGGCAGCCTGCGTCGTGGCTTTCGCACTCTCGATCTACCACGCGCCGCTGCGTCCGGCCTTTCAGGTATTACTGTGGGCTGTAGTTGTCTACCTTCTCGCACAGAGCGTGTGGTGCGCGCTGCTCTCCTGGAACATGGCGTCGGAAGCCGAACCGCAAAAGTTTTCTTCTACTACCGCCGCGGCAGTAGTCACTGGCACCGCTCCCCCTCGACTCGAAACGCGTGCAGTTGTCGACGACGGTACGCTCTGTTTGGCGGTCATGACAGCCCCGTCTGATCGGGCCGAGGCCATTGCCCGGCGCATCGTCGACGAACGTCTCGCCGCCTGTGCGCAGGTACCCGGGGAGATAACGAGCTACTTCTGGTGGCAGGGCGAGGTCAACCGCGAGCGTGAACGAATACTCTTTTTGAAGACTCGAACCGATCTTATGCCGGCGCTCCGCGAATTGATTGCGGAGATCCACCCCGCCCAGGTTCCCGAACTGATCATGTTGCCGATCGTCGGCGGTCTTCCATCATACCTGTCGTGGATGGAGGAAGTGCTGCAACCGCGGAAAACCGGTGACCCGGGAGCCGCCGGGGAAGAATCGCGCGTTTGATTCGGCCCGGTTACGCGGCAGGCGGTCGGTTGCGGGCGCGCCGTCGCAGGGACGGAAGCAGGAGCAGGCCGGCGACCGGAATCGCCGCGTAGATTCTGAACAGAGCGGCAAACCCGGTTCGCGCAAGAATTATCCCGCCCAGCGCGCTCGCGAGAAATGCGGAAGCGCCCACGCCCACCGAAACATAGAGCGCCATCCCTAATGCGCGCCGGGAAGGAGTCGTAAACCGGTTTACCAGGCTTACAGATGCCATGTGAAACCCGCCGAAGGTGAGCGCATGAAGCAGCTGCACGACAATGAGCACCGATAGAGGCGGAGAAAGGGAATAACAGAAAAGCCGCACGGATATCGCCAGCAGCGACATGGCGAAAAGACCCTCCATCCCAACTTTTCTAATGATGAATCCGCCGAAGAGAATCACCGGAACTTCGGCAAGCGGTCCGATGGCCCATATTCCGCTAATCGCGGTCAAGCCCATCTGGTCGCGAAGAAAGAGCGAGAAAAACGAATAGTGGGCCGTAATGGCGAATCGTCCCATGAATATTACGAGAATTCCCACCCAGAAAAGTGGATCTATGGAGCCTTCCGCAGGCGCGACAGGCTCCGGACGGAGTGAATGATCTTTCGGGCGCCTCTCGAACTCTTCCCGGCGTCCCGGAAGCAGAATGAGAGAACAAAGGTATGCGGCGCCGGTGACAAGATGTGCAACCATGATCATTGTCGCCGTGGGATCGGTAAGGATTCCGGTGACCTGAATGAGAATGGACGCGACGACGAAACCGGCGCTTCCGAAAACCCTCGTCCGGCCGTAGTCAACCGCCGGATCTGCGAGACTACGAGTGGTTATCGTGTCGGCAAGCGGTACGATCGGTTTGTAGAGAGCCCCAAACAGGCTCATGAGTATGATAACAGCCACTGGTTGGATGGTCAGACGGAGAAGCACAAAGAGCAGGAGCGAAAACAGGACCGACGCGGCCAAGAGGGGCCGATACCAGTTGCGCCTGTCGGCGATGTGCCCGAGAACCAGCGGTCCCGCAACCCCGGCCAGCTCGAAAATTCCGAGTAGCAGACCAATGCGCTCCTTGCTGAAGTTCTGTAGCTGCAGAAAGACCTGAAGATAGGGACTGATGACGGCGAAGTTCGCAAACAGCAGAAAGTAGCACAGGGAAAAACGGGCCATGGTGGGTTCGGCTCACGAGTCCTGGGACGGGTCGCTCTCGTCAGTTACCACGCGGTTTCTACCCTGACTCTTCGCGCGGTAGAGGTTCCGATCTGCCCGCCGTGCAAGGTCCTCGATTTCAGCCTGGTCACCCAGATCGGAAGCGACTCCGAAGCTCGCCGTGATCTGAAGGGAGTTGCACGCGACGGTCACATCCATCGAGCGTTTGCGAAGCCGCTCGGCGATCCTCGCAGCTACGGCGCCGGTCGCGCCGGGAAGGGCGACGGCAAACTCCTCGCCGCCCAGCCGCCCAAGAAGATCGCCGTCACGGAGCTCGCTCTTCCAGTACCGCGACACGGTACTCAGTACTTCGTCCCCCGCTTCGTGGCCGCAATCGTCATTCACTGACTTGAAGTGATCGAGATCGATCATGATCACCGCGAACGGATTCTCCTGCGCCTGACAGCGAGAGAGCTCGTTTCGGGCCTCTTCGAGAAACGCGCGCCGCGTGAGAGCCTCGGTCAGAAGATCCGTTGTCGCCTGGCGGCGCACCTCGCGGAATTCCCGCGCGTTGTGCAGAACGATGGAGACGTGCTCGGCAAAAGCCGCGGCCAGTCTTATGTGTTCAGAATCGTAGTGACCGACATCGCTTCTCGCCACGACGAGCGCTCCAAGAAGAGCATTCCCGGCGACAAGCGGAACTCCGAGCCAGGAACGCACGGGCACTCCTGCAATCTCGGCGTGATCGGGATAGACGGCCGGCATGTCGTTCACGCTGAGCGGCCGGCGCTCTTCGGCGATCCATGTGTATGGGTTCGGCCCTCCCAGCGCGACCAGGTCTCCGCTCTCCACGGGGGTGCCGTCCGCGCGCCGGCCGCCCACTATCCGCACCGTCTCATCGAGCATCAGGACGACAAGCGTGACCTCGTTGGGAACAACGAGCGCCGCCTGTTCGAGAACTCGCTGCACTGCCAGCTCCCAATCGAGCGTCGAGGCGATAATTGCGGTGGCGGTCAACAGAGTCTCTGCTTCAAGCGCCTTTTGTTCGGCCTTCACACGAGCAAGCCGGGCACGCTCTTCCGACTGGACGCGCAGCGTGACATCAAAGTCCGCACCGAGGAACCAGGCAGGTTTTCCCTCTTTTGTCCTGCTCACGACCACCGATTTCGAAAGAACCCATTTATATTCCAAATCTTTCCCGCGGATACGGTAGGCTGCCTGGGTAATATCCTGTTGCCCTTCGAACATCTCTTCGAGGTTGCGTTCCACTTCCGAAACGTCGTCGGGATGCAACGCGCTCTTCCACGATTCTCCGCGCATATCGTCGGGAGTGTATCCGAGACTCTTCCAGAGGCCGTTCGGTATGGCGAGTCCGGTCTCGTAGTTCTTGATGAAAACGCCAAGTCTTCCCATTGCGCGGAGCAGGCGAATGAGGTCCTGCTTTTTCAGTTCGTTTGCGTCGAACCAGCTGCGCAGGACACCGGCATATCGAACAAGCGTTTGGGAGTCGAAATCGGCATGCTCGATCTTGACCAGGAGATCCCGAATCGCCGATATTCCGGGGGCTCCGTCACGAGCGTTACTTTTTTTCATTCAATGTGGTCCAGACATCGCGCAAAACACTCTCAGAGCAGCGTACACACCGGGCAATTTTTCCCTATTATAATGCATGCATCTGAAAAATACGATGAGAAAGAGGCCAAATGTCGCGATTCGGTCGCTTTCGAGAACTTGTGTCGACACTTCCCATCGAGGCTCGAAATGTTGATCTTTGGTTGAGATAGACCACTATCGGGAGATGGAAGTGACCGAAAAGCTTTTCTACACGGACCCCTACACCACCGAATTCGAAGCAAACATCGTGCGAACCGAAGAGCTCGAGAATGATTGCGCGATCATTCTCGACAGGACGTTCTTCTATCCGGAAGGCGGCGGACAACCCGCCGATCTCGGAAGCATTGCCAACGTAGAGGTTGTAGACGTCCGCAAACGCGGCGGCGAGATCCTTCATATTGTTTCCGCCCTTTCCGGCTCGACGCGTGCCGGAACTCGAGTTAAGGCGCGAGTCGACGGCGCAAGACGACACGACTACATGCAACAGCACACCGGCCAGCACATAGTGAGCGCGGCGCTCCTTTCGATCGGAGAATTCAACACGGTGTCCGTTCATCAGGGCGACGCCTACACAACCATCGAGGTCGACCGGGAAGACATCGCGCCCGAGGATATCATGCGAGTCGAAGTGCTCGCGAACCGGATTATCCGCGAGCATCGGGCCGTAACCGACGAGTGGGTTCCGGCGGATGAGGTCCATCGATATCCCTTGCGCCGCCCGCCGAAAGTCTCGGGGACCATACGTCTCGTCATGATAGAGGACTACGATTGCGTCGCCTGCGGCGGAGTTCACGCCCGAAATACCGGCGAAGTCGGCCTGGTGAAGTGCATCGGCGTGGAGAAGATTCGCAGTCATGCGCGCACTATCTGGAAAATTGGTGACCGCGCATATGACGACTACCGGCGCAAGCACGAGGCGGTCTCGATGCTCGTGCAGGAGCTGTCCGCGCAACCCGGGGAGATAGTTGAACGGGTACGCCAGCAGATGGGTCAGCTGACCGAGGCACGTCGGGAAAGCACGGAGCTCCGCGCGCGGTTGGCTCGACAGCTTGCGGGAAGCCTCTACGATTCGGGCAAGAGTCCCGGCGGGAATACGACGACAAACGGCGCGCGAATCGTGACACACCGAATGGAAGCCGAGGAGAAGGAGCTTTTTCGCGGGGTCGTGGAGAGTCTCGCGGAACGGGAATCGTGCCTTTTCTGTATAGTCAACGTAACCGGCGATCAGGTGCAGTGGGCGATCGGTGCGTCAAAAGACATTCCCGACACGATGGATTTCTCGCAAGTGCGCGAAAAACTGCTGCCGCTCATCGAAGGAAAAGGAGGCGGGCGCCCGCCGATCTACCAGGGAGCAGGCAGCCACCCGAACAGGGTGGACGAGTTCTTGGGAGCGTTTCGGGAACTCGCAGTCGAAAGAAATTAGCCGATTCAACATCTGCATCTTCTGACATTCCCGGGAAGACGAAGTGGGTCCGTCGCTGGGAGCGCGTCACGCAAATTCCTGACACCGGTAATCGCGTTGGGCGGATGAACGATAGTCGCGTGATCGCCCTGACCCCGAACAACCCGAATACTCGAAATCGCAAGCGCGTGCCAGCCAGGCGACTGCCGGTAGTGTTGGATCGGTCGTGTGATTCTCGGTTCGAAAGATCACGAGCGAGGCGTCGCACGGGCCTGGATCGTACCGGCAAAGAGCGGAGTGCGATCGGAGCAGGAGACGACAACAGGGAATGCGAGCGGCATAGAAGATTACCGTCCCGGGACAGGAAGTTCAGGAACGAGGCAAGGCGCCCCTTTTCAAACCAACGATTCTGCGACAATCTCCCGAAAAGTCCGAGCTTCTCTGCCGGCCGGGAGCGCCTCGCCAAGCAGCGCCTCGGCTCCGAATCGGGGGTCGTATCCGAGCTCGCGCCGAGCGCGTTCGATACTAAGCTCGTAGGGTTTGATTGAGCCGATTATGGCCGACTGCCAGGGGAGCCCGCTTCGCTCTGACAGGGGGCGCACGACGTCGAGATAGTGAAATGCCCTCGGCCCTGCAAGGTTGTAAATTCGTCCCAGACTCCTCGGCAGGTTCCGAATGACTGCGACTACGCCATCCGCGATGTCGGCCGGATGAGAAGCGTGGTCAACCCCGGAAGACCCATCAGCGTTCAAGGGCGCAAAAAGCCCCGCTCCGCCTGCGAGCAGCGGCTCGAGTCGGTCCCGGTCGACCTGGGTCATGCCTTGTTCCCAGAACTCATAGGTGAACAGGCGAACAAACTCCCGCGGCTCGAGCGTCCAGCAGATACGGGCGATCGCCCACGGAAGGCTGTACAGCTTGCCGTACTGAACGCACATCTCCTCGACGGCTATTTTGGCAAGCCCGTAGAAGCGCGAAGGAAAAAGCTCAGTCTCCTCTGTTATGGGCCCGTTAAAGGCGCGGCTGCCTGTAGCGTAGGTCGCGTCAGTACTTGCGTAAAGGAACAGTTTGACGCTGGGTGAGATGCGCGCGGCCTCGAGCAGGTTATAGCTCCCGCGTATCACGCTTTCGAATAGCTGGTTGTTTTCCCTTTCGAAGACCGCGGGCGGGAACATGTCCCACGCCGCGGCGAGATGCAGAATGCAATCGCATCCGCGGACCGCGGAAACCATCTCGCTCTGGTTCAGAATGTCACCCTTGACCACCTCCAGGTTCGCCGCCGCTCCGACGGATGGAGGAGTGGTGTGCGCAAGCGCACGTACGGCATACCCACGGGCGAGCAGCAGCTCGAGCACGCGGCTCCCGATTCGCCCGCTGGCGCCGGTAAGAAGTACCATTTCACTCATCCGCGTCCTCTTTTTTGCCGTTCTGTTCGATTCATGAGTGAATGAGTCCACTCCCCGTGAGTGCAGCGACCATTTCTTTCAGCGCCTTCAATCCTGTGCTGCTCACACGGTTCAACGGTTTTCGTACATCGCCGACCGGTATTCCGCGCGTCCGGAGAATATTCTTGAACACGGAAAGATCACTGATTTCCTCTCGTTCCTCGATGATTCTGTCGAGCGAAAGTTGAATCTGTTCCGCGCGACGAACGTCGCCGCTGGCAAACGCACGATAGAGGGACACCAGTACCTCGGGGTAGGCTGAAGCGTTTCCGGAAACAAGTCCACTTGCGCCCGCGTGAAGGTTCAGAAGCGCGAGAGAGTCGTTTCCGCCGAAAAGGTGGAACTCGTCACCCATTCGCTTCCTGTAGGCTCGGAATCTGACAATGTCGTCGCCGCTGTACTTCAGCCCGACGACGTTTGCGCAGCGCCCGGCGACCTGTGCCGCGATGTCCGGCGTAATCTCGTTTCCGGTGCACGAAGGGATGTTGTACAGAAAGACAGCCATCTCCTTTACGCTTTCCGCAATCTGGACGAAATGCTCGACAATGGAGTTGGGATCCAATTCGTAGTATGACGGGGAGACGATGCTCACCGCGTCGACGCCGTCGGTCCTCGCGCATCGGCAAAGCTCGATTGCCGTCTCTGTTCCATTTGCTCCACAGTGCACGATGAGCGGCACGCGGTGGTTGACCATCGCGACAAGGTCGCGTGTTGTCGCAATGCGCTCTTCGGTGGTCAGCAGCGGCCATTCGCCGGTCGTTCCCAGGGCAAAAATGCCGTTGACTCCTCGATCGACGAGAAAATCGATGTAGCCATTCATTCGTTCCGTCGAGACGGCTTTTCCGTCGTCGGAGAACGGCGTAACCATCGCCGCGTAGACGCCTTCAAACCGCGTGATCATGCGCCTTCCCGTTCCCTTGCAATGGTGCAGGCCATTGCAAGATCCTCCGGCGTGTCTACGCTCAGCGCTACGTATGGTCGCGCTGTCTGGATCACTCGAAGGCGCACACCGTGCTCGACGCACCGCAGCTGTTCGAGGGATTCGCTTTTTTCGAGGGGTGACTGGGGCCACTCGGCAAGCGACAGCACGAATTCTCTGCGATACGCGTAGAGCCCGATATGTTCGTAGACATGGTGTTCGACGGGACTTCGAGGGAAGGGTATCAGGGACCGCGAGAAATAGAGTGCATTTCCGGCCAGGTCGCACACGACCTTGACGACATTCTGGTCGACGAAAGCCTTCTCGCCGTGCACCTCGTGCATGAGCGTGCACATCTGCAATGCAGGATCATTCAGAAGCGGCGCCACAACCTCGTCGATCATCCCCGGATCGAGGAATGGTTCGTCGCCCTGCACGTTGACGATGATTTCTTCGCCGCGGTTCCGGATTACCCAGGCAACACGGTCGGTGCCCGTCGGAAGGTCCGTGGGCGTCATAACTGCAGTTCCACCGAACGCGGCCACAGCGGAGACGATCCTGTCGTCGTCAGTTGCCACGATGAGTTCTTCGAGCAGCGCAGCGCCCATCGCAGCCTCGTAGACTCTCCGGATCATCGATTTTCCCGAGATATCGGCCAGAGGTTTCCCGGGAAGCCGTGTGGAACGATATCGGGCAGGAATTATCCCGAGTACTTTCATCGGGTCACCTCGCTGGGCTGATCCGCCCGCCGCCGAGTTCTTCCCGGCAGCCGTGCCAACATCTGCGCTCTGGACATCGGCTTGACGGCATCGACAATCCAGTCTCGCATCGCGCGTCCCTGCTCTGTCTCCTGAGGATAGGACATGAACTCGAGTGAAATGCCGAGAGCCGATGCCGTATGAGAGGCGATGATCGGCCACACCACCCCGAGATCGCCGACAACGGGAATGCTGCCTTCCAGCCGAGCGAATCCGGACATTTCCATTCTGAACGGCACCCGGAAGGTCTTTGTCTTTGGCAATCCCGCGTCGATGCTCTGCTGTACGCTCCCCGCGGCCCGTTCGAGCTCCCACACCCTCTCGAGGTTCGGATCAAGGTCAATACGAATGAGAGTTTTTCCCTTCAGACTATAGGTCGCGACACCGCTCCATCGAGACCAAATCCCGTGCCCGGTGTGCGTTTCGAAAGGGCCGTCGTGAATCTCTTGCGTCAGGGCAACGCCGGACTCGATTACCACCGCGGCTTCCGAAAGCATGGCAGCTATCCGTGCACTTCGTTGCCGAACCGGGATGCTGTCGGCGATGCAAAGTCCGACCATGCCGCCGCCGATAAGTTGCGGCACCGAAACCAGAACCGGCAATTCTCGGAGCGCCGCGGCACCGATCATCGTCCGCGGATCCGCCCCAAGCCCCGCAACCTCTTCGAAGGGCAGCCCGAAGGTTCTGCAGAGGCTCTCGACCTCGACGGCAAGCCGCTCCATGTACAGTCCCATCGGGTAGCCCATATTCCCGGCCGCCTTGATGATCTGCTGTCCGTCGGCCGCGACCATTCGTTCGATAAGATGCCGGTCGAGCGGTAGCTCCTGGCCTATCGATTCGAGCGCTCCTGAATCCATAAGAGTGAGCTCGAAGATATCTCCTTTTGGGAGAAAGTCCGGATCGACCCCGACGGCTCGCCCGTTTACCCTTTTCACGCGATCCAGAGCCCCCGCCATTTCGTGGGCGACGACGGCGCTGCTGGTGATGACGCCGTGAACCACATCGTTGCGAATCAATTCGGCGATCAAGGTAGTTACGCCCTCGTGTAGATTCGGTCCGCTCCCGGTGACAACGACTATCTTCTGGCCCGACCTGCGAGCCGCAACGAGTGTGGAAACAACACGGTCAATTCTCTCTCGAACCGGATCAGCAAGCTGGTCATAAAGTTTCTCTACTGGCGCAAAGTCTGGTTTCATACGACAAGTCCTATGGTTGGTATCCTGCAAGCCTGGGAATGAACAGAACAATGTCCGGAAAGATGCTGATTATCATCAATGCGCCGATCATGAACAGAATGAACTTGATCAGCTCCCGAAAGACGTCCGCAAGCGGCGTGTCCGTGATGCGGGCAATTATAAAGCCCGCCTCACCGTAGGGCGGCGTAGAAAGCCCTATCATGAGATTCATTGTCACGACAACGCCAAAATGGACCAGATCGATGTTCGCCGCCTTCACAAGCGGCAAAATGATGGGAATGACGATCAAAAGCGACGCAGACACGTCCACGACCGTTCCGAGAATCAGAAACAGCACATTCAGTGACAACATCGTAATGATCGGGCTGCTGGTTATACCGAGAGTGACAAAGAGATTCGCTACAGTTGCCGGTATGTCTTCGCGGGCGAGCACGTAGCCAAAAAGAAAGGCGCCGCCGATGGTGAAGCTGGTGAATCCGCTTGCCACCACGCTTTCCACCAGGACCTTGTACAGCGTTTTGGCCCCGACGGTCCGGTAGACGAGCGTTGCCAGCAGCAGTGCGTAGATACAGACGACAGCTGCAGCCTCAGTCGGCGTAAACACGCCGGTATAGATTCCCCCGAGCAATATGACGGGAGCGAGGATGACGAGTATGGAATTCACGAAGACTTTGGCAAATTGGCGCAGGGAGTAGATCTTACCCTTCGGGTAGTTCCGCTTCCGCGCGATAATCGTATTCCAGAGCATGAGACTGCCGGCAAGAATGACGCCCGGAAGAAGTCCGCCGAGGAACAGATAACCCACCGATGCTCCGGAGATCATCGCGTAGATAACCATCGGTATGCTGGGCGGTATTATCGGTCCTATTGTGGCGGAAGCTGCGGTGACGGCACAGCTGAACGGCTTGTCATATCCGGCGTCGGACATCGCCTTTACTTCCATCTGACCGACGCCCGCCACGTCCGCTATCTCAGACCCGGACATTCCGGCAAAGATCACACTCGTGACCACATTGACGTGAGCAAGTCCACCGCGCACCCGACCGACCAGCGCGCTCGCAAAGTCAAAGAGGCGATCAGTGAGTTTCGATGCGTTCATCAGCTTCGCGGAAAAAATGAACAGCGGAACGGCGAGCAGTACGAAGTTGGTTTCGAATTGAATCACCATCACATCCAGGACGTTGGTGACATCGATATTGGCAAAAATGAGGTAGAGCACGGAGCTGATAATCATTGCGAACCCGAACGGATACCCGAGCAGGAACATCGCGCCAAAGACGACAAGCCAGATTGCTACAGCCATGGGGGATCCTCCATTTGGCGAACTGGTTTGTTTTGCAGTCGCAGGACGTTTCGCGCTATTGTCGTAACGTTGTGAATGATGACGAGACAGAGAAAAATCGGAAACACGACGAGCAGAAACGTCCACGGAATCCGAAGGGCTGATGCCTTTATCTGGTACATCTGAATCGTGTAGAGGATGCTCGGCCCAAGAATGTAGAGAAAAACGCCGGTCGTCAGGATATCGAACGTGATGTCCAGAATGCTCTGTGTCCGGGCCGATAGTTTCCGGTAGATAAGATCGAACCTGATGTGCTGGTTGTAGCGCACCGCAAGCGACCCGCCCAGGTAGATGAGCCACACGAAACTGTAGATCGACAGCTCGAACAGCTGAGCATTCGGTTGATCAAGCACATATCTCAGAAACACCCCTACCGAGACGCACGTTATCAAAAGTGCTATGACCGCCACGGCAAGGTAGACTTCGAGAACGTCGAATATGATTCGTGCGAAGCGTCCCATTCGAGATCCTCCCTCTGCGTACAGGCTTGTCCCCGTGGCGTTGGACAATCGCCGGGCGCAGGATGCACCCGGCGTGATGCGTCCGAACCGGTGTCACGCCCCGGCAATCCGGGCGCGACACATCGGGGCGGAATACCGCTATTCAGATTGCTGGATTCGAGAGTAGGCTCCGGCGCCCCACCGTTTGTTGAACTTTGGATCGCTGTAATATTGTCGGGCGTTGTCCTGAAAGGCCTGCTTGTTTGGAATCACAACTTCGATTCCGTACTGCTGCTGCGCCTTGCCGAGCAGAGTAACCTCTTTCTCGAGTGTCTGCTGGTTCATGTAGAACCGAGCTACCTTCATCGCTTCGTTTATGTAGTACCGGTACTGCTCCGGCATTTCCTTCCAGAGCTTTTCGTTTATCACCGGGGTCACGTACCCGATCATGTGATCGGTCATGACGAGGTAGTGAGTGACCTCGAAGAACTTCTCTTCGTAGTCTGTGGGAATCGGATTGTCCTGACCGTCGATCGTTCCCGTCTTCAACCCAAGATATACCTCCCCGAACCCGAGCGGCGTCGGATTGGCTCCCAGCGCGCGCCCCACATCGAGCCACTGCTCCGCGTTCGGCATCCGGAGCTTCACGCCGCGCAGGTCACTCGGATTGTTCACGGGACCAACTTTCTGCCGGAGATCAAGCTCCCGGGTACCGAGGTACCACACGTCCAGAACACGAAGGTTGGACCGGCTCGCCAGGTCATCAAAGAATTTCTGTCCGATCGGGCCTTTGAGAACGCGATACATATGGTCGATGTCCCGATAGACGTAGGCGGCCTCAAGAACGCCGATCTCCGGGAAGTTGGCGAGATCTGCGAACCAGAGGGGACTTGCATCGCAGGACATCTCAAGGGATCCCTTCATTACCCCAAGCAGACCGGTCTTCTGGTCTCCGAGCTGGCCTGAGTGGTAGACCTTCACCTGTATCTTGCCGTTGCTCAGTTCCCCAACCACCTCGGCGAACTTGTTCATCGCGGCAACCTGTGTCTCCGTCGGACTCGCTGTCGTATTGAATCGGATTGTGTAGGTCTTGCTCTGAGCCGGAGCGATACCGACAATCGCAACGAGCAGGAGTAGAACGGTCAACAGAACGAAAAGCCTCTTTCCACGCATAGGATTTCCTCCCTGCACAGTGATGTGATGACAACTGTCATCATGGTAACCCCGTAATCTTCACTACCTCCTTTGATTGATTTGAACCCGTTCAACCTAGGGCCAGGTGACACCCTCTCCCTTTCCGAGAATGCCGTGACCCATAAGTACGCGTTCGTCGAGATCGGTAATCCCCCGGTGGAACGCTGAATAGACCGCGAACCACTGGAGAGGAATCATCAAAGTGAACGGAGCGAGCATCGGATGGATGTTGGTGAACCGTGCCGCGTCGTAGACCAGAACCCGAACGTCCCTATTCTTCAGAATCGCGATTACCCGCTCCACCATCACCCGCGTCTCGTCGTTGCCAAGCAGCACCACGAAACAGGGCTTTTCGCGGTCCAGCATCTCGACCGGGCCATGCCGGAACTCGGTCGCGTCGATGAAAGAGCCGTTCACGCGCATATTTTCCATGAATACCGTCAAACCGAACTTGTAGGCCAGACCGTGGAGCACACCCGTCCCGAGAGTGTAGAACATTCGTTCCGACTGGCATTCGGTAGCGAGTTGTAGTGCCGGCGCTCTCTCGTCGGTAAATTGCGCCGTCAGGAGCGGCGGCAGTTGGCGCAACCCCTCGAGAATCTCCTGTACTCCCGAAGCTCCAACGGATCTGCAGTATTCGAGCGCAAAAATGTAGGCAGCCGCGAGCGGCAGGATATAGAGTGCCGTCGAATCGTAAGAGATGCAGACATCCGCCTCCTGCCCCATCAAGCTGTCAGCCTTGTTGACGAGAACGATGGTTTTGGCCCCCAGCCGTTTAGCATGCCGCAAGGCAACCACTGTATCTTCGGTAGAACCCGAAAAGGAGGCCAGGAATACCCACGATCGCTCTCGGAGCCTCTCGGGATTTCGCCACACAAACTCGTATGCGGGATAGACGTCGCTCGACATCCCACCGAACCGGTCAAGGAGGTACTTCCCCGACCACAGGTTTACGAGCGAGTTGCCACATCCTACCCAGTAGACGTGGGCTACCTGCTCCTTCACGGCCCTAGCCGCAAGGGCTCGAAGCTCATCTCCGCTCCGCGCGAGAAATCGTTCGAGGTGCGGTCCGATTACCGGCGCAGTAAAAAGCAGACTCTTCTCCGCATTCTTTGCCAATTCTTCGATGTTCACATCCTTCTCCTTATGCCACGTAGACCATGAGTTTCAGTGTTTCCTTCTGACCGAAAAGACCAAACACGGTTTCGTACTCAGAAAGGTTGATTCGATGAGAAATCAGATGCGTTACTCTGCAGATTCCGCGTCCGAGCAATTCGACGGCCCGCCCGGTAGAGGAGGGGTTGTTGAAGGAGCCGATGACGCGGAGTTCGTTTTCGTTGATGTCGAATGGACTGACTTCAATAAGGGATTCGGCGGGACTTACTCCGAAGAGGACTATTGTGCCCCCTTTTCTCACCAGCGAAAGACTTTCGGCTTGCGCCTTCGGATTACCCGCGACCTCAAAGACGACGTCCGCTCCAATCCGGCGGAGCGACCGAAGCTCCCGGCCTAGATCCGACCGACCTGGATCGACAACATGAGTCGCGCCGCTTTCCAGCATTTTGTTTCGGCGAAACTCGAGCGGCTCACTCGCGATGATCCGTGCGGCGCCGCAGCGCGCGACGCATTGCGCGATGAGGTTTCCCATCGCGCCTCCGCCTATGATGAGAACCGTGTCGCCGAGCTGGATATTCCCAAGTGATACCCCATGAACCGCGCACGCCAGCGGTTCGCAGAATGCGGCCTCTTCGAACGAGAGACTGTCGGGGATCCTATAGACGTTGCTCGCAGGGACGGCCGCGTATTCGGCGTCGGCACCGTGTCGATGAACGCCCATCGAGCTCAAGTTCTCACAAAGATGGCCGGCACCGATGCGGCAGTAGTCGCAGGTGCCACACAGAACATTTGGATCCGCGGTCACGCGGTCTCCGACCTTCAGGGCCTGGACTCCAGGTCCAACTTCCGCAATCTCACCGGCAAACTCGTGACCTATTACAACGGGGTAAGAGGCGGGATAGACGCCGCGATAGAGAGAATTGTCCGTACCGCACACCCCGCAGGCGCGAATGCGGACTACTACTTCGCCGGGACCGGAGCGTGGTTCATCGAGGTCGACAACGGGAACTCTGCCAGGTTCATACAGGACGGCCGCTTTCAATCCGTTGCCTCCGATGCCGAGATTCCGTTTCCTCGAACTCGGCTGTTAGAACACGGACACCGGAGGCCTGAATCTCTTTGTGTGAATTTCGATCGATTTCCGTATCGGTTATCAAAGTTGAAACCGCGTCCCAGTCGCAAACGCGATAGGGTGCATTAGTGTTGAACTTGGTCGAATCGGCGACAACGAAGACCTCATCGCTTATCTCGATCATTCGTTGTTTAATGGGGACTTCCTCGAGTTGGAGGTTCGAAATTCCGCCTTTCACGGTGGCGGCATCGGCACCAAGAAAAAGTTTGTTCGCGCGGAGCGTTCTCAGGCACATTTCGGCCAGAGAGCCGTACGTATTGTAGTAGGAATTACGAAGAAGCCCGCCGATAACCACGACCTCCAATCCCTGCACCGGACAGAGCAGCCGCCCTATCATGATGTCGCCGGTGAAGACCCGCAGTCGTTTCGGTTTGCGCTGCCGGATTGCGTTGGCAATTCGGTAAGTTGTCGTTCCGGAGTCAAGAACAATCGTATCGTTGTCCTTTATCAAGTCCGCTGCGAGGAGCGCGATCCCGTCCTTCTTCGCCGCGTTGATAAAGGCTTTCGTATCGTAGAGAGGTTCGATCTCCTTGTGGAAGTAATCGACTGCGGCCGCCCCGCCGTGTTGAATATCTACGAGATGCTGGCTCACAAGCGTGCGAAGATCGCGACGAACGGTGATGATCGAGACGTTGAATCTCTCCGTGAGCTCGGAAGTAGCAACAAAACCCCTTTCCTGGACAAGCTCGAGAATTCGTGCGTGGCGCTCCAGTCGCAACATAGGACCATCCTGTCGACAGAATCACGCTGTAGAGAACATTATTATAACTTGGAGTGATCATAAGTCAATCAAAAATTGATCTTTTATTGACTCCAGTGTGAAGGTATTGTAAACTCACGGAATCGCGGGCCCTCGATTGATGGAGACAAGATTCGGTGAGATCTCCCGAGAGAATTTGCCTGGTCGGCAATCTTTGCGTCGACCTCATCATACGTCACGTATCGAAACTCCCCGCCTGGGGCCGCGAAACCGCCGGAGATGGTCGCTCCCTCGTTGCCTCCGGGCAGACCACATACACTGCACTCGCGCTGCGCAGTCTCGGTGTCCCGGTAAGTGTCGTTGGATGCGTGGGCAATGATGATTGGGGCGCGCTTGTCGTCCGCAAGCTGGAAGCGGCGGGCGCGAATACCGGCGACATCGAGATCCATTCCAACGAGACAACCGCGCTCACAGTCGGGCTCGTGAGAGAGGATGGCGAGCGAGCGTTCGTTTCGGACTTCGCCTGCCTGACGACGCCGGACCCCGGGCTTTTTGAACGCCATGCGAGAACGGTCGACGCAGCGGACGTCGTGGCACTGCTCGGAATCTTCTCGTTTCCGGGATTGGATCTCGTGAGCTCGGCGATCTACCTGGAACAGCGTAAAGAGGCCGGTGCCATAACGATTCTTGACACCGGCTGGGACCCTCTTGGGTTTCAAAAAGCTACGCTCCGGAACCTGCACAGACTCCTTTCGGGCGTGACGATTTTCATGCCGAACGAAAGTGAAGCGTGCGCGTGTGCGCGAACCAAGGACATCGAGGAGGCGGCGCGACGCATCCAGAAGCTGGGGCCGGAGCTGGTGGTGATCAAACTGGGGGCGGAAGGGGTTGCGGCTTTCGACCTCGACCGATCCTACCGTCTCCCACCCTTCCCGGTCGATCCGGTAAGTACCGTGGGGGCAGGCGACGTGTTCAACGCCGGCTTCATTTTCGGAATGAGATCGGGTTGGTCAATTCCTCGATGCCTGCTCGCGGGGAACGCAGCGGGCGCGCTGCGAGTCGCACAACGCGGAGGCGATTTTCCAACCTCCGACGATATCCTGTCGCTCATGCGGGACTTCGACTCGACCATTTCACGGTGAGGAGCGGCGAATGATAGATTTTCACACGCATCCGGTCATGATCAGAGAACTCGTGGAGAAGGACTCTCGACTGGCAACCGCCGTGCGTGACGTCTTCGGACTCTACTTTCCGCCGCAGCCTTTGGAGATATTCATCCGCGAAATGGACGCAGCAGGAGTATCTCAGGCGGTTCTCCTTCCGATCGACTGTACCACGGCGCACGGATACCCTATCGTATCGAACGATCAGGTAGCCGGGCTCGTCCGGGCCTCGGAACGATTCATTGGTTTTGCATCGGTAGATCCGCTCGTCCCCGGTGCAGGAGCAGAGCTCGTGCGAGCGGTCAAGGACTTGGGGTTACGTGGGCTCAAGCTCGATCCGGCGCTCCAGAGGTTCAGCCCACGTTCGCGACGCCACGCGTTCCCGCTCTTCGAAATAGCATGCGACCTTGACATCCCGGTCATGGTCCATTGCGGCATAAGCCTCGCGAAAAAAGGCTCCTTGGCCTTCGCGAGCCCCCTTGTGCTTGGAGATGCCCTCGAGCATTTCCCGTCGCTGAAGTTGGTCATACCGCACCTCGGCTGGCCGTATGTCGACGAAGCAGTCATGCTGGCCATCAAATACCCGAACGTATTTCTCGACACGTCCATACTCTACGGCGGTGCACCCGCGGACACGTTGCGACATGTTCTGTCCGTGAGAATTGGTTATCACGTCGTCGAGTCAAGTCTGCAATTCAAGCTACTTTTTGGCAGCAACTATCCGCGAATAGATATTCGCCGATCTGCCCGCGCGGCCTCGGAGCTGGAACTGAGCCCGGCAACCCGTGACGGATTGCTCCGTTCTAACGCTGAAAAGCTGCTTCGCCTACGGAGGACCGAAGAGTGAAAAGCATTCTCAAGCGGGTCACCATACTCACAGGACAGGACACCGAACTGATCAACATTACGCCGAATATTCTCGCTGAGGTGGAACATTCCGGTATCCGCAACGGGACGGTCTTTGTCATGTCTCTTCATACGACAACCGGCATCACCGTAAATGAGGGGCTGCCCGACATCGAAACCGATATCGTCGAATTCCTCCGTGATGTCGCGCCCGACAGGAAACTCCACCACCATTCCCGCTTTCTGCATTCCGATGGGCAGATGGCGGTGAATGCGACCTCTCACCTCCGGGGAGCGCTGCTCGGATTCGAGGTCTTTTTTCCGATCGAAGATGGCAGGATAGTGACGGGCAGCAGACAGACGGTCTATCTCGTCGAATTGGACGGCCCGCAAGAACGAACGTACGTCATACACCTTGTCGGAGAATAGTCCGGTTAATCTACTTCGGCTTGACAGCGCCTGTTGCCGGTCGTAGCATGACTCATTCAGGAGGCGCCCGATGATCTACGATTCAATCGACAACATGGGGATCTACACGCGCGTCCATCCGCTGGTGGCCCGAGTGGAAGGAATCCTCAACTCGTTGCGTGCAGGAGAGCTCGAAGAGGGCCGATTGCAGATTGACGGGGATAGTCTCTACCAGATTGTCCAACGATATGAAACAAAAGATCCGGGTTCCGTCCGCTTCGAGTCACATCGCCGATATATCGACATCCAATGCGTGCTCTCCGGCGAGGAGCGCGCCTACTTCGCACCGGTGACCCAGCTGGCACCCACCGGAGACTACGATGGTTCCCTGGACATTCGTTTCTACACAGGAAACCCTGCCGGATCGATGCTGCTCCGCGAGGGCATGTTCGCCATGTTCTATCCGCAGGATGCGCACAAACCCTCCTGTCACGCGGCAAACTGGCCCATTGCGACACTCAAAATCGTCTTCAAACTCGCCATGTGACCTCATCGATCGAGCCGATCCGCGCCGGATTGCGTGCGGACCTTCACCCCCCAATCGTGGAAACTGCGGCCTCACGCGAACCTGATTCACGCAGAAAACGGTCCAGAAGCTCTTCCGCCTCCTCGTAGGCGTGAGTATGCATGATGGCGTCCACGAGTTGCGGCGCAGCCTCGAAGTCCCGGATGTAGGTCTTCACGAACTTCTTGAGCACTTCGTAGTTGCGCCTCTCGCCCCACGTTTCGTGATAGAGCTCCATGTGACGGCTGAAATAGCCGATCTTTTCCGCGGGCGAGATGGCGGAGAAGTTTACCCCGTCCTCCCGAAACAGGAAGAAGTTCTCGAAGATGCCGCGCCCAACCATCACCCCGTCGACGCCGTATCGCTCTGCCTTTTCCTGAATCTCGGACAGGCTGCGGACATCTCCGTTTCCGATGATTCGCGTGCGCGGGCTCATTTCGTCCCGGAGCGCGACAACCCGCCCGACCTCGTTCCAGTCGGCAAGCCCGTCGGACTGTTGGGCTGAGGTCCGGCCGTGCACGGTGATTGCGGCCGGCTCCAACTCCAGGAGAAACCCGAACCATTCTGCGGTCTTTACGGAACGTAACCCGATTCGCGTCTTCACGCTGACGGGCATCGCTCCGGCACCATCCAGCGCCGCGAGAATCAGCTCCCTGGCAAGATCGGGATTATCGATGAGTGCGCTGCAGTGTCCTTTGCGAACGATCTTCTTCATCGGACAACCCATGTTGATATCGAGACCGTCGAAACCCATCTCGCGGATGTCGATTGCCGCTCGGCGGTAGTTTTCAGGATTGTTGCCCCATATCTGCGCAATGATCGGGCGTTCCTCGTCGGTGAACTGCAATCGTTTGCCGACGGAGCGGCGCGCGCGCGTAAAAAGAGAGTCGGCGCCCGTGAACTCGGTGAAAAAAAGGTCCGGTTTGCCCGCACGCGCGACCAGGCGGCGGAAGACGGTGTCGGTTACGTCCTCCATGGGAGCAAGGATTCGGGCAGGCCGCGGAAGCTTGTCCCAGATCGTGAGCGGACGATCGCGGTCGACGGGGGTCATGACACTCCTCCCGACCGGGAAGGGGATAGGCGGGAAAGCTCCCGCATGAAACCGGAAACACCGTCGAGGCCGCGCAGCAGCGATCGATACTCCCGCAGGAAGCTTACGACGATAAAGGATCCTTTTTCGATTCCGTACAGGTACCCCGGGTGAACGTAAACGTGCCGGTTCTGCAGCAATTCTACGGCGAAACGCTCATCGTCGTAGCCCCCAGGCAGTCCGGTGAGCTCGACCGTGGCGTGAATGCCGCCGTTTGGGGTCGATACTCGAAACAGGGGCGGCGTGATTCGTTCGAGAAGGGCGCGCCGCCCGCGATCGATCCCGGTCACCATTTTATTGCGGAACTCGTCACCCGAATCGAAGAGCGCCGGCAGAAGAAACTGAGAGAATGAGTTGCAGTTAAGAAACATGTCGTTCGCCACTTCGAGCGTCTCGACAGCCGCCGAAGCGGCGCTCGGCGGTCCGCTGACGGCAATCCAACTGAGCTTGAGATCCGGACTCGCGAACATCTTCGATATCCCGTTCAGTGTAAACACGAGAGGAGCGTTGTTGCGGTCGTCGGAAATTTTTGCCGGGCGGACGAGCGGGACACCCTCGTAGAGAAAATCGCTGAAGACTTCATCGCATATCACCGCGACTCCGCGCGCAGCTGCGATGTCAATCACGGCTTCGATCTCCTCTGCCCCGGCGACCCGACCGGTCGGGTTGTTCGGCGAGATCAGCACGAGAAAACGCGTTTGAGAATCTATCTCCTGTAATATAGAATTCACGTCTATCTCGAAATCATTCGAAGGATCCAGATCGTAGTACCGAACCTCCAAATGATTGAACCCGGCCAGATACTCAAAGAGGGGATAGGTTGGCCGGGGCAGAAGTATGTTGTCCCCCGGGGCCGCGAGATTGTTGAAGAGAAGATTGTAACTCTCGGAACTCGAAGCGGTAAGAAGAATCTTTTCCGGTGAAACAGTCACCCCCGCGCGTGCGTAGTAACCGCTTATGGCGCGGCGCGCTTCCGGGTCGCCTCTCGGGTCCGGGTCGTAGGAGCGGGACCGGAGATAGCGGGCCATTGCCTCGCCGATCGGCTCAGCGGGAAATCGGTACCCGTTGCGGTGGAAGTTGGTATCTATGAGGTCGGTTACCTCGTGGCCCCGCCTGATTCGTTCGAGCTCCTGCTGCAGGAGGTTTATTTCCATGATCACTCTCAAGTGTATATTTTTCGAAGGCGATCGACTATTATCGCCGAATGGCACGCAACTCGGAAGCGGTTTGCCAGGCCGGTCTCCGCATTGTGACCGTGGAGGGTCGACACGCTCTGAGGGAGTTCATCCGTCTCCCGGCATCCCTCTACGCAGGTGATCCGTTGTGGGTCCCGCCGATCTGGCATGACGAGGCGAACGCCTATAGCCGCAAACACAATCCCATTCTTCGAAAAGCCGACTTTGTGCTGCATATTGCGCGACGTGACGGTACGACGGTGGGACGCAACCTGGTCTACGTGGATCACGCGTTCAACGACTTCAATGGTTCGAAGATTGGCTTCTTCGGCGCTTTCGAGTGCGAGAAGAGGCCCGAAACTTCGGCTCTCCTGATTGCCGCTGCCGAAAAGTGGCTCTCCGGCCGGCACATGGACGCGGTGCGCGGGCCAATTCATCCAACGGCAGAAATTTGGGGCTTTCTGTTCGAAGGATTCGATACGCGGCCCATCATAATGTCGCCCTACAACCCGGCCTGGTACGGCGATCTATTCGAGAGTCGCGGCTATTCCCCGGTTCAGGACCTGCGCGTGTACGAGGCGGACGCCGAGCGAGGCTACACTCTTCCGGAACGATTCGTCAGGTTTTCCGAAACCCTGCTGCGGCGAAATTCTCACCTTTGCGTCAGACCACTCCGGAAGGGCGACATTCAGGGTGAAGCGGAGAATATCTGGCGAATTTCGAATGGCTCCTACGTTGGGAACTGGGGATACGTGCCGGTTGACCGGGATATTGTCGAAGACATGGTGCGACGGCTCAAGCTGATCATCGACCCGGACGCGGTTTGGTTCGTGGAGGACACCCGTTTGCCGTCGTCCGAAAGGGCGGTCGGCTACGCGCTTGGTTTCCCCGACATTAATCCGAGTGTACAGCGCATTCGAGGACGCCTCTTCCCGTTCGGATTCCTGCGGCTCATCGCCGGAATCAAGCGGGAACGGAACTTCAGACTCTTCGGATTGGGAGTTCTTCCCGAATATCACGGACTCGGCCTTGATGTGCTGCTTTATGTAAATCTGTATCGGGCACTAGCTCCGAGGAATGTCAGACTCGAAGCAAACTATATACTCGAAAACAATTATCGAATCCGAAACGCCCTCGAGAAACTCGGCCTCGACCACATTAAGACCTATCGGATCTACGAGAAAACTCTCGCATAGAACCTGCCGGGACAAAAAAAACGGCGCCCAGAGGAAAGGAGGTAGAAAACCCCTGGGACAGCCGCAACACAAAAAGGATATGAAAAGAAGGGAGAGCTTCTCGTGCTCCGTCCTATATTAAAACGACGAATGTGGAAAAAGGTTACACAGAGATTTGAGATATTTTTTCCTATTCGTGGGGGACAATGGACGGCACCGGGCCAATAAAAAGGCTTCCGCAGGAAAGGAGGGATAGAACCCGCGGAAGCCCGTCACCTTCTGTTTCAACCGGAAACGCGGAAGCAAACCGTGTTTCCATATTACGAAACAATTCTCAACACGATTGGTTACAATGACTTCGGATCACGGGACCCGAACGTAAAACTCTACCGTGAGTCGCCTTTCTTCGTTTGGAGAGAACGGGTTTCCCATCTCTCCCGCATGTGCGCGAGCGCGGCGGTCAAGGACGTCAGTTACCGGTTCAAGAGCAAGGTTGTCTTGTCCGGTCCAGACACTCGGCGGAAAATCCGTGAATACCGGGCTCTTCCCGCAGATAGTCTCCCGGCACCGGGTTGATCACCCGGTAAGGCGTGGTCGGCGTCCTTTCCGACTCCACCGACTGCGCACTCAAGAGGGTTCCCAGTCTCACGGACACGCCACCTCCCGGACTTCTCCGTGATCGGGAATCTGGATCCTTGCCCACGGGTGCCGGTGAGTCTGAAGTAAGCAGCGGCGATTTCTGCCCCGTGGTCCGGAACGACATGGACTGGAAGGATTTCTGTTCTCAGCTCCTACACCGGATATCCGGCCCACGAAGTTCGTGCGATCGCGCTCATCACCTCTCCTGTTCGGTTCACGCGGAGCGGCTATTTCACGGCAACGTAGAGACTGAAGCAGCTGTTTGCATGAACGATGTCGCGCGCGGTGAAACCGATCTCTTTGAGCAGATCAAGCTGCCACACGACCGGACGAGGTGTGTCCTCCTCCTCGACGTAGGCGAAGACTTTGTCCCGGTAAGCGGGTCCGCCGACCGTCTCCAGGTATTCGCCATAGCGGAACCGCATGAGCCTACCGACCGCAGGGACCTCGTGGGCCACCAGATCGAAGCACCAGAACGATCCCCCCGGCTTCAGCGATCCGTGGACGGCGCCAAGAACGGCCCGCCACTCCCCCTCCGTTCGCAGATGATGAAGTGCCGAGCCCGTCACCGCGACGTCGAATCGTTCAGGATCGAGCGTCACGTGGCGGATGTCCCCCTGCACCACAGTGAGCACACCTGCTCCCGCCTCCTGCAGGCGGGTCTGAGCCCGCTCGAGCATCGGAAGGCTCAAATCAATAAGGGTCACGGCCATCCCCGGATGTTCCTGCAGTACCTTCAACGCGTAGTTCCCGGCGCCGCATCCGATATCAAGCAACTCTCCGATCTCCGGATGAAGGTCGGCGATCGTGGACGCCATCATCTCGAGCGCGAGCGGGGCGTCGAGTGTGGATGTCTGGCCTGATTTGAGGTTCGAGAAGCGCTCCACATCGCCGTCGAATCGTGCGCGAATCTTTTCGACGCTCGATTTTTTCATTCGCTCCTCCTCCCGCGAATCGTGCGGGGCGGTTCGAGTGTTACGCTCCGTTTCCGGCAAGCATCGAGTTGATCGCTGCCGCCGACTTTCGCCCCTGGCCCATTGCAAGAATCACCGTGGCAGAGCCGAGTACGATGTCACCACCGGCGAAAACCCGGGGAATGCTCGTGCGCCCGTCTTCATCGGCGATGATATTGCCCCACTTTGTCACCTTGAGCTCCGGGGTGGTTTTCATCAGCAGCGGATTGGAGTCATTACCGATGGAGACAATGACCGTGTCGACCTCGAGTGTGTGCTCGCTTCCGGCGACGGGAACCGGCCGCCGCCGTCCGGAATCGTCAGGCTCGCCCAGCTCGTAGGTCAGGCACTCGATACCGATCACCCGGTCGTTCGCATCACCGAGTATGCGGACCGGGCTCTCGAGGAAGTGAAAGTTCACGCCTTCCTCTTCGGCG
The DNA here is from genome assembly GCA_963832675.1 of uncultured Spirochaetota bacterium. Lineage (GTDB taxonomy): Bacteria > Spirochaetota > Spirochaetia > DSM-27196 > DATKUC01 > DATKUC01. Next base: position 82,187 of record CAWHUY010000018.1, on the reverse strand, counting down.
TGGTCAACCTCTTCCGCGCGGGCCGGCATCTCCTTTCTTGTCCGCCGGTAGACCACGTTGACCTCTTCAGCACCGAGGCGGATCGCGGTGCGCCCAGCGTCCATCGCGACATTGCCCCCGCCGAGAACCGCCACTTTTTTTGGCTGAATCATCGGCGTGTCTGCATGGTCCGAGTCGTACGCGCGCATCAGGTTGCTCCGCGTCAGGTACTCGTTTGCGGCAAAAACGCCGATCAGATTTTCCCCCGGAATGTGCATGAAGCGCGGAAGGCCCGCGCCTACGCCGATGAAAACCGCGTCGAACCCGTCCTTCTCGAGCAGATCGGCAAGCTTGCGCGTTCGTCCGACGAGATAGTTCGTGCGGATCTCCACGCCCATCCTGCGCAGTGTTTCGATCTCCTCATCGACAATCTGCTTGGGGAGCCGGAACTCAGGAATACCGTAGAGCATGACACCGCCGGGACGATGAAATGCCTCGAACACCACCACTTCGTGCCCCTCTTTGCGGACGTCGGCGGCGACGGTGATACTCGCCGGCCCACTGCCGACGACCGCGACGCGTTTTCCGGTATCCGGTTTAACCGCCGGAATCGCTTTTTCGCCGGTCGATCGATCAAGGTCCGCGACGTAGCGCTCGAGTCTCCCGACCGATACGGACTTGAACGGGTCCTTCAACGACTTGCCGACCGTGCAGTTTTCCTGACACTGGTTTTCCTGCGGGCAGACCCGCCCGCATATCGCGGGAAGAAGGCTTGCCTCTTTTATGATCGAGATGGATCTGCCGAACTCTCGGTCGGCAATCGCTTTCACGAAACGCGGAATGTCGATTGAAACCGGGCAGCCGGCGATACACGGCGCGTTCTTGCACTGGAGACAGCGTTCGGCCTCAACACGTGCCTGCTCTTCGGTGTAACCGAAGGTGACCTCCTGCATGTTCTTTTTTCGATCGTCGGGATTTTGACTCGGCATCTCCTGCTGAGGGATCGCTATGCGGTCTTTGTTCTTCAAACCCTCGGCAGACCGCTTGGATTCAATTCCGCGCAGCAGCGCTTCCGCCGCCGACCGGAGTTCCTCGGGGGCATGATAGCTCACTTCGCAGCCTCCTGCAGCTTGTCTGCCGTTTCGTCGAGCAGGCAAGCGTGGCGTGCACGCTCCTCTTGCGGTTTGTATGAGGAGAGCCTCTTGAGCATGTTGTCGAAATCAACCATGTGGCCGTCGAACTCGGGCCCGTCCACACAGACAAATTTCGTTTCGCCGCCAACGGTGACCCGGCAACCGCCGCACATGCCGGTCCCGTCGACCATGATGGTGTTGAGCGAAACCACAGTCGATACTCCGAATGGCCGTGTTGTTTCGGCGCAGAATTTCATCATGATCGGAGGCCCGATCGCGACCGCGAGGTCTGGTTTCGGATCATTCGCGCACAGCTCTTTGAGCGGTTCGGTCACAAGCGCCTTTCGCCCGTAGGAGCCGTCGTCGGTGACGACAATCAACTGATCGGCGATCACTGCCATCTCCTTCTCGAGAATGACCAGCTCCTTGCTGCGTGCGCCAATTATGACGGTGAGATGATTCCCGGCTCTCTTCATGGCCTGCGCGATCGGGAAAAGCGGCGCAACTCCGATCCCCCCTCCAACGCAAACGACGCTGCCGAACTTCTCGACGTGAGTCGGGTTTCCGAGCGGCCCGAGAACGTTCGCAATTTGGTCACCGACTTCGAGCCTTGCGAGATTCATAGTGGTTTTTCCGACCGCCTGGAAAATAACCGTGATGGAACCGTCGCCGGCAGGGGAGCCATCGGTCGGGGACGCATCGGCGATCGTAAGCGGAATCCTTTCTCCGAAATTGGTATCAAGCTGAAGAATGACAAACTGGCCGGGTCTTCGTTCCTGAGCGATAAGAGGCGCCGCGATCTTCATTCGGTACACCTGGTCGGAAAGTTGTTCTTTCAGGAGTATTGGATGCATGAAGCCTGCTCCTTTGGTGGTGTTTTGTGTCGCGATGTGGGTTGCACAGACCGTAACGAAGCGCCCCTACCGATCGGGCAGGGTGGCCAGCGCACCTTCCAGGCTGCGGCTTATCTCGGTATTTTCGCGCAATTCGAGGCGAAACTCAAGAGGACTTCGGAGCAGACTCCGCAGACTTCGGAGCAGACTCCGCAGACTTCGCATGGGCGGCGATTCGGGCCTCCCAGTCTGCCGAATTGTATCCGTAGACCATGTCTCCTTCGCCAATTTCCAGAATGGGGTAGAGCAGGGATTTGATGTTTCGCGGCGTAATGTGACGTTTGATGTGGAAGCTCTCTGCGGGGGGTATATCGTCGACCTCGATGTACCGGAACGAATAGCCGCGGGACGCAAGATATACTCGCGCCTCCTTGCACGGCGTGCAATAGGTCAACGAGTAGATGGTCAGCGGCGGAGAGACGACAGTTCCGGTGACGGTGACGTAATGGGGATTGTCCACTTGTTACATAGTAGCCGATGGGACTCCTGCAGTCAAAGGCCTCATCGGAACGTGCATTGAGACTGCCGGAAAACCGTGGTACTCTGCGGCATACCATGCAGGAAAAACCTGGACCGCATCTTACCTCGGTTCTGCTGGCGCTTTTTGTAACGGTGCTCTGGGCAAGTTCGTGGATCATCATCAAGAAGAACATTGCGACGATACCCCCACTCCAGTTCGCGGGACTCCGGTACGGACTCGCCGCCCTGGTTCTGTTCCCGTTTGCGTTGGCCCGGGGCGAGTTTCGTCGCGCACGCGGTCTCCCGCGCAGTGAGTTGCTTCGCCTGGTTGCCCTCGGAGTTCTCTATTATTCGCTGACCCAGGGAGCCATGTTCATCGCGCTCAGTGTCATACCGGCGACCGAGCTCAGCCTGATCCTCAGCTTCACCACCGTAATCGTCGCCTTCGGCGGCCTGTGGTTACTGCGCGAAAACCCGCGGCTTGTGCAGTGGCTCGGAACCCTCGTGTTTCTTATTGGAGCAATGCTCTTCCTGACTCCGTTTCACCTCGCGGGCGGCGTATCGGCGCTGCTCGTTGCGCTGCTGACACTCTTCGCCAACTCGGCGTCATCGCTTCTCACGCGTTCTGTGAATCGGACTCGACTCCTCTCGCCGCTCGGAGTCACCGCGGTCAGCATGGGCGTCGGGGGCGCTCTGCTGCTTCTGACCGGTACGCTCGTTGAGGGCCTCCCTCATCTGGCGGCCGGCCAGTGGCTGGTCATTGCCTGGCTTGCCGTGGTCAATACGACTCTCAGCTTCACACTGTGGAACCGGGCACTCGTGGTGATATCCGCCCTGGAATCGAGCGTCATCAACAATACGATGCTTTTCCAGATAGCACTGCTCGCATGGGTGTTCCTGGGGGAAAGTCTCCCGGCCACAAAGATCATCGCCATCGTCATCTCCACGTGTGGCGTGATCCTCGTTCAGTTTCCGTTAGTCCGACAGGACAAATCCGTCGGCGGTAGACTACGCCGCACGAGTCGGCGTACCATTACCTGATGAAAGAATCCGCGCTGCTCTCACGACACTACGGCCCGCTCGCGGTTCTCGAGCGGGAGCCGTCCGGAAAGAATCCGGGACAGGTGTTGACGATCGTGCTGGCTCACGGATTCGGTGCTAATGGATGGGACGTTTCCCCCATCGCGGATTCCATAGACGAAGAGTGCCGTTTTCGCTGGCTTTTCCCACAGGCGCCGATGTCGTTGGCCGCGGCCGCGGGCCAACCGGGGATCACCAACGACGACTTTCGCCAGGAGATCGGTCGTGCCTGGTTTCCCCGTACTACGGAAGAACTGAAACGCGCACTGTTCGGCGACTATTTCGCTCACATTGCAGAGCAGGAGCCTCCTACCCTGCAGACGGCGGGCGAAGAGCTTCTTTCGGTGATCGCTGCAGCGCGGGGGAGCGCGGGTCTTGCCAACGTAGTTATCGGCGGATTCAGCCAGGGAGCGATGACTGCCATTGAAGCAATGCTCACCGCGGACGACACACCGGCGGCCCTCCTGGTGCTGTCGGGAAATCCCATCGACGAGCGGAGGTGGCTGGAGCTGTTTCGCAACTACCCGCAGCGGCATGAGAACCGCCCGGTCCGCTATTTCCAGAGCCATGGTACGGGTGATCCTATCTTGAGTTATGCCGAATCCCGAAGACTCAACGACATGCTTTCGAGTGCGGGAATGGTTGGTGAGTTTCACAATTTCCCCGGCGGACATGGGATCCCCGAACAGATTCTCCTGGCCCTCGCCGAGTTTCTGCTTACTATTTGACAATATACAATTCCGGAGAAATTGATATGGAAAGAACGATTATCTTCCTGCACGGGTACGGCGTACGCGGGTGGTTCTGGGATGGTTTCAAGGATCAGTTTGCAGCTTCGAACGGAGGCGAATTTGACCGCGTTCTTGCACCCGACCTGAATATGGCCGATATCGATACTCTTTTTGATACGACGACCGGACTGGTCGCGATCGAAGCGGAGAAGCAGGGACCGGTCTATCTGGTCGGTCACAGTCTCGGTGGTGCAGTCGCGGCAGTCGTTGCCGGGGCACTGGGTAAACAGGCGGTCGCGGGGATCGCCTGCATTGCCACCCCTTTCGGCGGCAACCGGTCGTCGGGAAAGGCTCTGACACGATTCCTCATCAGACATCGAATGATTCCCCAGTTCATCGCACGACCGCGTTTCTTCGGAACCACACCGGTCACCGTTCAAAAAGCGATGTTTGCAAAGGTCTCTCCTGAATCGCCGGCGCTTCAGGACTCTATCATGGCCGACACCTATATCCATACAAAGCTTCTCAATGAGTCTCTGCCGATGCCCGCAATCGTCCTGTGCAGTGAGGCCGACCGGATCGTGCCGGTATCCCAATGCCGGGAGCTATCTGTGCAACTCGGCGCCGATATCCACGTTTTCGAGACGTGCACAACGGGTCGGGCACGACGATTTTGTCGGCTCGCCCGCGATAGCCCTTCAGGTCCGAACGCTCGTCTCGGGCTTCTTCTCCCACGGATCTGGTGCATGAAGCCGGAAAGCCCACGATGACAAACTCGCTTATCGAGAGAGTTGCTGCAGCGGTCGGCGTACAGCCGCACGCGGTTTCGGCGACCCTGAGTCTTTTCGAGGAGGGCGCGACGGTCCCGTTCATCGCGCGTTACCGCAAGGAACGAACCGGCGGCCTGGATGAAACCCGAATCATTGCAATACGGGACACCCACGAGCAGATAGAGGAGCTCGAAAAACGACGAGCGACGATCCTGCGCTCTCTTGCCGAGCAGGAAGTTCTTACCCCCGAGCTCGAAGGGGCGGTCACGACTGCGGACACGCTGTCGTCGCTCGAAGACCTCTATCTACCCTTCCGCCCGAAGAAACGGACACGCGCGACCGCCGCGCGTGAAAAAGGCCTCGGGCCTCTCGCCGACCTCATCCTGTTGCGCGACGGTGCTGATCCGCGGGCCCAGGCTTCAGGATTCGTGAACGCGGACGCCGGTGTCCCCTCGACCGAAGATGCGCTCTCGGGAGCGCTCGACATTGTCGCCGAACGGATTGCCGAAGAGCGGCGCACGCGGTCGAAAATGCGTGATCTTTTCACGAAATCGGGAATTATCAGTTCGCGGCGAGCCGCCCGGACCGGGGAAGCCGAAAAGTACCGGGATTACTACGACTGGTCCGAGCCTGCGGCACGCGCGCCGTCACATCGGATTCTCGCCCTGCTGCGCGGTGCGGCGGAAAAGGAGCTTGTGGTGCACGCGGCTCCGGCCGAAGAACAGGCGATTGCGCTGCTTGCCGAAATGTGGGCGGTGCCCCCCAATCGAAAGTCGGAGCTTGTCCGCGCGGCTGTCCACGACGCCTACAGGCGGCTGATCGAACCGTCTCTCGAGAATGAGCTCTTGGCCGAGCTGAAGAGGCGGGCGGACGTCGAGGCGGTGAGGATCTTCGCGTCGAACCTGCGCGAACTGCTGATGGCGCCGCCTCTCGGGGGTCGCACCGTTCTCGCGGTGGACCCTGGATTTCGAACCGGATGCAAGGTCGTCTGCCTGGACGCGCACGGAAGTCTCCTTCACTTCGAGCCGGTCTACCCGCTGGAGCCGCACCGGAAAACCGAAGAGGCGACCAGGGCCATTGTCGGCCTTATCGAGAAGCACAAGGTCGAGGCCGTCGCCATCGGAAATGGAACCGGCGGACGGGAGATGCTCTCGTTTTGTCGCGGCCTCCACTTGAAACGGCCAGTCGTCATCACGATGGTGAACGAAAGCGGCGCTTCGGTCTACTCAGCCTCCGACGTTGCACGTGAGGAGTTCCCCGATCAGGACGTGACTGTTCGGGGCGCCGTGTCGATCGGCCGGCGGCTCATGGATCCTCTCGCTGAGCTCGTGAAAATTGACCCGAAGTCGATCGGGGTCGGGCAATATCAGCACGACGTCGACCAGAAGCTGCTGAAGAACACCCTGGGCGACGTTGTCGAGAGCTGTGTCAATTCAGTTGGCGTCGAGCTGAACACGGCCAGCACACAGCTGCTGGCTGCCGTGGCGGGATTGAGTCCGCGGGTAGCGCGAAACATCGTGACCTATCGTTCTGCCCACGGCGGGTTCAAGTCCCGTGCAGAGCTCACCAAAGTGACCGGACTCGGGGCGCGAACCTTTGAGCAGTGTGGCGGTTTCCTTCGCGTGCGCGATTCCGAAAATCCGCTCGATGCGAGCGGTGTGCACCCGGAATCCTACTATATTGTCGAGGCGATGGCAGAAGCGGTCGGCTGCACGACGCGTGCGCTTGTCGAGAAGGCGGAGCTGCGGAAGAACATCAAGCTGGAAGACTACGTCTCGACGACCACCGGAATGCCGACACTCGTCGACATAATGGCTGAGCTGGAAAAGCCGGGCCGTGATCCGCGGAGTCAATTTCTCACCACGACCTTCGCCGATGACGTGCACGAGATCGGAGATCTCAAACCGGGGATGCAGCTTCCCGGCGTCGTAACCAATGTCACCGCTTTCGGCGCGTTCGTCGACATCGGTGTACACCAGGACGGACTCGTACACATCAGCGAGCTTGCCGACCGATTCGTGAAAGATCCGGCGGAGGTCGTGAAAGCGGCGCAGCCGGTCACCGTTACCGTGCTGTCGGTCGATGTCCGGCGCAGGAGAATCGGCCTGTCGATGCGGGAGGACGCACGCGACAGGGCCGTCGGCGAGAACCAGAACAACCAGCTTTCGGAGGAAGGGCCTACTTCAACACATCCTGCATGAACCGGCACGATTTCGCCGCTTCCTTGTCGAGGTCCGCGCCCGGCATGATCGAGCGCCACACCTTGATGTCGCGTCCAACCTCGCCGCCCGGCACCAGAAAAGGCTCCATGACGACAGAACCGGTGTAGCCAATCGCTTTGAGGGCGGCACTCACCTCTTTCCACGGGATGTGGCCAAGCCCCGGCGGCTTGCGATTGCTCTCACCCAGATGCAGATGGCCCAGAAACGTTCCCGCCTCGCGGATTGCCCCGCCTATCGAGTCCTCTTCGATGTTCATGTGAAAGGTATCGAGCAGCATTTTGCAGTTGGGACTGCCAATTGCCTTGACATATTCGACTGCCTCGGCGGCGGTGTTCAAGATGTACTGCTCGAAACGATTCACCACCTCCACGTTGAAAACCACATTGTTATCCTCAGCCGACTTAACCGCCTCCCGCACGCTGGCGATGCTCCGTTCGACGTAGGGAGCCTTGTCCTTTCCCGGCGGCAGTGTCGCGGGCCAGGAACTGTAGATGATGCCGGAGAGCTTTCCGCCGCCCATCTTCCCGATCGCGGCAGACTGATCACGGAGGTAGCGAATGCCGCGCTCGCGAGTCTTCCGGTCCTCGGCCGCAACATCGTACTCGTGAGGCAGGCCGACGCAGTAGGAGAGCTCGATGTCCAGCAACGCAGCCTCATCGACCAGGCGCCTACGGGCGTCATCGGTCATTCGGGCTACCGTCCCGCCGTTGACCTCGAGCGCGCCGAATCCGAGGTCTTTTACCCTGCGCACGAAGGGCAGAAACTCCGCATCCCAGTCGTGGGTCCAGTACGCGTAATAGATTCCGATCCTGTTCATTCTGTTACCTGCCTTTTTTCGTCGGTCGATTCGGTTTCTCGCTGCATCGATCCCTCATTATATGAAAGATCGGATTCACTTCGCAAGCGGAAGCGGCGCGTCAGGGCGTTTGTCTTTGCGGCGCGTTAGATGAGGGCGACGAAGCCGTAAGGAGTTCCAAAGGCCGGTTTTCGAGTTCCGTCGCGTCCGGTATACTGCATTCTCAGGACGCGGGAGGCCGTCGGAGTTCGGAGGCTCTTCATGAGTGCGGTAAGCGGATGGGCGAGAAATGTCATCTCCGCCGTTGATCAGGTATTTCTTGGAAAACGCGAGGTGATCGAGCAGCTGCTCGTCGCACTCCTTTGCCGCGGCCACGTCCTTGTCGAGGATGTGCCGGGTCTGGGAAAGACGATGGCGGCACGGGCTGTCGCGGCCTGCCTCGGCGGTCTCTTTTCGCGCGTGCAGTGTACTCCTGATCTTCTCCCAACCGACATCCTCGGTGTTTCGGTCTTCAATCCGAAAGACGGCGAGTTTCGCTTCCGAAAGGGGCCGATCCACGCGAACGTCGTTCTCGTCGACGAGATCAATCGCGCGACCCCCCGGACGCAGTCGGCACTGCTCGAGGCTATGGCCGAGGGTCAGGTGAGCGTGGAGGGGAAGAATATGCCTCTGCCGGAACCCTTTTTCGTGATAGCAACCGAGAACCCTATTGAATTCGAGGGTACATTTCCGCTGCCTGAGGCACAGAAGGACCGCTTCTTCCTCTCACTGAGCGTCGGTTATCCCGACAGGGAGACCGAGAAACGCATTGTCGAGAATCAACGACGGATGACGCATCCGGTCACGGATCTGAAACCGATCACCGATACCAATACGGTGCGCGAGATGCAGGAAGCGGTTCTCGAGACGTTCGTCGGTGAGGCCGTGTTCGACTACATGATCGCCCTCGTTCAGTCGACGCGCACCGCACCGGGCGTCCGCATCGGCGTTTCTCCGCGCGGCTCGCTCGCCCTCTACAAGGGGGCTCAGGCGCTTGCGGCGATCCGGGGACGCGACTTTGTGACTCCGGACGACGTAAAGGGGCTCGTCCACGGCGCGTTCGACAAGCGGATAATTCTGAACGCGGACGCACAGATACGCGGACTGACGGTGCAGACAATTGTCGACCGGGTGCTCGATTCGGTTGCGGCTCCGGTGCTGCACGGCAGGTCATGAACGTTCCGCTCCTCTTCGGCCTTTTTGCCGCTCTTTTCCTGATACTTTTCATTCCTGTCGCGCCGGTGCAGTGGGTGGGCGCGTTCTTCCTTCTGGTTATCCTGTCTTCGAAGCTGTACAGCGTTGTTGCCAGACGTTCGATCGGCGTCGAGCGGCGGCGCAGCTCGGTCTACGCCTTCAAGTACCGCGCGGCTGCCGTTGAGCTCATCGTCACGAACCGCGGCCGCCTGCCGATTCCCTATGTTGCTCTGGTCGACGACAGCAGCGGTCTCGCGATCAGCGAACAGAATAGGGCCGTGATCTCACTGCGGGCGCGCGAGCGAACTCTCTTCCAGTATGAGCTCAAGGGCTACAACCGCGGTGTCTACAGTGTGGGGCCCGTGACTCTCAGAGGCGCCGACCCGCTCGGCCTCTTTCCCTGGCGCCGCACCTACCCCCTTCCCGCCGAATTCGTCGTCTACCCGTCGATCCGGGCAGTTGCTGTCGCCGCGCAGATCGGTGTTCCGTCCGGGTCGGTTCGAGTGTGGAATCCCGTCTACGAAGACATCACCAACTACCGATCTCTGCGCGAATATGTTCCCGGCGATGACCCGCGCAGGATAGACTGGAAGGTGTCGGCGCGAACCGGATCGCTCCAGACCGTCCAGTATCTTCCGGCCGTCTCGTTCACGGTGATGATTCTCGTCGATCTCAATACCAGCCACTTTGCGTTGCGAAACCGATACCAGCACACCGAACGGGTAATCGAGGCGGCCGCCTCTCTCGTCGCGAGCGTCATCGGGCTCGGTCAGCCAGTAGGACTGCTTGTGACCGGAGGAATTGGAAAACCGGCTCCATTTGTCGGGGCGGCCCCCGAGCTGAACGGTCAAGTCTTGTCACCGGAGCTGCCAGGCGGGGGGCAGAGCATCGTGGGAATCCCGGTCGGCTCGGGTGACGCGCACGCGGTGGAGGCGCTCGCGCTGTTGAGCCGGGTGGTAGCCGTGGCGCTTCCGGCAGAACAGGGACCCGTTGAAGCGTTCACCTCAGGCGGTGCGCGATTGCCGCCCGGGTCCCGCGTCTTCTACGTCGGTCCGGCCCTGGACCAGGCACGGCAGGTGCTGCTCGCGCGCAGCGTCGACCGACGCGGGGTCGAACTTTATTTTGTCGACGAGGGGGAAACCCGGAGTGCGGCCGTCTCCGTCGTCTTGCCGCTGCGCTGGATAACAGCGGCGGGAGAGAAGATCCTTGAGTGAAACTCATGCCAACCGTTTCCGGCAAACGGTTATCCACCCGGCAATCAGCATCTCGATGCCGTTTCTCTTCCTGGTCGTGCTTGGTATAGCGGTGAATAACAGTGCCCGGTCCGTCGGGCCGCCTGTTTTCGACACCGGCTTTTTCGTTCTGCTCTTCGCACTGCAGTGCGAGCAAGCTGTCGCCGCATTTCTCGTGAAGCGAGAACGGGCTGGACCGCTCGTCCGCGTTCGAGAGCTCATAATCCTTCTCGGATTCTGCTATCTTCTGCTGGGGGTCGTCCGAGCCGGGTCTTCAGGCGAACGTTTTCGTCCGGATCTCGTCTACGTGACCCGTCTTGTAATGCTCGCGGCCGGGTGGCTCCTCAGCTTCAATATTCACGCGCACTTGCGCGCGCTCGAATCCTTCTACGCCGTCCGGGAACAGCGGACCGGGAGTGCGCTTCATCACGCGGTGCGGGAGGCGGCGCACGTCGTCGGAAACGCTCAAACCGGGCTGCTTGCCGTCCGACGCCTGAGCAACGTCTTCCTGGTGTCCATCGGTCTGGTCATTCTGGTTCTCTGGCTTGCCGGGTACCCCCCCGGCGCCGGCGAGCTGTTTGGCTATTGTCTATACTGCGTGTGCTATGTGATCGTGCGATCTGTGGTTTCGATTTCGATCGATGAAATAGAGTTGGCCGGGGACGGCCTTACCCTTTCCTTGAATCTGGTCCGGAAGCGCGTCCGCATCGCCGCAATTTCCGGCGGCGTGGCTCTTCTGTTCGCTCTCTTTTACGCCGGCGACCGGTCAATACTCCCGCACGGGCTCCTCGCGAAATTTTTTTCCTGGCTCGGTTCGCTCTTTTCGCAAACGGCAACTCCCGCACTCCCGGGCCGGTCACTTTCGCCCGTGGCTCCCCCGATGCCGGATATTCGAGAGTTTTTTGGAGGAATGCCGGCCGCGAAACCCCTCCCGTGGCTCGTCATTCTCTGGCAGGTCGTGCGGATCGCCGCTCTCGCGGCAGGAGCTGCGGTTGTCCTGATCTTCATTTTCGGCCCGCTGTTCTCGCACGATTTTCGGATTTTTCTCCGTCGGATTAATCCGCTTTCCGCCCTATTGAACAGACTTCTCCTCGTTCTGCGCGCAGGAGGCAGGGGACTGCGGGCGCTCGTTCGTGCCGCAAGGCGTCTTTTCATCGGCGCTCTTCCTGCAGAGATCGTGAAATTCGTGGGTCTGACAGGGCCGCCGTCGAGACCAGTTTTCCGGCCGACCCGGAAGAAACGGCTCGAGATAGATCGGATCCGACGGGAGTTCCTGCGCATCGTGCAGTGGGGGGAAACCGCGGGGATACACTACGCAGATTCTCTTACCGCGAACGAGTATGCCGCGATAGTTGCCGGCATTCGCACGGGATCCGAAGAGGATCTGACCTGCTTCGCGAATCTCTTCGACGAAGGGATTTACTCGCCGCACGAACTCGGAGCGCAGAAGCTTCGCCTGCTTCACGAATCGGTAGACAATCTCATGCGGCCCACTTAGTCCGCTCACCGCCGGCACCGGTTGTGGCCGCCCATAATTCCGGTTACCCTGTGGGGCAGATGATACTCACGACACTCTTCCAGGATGACTATATCGTCGTGGTAGACAAGCCTCCCGGGCTCATGATCCATCCAAACGCCTACGATTGGAGATCTCCAACCTGCATGGGGCTCGTCGAACGAATGACCGGAAGAAAAGCCTACACGGTTCACCGCCTCGACCGCGGAACGTCCGGGGTGGTGATCCTTGCGCTCAACCCGGAGGTGGCGGCCGCATTTTCTCTCGCCTTCCGGGAGAGACGCGTGGAGAAACGGTACTTAGCGCTTGTTCGCGGCTACACCGATGAGGAGGGCTTGGTCGACAGCCCGATAAGCCGGAAACCGAATTCGCCGGAGGCCCCGGCGCTGACCCTCTACCACACGCTTTCCCGGGTCGAGATTCCGGTTCCCATTGGACCCCACCAGTCAGCCCGCTACTCGCTCGTCACCCTCGACCTCAAGACTGGACGACTACATCAGGCGCGCCGCCATGTCCAACGGATCAACCATCCGGTGATCGGCGACAAGCGACACGGCGACCGCGATCACAACCGCTATTTTCACGAAAGATTCGGACGGGACTATCTTTTTCTGCGCGCTGTCGGCATCTTGTTCCGGCATCCGGTCACCGGTCTCATGATCGATGCATGGGCCGGGCTTCCCGAATACTGGCAGGTGGTACTCGGCGAGCTCGGGCTGAAAATCCCGTCCGGATTCGCAACCGAACCGCGGGTGCTTCAGACCGCGTGAGCGTGCCCGGAGCATCCGCCGCGCGGAGAAAAGCTACGGGCGGCCGAGGCCAGGAGACAGAACGATGACACACAGAGAACGGGTACAGACAGCCCTTTCGCACCGTTTGCCGGACCGGTGCCCGATGCAGATCAGCTTCACTCCGGAGTTCGCGAACAGGCTGCGGAACGAGCTTTCCATATCCGACGCGGCGACCCACAATCCGCATGGCGGTGGCAACACCTACGCGCTCGAACGCGCGATCGACGAAGACATGCTTCTCACCTCCGTGGGATGGGCCAACTCCTACTATCTTGGGGATGAATATAGAGACGAGTGGGGAATCGACTGGCACACATCCGAGTATGCGACGCCGTTTGGAAACGGGAAGTATACCGAGATCGCAGCTCACCCGCTTGCCGCAGATGAGGCAATCTCCGGCTACATTCCGCCAGACCCGAGACGTCCGGAGCTTTACGCCGAAGCCGAGCAGGTGATCCGCGATTATGGCGAGGAGTACTGGATCGTCGGTGTTGCGGTGACGACGGTATTCGAGACGGCTTGGGCGCTTCGCGGCCTCGACCAGCTCATGATGGATTTCGCCCTCGATCCGGATCTAGCCGAGCAGATCCTCGACATTCCTTTCGCGTATCACCGGGTCGCCGCAATAAGACTCGCGGAGATCGGCGTCGACATGATCTGGACCGGGGACGACATGGGTTCTCAAACTTCGATGATCATCTCGCCGGAGATGTGGCGGCAATTTTTCAAGCCACGGATGGCGAAGCTATTCACCGATCTCAGAATGGTGAACCCGGAAATCAAAATTGCCTACCACTCCGACGGTGTGATAACTCCGATAATCCCCGATCTCATAGAAATTGGTCTGGATGTTCTCAATCCGGTTCAACCCGCCTGCATGGATCCGGCCGAGCTCAAACGCCGCTTCGGAAACCGGCTCTCCTTCTGGGGCACCGTCGATGAGCAGCATACGCTGCCCTTCGGTTCGCCCGACGAGGTGAGGGCGGAAATCCGGAGCCGGCTCGCGGACGTAGGGTTTGATGGTGGCCTGATTCTGGGCCCGACCCATCACGTCCAGCTCGACACGCCGATGGAGAACTTCTGGGCGATGGTGAATACGATACGGGAGAGCGGCACCGGCCGCAGTTGATAGATCCCGAAAGAAACGGTAATATCTCGTACATACGATGCCAGAGAAAAAATCCCAATTAACGGCGGCAGACAACCGCTCCATGCGCCTTCACCGTCCGTCGCTCCGGCGCATTCTCCTTTTCCCGTTTGAGATGCTCCTGATAGCTCACGTAGGGATTGCGCTGTTGATCGCCTGTTATACGCTGCTTTTCGCGTTCGTCACTCCGGGTATCAATTCGCTCATGATCTATCGGTCGCTCCTGCAGGGCCAGCATCTGCGGCCGATCACACCGGTTCCACTGTCGCAAATTCCCGTGTCTGATCGGAATATGTTCGTTCTCCTGGAGGACGGTCATTTCTACAAACATCACGGGATAGATCTCGGTGCGATTCGAGAAGCATATCAGATCAACCGGCGCGCTGGGTACTTTGTCCGTGGAGCAAGCACGATAGATCAGCAGCTCGCGCGAACGCTTTTCCTCACCATGGACAAGAACTACTACCGAAAGTACCTGGAGGCGTTCATCGCGGTGGAAATGGACGCGTTGCTTCCGAAAGACCGGATCCTGGAGCTCTACCTCAACAGCATCGAATGGGGTCCCGGCGTCTTCGGCATCGGGCAGGCTTCGCTATATCAGTACGGGAAGCCCTTCCCGAAACTGACCGCCGACCAGGTCCGCCGCCTCGCTGCGATTCTTCCCAGTCCCCTGCACTACACCGTGAACACTTTCATGCGGGACGCGGGTCTGTACGACCGCTATCAGTTTCTACTGGATCGAAGCTGAGATCTCCGGTTTCACATTCTGCGAAGCACTACCGCCGAAGTCTTCCGATCCCGCGGCCGGGCAGTGACGAGTATTCCGGATCTGTTACGGCAGGTTGGCGAGGTCAATCAGCTTTGCGCGGTACCGCTGCTCGATGACGAGCCGGGCAAGGTCGACGATCGCACCACGGTGATTGTCGATCACGACCGAATCGGAACTCGCAATGCAGTCGGTGCGGTGCACCGCGAGAGCCTCATCTGCAGAAGGGACGAGCTCGCAGGTGAGCCGGACATCGGTTTCCGACGCGATGTTGGTAAGCAGTTTCGAGTGACGAACGCTTCCAGTTACCGGACGGTCGAGGTAGACGTGTGCCGGTAGCTCACGCTCGCAAAGTACGCCGCAGAGAACCCGGACTACTTCCTCGAAAAGGTTTGCGCGGTAGACGCGCCCGTGCGCCTGACCCACATCGCGCACCACCCCGTCATCGGAGACAAAGACCGGACGCCCGAGACGAAAGTTGTAAAGAGTGAAGATAACGTTATATCCGTCGATATATAAATTCTCCGGAATACCAAACTCGGACACAATCTTGTTCCGCCTCTTCTCGGACACTGACGGCGAAGATGCTCCCCGATAGAGCATCATCCGCTGTTCGCCGCTAAGCCGGTGCCGATCACCGACCAGCTCTATCGAGCCGCGTTCGGGATAGCCGCGTTCGAGCAGATATCGATAGTCCCCAAGTGCGGCGTTGAGGTTAGGCCCGAACGGTGATTCCTGCGTTTTCGGATCGCCATCGCCTGAAGCCATAGCTGCGCCCCTTCAGGTAATGAGCCCCGGGGGAAGATGTTCGGTGCGATTGATGTACTGCACCACGTTTATCTCGGGGTAGAAGTCGATGCGTGAGACAGACGCGTTGTTGGTGTGGAGCCAGACCGCGTCGGCCCGGGAAATTCCCACAATCTGAGCCATCAGCCAGTTGAAAAAGCCGCCGTGGCTGACCATGGCGATACGGTCATCTGTTCCACCGTGGCGCCGAAGAAGTTCATCCAGAACGCGGCGCGCCCGAATCGGGCGGTCGGCCTTGGGCTCAAACGGACGATTCCACCATCCCCGGTCACCCACATCATCCGGAATCCGGAGGTGCGGGTGGAGCGCGCGAAGCTCGGGCGCAGAACGTCCGGGACGGCCGACCGGGCTTCCATCCGGGCCGTCGTCGAGGTAGATTCCGCCGGATTCGTGGATGTCCGCCCACCCGAGAAGTGGCAGCCCGAGTGCGCGGGCAACGGAGGTCCCGGTGAGAATCGCCCTCTCCATCAGGCTGCAGTAGACGTGGGTAATCCCGAACCCCAGAAGATCTTTGCTGTCCATACCGACGGGCGCATCATCTGACGGCGAAGAGACCAGATAGGCCGCGAGCAACTCGGCCTGCCGGTGACCGCTTTCGGTCAGGGACGGGTCCTCGCTGCGCCCGATCTCCGCACCGGTACGGTCGGCAAGTTCATTGTTCGTCGACTGCGCGTGGCGCAGATAGTAGAGTCTCATACGAATTCCTAAATCGAAGGATAGCGGTAGGTCGGTTTCGGAAGACCGGGTCGGAAGCTTTCGGTCCTCCGGTCCGAGACTGCAAGCGAGAACTCCCGTATGACCTCCTGCACGGCGAAGTCCACAAGGTCACGGAGCCGGTCTGGATCGGCCGTCACCCGGGCATTGATCAGAATCTGCGCCTCCCGGGAGGGCATCTCCATCGCCCGCTCGAACCGTGGTATCCCTCCGCGCTCGACCAGACTCGCCTTGGTGAAATCGCCGTCGGTAATCGCGTAGACTTTGAGATGAGCTATCTCACCCGTTCCCCCATGGAGCGCCCGGTCGATTCCGGTCATGATTGCGGAGACGATAGCCTGAAAATCCTGCGGATCGTGAGATTTCACCAAGGCACGCGAATTGAGCCATCCGAGGGATGCCTCCGCCGCTCCGTAGAGACCGTAGTCGATTTCCCGAAGCATTCTGCCGCCGGCGGTTTCCGCGTCATTCATCAGCGTCCCGACCCATCCTGCAAAACCTTCCCCGGTAAGGGCTGAAAAGGCACGAATCTCTCTGCCCGGGAAGCGTTCCGCAAGAAACGAAGCAAGCCGCGTTCTTTCCTCTGCGGCCACCGTGTCGATCTTGCTGATCGCAATGATGTCCGCCTCTTCCAGCTGCTTCTCGAAGAGGTAGTTGATTTCTGTTGGAAAGCCGGACCCATCGGTCTGCTGCAACAGCTTCCCCACCCGTGCCGGATCGGCCAGTACCGTAAGCGGCCGCAACCGGAACTCGGAAGTAAAACGGTGTTGAATCGGTTTGAAGATCGTAGCCACAAGATCGGTGCAGCTTCCTACCGGCTCCGCAAGTATGATGTCGGGCCGCTCGGCCGCGGCAAGCTCGGACAATCGGTTGGCAAACTCATCGAAATTGCAGCAGAAGCAGCTGCCGGTCACCTCCAGAACTGAGAGGCCTTCGCGGACGAGGAACGCGGTGTCAACGAGGTCGCTTCCCTGGTCGTTGGTGACGATTCCTGTTTTTAATCCAACCCCGGCGAGTTGGCGCGCAAAACCCGCGATCGCGGTGGTTTTCCCGGATCCGAGGAATCCGCCGACTATCACCAGTTCTGTTTGTCCGTCGGTCACCGAAGCTTCTCCGTCATCGCACGAAGATCCCGGGGGGTCACCATGGACCCTGCGGAGATCTGCTCTCCGTTCAGAAGCAGGGACGGAAACCGTTCGACCTCGATACCGGGAATCCGGGGCGCTTCCCGAATGTCGGCGAGCTCGATCTGCTCGAAGGCGATATCCGAACGATCGCGCAGAACACACTCGACCGATTCGAGAAGGAGGCGTCCGACTATGATGCACGCGTTGCAGGGGTTCTTCAACCGGACAAGCGTTATACGAATGGCCGCGGGGTCCGACATGAGCCAATATGGTAACCAGGTCCGGTTTAATATACAATATCCGCACCTATCATGAGTCTCGACAGAGAGCGGGCATCACAGCTTGCCGACGCCTACACAAAAGCGACCGGAATACAATGCATCCTCATCGACGGTCAGGGAACCGAATTGCACTGCGCGGGAGCCGCTGACACCGCCTGCAAATTCTGCAGTGCTGCGCAGCGGCTTCTGAATCGCCGCATTCCCTGCAACCGGACCCACCTGTACGGCGCCTACCAGGCGGAGAGGTTTGGCGGCAAATACATCTTTTTCTGTCCAATATCCCTCACTCACTGGGCAGCGCCGATCATGGATGAGACAGGGATCGCCGGCGCTCTTCTCGGCGGTCCGGTAATCATGATCGAGCACGAGGAGTTCTTCGAAGAGGAGATCCGGTCCCGCGCCTCCCTTACCGAGGCCGATGCCGCGTCACTTCGCTCGTTTCTTCAGGATGTACCCTACGTCGCTCCCGAACGCGTAACCGGACTCGCCGAGATTCTCGCTTCGGTGGCGGCGCAACTATCCGGGGCCGCCGCCGAACGGTTGAAACGCGATGAGGAGGGAATGCAGCTTCACTCACGCATAGCCGAATACGTTCACTATATAAAGTCTCTCGAGGGGAACGACGTGGAGGGCCCTGCGTCATCGAACTACCCGATTGAGAAGGAGCGCGAGCTGCTTTCGCTCATTCGAATGGGTGATCGGGAAAACGCCCGGCGCGTGTTAAACGAGATCCTGGGTCACGTGTTCTTTTCGAGCGGACGGCAGTTCGCCGTGATACGGGCGCGCGTGCTTGAGCTCGTCGTGCTCCTCTCCCGGGCCGCACTCGAAGGCGGCGCGGACTCGGAGGAGATTTTCGGTCTCAATTTCACCTACCTGAACCAGATCGAAAAACTCCGCAACGAGGACGACCTCGCGGTATGGCTTGCCCGCATTCTTGTCCGCTTCTCGGACTGCGTGTTTGCCCTTCGTGAAGCGAAACACGTCGATGTGCTGTACAAAAGCATCGACTTCATGAAGCATCACTACCGCCGGAAGATCAGCCTGGATGAGGTGGCAAACGCGGTGTCGCTCAGCCCCTCCTATTTCAGCAGAGTATTCAAGGAAGAGGCTGGAGTTTCCTTCAGTTCCTACCTCAACCGCGTACGAATCGAGCGTGCGAAAGCGCTCCTCTTGAGCAAAGATATCCCGCTGTCAGACATCGCCGGACTTGTCGGCTTTGAAGACCAGAGCTACTTCACGCGCGTCTTCAGCAAGGTCGTTGGCACGAGTCCGGGAAGATTCCGCGAGCGCCGTGGGCAGGGCCCGACCGCGAAATCTGCTGAAAAGCTCCAACGGAACGCAAGATAGTGCAAGAGAGCCTCTCCCGCGTAAGCCATAATGAAGTCATCAAGGAGCAGGCTGATGCATACGAGTTCACTGCGCGGGAAGAAGCTAATAAACGCGCTGTTCGATCACCGGAAGGATGCCGGCGTTGCCTGGATTCCGTTCGCGGGAATCCATGCGGGAAAACTGATTGATGCTACCGCCCGGGAAGTTCTCACCGATGGTGACACCCTTTTTCGCGCACTCACCGAAGTGCACCGGATTTACCGCCCGGACGGCCAACCGGTCATGTTCGACCTCCAACTCGAAGCTGAAGCTCTCGGCTGCAATCTGCTGTGGGCTGAGGACGCGCCGCCGAGCGTAGCCTCCCATCCTTTCGCGGACTTTTCCACGGAAAGCCAGTTTCCCGACTTGCAGGCAGATTTCCCGTTCGGGCCGGAAACCGCCCGATTTCCGCTCGTTCTCGACGTCATGCGAAGGATGAAATCCACCGTAGGCGCCGAAACCGCGCTCTACGGCCTCTTCTGTGGTCCTTTTACGCTCGCCTCTCACCTTCGCGGTACCAATCTCTTCATGGACATGATGGACGATCCGGCCGTGGTCCACCGGCTGCTCGGCTACACTTTTCGGATCGCACTGGAGGTGGCAGGATGGTACATCGACTCCGGGATGGATGTCGTGGCCTCAGTCGATCCGCTCGTATCGCAGATATCTCCGGACCACTTCGAAGAGTTCCTCTCGCAGCCCTATCTCAAACTCTTCGAGGCGATACGTCGGCGCAGGGTTCACAGCTCGTTTTTTGTATGCGGAAATGCGACTCGAAACATCGAGGTGATGTGCCGAACGAGACCGGACAGTATCTCGATCGATGAAAACATCGACCTCGCGGCCGCAAAAAAAATCACCGATCGATACGACATCGTCATTGGGGGGAATATCCCGCTCACAACCGTAATGCTTTTCGGTACGCAGCAGGACAACATGAAGTGTGTCGTAGACCTGATCGACGCAGCAGGCGAGCCGGGGAATCTGATTATCGCGCCGGGATGCGACATGCCCTATGCAGTTCCGATCGAAAACACGATCGCAGTGGAACAGGCGGTGCACGAGACGAAACAGGTTCGCGAAATGATCCGGCACTACGAGCACGTAGATGAAAGCATCGAGGTGGACCTTCCCGACTATTCGCGGCTTCCCCGGCCGCTTGTCGAAGTGTTTACGCTCGACTCTGCAACCTGCGCTGCCTGCTCCTACATGTTCGCCTCAGCAATGGATGCGAAAAGGGCATATGGAACGGGAATCGATGTTGTGGAATATAAATACAACAGCCGTGAAAATATCGCCCGCATGAAGAAGATCGGCGTCGCGAATCTCCCGAGCATCTACATAAACGGAAAACTCGTCTTCTCGTCGATTATCCCCAACAGGGAGGAACTCAATCGCGAGATAGAAGGTGCAATGGTTGAAACCGGACACCTTCGGATTCGCTGAACAGAGGTCCGCGCCCGAGCATCATCACACCCTTTTGAATGCAAGCGTTACCTTGGTTGCACCGAATCCGAAGGCGTCGGACACCGCCACGTCGACCTTTCGCTCCTGTGCCTCTTTGGGCACCAGGTTGAAATGCTCGAAACCGGCTTCCGGGTCGTCGAGATTGAGCGTGGGCGGCACCGCACCGTTTCTAATGGCCAGAATGCAGTAGATCGCCTCAATCGCACCGGCCGCGCCAAGAGTGTGGCCGGTCGCCGACTTGGTCGAAGATATCGCGGCCGTCGGTCTGTCACCGAACGCGCGCCGGATGGCAGCCAGCTCTCCGCGGTCGCCCACCGGTGTGCTCGTGGCATGGGCGTTCACGTAGTCGACCTGGTCCGGTCGAAGCCCGGCGCGTTCCAGGCACATAGTGAGGGCACGGAACTCGCCCTCCCCGTCGGGACTGGTCGCGGTTATGTGGAATGCGTCGCCCACGGATGCGTAGCTGGCAAGCTCGGCATAGATAGTCGCGCCACGAGCGCGTGCATGCTCGTACTCTTCCATTATGAGGACCCCGGCACCCTCCGCGATTACGAAACCGTCGCGCGCGCGATCGAACGGCCGGGAGGCCAGTTGCGGGGTATCGTTGTGTGCGGTCGACAACGCACGTGTCTGGCAGAACGCGCCGATCGACAACGCGTCGACCGTCGCATCGGACCCTCCGGCGACCACGACATCCGCCTCGTCGAGAAGAATCAGACGCGCAGCCGTCGCTATCGATTCGGAGCCGGTAGCGCAGGCGCTTACGACTCCGAAATCGGCGCCCTTGAACCCGTAGCGGATCGAGATCTGCCCGCTCGCGAGGTTGATTACCTGGGATGAGATGAAGAAGGGCGAAAGTCCTCGCTGCCCCTGACGGTCGAAATCGCGCGTTCCGTTCTCGAGCGTGACAAACCCGCCGATTCCCGAACCGACGACGACCGAAGTGCGCTGCCGCCCCGGCTCGTCTTCCGGATGCCAGCCCGCGTCATCGAGCGCCTGGCGGGTCGCTTCCAGGATATAGAGGATGAACTTGTCGTTGCGGCTTTGATCGCGACTCGAGAACAGTCCGTCGAGATCAAAAAGACCGGCCTGGCTTCCGACCGGGACGATTCCCGCTATTTTCGACGAAACGCCTGAGGTGTCGAACATGTCGATCGTACGAACCCCCGACGCGCCTGCCATCAGTTTGTTCCAGTTGGTGTCTACCCCGCTGCCGAGGGGTGTAACGGCTCCCATACCAGTGACAACTATTCGTTTCATCTGTAGGTACTCCAAACTTGCCGGAATCATTGACCGGGCTGTCACATTGTCGGTCGGCGACCGATTAGTTGAAGATAGTGGTCCGGGAACCAAGTGTCAAGCGCTTCGGGGATTTTCACTCCACGGATCAGGCGGAACGGAGAAATGTTGCACGCGAAGCGCTGGACTGATACGATGGGCTATGAAGCGCGGAACAATTGTGCCCCCCGTGCGATGGGGAATCATCGGATGCGGCGATGTGACTGAGGTAAAGAGCGGGCCGGGTTTCCAGAAGGCGCGCGGGAGTGAGCTTGTGGCGGTCATGCGGCGAACAGCGCACCTCGCTCGAGGACTACGCCGAGCGCCACGGAGTCCCCGCATGGTACGACGATGCCGACCGGCTTATTTCTGATCCAAACGTCACCGCCGTCTATGTGGCGACACCGCCCGACACTCATCTGGAGTACGCGCTGAGGGTCGCGAACGCCGGCAAACCTGCCTACGTGGAAAAACCGATGGGCCGCAACCACCACGAGTGCACCGCAATGATTGAAGCGTTCGAAACAGCAGGCCTTCCGCTGTTCGTCGCCTACTACAGACGGGCCCTTCCCCGTTTCCTCAAGGTGAGAGAACTGCTCGGTGCAGGGGCAATCGGTAAGCCGACCGGAGTGACTCTCACCTTTTCCCAGCCACGGCATCGGAAAGAAAGCGGAAAGCTCCCGTGGCGGCTCGAGGCCGCAAACTCGGGCGGCGGACTGGTCATGGACATGGGTTCGCACTCGGTGGATATCGTCGACTTTCTATTCGGACCGCTCGAGTTCGTAACCGGGGCGGCCTGGAACATGACCGGCACCTCCCAGGTCGAAGATCGCGTTGTGGCTACCTTCCTGGCCGGCGGCGTTCCCGGAAGCGCAAGCTGGAACTTCGGTTCGGCGGCTCAGGAGGACCTTCTAGCCGTCGACGGGACAGACGGTACGATTCGCCTCTCGGTGTTCGGGAACGATCCGGTGATCTGTACAAATGGGGCTGGCCGCAGAGAGTTCGATCTGCCCAATCCCGCCCACGTGCAGCAGCCGCTCATCCAGACCATAGTCGATGAATTGTCCGGCAGCGGCGAGTGCCCGAGCACACCGGCTTCCGGCGCGCGCGTGAACGCGGTTCTCGACCAGCTACTCTCGGGATACTATGGCGACCGCAGCGGTGACTTCTGGTCCCGGCCGGACAGTTGGCCCCGAAAACCGTCGTGAATCGATAATGGACCCATGAAAGGCGAACCCAGATCGGAGGAAGCGGTTTCGTGACGATATTTTGACTGAAATGGTTGCAAGATATGGGGTTTTTAGATATAATGAAGCTTCACAAAAAAAATTGGCTACCGCCAGGAACTTTTTGAGGAGACCCAATGTCAGAGGGTATGATCACTGTCGCCGAAAAGGACCTGAAAAAATTGGTCGTGGATCGGCTCATCGAAGCTGGGATGAGTCAGGGCGATGCTCTGCTCGTTGCCGATGTGCTGGTATTCGCAGATTTGCGCGGAGTCAATTCCCACGGAGTTTTGCGTGTCGAGCACTACACCAACCGTATTCGCTCCGGCGGAATGAACCTGAAAGCGAAGCCTGTTGTCCGGCAACTGAAAGCCGGGATCGGGATCGTGGACGCGCAGGGCGGAGCGGGACATCCGGCGATGAAGCTCGCGACTGCCGCAGCGATCGACATGGCACGCGAGCAAGGCATGGCGATCGTCGGGGTCAAGAACAATAGCCACTGTGGCGCCCTCGCCTACTACGTCCAGCAGGCACTGGATGCAAAGATGGCCTCGATCGTCTGCGTGAACACCGACAGCGCGGTGGTACCGACAGGTGGCAAGTTCGCCTTTCTCGGAACTAACCCATTCGCGTTCGGCTACCCGGCGCGACGGGACTCCATTCTCCTCGACATGGCGACCAGCGAGGTCGCCTTCGGAAAGATCTTCTACGCGCAGGAACGGAACATACCGATCCCGGACACCTGGGCCGTCGACGCGGAGGGGAACAAGTGCACAGACCCGAACAGGGCCAAGGCGCTTCATCCGTTCGGCGGGGCAAAAGGGTACGGCATCAACGTGATGGTTGAGGCCCTGACCGGCCTGCTGATCGGCGGAGTGTTCGGCCCGCACGTCAGGAAGATGTATTCCGGCCTCGACACCTACCGCGACCTGGCATCTTTCATCCTGGTAATCGACCCTCGATCCTTCTGGTCCTCCGACGAGTACCTCGACATCGCCCAGGCAATGATCGACGAGCTGCACGCGCAGGCGGCCGCTCCCGGGTCGAAGGGCGTACTGATTCCGGGAGAGATCGAGACAAACAATGCCAGGCGCTCGCTCGCGGAGGGCATCTCCATCCCGAAGAGCGTTCACGACTTCCTTACGACTCCGAGGTCAAGAGGGTAGATACCACTGTGAAAAAGTTGCTCGAGACAATCCTGCCCGGCGTGATGCGAGTCAACAGCGTGATCATTGTGATCGAGAAGGTCTGGCTCGTAATCCTCATGGTCGGGATGCTGATATTCGGCTTTCTGCAGGTCTTCTCCCGTTACGTGGTCAAGGCACCCATCGACTGGTCGGAGGAGCTTCTGACCTATTCGTTCGCGTGGGCAAGCTTTATCGGAGCAAGTCTCGCAATCTACACAAAGCGCCACTTTTCGGTTGACCTGCTCGTGCGTTCTCTCACTCCCCGCCTGCAGAAGGCGGTGGGGCTCTTCACGTGGAGCATCGTCTTCGTCTTCTCGATCTTTCTTCTGCTAATGGGGTGGCGCCTCACGCTGGCAAACAGCATCCAGATGATGAACGTTCTTCCCATCTCTATGGTATGGGCCTACCTGGCAATGCCGGTTTCCGGTCTTTTCATCCTAATACACACCGCGCAGATCCTCCTGGAGCTTATCCTGGGGATCGATCGCGAAGAGGCAAGAGAATCGTGATAGCTGCACTTTTCGTTACCTTTATCGGACTGCTCGTCCTGGAAATGCCGGTTTCATTCTGTCTGCTCGTCGCGACGCTTCGTGGCGATGGCGCTCTTCAGCAACATCGACCTTATCGCGATTATCGTCAACATGTTCAGGGCGAGCTCCAACTTCAGCCTGGTTGCGGTGCCTTTCTTCATCCTAGCCGGCGGCTTTATGGACCGCGGGGGCATCTCCCGACGGCTCGTCGCGCTTGCCTCCAACCTCATCGGGCACATCCGCGGCGGCCTTGCGAATGCAAGCGTCGTGGCCGCGATGTTCTTCGCGGGCCTTTCCGGCGCGGCAGCCGCGGATACCGCGGCAGTCGGAAGCCTGCTGATCCCGGCGATGAAGAAGAAGGGCTACGGAACGGACATCGCCGACCAGCGTCATGGCTACGGCGGGCTCGATAGGAATCGTCATTCCGCCGAGCATCCCGATGATCATTCTCGGCGTATAACCGCCAGCGTTTCGATCGGCGGCCTGTTTATGGGCGGTTTCATCCCCGGCATCCTCATGGGTGTCGCGCTGATGATGGTCAACTACTTATCACGAAGGCCCGGAAGATCGAGCCCGAACCTCGGGCCAGCATCAAAGAGGTGGGGCGCTCGTTCGTCGATTCGTTTCTCGCGCTTTTCACGGTCGTCATCATCGTCGGCGGCATCAGCTTTCGGCATCTTCACCCCGACCGAGGCGTCGATCATCGCGGCGCTTTACGCCTTTATTGTGGGTTTTTCGTCTACCGCGAGCTGAAAATCAAAGACCTGCCGGTGATCCTGGTCAACGCCGCGGTGACTACCGGTGTCGTCGTTCTGACCATCGCTGCAGCTCCGAGCTTCGGGTGGATTCTCGCTGCCGAGCAGATTCCCGGGCAGATCGCCCACTTTCTCGTCTCCCTCACGGGCAACAAATGGATCCTGCTCCTGCTGATCAACCTCTTCTTCATCGTCCTGGGAACCTTTCTCGATCCCTCGGCGATAATCATCATCGTCGTCCCGATTATCTGGCCGATCGTCCAGCAGCTCGGAATAAACCCGATCCACTTCGGCGTGATGACGATCGTAAACATGGCAATCGGGCAATGTACTCCCCCTGTGGGCATTGCCCTGTTTGTAGCGTCCGGAATCTCCGGGGCGAAACTGAGTGAAATGCTTGGCACCTACGTTCGATACATCGGAGCGCTTATCGTGGTGCTCCTGTATCGTGACGTTCGTGCCGACACTCTCCCTCTGGCTGCCGACGCTGACCGGATATATCAAATGATTCTCTTTTTTTCAAGGAGGTCGTAATGAAACGACTGGTATTGCTTCTCGTCGCGTTTCTCGCCGTATCGGCGGCATGCTCTTCGCCAACGGTTCGAGCGAGAAATCCTCTTCTTCCGCTGCCGCTCCGGCACAGAAGACCCTCGTCATGCGGGCAACCAACACCCTGCCGGAAGACCATCCGATGACCCAGGCGCTCTACAAGTTTGCGGACCTGCGTCAAGGCCGGCACCAACGGCGCGTAACCGTCCAGGTCTTCCCGAACAGCACGCTCGGCGGAAACACCAACATGGTCGAGGGCGTTCAGCTCGGAACCATCGATATCTGCAATCAGTTTGCAGGTACCTTCTCCAGCTACGTTCCGGAGATGGATTTCCTCGCGCTTCCCTTCCTGTTCCAGAGCGCGGACGAGCTGTACAAGGCTCTCGACGGCAAGGCCGGTGGAATTCTGGCAACTGCTCTCGAGGCGAAGGGCTTCCATCCGCTCGGCTACTTCTACGGCGGCGCGCGCAGCCTGATGAACAACGTGCGCCCGATCAACTCGCCGGAGGACCTCAAGGGTCTCAAGATCCGGACCATCCCGAGCAAGATCACCCTCGACAGCATCAAGGCGATGGGGGCGATCCCGGTCGCCATGAGCCAGGCGGATGTCTACTCGGCGCTGCAGCAGGGCGTCCTCGACGGCTGGGAGAACAGCCCGACCACGCTTCAGACCCTCAAGCTCTACGAGGTGACCAAGTACGTCTCCTGGACGCGCCACTTCATGACCCCGGACCTCTTTGTCCTCTCGGCAAAGACCTGGGCGAAGCTTTCCCCGGACCAGCAGAAGGTCGTTACCGACGCAGCGAAGAAAGCTGTGGCGTTCGAGCGGGGCGAGTGGGACAGCGGCCGAGCAGAAGAACATCGACCTGCTCAAGCAGGAAGGCGTGAAGTTCAACGACGTGGCTGACCTTGCAGCATTCAAGGCATCGGTCAAGCCGCTGTGGGACGCCTACGAGGCGAAATTCCACAACGGACTCGTTCAGGCCGCTCTCTCGTCGAAATAGACGCGGTGTGACCTGCAGGGAGCGGAGCCGGCGACGGCTCCGCTTTTTTTGTAGACAGTGAGATTTGCCGGCGCGAACTCGTACGGACGATAACCGGCCGATCGGGCGCCGTCGACAGACGTTTTCCTGTGCCTCCGAAAAATCGCTTTACAGCACCAAGCGTCTAGGGTGATAATGAATTCAATCTCAGTCACCAATTAGGAGGATCTATGAAAAAGAGTCTGTTGATTCTTTCATGTCTGGTCATGCTCGCGCTTGGCACTATGTCTGCGTTTGCCAAAGGTGCCACGGAGCAGCCTGCGGCAAGCGCCGCACAGAAGCAGTTGACCTTCGTCTTTGTTCCCGGTGTCGTGGATCCGTTCTATTTTACGATGGAAAAGGGCGCTCAGGCAGCAGCGAAAAAGTACGGCGTCAATCTTATTGTCGCGGACTATCCGAAGTCATGGGGACCTGAGGTTCAGGTACCGATTCTGAACGCGACTGTCGCTCGTGGAAAGGTGGACATGGTGTTCCTGGCGCCAACGTCAACCGGCCCGGCACTGATCGCGCCGTTGAAGAAGCTGTACGATCAGGGAATAGAGATAATCACGGTCGATACCTACCTCGGGAACGGGGACTACACGACCCCAAGCGATTTTTCCTTCCCGCTTGCCTATATCGGCTCGGACAATGTCGCCGGCGGAAAGCAGATGGGCGAGGATCTTGCGAAGCTGATCGGTCAGAAAGGTCAGGTTTACATCAATTCCACGAACCCCGACGTCTCTTCGGTAAACGGCCGAGTCGAGGGATTCAAGCAGGGAATAGCTGAATTCCCCGGCATCCAGCTCGTCGGAGTCGACTACAATCTGGACGTCCAGCAAAAGGCCCAGGAACAAACCGCAGCGATACTGCAGAAGTATCCGAAGCTCGCGGGTGTTTTCGGTACCAACCTGTACAGCGCTTCGGGCGCCTATCAGGCGGTTGTGAATGCCGGACTTACCGGTGCGGTGAAGATTGCGTCCTGGGATGCAACGCAGGATCTTATCAACGCGCTCAAGCAGGGTCAGATCGATATGACGCTTGCGCAGAAACCTGCGGACATGGGATACCTTGCCGTCGAATGGGGCTACAAGTACTTCACTGAAAAAGCAAAAGTCCCCAAGAGTGTTCCCACCGGATTCGAATTGTTCACCAAAGACAACGTCAACAGCGCAGACATGCAACAGTACATCTACAGCAAATAGATAGCAGCATTAAGCTCACGTGACAATTGATAGCTGCCCGTCCGGTCCTGCCGGGCGGGCAGCTCTTGCTCAGAAGAACCGGGGAAAGGAGTCCTGCTGCATGTCGAACGAGAATGCTTATCCGGCCGTAGATTTGGACCGAACTACCGTGATGTCGGTGCTTGCCCGGAACTGGGCGCTCGCATTTCTGGTACTGCTCTTTGTCATTTTCAGCTTTACTGGACGGGGATTTCTCAGCCTGAACAACTTTCAAAACATCCTCTACCTCTCCACGACATTTGTGCTTCTTGCGGCGGCGGAAACATTCATCATCGTTTCAGGCGGTATCGATCTGTCGGTCGGGTTCGTGATGGGGCTCTCGTCTGTGCTTTCGGCACAGATTATGCAGACAATGTACGCGGCTAACATCTCCGCAACCGCGTCGGCGATTACCGGTTCAGCAATAGCGATAGTTGTAGGAGTAGTGCCGGGTCTTTTCAGCGGAATACTAATCGCCAGATACCGGGTACCGCCGTTCATCGCGACGCTCGGCATTATGGGCGTTACGAATGGAATAACCCTCACGATCTGTCAGGGGTTTCCCATCGCGGGTGTCCCGCGAAATCTCGTCCAACTCGGCAACGGATATCTGTTCTATAGTTTCCCCGGACTCGGTTCGCGGTTCTTTCTGCGTCCGGAGGGTCTGCAGGAGTCGCAAGTTCGCCAGCTCATCCGTGTATTTCCGAATGGCCTGCTCCTTTGGCTTGTTGTGATTGCCATATTGTGGTTCGTGCTGAAACGCACACGTTTCGGTCAGCACACCTTCGCGATCGGCGGCAGCATGGAGGCCGCCAAGCGCGCAGGTATCAATGTGAAACGACACGTTGTTACCCTCTACGTCATCTCGTCACTTCTGGCTTCCCTTGCCGGGGTGTACAACGTCTTCCAGACGGGGGTCGGCAACTATACGCCCTACAACGCTTCCTATGAGCTGTTCGCTATTGCATCCGTAGTAATCGGTGGCGCAAGCCTCATGGGAGGGAAAGGTAGTCTAATTGGCTCGGTCGTTGGCGTTCTGATTCTTGCCGTTCTCAACAATGGACTTTCCATATCGGGAATCCCCGCGTTCTATCGTTTTATTGCCGTAGGCGTGATCCTCGTATTCGCGGTGGTGATGGATCAGCTATTTCCGGATCGTTTATAGGATGGCCGGCAACAATGAGTGAAAAAGCAATTTCAAAGGGGCCGGGATCCATAGTTGCGTTTGTCGGTCGCAGATGGGCACTGCTGTTTCTCCTCGTGGAAACCATCCTGTTCAGCGTTATCGCCACCGGTTTCCTGTCAGTAAACACGTTCCAGCTCGTCTTTATTGCCGGCATTCCGCTCTTTCTTCTTGGCGTGGCCGAAACTTTCGTCATTATCTCCGGTGGGATAGATCTTTCGGTCGGTTTTGTTTTCGGCTTTGCCAGCGTTGTTTCGGCGAAACTTGTCGTCGCTTTTCAAATTGCAGGATTGTCCGACGCTGCGGCCATATTGTTCGGGGTGCTGGCCACGTTGATCATCGGCACCATTCCCGGTTACATCAACGGGATGCTCGTGGCCAGATTGAACGTTCCCCCGTTTATCGCCACCTATTCCATGCTGTCGGTAACCTATGGCGTATCCGAGCTGCTCGTGGAAGGTTCTCAAGCGGGGAACCTCCCCTACCTCGCCAGCGTGATCGGAACCGGCTACATTGCCTATTACATCCCGGGTCGCGGGCTCTCGTTCTTCTCGCACGAGCGGGTTGCTCGAGGCACCGAGGTAATTCCGCTCATACCGATCATTCTCGTCGCCGCGGTCATCTTTGTCGTCATATTCGCCTACCTGCTGCGCGGCACAAAATTCGGTATGCATACCTACGCGATCGGCGGAAACACTGATGCGGCGGTCCGCTCAGGAATAGATGTAAAGGGACATCTGGAGCGTGTCTATTCGATATCTGCGTTTCTCGCAACGCTCGCTGGCGTTATTTACATGCTTCAGTACGCGCAGGGCAAATCGGACGCGGGTGCGACCTACCTGCTCGATTCCATTGTGGCGGTCGTCATTGGCGGCGCAAGCCTGTATGGCGGCGTCGGATCCATAGGTGGAACGCTGATCGGCGCTCTGCTCCTGGCGGTTCTGGAGACGGGACTCCGAGTATTCGGTGTTCCGACCTTCATAATCTACATCATCGTCGGCGTCATCCTGATAGCCGCCGTATTGATAGACCAGTTCTTCCCGGAAATTGTTGAAAGCGACGCGAGGAGAGAGAATGAGCTATCTGCTTGAAGTGCGAAATATCGTGAAGAGATTCGGCGGTCTTGTGGCAGTGAACGACGTCAGTCTCGGTGTAAACCCGGGAGAGGTCGTCGCACTACTTGGAGACAACGGAGCCGGTAAGTCGACTCTGATAAAGGTCATTTCCGGAGTTCACACGCCCGAAGAGGGACAAATATTCTTCGAAGGAAAACCGGTAGCCGTAGAAACGCCGATGGATGCACTGTCGCTCGGCATCGAAACAATTTATCAGGATTTGGCCCTCGCGGAAAATCTGAACGTCTATTCCAACATCTTTCTCGGTCGGGAAAAAACTCGAAAATTCGCCGGCTTCCTGCCGGTGCTCGACCATGACTATATGCAAACCGAAGCGCGGAAGGTGTTGGACAGTCTCGTGATAAAAATTCCCTCACTGAATTCACGAATCAAGAACCTGTCCGGTGGACAACGGCAGGCAGTGGCCATCTCCCGGTCCCTTTACTGGAACGCGAAAGTACTCATTATGGACGAGCCGACTGCAGCACTCGGGGTTGCTCAACAGAGTCAGGTCCTCGACCTGGTAAACTCCCTGAAGGAGCACGGCATAGGGATCATTCTGATCAGCCACACCATGTACGACGTTTTCAAGGTCGCCGATCGAATCATCGTCATGCGCCGTGGCCAGAAGGTCGCAGAGAAGGTTCGCACCGAGACAACGCCGGATGAGATCGTCAGCTTCATTGTTGGGGCCGAAGAGGTATAGATTCACTCGATCTTGTTTCACTCTTATGCAAAATGTACCAACCTCTGCGCACCCATAGCAGAAAGCGCAGAAGCCCACCGATCCACATGAGCGAAAATCTTCAATACCGTGGCGGCGGCCGGCGGGGTAACACACCACCGGCTCGAGTGCGTTTCTCCCCCGGCCGGCCTGGATCCGCGGCGCGCCGCCTGGCGGCTGCATGCGTGCTGATTGTGCGCGTACCCGATGCGAGCTCGTGGATTCCTCTACGATCACGTCGTATCACCGGGGGAAGCAGGTAGACGAGCGCGAGCAATGCGAGAAGCAGGACCCCGACGGTGTCGACCCACGATCCAAGCAGGTTCCGCAAGGCCGGGTCTCCGAGCGTAAAACGGAGCAGGGCGATCGGCAGAAACAGTTCGACCAGGTAACGCACGAACAGGGCGGGTGTACCCGGTGGACGCCGGTCGTTGCCGACAATCATGAGCCGTACCAGAGCCTTTCCGGGTGTCCGTCCGTAACGGACTGCCGGAAGAATGACGAATACCAGCGCGAGAACTGCGGCATCGATCAGCCATCCCCAGGAGATTGGGGCCGGAAGGTAGCGCAATGCGGTGTCCTGGAATGCCGGCGGAAGCGCGACGGGGGCCGCTCCACTCCAGAGCAGAAGGAGTCGGACAGCGAGTATGCCGACACCCGACAGCGAAAGATCCGCGGCAAACGCGACGAGGCGCCTCGCGTAGCCGACCTGCGAGCTCTGCACGGCCGGACGCGGAGAGGGAACGGGGAATAGCCTCTCGGCCGCCGGGGCCGCGAAGAACCCGACGATGCCCCCGAAAGTGTTCACGATAATGTCGTCTACATCGAACAGACGATAGGGCGCCGGATAGAGCCCGAAAAGGGCGCTGTATTGGAGCAGTTCGAACATTACGGTCGTCACAAATACAATCGGAATCGCGACGAGCACGGAGATGCGAAAATAGTAGCGGAGATAGAATCCGAGCGGAAGCAGCAGCAGAAAATTAAGGACGGCCTGGAGGAAGACTCTCCGGCCGAAGAGCGAGAGAATTCCGGGAACGGAGGTCCATGTCGAAGCCGGCACGGAGTGCACGAGAAGACGGACAAAATGGAACGGGACAAGCTGCGGATGCGAGTAGCGCGCATAGCGGCGGACAAAGTCCGGTCCCGGCTTGGGCAACGGCAGGATCACCAGAAAGAGTGCCACTATAGAATACAGTATGAACGAGTAGAGAATAAGCGCCCGTACCCCCTGGAGACGGCCGTAGCGCCTCCAGTGGAGAACGGCCAGCGGCCCGATCATGACGAGCGCTATGAGCGGAAAGAACTCAAGGGCGACGCGAATCGGTTCGAAGTAGAACTGCACAGGACATTCCTGAAGAAAGCTCGCCGGGCCGTTGCAGACGTGTCACGTACCATGTCGGAAAACTATAGGTCCGGGTGACTGATTCGTCAAGACGAGAGGAAGTCTGGCGGCTCATAACCACGGGTCGTCTACCGCAATCCGGATGGCCGCTCCGGTCCTGGGGTGAGGAAAGGAAACTTCGATTGCTGCGAGATGAAGGGGAATTCCGGGTGCGTCGGCCGGATGAAGATAGAGTGGGTCGCCGGCGATCGGAAACCCGATCGACGCAAGATGGACGCGAATCTGATGCCGAAAGCCGTGACGAATGAGTACGTGGATATGGACGCCTTCGGCGGTCTCCTCGATCCGGTCGATCTCGGTTTCGTACATCCTGGAAATCTTCCGTCCGAAGGTCGGACCGGAATCCGGCGCAAGCGAGCTCTCCGTTTCGGTCACCGGGACCGCGACCACCAGTTTTCGTCCCGGGCCGTAGGGTCGGAAGCGGCTGCGTACCACCCACGGAGGCGCGCCTCCAGGCCGGGGCAGCAGCGATCGCAGCCCGGGCGGCGGATTCCTCCCGGTGCGACAAAACGCTGAATAGCCCTTTTCGAAGGCGCCAAGCCGGGACGCCTCGAGCAGCTTGCGAAAGGCTTCCTCGGTCCGCGCGCAAATCACGAGTCCGCGAGTATTGCGGTCAAGACGCTGCATGAGACCGTGCTCTTGCGGCATTCGTCCGGGAAGGCTTCGAATCTCCGGGTAACGTTCGAGGATCCAGTCGAGAAGGGTCCCCTCCCCTCCGCGCCGGTTGGGAACCGTATGAATTCCGTCGGGTTTCCAAAGAACAAGAAAATCCGCGTCTTCGACTACGGCCCGAGGCGCGATATCGTCCACGCAGTTATGCCCGGAGCGGCTTCGGCGGAATGGGGCGAGCCGACTCCAAAGGAATCGTGACGTGGAAAGTGCTGCCTTTTCCTTCCTCACTTTCGGCCCAAATCTTTCCTCCCAGCGCCTCTAACATCTCACGGCAGATCATGAGACCGAGCCCGGTCCCGCTCTCGCCGTCGGTGCCCATCTCCGCGACGTCTGCGTACTGGAAAAGGTGCTCCATCTTCGCGGCGGAAATGCCGATTCCCGTGTCCCGCACCGATATCCGCACGGACGCCGAGTCTGCACGAATATCCACCGTCACGGAGCCTCCACGATGCGTAAACTTCAGCGCGTTGGTGAGCAGATTCCTGAGAACCGCGTGCAGCATCTCTCCGTCGGTCTCCAACGTCGGCGCATCCGCCTTGTGAAACTCGATCGAGACAGATTTCTGTTCCGCGCGTGGACGGACCAGGTCGAGGGCATCGTCGACCACGGATCCGATGTTGATGTTGCGAAAATTGGGTACTATCATACCCCGTTCGAGCCGCGACCATTGAACAATATCGTCGAGAATCGTAAGGGTCTGATGTGAGGCCTTTCGCATTTCGGTCAAATAATGGAGTTTCTCACTTCGTTCAATGCCGTCGAAATCCTTCAGCATCAGATCGATGAGTGTATTCAGCCCGGAGAATACGTTCTTGAGATCGTGTCCCATGATCGAAAAAAGCTTGTTCTTTGCGTCGTTGGCCTCTGCGAGGCTTCGGTTCTGAACTTGGAGCTGGTCTTTGGACCGGCGCAGGCTCACGTGGGTTCGCACTCGCGCGAGAAGCACCGGATCGTCCACCGGTTTGGCTATGTAGTCCACCGCGCCCGCCTCGAAGCCTTTTCGCATCTGATCCTGAGTGACATGCGCTGCAGTGAGAAAGATCACCGGGATATCGCGCGATTCGGACTCAGCCTTGAGGCGCCGGCAGACCTCGAATCCGTCGATCCCCGGCATCGAAATATCGAGCAGAACAAGATCAGGGGGATCGTACCTCACACTCTGAATGGCCTGTTCGCCGGTGACAGCCAGTCGCACGTCATAGGCGTGGTTTTTCAGCAGGTTTCCGACAACCTGGAGGTTTTCCGATACGTCATCGACAACCAGTACCGACGGAGGCGGCCTGTGTTCGAATTCCTGTTCCCTGCTCATGGTACTCCCCTGACCGCCTATGCGTATGGAAATCGCGATTCGACGATCCCGCTGATGGTCGACAATTCCGCGAACAGCCGAGACATCTGTTTGATGTCCACCAGATCCGCCGCCTCCCGCACAGTCCTCACCGAGATCGATCAGATACGTCGCATCCGTACTGTTTCCCGATAGTCTCGAGAAGCGTCCCGAGAGCCATCGTACGGTTCACGCTCAGGGATCGCGCGGCACCTTCGGCCGCGCGCGCACCTCTCCCCGAAGAGCCACGGCAAGCGCCCGGACCTGCCGACACCCTGCTGTTCATCGAGAAAAGCGCAGGAATCTCGCAGACCATGCCGAATCTACGTTGACCCGGTGCCGGCGGATTGTCGTTGCCTCGCGGGCGCCGCTCTGCGCGGTCCGTCTCCGCCGGGACGTTTCTTGCCGGCATCGAGTGCCCCAGGAGCTCGGACAGGACGCGAATCAGCTCCTCACGTTCCACCGGTTTTCGGAGCATGCCCTGAGCGCCGGCGCCGCGGGCGTGATTCTCCCGGTCGGTTGATCCGGATAGCGCGAGAATAGGAATACCGGCGAGGCGAGGGTTTGCATGGATTGCCGCAATCGCCTCCTCACCCGATACCACCGGCATCTGCATGTCCATGAGGATGAGATCCGGCGTTGTCCGATCCAACAGATCGAGTGCAGTCTGCCCGTTTTCCGCTTCGAGGACCCGGAATCGCTTTGCAGAAAGAAACTCCCTGAGGACCTGTCGGTTCAGTGGTTCGTCCTCGACAACCAGAATTGTAGCCCCCTCGAGTCTTTGGGAAACATCAGCAACGACATCCTGTTCGTCGGGGGGCGGAACGGATACCGGAGAAACGGATACGCGGCTCAGTGACAGGGTGAATGTCGATCCCCGTCCCGGTTCACTCGATACGGTGAGTCTTCCTCCCATCGCTTCGGCGAGCCGGCGTGAGATTGCGAGTCCCAGTCCGGTCCCGGAGTAGATGCGGCTCGTGTGACTGTCCAACTGCCGGAACGGTTCGAAGATGACGTCGAGGTTTTCAGCGGGGATGCCGACACCGGTATCGGAAACGGAAAAATCGATCGAAAGATGGCTCGACGCACCGTCGAGCGGCGTGCTGCCTACGGACACCCGGATATCCCCGACGCTGGTGAACTTGACAGCGTTTCCTATCAGATTGAAGAGAATCTGGCGGACGCGCGGCCCGTCGAAAATAAGTCCGGGAGGCAGCGAAGGGGCGATCTCGATCGAGAACCGAAGATTCTTCCGCGTTATCTGCGGTTCAAATACGGAGCGGACCTCATCGATAAGAAGATGCGGATTGACCGGTTCCGGCCGAATTTCCAGATGGCGCGCTTCAATCTTGGACAGATCGAGAATGTCATTGATGAGCGAAAGCAGTCCGCGGCCGCTTGTTTCAATGCCGTCGACGTAGGAAAGCTGGCGCCGGCTTTCTCGAACCTGCTCGCGCAACAGCTCGCTGAAACCGAGGATAGCGTTCAGGGGCGTGCGGATTTCGTGGCTCATGTTCGCGAGGAACTCACTCTTCGCGCGGTCGGCGCTTTGCGCCTTGAGTGTTTCGGCCTCGAGCGCCCGCGCGAGGCTGATGCTCTGGTTCAGCTGCATGGTGAACAGGACGAAGACTCCGATTATCAGAACAAAAATGATGAGAGTCGCGACCACCGACACCGTCTCCGCGCGTCCTGCGCCGCTGCGCGTTAACTCGGTTCTGTGCGCAATCTGCGCCTGAACAGTCCGGTTCCACCGATCCAGAAGGGCCTGAATTGCCGGCAGCAGCTCGTCGGTGCTGCGCGTCAGGACCTCTTTGGGGTATTCCGTTGCCCTTCATCCGTTCGGCGACCAGGGAGTCTATGTAGGTGTAGCGCCTCTCTACCAACTGGGTGAACTCGGAAAGAGTTGCCACATCGATGATGGACCGCTGCTGAGTGCTCGCGATGTGCTTTGAGAAGTCGGCGAGAGACTGCCGGGTCTGATGTGCATCGGTTCGGTAGCTTTGAAGCTCTTCCGGGTCGCCGTTCAACATGAACAGCCGTTCTTCCATGATTGACTTGTAGAACCGGGTGGAGATCGATTCAAGCTGTGAGTGATCAAGAAACGCGACTTTGAGGTCCTCGTTCAATCCGAAAAACTCTCGTATGACCCGAATGTTCAGAAAGTTGAGAAAAGCAACGAGAAGTAGAGCCACCGCAAAACCAGATATCTCGAGGAGTTTGGTTGTGTCGAACCTTCGTGGTCTGGCCGTCACGGTATACTCCCCTCCTGGCCCCGACTATATAACCGACCGATTCGTCGCGAAACAGTCATTGTAGTTCAGAAGGCCCGGATGTGGAAGGTGAGAAGCGGGGCGAGCCCTCATTTGAAATATTCATGTTTTCCCGCTTTACTACTTTTTTAGAGTTAATGTTTTCAAAAGACATGAGTTGCCATATTATCTCCATTCCAAGATGAATTGTCCGCTGCCGCGGAGCAAGGACTAGGGCCACGTTCAGGCTCCGAATTGGATAGCACACTCTTGCCGGCTCACCTGCGCTCATCGCTGTCATGACTTCCCTGGCAGTGTTGAGCGTCATCGGCCTCGAGCAGATCGAACAGACAAAACAAGGACCTTTCGTCACTAGCAACGCGTCGAGCAACGAACGGTCGACCGGAACCTCCATTCGGCGACGGTGCCCGGCCGGGACTCCGGAAGAACCGGACAACTGCGGCAATTGCTCTCCGGGAGCAACAACAAAGGACCGGAGGAGGGCTGTCACGCCGATTCGAAAAGTATCTTGCGCAGATCTCCGCGATATCGTTCAAGGAGCCCCAGCGAACGATGCGCTTCGAAGATCGAATCACCCTCGGCAACACGTTCCATTACCGCTTCGATTTCCCTGCTGCGAAGGAACAGCGTAAGCCGCTTCAGCACGACGAGCTGCTCCTGCTCGGGGAGGCTCCCGAGAAGCTCAGCTTCGGTCATCTGTCTCCTCAAACGCGCAGGGTGGCCCTTTCCTGGCGCGCCGCGGGCGGGGTTTGGTGCGCGGTTCCGCCGCTCGTCTCCGATACTGCAGTTCGCGGCCTCGTTTGCCCTCCACTTCGATCATCCCCATCCTGCGAAGGCAGTAGGTGATGGTCTGGGCCTCCCTTCGGTCCCTTCCGCTCAACTGGGATAGCTCGCTGTTGGTGAAGAGCTGCGGCAGATCGCCGGGAAGAAAACGGAGGTAGTCGGCGGGTCCGCGAAAAAGCGTGCGGTCTTTGACTTCGATAAGCCGACGATCAATGATGCTCACTCCTCGCCTGCGCCAGCTCCCCTTGCCGTCGTCTCGCCGAATCTCGTCTACGGCAACAAAGAGCACCTCCACCGAAAGATTTGGATTCTCGACAAAACCGACAATCTGCGTCAGCTCGCGAAGCAGATCCTCGATTTTCCCGCGCCGGGGAGAGCGCCGCCGCCGAAGCAGCTCGCCGTCCGCGCCAAGCTGAACAATCCACTTGTCCACGGCTATCGGGAATACCACGCGTATGGGGTGCATCGAAAGAAGCGCGGATAACTTGGGTCGAAGCTTGGCGAAGCTCGTGGTCTGGATCTCGATCAGGCACTCTTCCCGCACGATGTCGATGACGTGGGTTCCCACGCGTTGCTCGAAACGGTCGGTGGGACGGGCGAGATAGCGTTTCATTTCGGCGTGGAGTGAGCTCTCGCGCAGCTCGCCTATCCCGTTGCTGCCTTTCTGACGCGCACCGTGCTCCATGCCGCACATGATATGACGGCACAGCCGTCGGGGTCTACCGAGATCTCCCCCCGTACGAGAGCCGTCGATTGGATCTGTTCGTCACCGATTCGACAGTCCTCCTGCATGAACTACACATTTCGTGATCCTCAGCATCACAATGATGGTTGAAGTTGCTTAAACTACACATCTTGTGTATTATGGATCGGGTGGGGGTGATCAGATGACGGCAACAAAACTTCATGAACGAACGTTTCGGAACGGCAGCAAGACCTATTATTCGAGCAGTCTCTTCTTCCCCGAAACTGTACGAAGCGATGTTTACATTCTCTATGGCTTTGTGCGCGTTGCAGACGACTATGTCGATGCAATTCCTCAGGACAACGATGGTTTCTACGCTTTTTGTGAACGCTACAAGGGCGCGCTCCGGGGAAAAACGTCGGGGGACACGATTGTCGACTCATTTGTCGACCTCGTGCATCGAAGGCGTTTTGCACTCGAATGGGTCGATGCGTTTCTCCACTCGATGGAACTCGACCTCTACCGAAAAACGTGCGGCTCATTCACCGAGACACTCGAGTATATCTACGGGTCGGCGGAAGTGGTTGGCCTATTCATGGCACGACTGCTTGGGCTGCCCGAAGAGAGTTTCCCCGCCGCGAGGATGCTCGGGCGCTCGATGCAGTACATCAACTTCATCCGCGATATCCAGGAGGACATCGAGCTCGGCCGGAGATACCTGCCGCTGTCGGAGACGACCCTCTCGGCGCTGAACAAGGCAAGCGCGGCAGCAGATCCGTGGGAGTTTTCCCGGTATATCCGCTCCCAGCTTGGCCTTTACCGCTCCTGGCAGAGACAGGCAGAAGAGGGATATCGTTACATTCCGCATCGCTACCTCGTGCCGATCAAGACTGCCGCCGACATGTACAACTGGACCGCCCGTCAAATAGATCGGAATCCGTTCATCGTTTTCGAACGAAAGGTGAAGCCCGCAAGATATCGCATCGTTCTTAGGGCGCTGGGAAATTCTGTCGGAATCTGAGCGTACGACCCTTCAACGGCAGATCGTTTCGCTGGAAATGCACGCGGAGAGTTGATATAGTTGTCCGGAATATGAAACCCGGAAGAAAGAAGATCCGCGTAGCGATCATGTTCGGTGGTCGCTCGGCCGAACACGAGGTGTCGCTGCAATCGGCCAAGAACGTTCTGGCCTCCCTCGACCTGGAAAAATACGAGCCGGTTCTGATCGGAATCGACCGCGCAGGCAGATGGTATCTCAACGAGCACTCTTTGGAACTCCTGAATGAAAACGATCCCCGGCTCATACAGCTGAACCGTTCCAGCACCGAAATCGCCCTTGCCCCTTCGGGAGACGCCAGGCAGCTCATTTCGTTGAAAGACCGCGTAGCGCTCCCCGATATCGACGTCATCTTTCCCGTGCTGCACGGCCCCTATGGAGAGGACGGAACGATCCAGGGACTCGCGAAGCTTGCGAATCTCCCCTGCGTCGGACCAGGCGTGCTCGGATCAGCGGTTTCGATGGACAAGGACGTGATGAAGCGACTCTTTCGGGACGCGGGCATTCCAATCGCCGATTTTCTCGTGTTTCATGCATCGCGAGTTCCCGCCGACGCATTCGAACAGGGAAACGCAAGACTCGGGATGCCGGTGTTTGTAAAACCTGCCAACCTCGGCTCATCGGTCGGGATATCAAGGGCCGGAAACCGCAAAGAGTTCGAGGAGGCTCTCGCGCTGGCCTTTCAGTACGATCTGAAAGTCGTAGTGGAAGAGGCGGTAGTGGGGCGGGAAATTGAAGTGTCGATACTGGGAAACGACGAACCGATTGCGTCGCTCCCGGGTGAGGTCACCACACCCAACGGGTTCTACTCCTACCGGGCAAAGTACATCGACGAGCACGGCGCGACGCTTGCGATCCCTGCAAAGATGAGCGAGAGCGAGATCCGGACCGTGCAGAGAACCGCGGTCGACGCCTATCAGGCCCTCTGCTGTACCGGCATGAGCCGGGTCGATTTGTTCCTCAAGCCAGACGGTACGGCAATTGTGAATGAGGTGAATACGATTCCCGGTTTCACGCACATCAGCATGTACCCGAAGCTGTGGGAGGCAAGCGGCATCGGCTACACCGAACTGGTCGATCGCCTAATAACCCTCGCCATTGAGGATTTCGACAGACAGAACCGGCTGAAAACTACCCCGGAATGACGAACGAGAGCTTCACCACAAATCACCGCCTTTTTCGAGCAGATGCGCGGGGACTGCCCTTTCTGCCTTCGAACAGCGTGGACCTTGTCGTGACCTCCCCTCCCTATCCGATGATCGACATGTGGGACGCGTCCTTCTGCGATCAAGACCCTGCCATCAGAAACTCGCTCGAAAACAACGCGCCGGAGAGGGCGTATGAGCTCATGCACTCGCTTCTAGACGATGCCTGGCGTGCGTGCTTCCGGGTACTGCGACCAGGAGGATTTGCGTGCATAAATATCGGCGACGCAACACGAACCTTCGGCGGCAATTTCCGCCTGTTCACCAACCACGCCCGCATCGTGACCGCGTGCGAACGAGCGGGTTTTACGAGCCTTCCGGCAATCGTCTGGCGAAAAACCACCAACGCGCCGAATAAGTTCCTGGGGTCAGGGATGTACCCGGCCGGCGCCTACGTAACGCTCGAACACGAATATATCCTGATCTTCCGTAAACCGGGCAAGCGTTCGTTCACGGACGCTGACGAACAGGACCGGCGTCGTCGCAGCGCTTTTTTCTGGGAGGAACGAAACGCATGGTTCGCCGATCTTTGGAACGTGCCGGGTGTCCGGCAGTCGCCGCGCGGCAGCAAGCCGGTCCCCGGGCGGGTGCCGGGGCTCACGGACTACCGACACGGCTTCGAAGAACCACCAGTTGCATCTCGTTCTCGAAGCGGCGCCTTCCCGCTTGAGATCGCACTCAGGCTCGTATTGATGTATTCAGTCGAGAGCGATGCAATCCTCGATCCCTTTACGGGAACCGGAACGACGCAGGTTGCGGCTCTTGCGACGGGAAGAGACTCCGTCGGATCGGACCGTGCCCCGGATCTCATTGCAAACGCGAGGAATGCGCTGCTCTCTGCGAGAAACCCGGCGAACGACTACCTCGAAG
This sequence comes from uncultured Spirochaetota bacterium, assembly GCA_963832675.1. GTDB lineage: Bacteria > Spirochaetota > Spirochaetia > DSM-27196 > DATKUC01 > DATKUC01. The sequence goes on along the minus strand of CAWHUY010000018.1, from coordinate 40,609 downwards.
CCCGACTCGCGGCGCACCGCCGGTTTGAGGCCTCGGCACAGAAAACGGGAAAGTCGCTCAGATACCAGAATGCGCACTACGGCTTTTTGGTAAAGACGCTGCAGGAGCGAAAGATCTTCCTCCGACCCGTGACCGCGATCGAAGAGCACGAGGACGTCATAGTTGCCCGCTATTGACTCTCGCGACGGAAGTTGCGATTTTCGGCACATGTATCTACGAACGATAGAGAACCCGACGCTTGTTGAACGGCTCGACAACGTGATGAACGACGGTGTGGACATTTTCCTTCTGTCTCGGGGACGATTCCGCGCCGCGATTCTTCACGGCACCCGCCTGGTAAACCAGATGCGAGCGAATCATGAACTTGGCGTCCTGGAAACGCTCATACTTGGCCACGCCTATATGGGCTCGGCGCTCATGGCCACGTCACTCAAGGGCACCGACCGGGTCGGCATTCATTTGCAGTGCGACGGACCCGTTGGGGGTGTGCATGTCGAGTCAACAGCTCACGGGCAGGTTCGGGGATACCTGAACAATAGCCGGATCCCGATCGAAAAACCGCTCGACAGTTTCGATACGGCGCCCTTCATCGGTGCAGGAACGCTGAGCGTCATGCGGTACATCGAGAATAATTCCCGGCCGTTCAGCGGCCAGATCTCACTCGAATACGGGAATGTTGCGCAGGATCTGACCCGTTACTACGCGATTTCGGAGCAGACTCCCACCTCGATCTCGCTCAGCATCCAGTTCGATACCGAAGGGCTGGTCATTGGAGCGGGGGGCTTGCTCGTTCAGGCCCTGCCGGAGTCCACAGCCGCAGCTGAGGCCGACAGCGATTCCGGGTCACGTGCCGACGCGCTTCGATCGTATGAGACTGCGGTGGTCGAACTGGAAGAGACGGTGCGCGGGATTCCTTCCCTGGGCGCACTGTTCGCGGAAAACCGCGCCACCACCCAGATAGTTCGCGAGAGTTTCGCGCGTTTTGACCCCGACGTCATCGGAACAAGACCGCTCGAGTTTGCCTGCAATTGCAACAGCGACCGCTTTCGAGCGTTTCTCGGCGCGTTGCCGGAAGACGAACTTGCGGACATCAAAGCCAACGGTCCCTTCCCGCTGCACATCACCTGCCACAACTGCAATAGCGTCTATGCGTTTTCGCGGGAGGAGCTTCATGATCTCGGCGGAAGCCGGCAAGCGGTCGGAAACGGCTGAACCCCGTTGCTGCCGCCGATCTGCCGCGTCAGCGACGCGGCGGACGGGGTATGATCAGCGAAACGGTCCGTTGGACCTCCCGGTACTCCGGCCGCGTTCGCAGGATTTTCTTTTCCAGCATCGGCATGCTGAATCCGAAGAAGATGCCGATCATTATGATCATTCCGGCGGCTGTCCAAAACGGGGCGCCTCCGGCGAGACCGAACAGAAGCATTCCGAGCCAGAATGACATCTCACCGAGGTAATTGGGGTGGCGGCAGTACTTCCAGAGACCTTCAGCCATTACACCGCCTATTCGGCTCTGCTTGAAAAGTTTCATCTGGGCGTCCGCGGTCCCCTCGATGACAATTGCCGCGAGCGTCACCAGTACCGCGACAACGTCGAGACTGGAAAAAGCGGTACCGGGTAACGCGAGCACAAAGAATATGGGAAGGGATCCGGCAAATACCGCAAGAGTGGGAAACAGGTGGATAGCGAGAAAGCTCACAATCCAGTAGGCCGGCCCGGTCTTGGCGCGAAAGTCGCGATATCGCCAGTCTTCATCCTGGAGTCCGGTCCAGCCGACAGCCCAGTTTGCGGTGAGCCGCATTCCCCAAAGCCAGGTGAGAACCAGCACGAGGGCCGCGCGCAGCGACAAGTTGTTGGAGCCGGACGCAATCCAGACCAGATAGATGATCGGAGGAAGTACGCTCCAGTAGGGATCGTACACGCTCGAATTGTCGAATACGACGCTTACGGCAAAGATCACCACAGTCGCCGCGAGGTCGGCGATGAACGTCCGTGCCATGAGCGACAATGGCGCCGCGTGGGAGACCGCCGGAAATGAGAGGAGCCACAAGAAAAGGAGGACGGCAAGCGCATAGGCCGCGCCGACTATGAAAAACGAAAATGTCCGGGAGGAACTCTTCGCAAACCGACCGGCTTCAAGCGCACCACCTGCTTCGACTGGGTCCATGGGGTGGTACTCTACCGCAACTGCAGTGTGCGGTCAACCTTTGTTGCAGGAGCCCGGATGAGGCTATACCGCGGCGGCCTTTGCTCCGAGAATGGCGAGGACCTCTTCGCCAAGAAGCTCCTCTTTCAGAAGAAGGGCTTCCGCGACGGCGACCAGGCGTTCCCGGTTCTTCTTCAACAGATTGAACGCGGTTTCGTAGGCACGGTCGAGGATCGTCCGTACTTCGGTATCGATATCGCGGGCGGTCTCGTCCGCGTAATCGCGCGCCCGGCCAAGCTGCTCGCCCAGGAAGATATCCTGTTTCTCTGCGCCAAGCGCGATGTGACCGAGCTTCTCGCTCATTCCCCAGTCGAGGACCATTTTTCGCGAAAGCTTCGTGGCCTCTTTCAGGTCGTTTTCGGAACCGCTGGTGACACTACCGAGCAGCAGATTCTCGGCGGCGCGCCCACCCATCATGACGGCAATCCGCTCCTCGATGTACTGCTGGCTGTAGAGGAAACGATCGCGGTCAGGCATCTGCTGGGTCACGCCCATCGAAAAGTCCCGCGGGATAATGGAGACCTTGTGCAGCGGGTCTGTGGTTTCGAGCAGACAGGCGGTGACCGCGTGACCCGATTCGTGGTAGGCCACCAACCGCTTTTCCTCATCGGTGAGATTGAGGTTCCGCCGCTCGAGACCCATGAGAATTTTGTCGCGTGAGATATTCACATCGTTGAAATCGATCGAGGTCTTGTTCTTTCTCGCGGCGAGCAACGCAGCTTCGTTCAGCAAGTTTCGCAGATCGGCTCCGCTGAACCCGACCGTGCTCTTTGCAACTTCGCGCATGTCAAAGTTGGCGTCGAAAGGTTTTTTGCGCGCATGCACCGCGAGTATCTCGACACGATCTTCGAGAGTTGGCAGGCCGACCGTGATTCGACGATCGAAACGGCCGGGTCGCAGCAACGCAGGATCGAGGATGTCGGGCCGGTTCGTCGCCGCGATCACGATGGTGGTATCGAACTGTTCGAACCCGTCCATTTCAGAAAGCATCTGATTGAGAGTCTGCTCCCTTTCGTCATGACCGCCGCCGAGACCTGCTCCGCGATGGCGGCCGACACTGTCGAGCTCGTCTATGAAGATGAGCGCAGGGGCGTGCTTTTTCGCCTCCTGGAAAAGGTTCCGTACCCGGGAGGCCCCGACGCCGACAAACATTTCCATGAAATCCGAGCCACTGATACTGTAGAAGGGCACATCCGCCTCGCCGGCGATTGCCCGGGCGATCAAGGTTTTTCCTGTCCCGGGAGGACCGACGAGAAGTATCCCACGCGGGATGGTCGCACCGAGTTTGTGGTACTTCGTCGGATCTTTGAGAAAGTCGATGATCTCTTTCACCTCTTCCTTTGCGCCCTGGAGGCCGGCGACGTCGGTGAAGGTGGTGCGTTTGTCGTCGCGCTTGTAGAGCTTGGCTCGGCTTTGACCGACCGAAAAGATATTCTGCCGCTGCGCCTTCATGTTCTGGAAAATGATGTACCCGATCCAGATGAAGATAATGAATGGTACGACATTAAGTATGACGCTGAGGATCGAGAAATCCTGCGGCGGCTTGGTGCTTATATCCACTCCCTTCTGCTCGAGAAGGGGAAGCAGCTGGGTGTCCCCGACCGGCGGAACGTAGGTGACAAATCCGAGAGTGCTGGTGTCGGCTCCCTGAGTCGTAATACGCGTGGGCGACTTGAAAGTCCCCTGCAGCTCCTGCCCGGAGAAGACTACCTGACGTATATTCCCCTGATCGAGCTGTTGGCGAAATTGCGTATAACTTATCGCAGGTCGGTTGTTATTCCCGGCAAACATGCTCCAGAGGGCGGGAATGAGAAACGCCGCGATAATAATTACGAGGAGGATCTTCCAGAAACCCCGTCCATTCATCCCGGGCATACCTTTCGGAGATTCGTTTTGATTCTTGTCGTCGTTCTGCCCGTTGTTGAACGGATTGAAGTCCATCTTATCTTTCATGTCGGTTATAAAATAGTAAGGAACCCCCCGAAAGACAATCTAACCGGGGTTCGATAAAAGACCGCATTTCTGCCTCCTCTTACTCCGCAATACGTTCACGAATCGCCGCCAAACGGCCTCTCGCGGCGGTTTCGCCACGGACGATCGCGACATCCTTCTTCTTCAGAGCGTAGTAGCTCATGTCGTGCAGGTCCGGCTCGATCACGATATCGGCATACCGCAACGTACGGTCGGTTGCTCCCGCGACCATCAGGTTGAAACTGTAGAACATCATGTCCAGGACATTTTCGGGCTTCCCGTGCTTCTTGCGGTCCGCATTCAGATTCACCGCAACTACCACGTCGGCACCCATCGCCCTGACGACGTCGGCGGGGACACTATTGAGCACGCCCCCGTCCACAAGCAGACGTCCATCGAGTTCGACCGGGGGGAATATTCCGGGAATACTGCAACTTGCGCGTACTGCCGGAGCTATCGCGCCGTGGTCGAGGATCACCACCTGTCCTTCAACGATATCAACTGCCACCGCCTTGAACGGAATCTTGAGATCTTCGAAATCGGATTGGTTGATGAACTTACCGATCACCGCTTCGAGCCGATCGCTCTGCACCAGGCCGAGATTCGGCCAGGCCGGTTTCACCAGATCGCCCCAACTGATTCCGTTGGTGATAGAAACAATCTCCTGCCACCGGACGCCGGCGCAGTGAAGCGCTCCGATCAGGCTTCCGATGCTGGTGCCCGCAACAAAATCGACGGAAATCCGTTCCTCTTCCAGAACTTTCAAAACGCCGATGTGCGCAAACCCACGCGCGGCCCCACCGCCCAGGGCGAGTCCAACCAGGGGCCGATCACCCTTTTTTCTCTCTTTCGACATAGATTCTTCGAGCTGTCTTCTTCTCAAACGCGGTTTGGCCCATTATCGTGAGAGTTGACGCGTTTGGCAAGGTCATCCCACCCGTGTCGAGGGTTGTCAGCTCCGCAAGCCGGGAATATCCTTTGTTCGTGGACGACACGACGGAGAAACTCAGGCTCTTCATGGCCATCGAGGCATCACCCGCGGCGAAAAAATGGCTGATCGGCCTCCAGGACACGATCAGGAAGGAACAGCCGGCGTCGCTATTCCGCTTTGTTGCCCCGGAGAATCTTCACGTCACCCTTCATTTCCTCGGCGACACCCCCGCGCCCGTCGTGCCAACGATTACCGCCGGAATGCTCACCGTCTGCTCTCAATTCGCGCAGTTCTCGATCACTGCCGGAGGTGTCGGCTTTTTTCCCGGTCCATACAGCCCGCGCGTCATGTGGTGCGGCGTGCACGATCGAACGAAAACCCTGGACACACTCTACCGCGCTCTGGGCGATCAGCTCGCGTCCTGCGGGATCCGGGTAGACACAAGACCCTATCACCCGCACTTCACCCTGGCATACGTAAAGAAATCTGCCCCGCGAGCGACGCTTCGGGAATCGGCAGCCGGGCTTCTCGCGGCTGCCGGCCGACCTTCCCCGGAGACAGAAGTAACCCGCGTGATTCTCCTGCAAAGCACGCTCGCGCCCGGCGGGTCAATCTACCGGGAACTCGCGTCGGCGCCGTTTGGCCCACACGGGGAGCGCCGCGATTGACAACGCCGCTGCTATTCCGTATTATTTCTCCGTACTGGAATTGCGTTGCTCGCAGGCGAAATGTGAGTAATGCACAAAAAAGGCCTTGCGTCGTTGGCGCAGGCCTTTTTTCGTCTTCTCTCAGCCTGCCTGCAGGCGGTCAGGCCACGAACTTCCGAACAATCAGGACGCCGTTGTGCCCGCCGAACCCGAGTGAGTTGGACATGGCAACGTCGAGCTTGCCTTTTACGCCCTTCTGCGGAACATAGTCGAGATCGCACTCAGGGTCCGGGTTTTCGAGATTGATGGTGGGTGGATAGTAATCGTTCTGTATGCCGAGAACGCAGGCAATCGCTTCGATACCCCCTGCTGCGCCGATGCAGTGACCGGTCATCGACTTTGTCGATGAGACCTTCAGCTTGTATGCGTGGTCGCCAAAGACCTTCTTGATGGCTTTGGTTTCGATTGGATCATTCATCGGCGTCGAAGTTCCATGCGCATTAATGTAGTCGACCTGCTCCGGCTTAAGTCCGGCCGATTCGATCGCAAGCTGCATTGCCTTAACTGCTCCCCGTCCCTCCGGATGAGGTGCGGTGAGATGGTTGGCATCGCAGGTCGCGCCGTACCCGGCAACCTCTGCAAGTATCGTCGCCCCGCGGCTCTGTGCGTGCTCGAGTGTTTCGAGCACCAGCACTCCCGCTCCCTCGCCGACCAGGAATCCGTCCCGGTCACGGTCGAACGGACGGCTCGCGCGCTCGGGAACCTGATTGTTTGTAGTGAGTGCCTGGATGACGCAGAAACCCATCACGCCCATTTTTGTGATTGCCGCTTCTACTCCGCCTGTGATGACCGCATCGCACAGGCCGTTTCGCAGGTACATTGCCGCGTTTCCGATTGCGTCGGTTCCCGACGCGCACGCGGTCGCGATATTGAAACAGGGACCCTGCGCATTGAGATGGATCGCAACGTTTCCCGGCCCGATGTTCGGAATCATCTTGGGTATGGTCATCGGCTGAACTCGCTGCGGCCCATCGAGGAACAGTTTTTCGTAGGAATTTTCCAGACTTTCGAACCCGCCGATTCCGCAGCCCAGAATTACTCCGAGCCGCTCGGGGTCCATCTCGCCCGGCCTGAAGTTCGCCTGTTTCATTGCCTCAATGGCGGCGACAACAGCATACTGTGAGAAGCGGTCCATCTTTCGCGCCTCTTTTCCGTCCATTACCTTTCGCGGATCGAAGTCCTTGACCTCGGCTGCTATCCGAGATGGGAAACCTTCGGTATCGAAACGGGTGATGTACCCTCCGCCGCTGCGTCCCTCTGAAAGCCCCGTCCAGAACTCCGGAAGGTTGTTCCCGATCGGGCTCACAATGCCCATTCCCGTAATCACTACCCGCTTGGCCATGATGAAAACTCTCCTGTCTCCGATCTTCTGCTACATTCCCATTCCACCGGTTATCTGAACGACCTGTCCGGTAACATATGAGGCGAGCTCCGACGCAAGGAATACGATTACCGAGGCAACCTCGGACGGCTCGCCTATTCTGCCCAACGGTATCTGCGCCGTGAGCGCCTTCCGCTGCTCGTCGTTCAGCGCTTCGGTCATCTTCGTGTTGATGAAACCCGGTGCGATCGCGTTGACACGAACATTTCTTCCCGCGACTTCCCGTGCAAGGCTCTTGGTAAAGCCAATCAACCCCGCCTTGGAGGCCGAGTAGTTCGTCTGCCCGCCGTTTCCGATTACGCCGACGATGGAAGCGACGTTGATAATCGAGCCGGTGCGGCGTTTGATCATCTCTCGCGAAACAACCTTCGAAATATAGAAGGCGCTCGTGAGGTTCACGGTCAGGACATCGGTCCAGTCCTTTGCCGACATTCGAAACACCAGTCCGTCACGCGTGATCCCCGCGTTGTTCACCAGAACGTCCAGTCCGCCGCTCTCTTTGAGAATCCCCTCGACCGCGGCCGTGATTTGCGCCTCGTCTGCGACGTTGCCCTCCCGAAAGGCCACTGTCGCGCCGGTCGACGCGGCAATTTCCTGGTATTCGGCAATCGATTCCCCTTCCACAAGGTCGATATAGTAGACAGACGCTCCGTTCCGCAAAAAAGCGAGCACAATTTCGCGCCCGATGCCGCGGGAGCCCCCGGTAACCAGGGCCTTCTTGCCTTCCAACAGCATTCGCAACTCCTTCTTCGATGCACGTAATCGGTCAGCGACCGACAAGTTGAGAAAAGTATAGCCATTCGCGCGAAAACGTTCAACCATGACCGGCGTAGAAAAAGGTTCCCGTTCGCACTATTATTTGCTCCGGAAGGTACCATGCAACGTCGCAACACCACAGCATTGATCGGCGTGGCTGCAGTCGCGCTCTTCTTCTTCGTCCTGGACCCGCTTGGACTTTTTCGTCCAGCGGTCGAGCCTTGCCCCGCCGAGAGCCTCCGGCAAAGGACATTTCCGCACTTTCGGCGACGTTCGAGCGAAGCGCCGAAACCGCCGCGCGACTACGTCGTATCGGTTTTTGGCTCACACGACATCGTGTTTCTTGGTGAGATGGGGCAGATCCGCGAACAGGTAGCCTTTGTTTCGGCACTGATTCCCGACCTCTATCGCCGGGGCGTCCGGACTCTGGGGATGGAGTATGCGCTCTCGGCCGATCAGGCCAGGATCGACCGCGTGCTCACCGCGCCCGCGTACGACGAGAAATCGGTCGAACGCATCCTTTTCGACAGGATGGTACTGTGGGGCTTCAAGGAGTACGCGGACATATTTCGTGCCGCCTGGCAGCTGAACCACACCCTGCCGGCAGGCGCACCGCCTTTTCGAATCATCGGATTGAATGTTCGCGAGGAGTACAAGTATCTCAAAGCGGCCCGGGACGCGACGAATCCTGAAATCGTGAAGCAGGTCTTCGCCGAAGGAATCCCCGACCTTCGCATGGCGGAGACAATTGAGCGGGAGATCGTCGCAAAGCGGAAAAAGGCGCTGATCTTCACAACGATCCAGCATGCGTTCACCCGTTTCCGCTACAAGGACTACGCGGAAAAGAGCCGGAAATCCGGCGTTGCAGAGGGACGATCGGCCGGGAACATCGTCAGGGACAGGATCGGCGACCGCGCGATCACCGTGCTTCTCCACTCACCATGGCCGGACGCCCGGTCACCCGGCGGGATGGCCTACCCCGCAGGCGGCCGGCTCGATGCGCTTATCGCCGAAAACCCCAAAGGTGCGGATCCGGCTGGGCTGACTGTCATCGGCAACGCGGTCGGGGCGATTCCGGTTGCCAATCAATCCTACTCGTACGGTTACAACGGGCTGACACTCGCCGATATGACAACCGGATACGTGATCCTCGGCCCCATATCGGCCTACCACGCAGTCACCCCCATTCCCGACTTCATCGATTCGACCAATCTGGCAGCGGCCGTCCGGGATTTTCCCGGACCAGACATAGACGAAGGGACTTCTGCCGCGGATCTCAACCGGTTCATTGCACGGATGAGCGATACTGTCGGCCGCTCACTTGCCAGGTTCAAGTAGCCGCGAGAACAGATGCCCGGAGAAATGATGCGTCGGAGTTCACTTCTCGCAATCCTCGTCGCCGGAACGCTGTTCCTGCAGGGCTGTGCCCTTCTCTTTGACCGGCAGCCACCCCAACCTGGCGGACCTATCCAGTTTGCGAGTATTACCTCGACGAGTGTCACCCTCAGCTGGCCGGCAGCACGTGACAATTACGGCGGCGACCTTTCGTACCAGGTCTACATGTCGACCGACCCGACCAACATCGCGACGCTTACCGCGCTGGGGAGCCGCTCCGGGGACCATCCGGTCACGGCCTGGACATCCGGCATGACGAGCGCCACGGTGAACGGCCTGACCCCGGGGCTGACCTACTATTTCAACGTCGCAGTCCAGGATTCGCAACACAATACGGCGGCGTACAGGCAGGCGGTGGATGCGTGGGCCACCTACGGAACCGAGCCGCTTTTGTACGACATGCACGACGGCGGGACCCTTGCGGTCAGTCTCACCGTCCCCGGAAGCGGGCCCGACTACGATGTGTACGCTATTACCACGAATGCGGGGACGAGCGCCAATTCGGTTCCGACAGCGGCGGCGCTGCCTTCGGTGACCGGCACCGGTTCCCGCGCGCTGCAGTCGGTTCCCTCCCTCACGCCGCGGAACGCCTCGTCATCGTCGAACGGCCCGGCGACAGTCGACCCGCCGCAGGTCGTGGCGTTTCGACGGAACCCGGCGACGCTCACGAAAGGCACGTTTCGCGGGCAGTTTCCGGCTCCGACTACCGGGCCACAGTACTACAGCGTGGGAGATTCCGTCCTGTTCTACGATGACAACAACAATTCGGTCACCGCGAAACTGAGGATCCAGCATGCGAACGGAGGTGAAACACTGAACGTCTGGGCACCTGACAGTGCCTGGGGGGGGGCGAACGGTGTTTCGGTAACCGACGGTAACAGCGTCTCTGATGCATTTCTTCTCGATTCAACAAGTGCAACAAACGACATCTTTCACTGGGAAACCAATATCTACGGTCCGCCCTGGGGGTCGACTCCCTACTCGAATCTCATCCCGAATGACAATACTGTGAACATTCTGTTCATGCCGATGGGAGGCTCGCCGAGCAGCACCGTCATCGGTTTCTTCTACCCGCGAGACAACTACCTGCGGACCTCGGGAACGGGAAGCGTAACCGACTACTCGAACCAGATGGTCATGTTCTACATGAACTCGGATGTATACAGAATCTACGGAGCGTCGGACGGCCAGAGCTATGTCATTTCGACCCTCGCCCACGAGTTTCAGCACATGATCCAGTTCTACCAGAAGACCGTGCTGCGCGCCGGAGGGAGCGGAACCGACACCTGGATCAACGAAATGATGTCGATGATGACCGAAGATATCCTTGCGGACAAGATGCAGGTCGACGGACCGCGGGGCGTTGCTTACAGCGACCCTACGGATGGTACCGCGAATCTTCCTGTTGGAGGCTACCTCACCGGCCGCATGCCGGGATTTGACGCCAACGACGATATTTCGCTGAGCAGCTGGGGATCGGTCAACGTCCTGGCGAGCTACGCAACAGCCTACGCGTTCGGCGCATTTCTCGAACGCAACTTCGGAGGCGCGCAGCTTCTCCACGACATGATGTACAACTCCTACACCGATTCACGGGCAATCACGATGACCCCGGAGGTACAAGCAGCGTCTCTCTCGCCGACCGGAATGGCCGGTCTGCTGACAAAATGGGCTGCCGCCGTGATGTTGTCCAAGAACGCATCCCCGCCACCGCCGCCGAATTATTACTACAATACCGGCAGCTGGTTCACTTCGAGTTACGGAGGTACCGGCTACAACCTTGGGTCCATCAACGCGTTCAATTATTCGTGGAAAGACGCGTACAACGTCACGCAATCCGGACCCTACATCTATCCGCAAGGCTCGGCGATAGTCCCCGCCGGCGGTAGCCAGGGCCCCTATTCGAACCAGTACGTCGAGCTCGCAACCAGTGTGGCTTCAGGCACAACCATCCCCATAACCATAAGTGTCGGCGATAGCAACTACGTGACCATCATCGTGAAGTGATTGCGCGCTCCGCAAAGCATGCCCACCATCACCCCTTGACTGGCCCCCCCTCCACAATGCCCTTGAGCCCTTCCAGAACCATCTTCCAGTTGGCCGCCGAGTGATCTCGCGCCTCTTCGGTCGAAATGTTATCCTGAAGAATCGTGAGTCGCGTCCGGCCATTCGCCGTGGTCAGCTGGTAGGTGATGTTCGCGTAGTTCTCCGGCAGGTCTTCGGTACCGGAGAGATTGCTCCAGTAGGAAAACTTCAGAAGTCTCGGGGGATCTATTTCCAGAATCGTGCCCTTGTCCTCGTAGGATTTCCCTTCCCAGGAGCCGCGGAAGAAGATCTTCCCACCCTTCTTCCAGTCTGATTCAACCTCGGTACCGAAAAAGTACTGTTTGACGATCTGCGGATCGGTGAGCGCACGCCAGACCGAAGCGGCATCAGCAGCGACCTCGACGCTGGCGATCGCCTGATAGGTACCTTTCATCATTGTTCCTCCTCGATATAACTATTATCCTTGCGATCAGGATAGTCCCGAGATTCGTGACCGGTCTTGCAAAAATGCGAAACGGAGCGGGGCATGGCGATAGAACGAACCGACGATCCTAAGGGAATTCTCAATCATACGGAGTTTGCCAGGCAGGTAAAGCTTAACCGGTATGTTCCCGATGCCGGACTTGCCGAGTACGTGGAACACTACTGGACCGTGCAGTGGGAGCTGCCCGAGGGGAAGAGCTTCCTGTCGGAGAACCTTCCCTATCCCAGCTGCCACCTCGTGTTCGAGCCCGAGCGCGCCTACCTTCAAGGAGTTGTCACCAGCCGCTTCGAGCACCGGGCGACCGGTACCGGGCTCGTATTCAGCGTGAAGTTTCTGCCCGGCATGACCTACGCGTTCGTCGGCCGGAGCCTTGCCACCTTCACGGACCGCCGATTCGACATCGATGAGCTCTTCGGCCGGATGGGGGTCGACCTCGCGGCAACCATTCGCGCAACGCGCGATGTGGATGAACAGATCACAGCCGTCGAGTCGTTTCTCGCGCTTCGGCTCGACACCGTGCCCGGTGCTCGACAGAGGGCCCTATCGTCGTGCAGCAGGGCGAGAACAATCGTCGACTGGATCGCCGCGCACCCCAACGTCACTGCAGTGGGTGAAATAGAGCGTGCTTTCGGTGTCGGCCCGAGGGCTCTCCAGTTGCTCTTTAGAAAATACGTCGGGGTCGGGCCGAAATGGGTCATCCGCCGCTACCGCATGCTTGAGGCCGTCGAAACGCTTCATGGTCGACCGGAACACAGAAACAACTCATCTCCGAGGTCGACGGGTCATACGGATCTGGCTTCCCTCGCGTTTGAACTCGGATACAACGATCAGTCCCACTTCACCAACGACTTTCGGTCGATGACCGGACGGACCCCGGGTGAGTACGCCAAAACCAACCGGTGAATATGCGGCGCCGGACCGGGGGTGCTCGGTCACGTCCGCGACCCTTGGATCCGGTGCGCTCCCCGCTACATGGCCAGCACCGAGGTCACGAAGAAGACTGCTGCCGAGGCGATGGTTCCGACCGAAAGCGTATTGGTCACGTAGCGCATGTTTTCCCGATCTTCCTGCTGCATGAAAAGCGGCGTCACGAAGGGCGGAGGAAGGATGAACATTGTAAGAACCGCCCTCTCGTAGATCGCCGGGAGATGAAGGAGTCGGGTGATGACGAAAGCGTTTACCGCGAGCGCGAGCGCGAGCAGAAGGAGGGTACGGATCCCGATCGTTGCAAGCGGCAGTCCGATAGACCTGCGATCGATCTCCAGCTCGTAGCCGATGACTACGCAGATAAGAGGCATGGTCAGCCCGCCGACTATCGAAATCAATGAGTCAAACGCCCGGAAGGCTCCGCTGTCGGCTTCCGCGACCGGGGATTTCACCAGCCCGAATATAAGCCCGGCGGCTATGGCGATGATGACCGGCGATGAGATGAGTCTTCGCGCAAGCTCGATCGAACTGAGTTTCTCTCCGCGGAGGGAAATGAGCAGGGACATCAGGACAAAGAAGACGAAGATAACCTGGCCAAGGTCGACAAGGGCGAGGTAGGGGACATTTTCGACGCCGTATACGGCGATGAATATGGCATAACCGACCATTCCGGTTTCGAAGCCGCCCATGAGGAGCGCAAAGTAGGGACTCCGTATGCGGAGGAGTCCGCCGATCAGCCGACCCGTGAGCACCATCAGGATGCAAATCGAAAAGACCGCGGCGACCACTACGAGCAGCTGCGGTTGCAGGGTAAGCGAAGAAAAGGCACGGAACAGCAGCGCAGGCAGCGCAAGATTCACCACCATTTTCTTCAGCGCTGCGACAGCACCCGCCTCAAAGAAATGAACTCGCCGCAGCAGGTATCCAAGAGCAAAAAGCGCGATCACGGGAAGGAGATTTATAAGTACCTGCGACGCATTTTCCATGGTGCCTGCCCTGCCTACATCCCCTCAGCGCGAATCTTGACGCCGTGCAGCATCGCCGGCTGCTGCAGAAGCGCTCCTCCAATATCGTTGAAGAAGTATACCCAGAAGTTCTTGAAGAACCCGCCGTTGATTTCGTTCTGTAGCGGACTATGAGCCGGGTTGCATTCGATCCGACCGGGGATAACGCGAAGGTCCATACAGCGTTCATATAACGCTGATCGGTACGGGAAACCCCCGGATCCGGGCCTTTCGCAATCGTAAATGAGCGACCCGGATCAACCGCGACCACCGCGAACTCCAGTCCAGGAGCGAGCCCGATGGCGTCGCCCACTCTCAGACCCTGCAGCTCCGGATGAATCCGCGTGGAAGATCCATCCCGGTCGATGAAGTAATCCGGATCTGCCATCCTGTTGATGCTGTCGATGTTGTACCAGCCGGCACGGCGGTACCCCACCTGCACCAGCCACGGCCACACCTGTCGCGGAGGAGCCTGGACGGTGATCGCCTGCGTGTAGAGAATCTGCGGAGCGGGCGCAAGTTCGTCGCCAGGAAGCTTCATTGCAGCCTCCGAAGCGGTCGTGCCGAGCCTGCGCGCTGCCGGAACTGCGAAGACTATTGTCACCGCGAGCGCGTAAACGCCGATGGCGGCGATGATCCCGAGTCCCTTCAGCAAGCGGCGTCCGGTGAACGGCCGCAATCGCGGGAGCAGTATGAGTGAACGCACGCGCTTGCGATACTCATCGTACTGACCGCCAAATTCGTTCTGGAGCTCCGCCTCCTCTCTGCGAGCTCCGGCGATTGAGGCCGCGATGAATACCAGGTCCACGGCGAGGAAGTACCACGAATCGGCAAGAAAGGCCGTCACCGGAAGGACAAACCATATCCAGGCGGCGAAGATCGGGTGGCGGGAGAGGCCAAATGCGCCGCGGGTCGCGAGGCGCCTGTTTCTCCATGCGCGAACCAGTTCGAACGCCGCGGATACCCAGAAAGGAACCGCCAGCGCAATGAGAACTATCGCGGCCCAGACAAAGAGTCCGCGGAAACGAAGGGTAAAGATCCAGCCGAGGGGAAAAACAGAGAAGCGACGACGGCGGCGATCAATGCGGGCCCGACAATGAGCAGAAGACGCGGCGCGTCACCGAGAAGAGTTCTGGGTTTGGTTTCAGGCATGTTTGCTCCGGTCCTGACTCACAAAGATCTCTCGGTCAAATCATGAAGTGTTCTTATCGGTCGTACGATGGAGAGCTGCGCACAGCGTTCACTGTGCGGGCAATCCCATTATAGTTTGCGGCGCAGGTACGAGCAAGCGCACGCCCTCCGGTCAGCGCACGCCCTCCAGCGGTGCTTGATCGAAACCACCTGACAACAAGCGAGCAGGAAACGCCCATTCGCGCGTGAAAAGCGCGACTCGCGTTGTCCAAACCGTCTGTATTGGATATCATGAATATACAAATTGTGCCGGTCTCCTGATCAGACCGATCCATGTCACCGGAACGGAAGAGGTACCCGTATGAATAGCAGACAAATTGCGGAAAACATCCACGTCCTCTCGGTAGATGACCACTCCACGCCGTTATTCGAGGGGCTTTGGCCTGTTCAGCCGGGAGGCGTTACCTACAACTCCTACGTGATCACCGACGAGAAGAACGTCATCGTCGACCTTACTCGTGAGTTCAAGGCCGAAACCTTGCTGGAAGCGGTTTCGTCAATCGTAGACCTGGCAAAGATCGACTATCTGGTCGTCAACCACATGGAGCCGGACCACTCGGGAGCGTTGCGAACGCTCGTGCGGATCGCCCCAAACGTCAAGATCATCTGCACGCCGGCTGCGACCGCCATGCTCGAATCCTACTACTCCATAAAAAGCAACATCCACGAGGCTGCCGACGGGGAGAAGCTCAAGATCGGCAAGAAAACTCTCGTCTTCCATCACACACCGCTGGTGCACTGGCCGGAAACTATGGTCACCTTCGAGGAGACTACCGGCACACTTTTTTCCTGCGATCTCTTCGGCTCCTACGGGGCAGCGACGGAGCAGGTCTACGACGATGAGCTTGGCAATATCGATGAGTACCTCAAGGAATCTCTGCGGTACTATTCGAACATCCTGGCGAAGTTCTCTCCGCAGGTGGGGAAGGCCGTCCAGTTGGCGCGTAGACTGGCTCCCAAACTGGTCGCGCCGTCTCACGGTACTATCTGGCGGAAGGATCCGGGCAGAATCGTGGACCTCTACGGCAAGTGGGCAGGATACGCAGGCACCGGAGGCGAACCGGGCGTCACCCTGATCTACGCATCCATGTACGGCAACACAGCTCAGGCGATGAATGCGGTGGTGCGCGGCCTTGCTTCAGTCTCGGTGACGGCAAATGTGTTCAACGTAAGCGAAACTCACCTGAGTCACATTCTGCCATCTCTGTGGGTCAACCGGGGCGTGGTCATCGGCTCGCCCACCTACGAAGGCAACATATTCCCCGGAATCCGACACGTGCTCGTTGATGCGGGCGCAAAACGTATTTTCGGAAAGACCGCCGCCTTCTTCGGAAGCTGGTCCTGGTCGAGCGGGGCGCTTCGGGAGATCACCAGCCTCGTAAAGCCCTTTCAATGGGACGTGAAGGAAGCCCTCGAGTTCGAAGGTGCGGCGAAGGAAGATGTAGTGCGCCAGGCGTTTGAGCTCGGCGCCGCTTTCGGAAAACGAATCCGGTCGGGCAAGTAGCCCGCACCGGACCGAAGATGCACGTCCGCTGGAGCGGCGGTCGATACATCCATGTCGCCGCTTGCCTCGTCGCGACAATCCTCTTCACGGGCTGCACGGCTACATTTACGGGCCGCGTCGCCGTCAAGGGAAGCGAACCGCATACCTATCTCGCGATCGAAACTTACACTCACGGCGAGCTCGAAATCATCGGCGCCCTCACGGCTGAAATACGCGCGAAATTTCAAGGAAGAACGATCACCGTCGAGGGCACGATCGTTGACGAAGGATACGGTCCCGGGTTTCCGCCGAAACTGCGTGTCGCAAGAATAGCCGAGTAGGAGCTCCCCGGACCGGCGACGGTGAGACCAGCATCAGGCCCACGCCGTTCGGACGGGCCACGCGCCCCGATCTAATCCTGATTCACTCTCGGTCAGATTACGCATTGATTTCGTCGCGACGTTGCCCGGGAGTGCATGGTATAATTCCACGGAAACTCAAGATATGAAGAAAATCGGCATTATTGGCGGCATGAGCTGGGAATCGAGCCTGGAATACTATCGGCAGATCAACCAGCTTGTGCAGAAAAAGATCGGCGGGTTGAGCTCGGCCTGCTGTATTATGGATTCGGTGGACTTCGGTCCGATAGCCGATCTCATGGAAAGGGAGGACTGGGACGCTGTTTCGGCTATTCTCGGGGACTCCGCCCAGAGGCTTGCAGCCGCGGGCGCGGAAATTATTGTCCTTGCGACCAACACTATGCACCTGCTCTACGAGGAGATCTCTGCCCGGGCAGGCGTGCAGGTGATTCACATTGCCGATGCGACAGGAAAGGCCGTTCGCGACGCCGGTGTGACGAAACTCGCTCTGCTCGGAACGAAATTCACCATGGAAAAGCCGTTCTACTCCGACCGGCTGAAATCGCGCTACGGCGTTGAGGTGCTGACCCCACCGGCGGAAACGCGACTCGCGCTCAACCGGATCATCTTCGAAGAGCTGTGCCGAGGGGAGTTCAAGAAATCATCGACCGGACGACTGCTCAAAATGATCGTCGATCTGACTGAACGGGGTGCCGACGGAATCGCTCTCGCCTGCACCGAGCTTCCGCTCGTGATAAAACAGAGCGACGCAGCCGTTCCAATTTTCGACACTCTCAGCCTTCATTGTCTCGCGGCAGTCGGCGCCGCGCTGTCATGACCGGCTCGGGGCAGCGGCACGGGACACGGTGAAGCCCGCCTGCTGACATTTTGACCTTCTCTGCCAAAACACGTATACTGTTGGCTCATTCAAATATCGCAGGGTCGGGGAAGTTCTGAATTGCTCAAACGAGTCAAAGGTCAAAAGATACGGCTGGAAGGTTTCAACAATCTCACGAAGTCGCTGAGCTTCAATATCTACGATATCTGCTACGCGAAATCGCAAGAGTCCCAGATAGAGTATCTCGAGTATGTTGACGATGAATACAGTTCCGGCGTTCTTCAGACAATTATCGAAGAGGTCACCAACATCATCGACGCCAAGCTGCTGCATGTCTCTACGCAGGACTACGAGCCGCGCGGTGCAAGTGTTACCGCCCTCATCGCCGAAGGGGAAATGCACCTGCCGCCAACGCCTGCGTCAATGCAACAGACCGTCGTCGGTCATCTCAACAAAAGTCACATAACCGCCCACACCTATCCCGAGCTCGACCCGACTACCGGGCTTGCGACCTTCCGGGTAGACATCGACGTTTCTACCTGTGGAATGATTTCGCCGCTCCGCGCGCTGCACTACCTTATCAACAGCTTCGATTCCGATGTGGTTCTTCTCGACTATCGTGTTCGAGGATTCACCCGCGACTCCAAGGGAATGAAGCACTATATCGATCAGGACATCACGTCAATTCAGGACTACATTTCCGATGACGTTCTATCCAAGTACATCGCTTATGACATCAACATCATCTCCGACAACATGTTCCACACCAAGATGCGCAAGAAGGACTTCAAAATGAGCGAGTACCTGTTCGGGCCGGAGGCGGAGAAGGTCCAGGGCCGCGAACGAAAACGCATAAAGGATGTCCTCAAGAAGGAAATGCAGGAAATCTTCGAGTGTCACAACTTCTAGCGTAGCATTGAAAAGGAACCGATGACCGGAGATAAGCGCGTTTTCCGCGAGTGGCTGAACAATTCCAGCGGATTCTTTTATACTGTCAACAAAACCCTCTACAAAGGCAGAACGCGATTCCAGGAAATCGAGCTCGTCGACACCGATGAGTTTGGAAAGGTGCTGCTGCTCGACGGGGTCACGCAGGTCGCGGAAAAAAACGACTGGCAGTATCACGAACCGATGGTTCACGTCCCGTTGCTCAGCCACCCGCACCCGGAGCAGATCCTTGTCGTGGGCGGAGGTGACGGCGGGATACTCAGGGAGGTTCTCAAACACCCGACCGTAACGCACGTCGACCTGGCGGAGCTCGACGAGGAGGTCGTCGCGTTTTCACGAGAATATCTTCCGGCAATTTCTGGCGGAGCGTTCGACGACCCGCGGGTCTCTTTTCACATCTCCGACGGCCGCGCCTTCGTCGAATCGTGCAGCAGGCGGTACGACGCTGTCATCATGGACATGACCGACCCTGCAGGGCCATCGGAGATGCTCTATACGCGAGAGTTCTTTTCGCTCGTAGAACGCAGCCTCCGGGACGACCGGGGAGTCTTTACCATGCACGGTGAGAGCCCGATAACGCGGCCTGTTGCCTACCAGTGTATCCGAAAGACACTTGGTGCGGTCTTCGGTGAGGTGCATAGCACCTACGCCTTCATTCAGATGTACGCCACGCTGTGGTCGATTGCCACCGCTTCCCAGCAAACCAGCCCAAAGAGCCTGCCTGCGGGGGAGGTATTCCGCAGGGTCGAAGACCGCGGTCTCTCCGGGCTCCGCATGATTGATGAAGAGAATTGGCGATCGATGCTGGCAGTCCCCCCCTACGTCGCTGCGCTCGACGGTTCGGATGCCCCGGTTATCACCGACGCCCACCACACTTTTCCTGACAACTTTGCGCGGTAAAGTTGCTGCTTGACCGTGGCGGTACACTTCTCTATCATGTCCTAACCCTTACAGGAGCGGCGTTTGGAAGCAACAATCCGGTCCGTGGGTTCGTACGTTCCAGCTCGACGGATGTCGAACGACGAACTTGCCCAGATCGTCGATACCTCTGACGAATGGATCTTCTCGCACACCGGAATAAAGAGCCGGCATATAGCCGCTGAAGACCAGGCTGCGAGCGATCTGGCTGTTCATGCCTGCACGCAAGCGCTCGATCTCGCCGGGATGACACCGAACCAGGTCGATTTCATCCTGCTTGCCACAAGCACCCCCGATTTTCCGGGTCTCCCCTCGACTGCCTGCATCGTGCAGGACCGGCTGGGATGCGCCAACGCCGCTGCAATGGACATCGTCGCCGCATGCACCGGATTCATCTACGCACTGGAGACCGCGCGAGCCTTCGTACGGTCTGGAACGGCGAAAAATGTGCTTGTCGTCGGCTCGGAAGTGTACAGCAAGATCCTCAACTGGGAGGACCGCAACACCTGTGTGCTCTTTGGCGACGGAGCGGGCGCGGTGATTGTCACGGGTGTCGAGGATGGCGGGAATCACATTATAGACTCCCATCTGCGCTCTCACGGCGCCGGAGCAGAAAGCCTCTACCGCTGTGCCGGTGGCTCACGAAACAAGCTCGACCCGGTGAAGACCGATCCGAAAGATCTCTATCTTTCGATGGACGGCAGACGCGTCTACGTATTCGCCGTTCAGGCAATAATAGATACCATCCGAGTCCTGCTCGACCGAAACCATCTCACGATCGACGATGTTGACTGGGTCGTTCCTCACCAGGCGAACGTCCGTATTCTCGAAGCCGCCTGCAAACGGGCCGGTTGGCCGCAGGAGAAATTCTTCGTAAACATCGCCGAGTATGCAAATACGTCGGCCGCTTCGATTCCAATGGCGCTGCGAGAAATGGAACAAAAAGCGCTGCTTCGACGCGGCCAGCTAATTGTGACCGTTGGATTTGGCTCCGGCCTCACCTACGGCGGAAACCTGCTGCGCTGGTAGCCGCAATGACTACTTTGTCCCGCCTCCGGTGTATACCGGGAACAGCAGACGGAGCCCACCGCTGACGGAAGTGAAGTGTGAGGCTCCTGATGAGCCGTAGTCGAAACTGTTCGTCAGGTCGTAGTCCAGCCTTCCAAAGATGCCAAGCGCTGAGCCGCCGAGACCGAAGTAGAACCCTACCTCTCCCACCGCGGAGAGCGTTATTGGTTTCCAGCGGCTCCCGCTGTACCAGGTCGAGGGGAGGTCGAACTGATTATCGTTCCAGTCCCAATAGACTCCCCCGGGAGCAACGGCTACGTTCAGCGCGGGTCCCGCCGCGACGGTGAAGCTCAGCCCCTCATCCAACAGAACGAAAACCTCGGCCATCACGGGTATCTGGAGGTAGAGTATGTTCTCGCTGACCCAGATGTTGTTTGTCTGGTCTGCGTCCACCGGGTCGTTCAACTCGTAGTACCGGCCCTTCACTGCAATGTTGAGCTGAGCTTGTAGCCAGAACCATTTCGTCATGTTGGTCTCTGCCGACACTCCGGCCGACCACGCGAAAACGGATTTGTCTGCGCTGCTCGACCCCGCGGACGGGAATAACGGCTGGTTGTACACATTTCCGTGGCCGTTACTGCTTCCCGCAGCGAAAGCGAGACCGAGCATGACGGTCGAAAATGGCGTCACGGCAGAGGCTTGCGGTTGCCCGGTGTTCGTCGCGCCGGTAGACTGGCCGGTGGCATGCGGTTTGGCTGCCGTGAGTGCTGGAAGCTCAAAATCAACGACACGCCACTGACCGTATTCCCAGGTCCAACTGATCTCGGTTGACGAGTCGCCGACCCGATACTCGGTTCGAATCTCATCGGAAGTGCCGATTTTCCCCTGATCTGCAACGCTTACGCCGCTGTACTCGACCGAGCCGCCGCCCTGGTTTTTGCCGAGCGCAACCCAGAACAAATAGTAGAGGCTGGTTCGCATGGTTTCGATCGGGTCCTCGAAGAACTGCTTCTCCCATGTTTTGGGGTCATCGACGGTACTCAGTATCGTCTGAAACGCCTCCCAGCCACGACGGCCGACCTGCGCGTAGGAAATGAACTGGTGAATCCTCGCAAGGTCTGGATTGGAGCTGCGCAGCTCTGCGGCAAGGACCTTGCAGGTCTGGTCGAGCGCAGCACTCATCGATGAGCTGCTCGCGTGCACCGCGATCGCCTTCCGTGCCCGTTCGACGACCTGCAAAAGCAGGTTCGCCGGGATCGAGAAGTTGGTATTTTCACGCTGCGTAGCTTTCCAGGTGTTGACCCCGATCACATCGTATCCGGTGACGCTTCCGGGATCCCGAACCATCAGAGGGCCGCCGCTGTTGCCTTTGTCGATCTGTGCCGAATGTTGAATCAGATAGTCGTATCCCTGAAAGCCGACTGGGCGAGCGCGTGAGTTGGTAACGATTCCCGTCGAGAACTGCCATAGCGGCTCGCCGCCAAACGCCGGGAAACCGGCCGAAAAAAGCTGCGTACCATCCGGCATGAATGAGGTGTTGATCGGAAACCCTCTGCTGAAAACCCGAGCCCGTCCGGGAAACTGCACGACGGCAATATCCATGAAGTCGTCAACATAGACTATGGGAGCGTCGGAATAGGTTTTGTAGCTTCCGTCTGGCTGCTCGAAACCTATGTTTACGGTGGCCGCCTCGGAAACGACGTGACGATTGGTGATAATGAAATTTTCCGCCGTCGGCGGCAACGTAGACCCATCCCGTACCGAACCCCCCCGCTTTTGCATATGCGTCGAAAAAATCAGCGAGCTGCTTCTGCCCTTGTTGGGAGAAATGGGTGGCCAGCGATTCGAATGTTGCAACGGTGTCCGGGTGGAAGTTGGTCCGAATGAGCGCCACGTACTCTTTGAGATCGGCCTGGGCGAATGCTCCGCTCACCGGCAAAATCAGCGCAAAGACGAAAGACAACATCGCCCCATACCTGTGAGCCGACCGACGATTCCTCGGCATAGCGGACCCCCTTTTGAGTCACTTCACACGACGGACTACCGGCACCGATGTATTCAACGAGTTAAGTTTTGGTAGATAAGGAATATTATACATGCGAAAAACATGATACACAACAAAAAGCCGATTTTTTTCGCCGACTGAAGTGTTACCTGCGTGGGTCACCCGCGGCTTCCCGAGATTGACCGCCCCGCAGATAGAAGAGCAGGCTCCTCACGGGCAGGTCACGGGAAGAAATGTCCGAAACAAGATCTGGGGCGGCCGCCCGGTAGAAGTCGAGCTGGAGGTCATACTCCCCCGGCCGGATCGCCCGATCGGTCTTGAAGTCTACCACTACCATCTCCTCGGGCAGTCGCACGAGGAGATCGATTTGGCCATGTATGAATTGCTCGGCCTCCCGTTCAATGCGCCGCAGAACAAACGGAACCTCAGTCAGAACTTCGCTGCCCTTCCCTATCAATTCGGCGACGGACGATCGCATGAAGTTCTCGGAAAGAGACCAGGCGTCGGCTATGAGCATGCTGGTCTGTTCAGAGCTGAGCTTCCCGACGATTCCCCCGAGTCCGGCGTCGCGAAGCTGTCTGAAACCGATCTCACTCGCCACTGAAAGGGTGCCCGCAATGCGCCGCTGAAGGATCAGATGGCAAAGCGTACCGAACTGACTCTCCAACTCACGCTCACTGAGAAGCGAATCGGTTGCAATCGCAGGAAGCGGAGTTTCGAGGTCCGCCGGAATTCCCGCTCTCTCCTGGTTCAGTTCGGTGACAGTGAAGTTCATGCGCGGGAACGAACGGTCTACGATCTCGCGGCCGCGATAGAGGTCGAGCGCGGTCTTCACGTCGGGCATTTTTGCCGGGCGATGCATGCGCAGAAACTCTTCAATGCTGATATCGGGAATCGTCTCGGCGAGAAGCGCGATTTCGTTGTTGTTTCCAGTCGCCCGCATGAAGATATTGAGCAGCGCATCTTCGCTCTCGGCGTTGCGCGCATGGTGGACACCGGACACTATCAGATGCGACTGCGCGCGGGTCACCCCTACGTAGAATAGTCGCTTCAACTCCGCTCGCTCGCGAGCCTGCCGTTCGTCTTTGCCAAGGTTGTAGAAGTAGTTCACTCGCTTGCGCGACCCCGGAACGCGGTCCGCAGGCATCTGGTTGAAGGTGAGTCCATATTCCGGATGAATGTAGTAGGGTCTCGTTCCGGACCCTTCGGCCCGGCCTGTGTTTCCCGTATTTGCAAGGATCACCACCGGGAACTCGAGGCCCTTCGCCGCGTGAATCGTCATGATCTGCACGCCTCTCACCTGTTCATGGAGAACGGAGAGCTCGGGCAGCTTCTCGTATTTGCCGAGGTGGGGCCGAATGACATCCAGGAACGCGGCAAGCGTGTCGGCCGGGTTGCGTTCAGCGAGGGCAGTGAAATAGTCGAAGTACTCGAGATATGTGTGGTAAGCGGGATCGCGCAGCAGTGTGTATCGATAACCGAAGTCAAACCACAGAACTCGCAGCAGCTCCGCCGTCGGAACACGATCCGCAAGCTCCTGTAGCCGTTGGAAAAGTCGCCGTCCCGATTCATAACGGGAAAGATCCGGTTCCGGCAGGTCGCATTGCGCGAAGGGTGGATTCCGGGACGCGAGTATTCTCACAAGAGCGTTGTCCGAAACGTGCACGAAGGGACTGCGCAGCACCGCTGCGTAGGCAACACGGTCATGCGGATGGATGACCAGCTGGAGCGCGGCATACAGATCGTTTTGCGGAGCTTCGAGAAAGAGACTTCGGATCGTCTGTGATGTGTAGGGAATATCATAGAGGCGAAGCATGCGCTCGTAACGGATCTGGTTGCTGCCGGAACGCAGAAGTATCGCGATGTCATCGAACGTCGCGGGTCGCTCTTGACCGTCGCCGGGAAGAAGAAGCGGCGTCCGGCCGCGAACCGAACGATCGATGAATGCGGCCAAAGCGATCGCCTCCGTATCATCGCGATGGAGCATGTTCCTGCTTGTTTGACCTGCAGCCGGAGTCTCCAGCGGTTTGTATAGAAACTGAACGGAGGTCGATGCCGAGATCGTACCGGGGGAACTGCCGGTTTCGGCGCCCGTCGCCTCGATAGGGCTCCTGAGCGGCTCGAATTCCGCCTCATACGGAAGCTCCGAAGGCGCCATTATCGAAGGAAACAGCGCATTGAAAAACCGGATGAGCGAGGGGTGGCTTCGATAGTTGGTAGGCAGACTGAGACTCCGCCCCCCGTTTGCCGAAATCTGTGTCGCGAGCTGTTTGAACACACTGACGTCGGCACCGCGGAACAGATAGATCGACTGTTTTTCATCGCCGACGAAAAAGAGTTTCCCCGGCTCCAACTCGGTAGAATCGGGAAGACGTCCGGCGACCGCATAGTCCGGCCTCTGTGCGAGCAGGAAGAGCAGGTCGCGCTGCAATCCGTTGTTGTCCTGGAACTCGTCGATGAGAATTTGGGAAAACCTTCCCTGGTAATGGCGGCGAAGATCCAGATTGTCGAGGAGAATGGAGACTGCCAGCCGTACCACGTCTTCAAACGACAGCAACGCCTGCTGCTGCTTGCGTTGCAGCAATAACCCTTCAAATTCGGAGACAAGTGCAAACAGTTCGCGTGTCGCAGGGGCCAATTTTAGCGTACCGGCGATCTCCGCGGCAGCAGTGCAGTGCGGCCGCAGCCGTTTGAGAGCCTCTTTCGCTGCAACCAGATCCGGCTGAACCACGCGTCCCGGCAGTGAGATCGCCCAGAGTTCGGCAGCCTGCCTGCTCACCTCGTCGAAACCGCCGGTTCGGATCAGTTCCGGCCAGTTGGAAAGTTTTTCGAACCAAGCAACAAGGGCGCGAACTTTCGCTCCCGCCGAAGGATCGAAACCGAGGATCTCCGCGCGGGCGGAACAGACCGTCTGATATACCCGGTCGATGTTTTCGAACAGTGCTTCTTCCTGTTTTTGACCAAGCATCGCAAGATCGGTTCGCTCCGACACGGAGAAATAGTTCAGGCCGAGCGGCAAAAGGCACTCCCGCCACACCTTTTCGAAGCTGCACTGCTCGATCAAATCCACCAAGGCCCCGTTATGACGGTGAACGAGCATGAACTCCATTGCGGTCTCTTCGACGAGCCTGGCGACCCGCACTTCGTCGGTGGAAAAGTCCGGAGGAATGCCGAATCGCGCACAATCCGCGCGGGCGATCTGACCGCAGAAGCTGTCGAGGGTCGATATCTGGGCACGGTCGAATCGGGGAAGCGCCGCTGCAACCAGCGGATCCTCCTGCCGGCTCAACAGCCTGCGATATATCCGGTTATGCATTTCAGCGGCCGCCTTGCGGGTGAAAGTGAGCGTCAGGATGCTTTCAACCGTAGCCCGACCGGCCGTCACGAGCCGGAGATACCGCTCCGTGAGTACCGTCGTCTTGCCCGATCCCGCTCCGGCCGAAACAACCGCATTGACGTCAATGTCGACCGCCGCCCGTTGATCGGGATCGAGCTCCCTTTCTGGCCTGGCGCTCATGGTGTCCTCACGGCGTACCGGGCGCGGCACACGGGCCGCATCGGACATCCATTACATCCGGCGTCGGGGTCGTCTCCATTGGCGCCAACCCGGTAATCTCCCCGTCGAATCCGTGCCGCTGTGTCCCGGACCAGCTCAACAACCGTTTCCATGAGCTCGTCGAGCTCTCTGGCGTCAACAAATCCGCGCGGGCCGGCACGGTCGAAGACAGTTATGTACTTTCCGGCCTCGATCGAGTAGTAGGCCGCTCGCTCGAGGTTCCGGCCTTTTGCTCGAGCCAGCACAGCGTAGACGGGAATCTGCAGAACACCGCTGTCGATCGATGCGGTTTCGTCGCGCTCTTCCCCTTCGGAATCCTCGGTCTCTTCTCCATTTTCCGAGCCGCTCGCCCCGGTGCGGCCGGAGCTGAGCAGCCTTTCGAAAGCGCTCCTGCCCGGTGTCCGGTTCTTCTTGTAATCGACGAGTGTGTAAAAATCCCGTTCGGGGTCGCAGGTGATCCGGTCGATGCGCCCGAAAAGCTCAACGCCGGCCTCGGGGAGTTCGGTAGCATACCAATCCTCCGCTGATTCAAGGCGGTGACCTGCGGAATACTCGACGTCCGCCGCGATGAGCAACGGAAGGAGCCGCTCCGCCGATCGCCTGAAAACCTCTTCGAGCGGTCGATAGAGCGGCCGTGCCGCAGGGACCGGGACGCGACCGTCGAGACTGAGGCGCATGCGAACCAGTTTCGAGCTGACCGCTCGGTCGATCAGTGAATCGAGCAGACCGCGGTACTCTTCCACCGACTCGGTACGAAACACTCCGGTGTTGTTCCGGATTCCGCGGTAGAGCGCTTCGAGTACCTGGTGATAGAGATTCCCGAAAGTCACCGCACCGTAGTAGTCCAGATCGAAGGGTTCCTCTTCGACAGCCAGGGCGTATCGAAGCGAATATGCGAAGGGGCAGATCCGGAAACTTTCGAGGTGCGCGGCGCTCAGGTGGAGGAGGCCCTCCCGCCGGTTCGACAGCTGGTACCGTATAAGCAAACTGCGGACCACATCATCATCGACCTGGTGGCGAAGAAGATCGGCGCCGCGCGGGGCAAGCCCGGTGTCGGCCTGATAAATAATGCCGGACACCTGTGAAGGATAAAGACGGGGCGGCAGAGCCAGAGCGTTGCCAGATTCCCAAAAAACTCTCTCGGCGGCGTAGCCGGCTACCGGTGACGTGCTGACCGGAGCAGGCTCTACCAGGCGTCGGCGGACAAAGTAGCCGGAGGCGAGCTGAGCACCGTTTTGAGTCTCCCGTGCGTAGCTGATCGTAACCGCCTTCCCGGACCGCACATAGAGATCCATGAACGGGCCGGAAAGATCCTGATCGCCAACTGACAGCCGCTCCTTTTCGTCGTCCCGAAGGTAGGGATAGTGACCGAGAATCACTCGGGTAGCATCGTGGGATGCGCCGGCAATAAAATGATGCGCCGGATGGAGGCCTGCAGAAACCCGAAATGCGTAGACCGGCACACCCTCAACCTCGCCGCGTGGCACGTACACCTTGTCTTCCAGTGAGGAGATCCAAAGCGCGTACGGGTTGATTCCGAAAAGAAGCTCCCGTTCGCCGTCTCGCGCGTCGGACAACTCGGCCTCGGCCGCGGTCAGATCGGCGAGAACCTCCATGCAGGACTGAAATGCAGGAAGGCCATCCGAATCCCAGGCCGCGGTGTCGAGCAACTCTTGGTAGAACGCGTATACCGAATCGCGCAGGAGACGAAAAGTCTTCGCTTTGACAATGCGATCAATCGAGCTCTTCAAAAGGCGATAGTAGGCAAACAGACCGTCCGCCAATTGCTCCGCATCCGATGTATCGTTGGGCCTTTCACGGGTTGCGGCAGTCGAATGGCCGGCACCGGCGCGGGCGAACGCCTCGACCCACCCGTCCCGCCGTGCGCCATCCTTCTCGGTCCAGGACCGCGCGATATTCCAGTGCAGACCGAACCGAACCAGAGCACGGTTCTGTGCGGTGTGCCGCCACGGGACGGCCTGGTCCAGGCACAAGTTCCCCAGAGCAGACACGCCGTATCCGGCGCTGCTGACCCGTCCGATTCCGGCGAGAAAGCGCCCGGCCGGATAGTCAGAAAGAGTCTTGCCCGCTCGAAACATCAACGGAATACGCCGCAGCAGCGCTTCCCGCGCGAGAAATGCCTGATAGTCGGCCGCCGCCGGCAGGGTGATGACAATCGAGCTCGGATGAGTACCCTCGTCAAGCAGCTTCTCGACCTGGTCGAGGAGCGCACGTGTCTCCTGCACGCTGTTGGCGTATTCACGGAGCGTCACCGAAGAATCCGCTCGGTCGGAATCTGATTCCGCAGAGGGCAACCGGACGATCGTTATGCCGGCGGTCGCTCCGAGCTTCTGCGCATATTCGTGATAGTCATCAAGAACTTCGGTAAAAAACAGATAGTAGTCTCGCGTGATCGAGGCGACCTCGGGCTCAAGCCAAGCCGGTTCGAAGAGTCCGAAGCTGTCGAGAAAACGAGAATATCCGTCATAGAGCGCAAGCAGATCGGCGGCAAGATCCGGTCCAATGACCTTTTCGATCATAGATCGCCTCTGGTGAAGCAGTGCGTGGAGACCCGGGATCACGGAGCCGATATACCGCTCAAAGGGCTCGCTGTTTTCTGCGAAAACCGGATGCACGAGTCGCTTCAGAAACGGTGCCTCGCGGTTGCGGGCAAGAAGAGCCGATACAAAAACGGTACGATAGAGCCTGTTCGCCGGGCGCCTGGTCTGGTGAGAGCGAAAAACTATCTCTTTGAACGTGTCCCAGGACACGAAACGATCAGCGCGAACTGCATTCCTTTTCGTCAGGCGAAGCAACTCCCCCCGCCAGAACGATGCAATTACTTCCGAGGGAAAGACGAACACGGAGTTCGCTTCGGTTGCGCGGGAAACTATGAAGTCAGCCGTATTCGCGGACATGATCGGGAAAGAAGTATAACACGGGTCACACACCTGTAAACACAAGCCTGAGAAATGCCGATGGGGAGAGTGGAGGCCGTCAAATGACCACAACAACACATTCCCGCGTCTTTCGTGTAAAAACGGTAAATGGAGTTGAAACTTACATTCGCATTCTCCGCGACACCGTTGACGGATACGACATACTCATCACCAGCCAGAGCGGCGGAAGAGAGCGGACATCGGAAGAGTACATCAGCCGGGAACTGGTAGAGTCATGTATGAGGACCGGGTATCTCACCGAAGTCACCGATGAGGTTCCCGCCTACCTATAGGCAACTACTCTTTTGACTATTTCGAAAAAGTGCCCATCAACTCGGACTGGGTGAGAATGTGGCCATGAATTGCCGAAATCAGTTGTTCCTTGGTTGCCCCCGGTCCGAGAGACAGCTCTGTGTCGAGCGCGTACAGCTTGAAGAAATAGCGATGAGTGCCGGACGGCGGACACGGCCCTGCATACCCAATCCTGCCATTGCTGCCTTTGCCCTGAACCGTTCCATCCGGCAGACGATCAGTCTTCGGAACAGCGCGCTCGAACCCCGTTCGGTCGACGGGAATGTTGTACACCACCCAGTGAACCCATGTTCCCATCGGCGCATCCGGATCATCCACGACAAGAGCGAGACTCTTTGCTTCGGAAGGAACCCCCGCCCAAGTTAGCGCGGGAGGGACATCCTGTCCTCGGCAGCTGTACTCGGCAGGAATCGCTTTCTGATTCTCGAATGCCGCGCTGGTTATTGTCATACCCGTATCTCTCCCCTGCCCGGCAGTTCCAGCCCGCGCGGGCTCGCCGTCGACAAATGCAGGCACAAGCAGCACACACAACATGACGGGGATTGCCAGACGATGATTGAATCGGCCCATGATGTCAATATCTGCCTCATCCGCGCGGAAATCAAGGATAGTATCAACAAGCGTGTTGATTGAAGCAGGGGGAGCTTTTGCGCGGTAAGAAGTTACGAGTTGGTCAGCTTCTTTTGGCCAGCTTTCACTTTTACACTCGGAGGTCTTCCTGTGCCGATACCCCGCTTCTGTCCCAATCCGGCTTGCCCGAACCATTTCCGGCCGTCGCGGCTGTGGTCGGTTCACTTCGGCTCTTATCACACCCGTGCGCACGGAATCGTACCCCGGTACCGCTGCCGCAGCTGCTCGCGTACCTGTAGTGACCAGACTGAGTCGGTGCATTACTACGCCAAACGTCGAGTGCCATTGAAGGCGATCTGGCTCTCGCTGCTGGGGGGTGCATCCCTGCGCGAGATCGCCCGTCGATACGCGCTCAGCTGCCCGGTGGTCCAGAACGCACTGCTGCGACTGGGTCGCCAGGCGATGGCCGCTCAGCTGCAGCTGCTCGAACAGCTTCATCCCCGAACTACCTTGGTCTACGACGGACTTCGCAGCTTCGTCAGCTCCCAGGACTATCCCTGCGACATCACCACCGTCGTAGAGCCTGAGGGAGAGACGATACTGAGCATGACCCACACGGTGATGCGTCGGACAGGCACGATGAGCTGCCGGCAGCGTCAACGGGTCGGCCGAAAGCAGCAGGTGTGGAGGCCCGAAAAAGGGACCATGAAAAAGGATATCTCCCTGCTGATCCGAGAGTTATGGGACTATCTGCGCCCCAGTTGCGAAGCTCCTGCCGAGATACGCACCGACGAACATCCTCTGTATCGCGCGCTGCTCACCCGAGATCCGCTATGCGCTCATTTTCGCGCCGCCGGTCTGCTCGTCCATCGCCGTACCCCGGGAACCGCGGTCCGAACTTTCGAGAATCCACTTTTTGCAGTCAATTACGTAGAACGGCTGCTGCGCCACCGGCTGAAGGAACATGCGCGGGAGACTATCGCCTTCGGTCGAAATGCGACGATGCAGATGCATCGAGCCTGGATCTTCGCCTGTGACCACAACTGCCGCAGGGAGTATCGGGTGAAGCAGCCACAGCTTGGGGTGCACGCCGGGCAGGCGGCGGTGAGGCCACAAGTGGTACGGCAGGTAGGCCGACAGTTCTTTGTTCGGCGAATCCGGGTTCCGCCGATCGTAGTCCCTGAGAGCATCCAACGGGTATGGACCGCACAGGTTATGACCCCGCCGATGAGATGGAGGGTAGGGCAGCGTGCAAGCTCGGTCAAGGTTCCCTCCTACGCCCTGCGCGATCTGGCGCTATCGTATCAACACGCTGCGTGATACTTCCGGGTTGACACTGGGGGTATCATCGCGTATCCTCACTTCGAAAGTGGCGCCGATGTGACAGATCTGTCCTTTCATTCGGTGCGACTGAAACCTTGGGGGTGTAGCTCAGTTGGCTAGAGCGCGTGAATGGCATTCACGAGGTCGCGGGTTCAATTCCCACCACCTCCAGTTTCTTGACCATGAGCAATGAAACCAGGAGACAAGCAAAAAGCTCATCGGCGGACTCCCTTGATCCTGACGTAGCCGATCTTCTCAATGATGTGCCTGCCGGGCCGAGAGGCGGGGATGATCAGGGTGTGCCCGACTTCACGGATCTCTTCGAAGACGGGGACCACTCGGATGTAGGCGACCTCGAAGAGGTTGCGTATACCGCCGAGGTCACTTTCAAGCGTCCTGAGAAACTCGAAGAGACACCCAAACCCTACTTCACGGACAAAGACTACTACAAGAAGGTCCTCGGCGGCGAGGGAGAGATTTCAAAACGCGTTCACTCGATTCTGGGTTCGTTTTTAAACGCCAAAGACCCGCAGGATCGCTCCCTCTTTCGCGGAAAGCTGATCCCTGCCTACTGGGACCTCGCGGGTCAGATTGCGGGCCGCATTCACGGTACGCTTCCACTGCCCAAGGTACTCTTGATTCGTTACGGCATCATGT
Source organism: uncultured Spirochaetota bacterium (assembly GCA_963832675.1). Lineage (GTDB taxonomy): Bacteria > Spirochaetota > Spirochaetia > DSM-27196 > DATKUC01 > DATKUC01. The sequence goes on along the minus strand of CAWHUY010000018.1, from coordinate 8,694 downwards.
TGCCTACGCTTCTCTCCTCAGAGCAACTTGATATTTTCTCGCGCGTTATCTTTCAGAATACCAGCGGTGAGCCTCTTTTTTACGTTGACGAGTGGCTGAAAGAGGTGGGTTTCGGGCGGGTTAGAATGTCCGCCCAGGATGAGACAAAGAAGGTCGGAAAGAACGCGCCGCAGCAGGTCAATGCGATGATGGAGAAGACCCGCGGAAGGTTCGACGCCCAACTGAATGTCGTGCGAAATCTGGTGACCGAGCTTGATCTGCAGGAGGCGGCTCTCAAGGAACACGTGAACCGTCTCGTCGTTCACGACGAGCGCAACGATATTGCGCCGGGCCTGAAGGCCCCGTACGGGGACGACCAGAAATCCAGCTTCTCGGAGATATCGAGCATCCTTCGCCGGCTCTCGAATGTGAGCCGGGAACTTTCGCGGAACTATCGCGAATTGGAGGACGTACGTGACCAACTCAGCGACCTGAAAGAAAAGGAGGCGGAGTCGGAGACTACCACCGTCGTCGACAACAAAGTGCTCGCCGAGGAAATGAAGACGGTACGCCAGATGGCCAAGCTGTGCGTGGGTCGTCAAGGCAACCATTTTCCGGTTCTCATAAAACAGTACCTGCGCAACAATCTTCTTGACATCGGTACGCGGGAAAACGTGATCAACATCCTCGCTGAAGTCGAGTATCTGGATCCGGGCATCTTCATGCGAACCTTCAAACAGCAAACAAACCGTATTATCCCGAACATCGTGCTCATTCCCTGCTACGGTGAATTAGGGATCTGCTGGGAACCGTTCGAAAGATTCAATCGTGCGACCAGCCGTGGACGGCTTGCCATTCCGATGTACCCGAAAGACCTCAAATCTGCAATTATCTCTGCGCTCGCCGATCTCCGCTGGCAGGTCGCCAAAGAGCGGGCCCAGCACTATTGGATGGAAGAGGGTCTCACCGGTTGGTACTACCAATGGTTCACCGACAAGAAAATGAAGGGTGATGTGCGCGAGTCCTTCATTCAGGACTACATCCTGTGGATTACCAAAGAGAGCGAAGGCACGCAGAAGCTCGATCGCGAAGCGCGGGATGTCTTCTGGCGCTATCTCCCATTCCCGCAGGACGTGAAAGACAAACTGAAGAATCGGGGATTCGTCTATGCGGAACTCTACAAGAAAGACCAGAACCGTGCCATGTCGGACGGGTACTGATCGGCGGGATCACCGTTTCCGTGGACGAAAAATGGGATCGAAATACTTGTCCATGTCGATTTTTGTGGTGAGGTATTTCACCGCTCTGTGGTAGATGACGTAGGTAAGCACGATCGCGGCGATGAAAAGCACGAGCATGATGATCTGATTCATCTGCGGCGAGAGATGGGGCGCCACGAATCGTCCAAATAGCACAAAGAGCACGAGAAATATCACCATCATGACGATTACGTTTGCGATCGTAGCGCCCAGTACAAATAGCAGGGTGTTCGCCTTCTTATTCATTTTTCTCTTTCCCACCTTTTCCCAGAACCGATAGTAGCAGAAGAAGTCCGCAGACAACCACGCTCGAGTCCGCAATATTGAATGTTGGCCAACGGTCCAGCCCGAACAGGCCGTAGAACTTCACGTCTATGAAGTCTACCACGCCGTAGGGACGGAACAACCGGTCGAGCAGGTTGCCTATTCCGCCCACCGAATATTCCTGCGACTGCCCACCGCTGAAGCGTAGTCATGTCGTTCGACCGAAAGTAGAACACCGCCAGCAGTACCAGTACGACGATCGGCAGCGCCATGAAAAAGATTCCCCGAAAGCCGCCCGGCGCGGTACCGCCTATGGAAAATGCGATCCCCAGGTTTCGTGCGTGGATGATTCGAAGAAAACCGCCGAGCAGGCTGACGTCCGACGCTGTTCATCGGAATCGTTGCGGCCACTATTGCCTTCGAAATCTGATCGGCGAGGATGATGCCGGCCGTAAGGATAAAGGGCAGAAGCTTTCTCTTTGTGTCGTCAATCACTCATTGTCTCCCCGGCCTCTCGCCGCGAACTCTTTTCCGGATCTACCTGTGGGCAAGATCGCTACAGCCCGGAAGGAACATCGATAAAACTGGTTTCGATTCCGGTGTCGGTCGCAAGCTTTTTCGCAACCGCCTGAACGCCCCATGACTTCGGTCTGGTAGTGCCCGCCAAATATCACGTTGATTCCGGCTTCGAGACAGCGATGATAGATGGTGTGGCTCGATTCTCCGGTTACGTAGAGGTCGAGTCGCTGCTCGATCGCCTGGTCAACTTCGTGCGGCGCACCGCCTGAAATAATCCCGACTGTTCGAATCCGGCGGGGGCCGAACGGCAGCGTCCCAAGCGTGGAGGACGGCTCATGGAAAAGCTTGCGGGTGACTTCGTCGAGTGTCATCTCCTGCCGGGAGATTTCCTTTCCACCCAATCGGCGTCCCGCGGTAGAGGCCGAACGGCTCTCTGTCGCGAAGGTCGAGAACCCGCGCCATTTGCGCGTTATTGCCAAACTCTCCGTGCATATCCAGCGGCAGATGGACCGCGTACAATGCGAGGTCTGCGGTAATGAGGGTCCGCATACGTTCGTAGTTGGTGCCGGAAACCGGCTCGACTCGACCCCAGTAGATGCCGTGATGAACAAACAGCATCTGCGCTCCGACCTGCGAAGCCCGTCTGAACGACTCCAGACATGCGTCCACGGAAAAAGCTACTTTTTCCGACCGCCGAGGCCGGGTCGGCCAACCTGAATTCCGTTAGTGAGCTGTCCGAACCGGCCATGTCTTCTATCGGTAACATCGAGCGGAAATAGGCGTCCAGTTCCTCCAGCGTCATTGGGTCATTATATCCAGCCTCGGAAGGAGTGCAATAGCCGCCCTTTTAACTTTACCGGGAACGTACTACAATGCAGTTCCTGCATTATGGAAAGAAAACACACGACATCCGACACATCGCAGCTCTGGCGCCCGCACAAACGGGAAAAATGAGCTAACTATTGAAGAGATTCGATTTGAAATCGGCGCCGAGGCGATCCAGGCCCTGGATTCGACTAACGGCGATTTTCACATCATCGGGCAGCAGCGTGCCCTGCGCGCGCTGGAGATGGCGGTCGAAATGCGGGCCCGCGGATACAACGTGTTCGCAACGGGTCCAGCGGGCACCGGTAAACGGACCGCGATTCTTCGAGTCCTCGAAAAACACGCTGGCCGAATCGAGAGCCTGCGGGACATTGCCTATGTCCACAACTTCGGCCAACCCGACGCACCGCGCGTCCTCTATTTCAAGGCGGGGCTTGGCCGGCTCTTTCGCCAGCGGATACAGGAGCTGGTGGACCGGTTCCGGTCCCGCGTGGTAACGCTCTTCGAGCAAGCTGGTTTCAAGGAAGAACGGGACAGGCTCATCATGGACGCGGAGGGCCGCGAGAACAGGACGCTTTCGGCGTTCGAAGGACGGCTCAATGGTGAAGGTTTCCGCATGGTACAGGTCGATGATAACCAGCAGCAACGAACCGACATCGAACCGCTCTACCAGGGAGAGGTCACCTCGTTCGGCGAACTGCAGAAGCAGGTGTCACAGGGCTACCCTCGCCGAAACACGTTGGAATGAGATACGCGAGAAGTACTACCGGCTACTGAACGAGATGAAACTGGTCTTCATGCAGATCGAGCAGGACCGTAGGCTGACCGAGGAGCGATTAGCGGAGTTGCGTACGCAGACCCTTCGGCCGGATCTGAGCGCCGACATCGAAGCACTCAAGACCGACTATCCCGACACCGCCGCCGGCACTCATCTCGATGAGCTCCTGGAAGACCTTCTCGACCACACCGGACTCTTCTCCCTCGAACAACCGCCGACGCTCGATGAAGACGGAAATACCTATCAGATCCGCTACGGCGTCAACCTGATTGTCGACCACTCGCACACCCAGAAAGCGCCGATTATTTTCGAAAGCCATCCCGACTACGCAAAACTCTTTGGCTCGCAGGAGCCGGCGGCGGATCCAAACGGCGACGGGCGGCCATCCTTCATGAATATTCACGCCGGATCCCTCCTCCAGGCCTCCGGAGGTTTTCTCGTCCTCCGCGCCGAGGACATCCTCGCCGAAGAGGAGTCCTGGAACAGCCTCAAGCGAGCCCTGCAGGACGGCAAAAGCGAGATTCGCAACCTTCCCGGTCCCTTCCCCATGCCCGCGCCGAGCCTCAAGCCGGAACCGGTAGAGATAGACGTGAAGGTTATAATCATGGGCAGCGAGAATATCTATGATATTCTCTACGACCGCGATGAGGAGTTCCAGAAGCTTTTCAAGATACCTGCAGAGTTCGACTCCACCATGGACCGCAACGATCGTAATACGCGTGAATACATCAGTTTCGTCAACATGATCACGCACGACGAAAAGCTTCTTCCGTTCGATTACTCGGGAATCGCCGCAATCGTAGAACACGGAGCACGCTTGAGCGAGTTTCGGGACAAGCTCACGACCCGTTTTTCGCTGATCGCAGACGTGATCCGCGAGGCAAGCTTCTGGGCCGGCAAAGGGTCCCTGCCAACCGTCGGCCGTGCGGCGGTCCAGCGCACCCTCGACGAGCGCACATTTCTCTACAACCTGCCGGAGGAAAAGATCGACGAGCAGATCGAGAGCGGAGAGCTCCTGATCGCGGTGGCGGGGAGCGAAATAGGACGGATAAACGGCCTTGCCATCGTCGATCGGGGTTACTATGCATTCTCACGGCCAATGCTGATCACGGCGCGGGTCGCACCGGGAAATGAGGGAATCATCAATATCGAACGTGAATCCGGGCTTTCGGGCGAGATCCATGACAAAGGGGTCTACATCCTCGAGGGTTTTCTCCAATCGACGTATGCGAAGGATTTCCCGCTTTCCATCCGGGCAAGCGTCTGTTTCGAACAGTCATATGTCGAAGTCGACGGAGACTCGGCATCATCCACCGAGGTGTACGTTCTCCTGTCGGCTATTGCCGAAGTCCCACTTCGACAGGATGTCGCGGTTACCGGTTCGGTAAATCAGATGGGACAAATCCAACCGGTCGGCGGAATAAGCGAAAAGATCGAGGGATTTTACGCCGTGTGTAAGCGGTTGGGGTTCACCGGCACGCAGGGTGTCATCGTTCCCCGGCAGAACATACCGAACCTGATACTATCCCGCGAAGTGGAACAGGCGATCGACTCCGGCAACTTTCACATTCACACGGTTCAGACGATCGACGAGGGGCTCGAGATACTCACCGGGCTCTCGGCGGGAGTCCGGAGGAGCGACGCGAATCATCGGCCCGCAGACTTCCCGGAGGGGACGGTGAACTATCGGGTCGAAAAACGACTGAAGGAGATGGCGCTTCAGATGAAAGATTTCGGTGGTAACTGACCAAAGACCGGTAGCGCAAGGTACGGAATTTGCAGGCATCTGGCTTTGTTCTTGACAACTGTTCCGGCCGAACTATACTTTTAGCAGAGTTTACAAAAAGTCGACAATCAGGACGGATAGCGGATGCCAAAACAGGTTGATGCCCGAAAGGTCTTGCAGGCAGCACGGAGCGGTGTGCCGTTGAGCATTAAGACGTACACGCTCCCGCACGAAACGGAAATGTATCTCGAAGAGATACTGGGCATCTTCCTGAAAGAAATGGGGCGGGATGCGCTCAAAGACCCGCTCGCGTACTGCCTTCGCGAACTCGCGGTCAATGCGAAAAAGGCCAACACCAAACGGGTCTACTTCGACGAGAAATCGCTCGACATCCTCAACGACCTCCAGTACACCGAAGGGATGAAGGCGTTCAAGCAGGATACGCTCAACAACATCCAGCACTACCTCGAGAAACAGAAGGAAGCAGGGCTGTACATAAAGGTAATTTTCCACAACAGCGGACAGGTGTTGAATCTCTCAATCTGCAACAACGCGGAGATCACGAAGAAGGAGCAGATCAGGGTCTTCGACCGAATCGCGCGATCGCGTGCATTTGACTCGCTCGAGGAGGCTCTGACCACGGTACTCGATGATTCGGAGGGCGCTGGTCTCGGAATTGTAATCCTCATTCTGATGCTCCGTAAGATCGGACTCGACGAGGACGCGTTTGATATCGATGTGTCGAAAGGCGAAACAATCGCCAGCATTCGGGTCCCCATGTCCGAGGTAAAGGCGGAAAACCTCAAAGCCATTTCTCAGGCGATCGTAAACGAGATCGACGGGTTGCCGCGCTTTCCGGAAAACATCATGAATTTACAGAAGCTCATAAGCGATCCGGATACCGAAATCAACACAATTGCACGCACCGTGAGCACCGATCCTGCCTTTACCGCCGACCTTCTGAAGGTGGTCAATTCAGCCGCGTTCATGCTGCCCAAAAAGGTCGACAATATCGTGGAGGCGGTCAAACTCGTCGGTATGCGTGGACTTCGCACGTTGCTCTATTCGTACGGAACCCAAAAGATTCTCGGCAATGACAAGACAGAGACCAAGGTGCTATGGCGCCACTCCTATCGAACTGCGTTCTACGCCTACAACCTTGCGAAAGGCATAACGAAAAAGAAAGACATTCTCGACGATGTATACGTCGGTGGAATTCTCCACGACATGGGAAAAATCATCTTCTCGTCGGTGCATCCTGAACTCGAGACAAAGATTACCGCCTACTGCCAGGACAAGGGCATCCCCACGCAGCTGTTCGAAGATCTGTCGAGCGGGGCAAACCATTCGGAAATCGGCGCCATGATTGCACGGAAATGGAACTTCCCCGAAGCTCTGATCGAGGCAATCAAGTTCCATCATGACCCGCATTCCTGTTCGCGGATGTATCAGGACGTGGTATTCACCGTCTATCTGGCCAATGCGTTATGTGGGCATCAGGAAAAGCGCACCAATTTCGACCAGATCGACACCAGGATTCTCAAGGAGTTCAGCATCGAGTCGGAACAGCATTTCAGGCAAATGAGTGCACGATTGTCTGCGGCTTTTGACAAAGAAGCCACGGGGATGTAGCCGAAAACTCTTGACTGTCTCCCTTCAGTATAGTATATTTCCTATATAGCGAATATATAACTCTGGAGGGAGATATGTCTGTCAGCATTTATACCACGCCAACCTGCACCTACTGCCGAAAGGCGAAGGATTACTTCCGGGAACATCGAGTGGGATTTACTGAGTACGACGTCTCGCGGGATGTCAGAAAGGCCGATGAGATGATGCACAAGTCGGGCCAGATGGGCGTGCCGGTTATCGATATCAACGGCAGAGTCATCATTGGTTTCAATCTGCCCGAAATCGAGCGAGCACTGCACAGGAAATAGCACCGGGAGACTGCATGGGCTACGTCACAAAAGCGGAACTGAAAGCGGGAATGGCGTTTGACATCGAGTTGCACGGGCACAAGCTGCGAGTTGATGCCGATTCCGAGTTCGGGGGCACCGACTACGGCCCTCGTCCGAAGGCGCTCGTGCTATCGGCGCTCGCCGGCTGCACCGGCATGGACGTCGTCTCCATACTGAACAAGATGAAGATGCAGTTCGACAGTTTTTCGCTGGAAATCGATGCAGATCAGGCAAGCGAGCACCCGAAAGTCTATACCCGGGTCACGATCCGGTACATCTTTACGGGCGCAAACGTCGATCGAGCCAAGATCGAGAAGGCGGTCACGCTCTCGCTGGAGAAGTACTGCGCAGTCGCAAGTATGCTCAAACAGACCGCTACCATCGACTACGAGATTATTACAGACTGATCACCGCTCGCGGTAGTTGGACGGCCTGCTCCGACAAGCAGCTCACTTGGTCGCAGCCGCCGCGAGACTTTCCCTCCATGCAGAAAGAAGAATGCCAAACGCCACGCTCACATTGAGCGAAGCTTTGAAACCTCCGAGAGGGATTGTCACACGGCCGTCCATCTTGTCGGCGGCAAGAAGCGCCTCCGGGCTCACCCCAAGCTCCTCCGAACCGACGATTACCACTCCACGCGGCGGGAAATGAAACCGATGCAACGGAGTACCTCCCTGCTCGAGCGCAAGCAGGTGAGGCGCGGCAGCTATCATTTCTTCGAGACTCGCACGGCGGACCGGCATAAGTCTGTCGGCGCCCATCGAACTGCGCCGCGCGCGTGGGTGGTCGGCGGCGGCGCACGCAGGGCTGACACCACAGCTTCGATCCCGAATGCTGCCGCAGTTCTTATTATCGAACCAACATTGAACGGTGAACGAATGTCCTCCAGAAACACGGTGACAGGGAATTGGGCCGTGGCGTCTGCGTCAGGCACGCAGGATGTCAGCACCTGCGGCGGAGGAAGAAGATCCCACTCGGCTGCCTCGTCACCCAGGTACCCCCGGAGGGCGTGGCGAAGCCGGTTGATCGCGCGATGCAACCCGGTTGGAAGCGCCGTCCGGGCTGAATCCTGGGAGGCCTCGAATTGTGTGTCGACATCCCGGCAGAGCTCCGCAAGAGCGCGGCCTGCTTCCCGCGTCGGTAACGGCGCATCGGCGCTTTCTTCGACAATTGCAGCGACTCGCCCGAGGTAATCGAAGTCGAGCGACATCGAAAAGGATCTGTCCGGGGAATCGAGGTCGGTTGTAAAGCCGCGCTCCATCTGGGACAAAATGCGGACGATCTTCCGGAATCTGGATCAGGTTGGAGCGTCATCAATTTTCGAATGGTAATCATGGCAGACGGCTAGAACGCCTGTTTGATGAGATCGAATATTTCGTCGGC